>NZ_LMLA01000006.1 GCF_001421765.1 Sphingomonas sp. Leaf32 | reverse complement strand
TTCACACCCGATACGATCGATGCGCACACACCTTCCTGTCCGCCATCGCATTCGCCGCCACCTTCATCTTCTGGCTCAATCAATGAGTCCTGAGCCTAGCTGTCGCGGAAGAGCGCAGCTTTACCAGGGCGGCGGCAAAACTCGGCATTTCACAGTCGGCGCTCAGTCACACGATGCGCCGCCTGGAGGCGAAACTGGGTCTGCGGCTGTTGACGCGGACCACAAGAAGTGTCGCGCCCACCGAGGCCGGCGAACGGCTGATCGAAACATTGCGGCCTGCCTTCAATGAGATTGACGACAAGCTCGCGTCGCTGACCGAACTGCGCGAACGACCTGCTGGAACCGTCCGAATTACCTCCAGCGCACATGCGGCGCGAGCAGCGCTATGGCCGGTCATCGATCGACTAACTGCCGAAAATCCCGACATCAATGTCGAGATCAGCATCGATAGCGGTCTCGTCGACATCGTGAGTGGCAAGTATGACGCCGGTGTGCGGTTGGGCGAGCGACTGGAGCAGGATATGATCGCGATGCCGATCAGTCCGAGGCTACGCATGGCCGCGTTCGCTGCACCAAGCTATTTGAAACAGCACGGGACACCGCATACCCCGTACGATCTCGCCAATCACAATTGCATCGGCCTGCGCATGGCTACGTCGGGCGGATTATATGCGTGGGAGTTCGAACGCGACGGCAAGGAATTGAAGGTCAAGACAGAAGGTCAACTCGTCTTCAACGATCCTGACCTGATCATCGCGGCGGCGCTGGCTGGACGTGGTATCGCGTTCACGATCGAAGGCCATGTGACCCGTCACTTCGCGGATGGCTCGCTTGTCCGGGTATTGGACGACTGGTGTGAGCCGTTCGACGGCTACTATCTCTATTATCCTAGCCGCCGACAGCCTTCCACCGCGTTCAGGCTAATGCTGGACGTGCTGCGGTATCGAACGGCGGAAAAGTAGCCGACAACACGCCGCGCATGTCCGCACATAGGGTAATCACCGCTCTGTGTAGTGACCACTCACCCCCGCTTTTGCTCAACAGGAATGTTATCCGTTCAGAGCGAAGCGGCGGCTATGTTCGAGATATCCGACCTCGTGCGCTCCCGCCATGGCGACGATGGATTGCCATAGCCACGACGGGGCATCGAGGTCGCCATCACGCGCGGCCAGCGTGTCGCGCCATGCCAATCTGGTGCTGTCGCTCAATTGCCGGGCGTGCGCCTCGCCGACGACGAACGACAGATAAGAAGCAGCGGCGATCGCTTCCTTGCGGCTGAATTGATCGACCTCGATCTTCAGATCCTGCGGTGCCAGTTCGCGCAGGATGACGGGCCTGTCCAAAAGCCTTGCCGCGATCATCCGATGCCCGAGGTTGGGCGACAGGGCCTTGGCGCCCGCGAGCACCCGCTCGGCGGGGTCCTGCGGCATGGCTCCTTTCTGAGTGGTCGGTACGACAGAAGGAACCGCCTCCTTGATGTCGACCAGCGCCAAGCGTTCCTCCTTCGCCTTTCCGTCCGAAACGCCGATGAGGACAGCGAAGCGAAGGCGTCCGAGCGAGCTGCACCCTTTTCGCCAATATGCGGCGTCGATGACGCGAAGCCGTCCCTTGCCTGCCACGCCAGCCAGTTCAAGGCTCCGAGCGCGGACCATCTCGTCGGCGAACAGTGCGACGATGGCGTCCCTCTCGGCGCGATCGAGCTTCCAGAAACGCTTGTTGTGGGGGATGCTCGGTTCGACATCTTCCAGTCGATCCTTGGCGAGGTGCCGCCACCGCCGGCCGATTGCCTTGCGCCGGACCGACCGTACGACATCGGGTTCGCGCGGGTCGTCCTCTACGCTTGGAGTCAATGCCCGGAGATATCCATCGATCATCGCCTCGACCATCTTTGCGGTCGTGACGCCCGGCAGATCCGAACTGCGCGCCGCGGTTTCCAGCGACAGGCCCAACCGGATCAGGTCGTAGGCGGGATTGGCGATCACGGTCTGATCCAGATCGCGGATCTGGATATCGACACGGTGATCGGCATCGGCCACCGGCCCGAGATTCCCAAGGTGGCAATCGCCACAAATCCATACCGCCGGTCCAGCCGGAATGCTCGCGGCGATCGGGGATGCTTCAAGCCATTCGTAGAACTGTGCTGTGTTACCGCGGACGTAGGCGTGGACCGACCGCGCCATCTTCAGGGTACGCGTTCGCGTCAGGACGGCCGAGCGTTCGTCGGGGGCCACAGCCATTGTCGATCTTTCCAAGCGAGGGGTGGTGGTGCGCATCGCGCGCGCAGCTTATCGCGACTACGAGAACCGGGATGCGGAGACAATCGCGCCAAATTTAACACGCGACGATCAGTGGGGCCGCCTGCAGGTTTAGTGATGCTGGACGATGCCGAGGATGGATCAGCGTTTGGCGGGCCTAAAGGCGCCTTCATAGGTCCCAGGCCATTGAGATCTGTAATAAATAGAACCGTGCCAGCGCTGGTGGCACGCCGCTTTGGCGGAAGAGGTGCCCCTCACCAATGTCGCCTAGCAACCCGATTCATCGATCAACCAGCACCGGAGCGCAGCACGCGAAGCAATAACGCAACCGCGTGCAAAGACCAGATAGCATATGGGAAGTGGAATGGTATGTTCCGCCGCTACCGTCGCTAAGCGACGACGGGCGTGTTTGAGGGATATCCTTTGTCCACGATGCCTAAAAGGGGCAGATCACTAAGCCCGTTATCGAATGGAGTTCGTAGGCAGTTCCGCGTACTCCTGATCGGCCCCGAGGTTTCTCGAAAGCCGGCAAGTATCAGTCCGAACCGATCGATCGAACCGAAATTGGATTAGCGCTTGTCCCCCGTCGTGCTAGTCGCTCGTTCACAAGAGGGAAAAACATGGCCCAGCCTGAAAAACTCTATCGGCGCGTGATCGACTTCGCTGTGGCGCAAATGAATGCCGGCACCTTTCCTATCGGTGCTCGCCTGCCAACCGAGCGCGATCTGGCCGAGAGTCTTGCAGTAAGCAGGGCCACCGTACGCGAGGCGATGGTCGCACTCGAAATCATGGGTGTCGTCGAGATCCGGAAGGGTTCGGGTATCTACGTCGTTGCGCCATCGGCATTGAAGGGCCGGGGCGCCACGCTAGATATCGGCGCATTCGAGTTACTCGAGGCGCGGCGGAGCATCGAGGCGGAGGTGGCAGCGCTGGCGGCGCAACGGATCACGGCCGAGGAACTCGCCGAGCTTGCGGCATTGTTGGAGGTGATGACGCAAGAGGACGTCGCAGCCATCGAACGGGCGGATCGGGATTTTCATCTCTGCATCGCCAAGGCGACCGGCAACGCCGCGATGGTGAGCGTCGTCACCGATCTGTGGAACATGCGCGACCGCTGTCCGCTGGCACGCACAATCCACCTGCGGGCACGTGGTGGCGACGAGTTGTTGCGCCTGACGGAGCATCGCACCGTGTTCGACGCCCTGCGCGCAAGAGACCCGGATCATGCCCGACAGGCGATGCGGGATCATCTTGACGCTGTCATCGATCATCTTCTGGCCAAAACCGAAAGCGACGAACTCGCCGCTGTGCGCCAGCGAAGCTCCGAACTGCGTGGGCGGATGCTCGCCAAATTGGCCTGACAAATTAGCCAGACAAATTTGTTGACAGCAAATACGTTACCGCTACCATAATTCATCAAGGCACGGCTCCGGGAGTGAGCCGGCATAGGAGATGAAAAAGGGTATGTCTCGCGACGTCTTCCTGCGCGAACTCCGCGCATCGACCGCTTTCCTGCTGATCGCGACCGCCGCGTCGCCCGCAATGGCCCAGACCGGTACGGCCGCGCCCACCGCATCCTCGCAAGGCCAGGGGCAGACGGTCCCAACGCAGGACGGTGCAGGCAACACCGCGCCGACCGGGACGGACGGGTCCGGGCAGGAACCCGCCGATGCCTCTGCCGCCGGCAACGAAGACATCGTCGTCACCGGCTATCGCGCGTCGCTGACCAGCCAGACGAATGCCAAGCGCAACTCGATCGGCTTCACCGACACGATCTTCGCCGAGGATATCGGCAAGTTCCCCGACACCAACATCGCCGAATCGGTCAACCGCATTCCCGGCGTGACGATCAGCCGCGAGGTCACCGGCGAAGGCGCCAACGTCGCGATCCGCGGCCTCGGCACCAACTTCACGCGCGTGCTGCTCAACGGCGCACCGGTTGCGATCGCCTCGGTCCGCTTCGATGCGCAGAGCACGAACCGTGAGGTCGATCTCGATCTGATCCCGACCGAATTGTTCACCCAGCTGACGGTCAGCAAGTCGCCGACCGCCAGCCAGATCGAGGGTGGCGCCGCCGGCACCGTCAACCTGCGTTCGGCCCGGCCCTTCGACAATCCCAAGCCGTATGTCAGCTATGGCCTGCAAGGGTCGAAGGTCAGCACCGCCGACAAATGGGGCTATCGCGGCCATGTGCTCGCCAGCGCGACTTTCGGCGACTTCGGCATCTTGGTCGGCGGTGCGGCGGTCAAGAACCAGTTCCGCGTCGACGGGTTCGAGACGGTCGGCTGGACCAACCCGAACCTGACCGCGGCGCAGAGCAGCAGCGCGACCCGCAACGCGACCGGCGGCGGCAATTTCACCATTCCGGGTACGGTGCCGGCCAATGCCGGCAACGGTCTTGTTCCCGGGACCGTCATCGATCAGGCGTTCCTGCTGCGTAACAATCCCGGCGCGACGATCGAACAGATCGACAACGGCATCCTGCCGCGTCTTGGCCGGCCGCGCACTGAAATCGGCGAACGCACCCGCTATAACGGCCTCGTCAGCCTCGAATGGCGGCCGAGCGACGCGCTGCACTTCTATGTCGACGGGATGTACGCAAAGCGCGATACCGAGTTCACCCGGACCGCGATGAACTGGGCGGTGCGCAACGGCGCTGCGATCCCGCTCAACTCCACCTACGATCAGACTGGCTGCTCGGCCGGCTGCACCGTCACCGGTGGCACCTATGCCAACGCGCAGTTCTTCCTCGAATATCGTCCCTACAAGGACACGCAGGACTATTGGGGCGTGAACCCCGGTGTTGAGTTCGTCGTCAACGACTTCATCAAGGGCGATTTCCAGGCGAACTATACCAAGAGTAATTTCCGCCGCGAAAGCCCGACCTTCCTAGTCATCACGCCGCCCAGCAGCGGCACGACCGTCACCTACAACAATGACGGCGGCATCCCATCGATTACCACCAACATCGACCTGAACGATCCGCGCAACTTCGGCTGGGCCGGCGGCGGTCGCGTCAACCTGAACGGCGAGGAGCGCGCGACCGAGACGAAGGGCGTGCGCGGCAGCCTGTTGTTCGGCGACGAGGCGAAGTTCAGCGTCCGCGTCGGCGGCGCTTATGACGACACCAAACGCCGGATCACCCCGTTCGACAACACCATTCCGTGGCAGGCCGCGATCTGCGGCAACAACCCCAGCGTCGTGCTGCCCGGCCCGAACCGCCAGCCGATATGCGACGGCGCGAACCTGCCCGGCACGGTCGCGCCGGCGGGCTATCCGACCTATCCGGCCTACGGCACCGCGGCGACGCTGGGCGGCGCGCCGCTGATCTATCGCGGTTCGCTGATCCCGACCGCCGCCGTGCCGTCGTTCCTGCTGCCCGGCGACAATGGCTATGTCACCGTGGACTGGAACAAGGTGAAGGCCGCGACCGGCTATGACGCACTGCTGGCCGGCGCGACTGAAACGGGGTCGGGCAGCAGCGGTGCGAACGGCGGCCTGATCCGCGAAAAGGTGACCGGCACCTTCGTCGAGATGAACGGCGTGTTCGATATCGGCGACGAGGACACGCTGCGGCTGAACGGCGGCGTGCGCTATGTCCGCACCGAACAGATTGTCGGCGGTCGGACGACCATCCCCAATCCGCTCAACACGCGGGGCGGCGTGACCTGCCCGGGCACCAGCCCGACCTTCGCGCTCGACGGGTCGTGCTACGCCCCGATCATCAACTTCACCGAGACGAACAGGCTCTATTCCAACTTTCTGCCCTCGGCGAGCATCGCCTACAGCTTCGGGCGCAAGGCGGTGGCGCGCGGTTCGATCTCGCGGACGATGACACGGCCCGATCCGAACCAGCTGCTGCCCGGTGCCAGCTTCATCCAGCCATCGGCGGACGTCGGCACGCTCGGCAACAACGCGCTCAATCCGTATATCTCGGACAATATCGACCTCGGCTTCGAATATTATACCGGCGGCGAAGGCGTCATCGCGTTCGCGGCGTTCCGCAAGTCGATCACCGGCTTCACCATCAACGGCGTGACCACCGTGCCGTTCTCGACGCTCGAGCCGTTCGGAATCACCTTCTCCTCGCTGACCCAGGCGCAGCAACAGGCGCTGCTCGACCGGGCGCGTCCGTCGGGCATTGCCCCCGAAGCGGTGCCGATCCAGATCCAGCAGCAGGTGAACGCCAACGGCAAGCTGAAGGTCAACGGGCTGGAGTTCCAGATCACCCAGCCGCTCGATTTCCTGACGCGTTATATCGGTGTCGAAGGGTTCGGCGTGCAGGGCAACCTGACGCTGATCGACCAGAAGGGCGAAGGCACCGGCGCGCCGGCGATCGCGCTGGGCGTCGCTCCCACCACCTATACGCTGACCGGCTATTACGAAGGCAATGGCCTGTCGGCACGACTGACCTATACCTATAACGAAGGGTCGCAGCAGTCGGGGCTGAACCAGAACGGCATCACCAATGCGGCGATCTTCGGGCGCAGCTACGGCCAGCTCGATTTCTCGGGCAATGTCGACCTCGGCAAGATCCTCGGCAACGACTATCTGCCGACCCTGGTGGTCAACGTCATCAACATCACCAAGGAAGCCCAGTCGAGCTACTTTCAGTTCCCGAACGCGACCTTCAACGAATACAACCCGGGCCGGACGCTGCTGGTCGGTATTCGCGGCCGCTTCTGAAGCTGCTTTCCTTCCCTCCCCGAAGGCATACTCGGGCCGGTCTTGACGACCGGCCCACTTCTTTAAGGGGTGGTGGGACCATGTTCTCGCGATCGGAAATGCCAATGCGCCTGCTTTTCTTGATAACCGCGCTGCTCTCCTGCCTCTCGCCGGTCGCCGCCGCCGCGCAGACGCGCGATCCGGCGGTGCCGCGCCTCGAACAGCGCGGGAAAGCCACACAGCTCATGGTTCAGGGCAAGCCGTTCCTCATCCTGGGCGGGGAGATCCATAATTCGAGCAGCAGCGACCTCGCGTACATGGCGCCGATCTGGCCGAAGCTGAAAGCGATGAATCTCAACACGGTGCTGGTGCCCATCGCATGGGAGACGATCGAGCCCGTCGAGGGGCAGTTCGATTTCACGCTGCTCGACGGGCTGTTGCGCGGCGCCCGCGCGCACGACTTGAAGGTCGTGCTGCTCTGGTTCGGCGCCTGGAAGAACACGTACTCCAGCTACGTCCCTGCCTGGGTGAAGCAGGACCAGACCCGTTTCGCACGCGTGCTGACCGCCGATGGGCGCGGCACCGAGCGGCTGTCGGCCTTTTCCGACGCGGCGCGCGATGCGGATGCACGGGCATTTGCCCGGCTGATGCGCTATCTGAAGGCCACGGACGGTGCGCAGCAGACGGTGATCTCCGTACAGGTCGAGAACGAAGTCGGGGTCATTCTGCAGTCACGCGATCATTCGCCCGCCGCCGAGGCGGCGTTCGCCGGCCCTGTCCCGGCGGTGCTGATGGAACGGCTCGCCGCGAAGCGGACACGCATTCACCCCGAACTGCGCACCGCCTGGGAGCGGGCCGGCGGCCGGGGGGCGGGGACGTGGCGCGAAGTCTTCGGCGACACCGGCACGACGGAATCGCTGTTCATGGCCTGGCACTATGCGACCTTTATCGAGAAGGTCACTGCGGCCGGAAAGGCCGAATACGCGCTGCCGATGTTCACCAACGCAGCGCTGATCCGGCCGAACTACCAGCCGGGCCAGTATAATTCCGGCGGTCCGCTGCCCTTCGCGATCGACATCTACAAGGCGGGGGCGCCCTCGCTCGATTTCCTCGCTCCCGACATCTATTTCGAGGACTATGTGAACTGGGCGTCGCAATATGCGCGGCCGGACAATCCGCTGCTGGTGCCGGAGGCGCGCGGCGGTCCTTCGGGTGCAGCGAACGCGCTCTACAGCTATGGGTCGCTCGGGGCGATCGGCTTTTCCCCCTTCGGCATCGACGGCGAGGGCGTGGTGCTTCAGGGTGACGCGAGCATCGGGCTGCAGGCGGCGGGCGAAGGCGATCCGGCGATGGCGCATCTCTACGGCCTGCTCGCTCCGCTCGCCCCGCGCATCCTCGACGCTCAGGCGAAGGGGACGGTCTCGACCGTCATCCTCGAAGGCGGCGCCCAGCGATCGGGTCGCGGGCGGATCGGCGATTATATCGTCGACGTGCAGCGCGCGACCGGTCCCGACGGCAAGCTCGATCCGCTCAGCCGGGTAGCGGCGATGTTCATTCAGACCGGACCTGACGAGTTCACGGTAGTCGGTGCGGGCGACATGCAATTGTCCTTCACGACCGACCGCCCAGGCGCGCCGATCGCCGGAATCGAGAGTATCGACGAACAGTTTCTCGGTGTTGCCGGCGCCCCGCGCACCGGTCGCCGGCTGAACGGAGACGAAACGGGGCAGGGACAGGGCCTGCGCCTGTTCTCGACCGATGCTGCGGACCGGAAAGCCTACCGCCTGCGGCTATACCGGTATCGTTGAGGGTCGGTGCAGGTCGCGATTTCGATCTTCTTGCTGGCGCAACCGACCTGCCGAACCAATCGCCTTACTGGGCGCATTGCAGCTGAACAGAGGACTGCCTTCGGGAAGGGCGTTCGTAAAGCTGCGCGACCGATCGTGAGCAGCCCCGTATCGCACGGTCGAGCGCGACATCAACGAGGCCCGTTGAAACGAACGATACGACATCGTGCCGGTCAAACGTGACGTGAGGTGGCGCGGTATCGCGGAAGGGCAGTGGCCTTGATCGACAGGATGATCTTTACCGGCCCGGCAATCCCTCCAGCACTGCCTGCGCCTTCGCCCGCTCCGGGGAATCATAGCCCCCTTGCGCGACCGGCATCAGCGTGCCGCGGGCCACCGACGCCACGCCGCGCGAGGCAAGCTCCGTGCCGAGCGCCAGCCGGGTCGCGGGCGCATTAGGGACCGCGATCAGCGCCTTGGTCAGCCCGTCGACGGCGATTGCCGGTACCGTATCGCCCGCGTCTGCAAAGCTGCGATAATAGGCGATCAGTGGCGCGGGCGCTTCGGTGTCGATGCGATTTGCCTTGGCAATCATGGCACGTGCCTGACGCAGCATCGCGGTGCGAGCATCTCCCGTGAGGGAGGTTGCGGCCTGCGTCATTCCGACGCCGCGCCACGTCAAGGCGGCGCTGCCGGTCGGCGACAATGCCAGCGCACGATCCGCCGCGGCCCGACATTCCGCCGCGTGGTCGCTGCGGCACTCCGCCTCCGCGAGCAGAACCTGTGCGCCTTCGTCGCTCGGAAACTTCGCCGCCTGCCCACGCAGCCGTTGCAGCCACGCATCGCGTTGCGGTCCCCCGACTTCGATCCGCGATCCCAGTTCCAGCCGCCCCTTCACGAATGCGGCCTCGCCCAGCGACAGCCGCCGGACGATCGGCACTTCGGCGCGTTCTGCCGGATAGGTCATCCGCTCGAACGGCTTCTTCGCGAAGAAATAGGCGCGCAGTTCTTTCGCGAGCGCGTCGGGGTCGCCGAACACCGCCGCTGCGTCGGGTGCGGGCGTGCCGCTGGCGATCGCCTTGAGATAACTGCGAAACTGGCCGCTACGGGTCGGCGAAAAGAACAGGAAGTGCGTCAACATCCACGCATGGACGGGGGTCCAGCGCGTTTTGTCGGGCGATTGCGTCAGATAGGCTCCGCTCAGCACGTCGGCGAGGCGGAAATTGCCGAACCGATGCAGCACCGCCGTCGTACCCTCCGGTGCGCGGCCATATTCCATCATCGTATCGCCGCGCACTACCAGCGTCGAAAACAGCTGGCCGAAGCCGTCGAGGTACCAACGTGGATAGGCGACGGGAAAGAAGGTTGTCAGATAGTGCTGCGCGAAACCCGCATAGATCATGCCTTCTGCGGTAAGTGGAACGGATTCCTCGTTGACGGGGCGGATCAGGTCGGCGCTGCTCTGGAGGCCGAATAGCCCCGCCTGTCCGGCGACTGCCCCGGTGCCGGTCGTGCCTGGCGGGGATCCCGGATCGTTAAGGCCGCCGATCTGGACACCCTGCAAGGCATCAACGACCGCAACGCCGCGTTGCAGGACGACGCGCTGCTCGATCCGGGTCGTCGCGAGCACCGCGCCATCCTGTCGCGGATCGTAGTAACGGCGGATATCGAACGCGCTGTTGAAAGGTCCCTGCTGCCAGCGCAGATTGCGCAGATCCATCGCCTGGAACTCTGCGGTGTCCCCGATCAGCGTCACGCGCAGCTTGATCGTATTGTCGGTCTGCGACGTGCGGTTGAGCAGCACCGAGAGCAGGAAGTATAGCCGTTCCAGATTGTGCGCGATCTGCGTTACCTCCTGTTCGCGGCCATCGCTCAGCACGATGACGTGCTGCGTCTCTGCCTCACGCCAACGGCTCGGCCGCGCGCGCTGTCCCTGTACGAGGATGTCGCTGTTCGGCGGCTCGGCCTGAACGGTCTGTGCGCTCGCCACCGTGCTGCTCACCACGCCGGCAACCAGGATCAGTCCACTCATCCAATCTATCCGACGCATCGCACCACTCTCCCGTATGCGACGCAGAAAACCATGGAAGCAGTCCCGATCATAGCGGAAAAGAGCCGGCCGCCCGCCTGCGCCATCAGGTGCGCCCGATCCATTTGTGACGCGTCGATCGTCCGATCATCGAGATGAATGAACGGGCATAGCTCGGCCGCGGCAATCCAACGCTTAAAGTCTGCAACTGGGTCGAACCAGCCAGTTCTGGATTGTCTTGGCGGTTCGCTTTTCAAGAACAGACACGCGCGCGTTGGCATCGAAGCGCAGGCACAAGTTACAATCCACATCCGTACTCGTGTGCGGGTTGGCCGTAAGCGCTGAGAGACAATTGGCGCGTCATCTGGGCATCGAACCCGTAGAGAATATGAACTTGCTCGCAGCCGTAGGCATGGACGATCCGCTGTTCCATTGCCTCGAAGTTGCGGCGCGATTGGCGGCGAGACAAACAGTATAAACCGGACCGAATCGTTAGTGCGGCGAACGCCCGCAACCTGAACTGCACGGCATGCCGATCCGGCAGTTCGAAATCGCCTATCGTGACCGGTTGGAGACGAATGCCTCGTCGTAAGCGAAGGCTGCCCGACCGCAGGAAGCGTGGGAAGTTATCGGGTGGCGGCGCTTCAGCCAACGGGCGGCATCGTCCCGGTGGGGGTCGCCGGTGCCCAGCCACCGCCGAGCGCGCGGAACGAGGCCACCGCGCCGCGGCTTGCCGCGGCGCGTGCCTCGATCGCGCCATCACGGGTTTCGAGCAGGCGACGGTCGGCGTCGAGGACCTCGATCAGGCTGACCATGCCGCCCTTATAGGCCGCGACCGACGAACGTTGCGCACGGGCAAGCGAGACCTCGCCCTGCGTCAACGCGGCGGCGCGCGCCTCCTGCTGGACCAGCGTCGAGAAGGCGTCCTCCACATCCTGCGATGCGCGCAGCACCGTCTGACGATAGGCGGCCAGCGCCTCGGCGTTGCGGCCCTTCGCCGTCTTGATCTCCGCATCGACGCGGCCGAAATCGAACAGCCGCCAGCGCAGGCCGAGGAAGCCGCTGGCCTGTATCGAGTTGCCACCGAGCAAGCCGCCGGCCGCCGTCGTCGCGGTGCCGAGCAGGCCACTGAGCGAGAATTTGGGGTAATATTCGGACATGGCCGCGCCGATCCGCGCATTGCTGGCGGCGAGCGTGCGTTCGGCGGCGATGATGTCGGGGCGGCGGCGCAGCAATCCGGCGGGGCCGCCCGCGGTGTCGATCGCGGGCGGTGCGGGAATCGGCGCCACCGTCGCCAGTGCGTCGCGGGTCGTGCCGGGCTGGACGCCGATGAGGACGTCGAGTGCGTTCATCGCCTTGTCGAGTTCGTTCTGCAACGCCGGCACCGACGCGCGCACCTGCTGCAACGCGCCCTCCGCCTGCCGCAGTTGCAGTTCGGCGGCGATGCCCTTGCGGAATTGCAGCGCGATCAGGTCGGTCAGGCGTGCCTGCGTCTCGACCTGCGACCGGGCGATTCCCAGCCGGGCCTGCAACGCGCGGATGGCGATATAGGTATCGGCGGTCTGCGCCACGACCGCCAGCCGTGCGGCGGTCGCCCCCGCCGCCGACGCCTGCCAGTCGGCGCGCGCCGCGTCGCGCGCCGCATCGCGACCGCCGAAGACGTCGAGTTCCCAGCTTGCCCCCAGATCGGCCTGGTACAGCTCGGTCGAACGTTCGAACTGGGGAAAGGCGCTGCCTATGCGGCCGATCGGGGTTTCGAGCGACTGATAGGCCCCGCCGCCCTGGCCCGTCACTTGCCCGGAGGGAAGCAGCGCGGCGTTCGCGCCCTTCAGCGCGGCGCGCGCCTGTGTCACGCGCGCCGCGGCCTGTTGCAGGTCGAGATTCTGGGCGATCGCACGCTCGACGAGGTTCGTCAGGATCGGGTCGTCGAACGAGCGCCACCAGTCGACCAGATCGGCAGCGGGTGCTCCGCCGGCGCGGGCATCGACGGCGGCGGCCGACACGAAGGCGGCGGGCGCGTCCGAAACGGGCACGACATGGCGCGGGCCAATCGCACATCCGGCGGTCATTACGATCAGCGACACCGCCAGTGCGGCCATCCTCAACCGAGGCATATCAACATCCCAACCATTGCGATTAGTGACTAATGATATTTATGGTCACTATTTGTCAAGTCACACGGTCATGATTATAAGAGGGCGATGACCGACACCGCCCCCCTGCCGACCGCCATTCGCGGTCCTGCCGAACATGCCGTACGGGACCAGATCGTTGAAGCCGCCAACGAGTGCTTCGCCCGTTATGGCTATGCAAAGACGACCGTAGCGGACCTCGCGCGTGAGATCGGATTTTCGAAAGCGTACATTTACCGCTTCTTCGATTCCAAACAGGCGATCGGTGAGGCTATCTGCAGTTCGCGGCTCGATCGGATCGTGGCCGAAACCCGGTCCGCGATCGATGCGGGCGGCAGCGAGACCGATCGCTTTCGCCGTATGTTCAAGAGCCTGACTACCCTCAGCGTCGACCTGTTCTTTCAGGATCGCAAGATTTACGACATCGCTGCGCATTCGGCGGCGGAGCACTGGGCATCCGCGATTGCATACTGCGAAAGCCTGCGGGCGATGATCGTGGAAATCGTCCGGGCCGGCCGGGAAAGCGGGGAGTTCGAGCGCAAGACGCCGCTGGATGAGACGTGCCGTGCGATCTTCTACGCGATGATGCCGTTCGTCGATCCCCTGCACCTAGAACGTAATCTTGATCTGCTGCCCGATGCCCAGCTCGAGGTTTGCAGCCTCATCCTTCGCAGCCTTGCGCCATAGTATGACGTGTGACTGCTTGACATATTGGTCATAAGGCGACAGGTGTCTTCCGAACTTCGGAGGATCCATTCGTGTCGACCCGGTCAGCAGCCCGTACCGTCCCATTCATTGCCGTTGCGCTCGCCGCTTGCAGCACCCCGACGCCCGATCCCCGCACCCTGCCACCCCTGGTTCGCGCGATGCAGCCGGCCAGCGCGAGCAACGCCACGCGCAAATTTACCGGCGTGGTCGCCGCACGTGTCCAGAGCGACCTCGGCTTCCGTGTCGGCGGCAAGGTGGTCGAACGGCTCGTGAATGCCGGTCAGGTCGTCCGCCGGGGACAGCCTCTGATGCGCATCGACCAGACCGACCTCGCGCTCGCGACCCGGGCCTCGAACGAGACCGTCGAGGCGGCCCGCGCCCGCGCGCGGCAGACCGGCGCCGATGAAGCGCGGCTGCGCGATCTCGTTGGGGCCGGCGCGGTGTCGGCATCGACCTACGATCAGGCGAAGGCTGCCGCCGATTCGGCGCGGGCGCAGCTTGCCGCCGCACAGGCGCAGGCGCGGGTGGCCCGCAACGAAGGCGGGTACGGCGTCCTTGTCGCCGACGCCGACGGGACGGTCGTCGAGACGCTGGCCGAACCGGGACAGGTCGTCGGTGCCGGACAGGTCGTCGTCCGTATCGCGCGATCCGGCCCGCGCGAGGCATCGGTCCAACTCCCCGAAACCGTCCGCCCGTCGATCGGGTCGAGCGCACAGGCGCGGACCTATGGCGGCGCGGCCGGCGGGGCCACGCTCCGCCAGCTCTCCGACGCGGCGGATCCGGCGACGCGAACCTTCGAGGCGCGCTATGTGCTGGGCGGAGCGGCGGCACAGGCCCCGTTCGGATCGACCGTGACGATTGCCTTTGCCGGTACGGCACCGGGCGGCGACGCGCAGGTGAATGTCGAAGTGCCGCTGGCGGCGATCCATGATGCGGGCAAGGGGCCGGGCGTGTGGGTGCTGCGACCGGGCAAGCCGGTTACGGTCGCATGGCGTCCGGTGCGGATCACTGGGCTGGGCGAGGAGACGGCGAGCATCGGCGGCGGCTTGGCCCCGGGCGACCGGATCGTCGCAATGGGCGCGCATCTTCTGCATCAGGGCCAGCCGGTCCGGGTGGCGACCAAGTGAGCGGCGCGCCCGACACGGCTCCCGGCCGCTTCAACCTCTCGGCGCTCGCGGTACGCGAACGCTCCGTCACCCTCTTCTTCCTGATGGCCATCATCATGGCAGGCACGATCGCCTTCCTGAAGCTGGGTCGCGCGGAGGATCCGAGCTTCACGATCAAGGTCATGACCGTCGTGACGGCATGGCCCGGCGCGACCGCGCAGGAGATTCAGGACCAGGTCGCCGAACCGCTGGAGAAGCGATTGCAGGAGCTGCGCTGGTATGATCGCAGCGAGACGTTCACCCGACCCGGCCTCGCGTTCACGACCGTGACACTCAAGGACACGACGCCGCCCGCCGACGTACTGAACGAGTTCTACCAGGCGCGCAAGAAGATGTCGGACGAGGCGCTGAAGCTGCCGCGTGGTGTCGCCGGTCCGTTCGTCGACGACGAATATGGCGACGTCACCTTCGCCCTCTATGCGCTGAAGGCGAAGGGCGCGCCGCAACGCGACCTGGCGCGCGAGGCCGAAGCGCTACGCCAGCGGCTGCTGCATGTGCCGGGCGTCAACAAGATCAAGATCGTCGGCGAACGCCCGGAACGAATCTTCGTCGAGTTCTCGCAAAATCGCCTCGCGACCCTCGGCGTATCGCCACGCGCAATCTTCGATGCGCTGGGACGGCAAAACCTCATCACCCCCGCTGGCTCGATCGACGCCAAGGGGCCGCAGATTCTCGTGCGCCTCGACGGTGCGTTCGACGATCTCGCGAAGATCCGCGACCTGCCGATCGTCGTCAACGGGGCGACGCTGCGCCTGTCGGAGATCGCGACCGTCCGGCGTGGCTATGAGGACCCGGCCGCCTTTCTGGTCCGCAGCGAAGGCGAGCCGGCGCTGCTGCTGAGCGTCGTCATGCGGCAGGGCTGGAATGGTCTCGATCTCGGCAAGGCGCTGGGCGCGGAGATCGCGCAGGTACAGGCGGAGCTTCCGCTCGGCATGACGTTCACGCCGGTCACCGATCAGGCCGTGAATATCAAGGCGGCGGTCAACCAGTTCATGAAGACCTTCCTCGAGGCGCTGGCGATCGTGATGATCGTAAGTCTTGTCAGCCTTGGCTGGCGGGTCGGCATCGTCGTCGCCGCCGCCGTGCCGCTGACGCTGGCGATCGTCCTCGTCGTCATGTGGGCGACCGGGCGCGTGCTCGATCGCATCACGCTGGGTGCGCTCATCTTGGCGCTCGGGCTGCTGGTCGACGATGCGATCATCGCGATCGAGATGATGGTCGTGAAGATGGAGGAAGGCTATGACCGTATCCGCGCATCGGCCTATGCGTGGAGCCATACCGCCGCACCGATGCTCGCAGGGACGCTCGTCACCGTCATCGGGTTGATGCCGGTCGGTTTCGCGCAATCGAGCGCGGGCGAATATGCCGGCAACATCTTCTGGGTCGTCGGCTTCGCGCTGATCGCATCGTGGTTCGTGGCGGTGATCTTCACGCCGTACATGGGCGTGAAGCTGCTGCCCGACATCAAACCGGTGGAAGGAGGACATGCCGCAATCTACCAGACGCCGCGCTATCAGAAGGTCCGCCGTCTGATCGGTTGGGCGGTGCGTCGCAAGAAGCTGGTCGCGCTGGCGACGCTCGGCGCGTTCCTGATCGCGGGAGTGGGCATGGGACTGGTCAAGAAGCAGTTCTTCCCAACATCCGACCGGCCCGAGCTGCTGGTCGAGGTCTATATGCCCAAGGGTACCGCCATCGGTGCAACCGAAAAAGCGACGCGGGAAGTCGAAACCTGGCTGCGCAGACAGGCCGAGGCGAAGATCGTAACGACCTATATCGGCCAGGGGGCACCGCGCTTCTTCATGTCGCTGTCGTCCGAGCTGCCCGATCCCTCGTTCGCCAAGATCATCGTGCGCACCGATGCGGAGGAGGACCGCAACGCGCTGAAGGCGAAGCTCCGCGCGGCGGCGGCGAACGGCCTTGCCCCCACGGCACGGGTTCGCGCGACCCAGTTGGTCTTCGGGCCGCCGTCGCCATTTCCGGTCGCGTTCCGCGTGAACGGCCCCGACCTGGCACGGGTCCGCGGCATCGCGGAGCGGGTGCAGCAGGTGATGCAGGACGATCCGATGATGCGAACCGTCAATCTCGACTGGGGCCAGCGGACACCTGCGTTGCGGCTCGTGCTCGATCAGGATCGTCTGCGCGCGCTGGGGCTGACGTCGGGCGACGTCGCTGAGCAGATGCAGTTCTTCCTAAGCGGCGTCACCGTCAGCCAGGCGCGCGAGGACATCCGCACCGTCGACGTCGTCGCCCGGTCGGCGGGCGGCGACCGGCTCGATCCGGCACGGGTCGCCGACTTCACGCTGGTCGGCGCGGGCGGGCAGCGTGTTCCGGTGAGCCAGGTCGGCAAGCTGGAAGTGCGGATGGAGGACCCGATCCTTCAGCGGCGCGACCGCGTGCCGACGATCACCGTGCGCGGCGACATCGCCGACGGACTGCAACCGCCCGACGTATCGACCGCGATGCTGGAAAAGCTGCAACCGATCATCAAGGAACTGCCGAGCGGCTACCGGATCGACATGGCCGGTTCGATCGAGGAAGCCGGCAAGGCGAACGAAGCCCTGGCACCCATCTTCCCGATCATGATCGTGCTGATGATGATCGTCATCATTCTGCAGGTCCGCAGCTTGTCGGCGATGGCGATCGTGCTGCTGACTGCGCCGCTGGGGGTGATCGGGGTGGTGCCGACGCTGCTCGTCACCGGCCAGCCGTTCGGCTTCAATGCTATCCTCGGCCTGATCTCGCTCGCGGGTATCCTGATGCGCAACACGCTGATCCTGATCGGTCAGATCCACGACAATGAAAAGTCGGGCATGACCCCGTATGACGCGGTGGTCGAGGCGACGGTGCAGCGGTCGCGGCCCGTCATCTTGACCGCACTGGCGGCGGTACTGGCGTTCGTGCCGCTCATCGATTCGGTGTTCTGGGGCTCGATGGCGGTGACACTGATCGGCGGCACGCTAGGCGGCACGGTGCTGACGCTCGTGTTCCTGCCCGCGCTCTATGCACTTTGGTATCGCATTACGCCGGGTGACGACAAAGACGCGAAGCCGGCGGCCGTCCCGTTGGCCTCGGTGACGGCCTGACGCTTCGTGTACCACCATCCGATAACCGCCGCACCGGTGACCGAGCCATTTGTCGTTGCCGGCACGATCCTCACGCAGATCGAACTGCAGGTCGTTATACTAGCGATCGGGGATGGTCCGGCGACCGTTTGCGCGGGAGGGCCGCTCCGCCGACCCGCATCTCGAGGCGCTGCGTCGGTTCTGCGTCAGCCGGCGGATGTGCCGCAGCGAGCGCGCAGTCGGCAGTGCTCGCCGGGTGCGATCGTAGCGGACTGAGCGCAGAGGTGCTCTGGGCTACGCGTCTGTCAAAATCAAACGGTCCATAAGCAGCCTGAATCACATCCAAGACAGATTGTGAATCCACACACTCTTTGGCATGATGGATGCAACAAAAGAGTTTACGCCGGAAATATGTAGGGCGGCATCCTGTTCGCCAATATCGCTATTGATTCGGCTGTAACTATCATCAGCATCACAGGTCGATCGTAAGATAGGTAGAGATTACACGCCCGGCGATGATGCGATAAGCCCCGGCTCCTTCGAGGTCGAAGCCGCTTGCATTGCCGACGTTGCTCATCTGCAATCGCAACGTCGCGTCGCGTTCCGACAGCCGGAACCGGAACCGGGCGCCGAGATCCAGCAGGGTGCGGGCCGGAATCGAAACCCGGTTGTCGCGCGTCGCGGGCAGGCTGCCGACATGCGACACCCCCGCGTCCAGCGACAGCCCCTCCGCCACCGGCGGACGCCAGTCGAGGTTCAGGTCGAGCGAACGCGTCGGCAGCCCGACCGGTCGCCGGCCGACACGGCCTAGGGCGACGCCCTCGCCGGTGACGCGGGGACGCAGCACCACCCCGCCTGCCACGACGTTCAGTCGCGGCGTCACCGTACCTGCCGCCGAGAACTCGATCCCCTGGCTGACGATATTGCCCAGCAGATCGAAGCGATTATCGGAGTTGAGATTATAGTAGGGTTTACGCAGGTCGAAGACGCCGGCGACCAGCTTGATCGTATCGGTGAGGCGATAACGGACGCCGGCATCCACCTGTCGCGTCAGGATCGCAGGCAGGGGCTGGTTGCGGTTGACGGCATTGTCGGGCGCGATGCCGCTTTCCTCCAGTCCGCGCGCGTAACCCGCGTAGAACGCGAGGCGCGGTCCCGCGAACCCCGCTACCGTCGCATTGTACAGCAGCGGCTGCGACCGGGTTTCCCGCGCAGCATCGCCCGGTGCCTCGAACCGCTTGCAATACCCGGTGCGTGATATGCCGAAGCTCAGTTCGCCGACCCCGCGCCAACGACCGTCATACGCCAGACCATAGGTCCGCTGGCGTACCCGGTCGCGGGTCTGCGCGGAAAAGGCGAAAACCGGTTCGGCCGCGTCGAAACCTTCACCGATCCGCGTAGGGCCATAGTCGAGATAGGCCGACCCCGCGTAGCGCTGTCGCCGGTCGCGCCCGCGCAGCGACAGGTGGAGGACATGCAGCCGCGGCCCCTCCGCCAGCGCGCGGCTGACTCGCAGTTCGCCCGAGAGCGAGACGAACCTGCTGCGCGGATCGGCGATGAGCAGCCGGTTGGCACGACCGTCCGGCGTCAGATCGGTCAGCAGATGCGCGAAGGTCGACCGGTCGTCGTACAGCGAGCGGAACAGCCCCGCCCGGATCGTCCAGTCGCGCCACGGCGACAGCGTGGCAAGCACACCCTGAAGACCGCCAACGCTATTGTAGTCGCTCCATGCCGGGCCATCATAGCGTCGTCGCGGAATGTGCGGCGGCAGATAGGGACCGGCCGGAACATAGGTCGGACCGGCCTCGTCGTCGATCACCTGGCTGCGCGCCCAGAACGGGATCACCTCGATATCCGGCGACGGCCGCCAGCGGAGCGACACCGCCTCGTTATGCGACCGGTTGTCGATGCCGTCGGCATAGCTGGTGCGCGATCCTTGCACACCGAACCCGAGGCTGAGGGTCGGCGACAGCGGCAACGCCCCGTCCAGTTCCAGCCCGGCATTGCCGTAGCTGTCGCCGCTGACCAGGACCGACAGCGACGCGGTGTCGCCGGGCTTGCGGAAGCTGTAGTCGACGATTCCCGTCGGGGACGGAAAGGGATAGCCCTGCGCGGACAGGCCGACGCGGATCGACGTCGACTGACGCAATCGCTGGATCAGGGTGAGGAAGGGATCGAAATACAGCCCCTCGATGCGGACATTGCCCGCCGCGAACGGCGAAAAGCCGCGCACATTGGCGGAGGAGTAGAGGCCGAGGCTCTCGCGCCCCACGCTGAAGCCAAACGCATCCTCGGCCTGTCGCACGGCGTTTTCCCCGGCGCGGCCCGGCGTCGACATGGGTGGCGGAGCATCCTGCTCGGCCGGCACGGGGGCGACGACCGCGTCCTGTCCCCATGCGGGGGCCACGACGAACGCCAGCGGGATTAGCACCGCCTTCATGCGACCAACTCGAACCCCCCGAGCGTGGGCGAAAAGCGGACAGCGGCGGTATCGAATGCGCGTCCGACATGGCCGGCGGCGATCAGGTCCGCCGCGCTGCCCACCGCCATACCGCCCTGTCCGTCGAGCAGCCACACGCTGTCGGCCAGTTGCAGCGACAGGTCGAGGTCATGGCTCGACAGCAGCACGATCCCGCCGGTCGCAAGGGCGTGAGCACGCAGCAACGCCATCGTCTCCACGCGGCCGGGTAAGTCGAGGAAGGCGGTGATCTCGTCGAGGATCATCAGCCGGGGCGACTGGGCGATCGCGCGCGCGATCATCACGCGCTGCCGCTCGCCGTCGGACAGGTCGTCGAACAGCCGCGCCGCGAACGGCGTCGCCCCGGCCATCGCCAACGCTTCCGCCACCTGCCGCCGGTCGTCGGTGGTCAGCCGCCCCTGCCAGCCGGTGAAGGGCTGGCGGCCCATCGAAACCACGTCGTCTACGGTCAGGCCGGGGCTGGCGGCGCGTTCGGTCAGCACGACCGCGACGCGCTGCGCCCGCGCCTGCGGACGCAGGGCCGTGATATCCTCGTCATCGAGCAACGCCGCGCCGCCGACCGCGCATTGCAGGCCGGCGATCGTGCGCATCAGCGTCGACTTGCCCGCGCCGTTGCGTCCGAGCACGCAGACGAAGCTACCCGGCGTGACCGCGACATCGAGGTCCGCGAGCACGGTACCGCGCGGCGCGCCGTAGCCGACGGACAGCGATTGCAGCCGCAGCATCAGCGTTGCCCCCGCATCGTCGGGGAGAAGACCAGCAGCGCGATCACCACCGGCGCGCCGACCAGCGCCAGCACGGCGTTGAGGTGCAGGAAATGCTGCTCCCACGGCGCATGGACGACGAGATCCGCCGCCAGCGCCAGCACCGCACCGGCGAGCGCGCCGAGCGGCATCAGCGGCATGATCCGCGCGGTGCCGACGATGGCACGCGCCAGATGCGGCACGATCAGCCCGACGAACGTCACCGGCCCGCAATAGGCGGTGACGGGCGCGACCAGCAGCACCACCGCCGCCAGCGTCAGCCGGCGAAGGCGCGTCACATCGGTGCCCAGGCTGCGCGCAAAGGTCTCCCCCAGGAGCAGCGCGGTCAGCGGCTTGGCATTGACCAGCGCGAGCGCTACGCCGGCCAGCACCGGCACGACCAGCATCGGCAAGTCCGCCGTGGTAACGCTAGCGAAATTGCCGTCGCTCCATCCGGAGAAGACCCGCCCGCCGACGCGATTGGCGAAATGCAGCACGACGCTGACGATCCCCTGCACGGTGAAGCCTAGCATCAGGCCGACCACGAGCAACGTGACCGTCCCCACCCGGCGCGCAAGCGCGGCCATCGCCAGCGCGAAGCCGCCGATGCCGATCATCGCCCCCACGGTGATCGACGGCCCCTCGAAATCGCGCAGGAACGACACAGCCTCCGGTCCGGAAAAGGCCGCGGCGGTCACCAGCAGGGCGACGCCGAGCTGGCCGCCCGCGGTCAGGCCCAGCGACCAGGCATCGGCCATCGGATTGCGGAACAGCGCCTGCATCAGCACGCCGCTCAACCCCAGTGCGCTGCCGGCGACGATCGCGGTGACGATCCGCGGCAGGCGCAGGCCGGTGACGATCTGCGCCGTCCCGGGATCTCCGCGCCCGGCCAGCGCCGCCAGCACGTCGCCGAAGCCGATGCCGACCGTTCCCCACGACAGGGCGAACAGCGCGGCGGCCAGCAGGACGACTAGCAACGCCGTGCCGCCGATCATGCTCCGGATCGCCGGCGTCATCGCGGCACCGTCGTATCGGGGCGGATGTAGCGGAACGGTCCGGTCCTCAGCGCCGGGTGCAGCATCCGCACGATGTCGCCCAGCACCAAGTCGGGCCGAATGAACGCCGTCTCGTATAAGTCGAAGGCATCCGCCGCCGGCTTGTACATGCCGTCGCCCGCGAACACGCAGCCCTCGCGATACGCCTTGAAGCGGCGCAGGGTGGCGACATCGCGAAACGGCAGCGAATGGGTGTCGCGCAGGATCCAGCAGTCGGCGTCGGTGCCTGTCGCGATCAGCTGCTCGGTCGAGATTTCGTTGAAGCTGTCCTTGCGCGGATCGTCGGTCTCCTGGAACGGATTGCGGCCGTTGGCGTCGCGCAACAGCTTCCCGTCCGCGTTGCGGATCGTCGGGTTCCACCGGTCGCCGCCGGCGAACCAGGCCGACATGACCGATCGGGTCGGCTGCGCGGCGGCGGCCTTCTTCAGTGCATCGACGTTACGGGCGACCGTGTCCGCGAACCTGTTCGCCTCGCGCTCCCGCGCGGTCAGCATCCCGACCAGCCGGACATAATCGACGCGACCCATATAGTCCGGCTCGTTCTCGGCGAAGACCGGCACGACGGGCACGCCCAGCGCGGCGATGCGCGGCAGCGCGCCGACGCTCTTCATGTCCTCCATGCTCATCAGCAGCACGTCGGGCTTCGCGGCGACCAGCGCGTCGAGATCGGGCGGGCTGTGCCAGCCATAGCCGATCTGCCGCACCTGTCCCACGCGGACGCGGGCGCGGAGCGAATCGTCCCACGACTTGACCCCGCCGACCGCCACCAGCCGGTCGTTGATGTCCAGCGCCTTCGTGATCGCCTCGTGGAACGCGGTGTTGCTCGCGATCCGCATCACGGGGGTGCGGATCAGCGTCGCGCCCGCGAGATCGCCGGTCAGCGGTGGTGCGGTCGCTCCGCGCGGCACCAGCACCAGTCGCCGGAATTGCTCCTCACCGACCGCATCGCCGCCCCAGCTCACCACCGATGCCTTGAGGTCGACGACGCGGTAGCCGTCGCGGTCGACCACGCGGAAAGTCTTCGCGAACGGCATGGCGATCTCGCGCCCCGCGACGGCCGTCTGCGATGGCGTCGTCTCCGGCGCCCGATCGCAGCCGGCCAGCAGCGCCAGCGCGAGCAGCACCGCCCGCATCAGAACCCAGCCCGCAGCGCGGCGCGGAACTGGCGCGGCGGACCCGGCGTGGCATAGGTCGGCGCGGTGGTGCCGCCGAAGAAGAAGCCGTAGCGTTCATCAAGCGCGTTCAGCAGCGTGAGGTCGAGCGACAGGCCCTTCCACGCGGCCGGCTGGATCCGCGCGCCCAGCGTCACCAGCGTGTAGCCGCCGCCCTGCACGCGATTGTCCGCGGTGATCTGATAATCGTCATACCATTCGACGATGCCGCGCGCCGACAGCCACGGCGCGATGCGCTGTTCGCTCGCGACATAGATGATGTTCGGCGCGATCCCGGTCGGCGTCTTGCCCGACAGGTCGAGCGGGCCGGCAAACTCCTGCACGGCATAGTCTTCCCAGCGCGGCGCGACATGCGTGTACTGAATCTGCACCGATGTGCCGTCGCGCGGGCGGATGTCCAGCGCCGCCTCGATCCCCTTGCTTTCGTAGCGGTCGCCATAAGTGATGAGGTTCGATGGCTGCGTGAAATCATTCGCCGCCGCCGGATTGGGGACGATCGCGCGGCGGTTGCGCTGGATCGACCAGAAGCCGGTCAGCGCAAAGCCCAGCGTGTCGTCCAGCGCGCGGCCCTTCCACCCCAGTTCGACGCTGTCGAGCGTCGTCGGGCGCTGTTCGGGACGCGCATATTGGTCGGCATTCCATTCGAACGTCGGACCGAAATTGGAATTGAAGCCCCGGCCATAGGAGGCATAGACCTGCCCCCCGCCATAGCGCCACGACAGCGCCGCCTTGGGCGAGAAGGCATTGGCGGTCGCGGCGTCCTGCGATCCGTCGAACTTGCCGGCGATGGGCAAGAAGCGCGCGGTGCGCCGGAACCGGTCGTAGCGGCCGCCGACGGTCAGGAACAGGCGATCGGACAGTGCGATCTCATCCTGCGCGAAGGCGGAGACATAGGTGGTGACGAGGCGGTTGCGGCTGAGCGGATCGTCCACGACGAAGCACGGCGCGCCCGCATTGGCGACGCCGCCGCGCAAGTAATCGATCTCGACCGAATAGAAGGTGAAGCCGCAGGCGGATGTGAAGCCGTTCTGCCCCGACCAGCGATTGTCGGCGCGCGACAACGCACGCTCCCCGGTGATGCCGGCGACGATACGGTGCGCGCCCGCCTCGTAGCGCGCGGTCAGCTCGCCATAGGCGACGTCGAACTTCTGCGCGCCGTAGAAGCCGTTGATGCCGAAGACGCCACGCTGCGGCGCGAAGCCGAACGGGTCGTAGAAGTTCAACCGGTTGTCGAAGTCGAATTTGCGATACTGGCCGGTCGCGGTCAGGGTCAGCGCGTCGCTGGCGCGATGCTCGACGCGGATCGCGCCCAGCCCGCCCTCGACCACCGATCGCGGATTGCCATAGCCGTTGAACGCCCGCTGCCCGCCGGTCACGTCGATCGGACGGCGGGCGGCATCGAACGGCAGGACGCTCGGCGTCTCCGACCGGCGATCTAGATAGGTGCCGTACAGCGACACGTCGGTGCGCGCGTCCAGCGCCCATGTCAGCTTTGCGAACAGGTTCAACTGCCGCCGGGCGCCATTCTCGCGCCAGCCGCCGTAATCCTCATAGGCGGCCGTCGCGATCATACCCAAATCGTCGCCGATCCGTCGGGATAGGGACAACTCGCCCCGGTAGTATTCGTCGCTGCCGCCGGTTACCGCCGCCTCGATCCGGTCGGCGCCCGGCGCGCGCGTGATGTAATTGACCACGCCGTACAGTGCGCCGCGACCAT
The DNA here is from genome assembly GCF_001421765.1 of Sphingomonas sp. Leaf32. Classification (GTDB taxonomy): domain Bacteria; phylum Pseudomonadota; class Alphaproteobacteria; order Sphingomonadales; family Sphingomonadaceae; genus Sphingomonas. The sequence continues at coordinate 58,512 of NZ_LMLA01000006.1, read as the reverse complement.
ACAGCGCCGACGCCGGTCCCTTCACCACCTCGACGCGCGACAGGGCGGGGTAGGGGACGATCCCCAGCGCGCCTTCCTCATTGAGATCGAACGGCATCCCGTCGATGAGCGTCAGATAGCCTTCGGTCCCGTTCGATCCGCGGATCGAGACATAGGGGAATTCGTCGCCATCACCCTCACCGCGACGAAAAGACACGCCCGGCACCCCGCGAAACTCGTCGGTTCCAAAGGTGAAGCCGTCACGCCGAAGCGTGTCGATGTTCTTCACGGTTACGTCGGCGGGCACGTCGACCAGCCGCTGTCCGCTGCGCGTCGCGGTGACGACGATCTCAGCGCGTTCTTCGTCTTCGTCTACCGCCTGCGCACGAACGGGTGCCGTCATGCCAACAGCAAATGCTACCATTCCGCTCGTACGCAGCAGCCGTCGCAGGCCGACCCGCCCCGTCATTTTTCCAGTGGCAGGGGCGATCCGTGTTGGCAAGATCGCCAAGGCCGGCGCGCGGGCGAGGCTCGATCGGAACGGCGTGGTGACGATCGAAACCGACATGACGGATATCGGCACCGGCAGCTATACCGTCGTCCAGCAGACCGCGGCAGAGATGATGGGCGTTGCGCCCGACCGGATCGTCGTCAAACTCGGCGACTCCACCTTCCCGGAAACGCCGGGATCGGGCGGCCAGCAGGGCGCGCCTTCGGTCACCGCCGGCGTCTATGCCGCGTGCATAAAGTTGCGCGAGACCGTCGCCCAGCGGCTCGGCTTCAACACCGCCGACGTCGATTTTGCCGATGGGCAGGTGCGAAGCGGCGACCGATCAGTAAAGCTCACCGACGCGGTCAGGGACGGCGACATCGTGGTCGAGGACCTGATGGAGTTCGCCAAGCTCGCCGATCAGTTCCAGCAACAGACCTTCGGCGCCCATTTTGCCGAGGTCGCGGTCGACGCCTATACCGGGGAGGTCCGGGTGCGACGGATGCTTGCGGTCTGTGCAGCGGGACGCATCCTCAACCCCAAGACAGCGCGTAGCCAAATAATCGGCGGGATGGTGATGGGCATCGGTGCTGCGCTGATGGAGGACATGGCGATCGACAAGCGCTTCGGCTTTTTCGTGAATCACGATCTTGCGGGCTACGAAGTACCGGTACACGCCGACATCCCGCATCTCGACGCCTTCTTCATCGACGAGATCGATCCGACGATCTCGCCGGTGAAGGCCAAGGGCGTCGGCGAACTGGGCCTGACCGGAGTCGCGCCAGCGATCGCCAACGCGATCTACAACGCGACCGGCGTGCGCGTGCGCGAGTATCCGATCACGCTCGAGAAGCATCTTAACGCGCTCCCTGCGCTGACGTGATTGTCCGACGGATGCCCCCGCGTGCTGCATGCCTGCTGAAGTTCGGCATGATTGTCACCTTGCCGCCGCCGCCAGCCTTGCTCAAGCACAAAGAGGAATCTTCGACATGACCATCGCATGTAAATCGGAGATGAAAACCGTGGGGGGCCGGAAGCGTATTCTACCGGCAAGGTTACGATCACTGGGCGGTTTCACCGCGACGATCCATCTCGCGTCTCCGGCGCTATGGTCTATTTTGAACCCGGCGCCCGGAGTGCTTGGCACACGCACCCTGCCGGCCAGACGCTGATCGTAACCGAAGGCGTGGGTTGGACGCAGATCGCAGATGGCCCGAAGCTTGAGTTCAACGCGGGCGACATCCTGTGGTGCCCTAGAGACCGCAAGCATTGGCAAGGCGCATCAGGGCATGACGCATATCGCCGTCCAGGAGTCGATTGATGACTCGGCCGCGACCTGGATGGAAAAGGTGGCAGACGAGGAGTATCTCGCGCCGCTAGGTGCGGAGCGACGGGACGCCTCTGTCACCGTAACGCGCTCGGCAGCCGGGCCTACTAAACCGATAGGCACCTAACCGAGATAATCACGCGCGGCCTCTCGGAGGTGCGCATTCCGCCCGATCAAACCGTTCCACGCCGAACGTCACGCATCAAAAAGCGGTGAGCGCCGATATGGACGAATAGACGAAAGTGGAAGGCGGAGAAGTGGGTCACCGCAAGGCTGACAGATAATGGTCGACTGCTTGCCTTACGCAGCAGTCTTGGCCTTGATCAGAACAAGTGCAGTCACCCTACCAGCCTGCGTTACGATCCGCGCCGTACCGTCTGCAGCTGCACCGGCGGCGCTGCCACCCACGACAAACCCCGGCGGCGGTCGGACGATAATTGTCCGAGCGGTGCCACGCAGTCGCACGTTGATGCGGTCTACTACCCAATCAATATCCACTTCGGTTCCGCCACGGGCGCGAAGTCCTTTGACTGAGCCTGACGACCAGTTTGTCGGGAGCGCCGGCAGAACCGCGATCTCGCCGTCGTGGCTTTGCATCAACATTTCGGCGATAGCCGCGGTGATCCCGAAATTTCCATCGATCTGGAACAAGACATGTCCCGGGGCCGGGTGCGTGTCGAACAGGTTGTTGACGAGGCTGTCGCGCACGAAGAATTGCAGAGAGCGAGCCGTCGCCACGGGGTCGGCCAGTCGGGCCCAGATCGCGGTCGCCCATGCGCGGCTCCAACCCGTCGCGGCACCCCCATTCTGTTCGCGGCGCAGCATCGACGCCCGGACGCCGTTCGCCATGTCCGGCGTGCTACGTGGCGTGAATTCCGTTCCCGGATACAGCGGGTAGAGATGCGAGATGTGTCGATGTCCGGCGTCCTGTTCAGCGAAATCCTCTGACCATTCCTGCAACTGACCATGACGGCCGATCCGATACGGTTCCAACGCGAGCAATCGCTGCTGTAGTTGTTCGGCGAAGGCCTTAGCCGTGCCGAGGACCTCCATCGCGGCGATGCAATTGGCGAACAAATTCCGGATCAACGCCAAGTCCATCGTGCATCCTGCACTGATCGCTGCCGGCCTGCCGTCGCTCGCCAGGAAAAGATTTTCGGGCGAAATAGAGGGCGCCGTCGTCAGATGGCCATTGGCCGGACCACGGATCAGCCAAGCCGAACAAAATTCCGCCGCGCCCCGCATCAGCGGCCATGCACGTCGGCGCAGATACTCGACGTCACCGCCAAAGGCGAAATGATCCCACACATGCTGCGCCAACCAGGGCGCACCCATCGGCCAGTTCGCCCAGTTCGGATCACCCTTGCCCTCCCCGACGGGATTGGTCATCGCCCAAAGATCGGTATTATGGTGCAGGCACCATCCGGGCATGTCGTAATAGGTACGGGCAGTCACCGCACCCGTTGTTGCCAAGCGCTCAATATGGTCGATCAGCGGTAGATGACAGTCGGCGAGATTGCATGTCTCGGCCGGCCAATAGTTCATCTCCATGTTGATATTGGTCGTGTGATTGCAGCTCCAGGGGGGCCGAACCTTGTCGCTCCAAATGCCTTGCAGGTTCGCCGGCTGTGTTCCGGGGCGAGATGTCGCGATCAGAAGGTAACGACCGAAATGGAACAGGAGTGCCGCGAGGCCGGGGTCAGGCTGTTTAAAATCGGCAATGCGACGGCGATCGGTCGTAGCGTCGAGCCGCGGCGGACCGAGGTCAAGTTGCGCGCGACGATACAGCACCTGATGCGCGGCAACGTGGTCGCGCCGCAACGCATTACAGGACAGGCCGGCAACGCGAGCCAGCGTTGCCGATGCGGCGGCCTCGACGACCGATATTGGCAGGTCGGGCGCTTGAACAAAGCCGCGAAAGCCCGTTGCCGCAGCGATGCGCAGTTCGATCGAACCAGCCCGCTCGACCCGCAGCCCCCCGGCATCCGGCGTCACTATGCCGTCGCTACGCACATCGACGATTGTCGCGAACGCCATGCCGCGCCCCGGCACATCGGAATACACTATCGGGTCGGGGACATTATCGTAATCCGGTTTGCAGACCGTCGGAGCCTTGCCCGTCTGGACGATCCGCGTCCCGGCACTGCGCTCGGTCGATCGCAACAGGCTGTCGAGTGCAATGCGGCACGATATCGCGCCATTGTGGTCGGCGACGATCCGAACAACGATGATTTGGGCCGGGTGAGACACCAGCGTTTCGCGTTCGAACAGGATACCGCCTTGGCGATAGACGGTAGTGGCCATAGCGGTGTCGAGGACGAGCGCACGGTGATAGTCAGTCGTTGCGCCTTGAGGCTCGAAATCGAGCGTGAGATTCGTCAGCGGTTGATAGCTCTGACTGTACAGTCCCTGCATGGTACGCGAGAAACGATCCGCTCCGTGGTGATCCCCGGCCAGGACGAGCCGGCGTATCTTGGCAAGGCTTGACGGATCGGCGGAAAGTGCCGCGATGGGCTGCCCCGACCATAGCGTATCTTCGTTCAGCGAGATGACTTCGCGATCGATCCCGCCACGAACCATCGCGCCAAGTCGGCCGTTGCCAAGCGGAAAGGCCTCAAGCCATTCATCGGCCGGTTTGTTCAGCATCAGCAGGTGTGCGGCATCCGCCTGGGGCTGCTGCGCCAGCGCGGTGCCAGCGCGAGCTTGCCATGTCAATGTCGCCAATGCCGAAAGTCGCACGAAACCGCGCCGGTCGATTGGCAACATATGCGCTCCTAGCGGTTCTTATATATGCTCATTCATTTCATATTTGCCGAACTTGGGTATATGTTCAAGTTAGGATTGTGAGGGCTAAAGGCTGCTCCGTCGCTGATATGAATGGGCGGCAGAAGTTAGGAGCCGCAATCAGGCTGGGAATGGCCGTAACTGGGTCAAGCTACCTATTATTATGATGTAATTTAAGCAAAAAAGCAGGTCGCCTGCGTCCGATCAACGCGAAAACGCGTTGACCATCTTGTAAGTAATATGCGCGCCAACGCGTCATAGCTGCAAGAGGATGGATGAGATGCCGGACGGACGCGACCCGCAGGATGATGCTCCAGCCTCAGCGAGGAAAGAGGGCGATGTCGACGCATTGATGGATATCAAACAGGCCAAAGGCAAAGACATAGTAGCGCGGGCGGTGACGATCAATCGGCCTGCAAACGAACTGTTCGCCTATTTCCGCGATTTCTCAAACCTTCCTGCCTTCATGGAGAATGTCGAACGGATCGACGTCTTAGATGCCGAGCGGTCGCATTGGGTTGTGAAGGCGCCTGCAGGCCGGACGGTTGAATGGGACGCAACGATTACCGAGGAAGTCGACGGCCGGTTCGTCGCATGGACTTCCGAACCCGGCGCCGACATCGCCAATAGTGGATGCGTGACGTTCAAGGATGCTGGTGCGCGTGGTACCGTGGTAACGGCTACGATCCTATATGATCCATCTGGCGGATTGATCGGCAAGATCGTCGCGAAGATGTTCCAGCGTGAACCCGCCATCCAAGCTCGGCGCGACCTGCGCCGGTTCAAGCAGTTGATGGAGACGGGCGAAGTGGCGACAGCCGCGATGAACCTGAAGCAATACAAAGAGGAGCAGGCCTGATGCGTGCGCTCACTTGGCACGGCCGCCATGATGTTCGCGTCGATACCGTCGATGATCCAGGTATTGTAAATCCTCGCGACTGCATCATCAAGGTCACCTCGACCGCGATCTGCGGCTCCGATCTGCATTTGTATGACGGCTATATCCCTACGATGCAATCGGGCGATATTCTCGGACACGAATTCATGGGCGAAGTCGTCGAGGTGGGCGCGAAGTCGACGTTGACAAAAGGACAACGCGTGGTGGTGCCATTCACGATCGCGTGTGGGAGCTGCTATCATTGCGGCAAGCATCAGTATTCGGCGTGCGACAACGGGCTGCCTGCCGACAATCAGGACATCGCTCAGGAGCTTTATGGTCAGCCGATGTCCGGGCTATTCGGCTATAGTCACATGACCGGCGGCTATGCTGGCGGTCAAGCGGAATATGTCCGCGTGCCGTTCAGTGATGTCGGGCCCATCGTCATCCCTGACGGTATCGAGGACGACAAGGTGCTGTTCCTCTCCGACATCCTCCCAACCGGTTGGATGGCAGCGGAAAATGCCGATATCGAGCCTGGCGATACGGTGGCGGTCTGGGGTTGCGGTCCGGTCGGACTGTTTGCGGTCCAGTCGGCGTTCCTGATGGGTGCCGAACGTGTGATTGCGATCGACCACTTTCCGCACCGGCTCGAACTCGCTGCTAAATTCGGCGCCGAGACGATCAACTTTGAACAAAGTGCGGTGTACGAAGCGCTGATGCTGATGACCGGCGGTATCGGTCCAGACGCGGTGATCGACAGCGTCGGCCTGGAAGCCCATGGCTTCTTTGTCGACAACGTATTGGACCAGATCAAGAAGTCGACGTTCCTGGGCACTGACCGTGCGCACGCGAACCGCCAGGCGATCATCGCCTGCCGCAAAGGTGGTCGTGTCTCTATGCCCGCGGTTTACGGCGGGTACGTCGACAAATGGCCCCTTGGCGCTTTCATGGAAAAGGGGCTGACGCTCAAGACAGGGCAAACGCACGTCCAGCACTACATGCCGGCGCTGCTGAACGCGATCCTTGAGGGCAAGATCGATACGACCTTTCTCATCTCGCACCGGATGGACCTGGAAGAGGCACCCAAGGGCTACAAGATGTTTCATGACGATCAGAACGTCGTGACCAAGGTTGTGCTGAAACCGGGCTTGAACCACTGACCTGCCCCCGCCCGAGAGGATAATAGATCATGGCCGATAAGTTTGCTATCATCACCGGCGCCTCGACGGGCATTGGGTTCGAACTGGCAACGCTCGCCGCCAAGGACGGCTACGACATACTGATTGCTGCCGATGAGGCGCTTATCGAATCTGCCGCCAAGGATTTCGAACAATTCGGCACGCAGGTGACGGCAGTCCAAGCCGATCTTTCGACGATTGAGGGAGTTGATATGCTCCTCGCAGCAGCCAGCGGCCGGAAGATCGACTTAATCTGCGCCAATGCCGGTCACGGGTTCGGACACGGCTTTCTCGATCAGTCGGTCGCCGACTGGCGCCACGTGGTCGACACCAACATCGTTGGCACACTCTATCTGCTGCACAAGACGATGCCTGCTATGGTCGCGCGCAATGACGGCAAGGTACTCGTAACGGGATCGGTTGCGGGCTACATCCCCGGCGCGTTCCAAGCGGTGTACAATGCGAGCAAGGCTTTCGTAGACAGCTTTACCGAAGCGCTGCGCAATGAGATCAAGGATTTGGACGGCGTTCAGCTCACGACGTTGATGCCGGGGCCGGTTGATACGGAGTTCTTCGACCGGGCCGACATGAGCGATACTTCGGTCGGCACCGATCCAGACAAACGCGATCCCGCCGATGTAGCAAAGGATGGCTGGCAGGCACTGATGGACGGTAAGCCTTCGGTCTTCTCCGGTTGGAAGGCCAAGGTTCAAGGGGTCATCGCCAATGTCGTACCCGCATCGGTGTTGGCCGAGCAGCACCGCAAGATGGCCGAACCGGGCAGCGGCAAATAACCAGATGGCGGCTGGCGCGATCAAAATGGATCGGGTCGCTCTGCCCCATTTGCAGCAGAGGGGCTTTTTTGATCGCCATCGCTATCTGTATTCCCGTTCAGAACGAGGAAGAAGAGTTGCCCAAGCTGTTCGACGCGCTGGACGCGTTAGGATGGAATGGTCGCGATAGTCTCAACATCTGCCTCATGTTGGACGGATGCGTCGATGCCAGCGCCGACATAGCCTTGGCATATCAGGGAAGATCGAAACACCGCGTGACGATCAAGCAGGAGGAGCGGCCAAGCGGCAATGTCGGCATCGCCCGTCATCGCGCAATGAAGTTGGGCTTGCGCGCACTAGGAATAGGGGAGGGCCTTCTACTGTCGACTGATGCTGACAGCACTCCTGGCTCAGACTGGTTGTCAGCGATGTTAAACGCGTTGCATCGAGCGGACGTCGTGGTTGGCAAGATCGTGCGAGTAGAAGGCAGTGCCAATCTGCTGCAGAACCGCGTCGAGGCCTATTACGATCGCATGGCCGTACTGCGACGACGCCTTGATCCAGTGCCTTGGGAGGCGGCAAGCGTCCACCATCACGTCGGCGGTGCGAACATCGGTATTCGCGCCGAGGTGTACAGATCGCTGGGCGGGTTCGCGCCGCTACCGAACGGAGAAGATGCGCGGCTTATTGATGACGCCGCGCGCGCCGGCTTTCGTGTCCGGCGGGACGCTGCCTGTATAGTCCATACATCGGCGCGGCACGTCGGCCGTGCTTCGGGGGGCTTGGCTGACGTGCTGCGCGCGCTAAAGGGCGCCGAAGCGGAGACGATCCAAGTCGCTCATCCGGGCGACATGGTATGGCAGTACCGTCGGCAAGCAGAGGTACGGGCTGCACATGCCTTGGATCGGCTCGATCTTGCCGCTGCGGTCGTTGGTTTGACTCACGATCATGTCCGCGGCGTAGCGCGTGATTGCCCCAATGCGGAGGCATTCGCGATGCGGATCGTGCCGGAGCCTCCAGGTGGCATGCGAACTGTCTCACTTGCTGTCGCCGAGCGCGAGCTTGACTTTCTGACTGGATGCGAGCGTGCGATATGATCGATTTGGCATTTACAATCGGTGAGCAGACGCGAGCGCTCCGAACGCTTCATGATCCTTCCGACCAGGAGGCACTGTTACATCTGCTGCGTGTACTTTTTGCAGCGGGACGTAAGGATCTCCCGCTCGGGCGATTGTTCGAAGGGCAGGTCGATGCTCTCCAGATCGTTTCGCGCTACGGCAGTGCGGAGCAGCGCACGCGGCTTGTCGACGCGGTTGCAGCTGGCGGTATCGTTGGGGTGTGGAACGCCGACCTGCCGGGCAAACCGCTCGTGTTGAAAGAGGGTCGACTTGAGGGTGGCAAGAGCTTTGCATCCGGCGCGGGCATGGTGACCCACGCCCTTGTCACCGTCGAAGGGAACGGGGGACGCCAGCTCATTCTCGTCGATCTGGTCCGCACCCCGCCGACAATCGATCGCAAATTCTGGCAGGTCATCGGTATGCAGCGTTCGGAGACGCATATCGTTTGCTGGGACGGCGATCATATACGACCCAACGATCTTATCGGGCAGCCAGGCGACTATGTGCGGGAGCCATGGTTCAGCGGAGGCGCGATGCGGTTTGCGGCGGTGCAGGCAGGCGGCATAGCGGCGTTGGTCGACCAGACGCGGGACCATCTGGTAGCGACGGGACGCACCGACGATCCGCATCAGGCGGGCCGGCTGGCAGACTTATACGGGCTGGCGGAAACGGCGTCTGGTTCCGTTCGGAACGCAGCCAAAGGATGGTTTGGTGACGAAACAACCCGCCTGCCGCTGGTCTCAGCGGCACGTACGGCGGTTTATGACGCGGGCGGACGCGCATTGGCGCTAGCGCAAGAGGCAGTAGGCGTATCCGCGCTGTTTGTTTCGCATCCGCTCGCCGCGACGATAACCGACCTGTCGATGTACTTGCGTCAGCCCGGTCCTGACGCGCAGCGCATGAGGGTCGGCGCAGCGGTTGCTTCGGGCGTGTTGAACCCCTCGCTGTGACTATAAGGATCGGCAAGCCACGCTGTCTGCTGATCGTAGCGCCTCATCCGGACGATGAGGCTATCGGTGCGTATGCGCTTATAACACGGTTACGCCGGCGCGGTGTCGAGGTCCGCATTGTCGTCGTGACCGATGGGCATGCCTCACATCGCGGTAGCTCGCGCTGGCCGCGCGACAGGCTGGTGTGCGAACGCCAGCGCGAAACTCTCCGGGCGATGCGCCTGATCGGCGTACCAGCCGGCAAGATTCAATTCCTTGGTATGCCTGACGGGGAACTGCCGGTCTTCGCTAGCCAGGCCCGTCATCGCATCGCGAGGGAGATGCGACGAGCGCCCACGCCGTTGCTCGTACTCGCGCCGTCGGCTCGTGATCACCACGCGGATCACCGGGTGACAGCCATGGCGGTCGCGGCCGCCGACCGGTCGGGCGTACGGCGCCTCGCCTATCCCGTGTGGCCAGCCGGAGTCCGCTTGCACCGGCATTTCGCGATGCCGCTAAGCGGGCAGGAACGGCTAGCAAAATGCAGCGCGATTAAGCGCTATAAGACGCAGGCCGGCCGAATTACCGACGATCCCGACGGGTTCGCCATGACGCGTGCACAGATTGCCGCCTTCAGCGGTCCCTACGAGATATTTGTGGACGAAGGTCGATGAAGGCTATCACTCTAAGCGGCTTTGAGGCCAAGTTCGCTCACGACGCAGATCCTTGGCGGACCTTCAAGGATGCTGACGAGGCGCTGAAGCGGACTGCGATCCTACACGGGATGGGAGCTGGACCGTGGGGGAGAGTATTGGAGCTGGCGGCAGGAAACGGCTCTAACAGTGCCGCGATCGCGCCTCGGGCCTTACGCCTTGATGCGACGGAGGCGACGCGGAGCGGCACGGCACTGGTCGCAAGCGCGATTGGTTCATCCCGCCCTCGCGCCCGCGCGATACGCTTGGCCGTGCCCGCGAGATTGCCGCGTAAGCAGTACGACGCGGTGTTGGTCGCCGAGGTAATATACTACCTGTCGCCACTCGCCATGAAGCGAACGGCACGTGATATCGGGGCCGCACTCCGGCAGGGCGGTATGCTAATTCTGGCACACCATCGGATCGACTTTCCTGATTTTGCACAGCATGCCGCCGGGCTTCAGCGCCGGTTTTTAGACGCTACCGGCGAGCGCTGGACGGTCAGGACGGTGCGCCAAACCACTCACTGGATCGTTCTGTCATGCAGGCGCCTTGGCTGATGGAAGCCACCATAACCCAAAGAATATCAAGGGCGTCCGACATGACCAAGAAGTCGACAGAGCCTTCTGTTTCGGAAGCGTAGCCACAGTACAAGGTCGAATATCGTAACATACAACTCCACGGCAAGCTTAAAACGCGCTGTTAGCGCTCGAAATAGTCGAGACGCTGAACCAGGTGATTGTCGACGCGGTGACGTTGCGAGACATGTACAGAAATTATCATTGGCAGACGTCAGATACCGGTGCGATAATTGGCGATAGATTGTTGCAATAGCTGGGTCGGTCGCAGTATTTGCTGCCAGCCATGCCTTTTTAGCGCGCGCTACTTGATGTGCCCTGTCGTTCGACTCGCCCATAATTTCGCTCAAAACAATGCGGGAGCTTTCCATTGCTCTCTGTCGGTCCCGCGCTTCAGACCGGGTAAACCGATGACTCGTTGTAACCCTCGTACGGTGTAGGGTCAGGACTCGCTGATCACAGCCAGAAGACGACGGTGGCCGCGAGAGCGATGGCTGAGAAGAAGGCGGCGGGGCAGCGATCGTAACGGGTGGCGACGCGGCGCCAGTCTTTCAGGCGGCCGAACATGATCTCGATGCGGCTGCGACGCCGGTAGCGGCGCTTGTCATATCTGACGGGCTCGTTGCGGGATCACCAGCCCGGGATGCATGGCTGGATGCTTCTTGCCTAGAGCTCGTCTCTGAACCAGTCAGCGTCGTAGCCGCGGTCACCGAGCAGCCATTGCGCCGGTGTAGTCGCTGACTAGGCCAGCCGTCATGAAGAAGCTCGACGGGCGGCGGTCCGCATCGGCGATGGCATGGAGCTTCGTGTTCATACCGCCTTTGGTGCGACCACTCAGGCGGCCGAGGCCCCTTTTTCCACCCGCAGGCTTGATACCGTGCGGTGCGCCTTGAGGTAGGTCGTGTCGATCATCACCGTATTCGGCTCAGCATCCGCCGCTGCCAAGCCTTCCATCATTCGCGTGAACACGCCTGCCTATACCCAGCGCTTCCACCGATTATAGAACGTCTTGGGCGGGCCGTAGGCGGCTGGCGCCTCGCGCCAGCGCAGTCCGTTGCGGTTGACGAACCCGATGCCGCTCAACATCCGGCGGTTATCGACGCGCAGTTTGCCGTGGCTCTTGGGAAAGAACGGACGCAGCCGCTCCATCTGCTGGTCCGTCAGCCAAGACAGGTCGTTCATCACCAGTCTTCGTACGGAGCCTGCATCAAATCGCCGCCCTCACATCCATGGGTCTTGACCCTAGTCTTCACGATCCAGTCCGATAGCGCATCGATCCAACCGTTGTTTGGTTTGGACCCTCTCCACGCCGCTTGATACCCCAGCGAACGACAGGGCGACCGATCGGTCATCCGCGAACGAACACGGGAAGCTCCATGGCCACCACCGATCCGACCACGATGATGCGCCGCATGGGCGGGGGGCTGCTGTCCTTTCCCGTCACCCATTTCGACAGTGAGGGGCGTTTCGTTGAGGATGCGTATCGCGCGCATTGTGCATCAATGCTGTCGCACCCGCTAACTGGCCTGTTCGCAGCGGGCGGCACCGGCGAATTCTTTTCACTGACACCGGCTGAGGTCGCCCGCGTCGTCGCAGCGGCGGTCGACACTTCGCAGGGCAAGGTGCCCGTCATCTCCGGATGCGGTTACGGCACCGAGATCGCGGTCGGCATCGCCCGCGATGCGGAGGCGGCCGGCGCTGACGGGCTGTTGCTGCTACCGCCCTATCTAGTCGGATCGAAACAGGCCGGGCTTGCCGCGCATATCGAACGGGTGTGCCGTGCGACCGGCCTTGCCGTCATCGTCTACAACCGCGACAATGCCGTGGTCGACGACGAGACACTGGCCCGGCTGTGCGAGCGCAATCCAAATCTTGTCGGGTATAAGGACGGCGTCGGCGACATTGAGCTGATGACGCGCATCCACGCCCGCATGGGCGACCGCCTGACCTATATCGGCGGCCTGCCGACCGCAGAGACCTTTGCCACGCCCTATCTGACGATGGGCGTCACCACCTACTCCTCGGCGATCTTCAACTTCCTGCCCGAATGGGCGCTGGCTTTCTATGCAGCGGTCCGGGCACAGGATCATGCAACGGTGCTGGCCGAACTGAAGCAGTTCGTCCTGCCCTATATCACCCTACGCAATCGCGGCGCGGGCTATGCGGTGTCCATCGTGAAGGCCGGGATGCGGATCGTCGGGCAGGATGCCGGGCCGGTGCGCAGCCCGCTAACCGACCTGTCGGCCGAAGAGGACGCCGAACTGCACACGCTGATCGAGGGTGTTCGCGCCCCCGTTCGCGCCGCCGCCTAGCCAGTGTGGCGCGGGCGTCCTAGCATGGTGCCCATGTTCGAACTGAGCCAGCTCCGCTGTTTCGTCGCCGCCGCCGAGGAACTCCATTTCGGCCGCGCGGCGGTGCGGCTGAACATGACCCAGTCGCCGCTCAGCCGCCAGATCCAGTTGCTCGAACGCATCCTCGACGTGACGCTGCTCGAACGCACCAGCCGCACCGTCGCGCTGACCCCCGCCGGGCGGCTGTTCCTGGTAGAGGCCAAGCGCATCGTTCGCCTGTCCGAAAGCGCGGCGCTGGCGGCGCGGCGGGTGGCGAAGGGCGACGAGGGCCGCGTCGCGATCGGCTTCACCGCCGTATCGGGCTATACGCTGGTGCCGCAGGTGGTGGCGCAAGCGCGTATGGCGCTGCCCAATATCCAGCTCGAATTGCACGAGATGGTGACGACCGATCAGGTCGAGGCGTTGCTGACCGGGCTTATAGACATCGCCTTCGTTCGTCCCCCGGTCGACCGGCACGAATTCGAGACCCTGGCGGTCCGTCACGAACCGCTGGTCGTGGCGCTGCCGCCCGGCGATGCCCGTGCGGGACAGGCCGACTTCATTCTGGCGGATTTCGATACGACGCCGATCATCATGTACGCCAGGCGGGGGGCGGGGTATTTCCATGCGCTGCTCGCCGGGCTGTTCGACCGGGCCGGGGTCGTGCCCGATTACGTCCAGCATGTGACGCAGATCCATTCGATGCTGGGCCTGGTCCATGCCGGCCTAGCCGCCGCGATCGTGCCGGAATCGGCGACGGGCCTGCACCTGCTCGACGTGCAGTTCCGGCCGCTGGTCACCGATCCGCCGCAGCCGGTCGAACTGCATCTGGCGTGGCGGCGCGACAATGCCAATCCGGCGCTCGACCCCATGAGGCGGCTGTGCGCTGACGTGGTAGCGTGATCGACCGGCGCAGTGTTCTTGCCGGTCTGGCGTTAGTGCCAGTCGCGGCACGCGGTGCACCCGCCGATCCGGTCGTCGCCTCCGCTTATGGTCGTGTCCGCGGGATGCGCGAGGGCAGCATCGCCGTGTTCCGGGGAATCCGCTACGGCGCCGATACCGCACCGCGTCGCTTCGCCAGGGCGGTGCCGCCGACCCCGTGGCAGGGCGTTGCCGATGCCACGCGCTATGGTGCAGCAGCGCCGCAGAGCCGGCCGACCGAGCCGACGTCCGAGGACTGTCTGTTCCTGAACGTCTGGACGCCCGCGCCCGATGCCGCACGGCGACCGGTAATGGTCTATCTTCACGGCGGTGCCCATGCGCATGGCTCGGGCAGCGATCCGCTGACCGATGGCGGGAACCTCGCGCGGCGGGGCGATGTCGTGGTCGTCACGCTCAATCACCGGCTGGCCGGGCTGGGCTACGCCTATCTCGCGTCGCTGGGCGGACCGGTGGAATCGGGCAATGTCGGCAATCTCGACATCATGCTCGCGCTTGCCTGGGTGCGCGACAATATCGCGCGCTTCGGCGGGGATCCGGCACGGGTGACGATCTTCGGTCAGTCGGGGGGCGGTGCCAAGGTGGTGACGCTGATGGCGATGGCCGAGGCGCGCCCGCTGTTTCACCGTGCCGCGACGATGAGCGGGCAGCACGTGACCGCCGCCGGCCCGCGCAACGCGACGCGCCGCGCGCGGACATGGATGGAACGGGCTGGCGCGCGCAGCGTCGCCGAACTCGCGGTACTGCCGATCGAGCGACTGGTCGCGGCGATGGCTACGCCCGACCCGATCGAGGACAAGGGCGAGATCAGTTTTACTTCGACGCTCGACCACCACGTCCTGACGCGGCATCCCTTCGTCCCCGACGCTCCGCGTGAGGCGGCGCATATCCCGCTGATCTGCGGCAACACCCGCGACGAAACCGGCGGCTGGCTGCGCGATATCCTGTTGAAGGGCGATACCGACTGGACGAACCTGCCGGATCGGCTGTCGGCGCAGATGGTTAAGGACATGGACCCGGCCTTCGTGGTCGAACGCTATCGTGCCATGTACCCCGATCGCACGCCCGGACAGATATTACTCGCCGCCTCGACCGCGGGCCGGTCGTGGCCCGGCCACTTGATCCAGGCAGAAGCACGCGCCGCGTTGAACGGGCCGACCTGGATGTACCAGCTTGACCTGCCGGCACCGGAGGGTGGCGGGGCGCTGGGTGCCTATCACACGCTCGACATCCCGCTGGTCTTCGCCAACACAGCGCTGCCCGATGCCGCGACCGGCAACGGTCCGGCCGCACGGGGTGTATCGGCGGCGATGGCCGATGCCTTTGTCCGCTTCGCCGCGACGGGCGATCCGAACGGCGGCACGCTGCCTGTCTGGCCGCGCTTCACGCTGCCCGAACGGGCGACGATGGTGTTCGACCGCCAGACCCGCGTCGTCGGCGATCCGCGCCGCGACGAACGCCTGCTGTTCGCCATCGCGCCCTATATTAAGCCCGGCGGATAATGCCCGCCCGACCATGCCCGACCGGCGGGGAAGGCTGGCCGGTTCAGGTCCGGTCCCATGGAAAGGCGAGCGTCGGTGTCTGCGCGTAGCGCCGCATTGTCACGGCGATCCGCGCGCCGCAGCCCGGTTCCACCCGTATGGTCACGCCCCGCGCGGGCACGTCGACGCTGCGCCCGTCGATCGTCACCCGATCCAGCCGGTGTTCGGCCCATGCCCCGCCTTGCATCGCCACGGTGCGGGGGGCGTCGGACAGGTTGACCAGCGTCACATCGACCTGCCGATCGTCCATTCGCCCGACCAGCGCCGCCACGCCGTCGGGCAAGCCCGCGCGGCGTTTTGTCACGTCGAACCAGCGCAGCCGGCAATGCAGTGGCACCCCCCCTTGCGGTGGCGATGTCGGTGACCATGGCGGACGCGCGATGTGCAGCCCGCCGGTGGTCTGCTGGATTAACGCGGTGACGCTCGCCGGGTTCTTGTCCAGCGTCCAGTCGGCCAGCCGGTTGGCGGGCAGCGTCGTGTCACCCTCCACCAGCGCCAGCCGGTCGCGCACCCGCTGCAGGTCCGCCTTGAGCGCAGTTTCGGGATAGGTGGGGTTGCGCCCTTCGAGGAACGCGACCCATGGATGCTCGCCCGCCGCCGCGCGATCCTCCGCCGACTGGGTGACGTACCAGATTTCGAACCCGTTGGTGCGGTGCGCCCCCTGCGTCCACCCGTACCAGCCGTTGGCGCCGTACATGGTGGGCGTATGCCATTCGCCGTCGATCGTTCGCCCGGCCGCCTCGATCCGGTCGCGCTGCCGCCGCCACAGCTCGATATAGGCGCCGTCGCCGGTCAGCAGCGTGCCGTTGAGAAAGGCGGGCAGGGCGCGCAGCACGCGGTTGCGGTTCTCGCGCGCGCCCGTTTGCGGTACCAGCGGGGAGAAGCCCCAACCATAGACCCCGCCCCACCAGCGCCCGCCGGCCGACCCGCCGATCGTCCCGTCGAGCCCGACGTTGCTTGGCAGGATATCGTCGTTCGCCCGTGCCCGCTCGACCCAGCCGTCCAGATAGTCGAGCACCCAGCGCCGATAGCGCTCGCCCCCGCCCAGCGCATAGGCGTTGAGGCCCAGCATCGTGCAATGGGTGTTGAGCGGCGTGTCGCCGACCACCTCCATATATTCGGCATAATGCCCCAGCGTCTGCGCGTAATTCTCTTCGCCATGCTCCAAGCGGAATCGTGTGGTGTCGAACGGATCACCCGCCCAGTCGAGCGCGCTCGCGGGATGGAGCATCGGTCCGCGGCTACCGTTCATCGCGCTCCGGACGATGCGGTAGCGCGGGTCGTAGTTGGGGGCGGTGGGATCGGCTCCGGTATAGAAATCGGCGAAGCGGCAAGTGCGTTCGATCAGCCTCGCGTCGCCGGGCGTATTCAGCCCCATGCGGTTGAACCCGGTCAGCCCTTCCGAATTATGCTGCCAGTCCATCTGCACCGGGAACTCGCGGTGATACATGCCGCCCCGCGCGATCGCGACATCGACTGTCCGCGCGGCGGCATATTGGCGCAGATGCCCCTCCCAGAAGCGGCGCGCCATTGTCAGCACATCGTCCGCCCCGCCCAGTGCGTGGAGCAATTCCCAGTCGTTGGTAGCCTCCGCCGCATCGTCCGGCCCGTCGTTCGCTCCCCAGCGCGGGAATGTCTGCAGATAACCCCGAGCGTCGACGTACTTCGCGAAATATGCGCGGCAGGCGGCGGCATTGGCGGCGAGCAGCTCGCGTTGCAGCACCGCCCAGCGCGGGGGCGTCATCGGCGTGGCGATCCGCAGGACCGGCGTCGCGGCTCGCGCGGCGGCGGGCAGCAGCAGGCTCGCCCCCGCACCGACAAGAACTCCCCGCCGCGCGATCACTTGGTCAGCTCCAGCCGACGGATCGGCCCGACGATGCCGTAGAAGGCGACGATGGTCAGCAGGCAGTGCGCCCCGACGAACACCAGCGCCAGATCGAACGATCCGGTCGCCGCGACGATATAGCCGACCACGATCGGCGTCACGATGCCCGCCACGTTCCCGAACATGTTGAAGACACCACCGGCGGTTCCCGCCAGCTCGCGCGGCGCGACGTCGGACATCACCGCCCAGCCGAGCGACGCCACGCCCTTGCCGAAGAACGCCAGCGACATCAGCGCGACGACCATCCACTGCGCCTCGACGAACACGCAGCCGATGATTGCGCTGGCCAGCACCATGCCGACCAGCAGCGGGAGCTTGCGCGCGGTGTCAAGCGATCCGGTGCGCGCCAGTAGCCGGTCGGAGAGAAATCCCCCAAGCAACCCGCCCGCGAAGCCGCACAGCGCGGGCAGCGCGGCGGCGAACCCCGCCTCCATGATGTTCAGCCCGCGTTCCTTGACCAGATAGATCGGGAACCAGGTGACGAAGAAGTAGGTCAGCACGTTGATGCAATATTGCCCGAGATAGATGCCGATCATCATCCGGCTGGCCAGCAACTGCCGCACGTTCGTCCACGTGAAGGTCGACACGCGGTTCGCCGCCGCATCCTCCATTCGCACCAGCCCGCCGCCCGCCTCGATCAGTTCCATCTCTGCGGCGTTGATCGCCGGATGGCGCACCGGGCTGTGGATGTAACGGATAAACACAGCTGCCGCGACGACACCGATCGCGCCCATTGCGAAGAACACAGATCGCCAACCGAAGTCATGGACCAGCCACCCCATGAACGGCGCGAACGCGACCAGCGAGAAATATTGTGCCGAATTGAAGATCGCCGAAGCGGTACCTCGTTCGCGCCCCGGAAACCACGCCGCGACCAGCCGCGCGTTACCGGGAAAGCTCGGCGCCTCCGCCATCCCGACGAGGAAGCGCAAGCCGAACAGCATCGAGATTGCCGAGACGCCCGGGATCAGCCCAACGAACCCTTGTGTCGCGGTGAATGCCGACCATAAAGCGATGGCGGCAGCATAGACCCGCCGCGTCCCGAACCGGTCGAGCAGCGCGCCGCCCGGCACCTGCGCGATCACATAGGCCCATGCGAACGCCGACAATATGTATCCGGTCGCGACCGGCGACAGACCCAGCTCGGCCGATGCCGCGCTGCCCGCGATCGAGAAGGTCGCCCGGTCGGCATAGTTGATCGACGTGATTAGGAAGATCAGCGCGATGATTCGGTAGCGGACATGCGTTGGGTGTGCGCTGTCCGCGGCGATGCCCGTAACCGACTGAACCGTCATCGCTCTCTCCCTGTCCGCCGGATGCGGCTCCGGCCCTTGTCGTTGCGACCGACGCTAGTGGCAGGCGGGGGCGGGGTCCAAGTCAAATAGGCACATGATCCAGCCACGTTTCGGCTGGATAGTGTTCGCATCGTTGGTTTAGCGCGGGCAGATGACGCGATCGGCGCAATGATCGATGCGGAATCGGAATTGGCGTCCGACGCTTCGCTGCGGATAGGCAAGGCTCAGACAAGCCGGCCGCAGACGCCGGCCAATTGAGGGGATGATCCATGGCCGGCATCACGAAATTTCGCCATCTGCTCGTCGTCACCAGCGCGCTGGTGGCCCCCGGCATCGCATCGGCACAGGGCATGCCCGAGACCAATGTGGAGAAGGCGGCCCGTGCGGCGGGGCAGCAGGGCGACACCGCCACCCCGCCGCAATCGCCCGCCGTTCCTGAAGAAGCCGACGTGACCGACACCGCCGAGGCGGAGATCGTCGTCACTGGTTTTCGCGAGAGCCTAACCAGTGCGATCAACATCAAGCGCAACAGCACGTCGGCGATCGATGCGATCAAGGCAGAGGACATCGCCGAGTTCCCCGACCTGAACCTCGCCGAATCGCTCCAACGTATCCCCGGCGTCGCGATCAGCCGGGTGAACGGAGAAGGGCGCAACATCTCGGTTCGCGGCCTTGGCCCCGAATATACCCGCGTGCGCATCAACGGGATGGAAGCGATCGGCACTACCGGCGGCACCGACAATTCGGGCGGCGTGAACCGCGGGCGCGGGTTCGACTTCAACATATTTTCGTCCGACCTCTTCAACAGTCTCGCCGTGCGCAAGACCGCGACCGCCGATGTCGAGGAAGGATCGCTCGGTGCCACGGTCGATCTCCAGACCGCGCGACCGTTCGACTTCAAGGAAGCGACCGCGGTTGTCTCGGCGCAAGCAAGCTACAATGACCTGTCGGAAAAGGTGACGCCGCGTGTCTCGACGCTGCTCACGACGACTTCGTCCGATGGGCGCTTCGGCGTGCTGCTCTCGATTGCCTATGAACAGCGCAAGCTGCGCGAGGAGGGGGCGAACATCACGCGCTGGACCTATGGCGGGTTCAACGGCGGCTTCGACCCCCGCTCGACCATTGCGGGCAAGACGATCGCGCAAATCAACGACCCCAACCCCGATACCGCGCTGTTCCACCCACGCATCCCCGGCCTCGTCAGCTATGACATCGAACAGGAACGGCTGGGCGCCGCGCTGTCGCTGCAATTTCAGCCGACCGATGCGACGCTGCTGACGATCGACGGCCTCTATTCGCGGCTCGACGGGACGCGCACCGAATCGCAGTTCCAGGCGATCGGCTTCAGCCGCTCAGGCACCGGCAAGCCGCAGACGATCATCCGGTCGGGCGTGGTCGACGAGAACAACAACATCGTCTCGGGGACGTTCGACAACGTCGACCTGCGCACCCAGGCGCGCTTCGACAAGCTGACCACCGACTTCTACCAGGTGACCAGCACGCTCGCACAGGACTTGGGCGAGCGTGTAAAGATCGGCGGTGTGGTCGGCTATGCGCTGTCGGACTTCCGCAATCCGATCCAGACGACGGTGACGCTCGACGCCGCAAACACGCAGGGGTTCTTCTACGACTTCTCGACCCGCTTTCCGACGATCCGGCCCGGCGTCGACATCGCCAACCCCGCGACCTTCGCCTTCACCAACGGCACCTCCGAAGTCCGTATCCGCCCGCAGACCGTCACCAACAGCTTCCTGAACGCCAAGGGCTTCCTCGAATGGAAGGCGACCGATGCGGTCAAGCTGAAGGTCGGCGCGGACTGGCGGCGGTTCGACTATGACTCAACCGAACGTCGCCGCACCTCGGGCGAAAGCGTCGTCCAGACGCTGACTCCGGCGCAGATCGCCGCCGGCACCCGTCTGTATGATGGCTTCGGCAAGGGGATCGATGTGCCTGCCGGCACGCCCGGCGGCTGGATCGTCCCGGACCTCGCCGCATTCGAGCGGCTCTACGGCCTCTATTCCAACCCGCTCTACGCGACCGGCGGCGTCGAGGCGACGTCGGCGCGAGGATCGTACACCACCGTGCGCGAGGAAGACACTGGTCTCTGGGCAATGGGCGAGTTCAACCTCGCCGACGCAGGGTTGCCGGTGCGTGGCGACATCGGCGTGCGCTATGTCCGCACCGACCAGCGCTCGACCGGCTATGCCAGCCGCGGCACCGCATTCGACCTCGTCGTTGCCGAGCGCGATTATGAGAATTGGTTGCCGTCGGGCAACATCGTGTGGGACATCACCAACACGCTGCTGTTTCGCCTCGGCGCGGCCAAGACGATCGCGCGCGCCGGCATCGGGTCGTTGTCGCCCGGTGGCAACGTGTCGATCTCGGGCGGCAATCGCGGCTTCTCGAGCGGCAACCCCGACCTCAAACCCACCGAATCGACCAATGTCGATATCGCGATCGAATGGTATCCGACACGCGGCGCACTCTATGCCGCCTCCTTCTTCCAAAAGGACATCAGCACCTTCGTCCAGACGCTGAGCGTCGACGTGCCGTTCAGCGATCTCGGCCTGCCGGCATCGATTCTTGCCGGCACCTCGGCGCTGCCGACTGACGTGTTCATCGTCAGCCGCCCGGTCAACTCGGACGGCGGTAAGCTCAAGGGATTTGAGTTGAACTTGCAGCAGCCGCTGACGTTCCTGCCGGGATTCCTCCAGAACTTCGGCGTGTTGGCGAACTATACCTATGTCGATTCGAACATCAGCTACCTGACCGGCACCGGCAGCGTGACCCAGCCCCTGATCGGCCTGTCAAAGCACGCCGCCAACGGTACACTGTATTTCGAGACGCCACGCTTCTCCATCCGCGGGTCGGTCGCCTACCGCTCGCGCTATCTGACGGCGGTACCTGGCACCGAGGGCAACAGCTACAACGGCACCAGCGGCACGACCAATTTCGACGCGCAGGTTTCTTACAACGTCACGGACGCATTCAAGCTCAGTTTGGAGGCGATCAACATCACCGACACGTTCAACGACCAGTTCGTGGACGAAAGCAATCGGTTGAACGTGCGCACCCATAGCGGCCGGCAATTGCTCCTCGGCGCACGCTACGCATTCTGAGGTACAGCGTAGGGGCTCTCTCCACTACGCCAACTTGGCCGCCCCCTGTTGGGGGCGGTCCTTTTTTACGCATGAACGCATCCGCAGTTGGGCAGCCTCTACGTGCCTTGTCGACGAAATCGTTAGACGACAGAATGCGAGCGTCGATCCACCAGTTTGCGTCTCTGACTTGCAGGGATAGTGGACAAGCGGCAATCGCAACTAATTGAGCACTATCACCGCAAGCCTACTGGCGCAGATGGTAGTGGCTCAACCGATTTGGCGCTCGCTACCGGGTATTTCGGATAAGTTGAGATGAGCAATAGCCGCTTGGTTGCTTGCGGTCATTCTTTTCCGTTCAACCTGCTTGTTGCCCACGAAACGGGATGACATTGCGTCGCGGGTAGCCCGCGCCTTGCGCGCAATCTGCGCACCAAAGCCGTAGATCACGCGAAACTGTTCACTCTCGCAGGAAAGTACGGTCGGATATTGCATGTTGGCAAGTATATATTTTACCATAGGCTTGATTGATAAGTTGATTATATCGAAATTTATTTAACACTGAACGGTTAATACCCTGTGAACCGCGCCGGGTTTGCCGGAGGATCCAACTCCTGAGAAGGTGGAGCCTGTATGAGCAAGACGACGAACAAATTTGCGCCCGAGGTCCGCGAGCGCGCGGTGCGTATGGTGCTGGATCACGAGGCTGATCATCCGTCACGCTGGGCTACTATCGTTTCGATCTCAGAGAAGATTGGCTGCGTTCCGCAGACGTTGTTTGATTGGGTGAAGAAGGCCGAGGTTGATAGCGGTAGGCGTGCCGGTGTCCCGACCGAAGTCGCCGACAAGGTGAAGGTGCTGGAGCGCGAAGTCCGCGAGCTGCGGCAGGCCAACGAGATTCTCCGCAAGGCGTCGGCATATTTTGCTCAGGCGGAGCTCGACCGCCCGTTCCGGCGATGATCGCGTTTATCGATGATCACCGCGATGCTTATGGGGTCGAGTCGATCTGCCGCGTCCTGCCGATCGCCCCATCCACCTATCACGAGCGCGTCGCGCAGCGACGGGACATGACACGTCTGTCGACACGGGCGCAGCGGGATGTTGCCCTGAAGCCTGAGATCGCGCGCGTGTTTGCCGAGAATTTCGCGGTCTACGGCGTGCGCAAGGTCTGGCAGCAGATGATGCGGGAGGGCTTCCCGATAGCGCGCTGCACCGTGCAAAGACTGATGCGGGAGATGGGTTTGGCGGGCGTGATCCGGGGCAAGCCTGTTCGCACGACGGTCAGCGACAAGGCTGCGCCATGCCCGCTCGATCACGTCAACCGCCGGTTCTACGCGCCAGCACCGAACATGCTGTGGGTGTCGGATTTCACCTACGTCGCGACCTGCGCGGGGTTTGTCTATGTTGCCTTCGTCATCGATACCTACGCCAGGCGGATCGTTGGCTGGCCAGCAAGCAGGACGGCGCATGCCAGCTTCGTTCTCGATGCCCTTGAGCAGGCACTTCATGACCGCCGGCCGGCCCATCGAGGAGGCCTCATCCATCATAGCGACCGCGGGTCGCAATACGTGTCCTTCAAATACACCGAGCGCCTCGCCGAAGGCGGAATCGAGCCGTCGGTCGGCAGCGTCGGCGACAGCTACGACAACGCTTTGGCCGAAACGATCAACGGCCTCTACAAGGCGGAGGTGATCCACAGGCGTGGACCGTGGCGCAGTTTCGAAGCCGTCGAATATGCCACGCTCGAATGGGTCGACTGGTTCAACCATCGTCGGCTGCTGGAGCCTATTGGCAACATCCCGCCTGCCAAAGCCGAAGAGCAATATTATGCTGCCGCAAGCAACCTCGATATGGCAGCGTGACTCACAACCCAAGGCCTCCGGCAGACCCGGTGCGGTTCACTGTGACACCCGTTGAGATGAGCGAATGACAGAAAGTGGGAGCGGGGCACGAGGCACTGAACGTCCGCATCTGGGTCGAACCAGCCAGTTCTAGACTGTGCTAGCGGTTTGCTCTTCAAGAACAGAGACGCCCGCATCGGCATTGAAGCGTTATACAGAGCGTTTTGCGCGTCTATAGACGCTTACGCCGGGCACAAGCCATTGAAGATAATCGAAAATCGAACCGTACCAGCTCTGCTGGTACGACGCTTTGGCGGAAGAGGTGTCCGTAACATCCTGTGTATTTTCAGTAGGTTGATAGATTTCCTGGCCTTTATGCCCACTTTGATGCCCACTTTCGTATCGAACGCTAACGATCTCCCGCGAACGTTCTTGCCCAATATGCGTCAGCAGTAGGCACTGGTGCATGTTGGCTGCTTAATCCGATTGCGCCGCGTAGCCTTCAGGCGCCAACCAACCTTTGCTCAGCCGTAAACGCGCGTTTCAGCGAAGTGAGAGGGTAGGGGAGGGGTCGCGATCACGGAGTGGACACAGAACCGTCCGGCACATCTT
This sequence comes from Sphingomonas sp. Leaf32, assembly GCF_001421765.1. Taxonomy (GTDB): domain Bacteria; phylum Pseudomonadota; class Alphaproteobacteria; order Sphingomonadales; family Sphingomonadaceae; genus Sphingomonas. The sequence goes on along the minus strand of NZ_LMLA01000006.1, from coordinate 34,243 downwards.
CCTGCCGCAAAGACCCACAACCGGCCATCCAGGCCGCCTTTCCCGCTTCCCAATTTCGGCCGTTCATTCATCTTAGCAGAACGGACCCGTCGGTTCCGGCTGGTCCTGGCTAAACGGTGACATGTGGGACATTTCTGCCGGTCTCCGCGGCGAGCGGGAAGGTCCGGTTACGCCCAAACCGGCCATTCTCCGGAGCGCGCAACCCCTCCCCTATGTCAGGGCCGTTGGCGATGGAGAACAACTGGACTCAACCCAAAAACCAAGAAAGCGGACATTCGTTCGGACGCTGAGCACTATGATCGCGGGGCACCACGATCGGACCGATGAGGAGCCTGGTCGATGTCACGCGATCCGGTGCTAATCCCAGATGACCACTTACTTCAGCCAATGGTCAAAGTTGTCCGAAACGCCTGCCGTATGCCAAGGGTTCTTCCAGATCTCGTAGTAGCGGATGTCGTTCGACGACGGCTTTGGCGAGCATTCGGTGATGTACACCACGCACGGCATTGCAACTGCATCGCCGATGAGTAGCGCCTCGCCTTGCTCAAGCGCGGGCAGCCCTGCGGTCAGATTGCCGAGCGTGTCCGGCAGCAAGCGCTTCACATAGGCTTGGTCTTCCGGGTTGGTCAGGCGCATCGCCAAGAAATTGCTGCACTGAGAAAAGATCGTCTCCGAAATCTCCGATGGGCGCTGGCTCGAGATCATCAGGCTGACCCCGTATTTTCGACCTTCCTTGGCGATTCGTTCAATCGAGTTCAGCGAAGCCTTAAAACGCGCGAGATCACTGCGGGGCGCATATTTGTGAGCCTCCTCGTACACGAGCAGGAACGGCGTCTCGCATTTGCCGGTCTGACGGCGTGCGTGATACGAAAAATCGAACAGAAGTCGCGTCACCAACGATACGGTTATGCTGAGGACCTCAAATGGTATGCCGCTCAAATCGAGGATGGTGACGTTGGCGCTCGAGGTCTTCTCATAGCCGGTTATCTGACGGATGACGTCTTCAAGCGTCGCCTGCGCAGCCATTGGACCGAACATGAAATCGAGCCGCGAATTGTTGATCTTCGCCGATATCCGCCGGACGAACTTATCGATCGTGCCATCGGCGTAGGGACCGTTGTTAATCTTGCCTGTGGCTTTAAAGGCGAAGTCCACCGGTTGAGTGCAATAGGCGGTCAAACGCGCGCGATCGTCCGCATAGGTGACCGAGTTCCCATCCTTGGTTTTGATCGTGAGCGGATCGTTCGCATCCTTCGTCTCCCGCGAGAGATTGGCGAAGCAAGTCTGCAGATGGGCGATGTCGTACTTCAGCGGACTGTCGAAATTGACTTTCGCGACCCCCGGGTTGGCCATCTCCTTGCAATGCGTGATGATCGTCCGGAGCAGCGCTTCCTGATTGTAATTGTTGCTGTCACCCGACTCAAGGAACATGTCGCCCATCTCGCCATCGTTGAGCAGCCAATAGGGGAGCACGATGTCGTCGGCAGACAGCAGCTTGGCCGCGGGAAAGGCGGATGCATATTCGCCGTGGATGTCAAAAATGACAATGTGCGAATTGTTGAGCCCGGCGTATCCGTGCGACTTCGCGGCCGATGCCTCCTGCAGAATTCTGGACACGCTAGACGACTTTCCCGACCCCGTCGCACCCACAACGGCGATGTGCTTGTTGAAGAAACGGTCGCCGTGGACGGGAACCTTCACATCCCGTTGCCGCGTGAGCGAGGAGAAGCAGCACCGTTGCTGTTCCTCGAAAGCGTTGGCGTAGATCGCGGCAATTTCTTCGCGAGTCGCGGGTACAACCCGCTTAGGCGGAATTGCAAGTTCGTCGCCGCCGCGCCGAAAGGTGCCCCCATTGAGCGTGCCGAGTGGATAGGCATCGATCATATAGACGCGCTGGTGATCATCGCCCTTCGCCCGCATCTCGATTGAAAAGCTTTCGATGATGCAGATCAGCGAGACATTATCGTTGTCGGAAATCTTCAGGAACGATCCGACGCGCAGCGACTGTCCTGCAATCTCGAACGACAGGAGATCGTTGACTGCAATACGCACCTTGTTCGGGAATACCGAAACGACCTCGGCATTGATCTCACTCTCGTCCATCCCACCTGCTCCCTATACAATTTTCATAGCCATCGCAGCGCTGCGCACCGGCACCGAGATCTGCCGAAACTTCGCGTTGATCGCCTGCGGTTTACCGGCATGAAGCTGGACAACGAGCCGGCGGCGCACCGATGCATCGAGCGCGGCGGCTAACTGCGCGGCGTCGCCGACGATGCGGGCCGCGATCGGCTCAAACGCCGTCTGAGCGAGCAGGAGCTGCTGTGTGGTGAATGGCGCCCCAAAGAAGGCGTAGCCGTCTGTTATCCGGTAACTCTCGCCTATCAGCCGGCTCTTTAGCTCAACGAGATCCGCGGGGTCGATGCCGGGAAAAAAGAAGAAAGGCGCGTAGCGTTCTTTCGCCGGTTTGGACTTCGACCTGTGGCTACTCCATCCGCCGATGATGTGCCGCACGAGGGTGATCAGCATATCCAGGGTTTCGGTGTCGGGCAGATCGATGATGAAGAAGCGGTCGTGATTCTCGACATTGAGGCGAGCAAAGTGTGCTTCGCGGATCAACTTGCAGTAGGCCGCTTCGCTTTCCCTGCGGAGCGCCCAAGCCGAATAAACGGCGACGTTGGGCTGGATCTGCTGGAGGAAGTCCTTCCGCGTCGTGGTCCGCGCGGCTTTCGACGAAGCAGCCGAGAGCGATGCCATTGCTGAGAACGCCGACGGATAACTGTATAAACTGGCTTCGTCCTCGGCAACCTCGAGCGCGGCGCGCAACGCTTCAATGACCCGTGCTCGGTGCATGTCGAACGGCTCGCTGAGAACGACCGTAAACCGGCCGCAAAAGACGGCCAGATCCTCGTCCGACGCTCCCAAGTCGGTTTGCAGATTGATCGTAGTTTTGACGCGACTGCCGGTCGCGGGATCGACCGCGTACTGGGCGCGGACGAGCACGCGTTGCATATCGGCAAGCCCATAGGACGTCGCTACGCCAGCCGAGTCCTTGAAGTAGCCGTAGAGGACGTATTTTTTTCGGAGGCGAACGTCCGCCGGATAGCGAAGGAACCCCGTAATCATCGGCAGGATGGCGTCGCGCAAAGTCGAATCCGTGAGCTTTTGCGCTTCGTAGTACTTGACCTGTCCATAGGTCTGAATCTCGTCGGCGAGAACGTCGAAGTCTTCGACTCCCTCGACAGTGATCGACTCGGACTTGGTCGCACCAAGCACGGCGAGAATGCTCGCATCGAACTGATACATGTAGCCGCGGATCGTTGCCGTCGCTTCGCGCTGCGCTTCCTGAGCCTCCACCTCGGTCATGCCGGGGTCTCGGTTAGTGAGAGCCGGTTGGCCGGGAAATGCCGATCGCCCCGCTCGCCGCCTGATCCTCGGGTTCGTTCCCAATCGCTTTCGTTGCCAAATCTTGTTGCCCTGATCAGATGCCGTCTTTCGCGGCTGGGTTAAGTCGCTATTCCAGCAGCACTTGTTCAGGCAACTCGCGTTCCCGTCAATCCGGATCGATCCCGGACAAACCGATGAATTTTCCGAGAGCGTCCGAGCGTCCCTGGGTGGACAGGGCGGCCGCAGTCGCCCGCGTGATGTCGAGTTCTGTTATGATCGACGCGATGGGAACTGCCGATCGGGAGGCGATCAGACCCTGCCATATCTCAGCGTCAGAATATGCGCGGCAGGCCCAATTTCCGACGGACGGCATTTGAGAAAGGGTCTTGGGGTCGGGAATGTCCGCGAATGCCCGATCCGGACGTTCGCACCACACTTGGCGAACGGCAATATCTGGTCGAGAGCCGCTATCGCGGAAAACGGTGGGAAGCGGACACTCGCGCGATCGCAAAATCCGGGTCCGCTAGGGTAAAAAGCGAACCCGTGTTGGACAGATCATGCAGGAAAATGAATTCCGCATAATTTGTTGCCGTCTGGGTCGCGAAAATAGGCAAGTTCGACTGTTCCCAGCGATGCCGTATTGCGCGGGCCGGGCGGGACTTCGATCGAGGTGCCGCCGTTGGCGACCGCGGTATCATGAAGCTGCTTCACTTGTTCAGGCGAGTTGCACGAAAAGGCGACGGTGCTGCCGTTGGCGACGCTTGCCGGTTCGTCGTTAATCGGCTGGCTGACGATGAAGTTGGTTCCGTTGCCATTATTATAGATCAGCCGCGTATGGCCGCTGTCGGCGATGTTCCGCGCCCCTTCGCCTGCCCCCAAAGTGGCGAGCACCGTGTCGTAGAAGCGCTTCGACCGTTCAATGTCGTTCGATCCGACCATGGTGTGAAAAAGCATCCGGGCTCTCCTTGGGGCTGATCGACTTCCGATCGCCACTAGCCTTTTAATCTAACCGGCCCATAGGACGCGGTCACCCCCGGGTCGTCGAAAGTCCACAATTGGTCGGCATAGGCCCCCGAGCAATACCAGACCGTCATACCCGCAAGCGTTCTTCCGATGGCCGATCTGGCCATTGGAGAACGATCATGGAGATGCCTGAAACCGAGCGCACCGTCACAAAGCGGCAAGTCTGGAATGCCGGAAGAACCGTCGGTGCGAAGCGTGCCCTCAAACCGAAGCAGATTTGGGAAATTCGGTTCTATCTCAATCAGCGTCGACGCCTGCGAGATCGGGCGCTGTTCGATCTGGCGATCGACAGCAAACTCCGAGGCTGCGACTTGGTGCAGATGAGGATCGGCGACCTTGTCAGCAGCGGGCAAGTCCGAACGCGAGCGATTGTCATGCAGCAGAAAACAGGCCGACCGGTTCAGTTCGAGCTACTTCCAGATGCTCGCGCCAGCCTGCTGGCTTGGCTGGAGCGGCGGGGCGGCACGGTGGACGACTACGTCTTCCCCAGTCGAGTCGATCGTGATGGGCATCTCAGCACTCGCCAGTACGCCAGGCTTGTCGATGAATGGGTGACAGGGGTCGGTCTGATGCGAAGTGAATACGGTACGCACTCGCTCCGCCGAACGAAGGCATCAATCATCTACAGGGCAACCGGCAATCTGCGAGCTGTCCAGATCCTGCTCGGCCATAGCAAGATCGAGAACACGGTCCGCTATCTCGGCATCGATGTGGAAGACGCACTTGCCCTCGCCGAGAACACCGAGATTTGACCTGTCGGCTCCTCGCTCGGGCGAGGGGCCGCCCTTACGGCGCATGGGACAAAACAGCCAAATACGGGGCCTCGCCGAACGGCGGGTTCAACTGTGAGCTGCCGTCCGCCGCTGTCCCGAAAACGATGGTGAATCGGGAATCTGAGATAAAAGGGGAAAACCAGCCTAGCGCCATCCTCTGCCACCTTCGACATTGTGCATCACTGAGTGGGCTTCTAGACGCATCCAATGAAACGCCGGGCTCGCCCACTCTCCAAGATATTGCATTCCATGGCGTTTTTCGTCCTGGCGGTGATGTTGCTGGTCCGGCTTGGCCCGCTCTGCGAGACGATGGCGATGGCCGCGCCTCCGGCTGCGTCCGCTATGATGGACTGCGCCAGCAAATCAGCAGGCGCTCCCATCAAAAAGGCCCCTGCGTCGGCCTGCGCCATACCGTGCGTTGCGGTTGCCGGCGAAACCGTAGAGCATGTCGGGCTGGTTCCGTCCTCCCGTCTATCGCCTTGGCCGGCTCCACAGACCGGCCTTTTGGGCATGGCATACGCTCCGGCCACACCCCCTCCGCAAACCGTGTGACGTCGAACACCATCACACGTAAATTTCGGAGAATATCATGACCAAGTTCAAGCTCATCAGCGCTGCCTTCGCCCTCACCCTGTCGACTGGCGCATTCGCCGCTGTCGCCAATTGCTGCGCCGACATGGCGTGCTGCAAGGACGGTGCGGACTGCTGCAAGGATGGCGCAAAAGCCAAGGCTGCTGACTGCTGCGATCATGCCAAGGGCGGCATGAAGCACGGCTAAAAGCTAGATAGGGGCGGGCAACCGCCCCTATCTATTAGCCGGCTGCGATACGCCGCCACGCCACGGCTACTGATCGACTACATAGCTATCCAAGAATGGAACGGGCCGCTTACCAGCGCGTCCGTAAACGATTAAAAAATGGGAACACCCAAGCATCCCAAGCCGCGTCGCACGCGTCATGAGAGAAATATTTATCCTCGTTCAACCGTGGCATTAGTTGGGCACGGCAGTAATCGCTTCCATTACCCGGCAGTCGGCGATGCGTCCGCCATCGCAGGATCGTGTTGCAGCACTCAATGCGTCGCGAAGCGCGACAAGGCGTGTGATACGATCCTCCACGCTGGCGAGATGCCGACGGGCGATGGCGCCGGCCTGGTTGCAGTCCTGATCGGGATCGGCAGACAGGGCAATAAGCGATCGGATTTCATCTACTGAAAATCCTAGTTCCCGGGCATGGCGGATGAAGCCAAGCTGGCGAACCTGCCCCTCTCCATAGGTGCGACGGCCTCCAGACGTGCGGAGCGCTTCGGGCATGAGGCCGATTTCCTCATAGAATCGGATGGTGTTGATTTTGGTCCCTGTCCGCTTTGCCAAATCGCCGATCATCAACACGTTGCCACTCCACTAGAAACCGCTTGCTCCTACAGTGACTGTAGATCGTAGAGGCACGATATGAGTGCAAGTGAATCCTCTTCATGCGGTTGTTCCGGTGATACCAAACGAGCGGAGCGCGATCCCGCATATCGGCGCGCATTGTGGATCGTCGTTCTGCTTAATCTGGGCTTTGGTCTGGCTGAAATCGTCGGGGGGTTCCTTGCCGACAGCCAGGCATTGAAGGCCGATGCCCTCGATTTCATCGGGGACGGCAGCATCTCGCTCCTCGGATTGATTGCGCTGGGATGGACCGCTCGTGCCCGTTCTCAGGTTGCGCTTACACAGGGCATATTCCTTGGCGCGCTCGGGATAGGTGTCATCGCCTTCGCCCTTTGGCGTGCGATGAATGCAATTGCGCCAGAAGCCGAATTGATGGGCGCTATCGGGATCGTTGCGCTCATAGTGAACGTGACGGCTGCACTAGTTCTATCGCGATTTCGCGAAGGGGATGCGAACGTCACCGCTATTTGGTTGTTCAGCCGTAACGACGCGATTGCCAATGTTGCGGTGATCATCGCAGCCGCCCTTGTTGGCTGGACCGGTGCGGCTTGGCCCGATCTGGTCGTTGCCGGCGTCATCGCGCTCCTGTTCCTGCATTCGGCCTACGAAATTATCCGCAATGCGCGGCGCGAACTCCAATCAACGGCAAGGCCGTCGTCATAATGACTTACCCTATGAAGCTCCGGCACCGGTTGCCCTTCGTCCTGATCGCGGTCGTCGCCGTCGTTCCGTGCGTAGCGCACGCCCAATCGCAAACCGGTTCCGAAGCGACGGTCACCCCGGTACTGACGCTAGAAAAAATACTGGCGTTGGCGGAAGCGTCAGCACCGTCGCTAGAAGCAGCGCAGGCCGGCGTTCGGGCAACAGGTGCGGCGCGCGATGTAGCGGGGCTGCGCCCTAACCCTACGCTGAATGGCGGTCTGGAATATTTTGGGGGTTCGGGGGTATATCGCGGTCTTCGTAGCGCGGAAGCTACAGTCGGTGTTGCTCTACCTATCGAGCTTGGCGGCAAGCGTTCCGCGCGGGTCGGTGTTGCCAACGCACAAGGGGAGCAAGCTCGGCTCGCCCTGGTTATTGCTACGGCCGATATTCGGCTCGCTGTAACACAGGCGTATATCGAAGCCGTAGCAGCCGAGCGTCGCATCACGACTGCGCGCGAGCAAGCCGGCATTGCCGGGGAGGCGGCCCGCGCGGCGGGCATTCGGGTACGCGCGGGCAGGGCATCGCCGCTAGAGCAACAGCGTGCCGACGTGTTGCGCATCAATGCCGAAGCTGCGGTTGAACGTGCGCAGCGCCTGACGGAAGTCGCGCGGGGCAATCTCGCCCGGCGTATTGGTCAGCCCGTAACCGGCCCGCTCGACGTTGCCTGGTTCGATCGCGTGCAAGGTTACGGCCCCTCGATCGCGGCCAGTCCGGGCGGCACGCTGGCATTGTCTGCGGCGCGAGCCGCAGTGACGACGGCAGATGCGCAAGTGCGGCTTGCTCGCTCCCAACGCATCCCCGACGTGACCGTCAATGCCGGCGCACGCCGGCTCGATGCGTCGAACGATATGGCTGCGGTCGTCGGCCTCTCGATACCGCTTCCACTGTTCAACAACGGCCGGGCGTCGGTCGTTCAGGCGCGGGCGCAACGCGATCAGGCGGACGCGATGCGACGCGCGGCTGAGCTGGATGCGGGGCAGTCGATAGCCAGCGCGGAAGCGGAAGTGGCAAATGCCGCGACGACCGCTAGAACCACGGGTGGGCCGGTCCTGGCAGCAGCGACGGAAGCCGCGCGCATTGCCCGCATCGGCTACCGTGAAGGCAAGTTCGGCCAACTCGATCTTCTCGACGCCGAACGCACCCTGTCTGAAACCCGCACGGCCGCGATCGATGCGCTGGCGACCTACCATGATGCAAAGGCCCGGCTTGAGCGGCTGACCGCTGCCGCTCCCGAACTGGCGAAGGACCAATGATGACGAAGACCGGCGCGCGGGTCGTACTATCCGCTCTGCTTCCCCTGACGCTGCTTGCCTGTGGCGGGGGCGGGGAAAAGAAGGCCGACAACATGGCCGGCATGGAAGGGATGGAAAAGGGCGAAGGCGAGAAAGGCGAAGCCGGCAAACCTGCCGATAAAGACGCCGTAAGCCTTTCGGCCCAGCAAATCGCGGATGCCGGGATCGAAGTTGGTCGGCCTGCGATTGGCGGCGTTGCCGGCGCAATCGAGCTGCCGGCCTTGGTTCAGGGTGATCCGCAAGGGGTGCAGGTCGTATCCGCGACGATCGGCGGTCGTGTCGTCTCCCTTACCCGTAACCTCGGGCAATCGGTGCGCCGTGGCGATGCGCTTGCGATCATTGAAAGTCGCGAGGCCGCCTCATTAAACGCCGAGATTGAAGCCGCGCGCGCGCGCTCTGCGCTCGCACAATCGAACCTGCGCCGTGAGCAAGGTCTGTTTGCTGAACGCGTCTCGCCGGAACAGGATCTCATCGCCGCTCGAACTGCTGCCACCGAAGCCAACATTGCGGTCCGCCTCGCCCAACAGCAGCTCTCGGCCACAGGCGGGAGCGGGGGTGCGCTGAACCGTGTGGCGATCCGCTCGCCCCTTTCCGGTCAGATCATCGCTCGATCGGCGACGCTCGGTCAGACGGTTGCGGCAGACGGCGAGCTGTACCGGGTCGCCAACCTCTCGCGCGTGACCATCGCTGCGTCACTCTCACCGGCTGACGCCGGCAAGGTAAAGCCTGGAACACGCGTTGAAGTCACCTCGGCCGGCCGCAGGCAGGAAGGTCGCGTGACCTTCGTGTCGCCCGCTCTCGATGAAACCACGCGGCTTGTTCAGGTTATCGCTTCCCTCGATAATGCGGGCGGCACTTGGCGGGTAGGGGAGCCCGTCACGGCCTCGATCCTGCTGCCCTCGATCGGGGATCACAGTATCACTGTGCCGTCCACGGCGGTCCAATCGGTAGAGAATAAGATGGTCGTGTTCGTGCGCACGCCTAGCGGCTTCAAGGCCGTTCCGGTGCAGGCAGGGCGTCGCAACGGCGATCAGGTCGTCATCACCTCTGGCCTGACCGGCAGCGAGCGTATCGCAACCACCAATAGCTTCACGCTCAAAGCCGAACTCGGCAAGGGCGGCGAAATGGACATGGATTGATCCAATGATCGGCCGTCTTGTAACTTTCGCGGTCGAGCGCCGCTGGCTCGTCCTGCTTTTCACCGGGATCGCGGCCCTGGTGGGTGCTCTGGCGCTGCAACGCCTTCCGATCGATGCCGTCCCTGACATCACGAACAATCAGGTTCAGGTCAACGTGATGGCCCCCTCTCTGTCGCCCGATCAGATCGAGCGGCAAGTATCATTTACGATCGAAACCTCGCTCGCTGGCATACCGGGTCTGGAATATACGCGCTCGCTCAACCGGAACGGCTTTGCGCAAATTACCGCCGTATTTTCCGATGCCACTGATATCTATTTTGCCCGCCAACAGGTGGCCGAACGGCTGCGTTCAGCGGAGGAACGCCTACCCCAAGGCATCATGCCGGAAATGGGGCCTATCGCTACCGGCCTTGGCGATATTTTCATGTGGACGGTCGAGCTTCGCGAGTTGGACAAGGTCCGGCATCGCGACGGGGAACCGGGGCTGCAACGTGATGGCAGCTATATCACGCCGGAAGGCGAGCACTTGGTCAGCGAAGATGACAAGGCCACTTACCTGCATACGGTTCAGGAATGGATCGTTGCTCCCCAACTTCGGGGTACGGCCGGCGTCGCCGGCATCGACTCCCTTGGGGGGTTCGATCGCCAGTATCTCGTCATGCCCGACCTTCAACGCCTAGCCGCGCTGCGCCTCACGATACAGGACCTCGCGACCGCATTGGAGCGCAGCAATAGCAGCATCGGCGCGGGCATCGTGGACAGTAACGGCGCGGGCCTTTTCGTCCGCTCCGACGCGCGCGTGCGAACCGCGAACGAACTGGCGCGGACGGTCGTGGCGACCCGCGAAAACGTCCCCATCACGCTCGATCAGGTCGCGACCGTCAAAGCAGGCCACGGCATTCGCACCGGCTCCGCTTCCGAAAACGGTCACGAGGTCGTGGTCGGCACAGCTGTCATGCGCATCGGCGAGAATAGCCGCACCGTCGCCACGGCTGTGTCCGATCGCCTGAAAACAATCAGCCGCTCGCTTCCGGCCGATATCATCGTGAAGCCGGTGCTGGATCGCACCAACCTCGTGAACTCCACGATCGCGACTGTCGGCCGCAACCTTGCGGAGGGCGCGGTGCTGGTCATCGTCGTGCTGTTCCTGCTGCTCGGCAATATCCGGGCGGCATTGATCGCGGCCCTGGTTATTCCTGTCACGGTGCTGCTGACCAGCGCCGGCATGCTACGTGCCGGGGTGTCGGCCAATCTAATGAGCCTCGGCGCGCTCGATTTCGGCCTGATTGTCGATGGCGCAGTCATCATTGTAGAAAATGCCCTGCGCCGCTTAGCGGAACGCCAACACGAGCTGGGCGAACGCCTTTCGCTAGAGGAGCGGCTTGCGATCGTCGCCGCGTCCGCGCGCGAAATGATCCGCCCATCGGTGTACGGGCAGGCGATCATCATCCTTGTCTATGCCCCGCTGCTCACCTTCTCGGGCGTCGAAGGCAAGATGTTCGAGCCGATGGCGCTTACCGTCATCATCGCGCTCGTGTTCGCCTTCATCCTGTCCCTGACATTCGTCCCTGCCGCCATCGCGGCATGGATTGGCGGACGCGTGGATGAGAAGGAAAGCCGGGTCATCGCAGTGCTGAAACAGCGCTACGAACCCGGCCTGGATGCCGCCATGCGACGCCCGAGCATAACGATCGGCGCTGCGGTTGTGGCTGTGGTAGCAGCTGTCCTGGCCTTCTCGACGCTGGGCCAAGAGTTTTTGCCTCAGCTTGATGAAGGCAACATCCTTGTTCAGGCGTGGCGGCCTGCGGGCACCTCTGTCAATCAGAGCCAGAAGATGCAGTTTGCAGTCGAGAAGATGATCGCTCGCGAGCCGGAAATTCGCTTCGCGTTCTCGCGTACCGGCACGTCCGAAATCGCCTCCGATCCGATGCCGCCCAATGCGACGGACACGTTCGTGATCCTCAAGCCACGCGACGAATGGCCTGATCCCAGCCTGCCTAAGACTGAGCTGGTCGAGCGCCTTGAAAAGAAGCTCAAGACCATTCCCGGCAATGGCTACGAGATCACGCAGCCTATCCAGATGCGCTTCAACGAGCTGATCGCGGGCGTCCGTGGAGACTTGGCGGTCAAGGTGTTTGGGGATGACTTCGGGCAGATGAACGCGACCGCCAATCAAATTGCGGCAGTCCTCCGCAAGATCCGTGGTGCGGCTGATGTGCAAGTTGAGCAAACCGAGGGCCTGCCGCTGCTCGATATTCGGCCGAACCGCGATGCGATGGCGCGTGTTGGTGTCACTGCCGGCGACGTGCAAGATACCGTTGCCGCGACGATTGGCGGTCGTGAGGCGGGCATGATCTTCGAGGGCGATCGGCGCTTCCCGGTCGTGATCCGCCTGGCGGAAACCGCACGGGCTGACCTACAGGCGATCGGGCAGATACCTATTCCTACGCCCAACGGCTCCTACGTCCCTCTGGGGAGCGTCGCGGACGTTGCTGTCGGGGATGGTCCAAACCAAATCAGCCGCGAGAACGGCAAGCGCCGCGTCGTGGTGCAGGCCAATGTCCGCGGTCGCGACGTTGCTGGCGTGGTGGCTGACGCGCAGGCCGCGATCGACGCGCAAGTCACGCTCCCTCCCGGCACCTACCTCCAGTGGGGTGGTCAGTTTCAGAATCTGGCTGCGGCGCGCGAGCGGCTGACGATCGTCGTCCCGATCTGCTTCGCGGTCATCATGTTGCTGCTCTATGGTGCTCTCGGCAGCGTCCGCGACGCGGCCCTGGTGTTTACCGGCGTTCCTCTGGCGCTGGTGGGCGGCATTCTCGCGCTCGTGTTACGCGGCATGCCGTTCTCAATCTCGGCCGCTGTCGGGTTCATTGCGCTGTCGGGTGTGGCTGTGCTGAACGGGCTGGTGATGGTTAGCTCGATTCAGGAGTTGATGCGGCAGGGTATGGCGCGGGCGCAGGCGGCGAGGGAGGGTGCTCTGACCCGTTTCCGCCCCGTCGCCATGACAGCGCTCGTTGCATCCTTGGGGTTCGTCCCAATGGCGCTCGGGCACGGCGCGGGGGCGGAAGTGCAAAAGCCGCTTGCTACGGTCGTGATAGGCGGCTTGATCTCCGCAACGTTGCTGACTCTATTCGTGCTGCCAACACTCTATGCGCGCTTTGGACAGGCACGGGCTGATCCGGTCCCACAAACCACCTGACGGACGTATTGCTTTTACGGATCGTCTCCCAACGGCTTTTCTAAGACGATGGTATTTCGGGATTATGGAAGTAGATCGGTTAGCCTGTTCCACCTGAGACACCGGGAGCCGCCTTGGGGTCGGGATCCTGCGCCTTGCCTGTCGCGGGTGCCGCCTTCTGGCTCGGCATAGCGATGAGATAGGCGACGATCGCGTCGACGTCCTTCTCGGCCACCGGGGCCTTGTACACCTTGCGCATCTTGGTGACGGTCGCCTTCCACTGATCCGCCGATAGCGATGGCTGGGTCAGCGCCATGCTGGCCGAGTGGCACGAAGTGCAGTTGGCGTTGATGACGTTGGCGTGCGGACCATCGGGATAGGTCGCTTCGTCGACCGGCAGGTCGACGCTGGTCGAGGCGAGCGAAAAGCCGCGGGCTGAGACGCTGGTGGGCGGTGCCGGCTCGGATGTCTCGGAGATCGGGGCAGGCGCCTTGCGGCTGCTCGGCGCCCCGATCGAGACGAGGATAATGCCGGTCAGGCCGATCAGGCCAGCGGCCATGATACCGGGAGACGGGGTCTTCATGCTACTCGCTCCTCAGGCCGCGATGATGGTGGTGGTCTCGATATTGCCGCGCATGAACCCGCCTGGGTTCCAGATCGGCTTCATCGGCTGAGCGACACCGTTGGCGTTCCAGCAGCGCACCATGATGGGGTTGGGACCGCGCCTAAGCGGCACGCGACCATCCCAGCGCCGGAAGCTATACTTGCCCTCGTCCGCTCCGAGCGTCGTCCTGTACCAGGTGCGGCCACCATCGGATGAGACATCGACCTTGGCGACGCCGCAGTCGCCGCCCATCGCGATCCCGCCAACCGGGATGGACGCTTCATAGGCGATCGCCTGGCCATCCGGCAGGCTGGTCATCCAGCTGCGCGGGATCATGCGATTGATCGGCACGGTCGGGAAGTCCTTGGCACCGGGCGCGACATTCGCGCCGGGTGTCGCCGGTATCTTGTAGGCCTTGGCCATCCAATACTGGTCGTCAGGGCCGGGCAGCACCTCGATCGCGTTCAGCATCTTGACCCAGTAGGTCGAATACCAGCCCGGGACGATCAGCCGGCAGGGAAAGCCGTTGAGGAGCGGCAGCTGCTCGCCGTTCATGCCGAAGGCGATCATCACTTCGCCGTCGCGGGCATGGTCGATGTCGAGCGCCTTCTCGAAGTCAGGGGCGCCCGCCACAACCGGCTGATCGAGCGCGCCGAAGCGCACCTGTACCGCGCCTGCCTTGACCCCCGCGAGGTTCAGCACGTCGCGCAGGCGCACGCCGAGCCATTTGGCATTGCCCATCGCGCCGTTGCCCCATTGCGCGCCGGCGACCCGGGGCTGGAACAGCCCACGGCTGTTGCCCGAACACTGGTTGATCGCCGCCATCTCGACCCGCGGCAGGCGCAGCAGTTGGGCAAGGCTGATCGACAGCGGTCGGTTGACGTGGCCGAAGACGTTGAGGCGGAAGCTCTCGACGTCGATCGAGGTTGGAATGTCGGCCCAGTGCCAGCGAACGAAGAACTGGTCGTTGGGCGTGAACACCGACTTGTCGAACACGTCCATCGGCGTCTCCAACAGCGGAGGATGGATGCGTTGAAGGATCATGCTGCCCTTGCCAGGAAAGGCGCTGGTCATCGGCCGCTCGGCATTGCCGCCAGGCAGCTTCAGGTCGACGAGCTGCTGCGCCAGCGCAGGTGCTGCGGCAAGGCCGGCGGTGCCGAGCGCCGTACGCCTGAGAAAGCGGCGACGGCTGGTTTTACTCGCCAGCGCGGCGTCAAAATTGTCCATGACAAGGCTCTCCTGTGGCCAGCCACGCTGGCGGATCGAAGCGGCGTTCTGCAAGTGATCGGACCGACTGATCCGATCATCAGGGTGGATCAGTTCGGGGTAGCGATGCAGGGCGAGACGAACAGGTTGCCGCGCCATGCTCCGGCGAGCGTCTTGGCACCGACCAGCAGCCACATCGCCGCGAGCGCGATCGTCAGCACCGTGCCGACGATACCGAAGAAGCCGAGGTTCAGCGTCGTACCGAGGCGGAAGGTGGCGACGGTGTAGACGCCGAGCGGGAAGGTATAGCCCCACCAGCCAAGGTTGAATGGGACGCCGGCGCGCCAGTAGCGGATGGTGATGAGCGTCGCGAGCGCCAGCCACCACAGGCCGAAACCCCACAGGCAGAGCCCGACGACGACGCCGATCCCTTGCGCGACGGTACCGACATCGACCAGCCCGTGCGCCGCGAGGATCGCCGGCGCATCCGCCCCAAGCACCAGCATACCCAGCGCCCCGGTGCCGATCGGCCCCAGCGCGAGCCAGGATGATGCCGCCATGCTCTCGTGCGGGAGCTTGTGGAGCGCCATGCGCAGGATCAGGATAGCGAGGATGCCAAACGCGACCGGCACCGAATAGGCCCACAGCACATACGAGGTCGCGAGCGTCACGATCTGCGCGTGGGGATCGACCAGATGCGGCGCGAGCAGCCCGCCGCTGGCACCCGCCACTTCCGCTGCGACGACCGGCAGCAGCCATACCGCGGTCATGCCGTCCAGGCTGTGCTCGTGGCGGGTAAACATCAGGTAGGGGATCAACACGCCGCAGGCGAGCGACATGGCGACGTCGATCCACCACAGGACGTGTGCGACCGGCACGATGCCGTTACCGAACCGCACGATCCCGAAGGCGAGGCATCCGTTGATGATCGTCGCCAAGCCCATCGGAATGGTCCCGATGAACATCGACACGGTGTTGTGGCCGAAGATGCGCCGTGCCTCATGCCCGAACATCGCCCAGCGCGCGCCATAGAGACCGGCGAACAGGATGAAGAGCGCGATGTTGAAGAACCACAACACCTCGCCAATCGGTTTGAGCGCGGGGCCGATGCCGGGCACCTGCGGCAGCGCGAGAGCGAGGATGCCGGTGCCCATGGTCGCGGCGAACCAGTTGGGCGTGAACTGGCGGATCATCTCGCGCGGATGGTCGAGCCGGCTGAGCGGCTTGAGGCCGGTCAGGACCGGAGGTGTTTTGGCAGTCATGCGACCTGCTCCTTGATAAGGTCCGTCAGCGCGTCCGCCGCGCGGGTGCGATAGCGTTCCTTGTGGCGCAGCGCGTGGAAGGCGCGATCGGGCAGCCCCAGCGGCAGCTCGACCAGATCGCCCGCCTTCAACGCACGAGCGACGACCAATCGCGACAATACGGCGACGCCGGCACCGGCCTCGACCGCGGTACGCACCGCCTCGTTGGACGGCAGCGTCATCGCTACCGTCAGCTGGGCCGGATCAAACCCGCGCGTTCGCAGCACGTCCTCGAAGGTCGAGCGCGTGCCCGAACCCTGCTCGCGGACGATCCAGCGTTCAGCGCGAAGCCAGTCCTCGTCGACGCGCCCGGCGTCCTCACGGCCGACCAGCACCATCGGGTCACGCCCGACATTCCAGAGGGCGAGCGCCGGTTCGTCCACCTCGCCCTCGACGAAACCGAGCTCCGCCGCGCCGCTCAGGATCTGCGCTGCCGCACCTTCGGTGTTGTCGATCGCCAGTTCGACCGCGATCTGCGGGTGGCGTTCGTGGAAGGCGGCGAGCTTTGCCGGCAACCAGTAGCTCGCGATCGTCTGGCTTGCGACGATCCGCAACGAACCACGGGCAAGCCCGGCATAGTCCGCCAGCATCGTCTCGGCATGCGCTGCCCGCCCCAGCACCGCGCGCGCTTCCTCCAGAAAGCCGCGGCCTGCTTCGGTCAGCTGGATGCCACGCCCGACACGGTGAAACAGAGGAACCCCGTAGCGCGCCTCCAGAGCCGCGACCGCGCCGGACGCAGCAGACTGCGTGACGTTCAGCGCCTCCGCTGCCTTGGTGACGTGTTCGCGCTCGGCGACACCGACAAAGATTCTGAGCTGCTCCAAGGTCATGCAGCTTATATCGCGCACTCTGATCGATACGACCAACCGTTTGATCTGTTTATTTCAATCTGGATACCGGAACGATCGGTAATCCTTCGTCTGCGATAGTCTTGAAGACTTGAAGCGATCCGCGCGCTTGCGGCGTTGGTTCGTCCATGACTGATATGATCGAGCGCAAATCCGAGCCCTACAACGCCGAGCCGACGCCCGGCGCGCTGATCGAGCGGTTCCTGACGCCGCAGGCGCTGTTCTACGTGCGCAGCCATGGTGCGGTGCCTGATCTGCCTGCCGATCACCGGATCGAGGTCAGCGGGATGAGCATGGAAAGACGCTCCTTCTCGGTGGAGGAATTGAAGAGCGCGTTGGCCACGCGGACGGTGACGGCAGTTCTCCAGTGCGCCGGCAACCGGCGCACGGATCTCCAGCCGGTCGCAAAAACGTCCGGCGACCCCTGGGACGTGGGAGCGATCGGCAATGCGGAATGGACCGGCGTACGACTGTCCGACCTACTGGATGCCGTCGGTGCGCCGGATGCGTCCGACCTGTTTGTGGCGTTCACCGGCGCGGACGAGGTGGACGTCGAAGGCGAGGAAGCATTGTTCGGGGTCTCGATCGCCATGGACAAGGCGCGGCAACCCGACGTCCTCATTGCCTGGGCGATGAACGGCGAGCCGCTGACGCCCGAACACGGCGCACCGCTCCGCATGGTGGTGCCGGGCTATGCCGGGGTGCGGAGCGCCAAATGGCTGACACGGATCGAGGTGCGCGACACGCCATCCGACGCACCGATCCAGGCGCACGACTACAAGCTCTTTCCTGCCGATGTGACGAGCGACACCGTCGACTGGAGCCAGGGTCTGACCATCAATGCCATGCCGCTCAACGCCGCGATCTGCGTGCCCGGCTCTGGCGAAAGCCTGCCGGCCGGGGAGGTGCGGATCGAGGGCTATGCCATCGCCTATGATCGCCGCGTCTCTCGGGTCGAAGTGTCGATAAACGGTGGTCGCGACTGGCAACAGGCGACGTTCACCGATGATCCGGAGGCGCACTGGGGTTGGCGGCGCTGGACCCTCGACGCCACGCTCGTCAAGGGGCGCCAGCACCTTGTCGTGCGCGCCTTCGACGAGACTGGACAGGGTCAGCCCGAGCGGCCGGATACGATCTGGAACTTCGCCGGCTATCTGTGCACCGCCTGGCATCATGTGCACGTGCTGGTCGAATGATCGAAGCATCAGCGGCATCGGACCTCGGCTTTTGGATCGACGCGATCGGGCGGCTGGTGGTGGCGACCGCGGCTGGGATGGTGCTCGGCTGGGAACGCTCGCGCGAGAACCGGCAGATCATGGGCTTGCGGACGCTGGGCCTCGTCGGTCTGGCGAGCTGCATCGCCGTGCAGGCGATCGTGCACAGTGGCTTGCCGAATGTGAACGCCGATGCCGCAGGGCGGGCGATGCAGGGCATTTTGTCTGGCGTCGGTTTCATCGGTGCCGGTGCGGTGCTGCGGGTCGGCCAAGGTCAGGAAGTGCATGGACTGGCGACCGCCGCGTGCATCTGGGTGACAGCCACGATCGGCGCGGCAGCAGGGTTGGCGGTGTGGCCGCTCATCATCGGCGGGTTGAGCCTTGCGATGCTCGTACTGTTCGTCGGCGCTCCGCTCGAACGTCGCATTCGCGAGCGGGCCAGGCTGACTCCGGCAGAGGCCGACCGGAAGGATGCCGAGCGCAAGCCGTGATCCCGCTGGTCCGCCCAGTGCCTGTCGCGCTGAGAACCGGCCACGCGCTATCAGGACACAAGCGCCGCATCGGCCTGGCGCCGGACCTCGTTGGCGATCGGATGCAGCTCGGCAGCGGGGCGCTCCCCCACCACACTATAGCCGATCCCGTCGACCGCCCATGTGACCCGGCCCATGGTCCCGCTGGACGTGCTGGTCATGCTTGCGCTCTTGTCGATTTGCATGGGCCTCGTCAGCACCGCGAGCTTCGACGCTTGCGGTCCATCATAGAGGAGCAGCGCCGCAGGGCCGTGGGGCGTCGCGACCAATCGCCCCCCGCCATAGCGGTAACCCGCTGTGCTAAGGTCCGGGATGGTCACGCGCTCACCCAATCGGCTGGAGGTCCACCGGATCAGCATGGCGCGCTGGTCGGGGCCGATTTCCGCCGGTCGGATCCGGTCGGCGGCATAGACACGGAAATTGTCGCTCGCCTCATTGGCCAGCGCCGCGATGCCCGCGTGGGGTTCGCCGCTCCACCGCGCGCTCGACCAACCACCGCCAAATCCGACCGCCAGCAGAAGCGACGCGGCGATGGCGAGTTGCCAAGGCGGTTGGCGTTGCCGTCCCCTGATGGCTGCGACGCGCATCGTCGCCGGGATCGGTTCCTCCGCGATGGGAGCGAACAGGGACGCAAGGGCTCGCGCCTGCTCCGCGTGCTCCCGCAAACGGGCATGCACGTCCGGCTGGCCTTCAAGGTAAGCGTCGACCAGACGCTGCCGCTCGGGCGACAGCCTGCCATCGATCCACGCGGCCAGATCGTCTTCTCCGATCGGGCTGGTCATCGAATACTCCTTAATCGTGGCCGTTCATCCTCCTGGAGGAGCGTCGCCAGACGGTCGCGCCCCCGCGATATGCGCGACATCACCGTTCCCAGCGGCACGCCGACGACGGCAGCGACTTCCCCATATGACAGACCTTCGACGGAAATGAGGAGCAGCACCGTCCGCTGCTCCTCGGGCAACGCATCAAGTGCGCGCAACAGGTCTCGGTGGTGCAGGCCTGCGTCCTGATCGGCCGGGTGGCCGAGCGCAGCGTCGTCCACGAGGTGGAGCGGAACCGCCGTACCTCGCCGGCTATGCTGCCGCTGATGGTCGACCAACAGATTGTGCAGGATCGCATAGATCCAGGGGCGAACCTCCGTCCCGCGTCGTTGCCGCCAGCGCCCGACCGCGCGCTCAAGGCAATCCTGCACCACGTCATCCGCCATCGCCCGATCGCGCAACCACGACCGGGCATAACGGCGCAGACCGGGGACCAGGGGCTCGATCGCGGCGGCAAGCGGGTCCATCTCAGTCGCGCTGCACCTGCACGATGCGGCCCGGTGCGCCATTCACTACCTCGGCGACCGCCAGAAAGCGCCGGGGGGCCGCTGCACTGCCCTGAACGATCTGCCGGATCGGACCCGATGCGTTGACGATCGCCGCACCTGCCGGATTGCTCATGAAGTTCGCAAGCGGCTCTACCGCACCGCTGCCGTCCGCGTTGGCGGTGAGCACGAGCATATAAGGCTTCTTGGGCTGCAAACCGGTAACGGCACTCTGCACGACCTGAATGATGCCCTGGTCGAAGAGGGTAATGCTGCTTGCCGCACCATTGCCTCCAACTGGCCCCATGTTCAGATGCACCGCCTTGCCTGCCGTACCGAGCGGTTGGAGATTGTCGGTGCCGGGGCCTGTCGGAATAGCGTTCGGCACATAGGCGATCGCCTGCGGTGCCTGTCCGACCGGCACGGTGGCAACGACCTTGTTGCCGGCGGTGTCGATCGCGGCAAGTTCATCGGCATTCTCCAGCCCGACATAGATGCGCCGGCCGTCGCCCGATGGCCAGACGCCGTGCGGCATCTTGCCGACCGGGATGGTAGCGACAAGCGCGAAGTCGGACGTGCGGAACACCTTCACCGCGTTTTCCCCGCCCACCGTGACATAGGCGAACTGTCCCCTGACCGTGCGGGCGAAGTTGACGTGATTGGTGATCGGTCCGGTATCCAGCACCTTGAGGATCGCGAAAGGCGGCCTGGCATCGAATGCGACCGTCTTGCCGATGTCCTTCAGCGTGAACCACACCTGCTTGCCGTCCGGCGTCGCGGCGATGTTGGGACAGAACGGACTCGGCTGCGCCACCTGTCCGACCTGCGCGTGGGTCGAGACATCGAACACGGCCAGCACCGGATTGAACGAGGAACAGACATAGCCGTATCGGCCATCGGGAGAGAAGATCGTCATGCCCGGACCACCGGGCGTCTTGATGCGACCGGTCTCCTTGTACGTCGTGGGGTCGAGCACGGCGATGTAATCCTCGCCGCGTACCGTAACCCACACCTCCTTGCCGTCCGGCGTGAAGAACGCCTCATGCGGGCTGCGCCCGACATAGGTCGTGTGCTTGACGGTGTTGGTGGCGGTGTCGATCCACGACACGGCGTTGGATCCGATCGACACGACCGCCAGTGTTTTCCCGTCCGGCGAGAAGCCGAGGCCGTGAACCAGCACCTGCCCCTTGTAGAGCGGGGAAAAATTCATCGGCTGCGGATCGCCGAGCTTGATGACGCCGAGCAACCTGTTGTCGGCCGGGTCCGTCACCGACACCGTGTTGGAGAATTGTTCGGATGCATAGACGCGGTCGCGGTGGCTGACAGGCACGTCCTTGGCGTTCCACGGCGCCTGCTGGGCCATGGCAATGCCCGGTGCGGCGCTCATCAGCAAGGCGGCCGAGCGCAGGAAGGTCGGGATCATGTCAGTGCTCCATATGGCTGTGGTGGTCGCCGCCCTGCGTCGGGGCTGGCGTCGAAGGGGGTAGCGGCTGACCGATCGCCAACTTCATGGCGGCGATCTCCTGCTGCTGATCGATGATGATCTCCTGCGCAATGCGCTTGAGCTGCTCGTTATGGCCGTAGCGCAGCTCTGCCACCGCCATATCAATGGCGCCCTGGTGATGCGGAAGCATCATTGCGACGAAGTCGCGGTCGACGTCGCCGGACGGCTTGACCATCATGCCCGCCATCATCCGGTCCATCGCGGCAGATACCATGCTGGCGTAGCCATCGGCGGGGGCGGCCGCGACTGCGCCGGTGAGCATGGCCGAAGCAGTCAGACCCAGCATCCAATTTCGTCTACGCATAAGCCTCCGGCGCATCAGTCTCGAAAGCGTAGACGACGCCCGTCGGGGTTTATTCCATGGGTGCAGTCATTTTATCGATCTTCACCAAGACATATGGTCCCTTCGCAACCCTGCGGTTGGTTGACCAGGTCGCCGTCGGACATCATATGCTCGGGCACGGCGATGGATTTCCGCCGGGCCATTCGGCCGAACCGCCCTCGCAAGGGCCGATGATTCCTACCAAGCGCCGCAAGGCAGCAAGGAGGAATCGTGCGCGCGACATTTCGCAATCTCTACGACCAGTTCAACATGGCAGCGTTCATTCGCGATCGCCGCACCCATGCCATGTCGGTGCTGCGGTGGGCTTTGATCCTGGTCCCGATGGCCGCAACGGTGGGAACGCTCTGCGCGGCCTTCTTGTGGAGCCTCGATGCCGTGACCCGGCTTCGCTTTGCCTTTCCCTGGCTGCTCTACCTGCTGCCGATCGGCGGGTTCATGGTCGGACTGCTCTACCATCTGACAGGGCGCTCGGTCGAAGGCGGTAACAACCTCATCGTCGAGCAAATCCATGAACCGGGGGGCGGTGTGCCGCTGCGCATGGCCCCGCTCATCTTCTTCGGCACGGTCGTGACGCACCTGTTCGGGGGATCGGCGGGGCGTGAAGGCACCGCCGTGCAATTGGGCGGCAGCCTTTCCAGCGGCTTCGGCCGCGCACTCAAGCTGGATGCGGAAGCGACACGCATCCTGCTGATGACCGGAATCGCGGCGGGCTTTGGCGCGGTCTTCGGGACGCCGATCGCGGGCGCGGTCTTCGCGCTGGAGGTCCTGGCGATCGGCCGGGTCGAGTATCGTGCGCTAGTACCATGCTTGGTCGCGGCACTGGTGGGTGACTGGACCTGTCTTTCCTGGGGCATTCATCACGGCGCCTACCATGTCGATGCGATGGTGCCGGTCGACGCGTCGCTCGTCTCAAAAGCCAGCCTCGCGGGCGTCGTATTCGGATTGGTCGGGCTGGCCTTTGCAGAGGCCAACCATGCGCTCGGCGGATGGCTGAAGCGCGTGATACCCTATGGCCCACTACGACCCGTTATCGGTGGTTTGGCCGTGATCGCGCTGGTCTGGCTATTTGGCACGCAAGATTATCTCGGCCTAGGCACGCTGGCGGCAACGCCGGGTGGCCTGACCATTGCCAGCTTCTTCGGCTCCAATACGTACCCGTGGAGCTGGGCGCTGAAGCTGCTTTTCACCGTCGTCACCCTAAGTGCCGGCTTCAAAGGCGGGGAGGTGACCCCGCTGTTCTTCATCGGCGCGGCGCTCGGCAATGCGCTCGCGCCCGTATTTGGAGTGCCGACGGGGGTGTTCGCGGCGATCGGCTTCGTCGCGCTGTTCGCGGGTGCAGCCAACACGCCGCTTGCCTGCACCTTCATGGGGATCGAATTGTTTGGCGCGACCTATGCCGTGCCGATCGCAGTCGCGTGCTTCGTCGCCTACCTCTGCTCAGGCCACAACGGCATCTACCTGTCGCAGCGCGTCGCTGTACCAAAGGTACCTGCCGCACACCTCACACCCGACGCGACCCTGCGCGATGCCCGCACGCACCGCGCTTCTCGCCGGCGCACGCGCGCCTGATCCTGTTTCCTGTCGAAAGCCCGTCATGCCCAACCGTTTCACTGTCCATCACCGCGAAGTCGGGATGCTGCGCATCTATCTAAAACCGTCCGACAAGATCGGCCCGCGTCGCTTCTGGGGGGCAAAGCCGCTCTATCGTGAGCTGATTCGCACCGCGAAGGCGGACTGCATCATCAACGCCGTCGCGCAAAATACCCATTACGGCTTCAGCAATCACGAATCGATCCGGGAGAACGGCTCGGAAATTGCCGATCCGCATCTGACGATCTGTGTCGAACTGGTCGGCGATCACGATCAGCTCGACCTTTTCTGTCGCCGGCATGGAGATCTGCTCGGCGACAAGGTGATCGTCTACAAACGACTGGAGCATTGGACTATCACGCGCAAAACTGAGCTAACCAGAGCCTGATTGGCGTTCCCGTAAAGGAAGGTCGAACGGGACAAAACGAGCGGAGCGGCCTTTCCTATGCCTATAGGGGGCAGTTTTCCCGAAATCTGTTCCCGTTTGCTCTTTCCCGAAAATGTCCCGGAGAGACGGAAAAATGGGACTGCCAAATGGTGTGCCGCAGCAGCCAGTGTCACGGCGGGGGAGCGTGCAACGAATGACTTCTGATCGGGCGATGCTGCCCCTCGGTCGAGAACCGATGACTGGCCGTTCTTGGCGATAGCGGTCGTACCCGTGACCTGACCGGAACGGCAAAAAATGGTCGAAATGTGCCGAGGCGACCGAGACCCACAATCTGTCGTTCGCGGATCGTTATCGCATTCCCATTTTCCGCCGTTCGTTCACGCGACCTAGGGTTCAGGTTTCGTTTGATCACAGCTAGAAGATGACGGGCGCAGCGCGGGCGACCGCCGAGAAGAAGACGGTAGGGCAGCGGTCGTAGCAGGCGGGCGAGTGGCTCATCTCCAGTGTAGGCCCGCATGCCGGGTGTCGGCGATCACGAAGCCGCCTAATTCGATCATGATGTGGACGGACGTGGGCTCGGCGACCGCCGGGCCCGGAAAATCTCAGCCACTCTCCTGACCGGGGAGCACAGGTTCTGGACGAATCGGCCGCATCGTGCGTCACCGCGTGACAGCCGCTTCAGGCTGCACCGCGGAAGAAGACTTATCCGACAGCATGGCCAAGATGGCGAAACGGTACCTGGACACCCATCTGGACCCCAACCGAAGTTTGCGAAGGGCGCGACAATACTAGCCGATAGTGAACATGCCGAGATGGTCCGCTTGCTCCTCGCGGATATCCAGGAAATAGTCCCCCTGCTGTTCAAGCAGCGCCAGCCGTTGAGCGAGGGCTCGATCAGGCTGCTGTCGTCGCTGATGCGGCGTTGGTTGGTCGACGGCGACCTAAAGAAGCTGCTCGCACCGCTGCGGACCGACGCCACGTTCGTCGTGCAGGGCAACGCGGCCGCCGTGGAATATCAGGCGAGGACCGGCGCCTACCGCTACCTCCTCACCGGCGGCATCATGCTGGACGGGAGGCCGATTCGCTTCATCGGCGACAGTCCGCTCGAGCCGCACGAGGTCGACCGGTCGTTCATGACCGAGGCGCGGGCAACGCTACCGCTGAAGCGGTTCCTTTCGCAGCCCCGGCTGTTGTGCGACGGCCAGTGGTTCACGACCGCGGATATTCTGCGCTTCGTCGCCAACAAGCTGGGCGGCAACCACGTCGACTTCGACCGCACCGGTCAGTGGGCGAGCCTGGACAAGGCCAACCGCTACATGGCGTTCGGCGGTCCAGCACTGGCGGAACCGCCCGACGGATCCGAGATCTACCTGCGGGTCGCGCCAAGCAGCGAGGAGGTGCTTGGCGGCACGCACTTGGAGACCGTCGCGGCGGCGGCGTCCTTCGTCCAGTTGTCCATTGACGGCGTCCAGCTATGCACGGTGAAGAGCGAGCGAAGCCTCGTGGCGCGACTACGCGACCTACTAAAGAAGCGCCCGGGCGCGACGATGGTCGAGAGGTCCGGCTCGGCATCGGAGGAATAGGCCTGCAGACGATCCAGACGCCGCGTATCCCAACATCATGGCCGACCGAAGCAGATCGGCGAAGATTATGCTGGGCTGCACGGCGTTCTTAGTCCATTCTAATCCTTCGACGATTAGGAGTGGACCGAAGAAGGCGTGGCAGGCGAAGAGTTCACCGACCTCGTCCGGTTCCGGAACGACGGCGAGGACTTCCACATCAACTGGACGACCCGTCGCGCGCTTAGGATCCTCGGCGGGCGCGATGGCCTCGTCGCGGTCGCCGTGGAGGGGATCTCGGATCGCGACCGCTACAAGGGACGACGGATCGCGGAGGGGCTGCTCGTGGCCGACACGGTTGAATATCACGACGGCGAGACGCTGGAGGACGCGAGCCTCATCGTCGTGAATCAGCTCAAATACTCCACGCAGCATCCCGACAGGCCATGGTCGTGGAGCGACGTCGAGCCGATGATGGAGCAGTTCGCCGCCCGATACCGGAAGATCGCGCGGGAATGCGGAGTTGCTATGGCCCGGTCGAAGCTCCGCTTCCGCTTCGTCACAAATCGTCCCATCTCGAAGAACGTGCTCGACGCGATCGACCACCTAATAGGTAAGAGGGCCGATCCGCCCAAGGGACACGCGCTGACCGTCACGACGGCTATGCCAACGATCACGAAGCTCGCCGGCAATCCGCTCAACACGTTCCTGAACCTCGTGGATCTTGGCCATCGCGAAGCCTCCCGGGAGGCCGTCGCCGCGCGGGCCGCTAAAGAAGCGAACGACCTGCTGCCGTCGATCGCGCGCGATCCCGTGACTGTGTTGCGCGACACCGTCCGGCGCTTCGGCACCAGCACCCACGCGGAGGATCCGACGATCCGCCTGGAGACGGTACTACAGGCCTTCGGGGTCGACGATCCAGCTAAACTGTTCCCCGCACCCTCCGAGTTCGAGGATTTGAAAAAGCCGGTCGTCAGGCGTCAGGAGCCCGAGCTCGCCGAAGTCATCCGGACGGCGGCGACTCCCATCCTCGTCACCGCGAGCGGCGGGACCGGCAAGTCCATCATCGCACAGCGTATCGCCGGTTCACTTCCGGCAGGTTCCGAGACCGTGCTGTTCGACGGGTTCGCCGGAGGCAGATACCGTGTCCCATCGGAGAGGCGGCACCGGCACGACGTCGGTCTAGTTCAACTCGCCAACGAACTCGCTGGCAGGGGGTTGTGCGACGTGCTGTTACCGGTGGGCGGCGGCGACCGGGAGCTCCTGGTGGCGTTCCGGGACCGTTTGCGGCAGGCTGCGGCGCTCGTCCGGAAACGGTCGCCCGACGCACTTGTCGCCGTCGTGCTGGACGCTGCCGACAACAGCGTCTTCGCGGCCAGACTCCACCATGACGCGCCCTTCGTATCGAGCCTGCTCGCTGAGCCGCCACCGGAGGGATGTCGGATTCTCGCGCTCGCGAGACCCGAGCGCGTAGGGGGACTTCATGCCGACAGCGTCAGGGTATTCCCGCTCGAGGGATTCAATGACGAAGAGACCGGCAACTTCGTCCGACGGCACGATCCGAGCGCCGACATCCGCGACTTTGCGACCTTCCGGCGCCTCACCTTCGGCAACCCCCGCGTCCAGGCAAACCAGCTTGCGCTCGCCGGGACGCTTGCCGCCGCCATCGACCAGTTAGGGCCGGGTGGCCTTTCGGTCGAAGACGTGATCGAGGGCCAGCTCGAGAAGGGACTCGCCCAAGTCCGCGACGCGCAGCCGGAAGCGGACATCGACGCGCTGTGCACCGGCCTCGCCGGGCTACCGCCAATGGTCCCGATCCGCATCCTCGCGCAGATCGGAGGCGCCAGCGCGGAGCAGATCGCCAGCTTCGCCAGCGACTTCGGTGGCGGAAGGCCTCTGATGCTCCGCGAGGACGCCCTCCAGTTCCGCGACGAGCCGGTCGAGAAGTGGTTCATCGACAACTTCGTGCCCGACTCCGAGGCGGCGGGAAGGTTCGTGGACCGGCTTGCGCCCCTCGCCCTCTCCGACGCCTACGCCGCCCTGTCCCTCCCCCAGCTCATGCTGCAGGCCGGACGCCATTCCGCCCTCATGCACTTGGCGCTGGCGAGCGATCCGGGTTTCGCCGACAAGCCGGTCGAACGGCAGGCCATCGTCCTGCAGCAGGTTCGCTTCGGACTTCGCTCGGCCTTCGAGCTCGACGACATGACCAGCGTCGCGAAGCTGTTCGTGCGTGCGGGCGAGCAGGTGGCGACCTCCGAACGACAGGACCGGTTCCTCCAAGACAATGCGGACCTCGTCCCGCTGCTCAGCGGTGCCGAGGTCACGCAGGACTTCGTCCATCGGCGCTGGGGAGGCAGCTGGTTCGGGTCGGTCAATGCCTATAAGGCGGAGATGCTTGCGGTCATGCCGGAGACCCGGGACGAGGCCAGGGGCTTCCTACACCTCGCGCTACGCTGGCTGGACGAATGGGTCAGGCGGGCCCGTGCGCGCGAACCCGACGACTGGACCCCAATTGAGGATTCGATCGACGAGGACAGCGTGGCGGCCATGCTGTTCGCCACCTGCCTGCTGGAAGGCGCGCAAGCCGCCGCCAAGTTCGCAGAACGATTCACGCCCGGCGACTTCCGCTTCAAGTTCACCCTCTCGTGCGCACGTAAGATGCTCGACGCTGGCCGCACGGTGGAGGTCGGTAATCTGCTGGACCGGCTATGGTCGGGCGAAGCGAGGGCGGCCGTCCACTTGGCCCAGAAACAGCGAGGCGCTCACACGGGCGTCGAATTGGTCCGCCAGACGATCAACGCCTTGACCGCGACGGACCTCCCGGCGGGCCCGTTCGGATACGACGACTCGAACTTCGCCGACGCCCTGCTGACGGTCGCCGAATGCGGCGCCAAGCACGGTTTGCGGGACGAGGCACTCGAACTGCTGGGGCGGGCGAACTGGTCGATGTCCAGCCATCCCCTTCCCGACGTGGGCGGCCGCATCGTCCGGTCCATGCGCGCCACAGCCCTGACAGCCACGCTCTCCGGGTCGGTGCCCTCGATCGAGGATCTCTGGAGGCGCGCGCATCGCGGTTCCAGTGAGGAGCTACCCCCCGTCCGTCCCGAATTCCGCGAAATACACGACAGGCTGCTGCCGACGTTCCTGCTGCGCGCGCGCGTGCTCACGGGCGAGAGGCTTGACGCGCCGGCGGAGATTGAGGCGCTGTCGCAGGGCCGAAGCCTGGTCGGTTTCGACAGGTGGCAGGAACGCGAGTTTCGCGGCACGCGCCTGCTGGCCGAGGTCGAGCTCCTGGCATGGGCTGGCGTCCTCGACGAGGAACTCCTTCAGGGCCGCGAGCGGAAGGCCGCAGGGGACAAGACCCTTTGGCAGCAAGAGTGCTTGACCCTGATCGGGATGCTCACCCCGTTCGAGTCCCTGCATGGCGAACTGATCCGGCTCGGGGGCGTCGCCGCCGAGACCGGCGAGGACGCGCATGATGACGCCGAAGTCCGCACCGGCCACCTCGCGGCGATCGCCCGCGAGCTGATGCCGATAATGAAGGAGGAGAGCGCCGCCTTCTTTGCAAAGGCACTGGAGGAGGCCGACAGGGTTGGGGAGGAGCTGCACGAGCGGCTCTACATGCTCCTCGAGATGGGCCGTTCCCTGGCCGGCGACGCGCGGGCACCGGAGCATGGATACCGCGTGCTGCGGCTGGCCGAGGTCTACGCGCAGATCAACAGCCACAAGTTTCCCTGGCACGAAGTCTTCAAGACGCTGGCGCACATGCACCCCCCGACGGCGCTCGCGGCGTTGTCGCGCCTGGACAGCCGCGAAAGGGTCGCCATCCCGACCTATCTCTCGGACTTAGGAGAGACGCTGCTCAAGGCGGGCGTGATCGGCTTGGGCATGACCGCGGCCCTCCACGCGTTCGGCGGCGTGTGGCGGTTCAAGGACCTTCCAGCCCTGCTCGCTGCGCTCGCCGGGCCCGTGCAGGCCGAAATTGGCGAACGCATCCTGCGCGACATGGTCGACGAGAAGTATGACGCCTGGGACATGCGGGACGCGGTGGCGGCCGTCGAGGCGGTGTCGCCGATTCCTCCGGACATAGCCGCCGTGTTCGCGCGCCGGCGGGCGTCGGCGGATCGCAACGCCGGCAACTACACGCCGCGCCCCGAGCCCGTGATCGACCACGCCGCGATCGTCGCCGGCAAGCACCTCACGGATCCGGTCGACGTCGCCGCTGCCGTCGCCGAATTCAAGGCCGCCGCATCCTATGGAGCGTCGCTGGATCCACTGGCTGCGGCAATGCGCGGGCAGATCACGGTCGCCCAGCGCATCGACCATCTCCGCACCGTCGCGAAAGCGGAGGTCGACGTTGAGGACGCGCTCGCGCTGCTGTCACAGGCCGCGACCGCCTGGGCACCCAGCCTGGCCATCGCGCAGGAAGGGCGTCGGTTGGCCGCCGACATCATCGAACGACGGCCCTTCGATCTGCTGAGCTATCACTGGAAAAGCGCGACTGGAGCGCTCCTTCAACTCACGGAACTCGATCGTCCTGATCTGCTGCGCCTTCTGATAAGGGGCATCGGGACGCAGGTCGACGAACTGGGATCGTCGTCGCTCTTCTGGCTCGCCCGGCAGGTCAACGAGGATCTCCTTGAGCCCAAGGACCGCCACGAGGTGCTCGCCTTCACGCTGGACAGGTTCGAGGCGATCGTCTCGGCCGACGAGCCCGATGGCGACTGGCGGGCCGCACTCGTTCCGTCGGAGGACGTCCCGACCTCGGTGGCGCTGCTCGTGTGGACGAGTCTCGGTGATCCGAGCCCGAGACGGCGGTGGCGCGCGACGCACGTCGTGCGGCGCCTTGCGAGGCATGGTGAGACCGAGACGCTCGACGCCGTCTTGGGCCAGCTGTCCGAGACCGGCTGCGGAGCGTTCATCGACCAGCGGCTGCCGTTCTACGCCGAGCTCGCCCGGACCCACCTACTGGTCGCGATCGCGCGTCTAGCGGACGAACTGCCAAATAGCGTGATTAGCGCGATCCCCCAGTTGCGACGCCTCGCCGATCGATCCCAGTTGAACGTCGTCCAGCGGCAGTGGGCGGCGCAGGCGCTCCTTACGCTGGAGGCCGCCGGAGAGTTCACCCCCGATCCGTCCGAGCGCGAAGCGCTGCTTCATGTCCTCGAGAGGGATGCGTCCAGACGTCCAATCCCGACGCCGAGTGCCAAACCGAAAGGCGAGGAATACCACTTCCCGTTCGATTTCGACAGGCGCGAGGCGAACCCGATCGCCAGCGCGTTCGAGGTCTCCCAGATCGAACTGCGGGCGCGCGCGGCCCGCGCGATCAGGGAGCGGCTCGGCCGCGAACCGGTCCAGGCTTGGGTCGACGACCCGCGCTCGTCCCTAGGCGTCTACGACCACCGCTACCGCGAAGGTCCCGAGAAGGAGACGCTCGCGACCTACGAGGCGTGGCAAGGCCTGTTCCTCGCGGTCGGCGAACTGCTTGAGGGCGACGGCCCGACTCCAATCCTCGTTGGCGAGGAGAGCTACCTGCTCTGCGAGCATTTCCTGTCGGCTCCGCCGATGTGGCAGTCCGACCTGCGCGATCCAGACCCGACCTCGGACTGGCCGGAGCCGGTCGGCGGTCGGGACAACGACGACTGGCAATGGCGCGTCGCTGCAACTGACTTCGAGAACGCGTTGTTCGACGCCGATGGCGGCATGCGGATAGCGGGAGACTGGACACGGCACTGGAGCCTCGCGCGGGAGGGCGGGAGCGTTGGTTCGGCCTTGGTCCGCCCCGAGTTCGCGATCGACCTCCTCCGCGCACTACAGACGTTCCCGGGGCGCTTCCCTTGGATCCCGACGGACGGCGGAGATATTGACCTCAGGTTCCAGAAGATGCGAGTGACGCCCTGGATCGCGAACGACGACCGCGCCGACGGAATCGACACTTCCGACCCGTTCGCCGGCACCCGCGCCGCCACCTTCTCGCCAGGCCGGATTGTGCGTCGCATACTGCGCCTACGGCGATCCAACGACCGGCGGACCTGGCAAAGCACAGAGGGCCGTCCGGCGTTCCACGCCCGGCGCACGGCGTGGGGTGAGCCGCCGGAGGACCGCCAGGACGAGCGACTGGACCACGGCAGCACGCTGACCGTCCCCATCGAGCACGTCGTCGGTGTGCTGAAGGCACTCGAGCGAAGCCTTATCGTGCGGGTCGGGCTGAAACGATACAGTTCGCGTGGAAGGGACGAGGAGCCCAGCACCTATGCCAAATACTTCATCCTCGACGGCGACGGCCGCCTCACTTGGCTGGGCGGAGACCGTCGCGCTTGGCAAGCAGCTGATGCAGCAGCTGGGTGACGGGGCCAACGACCTCGCGCTTAGCTGGATGGCGCACCACGTCGCCCGCCTGATGACGGAGGCGCAGGAGGCGAAGGGCGCTCAAGCGAACGAGGCGCAAGAGAGATGTCGACGCGCGATCCTCGATCTTTGGAAGGCGCGGCACGCGATCTTCGACCGCGCGCCGCTGCAGTCCGTCGAGGAGGTGGGATCCGCCGTCCGCGCGCTACGCGACGGTGACGGCTGGTTCTTCCGGCGCTTGGGGGATGGCGGGGAATCGTCGGCCCGAGAGGTGCAGTTCGCCCATGTGGTGGACCAGGGTGCGCGGGCGATCATAAGGGCGTTGATCGGCGACGCGGTTCGCCAGGGCCTTGCCGAGGAGAAGGACTGGATCTGGCTGGTCAGGAGCGGGTTTCCCGACATTGAGCCGATCGTCCTCCTCCTCGAGGAGGCGGTCGTTACCTCGCAGCCGATGGATGGCGAAGCCCCGAAGGAAAGAGGTGGCGGGAAGTCCGCTGTCGACACGGAGGAGGCAGCCGCTGCGAGCAGGCTGCAGGCCGAGCGGAACGAGCTCGTCGGGCGCCTCCGCGCGTTCGCTTCGGTCGCCGAGGAGATCGCCTCCCATCTCCAGACGCCCCGCAGGTTCAAGCCGGGCGGCAAGGGCGGGCGCGGCCGGAGAGCGACCGGCGACGGCCACCAGCTCAAGTCGAGGAAGCGTCGCGATGGATAGCCAGATGATCGGGCGTCGCGGCGAAAAGCGCTTCGACCTCATGTGCTCGGACGCAGGCGTCACCTGCAACAGGTCGATCGAGGACGACTACGGCTGGGACAAGCTGATAGAGTTCCCCGCCCGCCTCGTGCCGTTCGCCTCGATCGACATGCAGCCCGGACACGTCGTCGCTGCCGTCCAGGTCAAGACCACGACGGGCTCGTCGCGGACTGTCTCGATCAGCCTCTCCAACGCGTTGCGCTATGCCAAGTCCGACATTCCGCAGTTCGTCGTGCTTGTTACGCTCGACGGGGCGGAGCCACGCTACTTCGCCCGGCACGTCTGGAGTGTGCTGATTGCCGACTGGCTGAAGGCCGCTCGCCAGGCGGACGCGAACGGCGTGACCGCCACGCACCAATCATCCGTATCCCTCGGCTTCTCGTTGCAGGACGAACGCGGCCCCGGTCTGCTGGACTGGATCAGGGCAGAGGTCGAGGCCGTGCCCGCGCCCTACGCGACGGCGAAGAGGCGCTTCGTCGATACGGTTGGCTTCGAACATGGCTTCGGCACGGCGCACATGACGCTAACCCTTCGGAACGTCGACGAGATGATCGACATCCAGCTGGGGCTCCGCCCGCACGTCGACGCCAAGCGCTTCACCTACACCAGCGAGCGCTTCGGTATCCGCGCGCGAAGGCCCGAGATCGACGAGAGTGACGTTCAGGTCCACCTGACCCCGGAAGGGAGGCGGTGCACTCTACGGCTCGAATTCCACAACGGCGAAGGGCTGACCGTGCCAGCAAGGCTGTATAGCGCGCGCGCCGCTGGCTCCTTCGCGGTCCGAGTCGCGTCCCGCCCGCTCGAGGTGATCGTGGGGCCGAAGGACCGGATCCGCGCCCACGCATCGTTCCAACGCGACGACACGGCGAAGCTGGAGGAGATTTGCGCCTTCGCGACCCTGATGGCGAGCAAGCCCGGCGAGGGCGTCTCGATCCACGCGAGCGTGGACGGGCAGGACCTCGACCTCGGTTCGATCACGATGAAGCAGGCCGGCCAGAGCGAGGCGTGGGGGTTGCTGGCGCTCGGCACAAACGCGATTAGGACCATTGTCATTACGGCCGGGGCAACCTCGGACGAATGCACGATGGGCGACGTACAGGACGCGGCAGGCGACCTCGAGATACTTGGAGCGCTGGCGTCGGACCGCGCTATTTGTATCGACTTTGACCCTGAGCCGGACGCGCCCGCAAGGATCGATGGGTTCCTGGCCTACAGCGCCGCCACCATCGGTGATCAGGTCTTCAGTGCGGTGGCGCATCGTCCGACCGGCCGGGACGAAATGCACGGCGCGCGCCGGCGGGTCGCGTTCGGGCCGGCCAAAATCCTGTGGGGTGGGGTGGCGAGTGTGGCGACGTGGTCGGAAGAGACCGTGCGCGCTGCCTATCAGCGTCAGCTGGACAGGCTCTCGGCGAACGAAGAGGTCATGGCGGTCGGCGACCTGGCGACGATGGTCCGCGGCAATTCAGGGGGCAACCAGCTGAAGTCCGATCTGCCGACTAAACGCGACACCCGTAAGCCAACCGTTAGGACATAGCGTCGGCAATCCGGGCCGGCGTAAACGCGGCGGGGACAGGTGAAGTCTGCGTCCAGCGAGCCCTCCTCCACATTCCAGGCCTGCGGATGTTGCAGGCGGCGGAGATCGCCCGGAAGCTCGGACGGTGACAGATGAACAAGCGGTCGCATGAGCCATCCCAGCGCTAGAAAGCGGACGGGCCGCTTTCCACCTGACGTGACCCCCGCCTTTCATCCAGCTGCGACCAGAGACCGACCGTTGTTGTCGCGCAGGAGCGCGGGTGAAGCAACGGTCAGGTTTAAACCCGACCGTTGC
>NZ_LMLA01000005.1 GCF_001421765.1 Sphingomonas sp. Leaf32 | reverse complement strand
CGCGGAACCCGTGTAGATGTGCATCCGTGGCGCAAGGTCGGCACTGTCGTCGAGCGCGCCGAGCTTGATCGTGACGAACGGCTCGTGGGCGGGCACGCTCCACAAAGGGGTGCCGCAGTCCGCGCAGAAGGCTCGCCCGATGTCCGCGCCACTGTCGCCCTTGCTGTGGAAAATCCTCGCTTCCCCCTGCGAAATCACCAGCGCCGGCACCGGTACGAGCGCGACATAGTTCGGACCGCCCCCGGCCATCTTGCGGCAATCGGTGCAATGACATGCCCCGACGCCCAACACCGGTGCGGTGATCCTGAACCGGATCGCACCGCAGGCACATCCACCCTGTCGTTCCATCGTCCATCCCTTCGATATCTTGTCCGAAGCGATGCCTAGCAGGGTGCTGTTGCCACCGTTATGGCAGCAGTCTGGCAGCATGGAGCAAGTGACGATGCGGCGCACCGAACGCCTGTTCCGGATCATCCAGATCCTTCGCGGCCGCCGCACCGCCGTTACCGGCCGGCAGCTTGCGGAGGAACTCGGCATCTCGCTGCGGTCGCTGTACCGCGACATGGCGGAACTGATCGCCCAGAACGTGCCGGTGCGCGGCGAGGCCGGCACGGGCTACGTCCTCGACGATGGATACGACATGCCGCCGCTGATGCTGACGGCCGACGAACTCGAAGCGGCGATATTGGGTGCGGCATGGGTAATGAAGCGCGGCGACCCGGCACTTGGGCGCGCCGCGCGTGACCTGATCGCCAAGATCGCCCACGCGACCCCGGAATCGTTACGCCCGGTATTGCTGGATGCCACGCTGAAGCCGATTTCGTTCAAGGCGGTGCCTGTCGAGACTTTCGACATGGCGCATGTCCGCCGCGCGTTGCGCGACCGCGTCCGCCTCGCCCTCACCTACCGCGATGCCGATGGCGGCGTCACGGACCGCACGATCTGGCCGATCTTCATCGCCTATCTGGAAGAGGTGCGCATCATCGTCGCATGGTGCGAGCGACGACAGGATTTCCGCCACTTTCGCACCGATCGCATTCAGGCGCTCGCCGTGACGGCCGCGCGCATCCCGGAACGCCACGCAACCCTGCTGAAACGCTGGAAGGCGACACAGCGACCATACCCTGCGACGATACCGCCGGGCGAGCATGGCCTGCGCTAGACCGGCAAGAGAACTAAACCGACCGCAACATTCACATCCGATAACAAAGATTATGTAAAGCCAAGCCTCAGCGCCCGGACGGGTCCCAGCGGATCGTCACGGCGGCGCCCGGCGGTAGCAGATGGTGCGCGCTGCGGCTGCCGGTGCGCGCGGTGAACGGTCGGGCGACGTCGCCGCGATTATAGGCGAGCAGGACGATGCCGCCATCGGGGTTGCGGAACGCCACCGATGCGATGTCGGCGGTCTCGCTGCTGTCGATCCGTGCCGCGCCGGGGGCGACGAAGCGGCTGAGATGGCCGAGCGCATAATATTCCAGCTCGCGCCGGACGCTGCCCGTTGACGGGTCGATGGTGACGACGCCGCGACAATCGGTGCAGCCGCCCTTGTTCGGCCCGCCCTTCGGATCGAGCGCGAGGTTCCACAGCAGCACGCCGCGTGCCCAGTTGCGGGTCGATCCGATCATCAGGTTCCGGATCGCGTCGCTAAAGCCGTTCTTCCATCCCGGCCGCCAGCCCCCGCCCGAACATTCGGTGAAGAACGTGTCCTTGGTCGGAAACGCGGCATGGACCCGCGCCTGCGCCGTGACCGTGCCGCCATAGCAATGCCATGCGATACCGGGAATGTATCGGCTCGCCACCGGATCGCGCAGCACCGTCTCGGGCTGGTCGGGCTGATCCCAATTATGGTCCCATTCGAGCACGCGGGTCGGCAGCTTCGCCCGTTCGAGTGCGGGGCCGAGATACCGCCCGACGAACCGCGCCCGGTCGCGCGCGGGCCATTTCATGCCGGGATAATCCTTAGGCGAAAAATCAGGTTCGTTCTGGATCGTGACATAGCGCATCGCCACGCCCTGTGCGGCATAGGCCTGCAGATAGCGCACCAAATAGCGGGCATAGACAGCATAGGTATCGTCGCGCAGCGTGCCGCCGATCATCGAATCCCCGGTCTTCATCCACCCCGGTGGACTCCACGGGCTGGCCATGACGACCAGTTTCGGATTGATCGCCAGCGCGGCCTGCACGGTCGGCAGCACGGTGGTACGGTTGGGCGCGATCGAGAAGCGGGCAAGGTCCGGGTCGCGCACGCCGGCGGGCATGTCGTCGAAGCTGTAATGCGTCGGCGAAAAGTCCGACGCGCCGATGGTCAGCCGGGTAAAGCCCAGGCGCAGCCCCTGCGGGCCGTTGCCGAACAATTCGCGCAACAACGCCTGTCGCCGCGCCACGGGCAGCCGCTGGATCAGGATCGCCGAGGCATCGGTGATCGACGCACCGAAGCCGACCATCGTCTGGTAGCGGCGCGTGGTATCGATCGCGATCGTCGCCCCCTCCCCCGCCGGACCGGTCGACAGCGCGACCGGGGTCAGACGCTGCGTACCATCGGCATCAGTCTGCCACGCCCGCACCCCGGCGGGCGGCGCGGGCGCGGCACCGATCGACAGCAGGGCGGCGACGGCAAGGAGGGGGCGGCGGATCATGGCTTCACGCTCCGTTCGGTCAGGATGGCGGTGCCCGACAGGGTCCGGTCGCCGGCGAACCGCCCGACCGTGACCGGATAGCGGCCGGCGGCGACATGCCAGCGGCGCCCGGCGACATCGTAATCGGCGATCAGGCGCGGGTCGACGGTCACGCTCACCCGCCGCCGTTCGCCCGGTGCCAGCGTCACGCGCTCGAACCCGACCAGGCGGGTCGTCGTGCCCGCGCGGCGGCCGGCATCGGCATAGATTTGCGGCACGTCCGCCCCGGCGACACGACCGGTGTTGGTGACGGTGAAGCTCACGCGCAGGTCCGCCCCGCCCTCGACCTTCAGCCCGTCATAGCGGAACCGGGTGTAGGACAGGCCGTGACCGAACGGGAATAGCGGCCGCTTGCCCTCCTTCAGATAGCCGCGATAGCCGACCGCCGCGCCCTCTTCATACGGCACCACCGGGGCCAGCTCGCGCTCGACCATGCCGTAAGTGCCGCCGGTCTTGCGCGCAGCATCGGCGGCCTTCATCTCGGCCAGGCCGGCGATGACCGGGCGCGGGGCCTGATCGATGCTGGCCGGAAAGGTCATCGGCAGCCTGCCCGACGGATTGACCGCGCCGAACAGCAGGTTGGCGATCGCCTCCCCTCCGCGTTGCCCCGGATACCATGCCTGCAACACCGCCGGGACCTTCTTCAGCCACGGCATCAGCGCCGGCCCGCCGGTTTCCAGCACGACGGCGGTGCGGGGGTTGGCGGTGGCGACCGCGTCGATCAGCATGTCCTGCAACCCCGGCAGCGCGAGGCTTTCGACATCCTGCGCCTCGGTCCGCCACTGCCATGCAAAGACGATGGCGAGGTCGGCGGTGCGCGCGGCGGCGGCAGCGGCGGCGGGATCGTTGCCATCGACATAGGTGACCGTCGCCCCCGGTGCCATCGCCCGGATCGCGGCGAGCGGGGAGGAAGCGTGCCACGTGATCCGCGCGAACGACGCCGCCGCCCCTTGCGTCAGCGGGATTTCGACCGGCGCACCGCCGACCGACCGCACCTGGCTGGACCCGCCGCCCGACAGCACGCCGACATCGGCATGGGCGCCGATCACGACGATGCGTTTCGCGCTGCGGGCCAGCGGCAGGAGGTCGCCGTCATTCTTCAACAGCACCGCGCCCTTTTCCGCCGCCTCCTGCGCGACGCGGGCGTTGGCGGCATAATCGATGGTCTGTGCGGTCGTCGGCACCGGATGGTCGATCAGCCCGGTCGACACCACACCCCACAGAATGCGGCGGTTCATGTCGGCCAGGCGCGCGGGCGACACCGTGCCCGCCGCGACCGCATCGGCCAGCGGCTTGCCGAAATACATCGCCTTGTCGAGTTCGCGGCCCGATTGCTGGTCCAGCCCGGCATTGGCGGCCTTCACCGTCGAATGCACCGCGCCCCAGTCGCTCATCACCCACCCGCGATAGCTCCAGTCGCGCTTGAGCACCCGGTTCAGCAGGAAATCATTCTCGCACGCCCAGTCGCCGTCCAGCTTGTTGTACGCACACATCACTGACCCCGGCCGCCCGCGCTCGATCGCGATCTGGAAGGCCAGAAGGTCGCTTTCGCGCAGGTCCGCCTCGCCGATGCGGGCGTCCATCGTCGTGCGCAGCGTCTCCTGCGGGTTGATCGCGAGGTGCTTGACCGTCGACACGATATGGTTCGACTGGACGCCGCGGATCGACTCCCCGGCCATGATTCCGGCGAGCAGCGGGTCCTCGCCCAGATATTCGAACGTCCGCCCGCCCCATGGATCGCGGGTCAGGTTGACGCCCCCGGCCAGCAGAACGTTGAACGTCTTGGCCCGCGCCTCCGCCCCGATCATCGCGCCCGATCGATAGGCGAGATCGGGATCGAAGCTGGCGGCGAGCGCGAGGCTGGCAGGCAGCGCGGTCGCGACGTCGCCCTTACGCTGTTCGATCTGGTTCGCGACGCCGAGCGAGGCATCGCTTTCCCGCAGCGTCGGGATGCCGAGGCGCGGCGCGCCCGGAACATAGCCCGCCGAGGGAATCATGTCGGCCGGGCGATCCTTGCTCATCGGCGGGAAGTACCCGAACACCGCGCGCAGCTGTTCCTCGCGCGTCATTCGCCGCACCAGCGTGTCGGCGCGCGCTTCGGCGTCGTCGGGGGTCGGCGGGGTCGTGGTCTGCGCCATGGCGGCGGTCGCCAGCAACAGGGCGGGCAGCGTCGTCGCGACGCGCCACGGCATCGCCCGAGCGAACGGCGTCATATCCTCTCCTTCGATGGCGCAATTGGAAGCGCTTCCAACGACGGTAATCCGTGGTTTCGGGCGTGGAGTCAAACGCTTTGGCGGGAGTTGGCTCCCCTCCCCGACAAGGGAGGGGAGAAGATCACCCCACCCGCGCGACCGATCCGCGTTCGACGATCGAAAACGGCAGCAATTCGGCCCCGGTCACCGCCGGCGCACCGCCGGTCAGCGTCTCGGCGATGATCTGGATCGCGCGCGTGCCCATCGCCTGCAGCGGCTGATGCACGGTGGTCAGCGGCGGCCACACCAGCGCCGATACCGGCGTGTCGTCGAAACTGGCGATCGACAGGTCGCCCGGCACGTCGATCCCTGCCCGGTGCGCGGCGAACAGCGCGCCGACGGCGGTATCGTCATTGGCGCAGATGACCGCTGTCGGCGGATCGGCGCGCGCGACCAGCCCCGGCAACAGGTCGACCCCCGCCTTGAAGGTGAAATTGCCGCGTTCGGCCCGCATCGCATCCGCCCCAAGCCCCGCGTCCGCCAGCGCACGCATGGCCCCGCGATACCGCTGTTCGGCGGACAGATGCTCGGCCAGTCCCTGGATGAAGCCGAAGCGGCGATGGCCGAGCGCGATCAGGTAGCGGGTCAGCGCGAAGCCCGCCGCCTCGTCATCCATGCCGACGCCCGGAATGCCGTCCGCCTCGTGCGCGGCGGGCGAAATGCGGACGACGACCGTGCCCGTGCGCTGCAACCCGGCCAGCAGCTCGATCCGGTCGGAAAAGGGCGGGGTCAGGATGACGCCCGAACAGCGGCTGTCCTCGACCAGTTCGATCAGCCGCGCATCCACATCGGCGCGGGTCTGTTGCAGGGTATGGGTGGCCAGTTCGATGCCGGTCTGGGCGCAGATGCGCAGCGCGCCGATCTCCAGCGCCGACTGGTAATAGGAATTCGGCTCGCTCTCGGTATCCGATGCCAGGATCAGCAGCACCGACCGGTTGCCGCCGCCCGCCAGATAGCGCGCCTGCAGATTGACCTGATAGCCCAGCGTAGCGACCGCATCCAGCACGCGGGTGCGCGATCGTTCGCTGACATTGGGACCGTCGTTCAGCACGCGCGACACGGTGGCGCGCGCCACGCCCGACAGGCGCGCGACATCGTCGATCGTTGGCTTGCGCGCCGTCACTGCCTGTCCCGCTCCCCCGTCGATCCGACCGCCGTCGTGTGACAGCGGCACGGGCGGTGCGCAAGCGACGGTACGATCACGCCGCGCTCAGGAACGCGGCGATCGTCAGCCGCCCGGTCGCCGGATCGGCGGGCAGGACGCGACCATGGTCGATCGCGGCACAGTGGAGCAGGTGGCTGCGATACAGCACCGCGCGATTGGGCCGCGCGGTGACGTGCGCGATCGGCACGAACAGGCCGGTTTCCCCGGCGATATAGCCCGGCGGCGGTTCGCCCTCGCGCGCCAGGTCGTCGGCCAGCGCCGCCAGATAGGCGGCGTGCCGGTCCGGCCCGATCGTCTCGAACCCGGTCGTGCGATGGCGAAAGAAGCGCGTGCCGCCCCATGCCCGCCGCCCCAGATAATGGACCAGCGCCAGACGCCCCGGTTCGACCGCATCGATATGCGGCAACCGCTGGGCAAGACGCAGCGCGGCGGGCGGGGTGGTGGTCAGCGAGAACAGCACCCGGTCGAACGTCAGCCGCTCTGCATGGCCGAACACCCGCCGTGCGGCGGCGGCGACCAGCGCGCCCACCTCTTCGCAATAGCGCGGGTCCACGGGCGCGCGGACACCCGGATAATTGCCCCCGTCCGCCTGCAGCGGCGCGGCGCACCCCTCCGCGATCAGGCGATCGGGATCGGGTGCGAAGCCGTCGACGATGACGATAGGCTCGCCCTCCTGCCCGATCCGTTCGACCCGGACCTCGGGCGTCATCGCGCGGCGTCCGGCGGCGGTGCGGCGCAGTGGTGCGCGACGAAGGCGTCGTGCGCCGGCATCCGCGCGACGCATTTGGCGATCACCCCGCGCACATCGGCCAGATGGCGGTCGATCTCCGCCGCCGGGGTCACGTCGACCAGCGGGTCGGGCGCCATGGGCACGATCCCCTGCCCGATCAGGACCTGAATCCAGCTTTCCTCGGCGAACAGTTCGTCATCCTCGCGAAAGATGCGGCCGTTGGCGGCGAACAGCGCCATCTTGCGCGCCAGCGTGTCGGGCACGTCCATGGTGCGGACATGGCGCCAGAACGGCGTGTCGTCGCGCTGCGTCGCCTTGTAATGCAGGATGATGAAGTCGCGGATGCGCTCCATCTCGAAATCGGTCTGGCGGTTATATTCGGCGATGGTGGCGGGGTCGAACGCGGCATCGGGCATCAGCCGGACGAGCCGCAGGATCGCCGACTGGATCAGGTGCAGCCCGGTCGATTCCAGCGGTTCGAGGAACCCGGCCGACAGGCCGATCGCGACGCAGTTGCGCACCCACGCCCGGCGCCGCTTGCCCGGCACGAACGACAGCCGCCGGGGGGTGCCGATCGCCGGTTCCTCCAGATGGTCGAGCAGCAGCGCCTCGGCGGTCGCATCGTCCATATGGCGACTGGCATAGACATGGCCATTGCCCGTGCGATGTTGCAGCGGGATGCGCCATTGCCACCCGGCGGGTCGCGCGGTCGACCGGGTGTAGGGTGGAAAGTCCGCCGCGCGCGCCGACGGCACCGCCACCGCCCGGTCGCATGGCAGCCAGTGGCTCCACGCCTCGTAGCCCGCCGCCAGCGCCTGTTCGATCAGCAGCCCGCGAAAGCCCGAACAGTCGACGAACAGGTCGGCTTCGATCACGCTGCCATCGGCCAGCGTCACCGATCGCAGGAATCCGCTGTCGGCGTCCTGCCCGACCGCCACGATCTCCCCCTCGCGCCGCTCGACGCCGCGGGTCCGGGCATAATCGGCGAGATAGGCGGCATAGAGGCCGGCGTCGAAGTGAAAGGCATAGGCGATCTGCCCGATCGGGCTGTCGGGCATGTCGGCGCGCGGGCGCATGAAGCGGTCGGCGACCGCCGCGACGGTGTTGATCGAATAGTCGTCGAGCGGCCCGCCGCGCCCTTCGCGATGCAGCTTCGTCCAATATTGGTGGCAGCGCAGCCATTCGAGGTCGCGACCGATGACGCCGAAGCCGTGGACATAGCTGCTGCCGATCCGCGACCAGTCGTCGAACCGGATGCCCAGCTTGAAACTGCCCTGCGTCCGGCGGAGGAATTCGTCCTCGTCCAGCCCGAGCAGGTCGTTGAACTTCTTGATCGCGGGGATCGTCGCCTCCCCCACCCCGACCGTGCCGATCGCATCGGATTCGACCAGGGTGATGGCATAGCGGCCCTTGAACAGCCGCGCGAACATCGCGGCGGTCATCCACCCGGCCGATCCGCCGCCGGCGATCAGGATGCGTTTGAGCGGGGTCATCGGGTGGTCCTGTCGTTCCTCGATCGGTCGTGCATCCGCCGTGCTCCCATCTCCTGTCATACCCCCAAAAAATCGCGGCGAGCACCGCCCGCCGCGAGGCCGGGGGGAAATCAGAAGCGGTAGTTGAACCCCAGCAGAAACTGCCGCCCATAGGTTTCATAGGTTTCGAGCAGCGATCCGCCGTCCGACGTCTTGGTCCCGCCGCCATCCAGGCCGAGGCGCGTGCGGTACGGCGAATTGGTCAGGTTGTTGACCTGGAACAGCACGCCCAGCCCTTCGAGCGCACCGCCCTGCACGG
The DNA here is from genome assembly GCF_001421765.1 of Sphingomonas sp. Leaf32. Lineage (GTDB taxonomy): Bacteria > Pseudomonadota > Alphaproteobacteria > Sphingomonadales > Sphingomonadaceae > Sphingomonas. The sequence continues at coordinate 85,349 of NZ_LMLA01000005.1, read as the reverse complement.
TGTAGCCGACCTGCGCGTCGACCTGCTTGTCGGCCAGGATCTCGGTGAAGCCGCGCGTCGCGAACAGCTGCACCACCTCGCCCTTGAAGCCCGAGCGATAGCGCTGGCTGATCCGCGCCTGGAACCCGGCGCGTTCGTAATAGCCGGTCAGGTTGTACACCGTGCCCGACAGGCCGGGGATGCGCACCGCCTGGGTCGGGTCGGGGTTGCTGGTCGGATTGAGGTTGGATTCGGTCAGCGACAGGCTGCCCTGCACGCCCAGCCCGTCGAGGAACGACGCCAGCGTGCCGAAGTTGAACGCGCCGCTGAACTCCAGCCCCTTGACCGTGCCGCCCTTGCCGTTGGCCGGCAGCGTGATCTGGCCGATATTGCTGATGACGACGCCCGGCGGGATGGCGTTGGCGGTCGTGGGCAGCGGAATGCCGCTGAAATCGAACGTCCCCGACTGCTGGTAGATATAGGTCTGGATGTCCTTGTAGAAGCCGGCGATCGACAGGTACGTCGTCGGGTTGATGTACCATTCATAGGCGGCGTCGAGCGCATTGGCCCGCCACGGCTTCAGCTTCGCATTGCCGCCCGATGCCGACCATGGATTGACGATCGTGCCCGGTGCGCAGGGCTGGCCCGAACACACCAGCGAATTGAACCCCGGCGCGACGTTGGCGCGCATGTCGTCCATCCGCGGCCGGGCCATCGTCTTGGACGCGGCGAAGCGCAACCGGTGCCCCCCGCCCAGGTCGTAGATCAGGTTCAGGCTGGGCAGCACGTCGGTATAGCTCGCCCCGTCGCGGATGCGCTGCGGCACGATCGGCTGTCCGGGTTCCAGGCCGTTGATGACCACACCGGTCGACGACTGGTCCTGGTTCACGACCTGCACGCCGACATTGCCCCGCAGCCGGCCCCAGTCGATATTCGCCTTGGCGTGCCAGGTGATGACGTCTTCGAGGATCGACCAGTTCTTGTCGTAGAAATTGGCGTCGCGGATCGGGGTGATGTCGTAATAGCGTGACAGCAACGCCGACGGATCGAACGACAGCACCTGTCCGAACCCGGCAAAGCCGAGGTCGGTCGGCTTCTGCAGGAAACTGCCGTCGACCAGCACCTGCTGCCGCCCGTTCTTCAGGAACAGGTCGTTGTCGTCCACCGTCTTGTTCTTGCTGCGGTGGGTCCAGTTCACCCCGATGTCGAACCCGCTGAAGAAGCCGTCGACCTCGCGGGACAGGCGCAGGTCGAGCGCATAGACCTTTTCATCGACCTTCGGGAACCGGATCGCACCGTCATGGCCCCACCCGCCCCACGGCGCGCGGTCGCCCAGCGACACACGGCTCGCATCGGCATAGTTCAGCCCTTCGTCATAGCGGGCAAAGCCGTCCTCGGGCGTGGTGAAGCCGATATTGTCCAGCGTCCGGCCGACATTCGGCGTGCCCGGCGTCACCCCGCCGCTGCCCAGGCCATAGCCGGCATAGGTTTCGAGGATCTGTTCGTCGCGCTTGTTCATCGAATAGGACAGGTCGGCGACGAACTGCGTCCGGTCGTCGAGGCGGAATTCGTTGTTCAGCCCGGCGGAGAACAGCTCGTCGTTGCGCTTGTTATTGTCGTTGCGCACGATCGGCACCGCGCCGACCGCGACACCCCCGGTGGCGAGCTTCGTCCCGCCGCGATCGTCGGTGGTGACGCCGGTATAGGTCAGGCCGTCGGCGAACGGGTTGGAAAACCACTGCGCGCCGCGCGTCACCTCGTTCTGGCGGAACTTCGAATAATAGAGGTCGAGCGTCGAATGCACGCTGTCGCCCGGTTGCCATTCGAGGATGCCGATGAACGCATCGCGGACGTTGCTGCGCGAGGTGACGAACACCTCCTGCCCGTTGACCAGCAGCGCACCGTCCGCGCTGTCGGGCCGGACGACGTTGACGGCCACGCCGTTCGCATCGGTCTGGTCGCCGAACGCTTCGTAGCCATAGGCCTTGTAATGGCGGTTGCCCGAGGGGGAGTCGATCCGCGCATAGCCCAGCGCCACGCCGATCGTTCCGTTCGCGAACTGGTCGATATAGCTGGCGCTGACGCGGTAGCCCATGTTGCGGACATCGTCGTTCAGCTTGCCGCCTTCGGTCTTCTCACCGCGCAGGTTCACCGCGAACGCCCGTTTGCCGAATGTCAGCGGGCGGACGGTGCGCAGGTCGGCGGTGCCCGACAGGCCCATGCCGGCGATCTGGGCGTCGGGCGTCTTGTAGACGACGACGCTGGACAGCAGTTCAGAGGGGTACTGGTCGAATTCGACCGCGCGGTTGTCGCCCGAACTCGCCTGTTGCCGCCCGTTGAGCAGCGTGGTGGTGAAATCGGGGGCGAGACCGCGGATCGAGATCACCTGCGCCCGGCCGGCGACGCGCTGTGCGGCCAGACCGGGCAGGCGCGCGATCGATTCCGCGATCGACACGTCGGGCAGTTTGCCGATGTCCTCGGCCGACACCGCCTCGACGATCGAGGTGTTGTCGCGCTTCAGGCTGATCGCGTCGGCGACGCCGCGGCGGATGCCGGTGACGACGATCTCGCCATCGGCGGGCGCGGCAGTCTCCTGCGGATCGCCGGCGGTGGCCTCCTCGCCCGGAACCGGTGCCGCCGCCTCCTGCGCCAGGGCGCCCGGTGCCAGTGCGGTCGAGCCGAGCAGCAGCGAGATCAGCGTCGTCGTCCGACGCGCGCGTGCGCAATTCATGTCCATCCTCCCCTAAGGAGCCGGTCTGCGGCCGGCTTCATTCGCTCGCCCGACTCCGTCCGATGGCGGAATTGGAAGCGCTTCCAATTTTGTAACACAAAGTTGCCGGGGTGCAATCCGAAAAACGGCCGCCGATCTCAGCCCGCAGTGCGCGGCTCGCGGAAACGCCGCGCGAAGGCCAGGATGGGCAGGTAACACAGCGCGGGCAGCAACAGCGCGGGGACCAGCCCGATCCGGTCGGCCAGCGCGCCGGTCAGCATCGGCACCACCGCCCCGCCGACCACCGCGATGCATAGCACCATCGCGCCGGGCGCGGCGCGCTCGGGCCGGTCGGGCAGCGCCAGGACATAGATTGTCGGATACATGATCGAATTGACCACCCCGACCAGCAGCAGCAACGCAGCGGCCACCGCCCCGCTCGCCAGTACCGCGCCGCCGACCAGCAACGTGGCGAGCAGCGCGGCCAGCGCCAGCACCGGGGCGGGCGGCACGACCCGCAGGATCGCCGCCCCGGCGAAACGCCCGACCATCGCCCCGCCCCAATAGAGCGCGACCAACCGCGCAGCGCTTTCCGCCGGCCAGCCCAGCGCATGGCGGCTCATCAGGAAATCGGTCAGCAGCGCGCCGATCGCCACCTCCGCCCCGACATAGCAGAAGATCGCGGCCGCCCCGGCCAGCAACCGGGTATCGCCGAGCGTCGCGACCCATGTCGCCCGCGCGATATGCGGCGCCCCCGCCGGCAGTCCGCTCAGCAGGTCGCGCCGCCGGAAAAAGGCGAAGGCGAGCGCCGTCAGGACCAGCGCGGCCAGCGCGAAGGGCAGGATCGAACCGGTCGGATCGCTCGCCGCCCTGGCCGACAGGATCGTCGTCGCGCCCAGCGCCGGGCCGATCACGGTGCCGATCGAATTGAACCCCTGCAGCAGGTTCAGCCGGACCGCCGCCCGTGCGGGATCGCCGACGATCGTCGCGGCGGTATTGCTGGCGATCTGCAGGAACGTCGCGCCGGTCGACACCGCCAGCAGCGCCAGCAGGATCAGCGGATAGCCCTCCCGCATCAGCCCCGCGACCAGCGCGACGCAGCCCGCCGCCATCAGCGACAGCCCGATGGCATGGGCACGCATATAGCCGGTGACCGCGACGATCGCCGCCACCGGCACCGCGAACAACAGATAGCTGGAAAAGGACGCAAGCTGGATGCTGGTCGCCATCAGGTAATCGAGGCCCAGCGTCAGCCGCATCCGCGGCACCAGCAGGCTGATCGACGACGCGACGAACCCGCCGATGAAGAACACGCCCAGCGACAGGCGGAACAGCCGCGCCGCGACCAGATCGTCCGATGACGCGGGCGCCGGGGGCTGGGCCAAGACGGTTCGTCCTTTCGTCGTGAAGACACGCTGTATCGCGCGGCCGGGGGCGGGCCGCAACCGGTCGCCATTCTTCCCGATCGGTATGACACGACGAAGGACCCCGCCCCTGCCTCACACACCAACCGCACCCCCGCGCGCACGGGGGGTACGCCGGTCGTGGCGCCCTGGATGAACACCGCTCGGTCCTGGGCCGAGCGACATTCACCTGCCCTATCGTCACCCCGGACTTGTTCCGGGGTCCACGGTGCGGCAATCGATGCGGCATGAGCTTCTATCGACCGTGATCGCGGCTCGGTGGACCCCGGAACAAGTCCGGGGTGACGGAGAGGTTGGAGGCGGCGATCAGCAACGATACCGGGAGTAGCTGAAGGTCGATCGGTCGTAGCCCCCCAACCTGCGCAAAGGTACGACGTACCCCTACCCCTCAACCAGTTCCACCACCTCGAACGTGTAGCTCTGCCACCCGCGCTGCCGCGCGGCGTCGCGGGTCGCAGCCTGTTTGCCGGTGGCTTCCTTCAACGATGCGGCATGGCCCCAGAACACTTCGGTCCGGCCGTTTTCCAGCAGCGCGACGATCCGCCAGAAATGGGTGAACGGCGCGCTGGTCGGGCCGATCGTCTTGACCCAGCCATCGGCCATGGTCGCCGTCAGGATGCGTTTCCGGCGCGCCACGCGCTACCCCGCCCGTAGCAGCGCATCGACCCATGCCGGCACCAGTTCGCCGGCCGGGCCGAGGCGGCTTTCGTCGAACCGGTCCGATCCGGCCGAGCGTTCGAGATTGAGTTCCAGCGTCGCCGCACCGCGATCCTTCGCCCATTCGACGAAGCCGGCGGCGGGATAGACCGCGCCCGATGTCCCGATCGATACGAACAGATCGCACGCGCCGATCGCCGCGACGATGCGGTCCATGGCGTACGGCATCTCGCCGAAGAACACGATGTCGGGCCGCAGCGCCGCAGCGCCGCAGGCCGCGCACACGCTCCCCGGCGGCAGCGCATCCCGGTGCGGCACCCGAACGCCGCAGGCCGCGCAGAGTGCCGAACACAGCTCGCCATGCATGTGCAGCAGCCGCCTCGCCCCGGCGCGTTCGTGCAGGTCGTCGACATTCTGCGTCACGATCAGCAGTTCGCCGGTCCATGCCCGGTCGAGCGCGGCCAGCGCGTGATGCGCCGCATTGGGCCGCACCCCGGCCAGCGCCGCGCGGCGCAGGTCGTAGAAGCGGTGGACCAGCGCCGGATCGGCACGCAGAGCCTGCGGCGTGCACACATCCTCGACCCGGTGCCCCTCCCACAGCCCGCCGGGGCCGCGAAAGGTGGCGATGCCCGATTCGGCGGAGACCCCCGCCCCGGTCAGGACGACGATGTTGCGGACGCTGTGCATCGCCGCTGCATAGGCGAGCGGCGGCGGCACGCAAAGGGTGCGGGGATGCGGTTTACCCGGCGAACGCGCGGCGGATCGTCGCCAGCCTCGCGGTGACCAGCGCCTGCGTATCGCGCCCGACCCCGGCATCGCGCGCGGCGGCGTCCCAGCGCGCGACCGCCTCCGCCACCTGCTCGACGATCGCCGCGACCGTTTTTGCCGCGATGCCGTGGAGCCGCGCGACGCGGTCGACATGGCCGCGCGTCGGCATCGCCCCCTCGCCCGCCACCGCCAGATAATGTTCGCCGCCCGGACCATCGGAAAAGGTCAGGTCATAGGCCGGGGCCAGATGCCACTCCCCCACATCGTCCATCAGATAGGCGTGCTGCCGGCTATGATCGTCGCGATTGCCCGCCAGCACGTTGAAGACCATCCGCCGAAACGCCTCGACAACATCTTCCTCATTCCGTGTGATCGCCCGCGTCGCGCGCAGGAACATGTCGTAGTCGATCGCGCCCGCGACCTGCGGCGGCGCCTCGATCGCGCCGGCCAGCGATACCATGTGCATCCGCCGCCCCTCGCCCGGCCGGTCGAACCGCCGCGTCGCGAAGAACGGCGCGCCGTGCCGTGCCGGGATCAGCCGCGTCTCACCGATGGTCACGCCCGCCAGACGGGCCATGGCGGCATAGGCCTGTTCGACCGGACCGATGTCCATCGGGTCGGCCCCAGCGCGAAACTTCACGATCCACGCCGCATGGTCCTGTGGCAGTTCGCCGTCGCCGATGCCGATCGCGCCATCCGGACCGAAGCCGACATGCACCTTGGGTCGCGCGCCGCCCGACGCCCCGCCCAGATCGGCGAGCAGGTCGCCGAGCGCCCCCCCTTCGCCGCGCAGGATCGCCTGCGATTCCGCCGCCAGCGCGTCGAGGTCGATCGCATCCTTGTCCGCGACCGGCGTCGTCGCGGGCGCGAAGGTCAGGCTCCCGCGCCCCTGATCGCCGACCAGCGCGAGCCGGTCGAGCGCCGACAGCCGCCCCATGTCGACGCCCAGCGCCGCGAGCCGCCGCCGCATCAGCAGCGCACCCCATCCTTCGGGCAGGCTGTCGGCCAGGAACCCGTGCAGCCCGTCGAAGTCGCGCGTACGCGCCGCCTGCAACCCCGGTTCGGGCGGATAATGGACCGGCGACAGCCGCCGCGCGTCGCCGATCGCCGATGCAGTCCATTCGAGCTGGGCAAGGCCGCCCGCCATCGCCACCCGCGCGGCGGGCGCGGCCCCGTGCAGCGCGACCTGCAGCGGCTGTCCGGGCGCGAGCTTCACCGCCGGCCCTGTCGCTGGTCGCGCAGCAGCGCATCCATGCTGGCCGCCGCCGGCAGCGGGAACAGCGCGGTCACGCCGTCCTCGCACCGCAGCACCAGCGCCGCCCGGACCAGATCGTCGATCGACGCCTTCCCCTCCCCCTCCATCCGCCGCCACGTGCGATAGGACACCCCCGCCCGGCTCGCGCTGTCCGCCTGGGTCAGCCCCATCGCCTTGCGCCGGGCACGGATGCGGTCGCCGATCGCGGTGGCCAGTTCGGTGGGGGTATAGAGCATCGGCCTTTTATGGACGATTGTGGCTCGTTTAGCAATATTATCGGCCCTATATGGCCGTTCGTGTCGTACGGAGTTCTCTTACTGGATTGCGCCCTATTTGGCAGCCCAACCGTTACCCCGGCGAAGGCCGGGGACCAGTCGGGGGACGTCAGGAAGCTACGACAATGCCTGTCCAGCTGGCGTTTGCTCTATCTGCCCGGAAACATCGCCCCAGCGCAGGCTGGGGCCTCGACCGGCTCTTGTCCCGCGCTCCAACCGGGAGATCCCAGCCTTCGCTGGGATGACGTCCGGTGCGTTGGTGAAGTCGCCAAACAACCCGAAATCCTGCGACCGATCGACATTCGGCCACGCCCGGTGTCGTTCCTGATCTGGGCCTCCAGCCTCTCCGTCACCCCGGACTTGTTCCGGGGTCCACGGCACGGCGATCGGCACGGCATGAGCCTCTATCGACCGCGATTGCGGCGCGGTGGACCCCGGAACAAGTCCGGGGTGACGAAGTAAGACGGTGAATGTCGATCCGACCGATCCTCATCGGCAGAAGCAGCCCCCCCTACCCCGCCACCGGCAGCATCAGCCGGAACGCCGCCCCCTGCCCCGCCTCCACCAGCGCGACCTCCCCGCGATGCGCTTCCACCAGCGACCGCAGGATCGACAGGCCAAGGCCGGTCCCGCCATCGGCGCGGCGGGTGGTGAAGAACGGTTCGAACACCCGCGCGCGGTCGCCGACCGCGATCCCCGGACCGTCATCGGCAATCATCAGCGCGACCATGCCGCCCGCGACCGCCGCCGTGATCGCGATCCGCCCTGCGCCTGCCTGCCGGCTATTGTCGATCAGCGTCGACAGCGCGGTTTCCACCACCCCGCGTGGCACCGCGACCATGGGCAGCGGCCCATCCGGCAACGCGACCGCCAGCACGCTCGCATCCGCCGCTTGCGCCAGCACGTCGGCCAGGTCGGTCGCCGCCCCCGCCTCCCGCGTCGCCATGTCCGCCCGCGCCAGTTCCAGCAGCCGGCTGACCAGCAGGTTCAGCCGGTCGGCATCGGCGGCGACGTTCGACAGGAACCGCGCCCGGTCCGCCGCTCCCATGTCGCCATGGTCCTGCAACAGCTCGACCGCGCCGCGAATGCCGGCCAGCGGCGTCTTGAACTCATGGCTGACGGCATGGGCGAAGTCGCGCAGATAGCGCGATCGATGCGCGATCGCCTCCGCCATCACGGCAAAGTCGCGGTACAGCGCCTGGATCTCGATCGCGGCGGTCGGCGGCGGGTCGGGCACGCGGCCTCCGCCCAGCGCCACCGCGCGGGTCGCGTCGCGCAGCGCCTCGACCGGGCGGACGATGCCGCGCGACAACAGCCCGCTCAACCCCACCAGCGTCAGGAAGATCGCGACGATCCCGAACGCGATCTTGCCGCGATCCTCGTACAGCCCGACGAACAGGCTGCGCGGCGACCGTGCCAGCAACAGCACCCCGACCACCCGCCCGCCGACGATCACCGGCCGCGCATGATGGATGCGCAGGTCCGACGCGCGGCTGAGCCATTCCAGCGGATAATGCTGGCGATAGGCCCCGTTGCGGCGCAGCGTCGTCACCGCCCGGCCCCGCAGCGCCGCCTGCACTTCGGGCAGGGCGGGATAGCCCCTGCCCGCCGGCCCGCGTGCGACGATGCGGCCGTCCGTGTCGAGCAGCTGGATCGACGCCAGCGTCGTTGCCGCCGTCATCGCCAGCACCGGCGCCACCTGCCCCGCCCAGCGCCGCACCGTGGCATCCGCCTCCGCCATCGCCACCGGCGCGGGCCGTTCGGGCAGGATGCGCGACAACCGCAGGTCGAGGTCGGAGCCATAGCCGCTCCGCACGATCGCCGCCCCCTCCCCCGCACCCCCCTGCCCCCACGGCCAGTCGCGCGCGGCCACCGCCGCCAGCGCGGCGCTCTGCGCCACCAGTTCGGTTTCGGTCTGGCGCAGCAGGCTGTTCTCATACACCCGCAGGAACAGCGCGCCGACGCCGGGCAGCGCCGCGACGAACACGAACGTCACCAGCAATATCGTGCGCAGCCGCAGCCGGGGCCAGTGCCGTCGGATCAGCGCCTTCGCGGCGGCGATCATCCGCCGCAACTGCCCAGGCGATAGCCGACGCCCGCGCGCGTCTCGACGACATCGTGCGCGCCCACCCCGGCGAACTTGGCGCGCAGGTTGCGGACATGGCTGTCGATCGTGCGGTCGGTGATCGCGAAGCCCGGCCCGTGCAGCCGGTCGATGATCGCGTCGCGGCTGAACACCTTCGACGGCATCGCCGCCAGCGTGCGCAATATGCCGAACTCGGTCACGGTCAGCGCGACCGGCTTCCCCGCCCAGCTCGCCTGCCAGCCATCGGGGTCGAGCCGCAATCGCCCATGGGCCAGCAGCGCCGCGGCGCTCTCCACCGCCACCGGCCGCGTCGCGACCCGCCGCAGGATCGCCATCACCCGCGCCACCACCTCGCGCGGGGAAAACGGCTTCACTACATAATCGTCGGCGCCCAGCTCGATGCCCAGCACCCGGTCGATCTCGTCATCGCGGCTCGACAGGAACAGGATCGGCACGTCGCTGGTCGCCCGCAGCCGCCGGCACACCTCGATCCCGTCCATGCGCGGCATGTTGATGTCCAGCACGATCAGGTCGGGCGCCTGTTCGCCCGCCTGTCGCAGCGCCGCCTCGCCATCGCCCGCCTCGATCGAGGACAGCCCGGCCTTGTCCAGCGCGAACGCCAGCAACTGGCGGATATGCGGGTCGTCATCGGCGATCAGGATGGTGCGCGGCATGGGGCACTGGATCAGCGCCATCGGGGCCGGCGTCAAGGTTGCACCATATCGGTCGGGATGCCGTCACACGTTCGAACGCGTGGGTCGGGTGACGACGGTGCGCAGCCCAGCAGCGCCCGCGCTGCCGACAGCCGCCGGCTCCCGCGCAGGGTCCAGCTTTCCCAATGCGCCTGTCGCGATGTCAGGTCGGCGAAGAGATTAAATCGTACCGCGCGCACCTTTCGACGCGTGACGGCATCCATCGGTCGCTGCTCCAATGCGATCACCGGCAGCAGCGCACCGTCGCCCACCCAGCGCAGATACCCCAGGTCGACCGCCTCGGGCCGCTGCGCCCGCACATTATAGGCCGCCGCCGCCGCGCCCAGATCCACGACCCCGCACACGCTCAGCACGATCCCCGCCGCCAGCGCATTGGCGTTCACCAGCCACCGCGCGCTCTTGCCCGCCAATATCCGCCATCCGATCAGCACCAGCCCCAGCGCCACCAGTGCCATCCATAGCAACGCGGCGATCCGCCACGCGGTCAGCATCGATTCGTCGATATAGTCGATCGTCCGCAGCGCGCTGGAGGCTACCAGTACCAGATTCTGCGCGACCCACAATGTCACCATCCGCCGCGCCCAGCGATTGCCGGCACTGGCGCTCCCCGGCCGCAGCATCGCCAGCGCCAGCACGCCCGCCAGCAATGCCGTGACGATCAACGGATAGGCCCCGCGATGGGCATAGTCCGCCGCGCTCACCCCCTCGGGCAGCCCCGCTCCGCTCCACAAAAACGCGATGTCCAGCGCGTTCTGTACGGCGAAGATCAGGTTGAAGAGGGCAAGGGCCATCAACACCGACGGCAACGACGCCCCCGGAATCCGCGGCTCGGGATCGGACAGCCGCGCCGCCCAGCGCAGCACGCCCCCACGCGGGCGAAACGCCGGCCACGCCATCGCCGCGACCACTCCCCATAACGCCAACTGCCAGAGGCCGGGAAGCTGTATGGTCGAAAAGGCATTGTAGATCAAAGGGTTGGCTTGTGCAAACAGCAGCAGGAACACGGCGCCCCCGATCATCGGCAGTGCCAGTGTCGCCGCGATCCGTGCCGGCGATACCCCCCTGCCCCGGATCGCCCCCATCCGCCGCAGGTCGAACGGTAGCGCGAACGGCGTGCTCGCGCCATGGGCCAGCAGCCGCATGGCCCAGCGCCAGGCATCGTCGAATCCGGCCACGCGCGGGATCAGCGCCGCGACCGACAGCGCCACCCAGAACAGCACCCACGGCAACGGCCCCGGATTGTCGACCAGCATGGCGGCGAACACCCCGGCCGCAGCGATCGCGCCCCATGCCGCGCGGCTGTGCCGTACGTCGCGGCGAACCGCAGCCAGCAGCAGCAACCAGACGGCCGCGAAGCCGCCGACCCGCGCCCCTTCGAATCCATCAGGGAACAACCAGTGGAAACATTGGACCAGTGCGACGGTCGCTGCGATCTTGAACAGGAAATGGTAGCGCATCGTGGCGGCTCCCTCGGGATGGAAGCCGCCGGTGTAGGAAGATGCTATCCACGCATGATCCGCAGTGGCCGCAGGAGGAGCGCAGATGTGGTGCAGTTCCGGTGCAGGCGGGTGGTCTTCTCAGGACAATTCTCGAAACCCCATCGAACCGGTTAGAGGGTTTATTGGAAGGTTACCGGGTTAAGCGGCCGGCGACCCCCGTGAAACGCGCGGCAGTCCACGATTCGCGCGGGTAGCGGCGTTCCCGAAAGATCGACCTTTCGTTCCCGAAGGATCGATGCGCCCGTTCCCGAAGTGTCGTCGCACCGTTCCCGAAAGGTCGAACCGCGTTCCCGGAGTGTCGATGGCCCCTGCCGGCAGGCGGATTCGACGCGGCGTTTGAATCAATTCCGATGGGGCAGGCGACGAACTCGTTCAAACCATGCGCAGACTGTTCGATAGCGGGACAGATAGGGCGAACATGGCCGGGCATAGCCGACACTTCGGGAACGCTAGCGCCATATCGAGCGGCGTCGCGCCGGCTCGGACCGATGGAAACTTCACCGCACAACTGCCGGATGCGGTGCCCCTGCTCCCCGTGCAGGCAACACCGCCGCGCCGATCGATACCATGTGAACGGCAGTCCTGCCCGCATGTGCGTGCAAGGAAAAATCCTGAACGGCACCCCTCCGCTATGGTGGATCGCTATTCACCAACTTATCGTCACCCCGGACTTGTTCCGGGGTCCACTTTGCCGCTCACCTTGTCCCCAGAAGCGCGAGCTGCACCGATCACCACACTATGGATCCTGGAACAAGTCCGGGGTGACGAAGGGATCGTACGTCGCTTAGCGATCACCCTCGGATTGGCTGAATGTCGATCAGTCTGAAAGCGCAATGCCATCAAGTAGAACCGTTCGTCCTGAGTAGCCGCTGAGCTTGTCGAAGCGGCGTATCGAAGGACTGCCAAGGGTGCTTCGATACGGGCCTTCGACAAGCTCAGTCCCCACTCAGCACAAACGGTTCTACTTGATGGCATTGCGCTCCACGTCGTTGGTCCGGTCGCATCTTCCAACACACCCGCAACGACGGGATGCGCCCCATCGGTAACTGTAGGTCGTTTCCGGTAGAGGCAGACCGTCAACCGCGGCCGCGTCGGGTCCTTCATGGGATCGGCGGCATCGTTCGGACAAACGGTCCATTACCACATCCCGCCTTGTGCCGGGCGCCCGGTTCCCCTGCCCGCCTGTTGGCGCAGATCCATTGCGCCTGGCCGAGGAGCCGGCATAACCCGCCTTGTGCGACGCCGACCAAGGCGGGTACCCCGCCGCTACCGGCCCAGTTCGTGCCGATGCCTGGCATCGAACCGCCGGACATAGCCGATGAACGCCGCCTGATAATTGACCGGCGTCCGCGCCGGATCGCCGTCGATCCACGCGCGAAACTCGGCATGGAGCGTATGATAGTCCCACCCCGGACATTCGGTCCGCAGCGTCTCCAGCGTCTGCGTGCTGACCTCGCCGTCGTGCGCCCGCGCCGCCAGCCCCCGGATCGATGCGCGGATCATAGCCGCCGCATCGACCAGGTCCTCGGTCCGCATGGGCGAGGGGGCCGCCGCGACAGGAGCAGCGGGCGCGGTCACGCTGACCGTCCGCGCCGCGCCGTCACCGCGCCGCCGCATTCGCAGCATCGGCTCGCGCTTGCCGTCCTGTTCCAGCGTCAGCGTATAGCCGGGCAGTTCGTCCCGCTCGGCGATCTTGGCGATCTCGAACTTGAAGCGGCGATATTGCCCCTCCGCGCCCGATTTCTCGAACAGCGTCGGCATGGAGATCGCAAACCCCGCCTCACCCGCGCCGCCGGCATGTTTGCGCGCCACGCGGTACAGCCAGCGTTCGCGCCCGCCGGTCAGGTCGAAATAGGCGCGATCGATCGACAGCACGCCGCCGGTCATCATCACCCCTTCCCAGAACCAGTTCGACAGCTCGATCGTCATGCCCCGCGACCGCTCAGTCTTTTCATCGACCAGCTGGGTCCAACCATCCAGCCAGCTGAACGTCGCCTCGCGCCGGTTCTCGGCACGGATGTTCGTCTTGATCGTCGTCGCCACCAACCGGTCGAGCGCCTGGCCCAGCAGCTCGTACGCGCGGCCCGTCGTTGGCCGCCCGATCGCGCGCAGCAGGTCGTACGGCATCAGGTGCAGCTTGCGCGGCACGTCGTTGACCCCTCGCCTGGCCATGTCGGCCAGCACGCTCGCGCAATAGATCAGGATGTCCGCGTCCCAGATCGTCGCCATGCCGTAATCGGCATTGGCCGACACATGCACCCACAGCTTGCCGTCCGGGCTGCGATAGTCGATCGGCTTGACCCGTTTCGACTTGGCGAGGCTGAAGAACGGCCGCTCCATCATCTCGCGCTGGTCGCGCAGCGGCAGGTCGGCGAGATAGGGCAGGAACAGGTCGAACTGCTCGCTGACCTTTTCGGAAACGGCGCGGGTCATGCGGCGGTTCCGAAAAGTTTCCCCGGGGAAACTCGGGTAGTGACCCGCTCGCAGGAAGGCAAAAGACGATTCCACGCGCTACCGTACCCCGGCTGTTGCCGGAATATGCAGGGCAGGGGGGCAGGGGGATAGCTGGCCATGGTCATCGCGCGACGCCCAAGTTTCCCCGGGGAAACTTCGCCGAAAAGAAGAAATGGATTCACGCGGAGGCGCGAAGGACGCGGAGATGCTTCGCTTGCGGTGCAGGCAGTCCATCTTTCCCAAGCCGGAGCGAAACGCACCCGGTCGCCCGGGGCGCAACATCTCCGCGCCCTCCGGGCCTCCGCGTGAACCAAAGTCCGCTTCCCCCGGCGATCCACGTCGTGCTGAAGAGTAACGCCGTCCGGCACCGACGCCCCACGACGGCTCCAAGCAACAGGACGCCACCCCCCCGCCTTGCTCCCGGCGAAAAGTTTCCCCGGGGAAACCCGACCGGTCACCGCTGCAACCCGCGCCCCTGCGCCGCCAGCTCGGCCAGCGCCGCGCGCAGCGCGTCGGCCAGTTCGTCCGCGTCCGCGCCAGATCCGGCGTGGAGCCGCACCGTCACGCCCTGCCGGTTGACCGTCTGCACGCTCAGCCCCGGCCGCCCCGATGGCGCGGTCCATACATAGGGTGCCGCCTGCTCGCGTCCGCGCGACGGTGCGTCGAGCAACCGCCGGAGCACATCGGCGGCGGGGAGGGGGGGCAGCCCCTTGTCGCGCGCCACGCGCTGTTCGCGCACGATCACCTTCGCCTCGCCGGCGATGATCGCCGCGTCGGCGCGATCGTCGAGCGCCTGCGCCAGCGCATAGCCGCCCTTCAACTGCACCTCCGCCGGCGAAGCGAATGCCGCGATCACCGCATCGGGCAGCGCCGCCACCCGCAGCATCTTCGACAGCCAGCCCTTGGACAGCTTCAGCCGTTCGGCCATGCGCGATGCGTGGTTGCCGTAATGGGTCTTGAGCGCGGCCGCATAATTGCGCGCGCGTTCGAGGTCGGACACGTCGGCCCGCGCCCGGTTCTCCAGGTCGGCGAGCCGGAACGCCGCCTCGTCGTCCAGCGTCGCGACCTGCGCCACGAACTGCATGTCGGGATAGCTGTGGGCGCGCAGCCACGCGATCGACCAGTGCCGCCGCGTGCCCGCGATCACCTCATAGTCACAGGCCGGATCGCCCTCGACCCGGCGCACCACCGCCGGCACCTTCTGCCCGCCCTCGGCGATGATCGAATCGATCAGCTCGCGGCATCCCGCCTCGGTCAGATGGGCATAGGAACGGGCATTGCCCGGCCAGATCCGCACCCGCGCGGGATCTAGCAGGAGCTGCGTCACCTGTCGCACCTCGCCCGACGCCACCCGCGCCAGCGCCGATTCGCGCCCCAGCAGCGTCGTGCCGCGCAGCCGCTCCGACCCGCGCTCTGTTGCCGCGGGGGCGGGCGGATCGGCGGGGCCATCGTCGAGCAACGCGGCCAGATAATCGGATTGCTTACGCGCCATGGGAAACCTCCGCGCGGAACATATGCAGAACTTTGTGTTGTAGGAAAGGGGGACCCTGCGGGGTCGCGAAAGGGGCAGCGGGACCTGACGACGAGGCTACCGACCAAGGCCCCTGCCGTACCCCAGCGCAGGCGACGGTCCAAAGCCGCGCACGCCGTCCTGTCATTACCCTGGACCCCCGCCTGCGCGGGGGTACGGAAAGGGCATGTGGGACCGCCGGGTCCGCCTGCGCGAACCCGTCGATCGGGCGCGACGCCCGTCGGCCGAGCGGTTTGAGCCGGCTTGCGCTTTGCGCTCGCCCGCCGCGCTGTGCGCTGTCAAACCGCTGCCGCACTGACCAACTCCTCCTCGCTCGCCGGCGCCACCCGCCCCCAACCCTGCCGCACCAGTTGTTCGATCTGCCCCATCGCCTCGTCGAGGTTCGCGCGGCAGCGTTTGTGCGTCTTGGGTGTCCCGATCGGCTTTTCCAGCTCGTACACCGTCATCATCCGCATCGCGGCATGGCTGATCTCGGCCGATTCGAGGATCGGCACCGGCAACAGCGCGGGGCCGAAGCTCTGCTCCATGATCGCCCGCACCATTGCATGGCTGGGATCGTTGCCGTCGAACTTCGAACAGATCAGCCGCACGAAGCTGTAATCGACCTCGATCCCCGCGCCCGCCAGTTGCTGCAGCACCTGATCCATCATCGACAGGAACTGGACGGTCGAACAGAAATCGGGCGTCGTCGCCGCCAGCGGCACCAGCAGCGCATTTGCCGCCTGCATCACCGCCAGGCTGATCGTGCCGAGCGCGGGCGGCGGGTCGAGCAGCACGATGTCATAGTGCTGCGCTAGGTCGATCAACCCCTGTTTCAGCTTGCGAAACCGCGCCGCCAGCACCGAGGCCCCGTCCGACCCCGCCGCCGCCAGCTCATATTCGACATCGAACAGTTCGAGGTTCGACGGGATCAGGTCGACATTGGGCCATGGCGTCGCCCTGACCGCATAGGACAGATCGTTCTGCGTCGGATCGATCGAGAGATAGGGGTAGAGCGTTTCTTCGCGCGTGATGTTAAAATGCGGGTTGAAGCCGAACAAGGTGGTCGTCGTCGCCTGACTGTCGCAGTCGACCACCAGCACCCGGTATCCCTGTACCGCGAAATAATGGGCGAGATGGGTGGTGACGGTCGACTTGCCGACCCCGCCCTTGAAGTTCTGCACCGCGATCACCGCCGGCACGTCCAGCGGCGCGCGGGCGGGCGACGCGCCCAGCACGTGGCGCATGTGCAGCAATTCCTCGACACTATAGCCCAGGCGCCGGCCATTGTCGGCGGCGGGGGCGGGGGGCAGCCGCCCATCCTCCTCCGCCATGCGGATGCGGTTGGTCGAACACGCGAGCAGTTGCGCCGCCTCGGCAATGCCGAACCGGACGTTGAGGCCCTTGCGGCTTTCGGGCAGGAACGCCTTGCGCCGCAGCCGCTCGATCATCCGCTCGCCGGCTTCCGCCAGATCGCCGATCTGTGCCGTAATTGCATTCATGCTGCGCAGCACCCACCCGTTTGAACTCTATTGGCTCCACTATGTCACGAGAAGGTTCAATCCGGCAAGCGCCACCGTGTCTTGATTCAACAGGGTTGCCGGCCATACCTGCCACCACATCCAACAATGCGCGCGATGTACTGATGCAGGAAGCGGGAGCGGATCGGGGCGGAAGGCGTTGTCACCGCTCGAATGTGGCAATTTTCGTTTCGGGATGGCGTCGATGAAAGCACGGACAGGATATGTTGCGCTCGGCGCGTTCGGCGCGGCCACGCTCGGCATCATGGTCGCTATCGGCTATGTGCAGGACCGGATCGACCCTCGTCCGGACGAACGGGTCGCCATGACCAAGCCATTGTCCGAACGACAGATGCTGGAACGCCGCCGGGGGCGCATGGCGGAAATCGCGATCGTCGGCGCGACGGTGCAATAACCGGCAGGCGGCGTGCGGCGCCCCGAGACACGGGGGGCCGCCGCCGCAACGCCATCCGGCGTAGCGGCGGGAACGTTGCTCAAGCCACCGCCGGCAGCTTGTCGAGATATTTGTCGACCGTGATCGGATAGTCCCGCACGCGAATGCCGGTGGCGTTGTACACCGCATTGGCGACCGCCGCGCCGACGCCGCACAGGCCCAGTTCGCCGACGCCCTTGGCCTTCATCGGATTGGCCTTCTCGTCAGCTTCGGCGAGGAACACGACCTCCTGATGCGGAATGTCGGCATGGACCGGCACTTCGTAGCTGGCGAGGTCATGGTTGACGAACAGGCCGAAGCGCGGGTCGACCGCCAGATCCTCCATCAGCGCCGACCCGACACCCATCGTCATCGCGCCGATCACTTGGCTGCGCGCCGATATCGGATTGATGATCCGCCCGGCGGCACACACCGCCAGCATTCGCTGGATACGCGTCACGCCGGTATAGGCATCGACCGCGACCTCGACGAAATGCGCGCCGAACGTGGCAAAGGCATATTGCTTGTCGAGCGCACCGAATTCGATGCTGTCCTCCGCGCTCAGCGTGCCGGCATCGCGCAGGGCCACCGACCGTCCGCCGCCGGTCACCCGGCCGCCCTCGAACACCGCGTCATTACCGAGGCCCAGCTTCTGCGTGACCTGCCCGCGCAGCGCGACGCAGGCGGCATAGACGCCCGCCGTGCTGTTGGGCGCGCCCCATTGCCCGCCAGAGCCGGCGGACACCGGATAGGCGCTGTTGCCCAGGCGCACCTCGACCGCGTCGACGGGTACGCCCATCATCTCGGCGGCGGTCTGGGCAAGGATCGTGTAGCTGCCGGTGCCGATGTCGGTCATGTCGGTTTCGACCACGACCCGGCCATTCTCCAACCGCACCCGCGCGCCCGACTTCATGTTGACATGGTTGCGGAACGCGGACGCCATGCCGATCCCGCGCAGCCATTTGCCGTCGCGCATCTGCCCCGGCTTCGGATTGCGCTTCGCCCAACCGAACCGTTCGGCGCCTTCGGTCAGGCACCGGACCAGCTGCCGCTGCGAAAACGGCTTTTTCGGATTGGCGGGGTCGACCTGCGTGTCGTTCTTGATGCGAAAGGCGACCGGGTCCATGCCCAGCTTTTCCGCCATCTCGTCCATCGCGACTTCCAGCGCCATCATCCCCGGCGCCTCGCCCGGCGCGCGCATCGCATTGCCTTCGGGCAGGTCGAGCACTGCCAGACGCATCGCCGCCAACCGGTTCGCCCCGGCATAGAGCAGTTTCGTCTGGTTGACCGCCGCTTCGGGGCCGCCGTCGGGCTGATCGCCCGATCCGCTTTCATGCCCGATCGCGGTGATGATGCCGTCCGGCGTACAGCCGATCCGCACCCGCTGCCGCGTGGCGGGGCGGTGGGTCGCGTTGTTGATCATCATCGGCCGCGCCATGGCGATCTTGACCGGCCGCTTCGCCGCCTTCGCGCCCAGCGCCGCCAGCACCGCATCGGCGCGCAGGAACAGCTTTCCGCCGAACCCGCCGCCGACATAGGGCGATTGCAACGTGATCTTGTCCTTGGGGATACCCAGCGTCTTGGCCAGATCGCCGCGCCCCCAGTCGACCATCTGGTTCGACGTCCAGATCGTCAGGGCGTCGCCATCCCACCGCGCGGTGGAGGAGAACGGCTCCATCATCGCATGGCTGTGGTCGGGCGTGGTATATTCGGCGTCGAGCTTGACCGGGGCGGCGGCATAGGCGCCCTCGAAGTCGCCGACCCGTGCCTCGGGCTTGCCGTCGTCGCCGGGCGCGGGCTTGGCGGATCTCAGCCCTTCCTTCAGGTCGAACCGTCCCTTCACCCGCGCATAGTCGACGCGAACGAGGCCAGCAGCGGCGCGCGCCTGTTCGAAGGTGTCGGCGACGACCACCGCCACCGCCTGATGATAATGGTCGACCGACGGCCCGGCGAGCAGCTTGACGGTATTCATCCGCCCCTTGCCCAAGGGGCCGGCGGTGTCGGCGGTGACGATCGCCAGCACGCCCGGCGCGGCGCGCGCGGCGCTGAGGTCGATCGATCGGATCGTGCCCTTGCCGACGCCCGCGCCGACGATCACGCCATAGGCGGCGTTCGGCACGTCGCGCGCGTGTTCGAAGGCATAGGGGGCAAGGCCGGCGACCTTCTTCGGGCCGTCGACGCGCGTATGGGCGCGGCCGACCACCTGTTGCCGGTCGATGGGATTGGTGCCGGCGGGGGTTTCGAACTTCATGGGATCAGCCCTTCGCCTGCGCGATGACGGAGGCCAGCGCGCGGGTCGCGAGCGGCAGCTTGAATGCGTTGTCCTTGGTCGGCGTCGCGCCTTGGAACGCACGCGCGGTGACGGCGGCGGCTCCTTGCGGCAGCAGCGCGTCCGCCGCCTCGACCCGCCACGGCCGGGGGGCTACGCCGCCGAACGCCACGCGCCCGGTGCCGTCACGCTGGATCACCGCCGCGACCGACACCAGGGCATAGGCATAGGAGGCGCGGTCACGGACCTTTTCGTAGAAATGTTTCCCGCCGATCGGGCGGGGCAGGGTGACGGCGGTAATCAGCTCGCCGGTTTTGAGCACGGTGTCGAGATCGGGCCGGTCGCCCCACAGCCGGTGGAACTCGGCGATCGGGATGCGTCGCGCCTGTCCGCTGCCGTCGATCGTCTCGACCACCGCGTCCAGCACCCGCATCGCCACCGCCATATCGCCGGGAAAGGTCGCGATACAGTCGTTCGACACGCCGATCACGCCCAGTTGCCGCGAATAGCCGCCGATCGCGGCGCAGCCCGACCCCGCCTTGCGCTTGTTGCACGCCATGTTGGTGTCGTAGAAATAGGGACAGCGCGTACGTTGCAGCAGATTGCCCGCCGTCGTCGCCTTGTTCCGCAACTGGCCCGACGCGCCCGCGACGATCGCCCGCGTCAGCACGCCATAGTCGCGCCGCACCCGCTCATGCGCCGCCAGATCGGTATTGCTGACCAGCGCGCCGATGCGCAGGCCGCCGTCCGACGTCTTTTCGATCCGGTCGAGCTTCAACTCCTGCACGTCGACCAGATGGGTCGGCGTCTCCACCTCCAGCTTCATCAGGTCGAGCAGGTTGGTGCCGCCAGCGATGAATTTCGCACCGGGCCGGGTGGCGACGATCCGCGCAGCCTCGGCCGGGTCCTTCGCACGCTCATAGGTGAATGCTCTCATGCGCCCGCGACCTCCGCCATGGCATCGGCAATGTTGGAATAGGCGCCGCAGCGACAGATATTGCCGCTCATCCGCTCGCGCAGTTCCATGTTGGTCGCGCGCGGTTTGGCGGTCAGGTCGGCCTGCACATGGCTGGGAATGCCGCGCCTGATCTCATCGAGCACCGCCACCGCCGAGCAAATCTGCCCCGGCGTGCAATAGCCGCACTGGTATCCGTCATGCTTGACGAACGCCGCCTGCATCGGGTGCAGCTTGTCGGGCGTGCCCAGCCCCTCGATCGTGGTGATCGCATCGCCGTCGTGCATCACCGCCAGCGTCAGGCAGCTGTTGATCCGCTTGCCGTCGACCATCACCGTGCAGGCGCCGCACTGGCCGTGATCGCAACCCTTCTTGGTGCCGGTCAGGGTCAGATGCTCGCGCAGCGCGTCGAGCAGCGTGGTGCGCGTGTCCAGCGTCAGTTCGCGAACCCGTCCGTTGACGTTCAGCCGCACCGGCATCGTCGGCGGAGGGGGTGCGGGCGTCGCCGCCGATCCCCCGGCCTGTGCCGCCGACAACGGGCTGGCCGCCAGCGCCGCGCCCGCCGCCCCGGCGGTCAGCACGCCACGGCGCGATAGTTCGAAATCGGACGGTTCGCCCATGCTCATCTTTCCTGCTGGCCCCGAATGCTGCGCAAGATACGCCGCAGCGAAGAACGTAACGTACGCGAACCGGTTCCGGTTGCGAAGGGCAGGGCATGGGTACGGGGAGCGCCGTGCCGATCCCCCCGTCACCCCGGGCTTGACCCGGGGTCCCGCTTCTTCTTGGAGCGCTATGATCTCGAGTAGGACTGTGGTGGAGATGCTTCGATACGGGCCTTCGACAAGCTCAGTCCCTACTCAGCACGAACGGTTCTGCCGTAGGTCTTCCTGCTCTGATTGCGTCCCTTCCGAACTCTGAGGACCCGTGCCCCCGCTTCCGCCGGGATAGATAAGAGGCGTGGTGCGGAACGGTCGCCGCCCGCCCGCCCGTCAGTCGCCCACCACCCCCGCCATCCGCCGCCCGGAAACCCACGCCGCCTCGACCCGTGGCGCGATCAGCCAGTCGCCGCACGCGCCAAGCCCGTCCGCCCAATAGCAACCGATGCCCGCCCCGGCCGAGCGTGCGTACCGCCAGCGATGCGCCGCGCCATGGACCGGTGTCGGCAATCCCGGCACCCGTTCGCCCAGTGCCGCCGTCAACGCCGCCACCACCCGGTCGCGCCCGGCCTCGATCTGCGCGTGCGACCAGTCGGCGGTGGCATGGATCGTCCACGCCTCGCCCCCGGTCCGCCCCGGTTTCGCGCCGTTCCGGGCCGCGCGGTCGATGATCCCGCCGCCGCCCAGCAGCGCGGGCGCATCGATCGCCCTGTCGAACCCCAGCATCACCGTCCAGCACGGTGCGGACCGGTGCGCCCGTGCCAGCGCCGCCAGCGCATCGTCGATCCCGTCCGCCATCGGCGCGACCTGTTCGGCGGGCAGCGCCAGCACGACCGCCGCGAACGGTCCGGCCTCCTCCGCCTCCAGCCTGAGCCACCAGCCCTGTGCATCGCGGCGAACCCCATGGACATGGGTCGACCAGCGCACGTCCAGCGCATCGGCCATCGCCTTGAGCGGCGCGTCCATCCCTGGCGTCCCGACCCACGCGTCGTCGCCCGCCGCCGGCCAGCGCGCGGCGACCCCCGCCGCTTCCCATGCCTGCAATTGCGCGACGAAGCCTTCGTCGCGGGCGGTCAGGTACAGCGCGCCATAATCGAACGCGAAGTCTCGGGTCTCGGCGGTGACCACCCGGCTCGCCATCCGCCCGCTCGGCCGGCGGCCCTTGTCGAACAGCCTGGGGCAGTGCCCCGCCGCCGTGAGCGCGGTGGCACAGCTCAGCCCCGCCATCCCTGCGCCGATGATCGCGATGTCGCCCATATCCTGTCCCCGTCTCGTTTCGCTGCGACGCAACGCACGGAAGGGACACGATGTTGCCCACCGGCGTTTACCGGTGCAAAGGCAACAGCGACGCGGCCAATCGGGGCCGCCAGTTGGTTCGGGCACCAGCATGTCACCGCGCGAGATGATTACCGGAAGCGCCATCGCGGCGGTCGTCAGCGACCCCACGCTGCCGGACACCCCGATCATCGCCTGCAACCAGGCGTTCATCGACCTGACCGGTTACAGCGAGGCGGAGATCCTCGGCCGCAACTGCCGTTTCCTGCGCGGCGCCGATACCGAGGAAGCCGCGACCGAGGAACTGCGCGCGGCGGTGCGCGAACACCGCGCGACCCTGGTCGAAATACTCAATTACAAGAAAGACGGCACCCCCTTCCGCAACGCGGTGATGCTCGCCCCGCTATTCGCCGAGGACGGGTCGCTGCGCTACATGCTGGGTTCGCAGATCGCGGTCGGCACCCCGGCCGACAGCGAAGCCGCCGCTCGCATCGCCGCGCTGACCCCGCGCCAGCGCGACGTGCTGGACGGGGTAATGCGCGGCCTGCTCAACAAGCAGATCGCCTATGAACTGGGCATCAGCGAACGCACGGTGAAGCTGCATCGTGCAGAGATGCTGCAGGCGCTCGGCTGTCGCACCGTCGCGGAGGCGATCAGGCTGGCGGTCGAACAGGGGCTTTAGGGGAAGGAGCAGCGTCTTCGTCCCGACCGCCTGCCTCTTGGTACAGGTGCGCGGCCTCATTCGGTCCCCATCTAGGGCGTGTCGACCACTAGCAGCACCGTTCTCCTGCGGACCGAAGGCCCGTTCCCCGCGCCGAGGAAAGAAAGGGGCGGCACCGTCGCCCGGAAAGGTTGCATCCCATGTCCCGGCCCGCCAAAATCCTGATGACCTATCTGGGCGTCGTACTCCTCATGGCGATCCTCGCGCTGCTCCTCTTCTATCGGCTCAACCATGGTTGAGCCGCGCCCCGATACCGCGCTGGAGCGGCTGACCGTGTGGTATGACGGCGGCTGTCCGCTGTGCGTGCGGGAAATCGCGGTGATGCGCCGGCTCGACCGGGGGCGGCGGATCGATTTCGTCGATGTCGGCACGCCCGAGGCCGCCTGTCCGATCGATCGCCGGTTGCTGCTCGACCGGTTCCATGCGCGCGAGGATGGCCGGATGCTATCCGGCGCGGCGGCGTTCGCGGCGATGTGGCGGGCGATCCCGCTGCTGCGCCCCTTCGGCCTTGCCGCCCGCAACCCGATTATCCTGCGCGGACTGGAGGCGCTGTACCTGCGCTTTCTCCACGTCCGCCCGGCGCTGCAACGCTGGGTGCGATGACCCCGCGCCGCGATCCCGTGCTGCCGGGACAGGTCAGCGTGTGGGATTTCCCCCGTCCCGCCATCGCCGAGTCATGCGGCCGCCGCATCCGCATCGAGCATCGCGGCGTGGTGATCGCCGACACGACCCGCGCGGTGCGCACGCTGGAGACCAGCCACCCGCCGAGCTATTATCTGCCCCCGGACGACATCAGGATGGAACTGCTTCGTCCCGCGCCCGGCCGTTCGCTGTGCGAATGGAAGGGGCAGGCGCGCTATTGGGACGTGCTCGTCGGCGACATCGTCCTGCCACGCGTCGGGTGGAGCTATGCCGATCCGACGCCGGCGTTTCGCATTCTCGCCGGTCACATCGCCTTCTATGCCGCGCCGTTCGACGTCTGCACCGTGGACGGTGTGTCCGTCGTGCCGCAGCCGGGCGGCTTTTACGGCGGGTGGATCACCCCCGACCTTGCCGGCCCGTTCAAGGGGCCGCCGGGCACGATGGGCTGGTAACGCGACACCGCCCCCGCTGCGGGTGCAGCGGGGGCGGCATGGAGCGCGGAGGGCCGGGTGCGATCAGCGGCCGGCGAGGGCGCGGTCGAGATCGACACCGCGTGCTTCCCATTCGCCGCGGGTCTTGCACAGCTTGGTCAGGATGTGGCTGCCGGTGTTTTCGGTGCGGAAGCAGTAGCGGGCGTTGGGCGAAGCCTTGTAGGCGACGGCGGCCGGTCCGGCGGCCAGCGTGACCGTGGTCGCCAGCGCGCTCGAACCGGCGACGCTGGTCGCGACGGGGGTCGGGGCGTTGTTGGGTTCGGCGGCGAATGCCGAGGTGGTGGCGACGAAACCGAGGACGATCGAAGCGGCGAAGCGGATGGCGGTCATGATGTTGGCTCCCTGATTTCCGGTTGGTTTCCGGTGATGTCGACTACTTTGCATCCCCCGTGCCAGTTTTTCAGATCAAGCAATATCAATGACATAGCTTATGACTACAAATGTAGCTGTGGGATGCGCCGCCAACCTGAGGCGTATTATGCCAACTCTTGGCGACGCGCTGTCAGAAAGGCCGCCACGCGCCCCGTCACGATCAGCCGCACCGTTCGATATGAACTTGATTGTTACGGTATAACAAAACATAGAGCGCCCCCTCACTTGGGGGTTTGTTACTGATGTTACCTGATCTGATCCTGCTGGCCGTTGCCGCAGGAACCGCTTCCGCACAGCCCGAGCCGGGTAAGTCGCCGTCCACGATCGTCGTCGAAGGGCAGCGCCCCGAACCGGTCGATGCCGACCATCTGTCGAGCGCGACCGGCACGAGCATCGCGGGGGCCGAACTGGACCAGCGCAAGGCACCGACGCTCGGCGAAACGCTGGCGCGGGTTCCGGGGATCCACAACGACTATTTCGGCCCGGCGGTCGGCCGTCCAACAATCCGGGGGCAGACCGGCGGCCGGGTCGCGGTGCTGATCGACGGCCTGCCCACGCAGGACGCATCCGGACTGGGCGCGGAACATGCCGCCGCGGTCGAGCCGTTCCTGGCGGAGCTGATCGACGTGCGCAAGGGCAGCGCGGCCGTCCCCTATGGCGGCGGTGCGATCGGCGGCGCGGTGAACGTGATCGACGGCCGCATCCCGACGCAGCGACATGCGGGAGCACCGACCGGGCGGGCCGAACTGCGCACCGGCGACAATGTCGGCGTGACGACCATGACCCGGATCGATGGCGGGAAGGGCGCGTTCGCATGGCACCTCGACGGGCTGTACCGCTATCAGGGGGATCAGGCGATTCCGGGCCGGGCAAAGGCCGATACGTGCCGCCGCTGGTCGTCGCTCGTCGCTGCGACTCCGCTACAGGCGCTGTGTCAGGTCCGTCTGGCGCGGCCGACCTTCGTCTTCGATCCCGTGACGCGCCGCTTCGTCGACCGGACGCCGGTGTCGGGACAGATCATTACGAACCTCGATCCGATGGGCGATGCCGACGGGCGCCTGCCCAACAGCGCGATCCGCACCACGGCGGTGACGGCGGGTGGCAGCCTGATCGTCGATGGCGGGTTTCTCGGCCTGTCGGTCGGGCGCTACGACAATAATTACGGCGTGCCCGGCTTTTCCCTCATCACGGCGTCGCGCTCCGGGGCCAGCCCGATCGACGTGACGGTCGGGCAGACCCGCTTCGACCTGAAGGGCGCGCTGTACGATCCGCTGCCCGGCGTCGCGGCGGTGACACTGCGCGCGGCGCATGTCCGGTCGCGCGACCGCGAACGCCTGCCCGATCGCGACTGGAGCCGGTTCGACGGCAATGGCGAGGAGGCGCGCGTCGAGATCGCGCATCGCCCGCTCGGGCCGCTCAGCGGGTCGATCGGCGGGCAGATCGCCGATCGCAGCCTGCGCACCGTCGAGACGACATCCTATCTGCCGAGCGTCGTCACGGCGGAACGATCGGCGTTCCTCGCCGAACGGCTGACGCTGTCGCCGCTGACGCTGAGCGGTGGCATCCGCTACGACCGGATACGCTACGACCTCGACGAAGCCAGCGTACGTGCCGGGCGGGGGCAGGGGGCGGCCTATGCCCGCGATGCCGGCTTCCACCTGCTCAGCGGCGACGCCGGGGCGCGGCTGTCGCTGTTCAAGATTTTGTATCTGCACGGACGCTGGTCGCACGGGGAGCGGGCGCCGGGGATCAATGAACTATATGCCAATGGCAACCATTTCTCGATCCTGACCGAGGAACAGGGCGACGGACGGTTGCGCAAGGAGCGGGCGGAAACGATCGAGGCCGGCGGCGGGATCGACACGACATGGCTGTCGGCGGCGGTGTCCGCCTATCGCACGCGGTTCGTGGATTATCTCTATCTGGGCAATACCGGCATCTCGCGGACGCTGCCGGTGCGCGAATGGCGCCAGGGCGACACCCGGTTCCGCGGGATCGAGGGGGAGGCGACGCTCCGCGCGACGACCGGCGTCGGCCGGTTCGCGCTACACGGCTTTGGCGATTATGTGCAGGTCCGCCCGGTATTCACCCTGCCCGACGGCTATAGCCCGTTCGCGACCGGCGCGACGGCGGCGTTCGACCGCCAGTATTTCCGCCAGCGGCTCGACGGCGACCACCTGCCGCGCACGCCGATGTCACGCTATGGCGGCGATCTGGGCTGGGAAGGCGGCGCACTACGCGCCTCGCTCGGCGCGGTCCGCTATCTGCGGCAGACCGATGTCGCCAAGGGCGAGCCGGTGTCGGACGGCTTCACGCTGGTCGACGCGCACGTCGCCTATCGGTTCGGCACGGGCGCGCGGTACGAGGCGTTCGCCGATGTCGCCAATCTGACCAATGCCGAAGCGCGGCTGCACAACTCCTTCCTGCGCCTGCGGGCACCGCTGCCCGGACGGGCCGTGGCGCTGGGGGTTCGCGCGGCGTTCTGATCCGGGGGCATCCCTGATCGAACGGCAAGCGGCGCGGGATCGCTCCCGCGCCGCTGCCTGGTCCCGAACGCCGCGGATCAGGCGGGTTCGGCCACCCCGATCGGCTGCACGCTGTCATGCTTCTGCACCACGTCGAACCGGTCCGCATTCATCACCTTGGTCCATGCCGCGACGAAATCGCGCACGAACTTTTCCTCATTGCCATTCTCGGCATAGACTTCGGCCACCGCGCGCAGCTGGCTGTTCGACCCGAAGATCAGGTCGGTGCGCGTCGCACGCCAGCGTTCGTGCTGCCCGGCGCGGTCATAGCCGATGAACTCCTCGTCGGCGCTGGTGTCGACCACCTTCCAGAAAGTGTCGTTACCCAGCAGGTTGACGAAGAAGTCGTTGGTCAACTGCCCCTTGCGGTCGGTGAACACGCCTTCCGGTGCGTCCCGGTAGTTGGCGCCCAGCACGCGCAGGCCACCGACCAGCACGGTCATTTCCGGCACCGACAGGCCCAGCAGCGACGCACGATCGAGCAGCAGCTCCTCGGTCTTCACGCTGTGCTTGGTCTTGAGATAGTTGCGGAAGCCGTCGGCGACCGGTTCCATCACCGCGAAGCTGTCGGCATCGGTCCAGTCCTGCGTCGCGTCGCCGCGACCGCCGGTGAAGGGGACCTCGACCGCGAAGCCGGCGGCCTTCGCCGCCTGCTCGACCGCCGCATTGCCCGCCAGCACGATCGCATCTGCCAGCGACAGGCTGCCCTTCAATTCGTCGATCTTCGCAAGAACGGCCGACAGTTCCTCCGGCTCGTTCACCTTCCACCCGCGCTGCGGTTCGAGGGCGATCCGCGCGCCATTGGCGCCGCCGCGATGGTCCGACCGGCGATAGGTCGATGCCGAGGCCCAGGCGGTCTTCACCAGTTGCCCGACCGTGAAACCGGCACCCAGAATGGCCGCCTTGAACGCTCCGACATCACCGTCCGACGGCGCGGTGCCGGCGGGAACCGGGTCCTGCCAGATCAGCGTTTCCTCCGGCACGTCGGGTCCGAGGTAACGGACCTTCGGCCCCATGTCGCGGTGGGTCAGCTTGAACCAGGCGCGGGCAAAGGCGTCCTTGAACGCTTCATGGTCGTGGCGGAACTTCTCCGAAATGGCGCGCATTTCGGGATCGACCTTCAGCGCCATGTCGGCGGTGGTCATCATCGTCGGCACGCGCAGGTTCGGATCATGCGCCGCCGGGGCCATGTCCTCCTCGCGCTGGTCGATCGGCTGCCACTGCTTGGCCCCCGCCGGACTGCGCACCAGTTCATAGTCGTAATCGAGCAGCAGGCGGAAATAATTGCCCGACCATTCGGTCGGCGTGTTCACCCACGCGCCCTCGATCCCGCTGGTGGTGGTGTGCGCGCCCATGCCGCTCTCGAAGCTGTTGGTCCAGCCCAGACCCATCAGCGAGATGTCGGCACCTTCCGGCGATTCGCCGACCAGCGTCGGGTCGCCCGCGCCATGCGCCTTGCCGAAGGTATGGCCGCCGGCGGTCAGCGCGACGGTTTCCTCGACGTTCATCGCCATCCGGGCAAAGGTTTCCTTGATGTCGCGCGCCGACTGCATCGCGTCGGGCACGCCGCCGGGACCTTCCGGATTGACGTAGATCAGGCCCATCTGGATCGCGGCCAGCGGCTGTTCCAGTTCCAGCTCTTCCTCGGGCAGGATGCGGGTCTTGTTGTCGGGATGGCCGACGAACTGCTCTTCCGAACCCCAGTAGATGTCCTTTTCGGGTTCGAACACGTCGGCACGACCGCCGCCGAAGCCGAACACCGGCCCGCCCATATTCTCGATCGCGACATTGCCCGCGAGGATGAACAGGTCGGCCCAGCTGATATGCTTGCCGTATTTCTGCTTGATCGGCCACAACAGGCGACGCGCCTTGTCGAGATTGCCGTTGTCCGGCCATGAATTGAGCGGGGCGAAACGCTGCTGCCCGCTGTTCGCGCCGCCGCGCCCGTCGGCAGTGCGATAGGTGCCCGCCGCGTGCCACGCCATGCGGATGAACAGGCCGCCATAATTGCCGTAATCGGCCGGCCACCAGGGCTGGCTGTCGGTCATCAGCGCGTGCAGATCGGCCTTCAGCGCGGCATAATCGAGCTGCTTGAAGGCTTCGGCATAGTCGAATTCATGCCCCATCGGGTCGGGCGAGGTGCCGCCCTGGTTGAGCACTTCCAGCGGCAGCGCATCGGGCCACCAGTCGCGGTTGGTGCGGCCGACCAGCGACCGAACCGTGTTCGGTTGGTGGATCGGGCAGCCGCTCATCTCTCCGGTCTTCGCGTCCATGTCTTGGCTCTCCATCACAATGACGCGGAGCCTAACCGCTTACCGCGCGACGGGATAAGCAATTGTCTCGTTCACACTCGGCGGAAAACTCGATTGGAGGGGGCGGGGTGTTCATTGTCGCCATCTTCCGCTTGCCGACGTATCGATAAACGGCAATGATGATGATCTTGATGGGGGACACATCGATGCAACATGCCCTGCGCCTCGACGGCGTGGTGAAACGGTTCGGCGCCATGACGGCGGTCGACCATCTGAGCTTCGCCGTCGCGCCGGGCGAGGTATTCGGCTTTCTGGGCGGCAATGGCGCGGGGAAGACCACGTCGCTGCGCATGGTGCTCGACATCATCCGCCCCGATGCGGGCAGCATCGACGTGCTGGGCAAGCCGCCGGGGCGGGAGTCGAGCGGGCTGCTCGGTTTCCTGCCCGAGGAACGCGGGCTGTACCGGTCGATGACCGCGCTGGAGACGGTGGTCTATTTCGGCCGGCTGAAGGGGATGAGCGCCGGCGATGCGCGGACCCGGGGCCGCGACCTGCTCGACCGGTTCGGGCTGGGCGCGAATCTCAAGACCGGGGTCGACAAGCTGTCGAAGGGCATGGCGCAGAAGGTGCAGCTGGCCACCGCCGTCATCAACGCGCCCCGGCTGCTGATCCTCGACGAACCCTTTTCCGGGCTGGACCCGGTCAATCAGGGATTGCTGGAGGACGAGATACTGAACGCGGCGAAGGGTGGCGCGGCGGTCGTTTTCTCGACCCACGTCATGCAGCACGCCGAACGGCTGTGCGACCGGCTGCTGCTGCTGGCCAAGGGGGCCAAAAGGTTCGAGGGTACGCAGGACGAAGCGCGCGCGACCTTGCCTGCCCGGCTCGACGTGGTGGCGCGCCAGTCGCCCGCCGGGCTGGAGGGCGTCGCCTCGGCGACCGCAAAGGGCGAGGTCGGCGAAGGCTGGACCGCATGGGACGTGCGGATGGTGCCGGGGCGCGACCCCGCCGACCTGTTGCAGCACTGCACCATGGCGGGCGTGCCGCTGCGCCGGTTCGAACAGCACCGGCCCGGCCTGCACGACGTCTTTCTCCATATCGTCGGTTCGGCGGAGGCACGGCCATGATGAATCATATCCTGCTGGTCGCGGGGCGCGAGTTCCGCCAGATCGCCGCCACGCGCAGCTTCTGGGTCACGCTGCTGATCCTGCCGCTGGCCTTTGCGATCGGGCCGATCGCGTCGCGCTTCCTCGACAAGTCGGACACGCAGCGCGTCATGCTGATCGACCGCAGCGGCGGCACGACCGCGCAGGCGATCGCGGCGCGGATCGAGCTGGACGAACAGCGCCGGGTGCTGACCCAGGTCTCGCGCTATGTCGAAAGCAACCGGTTGGAATCCGCCGATCCCGCCGCGCCCTGGGCGCGCCACGATCGCTGGTACAGCGACGCCGATGTCGCGCGCTTCGTCGCGGCGGGCGGGGCGGATGGCGCGCTGGCGAAAATCAGGGCGAAGGGCGGGGAGGTGCCGGACTTCGACGCACCCGATCCGGCCTATACCATCGTGCCGGTACCCGCCCCGGTCGCCGCCGCCCGGCCCAAAGCGATCGGGCAGGCGCTCGAAGGACTGCTGCGTCCGGCCGAGGGCAGCAAAGCGAAGCCGCTCGACTATGCGGTCTATATCCCCGCCGATTTCGGACGTTCGCCAGACGTCAAGCTGTGGGCCAACGGCGCGCCGTCGAGCGGGTTCGTGACGATGGTGCAGGCGCTGCTGGGGCAGGAACTGAAGGTCCGCTATCTCCAGGCCAACGGCGTCGCCGCGCCGGTCGCCGCTGCCTCCACCATGATCGCGCCCAACATCGCCGTCGTCGTGCCGCCGCGCGGCAGCGGGCGCGAACGGGTGCTGATCCGCTCGATCCTGCCGCTGGCCTGCGCCTATATCCTGCTCATGTCGCTGGTCCTGTCGGGCAGCTGGATGTTGCAGGGGTCGGTCGAGGAACGCAGCAACAAGCTGATCGAAACGGTGCTGGCGTGCGTCAGCCCGAACGAGCTGATGTACGGCAAGCTGATCGGCACGGTCGGCATCGGGCTGTCGATGGTCGCGACCTGGGCGGTGTGCGGGATCGTCGCCGCCTTCGCCACCCACGGCGCGATTGCCGAGATGATCCGCCCCGCGCTGGAGCCGGTATCGTCGTTCGGGGCAATCGCGACGATCCTGTATTTCTTCGTGGCGGGGTACATCGTCGTGGCGATGATCTTCCTCGTCATCGGGGCGGTGTCGGATTCGATGCGCGACGCGCAGGGCTATCTGACGCCGGTGCTGCTGGTCATCATGTTGCCGGTCACGGTGCTGGTGCAGGCGGTGCTGCGCGGTGCCACCGGCCCGGCGGTCGAGCTGCTGACATGGATTCCGATCTGGACGCCGTTCGCGGTGCTGGCGCGGCTCGGCACGGGGATGCCGCTGTGGCAGGTGTGGGCGGCGGGGATGCTCACCGCCGCGTTCATCGTGGTGGAGGTGATCCTGCTCGGTCGCATCTTCCGCGCCAGCCTGTTGGCCGGGGGCGGGCGGCCGAATCTGCGGGCGATGATGGGATTGATGCGCCGACCGGTGTGAGGGGGGTGTGGGGGCGTCGCTATCGAGCCGAACCGTTCGTGCTGAGTAGGGGCTGAGCTTGTCGAAGACCCGTATCGAAGCACTGATGGCAACGGTCCTTCGATACGCCGCTTCGACAAGCTCAGCGGCTACTCAGCACGAACGGTTCCATCGGGCGGCCGATGCCGTCAGCCACCACCCCACCCATTGCGGCCGCCCGCCGGCTGCGGCACCATCTGCCCATCCCACCCGTTCGGAGTTCGCCTGTGATGAAGCGTCTGATCCTGTCCGGCCTGTTGCTGTCGAGCGCCGCCGTGGCCGCGCCGGCGCCCAGGGCACCGACCTTCGACGTGCAGCGCATCTCGCGCGACATCCGGACGCTGGCAAGCGACGCGTTCGAAGGGCGCGGGCCGGCGACCCCGGCGGAGGCGAAGAGCATCGCCTATATCGCCGAGCAGATGAAGGCCGCCGGCCTGCAACCCGCCGGGGACAAGGGCAGCTGGTATCAGGACGTGCCGCTGCTGAAGTCTGACATCGTCGGCACGCCGCAATTGTCGATCACGTCGGCGGGCACGAAGCAGACGCTGACGCAGGGCGATCAGATCGCGGTGCGCGCCGCGCTGACCGGGCAGCAGTCGGTCGCGATCGCCAATGCGCCGCTGGTTTTCGTCGGCTACGGGGTGAAGGCGCCCGAGCGCAACTGGGACGACTTCAAGGGCGTCGACCTGAAGGGCAAGATCATGGTCGTCCTGATCAACGACCCCGATTTCGACGGGGGCGAGGGCGATTTCGGCGGCAAGGCGATGACCTATTACGGCCGCTGGACCTATAAGTACGAGGAAGCGGCGCGGCAGGGCGCGGCCGGCATCCTGATCGTGCATGAAAGCGCGCCGGCCTCCTATGGCTGGGCCACGGTCAGGAATTCGAACACCAACACGATGTTCGACATCGTGCGCAAGGACCCCACCGCGTCGCACGTGCCGATGGAGGCGTGGATCCAGCGCGATCTGGCGGTCGAGCTGTTCAAGCGGTCGGGGCTGGATTTCGACGCGGCCAAAGCGGCGGCGCGCAAGGCCGATTTCCGGGCCGTTCCGCTGAAGGCTACGCTCGACGCGCGCTATAGCGTCAAGCCGGAGGTCATCACCTCGCGCAATGTTGCCGGCGTCCTGCCCGGCACGAAACACCCGGCCGAAACCGTGATCTATTCGGCGCACTGGGACCATCTGGGCGTCGGACAGCCCGATGCGAAGGGCGACCGCATCTATAACGGCGCGCTCGACAATGCGTCGGGGGTGGCGGCGCTGCTCGAACTCGCCCGCGCCTATGGCACGGGGCCGAAGCCCGACCGATCGGTCCTGTTCCTTGCGGTGACGGCGGAGGAAAAGGGGCTGCTGGGGTCCGAATATTATGCCGCCAACCCGCTCCGCCCGCTGGCGACGACCGCCGGGGTCATCAACATGGACGGGCCGTTCGGCGCGGCGGCGACGCGCAATTTCAGCATGTACGGCATGGCGAAGCTCGACCTGCTGACGCTGCTGACCGAATCGGCGGCGGCGCAGGGCCGGCGCTACACCCCCGATGCGCGGCCCGAGGCGGGGCTATTCTACCGCTCCGACCATTTCTCCTTCGCCAAGCGCGGGGTGCCGGCCTTGTCCTACAGTCCCGGCCGCGACCTGGTCGTCGGTGGCGAGGCGCGGGGCAAGGAACTGGTCGATGCCTATACCCGCGATAAATATCATCAGCCGGCGGACGAATATGATCCGAACTGGGATACCGGCAGCGTGCAGAGCGACATGACGATCCTCTACACACTCGGCCGCCGCCTGGCGGACGGACGGGCATGGCCGAACTGGTCGAACGACAGCGAATTCCGCGCGGCGCGCGACGCGACGGCGGCGGCGCGGGGGAAGTAGGGCGGGTGGCCCCCGGACCCGATCCGGGGGCCTGCCTCGTCCGCTTCGGGTGTCGACGCACCGCGTTCAGGTCGGATCGACATTCACCGGCCTATCGTCACCCCGGACTTGTTCCGGGGTCCACTTTGCCGCTCACGCCGTCCTGAGAAGTGCTTGTCGCACCGTTTGCCGCGCCGTGGACCCCGGAACAAGCCCGGGGTGACGGAAGGGATTGCACGTCGCTCGGCAATCATCATCGGATTGGCTGAATGTCGATCGGTCCCAGAGCGACACCGTACCCCTGCCTGCGCGGGGGTACGGCAGCGGGCGGCAGGCCCTACCGCCCCGGCGCCTGCCACGGCGGCGGCGCGGTGGCCGGTTTCCAGCATCCCTCCAGGCTCGCCGCGAAGCCATCGGCCCATACGCCGGCGGTGCCGGGCTTCAGCCAGCCCTCATAGCGGGCGCGGAGATGGAAGTCGTCGAGATCGAACCGGATCGTGTCGGCATGGAGCACGATCTCCGACAGCCGCCGGTCGAAATCGATGCCGGCGGCGAACCGCTGGTCGGGGAGGGTGGCCAGTTGCGCCATCGCCTTCGGACATTGCCGCACATCGGCCTCGACCCAGTCCAGCCCGGCCGCGTCCAGCCCCTGGCGTAGCGCGTCGTCGCTGTCGGGGTGCGCGCGTGCCAGCGTGCCGATCAGGCGATAGCCCCGTTCGCGCGGGCGGCGGGGCGTGCCGGAAAACGGCGCGCGGACCATCCGGGCGATCAGGCGCTGGCCGCATGTCAGTCTGGCGTCGCCGTCATCGGTATCGACGCAGCCCTTACGGACCGCGATCGCGTAGACCGGCATGGCGTAATCGTCGCCCAGATAGCGGATCGCCATCGCCGGTTGCGGCCGTTCCACAAAGAAGCGACCGGGATCGAACGCCAGCGCCCGCGTCCGTTCGGCGACGTCATAGCCCGGCGGCGCCTGTGCCGGGGCAGGCGCGGCAGGGGCGAGGACGAGAGCGGCGATCGGGACAAGGCGGTTCATGCCGCAACCTGCCACGATCCGGGCGTCCGGGCCATGCGGAACCTCGCCCCGCCCCGCCGGTTCGGCAAGTCGATCCGTCTGGAACACGCGCGGCGCTGGCCCCGCGCCGCTTTCCCGCTATAGGCTGCCCCGATGAACGAACTCTGGAACCATATCGTCGCCGATTTCACCAATATCGGCAGCCCGTCCGCGCTGGCCGCCTTCGGGCAAGTGGTGCTGATCGACGTGATGCTGGCCGCCGACAATGCGATCGTCGTCGGCGCGCTGGCCGCCGGCCTGCCGGCCGACATGCGGCGCAAGGTCATCCTGATCGGCGTCGGCGCGGCGCTGGTGCTGCGCGTCGCCTTCGCGCTGGTCGTGACGCAGTTGCTGCAGGTCACCGGGCTGGTCTTTGCCGGTGGCCTGCTGCTGGTGTGGGTCGCGTGGAAGATGTGGCGCGAGCTGAAGGACGGCGGCGGCGACGGCACCGACGAAACCGCGCTGAAGGCCGCCGCGCCGCGCAGCTTCGCCAGTGCCGCATGGGCGGTGGCGATCGCCGACGTGTCGATGAGCCTCGACAATGTGCTGGCCGTCGCCGGCGCGGCGCGCGATCATCCGGGCATCCTGGCCATCGGCCTGATCCTGTCGGTCGCGCTGATGGGCGTTGCGGCGAACGTGCTGGCGCGGGTGATCGAGCGCTATCGCTGGGTCGCCTATATTGGCCTTGCCGTCATCGTCTATGTCGCGTGCAAGATGATCTACGAAGGGCTGGTCGATCCGTCGCGGGGCGTTCTGGCGCTGTTCGGCTGATCGCGATCCGTCGCCTTGGCGAAGGCTGGGGCCTCCAGCGGTTCCTGCGGCGCGCTGCAACCGGGAGATTCCAGCCTTCGCTGGAATGACGTTATAGGGCCGATCGACATTCGCCTGCTGCCGGTGTCGTTCCTGATCGACGCCTCCGGCCTATCCGTCACCCCGGACTTGTTCCGGGGTCCACGGCGCGGCAATCGGTGCGGTTTGAGCCTCTATCGACCGCGATCGCGGCTCGGTGGACCCCGGAACAAGTCCGGGGTGACGTCGGGGCGGCGGGGGCGTTGCTGCTGTCGACCGTTTCGTGGCGTCCGTCGGGCCTGTCGCACGGTTGCCGACGCGGGGCCTCACCCAAGCGTCTTCAGCAGCGTTTCCCACCACGCGATGCCCGGATCGAAGGTCGCCACCGGCACCCGTTCGTTCAGCCCATGGGCGAAGCTGTCGCCGGGCTTCATGAACACGCCGCCCACCCCGAAGCTGGGGATGCCATAGGCGCGGAAGTGCATCGAATCGGTCGCGCCCGCTTCCTGCATCGGCACGACCAGCAGGCCGGGCGCGCGCTGCGCGACCGCCGCCTTCACCGCCGCCACGACCTTCGGGTCGAGCGGGGAGGCGCCGGCCTCGATCGTGCCATTGTCGTTGAACGCGACGGTGATCTTCGGATCGGCGGTCAGCTCGACGAGTTTGGCGGCGATCGTGGCGCGCGGCGTGCCGGGAAAGATGCGGCAGTTGATGTTGGCGACCGCGCGCTGCGGCAGCGCGTTGGGCGCGTGGCCGCCATTGAACATGGTGGGGACGCAGGTCGTGCGGACCTGCCCGATATAGCGTTTGTCGGCCGACAGGATGTCGGCGGCGGCGGTGTCGGTCGGGTCGGCGGCAAAGGCCTTCATCGCCGCGCCCAGCGGCCCCGGCGTCATCGTCGCGGTGCCGGCCAGCGACGCCTTCGTGATCTCGTTCTGCTGCGGCGGGAAACGATAGGCGGCGATGCGGGTGATCGCCGCCGCCAGATGGGCGATGGCATTGTCCGGCCCCGGACGGCTGCTGTGCCCGCCGGGATCGGTGATGGTCAGATGCCAGTCGCCATAGACCTTCTCCGCCGCTTGCAGCCCGTACACGATCGGCTTGTCATCATCGCCCAGCAGCCCGCCGCCGGCATCGGCGTTCAGCACCAGCGCGGCATCCTTAAATGCCGCCGCCGCCGCGCGCGTCGTCTTCATGGTGGTTTCCTCGTCGCCGGTCAGCACCAGCACCACATCGCGCCGCGGCACCCATTTCTCGCGCCGCAACTTCATCAGCGTCGCGACCGCCATCGACAGCCCGGCCTTGTTGTCGAGGCTGCCGCGCCCGAAGACATAGCCGCCCTCGACCACCGGCACGAACGGATCGCGGGTCCAGTCCTTCGGATCGGCCTCCACCACGTCCATATGCGCCAGCACGACGGTCGGCTTCGCCGTGCGGTCGCGGCCGGGAATGCGCGCGGTCAGATAGCCGGTTTCGCCCATGGCCACGAACGTCACGTCGGCGGGGGCGAACCCGGCGGACAGCAGCTTCGCCTTCAGATACTCGGCATAGGCCGGCACCTGCCCGCGCCCGGCGACCGTCTGGAACTTCACCCCGTCGGTCAGCAGCGTCAGCGCTTCCCTGCCCGATGGCGTAACCGGCGCATCCTGCGCCCGCGCGAGGCCGGCGCACAGCAATGTGGTGGCACCGATGGTGGCAAGCAGCATCCGCATGGCATTCTCCAACCCCTGAACCCGAAGCGTGCGCGGTCCGGCGCGATCGCGCAAGTCCGCTCTCACCGCCCTGTCTTGCAGCGGTGGGCGAGGGCGGTCTGTTCCAGTTCCTCCAGTTCCGCCACCGTCTCTTCCAGCGCCTGGCGTTGCAGGTTCAGCGCGTCGATCCGGCTGCGGCACCGCTCCGCCAGCGTCCGCATCTGTTCGTCCTGGTCGGGGTCGCTGCTGTAGAGGTCGAGAAACTCCTGAATCTCGCGCAGGGTGAAGCCCAGGCGCTTGCCGCGCAGGATCAGCCGCATCCGCACGATGTCGCGGTGGCTGTAGGCGCGGTTGTTGCCGACGCGCACCGGATGGATCAGCCCCTTGTCCTCGTACAGCCTGAGCGTGCGCGGCGTGATGCCGAGTGTATCGGCGACGGCGTGGATGCCGGTCAGTTCATCATCCATCGTCCTGGTCCTTGCCGGCCATTGCGTCGCGCCCATATCCCCTATAGGACATATAGCTATCGTATAGGTCATATAGCCATGGCAAGCATGGACGGACAATGGGAAGGATCGCTTCGATGAAGGCCGTAATCGCAGGCTATGTTCGCTCGCCCTTTCATCTGGCGGGCAAGGGCGCGCTGGCGCGGGTCCGGCCGGAGGATCTGGCGGCGCAGGTCGTGCGCGGCCTGATCGAGCGCACCGGCGTCGATGCCGCGGAGATCGAGGACGTGGTGATGGGCTGCGCCTTTCCGGAAGGGGAGCAGGGCTTCAACGTCGCGCGGATGGTGGCGCTGCTGGGCGACCTGCCGCTGTCGGTCGGCGGGATGACGGTCAACCGTTTCTGCGGGTCGTCGATGAGCGCGATCCACATCGCCGCCGGGCAGATCGAAGTGGGTGCTGGCGAGGCGTTCATCTGTGCCGGCCTCGAATCGATGAGCCGCGTGCCGATGGGCGGCTACAATCCGCTGCCCAACCCCGCGCTCGCCGCGAAAAGCGCCGGGGCCTATATGGGCATGGGCGACACGGCGGAAAACGTCGCGACCCAATATCAGATCACCCGCGACGAGCAGGACGCCTTCGCCGTCGCCAGCCAGCGCAAGGCGGCCGCCGCGCGCAACGAAGGCCGACTGACCGACGAAATCATCCCGATCCAGACCAAAAGCGGCACGGTCAGCGAGGACGGCACGATCCGCGGCGACACCACCGCCGAGGCGCTGTCGGGCCTGAAGCCGGCCTTCCGCCAGGACGGATCGGTCACCGCCGGCACCTCCTCGCCGCTGACCGACGGCGCCAGCGCGGTGCTGGTGACGTCGGAAGACTTCGCCACGAAGCACGGCCTGACCATCCTCGCCCGCATCAAGGCGATCGGCATTTCGGGCTGCGCGCCGGAGACGATGGGACTGGGGCCGATCGGCGCGTCGAAAAAGGCGCTGGAGCGCGCCGGGCTGACCATCGGCGACATCGACGTGGTCGAGATCAACGAGGCGTTCGCGGCACAGGCGATCGCCTGCATCCGCGACCTCGGGATCAGGGACGAGGCGATCAACCTCGACGGCGGCGCGATCGCGATCGGCCATCCGCTCGGCGCGACCGGTGCGCGCATCGTTGGCAAGGCGGCGGCGCTGCTGGCACGCGAGGGCGGTCGCTATGCGCTGGCGACCCAGTGCATCGGCGGCGGGCAGGGCATCGCCACCGTGCTGGAGCGGGCATGATGGACACGGCGATCCGCAAGGTCTGCGTCATCGGCGCAGGGGTGATGGGCGCGGGCATCGCCGCGCATGTCGCCAATGCCGGGGTACCGGTGCTGCTGCTCGACATCGCCAAGGACGGTCCCGACCGTGACGCGGTGGCCAAAGCGGCGGTCGCGCGGATGCTCAAGACCGATCCCGCACCGTTCATGTCGAAGGGCGCGGCGAAGCTGGTCGAGACCGGCAATATCGACGACCATCTGGAGCGCATCGCCGAATGCGACTGGATCGTCGAGGCGGTGGTCGAACGGCTCGACATCAAGCAGGCGCTCTATGCCCGGATCGAGGCGCTGAAGCGTCCCGGCACGGCGGTGTCGTCCAACACCTCCACCATCCCGCTCGACCATCTGGTAGCGGGGCGGGGCGAGGGGTTCCGCGCCGATTTCCTCATCACCCATTTCTTCAACCCGCCGCGCTACATGCGCCTGATCGAGATCGTGCGTGGGCGCGATACCGATCCGGCGGTGGCGGGGAAGGTCGAGGATTTCGTCGACCGCAACCTCGGCAAGCGGATCGTGCGGGCGAAGGACACGCCGGGCTTCATCGCCAACCGCATCGGCACCTATTGGCTGGCGGTCGCGATCAACGCGGCGATGGACCTGGGCCTCACCGTCGAACAGGCCGACCAGATCGGCGGGCGGCCGATGGGCGTGCCCAAGACCGGCATCTTCGGCCTCGTCGATCTGGTCGGCATCGACCTGATGCCGCTGCTGTCGAAAAGCCTGACCGCGACGCTGCCCAAGGGTGATCCCTATTTCGACACGGTGCGGCCAATGCCTTTGGTCGACCGGATGATCGCGGAGGGGTATACCGGCCGCAAGGGCAAGGGCGGTTTCTACCGGTTCGACAAGGTGACGCGCACCAAGTTCGCGCTCGACCTCACCACCGGCGACTATCGCGAACAGCAGATTCCGCCCGACCTGCCCGCCGATGCGGCGAAAGACCTGGGCAAGCTGATCGAACTGGACGGTCCCGCCGGCGACTATGCCTGGGCGATCCTTAGGGCGGTGCTGCCCTATGCCGCGATGCTGGTCGGCGAAGCGGCCGACGACATCGTCGCGATCGATGACGCGATGAAGCTCGGCTATAACTGGAAATACGGCCCGTTCGAGCTGATCGACCGCATCGGCGCGGCGAAGCTCGCGGCGCGGTTGCGGGCCGAGGGGCGCGACGTTCCCGCGATCCTCGACACGGTGGGCGACCGCAGCTTCTACCGGGTCGAGGGCGGCAAGCGTCAGTATCTGACGACCGCTGGCGATTACGCCGATGTCGTGCGGGGCGAGGGCGTGCTGCTGCTCGCCGACGTCAAGCTGCGCTCCGCACCGGTGCTAAGCAACGAATCGGCGGCCTTGTGGGACGTCGGCGACGGCGTCGTCTGCTTCGAGTTCACGGGCAAGAGCAACGCGCTCGACGACAAGGTCGTGGCGCTGCTGAACGAGACCATCCCGCTGGTGCAGGCGAAGTACAAGGCGCTGGTGCTCTATACCGACGCCGCGAACTTCACCGTCGGCGCGAACCTGTTCTTCGCACTCTGGGCGGTGAAGTCCGGCGCGTGGGAACAGATCGAGGCGATGATCGCCGGCGGGCAGGCCGCGTTCAAGGCGTTGAAATACGCCCCCTTCCCGGTGGTCGCCGCGCCCGCCGGTATGG
Organism: Sphingomonas sp. Leaf32; assembly: GCF_001421765.1. Lineage (GTDB taxonomy): Bacteria > Pseudomonadota > Alphaproteobacteria > Sphingomonadales > Sphingomonadaceae > Sphingomonas. The sequence continues at coordinate 44,489 of NZ_LMLA01000005.1, read as the reverse complement.
CGCTGGGCGGCGGGTGCGAGATTTCGCTCCACGCCGATGCGATCCAGGCCCATGCCGAAACCTATATGGGACTGGTCGAGGCCGGCGCAGGCCTCGTGCCCGGATGGGGCGGGCATGGCGAGCTGCTCGACCGGATAGCCAAGGCCAAGGGCACCCCGCGCGGGCCGATGCCGGCGGTGGGCGTCGCGTTCGAAACGATCTCGACCGCCAAGGTGTCGAAATCGGCCGCCGAGGCGCGCGAGCTGCACTTCCTGCGTGCCACCGACGGCATCACCATGAACCGCGACCGGCTGCTGGCCGATGCGAAGCGCAAGGCGCTGGCGCTGGTCGACGGCTATGCCCCGCCGGAACCGCCGGTGTTCCGCCTGCCGGGTGAGAGCGGCCGCATCGCCATCGCCGATGTCGTGCGCGGCTTCCGCGCGAAGGGGCTGGCGACGCCCTATGACGAAGTGGTGTCGGGCCGCGTGGCCGAGGTGCTGACCGGCGGCGACACCGACATCATTGATGTCGTGACCGAGGATGCGCTGCTGACGCTGGAACGTCGGGTATTCCTCGACGCGATGCGCGACACCCGCACGCAGGACCGCGTGACCCATGTGCTGCAGACGGGCAAGCCGCTGCGCAATTGACGGCGCGAACGTCACCCCGGCCCCACGGCCGGGGTGACGATGGGTTCAAGCGCTCCGCCGATCAGAAGGTGACGCCGATCCCGCCGCTGACGGTTTCGCCATTGTCCTTGCCGATAAAGGCCCCGGCGCGATTGTCGGTGTTCCAGTGGATCAGGTTGAACTGCAACCGGATGATGCTGTCGAGATACCAGTTCACGCCCGCCGTCACCGCCGATCCCTGGCCCCCGGTCGCCACGCCCGAATAATCGAGATTTTCATAGCGGGTCAGCAGTTCGACCGCACCCGGACCGCCGTCGAACACCGGGCGCAGCACGCGCGGCTGCGCGAACGTGCCGAGCCGCGGGTTGTAGGGCGGCAGCTCGCCGGTGATGAACCAGCCACCCGACAGGCTCCACGCCTTCGTGACCAGATCGTCCCGCCCGCCGCTCAGCCGCGCATGGCGTTCGCCCGCCTCGCCCATGACCCAGATCGGACCGCGATAGCCGCCGACTTCGGCGCCATAGCCGGTGGTGCCGGTCCCGCCGGTCAACGCGCCGGTCGACACTCGCAACAGGCTGTTGAAGCGCCCGCCGATCACGGTGTTGCGGGTCAGCGTCCCCGGCCCGTTGGCGAGCTTTTCGTCAAAGCCCCATAGCCCGAGATGGACGAGTGAACGGTCCGTCTTGAACGGGTTCCAGTGCGCGCGGGCCAGGACCGTGCGGCTGTCCGACACGCTCTGGCTGGCGTCGACATTGTCCCCGCTCAGCGTGATCGACGCGTGGCCGGTGTTCCAGAAGATCCGCGGCATCAGCGCGATACCGTAGAAGCCGCGCTGGGGAATGATGGAGGTCGCGACGACGTTGCGTTCGAGGAACGGCGGCGCGTCCGATCCGCTCGACCCTTCGAAGCTGCGATCGTTGAACATGTTGCCGAAGCGCACGTCGTAGGATGCGCCGTCCCCGATGTCGTCGCGCCACCCGACGAACATCGTGCCGACGTCGGACACATTGTCGGCGAAGTCGTTTTCGAACTGGTAGAAGAAATGCGTTCCGATCGCGCCTTCGATGCCGATGCGCAGCGCGCGGGCGCCGGTGGTCGTGATGTTGCGCGCGTCATAGCCGGACCCGAAGGTCGAACTGACATGGTTGATGATCCGGCCGCGCATCTTGAACGTGTATTTGCCGTCGGCGGAATGGAAGATCGGCAAACCGCCGCGCCACTCGGTCGTCACGCCCGACGGGTTCATGGCGGCGGCGCGCGCCTGCGTCACGGTCTGTTCGGCCGGGCTGGCCGGAATGATCTGCGGGGCGAAGGACACCGTCTCGCTGTCGTTGCCGATCGTCGACGCCGTGGTGGACGGCTGCTGGCGCGGCGCCGGCACGGCGGCCGCCGCGACCGGTGCGACGGTGGTCGCGGGCGCCCTGCCTTCGAGTGCTTCGAGCCGGGCACGCAGCATGGCGATTTCACCTGCCTGCGCCCGCAGCAGCGAAAGGATTTCCGCCTGGTCGGCAGGGCTGGCCTGCGCAAATGCCGGCGCGGAGAGCAGGAGCGCGGACAACGAGGTGCCCACGCAGAAGACGCGTTTCATAGATCGAGCCCATAGAGATAGGGCGCCCAGTGCCATCGATCTTAATCGGACGCGCAGGTTTGCTGCATCGGCGAGTCGTTGAGTAAGCCGACCCTGCCGAAACCTGCCACGAATAATCTACGACGCCTTCAAGCCCCCCGGTTTTCAGGAGCTTTTGTCATAGGGGTACGATGGTTAAATTCGCGCTAACGGAAACATTGGGCAACAATCCGTTCACAACCCGTACGCATCGACACGATGATGTCGGGACCGATCAACATTACCTAATCCGAGGGTGCTCGCTGAGCGGGGGTACAATCCCTTCGTCACCCCGGTCTTGTTCCGGGGTCCACGGTGCGGCCATCGGTGCAGCCAGCGCTTCCTGCGACAATGTGAGGGGCGAGGTGGACCCCGGAACACGACAGGCCGGCGAAGGTCGATCCGCCCTGGATCACATATTATGTGCGTGACCGGATCATATCGCCCCGTCTCGCCCGACCGGTGCGGCAAGCCCTTTAGCGCGCCGTGACGATCGAACGCAGGCCGCGTTGGTCGGGGAATCACTTGCCCTGCCGCGACGATAGGGTCCCCCGCGCGCGCCTTCGGTCAGCCGGCGACGCGGCGCGAGAATCCGTCGGCGCTGTCCTGCAGCAGATGCAATCGTCCGTCGAGCCGGTCGAAACCCTGCCCGACCTCGCATATCTGCGCGGCGACGGTTTCGGTGTCGGCGTGGATCGCGGCGATGGTGTTCGACATCATCCGTGCGGCCAGCGCGGTTTCGTCGACCGCCGCCGTAATCATCGTCACGGTCTGTGCCTGCACCTCCATCGCGCGACGGATTCGCCCGGCGCTGCCTTCCACCGCGATCACCGTCGCCTTGATGTCGGCGTTCATCTCGACCGTCGCGCGGGTCGACGACTGGATGGCGGCGATCTTGGCCGCGATGTCGTCGGTTGCGTTTGCCGTCTGCCGCGCCAGCGACTTCACCTCCTGCGCCACTACCGCGAATCCGTGCCCGGCATTGCCCGCGCGCGCCGCCTCGATCGTCGCGTTCAGCGCCAGCAGGTTGGTCTGGCCGGCGATGTCGCGGATCAGGCCCAGGATGGATTCGATCGCGCGGGCATGGTCGCTGAGCGAGATGGACACCTCGACCGCCTGCGCCGCCTGCGCCCGCGCGCGGGCGGCGATGTCGGCGGCGTCCTCCACTTCCTCCCGCGCGGTCTGGATCGCCTGGATCAGCCCGGCGGCGGTGCCGGCGGCGTCGCGCATCGCGGTCGCGGACTGGTCGGCGGACAGGGCGACGGCGCTGGTCATGTCCAGCATCCCGCGCGTCGCGCTCGCGGTCCGCGCGGTCTGTTCGTGCAGCGAATCGCCTTCGTCGAGGCTTTCGGCGACCAGTGCCGCGATCCCGGTGCGAAAGGCGTCGGCGGTCGTCATCCGCTGCTGTTGCAGCGCCGCATCCCGGTGCGCGTTGTACAGCGTGGCGAGGACATCGCCCTCCATCGCCTGCAACCGCAGGAACAGGCGGTTGATCGCGGTGCGCTCGGCCTTGGGGCAGTTATACTGTTCGGTCATCGTCTCGACGCACTGCGCGATCGTCGTGCTGCCGAGCGCCAGGATGGCGCTAAGCGGGACGCCGGCGGCAAAGCCCGCCGCGACCCACCGCGCGGTGTGCGGCAGCCACGCCCCGCCCGCCGGATCGCATAGCTGCGCCTCGATCGCGGCCAGCAGGTCGGCGGCATCGCCGGCGCGCCCGCCCGCGACCTGGGCGGGCAGCAGGCGGTACCATCCCGCGATCTCCGCCGTGGCGATGTCGGCGGCATGGGGCTTCAGAATGGCCCAGATCGCGCAGCCAAGTTGCGCATCCACATCCGTAAACCCGAACAACCCACATTTCTCGGAGACATCGCTCTCGTTCAGGCTCGTGCCTTCCGACATTGTCATGTCTCCGATCTCCATGACGACGCAGTATAACTAAAGGTTATTAAAGCGATGTTAGCGCAACCTGCGCCTGTCCGCTGTCCTGCCGGTGGTGCTATCGCGGACCTCGCCCTGGCGAGTTTGCGCAGGGTGCCCATTCCTCCGTCGCCCAACAGGTGCCGAACCACCAAGCCGACAGGTAGTTCTGCACGATGGCCGATACGGCAGCGTACCGATAGCATCGCTTCATGCCACGGATCGAACACCCCGCCGCCCCGCATCTCTCCGCGACCGAGGAACGCGCCTATCTGCTCGCTCGGGCGGAAGTACATCGGCAACGCGCTGAAAATAGCGCCGAAATAGAAATACGGTCGATACATTTGCGCATGGCGCGGCTGTACGGCGAACAGGCGGCGCTGATCGCGATGGTACTTCCGGACTAGGCTTTCCCGCAAAGATACCAGGAACACTGTTCCACCCGGTCGGTTGATGCGCCCTGACCGGCCGCGCTGTGCGGCCGTGTCGTGGGAGACCGGTCCATGAAGGCAGTCGCGATACCCCTGCTCGTTACGCTGGCACTGGGTGCCTGCGCCGCGCCCGCGACGCGCATCTCGACCTCGCTTCAGCGCTATGGGCTGGATACCGCGCGCGCCGATTGCGTCGGCACCCGTCTGCAAGGCGACCTGTCGCTCGGCCAGCTGCAACAGCTCGGTCGTGCCGCCGCCGCGTACCGCAAGGGCGACACCAATCCCGGCGTCTTGACGGTCGGCGACCTGCTGCGCGTCGCCAGCGAGTTGAAGGACCCGGCCATCGCGCTTGCCGTCGGCAAGGCGGCGGCGGGCTGCAACATCCTGCCCTGATCCCGCCAACCCCATCACAAGGAAAAAGCCATGAACAAGGATGAATTCGAAGGTTCGGTCCGCTACGCTACCGGCAAGGTCGAAAAGACCGTCGGCGATGTCGTCGACAGCCGGAACCTGAAGGTCGACGGCGTGGTCGATCAGGTCGCGGGCGGCGCGCAGAACAGCTATGGCCGCGTCCGCGCGATCATCGAGGATGCGATCGACAGCGCCCCCGCGCTGGCCGGCGAAGCCCGCGACAAGCTCAAGAGCGCCGGCCGTCAGGTCGCCGACCGCGCGCAGCAGGGTGGCCAGAGCGCCGCGCGTACCGTCGAGGACAGCCCGCTGCTGTGGGCCGCCGGTGCCGCGATCATCGGCTATGGTCTCGCCTGGCTGCTGCACGGGCGTCGCGGCTGAGCCGACGATGGACCAGGCTGCGTTCAGGACCCTGCGCGAAACCGCCGATCTGCGCCACCTGCGCCAGATCGTCGCGGGGCTGGACGAGGGCGTGATCCTGATCGATCCCGATCAGAGCCTGCTCTGGGCGAACGACGCCGCGCTGGCGATGCACGGGGTCGGCGACATCGCCGACCTCGGTGCGACGGTGCACGAATATCGCTCGCGCTTCCAACTGCGCTATCGCAACAACCACCGGCTCGAAGCGGACGACTATCCGCTCGAGCGGGTGGTGTCGGGCGATTCCTTTTCCGAAGTGGTGGTCGAGGTGATCGTCGCGGGCGAGGAGGAACCGCGCTGGGTGCATCAGGTGCGCAGCCTGGTCCTGAACGACAGCGATGACGGCGAACCGGCCTGCCTGGTGCTGATCCTGCAGGACGTGTCGGCGCGATACGAGGCGGAGGACCGGTTCGAACAGTCGTTCAACGCCAACCCCGCGCCCGCCGTCATCTGTCGCCTGCGCGACCTGCGCTTCGTGAAGGTCAATCAGGGATTCCTCGACATGACCGGGTTCGACCGAGATCAGGTGTTGTCGAAGACGGTGTACGACATCGACGTGCTGCGCGGCGGGGAACAGCGCGATCTCGCCAAGGAGCGTCTGGGCGAAGGGCGCACCATTCCGCAGATGGAGGCCGAGCTGGAACTGCCCGGCGGCGCGACGAAGCTGGTCATCGTCGCGGGACAGCCGATCGACATGGGCGATCAGCCGTGCATGTTGTTCACCTTCGCCGACCTCGAACCGCGGCGCACGGCACAGGCGGCGCTGCGTCACAGCGAGGAACGCTTCACCCGGATGTTCCAGCTGGCGCCGGTGCCGATGGCGATCGGCGCACGCGACGGGCATCTGCTGTGCGAGGTGAATGCCAGCTTCACCGCGATGACCGGCTATGCCGCCGATGACATTATCGGCCGTCCGCTGGGCGAGGTCGAGTTGTGGGAGAGCGGCGAAATCCGCCATGCGATCGAGGAGGCGATCGACGGCGGTCACGACCTGCGCGGGCACGAGGCGCGGATTCACGCCCGCGACGGCGCGATCATCGATTGCCTGATCTCGACCGAGGCGATCCGCCTGGGCAAGGATGCCTGTGTCCTCTGGGCGTTTCAGGACATCACCCAGCGCAAGGCGACCGAGCTGGAACTGGTCGAGGCGATCGAGGCGGTGATGAAGGACACCAGCTGGTTCAGCCGGTCGATCATGGAAAAGCTGGCCCGGCTGCGCACGCCGCAGGCCGCCAATGACGGCCCCGGCCTCGACGACCTGACCCCGCGCGAACGCGAGGTGCTGGCGCTGATCTGTCGCGGGTGCGACGACAAGACGATCGCGCGCACGCTGGACGTCGCGAGCAACACCGTGCGCAACCATGTCGCGCGCATCTATGCCAAGATCGGCGTCAATCGCCGCATCGCCGCCGTCGCCTGGGCACGGGCGCGCGGTTTCGACGGCGACATGATCGACCGGCCGACCGAACAGGAGGCCGCACCATGACACGGGACAAGGACCGTTCCGCCGAGGAACAAGCCAAGGCCACCGCGAAGGCGAAGGCATCGGTGCTGGAGGCGATCGGTACGCTGATCGGCGACGACGATGCCTGCCGCGACGGGGCCGAACGGAAACAAGCGCCGGACACCACGAAGCCGGACGCAGCAGAGGATGGGCAGGGCGCGCGCTGAGGGTCTGTTCGCACCGCCTGCGACAACAAACTCCCGGCGCCCCCAACCTTTTATTTCAACAGGAGACACCATGGTTACCAACGGTTCAAACGGCTTCGCGCCGATCGACGAGACGCGCGTGGGCAAGACCGCGACGCGGCTGTCCTGGGGGTCGGTGTTTGCCGGCGTCGTCATCGCGGTCGCGGTGCAGCTGGTGCTCGGCATCCTCGGCGCAGGGATCGGCCTGACGATGGTCGATCCGGTCGAAGGGACCACGCCCGGTGCGGCCGGATTCGGCATCGGCGCGGGCATCTACTGGCTCGTCACCACCATCGTCGCGCTGGGCGCGGGTGGCTATGCCGCCGCGCGGGTTGCCGGCGTGCACGAACGCTTCGACGCGCTGGTCCACGGTCTGGTCGTGTGGGGCGTCACGCTGATCCTGACATTGTACCTGCTGACTTCGGCGGTCGGCGGTATCATCGGCGGTGCGTTCCGCACGGTCGGCGCGGTCGCCGGCACGGCCGGCAGCGCGGTCGGTGCAGCCGCTTCGGTCGCGCCTGCCGCCGCCTCGGCCGCCGGTGTCGATGCGGGCGACGTGCAGGACGCCGCGCGCGACGTGCGCAGCGAAGCCGCCGCGTATCTGTCGGACGCGCCCAACGATCCGGCGCAGATGACCCCGGAACAGGCGCAGGCGGAGATCGCGAAGCAGCTGCCCGCGCTCGCCCGTGGCGGTGCCGAGGGCCAGCAGGCCGAAAGCCGCATCGTCGACGTGGTCGCCGCGCAGCGCAAGATCAGCCGTGCAGAGGCGCAGGCCCAGGTGACGCGCGCCAAGCAGCAGTTCGTCCAGACCAGGAACGACGCCGTCGCCACCGCGAAGTCGGCGACCGACACGGCCGCTGGGGCCGCTGCCGGGACCTCGTTCGTCCTCGTCCTCGCGCTGCTGGTCGGTGCGGCGGCGGCAGGGTTCGGTGCAACCGCGGCAACCCGCCGCCGGCTGCGCTGAGTGTGCGCGGCGGGCCGGCGTATCGGGTCCGCCGCATCCTTTTTGCATGGGAGAAACGACATGACGAAGAAGATCGCCCTCGGCCTCGTGCTGGCCGCCTCGGTATCGCTGGGTGCCTGCAACACCGTCAACGGCGCGGGCAAGGACCTGAAGTCGGCCGGATCGGCCGTGTCCGGCGCGTCGGGCCAGGAAAAGAAGTAAGCTGGCGGACCGCTCGTTGCGGTCGGTTCGATGACGGGACGGCGCGGCGGGGAAACCACTGCGCCGTTTTGTCTTGCGCCGCCCGAAGCCTGATCCGGAGTTCCGCTGTTGGGGCGGAGGAGAAGAAGCAAGACCCCGGATCGAGTCCGGGGTGACGAAATAGGACGAAATAGAATGTGAATGTTGATCCGTCCTAGAACCACGCCCGCACGCCGGCGACGAAACTCACGCCCCCGGTGTCGCCACCCCGCGCCCGGCTGAAGCGGGCGGTGTCGCCATATTGCCGTTCCCATGCCACGCCGATATAGGGCGCGAATTCGCGGCGTCCTTCGTAGCGCAGCCGCAATCCCGCCTCCATGTCGCGCAGCCCCGCGCCGGTGCCGGTCGCAGGCACGTCCTGCGCCGACAGGTTCGCCTCGACCCGCGGTTGCAGCACGACATAGTTGGTGATGCGCTGGTCGTAATAGCCCTCGATCCGTCCGAGCAGATCACCCTTGGTCGAGAGGAACAGCGCGGCCCCGACCTCGAACCAATAGGGTGCCAGCCCCTCGATCCCGAGCGTCGCATAGGTTTGCGACGGATCGGGGCGGATGTCGTGGCGGATGCCGGCCTGCAGGTTCCAATAGGGGTCGAGCGCGCGGGAGTAGAGCGCCTGCACCTCCGCCTGGCCGACCGCGCGGCCGACATCGCCTTCGCCCTCCGACTTCAGCCAAAGCCGGTGGCGATCGCCGCCGACCCATGCCTGCCCCTCCCAGCGATAGCCGTCGCGGCCGTCCCGCAGCTGCACTTCGGCGAGGTCGAACAGCAATTGGTGGAACGTCATGCCCCCATGTTCGCGCCGCAGATGGTTCGCGCGGGCGGCGGCCATCGCGTCGGCACCCCAGAAACGGTCGGCCAGATGGTCGCGCGCCGGAGCAGGGGCGGGCTTGTCGCCCGGCGGCAGGTCGGTCCCGACGGGTGCGCCACCCATGCCGGGCATGGCCGACATATCGTGGCCGGCGTGCGGGTCCGGTGCGGCGTCGGGCTGCATCGCGGACATGTCGTGTCCGGCATGGGGGTCGGCGACGGCCGGCTCGGACTCGGGCATCGCCATGCCCGGCATGGACGACATATCATGGCCCGCATGGGGATCGGGGGTCGTTGCCGGCTTGGGAGATGGTTTAGGCGTGCGCTTCGCCGGGACGCGGGCCGCAGGCTTCGGTTTCGCGGCGGGCTTGCGCACCGGTTTGGCGGCCGGGCGGGCGGGCATGGTCATGCCGGGCATGTGCATGTGATCCATCGTCTGCGCGACCGCCGGGGTGGACGACAGCGCGGCGACGCTGGCGAGCAGGGCGCGGATCATGCCGCCGCCTCCGTGCGACGGACCTGCACGATGCGCATCATCCCCGCGTGCATGTGGTAGAGCATGTGGCAGTGGAACGCCCAGTCGCCTTCCTCCCCGGTCACGTCCCAGCTGACCGTGCCGCCGGGCTGAACCAGCACGGTATGCTTGCGCGGGGCATGGTCGCCCTTGCCGGTGACCAGCTCGAAGAAATGGCCGTGGATATGGATCGGATGGCCCATCATCGTGTCGTTGATGAGCGTGACGCGCACCCGTTCGCCATGCAGCAGCGCGATCGGATCGGGGTTCTCCGACAGCTTCTCGCCATCGAAGCCCCACATATAGCGTTCCATGTTACCGGTCAGGTGCAGCCGGATCTCGCGTTCGGGCGCGCGGGTATCGGGGTTGCGCTCCAGTGCCACCAGGTCGCGATAGGTCAGCACGCGGTGACCAACACGCTCAAGGCCCTGTCCCGGTTCACCGGTGCGATCGACCGGCATGGGGGAGATGGTCTGCACCCCCGGTCCCTTGCGCACCTCCGGCGCATTGGTGAAGTCGCGCATGTCCATGTCGCCCATCGGCATGTCGGGCCTGGCGGCGCCGGCGGGGGGAGGCGTCGCGCCATGGTTCATCGCCGAATGGTCCATGCCCGCCATGTCGCCCATCGCCGTCCCGGCCGGAGCTGCGGTGGCGGGCGCATGGCCCATCGCGGCGTGATCCATGCCGGCCATCCCGCCATGGTCCATCCCCATATCCTTCATCGTGGCGAGCGGACGCGGGCGCAGGGGCGGCACGGCGGCGGCCATGCCGGCACGCGGGGCCAGCGTCGCGCGCGCCATGCCCGACCGGTCGATGCTCTCGCCGACGATGGTATAGGCGCGCAGGTCGTCGGGCACGACGATCGCGTCATAGGTCTCGGCCGGGCCGAACTGGAACTCGTCGATCTCGACCGGCCGCACGTTCAGCCCGTCGGCGGCGACGATCGCCATCGCCAGCCCCGGTATCCGCACGTTGAAGGTCGTCATGGCCGATGCGTTGACGAAGCGCAGCCGCACCCGCTCGCCCGGTGTGAACAGCGCGGTCCAATTATCCTGCGGGCCATGGCCATTGACCAGATAGATGTAGGTCGACCCGGTCACGTCGGCGACATCGGCCGGGTCCATCCGCATCGCGCCCCACATCGCGCGGTCCTTCGCCGACTGGTCGCGCCCGGCGAGCAGCCCGGCCAGCGTCTGGCGCTGGCGATTGAAATAGCCCGGCTCCTTCTTCAACCGGTCGAAGATGATGTGCGGATGGCGAAAGCTGTGGTCGGACAGCACGATCACATGCTCGCGGTCGTATCCGACCGGATCGCCGACCTTCGGGTCGATCACGATCGGACCGTACAGCCCCTCCTGCTCCTGCAACCCCGAATGGCTGTGATACCAATAGGTCCCGCTCTGGATCACCGGAAAGTCGTAGGTGAAACTGGCGCGCGGCGCGATCCCCGGAAAGGATACCCCCGGCACCCCGTCCATCTGGAACGGCAGCAACAGCCCGTGCCAGTGGATCGACGTCGGCTCGTCCAGCGTGTTGACGACGGTGATCCGCGCCCGCTGCCCTTCGCGCAGGCGGACCAGCGGGGCGGGGGAGGTGCCGTTGATGCCGATCGCATGGGCCATGCGCCCGTCGACGCGGCGCATGTGATGGCCGATCGTCAGCGTGATGGCGTCGCCCGACACGACCGGCAACGGCGCGGCGATCCCCGCCGATCCGCTCTGCGCCCAAGCCGGCCACGCCGATGCCAGCGCCAGCCCCCCGCCGCCGAGCGTGGCACCGCGCAACAACCGGCGGCGATCGAGAACAGGCGACATGGACACTCCTGACATGGGCATGGTTGGCGTTTGATGGACATAAGGTCGAACCGTTCGTACCGAGGTGCTGCTTCGACAAGCTCGATCCCTGCTCGACACCAACGGTTCTGTCAGGGCCGATCGACATTCAGCTGCTTCTGGTGTCGTTCCTGATCGCCGCCTCCAGCCTCTCCGTCACCCCGGACCTGTTCCGGGGTCCACGGCGCGGCGATCGGTGCGCCGTGACCCTCTAGCGACCGCGATTGCGGCGAAGTGGACCCCGGAACAAGTCCGGGGTGACGAAATGGTATGTGAATGTCGATCCGACCTAGATGCCATCTTGCCCTGCTCTACGCGGGCGAACCGCCGCCCCCTTGGGCCTCGCGCAGTTTTTCCGCCAATTGTCGGCGGGCGCGATGGATGCGGGTCTCGACCGCCTTGGGCGTGATGCCCAGCATCCGGGCGACCTCGCTTTGGCCCAGCCCCTCGATGCCGTGCAGGATCAGCGGCGTCTTGAGCGTATCGGGCAGCGTCGCGATCAGCCGCGTCACCCGCGCCAGTTCCTGCCGGTCGGCCACCCCGTCGTCGATCGCGGCGGCCGGGTCGGGGATCGCCTCGGCCTGGGCGGCGTTGTCCAGCCCGAACGACAGGAAGCGGCGCACCGCCCGTCGCCGTGCCCAGTCGCGGCATTTGTTGAGCGCGATGGTCGACAGCCATGCCTGCATCGGACGGCTGCCGTCATAGCGCCCCAGCGCGCGGTGCGCCGCGACGAACGTTTCCTGCACGATGTCCAGCGCCTCGTCCGCCTCGCCGCTCCACGCCCGCGCCACGCGGAACACCGGCGTGCGATAGCGGCGCAGAATCTCGGCAAAGGCCGGTTGCCGGCCCGCGATGCTCAGCGCCGCCAGATCGCCGTCGGACAGGGTGGACCAGTCGACGCTCACCCCCGACCGTCGGTCAGCGCCTTGACCACCGCCGCGTCGAACCGGGCCGCCTGATCGGGGCGCAGCAGCCGGCGCATGGCGAAGAGATGTTCCAGCGTCGCCTTTTGCAGCGCGCCCATCGCGGCGTGGCTCTGGTCGACGGCGGCGGAGACGCGCGGGCCGGCGGCATGTTCGGCGGCGATCGCCTCGGCCAGGCGGGCATTGGCGGCGCGCAGCTCCAGCTCCAGCGCGCGGCGGCGCATCGCGAACCGTTCCTCCAGTTGCGCGATTTGCGCCTCCTGTCCCGTGTCGAGCGATAGTTGATGGTGCAGCACATCGTGCAGCGCCGCCCCGCCCGGCGCATTCTGCGGCAACAGCGCGCGGCCGACGAACACCCCGCCGATCGCGGCCAGGAACGCCAGCACCACGCACAGCGCGATCCGCATCCTCACGGCTCCCCGATCAGCAGGGTCGAGGGCGCGAGCGGCGAGGTGCCCGCCAGCGGTGCCAGCGACACCGGCGGCTGCGCGGATACGGGCAGTTCCGCCCCGACCATCCCGATCGTCAGCGCGACCAGCGCGACGGCGACCAACCCCGCACCGCGCCCGTACGCGAACGGCCGCGTGCCGATGCGCGCGAGCACCCGCGCATCGATACCCGCCAGCGCGGGCGGGGCGGGGGCTTCCGCCAGCCTCGCCAGCGTCCTGTCCAGAATGTCCATGCCGTTCCTCCCGCTTCCTGCCAGCCTGATCCATCCGACCGGAACCATCGCCCCGGCAAAGGCTGCGGCATCCGGCGGCGCTTGTCATCCACGATCGCAAACGGGGACCGGTGCCGCCCTGCCACCCGATACGCACCATGGCCGCATTCCCCGCATCACGTTCGATCCGAACGTCCCGAACTTCCCGCTGGACAAGCGAAGGCAGGTTCAGCGCGCCTTTCCCCCGCCGGTTCAGAAGCGAGACAGCGCGAAGTCGTCGAGTGCAAGCGCCCCGGTCTCCCCCGCCAGTCGCTGCGCGATCGCTTCGCCGATCGCGGCCGAGTGTTTGAAGCCATGCCCCGAACAGGGGGAGGCGACCAGGACCCGATCCATTGCCGGGTGGCGACCGATCGCGAAATGCGCGTCGGGCGACTGCGTGTACAGACATGCCGCGGATCGCGCGGCATCGGGACGCACCCCGCGCAGCCGCCCGGCGACATGCCCGGCGTACATCGCCGCCGCCTCGTCAGGATCGACGGTGCGGCGCATCGTGTCGGGCGTCACCGGAATCGGCGGCTGTTCGTTGGCGGTCTTGATCGTGCAGCCACCGTCGATCGACGGGAAACCATAGAAGTCGCGCGTCCGGTCGCCATGCGACCAGATGAAGGTCGGTCCCCCCACCCATGCCGCCGCCAGCGCCGGCACCGGTTCGAGCGGGAACCAGTGCATGACCTGTCGCGTCGGGGTGAGCAGCGACGCGAAGGGTTCGCCCAGCAGCGCACCCGCCCAACTGCCCGCCGCGACCACCACCTGCGCGGCCGTGATCCGTTCGCCCCCGGCGAATTCGATCGCGATCCCGCCCGCACGGGGGTGCAGCGCCGCCACCGTCTCGCCGAAGCGGCAAAGGCCGCCCGCTGCCTGCGCCAGCATCAGGTTGGTCGCGATACAGCGCTCGACATGCAGATAGCCGCCGCCCGGTTCGAAATAGCCATGGTCGGCGTCGCCCACCGCGAATTGCGGGAAGCGGTGGCGGATGGCATCGGCGTCGAGTTGCTCGTGGTCGATGTCGAACCGCTCGGCGGCGGCGATCGTGCGGCCGAGAAAGCTGTCCGTCGCCGCGCCGCCGCCCTCCGCCAGCACGAGGCAACCCGGCGTGGTCAGCAGGGTGCGCCCGGTACGCGTCTCCAGATCGCGCCAGATCGCATGGCTGCGCATGGCGAGCGGGACATAGGCCAGCCCCTCGCCGATCGCGCGGCGGGTGATGCGCGTCTCGCCATGCGACGATCCCTGAATGTGCGGCGGCACGAACCGGTCGATGCCGACGCAGCGCAGCCCCCGCGCGGCCGCCTGCAACAAGGTCGCGCTGCCGACCGCGCCCAGCCCGACGATCGCGACATCGAATGTGGTATCCATGACGATCAGTAGCTGTAGCCGACCGACAGGCCGATGGTGCGCGGGGTGATGACGCTGATCGCGGTGCCGCCGGCCGGGGTGGCGGCGGTGCGATAGGCGGCGCCCAGTCGCCCGCGCTGGTCGGTCACGTTGCGCGCGAACAGCGTGAAGGCCAGCGGCCCGCTGCGCACGCCAGCGCGCAGGTCGAGCGTGGCATAGGCGGGCAGCGTCACCCGGGGCACGCCCGCGCGCGCCTGAAACTCCGCGATGCGCCGGCCGTTATAGACCGCCGTGCCGCCGACGAAGCCGGTGACGTCGTTGCCCAGCGCCACGTCCTGATCGGCCGCGACCGATCCCGCCCAGCGCGCGCTGTAGGGCAGCCGGTCGCCTTCGGTCCCGAACAGCGCGGCGGTGCGGCCGGCCGGCAGGTCGCGGGTCAGCGCCGCATCGGTCCAGGCGCCGGTCACCGCGACCGTCCCACCGTTCCACGGACGCAGATCGATGGTCGCTTCCGCGCCCCGGCTGCGCGCCCGGCTGCCATTGGTGTAGAACAGATAGCCACTGGCCGGGTCGTTGCCCGATAGCTGGACATTGGTCCAGTCGATCCAGAACAGGCTGACGTCGAACCCGATCCTGCGATCGGGGGTCAGCCCCTTCAGCCCCAGTTCGTAGTTGGTCGTCCGGTCGCTCTCGAACGACGGTGGCAGGCTGGGTAAATTGGTGTTGGGACCGCCGGGGCGATAGCCCGACGCGATCCGGGCATAGGCGGTCAGGTCGCGCCCGATCCGCCAGCGCGGCGACACCAGCCACGTCGCGGCGGTTTCGCGGAAGCGCTGGACATTGGCGGTGGTGCCACCGTTGAGCGGTCCCGACAGCGCCTGTCGGTACACCTGCCGGTTTTCGGCGATGCGCCCGCCGAACTGGACATCGAACGCCGGGGTGAAGTGCCAGGTGAGCGTGCCGAACGCGGCCAGGTCGCGGAAGGTCGACGGGATGTTGCCGGCATACAGGTTCGCGCTGTCGCCGCCGGCAATCGCGTCGAGGCTTTGCAGCGCGACCGTATCCTCATCGGTGTAGAAGCCGCCGACCAGCCAGTCGATCGTGCCGCCCGGCTGCGACGCCAGGCGCACTTCCTGCGTCCATTTGTCGGTGTTGATCGTGTTGCTCAGGATCGCGCGGCGCCCCGGATAGCCGAAGCGGGTCAGCACGCCGGCGAACCGGTCGGTCGAATCGGTCGGCGTATTGTATCGGCTCTCGCCATAGCCGGTGATCGAGGTCAGTTCGGCCCCGCCCAGGTCCCACGCGACCCGCCCCTGATACAGCCGGTTGCGCACGGCATAGGGCACGGGCCGGGCGGACAGCGGCGCGGCCCAGCGGCCGAACGACGACGATCCGTTGCCGGCCAGGAAGACGGTCGGTGCGTCGGTGCCCGACAGGTCCTGCGTCAGCGCCTGCACCGTGATGGTCAGCGCATCGACCGGCCGCGCGAATAGCGCGACGCGGCCGCCCCATACCCGTCCGCCATTGGCATCGTCCACGCGCGACAATGTGTTGTCGATGAACCCCGGGTCCTGCCGGTAGAAGCCGTTGACCCGCACCGCCACCCGGTCGGCGACGATCGGCACGTTCACCGATCCGCGCGCGAACGCGCCGCTGTCGCCATGCGCGATCGATTGCCCGCCGAACTCGAACGCGGCGCGCGTGCGCGACGGATCGGGGGTGGCAGTGACGTATTTGATGAGTCCGCCCAGATTGTTCGCGCCGTACAGCGTTCCCTGCGGCCCGCGCAGCACCTCGACGCGTTCGAGGTTCGACGGATCGAGATCGGGGGTCAGCCGGTCGCCATAGCCCGCGAAGGACGACGATCCGAACGGGGTATCGTCGACGGTCGTCGATACCGTCGGATTGGCCCCGCGCCCGGTGGTGATGCCGCGCAGCGCGACGGTGGTGAAGCCGCCGCCGCCAGTGTAGCTTAGCCCCGGCACCCGGTCGAAATAATCGCGAAGCTGAGTCAGGTTCTGCCGCGTCAGGTCGGCGGCATCGACCGCCGTCACCGACACCGGCACGTCGATCAGGCGTTCGACCCGCTTCTGCGCGGTGACGACGATCTCGCCGGGCGCATCGGCCGGATCGGCCTCGACCGTGCGGTCGGCAACCTGCGCGCGGGCGCCTCCGCTCCATCCGATCACCGCGATGACCGCACCCAGCGCGACGCCGTTCTTCCCGATTCTCCGCATAGCCCACCCTGTCGTTACCGTTGCGTGACAAGCAGCACGATACAGGGGTGTATCGTCAACACACACGAATCTGATGGGGATTAAAGCTGAGCTATCCGCCGGTTTTGGTGTGCGCGATACAACTGTGTATCGTCGCGCCGATGGAAGGTAGGATGGTTTCCGGTCCGGCACGTCCCCACCCGCTCAGATTCTGGGCAGGGCTGGCCTCGCGCGACTGGGCGGCGGTGGCGGTCGCGCTGATCGCCGTGACCCTGCCCGACGTCATGCCGGTGATGGTCGCCGCGCTGCAGCGGCAGTTCGGCATCGGGCCGGAGGCGGCGGGAGCCGTCGTCTCGGCGAACATGGGCGGCATCCTGCTGGCGACGGCGTTCGCGCCGCTGCTGCTGGCGCGGGCGGGCGAACGCACGCTGCTCCATGTCGGCCTGGCGGTGATGGTCGCGGGCAACATCGCGACGATCTTCGTCGTCGACTATCCGGTGCTGATCGGCGTGCGCGCGGTGTCGGGGCTGGGGGAGGGGCTGGCCTGCGCCGTCGCCTATGGCCTGATGGCACGCTCGGCGCGACCGGGGGTATCGGTCAGCCTCTATGCCGCCGGGCAGAATGTGATCGCGGCGGGCGGCATGGCGCTGTTGACGCTGATGATGGCGGCGCATGGTCCGGCGATCTTCTACATCGCGGTTTCGGTCGTGGCACTGCCCGCGTTGCTGCTGGTGCCGATCGCGACGCGCGACGCCCCGCCCCGCGCGGTCGCCAGCGTGCGCCGGCCGGTGCCGGCGGCGGGGATTGCGCCGCTGGTCGCGATCTTCCTCGTCTTTACCGGCATGGGGTTGAGCTGGACGTTCCTCGAACGGATCGGCAGCGCGCACGGGCTGGCGGCGGCGGGCATCGCGACGCTGCTGTCGCTGGCGGCCTCGGCCGGGATGATCGGTCCGCTGCTGGCGGCACTGGTCGCCGACGGCCTGCGCTTTCGTCCGGTGCTGCTGGCGGTGGCGGGGGCGATGGTGCTGGCCGCGACCGGGCTGGGGATCGGCGGCGGCGCGGTGGTGACGATCGGTGCCGCCTGCCTGCTGCGTTTCACCTGGGCGTTCGTCTATCCGTTCCTGTTCCGGCTGATGGCCGAGCGCGAGCCGAGCGGCCGTGCCGCCACCGTCACCCCGCTGGCGACGGCGGCGGCCTCGACGGTCGCGCCGCTGCTGGGCGGTGCGCTGCTCGAACGGATCGGGCTTGGCGCACTGCTCGGCGGATCGGCGGCGCTGGTGCTCGCCGGACTGCTGCTGGCGCTGTGGATCGCCCCGCAACCCCGAAAGTCCGCCCCATGACCGACGCCCCCTGGTCGCACGACCTGCCCTGGCCCGCCGACCTGCCGCCGTTCGATCCGTTCGACGTGACGATCCAGGCCGATCCGTTCCGCCACTATGCGTGGCTGCGCACCAACGCCCCCGTCGTGCGCGCCGGGCATTCCGATGCGCCGCTCTATCTGGTCAGCCGCTACGACGACGTCCTTGCCGGGTTGAAGGACGCGGCGACGTTCGTCTCCACGCCGCCGGGCGGTGCGATCATTCCGGGGCTGCTGCTGATGCTCGATCCGCCGCTGCACGGGCCGATGCGACAGACGATCGGCCGGGCGTTCGGTCCGCGCGCGGTGAACGCGATCGAGGACGCGGTGCGGACGCTGGTCGCGACCCATTGGGACGGGTTTCTCGCCAGCGGCGGCGGCGACGCGGCGGCCGGCTTCGCGACGCCGCTGACCATGGGCGTCATCGCGACCGTGCTGGGCATCACCATCGACGATGCCGCGCGGATGCGCGACTGGACCAATTCCGCGGTCGATTTCATCGCGACGCGCATCCGGGGCGTCGTCAATCCCGATGCCAGCGTCGACAGCTATGCCAGGATGCGCGCGTTCATGGCCGCCGCGATGGACCGCGCCGTCGCCGAGCGCACCGCCGGGCGGGGTCGCGATACGGTGATCGACGCGCTGGCCGCACTGCGCGACGACGGCGAACTGACCGCCGACGAGGCGGACGGCTTTGCCTGCCTGTTGTTCATGGCGGGGCATGAGACGACGACCCTGTTGTCGGTCAATTGCCTCGACCAATTGGCGACCGATCCGGCCGCGCTGTGGTGGCTGCAGGCGGGGGGCAACCCGGCGGCCTTTGTCGACGAGATGCTGCGCCATCGCCCTTCGGTCCACCGCGTTACCCGCCATGCCGCGCGGGCGACGGTGATCGCGGGCCATACCGTGCCGGCGGGCGCGCCGGTCCGGTTCCTGATCGCATCGGCCAATCGCGACGCCGCGCATTTCTCCGATCCCGATCGCTTCGACCCCGCCCGGCGCGGACCGCCACATGCCGGGTTCGGATACGGGATGCACATCTGCATGGGATCGTGGCTCGCCCGCCTCGAACTGCGGCTGATGCTGGACCATATCGCGGCGACCACCGCGACCATCACCGCAAGCGGCCTGCGGGTGCCGGTGGAGGGCGGGGCGTTCGCGACCAGCGGCCTCACCCGTCTCGACCTGTCGGTCACCCGCCGGTCGGCGTGATCCCGCCCAGCGGACCGGTCAGCGCCCGGATGTAGAGCGCGGTCAGCTCGGCCCGGCGCACGTCGTCGCGTTGCGCATCCAGCGCATAATAGCCGACCTGATGGTAATAGGTGATGCGCGCCCGGACCAGCGCTTCGTCCGCGCCATAGCCATAGTCGAGGAACAGGCGGCACAGCGCGCCGATCCGTTCGTCGTCCACCGCATGGACGACGGCCCGCACCGCGGCATCGCCGCGTGCCCATTCGCGCACGGCCGCGTCATAGGCTGAGCTGAACCCCTGTTCGTCGACCCACAGCCCCGCCAGGCGCGCGAACCGCACGTCGGGATTTCCCGGCCCGGCCAGCGCCGCCAGCATCGGCGCGGTATTCGTCTCGCGCCAGTCGGCCAGCAATGCCTCGAGCAGTTCCGCATGGCTGCCGAACCGCCAGTAGAACCCGCCGCGCGTCACCCCGCATTCGCGGGCGAGGCGATCGATCTTCACGGCGTGGATGCCGTCACGGATCAACATCGCCCGCGCGGCCTCCAGCCAGGCGCGCGTGGACAATTTGGCGGCGGGAGCAACGGGATCGGGCATGTCCCTCTCCAACCCGGTTTTTGCCGCTCGCTCAAGTTTCTCGTCAAGCGGTCGCGATCGTCTCCGTCGCAACCGACTGCGCCGGGGGTGCCTTCGGGGGGGGCGATCGACGACAGGTCGCGGCGATGGCCGCGCGTGCCGTCTTTCGCCTTAGTGCGGCGCGCAGCGGGGATAGCGATCGGAGGCGAGGCACGCCCCTCCCCGATCCGGAACGATGCGCAGGTCGTATAGCGACGCGATAAGCCGTATCGACCGTTCGGGCGTGTCGAGGCGGAAGCGCCCACTGATCGGCAGCGTGCCGAGCGACGGGTCGGCAAGGCGGATCGGGGCCGCGCCATAGCGTTCCAACCGGGCGAACGCGGTCGCCAGCGGGATGGCATCGCCGTCCAGCCACCGGTCGCGCCAGCTGATGCGGTCAGTATCGTCGATCGCACGGAGCGTCACGCCGTCCGCCCCGATCCGGGCATAGCGGCCCGCCTCGACCACGACCGGTTCCAGCCCCGGCGCGTCAAGGCGGACGCGCCCGCGAAACACCCGCAACTCGCTGCCGCCGGGCTGGCGTTCGGCGCTGAAGACGGTGCCGAGCGCGGTCATCGTCGCCGCGTCGACATGGACGCGGAACGGGCGGTCGGCGTCGTGCCGCACGTCGAACCGCGCCGCGCCGTCGGTCAGCGACAGGTCGCGTGTATCGCCGAACGCGATTCCGACGCGCGACGCAGCATCGAGCGTCATGCGGGACCCGTCGGGCAACGCGATCGTGCGCGGTCGCGCGACCGCACTGGCATATTCCTGCCGCTGGATCGGGGCGGGGGTGAGTGCGCGCCAACCGACCGGTGCGAGGGCGAGCGCGGCGGCACAGGCCGCGACCGCCACGGCGGCACGGCGCATCCGGCGGCCGATGGCGGGGAACCGCGAAGCGGCGCGGGGCGCCGGGGGCGGGGGCAGGGCGGGTTCGCGCGCGGCGGCATCGAACAGCGCGGGATCGGCCAGCAACCGGCGAAAACGGTCGAACGCCGCGACGTGGGCGGGCGATCGCGTCAGCCATGCGCGCAGTTCGGCACGCCCGGCGGCGTCCAGTGCCTCGACACGTTCGGCCCAGTCGGCAGCTTGGGCGATGATCGGATCGTCGGCCACGGGCATCACCGTCCCCGGTCCAGCACGTCGGCGACATCGGCCAGGTCGATCATGGCGCGGACGAGATGCTTCTTCACCGCTTCGATCCCCAGTCCCAGCTCCTCGGCGATCTCGCCACGCGACTTGCCCTCGACATGGCGTTTGACGAACACCGTCCGCCGCTGCGGGGGGAGGGTGGCCAGCACCGCCTCGAACCGGGCGAGCCGTTGGCGATAGTCGAGCATGGCATCGGGTAGCGGCGCGTCGCACACCAGATCGGGATCGATCGGTTCGTGGCGGCGGCTATCCCCGCGCGCGGTGGCATAGACGACCGAATCGGTCACGCGAAACGCATAGGCCAGCGGTTGCTCGATCGTCTGTCGCCGATCCTGTTCGATGACGCGCAGCATCGTTTCCTGCACCACCTCCTCTGCCTGTGCCGGATCGCGCAGTCGCTTGCGGGCATAGGCGAGCAGCCGGGCATAGCCCGCCGTCAGCGCCGCCGCCGTGCCGCTCACGCGCGTGTCCCTGGCCGGTAGAGCGGGCACGACCGGAATCGGGGACATCGGTGGCGGGATGCGTGGGGCACGCCGGTCTATTATCGCCTCGCGGGGCATGGGCAATTCGAAACGACGGGACCGCGCCGCGACGACGCGACCCCGTCAACGGGTCAGCCAATGGATCAGAAGGTGACGCGCACCCCGCCCAGCACGGTCGCCCCCGAATGGGTCGACACGTACAGCCGCTTGGTCGAATCCGAATATTGCCGTTCGCGCACGTCGGTCAGGTTGATCCCGTCGAGCGTCAGCTGGACGCGCGGCAGGATGCCGTAGCGGGCCGAGAAGTCGACATAGAGCGTGCCTTCATAGCCGGTCACGTCCTGGTCCTTGCCGAAGGTGCTCTGCACCGGCGACGCGCTGAAGACATAGGGGCTGCGATAATTGCCCGATACGCGCGCGTTGAAGCGGGCGTCCTGGTAATACAGCGTCGCATTGGCGTTGATGCGGCTCAGTCCCTCCAGCGTGGTGCGCGTGCTGCCCGGGATGATCGTCGCATAGTCGAACTTGCTGTCGATCAGCGTCAGGTTGAGCACCGTGCCGAACCGGTCGAACGGCGCGGGCAGGAAGGTGAAGTCGCTCTGCCCCGACAGCTCGATGCCGGCGATGTCGGTCTTGCCGATGTTCACGGGCCGCGAGAAGGACGTGACGTTGGTCGCATCGGTCAACCCCGGCAGGATGCTGGTCGGCAACCCGGTCGATCCATAGGGGACGTTGTTGATCGTGCGGTTGGTGATGAACCCGTCGAGCGTCTTGTAGAACAGCGCGGCGGCGACATAGCCGACCTTGCCGAAATAGCGTTCGATCGACAGGTCGAGGTCGGTCGACTTGTACGGGCGCAGGTTCGGGTTGCCGATCGACACGGTGACTTCGCCATTGTCGCGTCCGACGGTGCCGTTGACCGCCAGCGAACCGAGGCCGGGGCGGTTGATGTTGCGCGCGGCGGCGGCGCGCACGATCAGCCCCCGCGCCGGTTCGAACACCAGGTTCATCGCGGGCAGCACCCCGTCGTAATCGCCCTTCACCGTGACCTGCCCGACATTGGCGACCCCGGCGGAGGTCACGCCGGTGCGGTAATAGCGGAACCCGGCATTGCCGCGGAACGGCACGCTGCCGATCTGCTGGTCCCAGTCATATTGGGCGAAGGCGGCGGTGGTGCGCTCCTCGACGGTGAACACGTTCAGCCGCGCGGTCAGATAGTCGTTGCGGTTGAGGTTCAGCGCCTGCAACGCCTTCGCATAATCGACGACGGTCCAGTCCTGCCCCGGATAGTCGCGATAGGTGCGGGCATAGGCGGCGATGTTCGAACTGACCTTGCCCGACCGGAATTCGGGCAGCAGCACATTGTCGACGCCCTGGCCATATCCGTCATTCTCGAACCGGCGCCATTCGCCGCCGACCGTGAAGGTGCCGCCGGGCATCGCTTCCCACGCCAGCGCAGCCTTCGCATTGTCGAACGCCGAATTCTGGTACGTCGCGCCGATGTTGATGTTGCGCGCGTGCCAGCGCGAGGCGTCGGCGGTGTCGTATTTATAGGTGTTGACCAGCGAATAGGTGCCGCCGCGATAGTCGGAGATCACGTCGCCATAGGTTTCGAGGTAGAATTTGTCGCTGACCGGAATGGCGAAGCGCGACCGTTCGACCCCGCCGAGCGCGGTCAGCCTTACCCCCGGCGCGACTTCCGCATCGCCGCTCAGCACCAGCTGCTTGAAGACGTTCTTCGTGTCCTGAACGCGCGTCTCGGTCGCGGTGTTGGCGCCGCTGACGTCGAGGTACACGACCTCGCGCTGGTCGTTATACTGGAGCGCGTTGATCGTCGAGTTGGGATAGGTGACCCCGGCAAAGGTGCCGCCGCCGCCCAGCCACGTCGATCCGCCGCCCCCGCGTGAGGCGAGATGGGTTTCGAACCGGTCGCCGCTGAATTCGCCGTACAGGCCGTCGAGGGTCAGCGTGGCGTTGGCCATCGGCTTCCACTGGATCGACCCGGTCAGCCCGATGCGTTCCTGCGTGCTGTCCCACACCGACAGGCGGTTGCCGCGCGCGAAGCGCAGCGTGCCCGAACGGACCGCCGCCTGATCCTCCGCCGACAGCTTCGAGATGTTGCTGCCGCTCGCATTGTTCAGCCGCCAGCGATAGGTGTCGAACCCTTCCTCCCGCGTCCGGCGGCGGCTGTACGCGCCCGACAGCAGGATGCCGACATCGCCCCAGTTCTGCGAAACGAGCGCGGTGAAGCGCGGCTGCACGTCCTTCGTCAGGCTGTTGGTGCCCAGCTGTCCACCGATCGCGGCGCGGAAGCCCTTGTTGTCGAACGGGCGGGCGCTGAACAGTCCGACGGTGCCGGCCAGCCCGCCTTCGGTCTGGTCGGCGCTATAGGATTTGCGCACATCGACCCGGCTGAACAGTTCGGCGGCGAACAGGTTAAAATCGAACGCGCGGTCGCGGGTCGTCTGGCCCCGGCTGTCCTGCGGCGAATCGACGTTGCCCAGCACCTCCATGCCGTTCAGCTGCACCCGTGCGAAATCGGGACCCAGCCCGCGCAGGCTGATGCGGCGACCCTCGCCCGCCTCGCGGTTGATCGCGACACCGGGCAGGCGCTGCAACGCTTCAGCGAGGTTCAGGTCGGGGAAGGCGGCGATGTCGGTCGCGGCGATCGAGTCCTGAATACCGGTCGCACGGCGCTTGGTATCGCGCGCCTGTTCCAGGCCGGTGCGATAGCCGCTGACGACGATCTCGCCGTCATCGGCGGTGTCGGCGGCGGGCGTCTGTACCTGTGCCTCCGCCAGCGCGGGTTGCGCGCACAGGATCAGGGCGGTGGATGCCATCCACCACCAACGGTTGCTCGTCATGAAACTTCCCCAATAAACCCCGGTATCGTTCGTCATCGAACGACTATTTGCGAAGAACACCGACCGGCTCCGGCGGGGACAAAGAGATTTGTAAAAGTTTCGTGACAATTCTTACAGTTATGTGACTATCGCTAATATTGGGACCGAGCGATCTACAATCCCTTCGTCACCCCGGACTTGTTCCGGGGTCCACGGCGCGGCAATCGGTGCGGCGTGAACCTCTATCGACCACGATCGCGGCTCGGTAGACCCCGGAACAAGTCCGGGGTGACGTAGAGGCTGGAGGCGTCCAGCAGGAACGACACCGGGCGTAGCTGAAGGTCGATCGGCCCCAGGATAGCGTTTGGCTATTGTCCCCGATGATGCCGCGAACGCCTCTACCCGCCGTAGCAGGGGGAGGCATTACATGACGGGCACCATGTTGTTGGCACTGCTGGCGATGCAGGCCGGGTATCTGGCGCCCGCCGAACGGCCCGATCTTGCGACGATCCTGCCCGGCCCGCCCGTTGCCGACAGCGCGCGGGCGCAGGCCGATGCGGGCATCTTCGCGCAGGAACGCGGGGCGGTGGACGGCGATCGCTGGCGACAGGCGGCGGCGGACGTGTCGTCGGACCTGCCCGCGCGGTTCGCCGATGCGCTTGGCTTCCGCCTCGACCTTGCCCGGTTGCCCGCGACGCGGCGGTTGCTCGATCGCTTCGGCGCGGATCGTTCGGCGATGGTCGGCGCGGCGAAGGCGCATTGGCGGTCGCGCCGCCCGTTCGTGGGCGGCACCGCGCCGATCTGCGAACCGCGCACGCCCGCGCTGGTGGCGAACGGTGACTATCCCTCGGGCCATACCGCGCATGGCTGGGCATTCGCGCTGCTGATGGCCGAACTGCTGCCCGACCGGGCGGAGCCGATCCTGGCGCGGGGGCGCGACTATGGGCAGAGCCGCTGGATCTGCGGATCGCATTCGTGGAGCGCGGTGGAGGGCGGCTATCTCGCCGCCGCCGCGATCGTCGCGCGCACGCACGGCAGTCCCGCGTTCCGCGCCGACATGGCGCGCGCGGCGCGCGAACTCGCCCGCTACCGGCTCAGAAGCGCCAGGTGACGCCCGCCTCGACGATGCGCCCCTGTTGCGCCCGCCCGACAAAGACCGGGGTGGCGGGCGCACGCACCTCGCCGCCGATCGCGTCGCCCTGCATGACGGCGATGGCGTCGAGCAGGTTGGTCGCCGCGATCCGTAGCGTGACACCCTCTCGCAATCGCCAGCGGGCGCCGAGGTCGAGGATCGCGAAGGGCGGGAGCGCCAGCGTGTTCGCATCGTCGGCGAAGCGCCGCCCCATCGCGGTCACATCGACGTCCAGCGTCAGCGGTGTCCCCGGCACCGCGCCGCTCACCGCCGCCCGCGCCATGGCGCGCGGCACCCGGCGGGGCACCCGGCCGCTCAGGTCGCTTCGCACGATCGCGCCGTCGATCCGTTCGTCGACGCGGTAGTCGCCCAGGCGCGGGTCCTGCACGGTGGCGGCAAGGTCGATGGTGAGCGCAGGGCCGATCTGCCAGCGGGCATCGACCTCGACGCCCAGCGTGCGGGCAAAGGCGCTGGTCCGGCCGGGGACGATCGCGCCGGTCCGCGGATCGATCGCCAACGTCTCCAGCCCGATCTGCGCGAAGCGGCTTGCGAAGAAGGTGGTGTCGAACGACACGGTGCCGGTGCGCCACACCAGCCCCAGTTCCTGCTGGTCGACATGGGTCGCGCGCGGTGCGGAGAGGCTGGTGCGGAACGCGCCCGGATCGGGCAGCCGACTGGCGCGGGTCGCGCGCGCGAACAGGCCGAGGGCGGGGGCAGGGCGCCAGTGCAGCGCCGCCGTCGCGCTGCCCGCCGTCACCCGCGCCCGTGCGGCGATCGACCGACCCGCCGCCACCGCCAGCGCATCGTCGGCCAGCGTCGCGGGATCGCCGGCGTCGATCCGCCGCGCCTGACCGACCATCGCGTCGATCGCCAGCCCCTCGACCCGGACCCCGGTGTCGATCCGCAACCGCTCCGTCAGGTTCCATTCGTCGGCGGCATAGAGCGCGGCCATGCGTTGCCGCGCATCGATCGCCTCATAGGTCGTGCCGCGACTGAGGAAGCCGCGATCGGTCAGGCTGCCGACGACCCGCCGGTCGGTGTCGAGCGCGACGAGGTCGAGCAGGCGGCCTTGCCCGCGCGCCTCGACCAGCGCCCGCGCCACCGCCCGCTCGAAACGCCAGCGATAGGTGACGCCGTAGACGCCGAGCGTCAGGTCGTGCCGCCCGCCCAGGTCGAAGGCGCGCGCAGCGGTGATGTCGCCGATCGTCTCCGTCAGGCGGACGTCGGCGGCGACCGGGTTGACCGTCTCCACGAAGTCGTTGCCGGCAAGGGGCACGAACGCGCCGCCGTCCGCCGCGCGCCGCAGCGCGACCTGCGCCAGCGTCGGGAAGGCGGCGGCAAGGCGCGGCGTCGCTTCGTCGATCGCCGCCCGTGCGCTGATCGGCGGGCCGGAGGTGGAGATCGCATAGCGGTGCGTCTGCGACGTCCGGGCGCGCAACCGCCCGGTCACGCGCCAGTCGCCGACCGGCAGCACCAGCGTCGCGGTGCCCGCGAACAGGCGGTTGCGGTTGTTGCGCGCCACCGGCCGTACGCCGGCGGCGGCGAACGCCACCCGCGCCAGATCGGGGCCGAACCACGAATCCCGTCGCGGATCGAACCCCGGCAACGGCGCGACGCCCGATCCGCTCCGCCGCAGCGGAAAGGACGAGATGTTGAGCGTGTCGTCGTCGAGCATCCGGGCGCTCAGCGTCAGTCGCCCGTCGGCCCCTACCGGTCGTTCTGCCCGGACCCGTGCCTGCCATCCGCCCAGCGTCGCGGCGATCCGCCGCACGCCGGGATCGCGGACGACCCCGCCGCCGACGATCGCCCGCCACGCCCCGATCGTGCCGCTGCGATAGCCCTCGAGGCGCACCAGCCCGCGATCGTTGAGCGTGATCCGCGCGGCCCCGCCGGTCGCATCGGGCGATCGGGTGCGCAGGTTCAGGATGCCGCCCGGGGCATTGCTGGCGTAAATCGACGCGGGACCGCCGCGCACATAATCCG
Organism: Sphingomonas sp. Leaf32; assembly: GCF_001421765.1. Taxonomy (GTDB): domain Bacteria; phylum Pseudomonadota; class Alphaproteobacteria; order Sphingomonadales; family Sphingomonadaceae; genus Sphingomonas. The sequence goes on along the minus strand of NZ_LMLA01000005.1, from coordinate 17,108 downwards.
CGCTGTCGATCATCAAGTCGGGTCGGACGAACTGGTCGATATCGCTCCACGGCAGCGTATCGTGCTGCACCGGCAGCCCGTCTTCCTGCACCGCCAGCGCCTGATACCCGTCGAGCGGCAGCCCGCGCACCCGGACGGTGTTGGCGGAGGTGCCGGCGGACGGATCGACCCAGATGCCCGGCACGGCGGCGAGGATGTCGGCCAGCGTGTCGGGCTGTCGCCGCGCCAGCGCCACGCCATCGATATGCGTCGCCGAATAGCTGCGGTCCTGCGCCGGGCGGGACGTGATCCCGCGCCGCCCGGTCACGACGATGTCGGGCGGCGGCGGTGCCTGCGGGTCGGCCGCTGCGGGCGGCGCGACCGGCCGCGCCCGTCGCGCCGCGACGCGGTGCCGTGCGCGCACGACGATCCCGTCCGGGCCATGATGACAGTCGAGCCGCGCACCGCCGCACCAACGGGCCAGCGCGACCGCCAACGGCATCCGCCCCTTCACGGCGGGACCGTTCCGCCCGATCAGATCGACCGGCCGCGCCACCAGCGGCACGCCCGCGATCCGCGCGATGGTCCGCAGTCCGGGTCCGGCCGGACCGGCGGGAAGGTCGAGCGCGATACCCGGTTCCTGACCGGGCGCGGCGGCGATCGACAGCGCCGACAGCACCGCCGCCGCCATCCGTTCCGATCGTCCACCCCATGCCATGCTGCCACGGCGGCTACGCCTGCATCGTTACACCACGATGGCGCCGACGTTCGACCGTTTGGGCAGCTACAGCAGCAACGAACGGTTACACATCATCTATGGTATGTAATACCATATCTATTAGGTGAATGACACCGCGGTGCCGGTGGGTGGCGGTGGATATTCCGATGACGAGGAACGAAGGCAATGTTTACCGAAAAGATGGTTCACCAGTCCCTGCAGACTTGGTGCGACAATGTGGTCGCCGTCGGCAAGGTGCACGCCGATGGCGGGGACGTTCGTGCCTTTTCCGAACGGGTTCTGAGCGATAATTACGACTATGACCATGGGAAAGTGCTGTTCAAGCCGACGCTTACCTTCGGCGCGCAGACGTTCCGCCCCACCAAGGCAGGCGCGCTGTCCTATTTCGTCGGCGGCGACGATGATTTCCCTGACGACAAGGGCTTCAAGCTGAAGCCGTGGGTCAAGGTATGGTACAACAAGCTCGATTATGTCCTGCACGGCGATCTGGCGGTGGTCCAGTGCAACGTCCATTTCATCGGCAGCGACGACAGTCACATCTTCGTCAACAAGAGCTTCGTTTTCAAACAATGTGACGATGGCAAGGTGCGGATCGTCCTGCACCAGTCGTCACTGCCCTATCAGCCCTGACCTGCTGCCGGGCGGATTCAGCGGTGCACGGCCGGCAAGGCCGTGTACCGAAAATCCCGCAGCCGCACGTCGCCCTTGCCGGCGGCATAGACGCCGATGCGCAGGCTCAAAAATCCACCGAACACATTATGGTGGATGCCGGACACCTCCATCCGGGTGTCGTGCCGCGTCCAGCTGCGCCCCTCGTCCAGTGACCAGTATTGCGTCACGACATGCGCGTCGTTCTCCAGACGGAACCGCAGCGTCCGCGTCCGGAGGGGGCGGCGTGCCCAGGGCAGCTCTTCCGAATATTCGAACAGTTTCAAGGTATCGGGGGTGAAGCCCAGCCCCGCGAACGCCTTGTGGTTGTAGAACAGCAGCAGCCCCGCCTCGGCCTCGCCGATCAGGTCGAACGAGAGTTCCGCGCGATAGGAGCGGTCGCCGACGATGCAGGTCAGCGGCGGCGAATCGATCGGCGACGTACCGGCGGCGCGGATCATCAGGCTCTTCGCCCCGTACCGCGCCCTTGCCTCGTTCAGCGCAGCCGGAGCGTGGAAGCTCCATTGCAGGCCCATACGGTCGGTGGAAAAATCGTCGCTAAGGGCAGGGGCGGACCGGCTCGTCCGACCGCCGGCGGGCTTGCGGATCGGCCGTGACAGGTCGCCACCCCTGGCTCTGAACCACCCGTCCGGCGTCCATTCGACCGGATCGAGCAGCGTCTGGCGGCCCAGCGTGCGATAGCCGTTCTCATAGCCGTGATAGACCATCCACCAGTCGCCACCCGGCCCCTCGACCAGCGTCGCATGGCCGCGCGACCACCAGGGTTCGTCGATCGAGACGGTCCGCACCAATGGATTGTGCGGGCAATGCTCCCACGGGCCATGGATCGACCGGGACCGTGCGGCGATCACCATATGGCCGGTCACCGGCCCGGCGGTGCCCCCGACCGCGGTGACCAGATAGAACCAGCCACCCCGGCGCAGCAGCTTCGGTCCCTCCGGCGCGAAATTCTCGGTCACCCAGTTGTCGGGGTAGCGCCATGGCTGATAGGCCTGTTCCAGCACGCCGTCGGTCGCCAGTCCGTCGTCGGTCAGCCGGATCTTCCTGATGCCGTTGGTGAACAGATAGCGCTTGCCGTCCTCGCCCACCGCATGGCCCGGATCGATCTGGCCATGGATCTTCAGGTCGACCGGCTCGCTCCACGGTCCGCGAATATCGTCGGCCCAGATCACGAAGATCGACCAGCCCTCATCCCCGGGATTGGCCGGAATATAGATGAAGTAGCGATTGTCGTGCTTGACCAGGTCGACGGCCCAGATCGCACCCAGGTTACGGTGCAGCGCCGGCCCGATCGGCGCCCAGTTCACCAGATCGGTGGAATGCCAGATGACCAGCGCCGGGTAGGAGAGGAAGGACGAGAACGTCATGTAATAATCCGTGCCATCCTTCAGGATGGTGGGATCGGGGTGGTCGCCCGCGACGATCGGATTACGATAGAAACCGTCGCCGAGATCTGCCTTGCGCTGGCCATCCGCTCCCGGTTTCCACGCCGCGACCGCATCCGTCGCCAGCAACGGCGCGGCGGCAGGCGCAAGCGATCCGGCGATGGCGGCTTTCAAAAGGCTGCGTCGTGGTACGGTCAAGGCAAGGTCTCCCGAATGGACGCACGTCGTCGCATCCCAAGCTAAAGGGTTACGTCTGGGAGCGCTATCAACGTCTCGGCTCGCCAGACAATGGGCAATCCTCCGGACGACGCGCCCCTCCCGTTGTCAGAGCTGCAATCCGAACCGCGGCGCCAGCCAGGTCATGGCCGAATAGAGGATGATCGTCAGGACGCACCCAAGCGTCAGCGCCAGCCAGAAGGGAAACCCGGACCGCAACAGCGCCGGGATCAGCAGGAACATCGGCAGCGACGGGATCACGTACCAGAAGGTCGCGCCGGCATGGGCCGCCATATTCTCGGCATCGGGCTTGTCGCGCCACAGCCAGATCATGCCGAGCACCGAGACGAGCGGCAGCGAGGCGATCAACGCGCCAAGGCCCGGAAACCGCTTCGCGACTTCGGACGCGGCGGCGATCAGGATACCGGAGACGAGCGCCTTGAGAGCGAGATAGAACATCAGCGTACACCTTCCCTGGCAGTGCGGGCGGCGAGTTTGGTCAGGCGATGCGGCAGTTCGCTTGCCACCCGGCGCGCATCGCCGGGCCGCAGATTGCGCCAGCGCCTGACCTCTTCGCGCGTGCGCCCACAACCCTGACACCATCCGGTGCGGGCATCGAAACCGCAGAGTTCGACACAAGGCGAGCGCATCATCATTCCCATTGTATAGGATACCCCCCTACTCTATAAGGTAGACGGACGCCAGTGCAAAGCGGTGGCGTTCGGACAGGACGCGCGCGAGGAGGGAAGATGGCACATATCAACGACAACCGGGATGCGCTGCTCGCCCGCGTGAAGCGGATCGCGGGGCAGGTCAACGCGGTCGAACGCAAGCTGGAAGTGGACGCCGACTGCGCGGAGATTCTCCATCTGGTCGCCGCGGTACGGGGGGCGGTGAACGGACTGCTCGACGAGATCATCGTCGAACATCTTCAGGCGCATGTCGCCGACGACGCCCTGTCGAGCGAGGAACGGCGCAAAGGCGCCGACGACCTCATGACCGTCATCCGGAGGTACACCAAATGAGCGTTTCGACGTCCGCACCGCACGATGCGGCGCATCTCCGCCATGACCATGTCTTCCTCGGCGCGGCGCATGACGCGAACGCGCGTCGGACGCGGTGGGTCGTCCTGCTGACGGCGGCGATGATGATCGGCGAGATTGCCGCGGGGTATCTCACCGGTTCGATGGCGCTGCTGGCCGACGGGTTCCACATGGCGACCCATGCTGGCGCGCTCGGCGTCGCGGCGGCCGCCTATGCCTATGCGAAACGTCATGCGCACAGCAGCGCCTTCAGCTTCGGCACGGGCAAGGTCGGCGACCTCGCCGGCTTCGCCTCCGCGATGGTCCTCGGCCTGGTCGCGCTGGGGATCGGCGTCGAATCGGTCCTGCGCCTGTTCCAACCGATCCGGGTGGCGTTCGGCGAGGCGACGTGGATCGCGGTGCTCGGCCTGCTGGTCAACATCGCCTCCGCCTTCCTCCTGTCCGGGGGGCATGGGCACGATCATGGCCATCACCACGGCCATCATCATGGCCACGATCACCACGGGCACGATCACGGCCATGGCGGCGACAACAACATGCGCTCGGCCTATGTCCATGTTCTGGCCGACGCGCTGACGTCCGTCCTGGCGATCGCGGCATTGCTCGCCGGTCGCTATCTCGGTTGGGTCTGGATGGACCCGGTGATGGGGATCGTCGGCGGGATCGTGATCGCCCGCTGGTCGTGGACGCTCCTGCGCGATACCGCCAATGTCCTGCTCGACAGGACCGATGAGCATGTCGCGCAGGAAGTCCGCGAACTGGTCGAGGTCGGTGACGCCCGGATCGTCGACCTGCATGTCTGGAAAGTCGGACCCGACGCGCGATCCGCCATCGTGAGCGTCGCGGCGACGGGCGATGTCGATCCGCGCGAGATCCGTCGTCGGCTTCGCCCCGTGCACGAACTGGCGCATCTGACCATCGAGGTGACGCCCGTCTGAGCGGGGCGGATGCGATCAGCCGGCGGTCGGCAGGGCGTGGCGCGCCGACAGATACTGCCGGATATGCCGCTCGTCGTCGAGGAAGCGGCGGCCTTCCGCCATCTTCACGTCCATGCCCGGAGGAATGGTCGCGTCATCGGCAAGCACCAGGACCGGCACCGACTGGTTCGCTTCCCCGATCAGGTCGATGATCGCCTGCCGGGGGCGGGGAAAATCGATATAGGTCACGGCGATCATGTCGCGCAGCGCGGGGAAGAAACCGAGCAGCCCCTCCACGGAGACGGAGTCGCCGCAATAGAACGGACCGAGACCGGCATTGGTGAAGCCCGGCTTCATCAGGAACAGCTTGTCGCTCACTTAACTCTCCGTTGTGGGAACAGGGTCTTGCGCAGCCGCTGACAGCCGATCACGACGCCGGTGATACTGAAGGCGAATCCGAACATCAGGGGTATGAAAACGATGATCCGGCGGAGCAGCGGATGTGCCGTCAGCCCCGGAAAATTGAAGGTGTGCAGCGCGTAGTAGATCCACGCATAGGCTTTCCGGCTGCGGTCCAGCACGGTGAGGATCTGGCCGTCGGTGCCGTTCACGACGATATCCGGCCGCACGCCGGGCACGCCGGCGAACAGCAGCGCGGTCGCGGGCCAGCCTTCGGCGAGTGCATAGGTGTCGGTCGCGGGAACCGCTCTCGACGGAGGAACCGGCGCCCCCGGCCACGCGGCGGCGATACCGCGACCCGCCAGTGCCGCGACCCGACCGGCGTCGAGCGGCGCACCATCGGCGAACGCGCGCACGACCGTGCCGCCCGGCTGCCACGCGGTCACGATCGCGCTGCCCCCGACCGCCGTGAACGACAGTTCGCGCGCCGTGCCGTACCGCGTGAACGTCTCCGGCCGGATCGGCATGACCGCCGCCGGCAACGACTGTCTGGCGTAGCGGGCCAGCGCCGCGTCCGGCGCATGGCCGCGCGAAAACAGGCGACCATGGTCCATCGACAGCCAGCCACTCAGAATCCACGTCAGGACGAAGCCGCTGGCGAACAACCCCAGCAGGTGATGCCAGCGCATCCACCGCAACCGGTAGAAGGTCAGCGCGGGCCGGCGCTGCCGCTGCGCCGCCAGCGTGCGGATAACGCCGAGGATCGTTCCCGCCACGGCGACCAGCAGCGCCACGAGCGAGAGGAACCAGACGGTCCGGTCCCATAGCGTGAAGCTCGACCGGATCGGCGTGAAATAGGCCCAGTGCAGGACCGCCCCGACCCAGTTCCAGCCCCGGTCCCGGCGCGTGGTACGCTGCGCCAGTTCACCGGTCCGCGCCGAAAGATAGAGCTGCGTTCCCGCCGCATCGTGCAGGTCGAGGCGGAAGAACGGGCGGAGCGGATCGAACCGGTTGTGGACGATCCACTGGTCGTAATCGAACGCCGGACCCGCAACCGCCGACGCCGCGCCCAGGCGTGCCGCGATCGCCGCCGCCGTGGCCTGGTCGATCGGGGGGAGGCGCACACCGCTGCGCGCATCGACCGGCACCGCGCCCTTGGCCGTGCCCACGATATAGGCCGGCACCGCGCCCCGCTGGACCAGGCGCAGCGTATCCCCACCGCCCGCGACCGCCATCGCCTGTGCGGGCGACACCGCGACCACCCCGACCGCCACCGGACGCTCCAGCGTCAGCTGGTCACCGCGCGGCAGCGAGGGGAACGGCTTGAACAACAGCACCGCCCCGCTCGCGAACCACAGCGCGAAGACAAGGCAGGTGACGATGCCCAGCCAGCGATGGAACCACGCCAGCTGTTTCGTCACCCGCTCCTTGCGACGCCGGGCGTCAGAAGCGGACAAGCGCGCTGACCTCGATACGGCGGGGTTCGCCGAGCTGGATCTGGGCGGGGTAATAGATGTCCGCCCATTGCGCGTAGGTCTTGTTCCACAGATTGTTCACGCGACCGGTGAGCGACAGGTTCGGGCCGACCGCATAGGTCGCATAGGCGATGCCGAGCGCATAGGGCTTGAGCACGAGATTGTTCGCGGTGTTACCGAAGCGCTCGCCGATATAGTTCACGCCCCCGCCGGCCTCCAGCGGCAGGCCGCCGATATGCCGGACGGTGGTCCAGAACTTGGCGGTCCACATCGGCACGTTCGCCGGGCGGTTGCCCGATGCGGCCACGCCGTAATTGGGGTCGACGAAATTCTCGTATTTCGCATCGACATAGGTGCCGCTGCCGATCACCGTCCAGTTGCGCGTCACCTTCACTTCGCCCGACAGCTCGATCCCGCGCGAGGTCTGGGCGCCGACATTGCTGATGGTATCGATCGCGATCTGGGTCAGGATGTCCTGCCGCTTGATGTCATAGGCCGCCAGCGTGACCGATCCCCGGCCGCCCATCAGGTCCGCCTTGATCCCCGCCTCGAACTGGCGCGAGCTGCTCAGGCCGAAATTCTGGTTGGCGTTGACCAGGAAGATGTTGGCCCCGACCGGGTCCTTGCCGGTGGTGTAGGACGCATAGGCCGTTACCTGGCTGGACAGGTCGTAGACGAGGCCGGCGCGGTAGTTGACCGGCTTGTAGGTCCGCCGGAAGCTGGACGCGGCGTTGAAGCTGCCGTTCACGTTGAAGTTCTCGCGCGTGAGATAAAGCCATTCGCCGCGCAGCCCGGTCACCAGCTTCAGCGACGGGGTGAGGCTCAGTACATCCTCGCCGAACAGCGCAAGCTGATCCCAGCGGGTCGGGCTGACCCGCGCGACCAGTGGCCCGAACAGGCCCGGCGTCGGCCGCAGCGGATCGACGCTGTCCCCGTCGGGAAAGCCACGGCTGCGCACGAAGTCGAGATGGCTGTAATCGACGCCGACGACCAGCTTGTTGTCGAGGCCGAACAGCTGCTGCCTGTACGCGACCGAGAACTGGTCGCCGACCAGGTCCTGATTGTGGAACACGAAGAACCGGTCGCGATCGATCTGCCGCGTCGTGCCGTTGAAGACGTAATTCTCCGCATTGATCCACTTGCGCTCGGCATGGAACACATAGGCGGTGTTGGTGATCGTCAGCGCATCGGACGGCGACCAGTTGATGACGAGGCGGGGCCAGACCTGCCAGCTGCTCGCCCGGTTATCGCCGACATTATAATTGGTGAAGCGCAGCCGCCGGTCGATCACCTGGCCGTCCGCCGTCTGGACGATGCCCCGGATCGGATCGGTCGCGAACGCGGCGGGGACGAGCGGCGTGCCGAAATAGGTGGTCAGATTGTCCTTGAGATAATCGACGTTCAGCTCGACCGACAGCGCGTCCGACGGGCGATAGACGATGTCGCCGGTCACGTTGAACGAGTTCGACCCCGCCCGGTCGACGAAGCCGCTGGTGCGGTGATAGCTGGCGTCGAGCCGCGCGGCGACGCTGTCGCTCAGCACCTTGTTGCCGCCCGCGCCGACGCTGACCGTGTCGAAACTGGCGTAGGAGGCGAGCGCCTGGGCGCTGTCGCGATCGAAATCGGCGATCTTGTTGACGGTGTTGACCGCGCCGCCGACCGCCCCCTGGCCGTAGAGGACCGAGGCCGGTCCCTTCAGCACGTCGATGCCGGCGATATTGAAGGTGTTGCCCGGGCGGTTGATCATGTTCGCCGGCCCCAGATACAACCCGTTGCGCAGCAGCGTGATCTGTTCGCCGGTGAAGCCGCGCATCGAGAATAGCGACGGGTCGCCGGGCGAACCGCCGGAGATGACGCCGGGCAGGCTGACGGTCGCTTCCTCGACCGTGCGGAACCCGCGGGTCAGGATTTCGTCGGCGCCGATCCGGTCGATGGTCGCCGGGGTTTCGCGGATCGACAGGCCCAGCCTGCTCGACGTGCTGGTCGCCTTGTCCAGCTCCCGCAGCCGCCACCCCGTGACGGTGATCTCCTCTTTGGAGGCATCGTCCTGCACCGGTCGCGAAGTCGGGGAGCCGCCCTGATCCGTGGTCAATGGCGGAACCGCGGCGACGTCCGGGGCGGCCGTATCCGTGGTCGAGTTTGCCGGTGTCGGACGTTCGTCGGCGAACGAAGGTGCAGCGAGGCAACAGGCGATCGCGACCGAAGATGTCCGAATCACCGCCGTACCGAGTAAAAGACGCATAGATATACCCCCCTTTTTGGTGGTTTATTCTCTCCTGCTCGTCTTTTCGTATTTGTATAGTCAAAACAGACTGACTCGCGTAGAGGCAAGCGTCAAGCGGGAAACCGTCACGCAGGTGAAATTAAAACTACGTCGGGTTTGCCGTCGCGTCGGGAATGCGGCAGCGTTGTTCCCCAGTGCCGCGACGTGCAGGGCCGGCCGAGCTTAGGAGCATCGATGCTCACCGACGTACAGGAACGGGTTGGCGCCGATCAGGGCGGAACCGATGTTCGCATTCCGCCGCTGGACGGCGAAGGACCGGTCTGGCTGCAGATCCGCCGATCGATGGCGATGGCGATCCTGACGGGGGAATGGCCGGCCGGGATGCGGATTCCCACCGAGCTGTTCCTCACCAGCCATTATGCCGCCGCGCGGATGACCGTGAACAAGGCGCTGCAGAGCCTGGCCAGCGAGGGCCTGGTCGAACGGCGGCCCAAGGTCGGCACGGTGGTCACCGCCCGGGCGCGCGAACGGCCGGTCTTCGAAATCTGGGATGCGGCGAGCGCGGTGCAGCGGACGGGCGGGCAATATGGCTATCGCCTGCTCGAATGCGGCATGGTTCCGGACGGGTCGCCGCTGCGCGCCGAACTGGAACTGGCGGCGGCGACGCCGACGATCCGGATGATGTGCCTGCACCTGTCCGACGGGCGGCCCTTCCAGCTCGAGGAACGACTCATCAATGTCGAGGCTGCGCCCAGGATCACCTGCCAACCGCTGGAGGACGTGAGTCCCGGCCAGTGGCTGCTCGCCAATGTCCCCTGGACCGAGGCGCGCCATGCGATTTCGGCGCGGGGCGCGACGGCGATGGTCGCAACCCATCTCGCGCTACGCGAAGGCGATGCGTGCCTCGTCGTCGAGCGTCGGACGTGGAACGGCACGGTTCCGGTAACGCTCGGCCGCTTCTGGTATCCCGGCGACGATCATCGTCTGGAGGGGCAGTTTCGGCCGTCGTGGTAGCCGAGGTTCGATCCATCCCTGTTGCAGCGGGCGTCATCTCGGCGAAGGTTGGGATTTCCCGGTGAGAGCACGCCGCTGGAGACCCCAGCCTTCGCTGGGGTGACGGAGAAGCTGGCGGCGTCGATCGGCCCTTAGGCCGCGACCAACAGCCGCCGGGCGACGACATCGAAGCGCGCGGCGATCGCTGCCCGGTCGCGGTGCCGCCCGTCGGCCACGAGCTGCACGCCCGCGCGCCAGACCCGATGCACCCGCCCGCTCGCGAAAACCCAGCGGTCGAGCGCCCGGTCGCCATCGTCGGCGACGGCAGGTGCCAATTCGACCAGATCGGCCGGTGCGCCGACCCGCAGCGCGGGACCACCCGCCAATGCCTGACGCCCGCCATCCAGCGCCGCATCGAACAGCGTCCGCCCGTTGGACCGGGCAGGGGTGGCCAGCACCGTGCGCCGTTGCCGGATCAGGCGCTGCCCATATTCCAGCGTCCGCAGCTCCTCGGCCAGATCGATGCGGACATTGGAATCGGTGCCGATCCCGAACCGGCCGTCCGCCGCGAGGAACGACGCGGCGGGGAAGATGCCGTCGCCCAGATTGGCTTCGGTGATCGGGCACAGTCCCACCACGGCACCGCGCGCGGCGATGTCGCGGCATTCGGTATCGGTGACGTGCGTGGCATGGACCAGGCACCAGCGCGAATCGACCGGCGCATGATCGAGCAGCCATTCCACCGGCCGCTGTCCACTCCAGGCGATGCAGTCGCGCACCTCCTTCCTCTGCTCCGCGATATGCAGGTGGATCGGCCCCACCGTCATCGTCGTGAGCGCCGCCAATTCGTCCGGCATGACCGCGCGCAGCGAATGCGGTGCGATACCGACGACGGCATCGGGCAGCGTCGCCGCCGCCCGCACCGTGCGGTCGTGCAGTCGCGCGAAGCCGTCCAGATCGGTGACGAACCGGCGCTGCGCGTCACCCGGCGGCACGCCGCCGAAACCGCCATGCGCATAGAAGACAGGCAGCAGGGTCAGCGCGATGCCGGTCTGCGCCGCCGCGGCGGCCAGCGCGAACGCCATTTCGGCCGGATCGTCATAGGGGTCGCCGCCCGGCTGATGATGGAGATAATGGAACTCGCCGCTGCGCGTGAAGCCGCTCTCCAGCATCTCGATGAACGCCATCGCGGCGATCGCGGTCAGGTCGTCGGGCGTGATCGCCCCGACCAGGCGGTACATGAGGTCGCGCCAGCTCCAGAAATCGTCGCCGTCCGGCCCCGAACGGACCTCGGCCATGCCCGCCATCAGCCGCTGAAACGCATGGCTGTGCAGATTGGCCATGCCCGGCAGCGCGACGCCGTGCCGCAGCTCGCCGGGACCAGGTTCGGCATCCACCTCGATCGCGGTGAAGCGCCCCCCCGCGATATGGAACCGCACCCGCGACTGCCAGCCCGTCGGCAGCAGCGCCTGTTCGAACCACAATGTCGCCATGCGTCCCCTTTCCGACCGTCGGGTGTGGACACTATGCCGCATCCGTGATTTTGTATAGACAAATAGGGAGGCGTAATGGCGATCCGATTGTGGCGCAACGCGCGTCTGGTGACAATGGTGGGCAGCGACCTCGGCCGTGTCGAGGACGGCATCGTCGCCGCCGATGGCGGAACCATCGTCTATGCCGGCCCGGCCCGGTCGGCACCGGACATGCCAGACGCCGAGACGATCGATTGCGAGCGCCGCTGGATCACGCCGGGCCTGATCGATTGCCACACCCATCTCGTTTACGGCGGCAACCGCGCCGGCGAATTCGCGCTGCGACTGGAGGGCGCGAGCTATGAGGACATCGCCAGGGCGGGCGGCGGCATCGTCTCGACGATGCGCGCGACGCGGGCCGCCAGCGAGGAGGAACTCGTCGCGCAGGCCCTGCCGCGCCTCGACGCCTTGCTGGCGGAAGGCGTCACGACGGTCGAGATCAAGTCGGGCTATGGCCTGTCGCTCGACGCCGAACTGAAGATGCTGCGCGCGGCACGCGCGCTGGCGCGGGTGCGAGACGTTCGCGTCGCCACGACCTTCCTCGCGGCACACGCCGTCCCGCCCGAATATGCCGGCGACGCCGACGGCTATGTCACCACCATCGTCGACGACATGATGCCGCTGGTCGCGACCAGCGGCCTTGCCGATGCGGTCGATGCCTTTTGTGAAGGGATCGGGTTCACCCCTGCCCAGACCGAACGGGTGTTCGCGGCGGCAGCGCGGCACGGGCTGCCGGTCAAACTGCACGCCGAACAGCTTTCGGCATTGGGCGGGGCGCGCCTTGCCGCCCGGCATGGCGCGCTGTCGGCCGATCATCTCGAACATGCCACGCACGCGGATGTCGCCGCGATGGCGGCGGCGGGGACGGTCGCCGTGCTGCTGCCGGGAGCATTCTATTTCATGCGCGAGACGACGTTGCCGCCGATCGCGGCGCTGCGGGCGGCAGGCGTGCCGATCGCGCTGGCGACCGACAGCAATCCCGGCACCTCGCCGCTGACCTCGCCGCTGCTCGTGCTCAACATGGCGGCCACGCTGTTTCGCCTGACCGTGACCGAAGCGTTGCGCGGCATGACGATCCACGCCGCCCGCGCGCTGGGCCTTGGCGACGCCATCGGCTCGCTCGCGCCCGGCAAGGCGTGCGACCTAGCCATCTGGTCGATCGAGGACCCGGCGGAGCTGGTCTACCGCATCGGCTTCAATCCCCTTCACTCCCGCATCAGGAACGGTCGATGATCCTTCGCCCGGGCAGCGTGCCCTATGCCGACTGGCTCGCCATCTATCGCGGCGCGATCCCGCGACTGCACGACGATTGCCGCGGCGCGATCGCGGAAAGCGCCGCCGCCGTCGACCGCATCGTCGCGCGCGGCGATCCGGTCTACGGCATCAATACCGGCTTCGGCAAACTCGCCAGCGTGCGGATCGACGCCGCCGACCTCGCGACGCTCCAGCGCAACATCGTGCTGAGCCATGCCGCCGGCGTGGGCGATCCGATGCCGGTGCCGGTGGCGCGGCTGATGATGGCGCTGAAGCTCGCCAGCCTTGCCCATGGCGCGTCCGGCGTCCGTCCGGCGACGATCGCGCTGTTGGAGGCGATGCTGGCGCGCGGACTGACGCCGGTCGTGCCGGCACAGGGGTCGGTGGGGGCGAGCGGCGATCTGGCCCCGCTGGCGCACATGACCGCCGCCATGATCGGGGTCGGTTCGATCATAGTCGATGGGCGGACGCTACCGGCGCAGGCGGCGCTGGATGGTGCCGGCTTCGCGCCCCTCACGCTCGGCCCCAAGGAAGGACTGGCGCTGCTCAACGGCACGCAGTTCAGCACCGCCTATGCGCTCGCCGGACTGTTCGAGGCCGAACGCATCTTCCGCACCGCGCTGGTGACCGGGGTCCTGTCGACCGAGGCCGCCAAGGGATCGGACGCGCCGTTCGATCCGCGCATCCATCGCCTGCGCGGCCATCGCGGCCAGATCGAGGTGGCGGCAGCGTTGCGGGCGATGATGGCGGACTCGGCGATCCGGGCCAGCCACCGCGAGAACGACGTGCGCGTGCAGGACCCCTATTGCCTGCGGTGCCAGCCCCAGGTGATGGGCGCGGTGCTGGACCTGCTGCGACAGGCGGCGACGACGCTGATCGTCGAGGCGAACGGGGTCAGCGACAATCCGCTGATCTTTCCGGAAACCGACGAGGCGTTGTCAGGCGGCAATTTCCATGCCGAGCCGGTCGCCTTCGCCGCCGACATGATCGCAATGGCATTGTGCGAGATCGGCAGCATCGCCGAACGGCGGATCGCGATGCTGGTCGACCCGGCGCTGTCCGGGCTGCCCGCCTTTCTGACGCCCCGGCCGGGCCTCAATTCCGGGTTCATGATCCCGCAGGTGACGGCGGCCGCGCTGGTCAGCGAGAACAAGCAGCGCGCCTATCCGGCGTCGGTGGATTCGATCCCGACCTCCGCCAATCAGGAAGACCATGTGTCGATGGCCGCGCATGGCGCGCGTCGCCTGACGGCCATGGCGGCGAATGTCGATGCGGTGTTGGGCATCGAATTGCTCGCGGCCTGCCAGGGCTGCGACTTCCATGCGCCGCTTCGGTCGAGCGGCGCGCTGGAATCGGTTCGCGAGCGGGTGCGCGACCATGTCCCGACGCTGGTCGACGATCGCCACATGGCGCCGGACATGGCGGAGGCGACGGCGCTGGTGTTCGACGGCGAGCTGATCGAGCTGGTCGGGCCGCTGCCCGGCGTGGCCGCATGACGCCGCCATGGCTGTCGGTGCGCCGCGCCGATACCCCGCTGATCCTCGCCATGCCCCATGGCGGCACGGTCCTGCCCGACGGGTTGGCCGACCGCTTCCGGTCGCCCTGGCTGGCGCGGCGCGATGCGGACTGGCACATCGCCGCGCTCTACGCCGGTCTCGCCGACGCCACGATCGTGGCTACCGACATTTCGCGCAGCATCATCGACGTCAATCGCGATCCATCGGGCGCCTCGCTCTATCCGGGGCAGGCGACGACCGAATTGTGCCCGACGACCACCTTCGATGGGGAGCCACTGTACGCGGACGGTGAAGCACCCGACGATCGCGAGATCGCAACCCGGCGCGACATCTGGTTCGATCCCTATCATGCCGCGATCGCCGGCGAGGTCGCCCGCCTGCGCGCGCGGCACCGCCATGTGGTCGTCTATGACTGCCATTCGATCCGCAGCCATGTGCCGCGCCTGTTCGACGGCGAACTGCCGGTCTTCAACCTCGGCACCAATGACGGGGTGACCTGCGACCGGCGGCTGCGCGATGCCGTCGCGGCGGTCTGCGCTGCGTCGGGGCGTGGTCATGTCGTCGATGGCCGCTTCCGGGGCGGTTGGACGACGCGCCATTATGGCCGGCCGGGTGAGGGGGTCCATGCCATCCAGATGGAACTGGCGATCCGCAGTTACCTGACCGAACCGGATGCGGTGTCGCCCGGTAACTGGCCGCCGCCCTACGATCCCGCCGTCGCCGCGCCGCTGCGCGCCGACCTCGCCGACATCCTGTCCGCCTGCCTGGAGTTTGCCCGATGAACCGCCTCGACCCGTCCCGCAGCATCCGCCCGGCGACCGGCACCACGCTCACCGCGAAGAGCTGGCAGACCGAGGCGGCGCTCAGGATGTTGATGAACAACCTCCATCCCGACGTCGCCGAGAATCCGCAGGAGCTGGTCGTCTATGGCGGGATCGGCCGGGCGGCGCGCGACTGGGCGAGCTACGACACGATCGTCGAGACGCTGCGACGACTGGAAGACGACCAGACGCTGCTGGTCCAGTCGGGCAAGCCGGTCGGCGTGTTCCGCACCCACCGCGATGCGCCGCGCGTCCTGATCGCCAATTCGAACCTGGTGCCGAAATGGGCGACATGGGAGCATTTCGACGCGCTCGATCGCAAGGGGCTGGCCATGTACGGCCAGATGACGGCCGGGTCGTGGATCTATATCGGCACGCAGGGGATCGTTCAGGGCACGTACGAGACGTTCGTCGAGATGGGTCGACAGCATTATGGCGGCGACCTGTCGGGCAAGTGGCTGCTGACGGCGGGGCTGGGCGGCATGGGCGGCGCGCAGCCGCTGGCGGCGGTGATGGCGGGCGCGTCGTGCCTCGCCATCGAATGCCAGCAGAGCCGGATCGATATGCGGCTGCGCACCGGTTATCTCGACCGCGCGACCGACGATCTGGACGAGGCCCTCGCGATCGTCACGGGCGCGACCGCGCCGGTATCGGTCGGCCTGCTGGGCAATGCCGCCGAACTGCTGCCCGAGATGCTGAAACGCGGCGTCCGTCCCGACCTGCTGACCGATCAAACCAGCGCGCATGATCCGGTCAACGGCTATCTGCCGATCGGATGGAGCGTCGAGCGCTGGCAGGCGACGCGCGAACAGAATCCGGCGGCGGTGGCGGAGGCGGCCAAGGCGTCGATGGCCCGCCATGTCGAGGCGATGCTGGCGTTCCAGCAACAGGGCGTGCCGACCGTCGACTATGGCAACAACATCCGCCAGGTCGCCCGCGACGAAGGCGTCGAGGACGCGTTCGCCTTTCCGGGGTTCGTCCCGGCCTATATCCGGCCGCTCTTCTGTCGCGGAATCGGGCCGTTCCGCTGGGTGGCGCTGTCGGGCGACCCGGAGGACATCTACCGCACCGATGCCAAGGTGAAGGAATTGCTGCCCGACGACGCGCATCTGCATCGCTGGCTGGACATGGCGCGCGAGCGGATCAGGTTTCAGGGCCTGCCCGCGCGCATATGCTGGGTTGGCCTCGGCGACCGTCATCGCCTGGCGCTGGCGTTCAACGATATGGTCGCCAGCGGCGAATTGAAGGCCCCCGTGGTCATCGGCCGCGACCATCTCGACTCCGGGTCGGTGGCCAGTCCCAACCGCGAGACGGAGGCGATGCGCGACGGCAGCGATGCCGTGTCCGACTGGCCGCTCCTCAACGCGCTGCTCAACACCGCATCGGGTGCCACCTGGGTATCGCTGCACCATGGCGGCGGCGTCGGCATGGGCTATTCGCAGCATTCGGGCATGGTGATCGTCGCCGACGGCACGCGGCAAGCGGCGGAGCGGCTCGGCCGCGTGCTGTGGAACGACCCCGCGACCGGGGTGATGCGCCACGCCGATGCCGGTTACCCGATCGCGGTGGACTGGGCAAAGCAGCAGGGCCTGGACCTGCCCGGAATCCTGTGAACCCTCCGGCCCGGCCATCGCAAAACGGCGGTGGCGGAACCCGCTCCAGGCACTCATGTGGGAAATACGCGTCTCAGGCGGTGGCAGCACCAGCAGCACCACGGCCGCGATCAGAACAGCCGATACCACCGGCGTGGGTCATTGCGCGAACACAAGACCCCTCAGCCACCCGCCATCGGGGGCGGCATTTTCGGGAAGGCCGGCAGGTCATCGGGGATGACCTGCCATGCCGGCGCGGAACCCGTGTAGATGTGCATCCGTGGCGCAAGGTCGGCACTGTCGTCGAGCGCGCCGAGCTTGATCGTGACGAACGGCTCGTGGGCGGGCACGCT
>NZ_LMLA01000004.1 GCF_001421765.1 Sphingomonas sp. Leaf32 | reverse complement strand
CAGCCAGCTCGGGTCCTGGAACGTATCCCACTCGTTGCGCACGAATTCTCCTCCCGAACGCCATGCGTCCAGCTTGATCTGCAGGGGTTCTGGCGGTTCGACCGCACGGATGGCCTGCCAGAACGGCTCGGTCCGGCCATTGGCAAGGTAATGGAGGAACAGGAAGTCGCGCAGCCGTTCGAACTCCAGCACCGATTGCCGGTTATAGGTGGCGGCAAGGCGCGGGTCGCAGTCCCGGTCGGGAAACAGCGCGACGAAGCGTTCGAGGCCGGACTGGATCAGCGAGATGCTGGTCGATTCCAGCGGTTCGAGAAAGCCCGAGGCCAGCCCCAAGCCGACGACATTGCCGCTCCAGAACCGCTCGCGGTGCCCGGTGACGAAGCGCAGCCGGTTGGGACCGGCCAGCGGTTCACCCTCGATCGAGGCGAGCAGCGCGTCTTCGGCATCGCCGTCCGACTGGAAATCACTACAATAGACCGATCCGTTGCCGATGCGGTGGCGCAAGGGGATGCGCCATTGCCACCCTGCCGTGCGCGCGGTGGCGACGGTATAGGGGACCGGATCGCCCGGCGCGGCACGACACGGGATCGCCACCGCCCGGTCGCACGGCAGCCAGTGCCGCCAGTCGACATAGGGCACGCCCAGCGCCTCGCCCAGCAACAGGCTGCGAAAGCCGGAAGCGTCGATCCACAGGTCGCCGGCGATCTGACGCCCGTCGTCCAGCGTGACATGGGTGACATGGCCGCGCGCCGGATCGGTCGTCACCTGCTCGATCCGCCCGTCGACATGCGCGACGCGGTTGGCGAGCGCGAGGCGGCGCAGCAGCGCGGCGAACTTCGCCGCGTCGAAATGCAGCGCGAAGTTGAACACGCCTAGGTCATTGGCCGGATGGTCGGCCGGCGGCAGGAACAGGCCGCCCCGCGCCAGCTGGGTCGCGAGGCAATAGTCGCCGATCGGCCCGGCGCGGCCCGCCGCGTTCAGTTTCAGCCAGTATTGGTGGAAGGCGACGCCCCCCGCCCCGACGCCGTACAGGCCAAACGGGTGGAAGAAACGGTGGTCGTCCCCGCCCCAGCCATCGAAGCGGATGCCGTATTTGATCGTGCCGCCGGTTTCGCGCAGCACATCGGGTTCGCCCAGCTCGATCGCCGACAGGAAATCGCGGATCGCGGGCACCGTCGCCTCGCCCACCCCGACCGTGCCGATCGCGGCGCTGTCGACGACGGTGATCGACAGGTTCAGATGGGTCAGCCGCCGCGCCAGATAGGTCGCCGCCATCCACCCGGCGGTGCCGCCGCCGACGATGACGATCGAGCGGACCGGTTCGTGTGGCATGGTCGGTTTCCCCTTCGATCCGATGGTCCCTTGATACGCCAATTCCGTTCGTCCTGAGTAGCTGTTGAGCTTGTCGAAACAGCGTATCGAAGGACCGTTTGAGGCAGGTGCTTCGATACCGTAACAGGTAAACCATGCCCCGCATGGTTTAGGATCGTCCGGGGGACGATCCGACCTGTTACGCTTCGACTTCGCTCAGCCCCTACTCAGCACGAACGGTCTGGTATTTCTCGCGCATCCCGCATCCGTTCGTGCAACTGTCCTACCCCCATATCGTCACCCCAGCCTGCGCTGGGGTGACGTGGGAGGGTAGGTGCTGCCACCCGGCCATGGCGACATGTCGACAATCCGACACGTCGCCACCGGGTCATCAGAACTTCGCCCGCACGCCGGCGATGAAGCGGCGTTCGTAGATGTTCTCGTTGAACACCTGGTCCTGCCACGTGAGGTAATAGCGTTCGGTCTCCCCGGTCAGGTTCGATGCCTGGCCATAGATGCTGAACTGCGGCGTCACGTCGTAGCTGATCGACGCGTCGAGATAGCTGGTCGGCTCCTGATACTGGGCGAGGCCCTGGATGCCGCCATAGTTGGACGAGGCGAGCCGCTTCGAACGGAAGTTATAGGCGACGCGCGCCTGCAATCCGTATTTCTCGAACCACAGGGCGGCGTTGACCTGATGCTTGCTGTTGTCCTGGAACGGCATCTTGTTGCCGGCCAGGTCGACCTGCCCCGCATCGCCCAGCGACAACGTGTAGTTGGCATCGACGCCGAACCCGCCGAGCAGGCCGTTCACGCCGTAATCGGCCAGCGACTGGCGCGCCGACGCCTCGATGCCCTTCAGCGTGCCGCCCTCGCCCTGCGCCAGCGTGTTGGTGATGACCGGACGCCGGATCACGCCGTCATTGTCGGGGATGTCGTTGCGGGTCTCGGTCGTCGTCGTGATGAAGCTGTCGACCGAGATATAGAAGGCGCCGACCGCCACCAGGCTGGAGCGCCCGGTATAATATTCGAGGCTCGCCTCGGCATTGGTCGCACGCCACGGGTTCAGGTTCGGGTTGCCGCGCGAATCCGCGGTCCGCGCCTCGAACCGGGCCGGGTTCACCTGCGTGTTGATCGCGTAATTGACGTTCAGACCGCCGCCCCATTGCAGGAAGTCGAGGACCGTCATCGTCTTCGAGAAGGCGGCGCGCGCCCGCAGCTTGTCGGTCACGTCGAACGCGACGTTGAACGCGGGCAGGAAGTCGGTGAACTCGCGCTTGGTCACGACGTCACCGGCATCGACCCCCGACACGCCGTAAGGCTGCGGCGCGCCGACGATGTTCTGGCGCACGTTCAGGCGGGTGTTGACCACCTGCAACCCGCCATTGGCGCGGAACGGCATCCCGAACAGCTCGCCCTCGCCCGACACCTGGCCATAGCCCGAAATCTGGCGGACGTTGACCGTGAAGCTGTCGGCCGGGTTCACCAGATTCTGGCTGCCCGGATAGAATTTGTTCTGCCACGCCTCGCTGTCGTCCATCGCATGCGGGTCGAGCGCATAGAGCGCGGGCGTACCGCCGGCGGGCAGCGCATATTGCTTGATGAGGCCGGCAAAGACCGGGTCATTCGCCTGCCGGGTATAGCCTGCGGTATAGGCATTGCCCTGCGCATCGCGCACTGCGCACTTGTTGTCGTTCAGGTTGACGTCGAACGCCTTCCACTTGACCAGGCAGCCGCCCGCCGGATTGGCGGCATTGTCGCGGTTGCCGGCATAGAAGGGCGATACCCGGTCGAAGGTGAACTGGTCGACGCTGCGTTCGCCATAGCGGCCGCCGAACGACAGCTTCACGCCGTTTTCGGCGGTATATTCGCCATCGGCGCGCACCGCCCACAGGTCGCCATTCTGATACTGGTTGCCCTCCGACGAAATCGTCTTCAGGCCATAGCGCGACGGATCGGATGCCTGCGCCAGGAAGGCGGGCGAGAAGCCGAACACCGGCGCGCCGCTCGAATAGTCGACGGTCGCGGTCTGGCTGTAGATCTGGTAGCCGGTCGGATTGAACTGGCGATCGCCGCCGACCGATGCCGGATAGTTGCCGACGCCGTTATACGCCCATTGCGTGCCGTTGGTCAGGCTGAACTGGGTATAGGCCTGGTCGCGCTTGCGCGATGCCTTGCCATAGATGCCGCGGATCGTGCCCTTGAACTGGTCGCTCGGCTGCCAGTCGAGCTGGACATTATAATTCTGCGACTCGCTCTTGGTGCGGAAGGTTTCCGAATAGCTGTCGAAGCTGGGCAGGCTGTAGGTGTATTGCTGCACCGTGTTGACGTTGTAGCCGTTCACCACCGCGCCGGTATCGCGCGACTTGGTCGGCAGGAACGGCGACGACAGCCAGTCGACATTCTGGAACTGGAACCCGGCGGTACGGTCATACTGCGTCTGGCGGGTATAGAAGCCGTCGGCGGTCAGCTTCAGCGCGTCGTTGATCTCGAACTGGAGCGAAGCGTTGGCACCGAAGCGTTCGCGGTTGGTGATGCGGTTCCACGCGGTGTGCGACTGCGGCGTGATGAACGCGTCGTTGGCGTCGCCGTCGCCGTTCACGTCATAACCGATGATCGTGCCCGCGCCGTTGCGCACCGCGCGGCCCCGGCTGACGCCGTTGTTGCCGGTCGCGAACGCGCCCTGGTTGGTGGCGCTGCCGGCTTCGGTGTTGAGCGCGACGCCGTAATCCTGCAGCCCACGGAAGCTGTTGCCGAGCGTCAGGTCGCTATAGGCCGCCGACACCAGCACGCCGAAGCGTTCGCCATGATAGGCGACCAGGCCGTTGGCCGACGGGCTCCACTTCTCGGTCTTGTCGCCATATTGCCCTTCGGCGGCTGCCGACAGGGTCAGGCCACGCTTCAGGTCCATCGGCCGGCGGGTCAGCAGGTCGACGGTGCCCGACAGGCCGGCCTGTTGCAGCGAGGCGGTCGGCGACTTGAACACGGTCGCGCCCGAGAACAGCTGCGACGGGATGTCGGTGAAGTTCGGCTGCACCGTCGTCACCGAATTGGCGCCGAGGAACTGTTCGCCGTTCATCAGGGTCGTGACCTGCGGCAGGCCACGGATGTTGACCGCGCCGCCCTCACCCGCTTCGCGGCGGATCTGCACGCCGGGGATGCGTTGCAGCGAGTCGGAAATGGTGACGTCGGGCAGCTTGCCGATGTCCTGCGCGCTGATCGCCTCGACCACGCTGTCGGCGTTGCGCTTGATTTCGACCGAGCGCGCCTGCGACGCGCGGATGCCGGTGACGACGATGTCGTCGGCCGGGGCCTCCGTCTGATCGGCGGTGGCGGGCGGGCCGGCCGGATCGGTCTGTGCCAGCGCCGGTGCGGCAAGCCCCAGCACGGACACTGCCCCGAGCAGCATCGAACGAACGATCGACGACGAACCGTAACGCATGAAAACCTCCCCATGCTGCGGCGACACGACATGGTGCTCCGCTTCTAATTAGAAAAATTGATATTAAATTAGGTCCAGCGTTGTCAAACGATCAATCGCTCCGCGGCGAAGTTTTTGACGACGATTACATGGCCGTACTTGCTCGGGCATCGGATGGGTGTCGACAGTCAGCTACTCCCGGTGTCGTTCCTGATCGACTCCTCCAGCCTCCCCGTCACCCCGGAACACGTCCCGGATGACGAAAGACCGGTGCATGTCGATCCGGCTTGGTATCCGACAACTTGACCTGTCGGCATGTCGACACGTAGAAGCGCCGACATGCCGACAATCGCCATCATCTCCCAGAAGGGCGGCGCGGGAAAGACCACGCTCGCGCTGCATCTTGCCGCCGCGGCCCAGGCGTCGGGCCGGGTCGCGCTGGTCATCGATACCGATCCGCAGGCCACCGCCAGCCAATGGGCGGCGTGGCGGCAGGAGGCCCCGCCCGAAGTGATCGACAGCCCCCCGCCCCGCCTGGCCGCCAAGATCGCGGCGGCAAAGGAACAGGGTGCGGAGGTGATCGTGATCGACACCCCGCCGCACGCCGACAGCGCGGCGCGCGCGGCGGTGGAGGCGGCGGACCTCGTGCTGATCCCGTGCCGGCCCAGCGCCTTCGACCTGTCGGCGATCCAGACGACGGCCAAGCTGGTGCAGCTGCTGCGCCGCCCGGCCTTCGTCGTGTTCACCGCTGGCCCGCCCAACGCGCCGCGCATCTATCAGGAGGCGGGTGAGCTGGTCGACAGCTTCGGCACGCCGCCCTGCCCCGTGCTGCTGCCCGATCGCGCCGCGTATCGCCATGCCAGCGCCGAGGGCCGCACCGTCATGGAAAGCGAACCCGCCGGCAAGGCCGCCGAGGAGGTTCGCGAACTCTACAAGTGGACATGTCGACAGCTCGACATGCCTGTTCCCCGCTTCAAAAAGGTCGCGTCATGAGCCGCAAGCCGTCCTTCGCCAATCTGCGCGACCGCAGCGCACCCGCCGCCCCTGCCCCCGCGCCGGCAAAAGCCGCAGCAGCGACGCCGGCCGCCGAAACCGAGGCAAAGGGTCCGGCAAGCCGGCAGGGCCGCAAGCAGATCGCCGGCTTCTTCACCCCCGACATGTCGCTGGCGATGCACATGCTCGCGCGGCGGCAGGACCGCAGCCTGCAGGCGCTGATGGCGGAGGCGTTCAACGATGTCCTTCGAAAATATGGGGAAAGCCCCATCGGCGATTGATTGTCGATCTGTCGATTTGTCGACCTGTCGACACACTATGCGGTGGTGCGGCATATTTTGTCGGTGAACCACCGGTTCAGATGAACAAAAGTTAATGTCCGGCATGGACAATCCGGCCGCCGGATTGCAAGAAACCGGCATGGACGTCTCCCGCGAACTTCTCGCCTATGCCATTATCGGCCTCGTGCTGCTGATCGGCGGGCCGGCGCTCGGCGTCATGCTGCACCGCCGCAAACGCCGCAAGCTGCGCCAGCGCGGGATCAAGCGCTACGGCCACTGACGCGCGTTCGGCGCGCTGTCGTTCCGTCGCATCGGACCCAGACGTCCTGCCAGCGAAGGCTGGGATTTCCCGGTTGCAGCACGGGACAGCCGCCGCCCGCGCCGGCCCCCTTTCCTACATCGCGATACCCTGACAGGCTCGCCCCACGCTCTGTCCCATCGTCGACGCCCACCATGCTCCCCGCGCGCCCTGCTGCAAATAGCGTGCGAGAGTGAACTTAGTGACCTTTGGCGGTTTTCCGCCGGTTTTCGGGTAAGCATCAGCCGCTCCGAACATCCCCAGCCCGTACCCCGGCGAAGGCCGGGGCCCAGTTGGGGGACGTTGGCGAGATGCGGATAGGCTTTCCCAACTGGACCCCGGCCTTCGCCGGGGTACGGCGCATGGTAAGTCTGCCCACAGGCCCCGACCCGATCCGCCCTACCCGACCGCCGCGAAATAATGATTGCCGCCACTGTCTTCGTACCCCTCGACCAACCGCAGCCCGGCCTTCTGCAGCAGCACGCGATATCCCGCCTCGCCCAGCGATTGTGACTCCCGCCCGGTCAGCGTGTCGGTCCAGCGACAGGCGACCGACGGCGCACTGAACAGGAACCGACCACCCGGTTGCAGCACCTGCGCGACCCGGCCGATCACCACTGCCTGCGTCGCGGGCGGCAGCAGGAACAGCAGCCCGATCGCCACCGCGCCATCGAAGCGCCGCCCGAAATAGCCACTCGCCTCCGCTGTCTCGCACGCCGCCGGTGCATGGGGCAGGGCGCGGCGGAACGCGGCGAGCAGGGTAGGCGAGGGGTCGATCCCCGACACCGCGAACCCCGCCCCGGCCAGCGCCAGCGCGACCGGCCGTCCGCTGCCGCACCCGATATCGACGACGCTGCCCCCCGGTGGCAGGTCCGCCGCCCAGCGGCGCACAACGTCCGCGCCGATATCGCTGCGGATCGTGGCGAACTGCCCGGCGATCGCCTCCCAGCCTCGTGTCACATCCGTCATCGATGATCCGACAGGTAGAGGTGTCGACATGTCGGGCGGTCCAATCTGTCCTGCCATAGAGGCGAAGTCCTGCTATCCGACAGCAACCCGTACCCCGGTGAGGGCCGGGGTCCAGTTGGCGAACGGCGGCGACATGCGGAACGGCTTTCCCAGCTGTACCCCGGCCTTCGCCGGGGTACGCTATGGCTGCGGTCCCGCCGCCCGCTATTATTGATGTCGATCCCTCTACCTGTCGACATGTCGATCATGCCGGCACCGTCAGCCGGAACCGCGTTTCCCCCGTATCGAGCAGCGCCAGCTCCCCGCCATGCGCCCGGGCGATGCGGCGGGCCAGCGTCAGGCCGATGCCTGACCCGCCGGGCTTGTCGGTGTGGAAGGCGCGAAAGATACGGGCGCGGTCGGCGGCGGCGATGCCGGGGCCGCTGTCGGCGACCTCGATCGTTAACCGCTCGCCGCCCGCGATCGACAGCGTGACACGCGCCGGGGCGGGGGCGGTGCGGGCCGCCTCGGCACCGTTCTGCAGCAAGGCCCAGACCGCCTGAACGACCTGCGCCCGGTCGATAGTCGCCACGCCCTCTGCCGCTACCGCCAGCGTCACGCCCGTGCCGAAGCGCCCCCGGAACAGCCGCGCCAGATCGTCGGCTAGCGCGTCCAGCGCGACCGGCGCCACCATCGGATCGGGCAGCCGGGCCAGTTCGCGATAGGCGCGGGTGAAGCCCTCCAGCCCCTCGGCCCGGCGGGCGAGGGTGGCGAGGATGTCGCCCAGCATCGCGTCGCCCTGCTGCGCGGCGGTCACCGCGCTGTCGGCCAGCGACACGATCGGCGACAGGCCGTTCAGCAGTTCGTGGCCGAGAATGTCGATCATCTCGTCCTGCGCCCGCTCCTGCGCGGCATGTTCCTCGGCATCGACATCGATCAGCGCGGCGAGGCGGTGGGCGCTGCCCAGCGCCACCGAATCGATCCGCCAGCGCCGCCCGGCGTGGCGCAGGTGGCGCGCGGCCGGATCGGTCAGCGCGGGCGGCGGCGCAGGGATGCGGTCGTCGGCGACGAACAGCGCACGGGCCGCGCGATTGATCGCGCGGACCTGTTCCCCCTCGATCCGCAGCAGCGGGACCGGCACCTGGTCGAGCAGCGCGGCGATCGGCCCGTCGCTCCGCGCCGCCGGTGCCGGGGCAGGGGCGCCGCCGCGCCGCGCCGCGACCCAGCAGCCGAGCGTCAGCGCCCACGCGACCACGCCGCCCGTGCCGAGCAGCGTGCCCCACATCCCCGCCTGCGCGGCGGCCAGCGCGGCGGCCCCGCCGGCGGTGAGGGTGATGCCCGAACCAAGCGCGGCGAGGGTGCGACGGCGCTCGGGCGTCAGCATCGCGGGCCGCTTTCGTCGTGGGACGGCGGAATAAGCCGGTGACGGGCCATCGAGCGACAGGCCCGCCCAGCCTCCGCCGTACCCCCGCGCAGGCGGGGGTCCAGGGTCCCGAACGCAGGGGGTGCTGCTGGGCTCTGGATCCCCGCCTGCGCGGGGATACGGGGCGGGATCACCCTACAACCCATGGCGCGCCATCCGGCGATACAGCGCGCCCCGGCTCAGCCCCAGCGCCGCCGCCGCGTGGGACACGTTATGGCGATGTTCGTGCAGTGCCGCCTCGATCACCGCGCGTTCGTTCTCGTCGAGGTCGAAGCGGGCGGCGGGGCTTTCGGTCACTGCCACGACGGGATCGGGGGCGAGCAGTGCCGCATCGATCATGTCGCCCTCGCCCAGCAGGATCGCGCGCTCGACCGCTGCGCCGAGGCCTCGGACCTCGTCGGCCCATGGCCCCGACAGGATGCGCGCCTCCGCCGCCGGCGTGAAACGGGGTACCGGACGGCCATAGCGCACCGCCGCGATCCGGGCGAAATGGCGGGCGAGCAGCAGCGCATCGCCCGTCCGCATCGCCAGCGGCGGCACCGCGATCTCGACGGTGGCGATGCGGCGGGCGAGGGCGGGTAGGATGCCGCCCGCGCTGTCGGCAATGGCGATGCAGCGCGTCGCGGGCGGGATGCGCGCGAGCAGGCGGGCCTGCGCCACTTCCCCCAACCGGTCGGGATGGCGCAGCAGCAGGGACGCGGGACCGTCGAGCAGCCCCCACGCCGTATCGTCGCGCAGATCGATCACTGGCATCGCCATCGCCGCATGGGGCGAGGCGGCGTGGAGCGTGGCGGCGGTCAGCCCGCGTCCCGATCCGGGCGGGCCGGTGACGACCACCCCCGCCTCGGTCGGGCCGATCCGGCGGACCAGCGCGCGCAACCGTTCGATCGCCGGGCTGTCGCCGAGCAGCCGGGCGGGTTCTGCCGCGACAGAGCCGGTCACGGCCACCGCCCGCGGCGCGGCGGCGGCGGCGATGCGGGCGAGCAGGTCGGCGTTGCGCCACGGCTTCATGATAAAATCGCGCGCGCCGGCGCGCATCGCCTCCACCGCGATCCGCACCCCGCTATGCGCGGTGATGACGACCACCGCAGCTTGCCGGTCGTCCGCCAGGATGCGCGCGAGCAGCGCCAGCCCCTCCGCCCCGTCGGTGCGGTTCGCGGCATAGTTCATGTCGAGCAGGATCACGTCGTAGCGCGCGGCGGCAAGGCGCGACAATGCCTCTTCCGGACCGCACGCGCAGTCGATCCGGTGCCGGCCGAGCCGCAGCGCCAGCGCGATCGATTCGGCGACGCTGGCATTATCGTCGATCAGTAGCACCGACAGTCCGCTTGACGGCGCTGGCGACTGTCCATTTCCGGACAGGCTGTCCACGATCGGACGGTCACCCGGCGGACAGTCGGTGTAATATAGCGATATTTCAGGCACTTAGGATTTTCCGCCCCGATCGGTGACACTGGGTCCCATGATGACCGAAGCGACACAGGGCGCAAGCACCACCGAAACACCCCCCGGCGCGGCGATGGACAAGCGCATTGCGCGGCCGAAGCGTGCATGGTGGCAACGGCGCGTGACGTGGATCGTGGTCGCGGCCGTGCTGGCGGCGGTGGCGCTGTGGCGCTGGCTGCCCGCCGCCGGATCGACCGACATCGCCGCCAGCGCGATCGAGACGGGGGAGGTGACGCGGGGCGCGTTCGACGATTACCTGCCGGTGCGCGCCACCGTCGCGCCGCGGCTGACCACATTGGTCGGGGTGCTGGCAGGCGGGCAGGTCGAACAGCTGCTGGTGCAGGACGGGGCGATGGTCGCCGCCGGCCAACCGCTCGCCACGCTCGCCAATCCTGAACTGCGCCTCGATGTGCTGACCCGCGAGGCGGCGATCGCCAGCCAGCTGGGTAGCATCGCCGGCGAAGGGCTGGGGATCGAGCGCAGCCGGCTCGACCGGTCGGCACAGGTGTCGCAGGCGGAATATGACCTCATCAAGGCGCGGCGTGAACTGGCGATCCGCCAGCAGCTGTTCGACAAGGGCATCGTGACCGAGGCCGGCGTCGCGGGCTATCGCGCCGAGGCGGAGTATCAGGCGCGGCGCCTGGCACAGCTGCGCGCCGGCACCAGCACCGAGGCGCGCATTACCGCGACGCAGGGGCAGCGGCTTGCCGATACCCAGGCACGGTTGTCGGGGAACCTGGCGGCGGTGCGCGGCGGGCTGTCGGCGCTGACCATCCGTGCCCCGGCGGCCGGGCGGCTGACCAACTTCACGCTGCAACCCGGCCAGACGCTGAAACCCGGCGACCCGGCGGGGCAGGTCGACAGCGAAGGATCATGGAAGCTGACCGCCGATGTCGACGAATATTATCTCGGCCGGGTGGCCGTTGGGCAGAAGGCGCGCGCAGAGGGAGCGACCCTGACCGTCAGCAAGGTACTGCCCGCCGTGAAGGAAGGGCGGTTCCGGGTCGAGCTGACCTTCGACACCACGCCCGCCAATCTCAACCGGGGCCAGACCCTCGACATCCGCATCACGCTGGGCGCCGCGTCGAAGGCGGTGGTCGCACCCGTGGGCGGGTGGCTGGCGGCGGACAATGGCGCGTTCGCCTTCGTCGTCGATGCCGACGGCACCCATGCCACGCGCCGTCCGGTGAAGCTCGGCCGCCGCAATCCCGAAGCGGTCGAGATCCTGTCGGGCCTGAACCCCGGCGAGCGCATCGTCACCAGCAATTTGTCGTCCGTGAAGGGCGACGCGATCAACATCCGATAAGGGGAACGCCATGATTCGGCTAGAAAATATCCAGCGCCGCTATGTCTCCGACGAGGTGGAGACGACTGCGCTGACCGACATCAACCTCCATGTCGAAGCGGGTGAGTTCGTCGCGATCATGGGGCCGTCGGGCTGCGGCAAGTCGACCCTGCTCAATACGCTCGGCACCGTCGACCGCCCGACCGGGGGCAAATATCTGTTCGGGGCGCAGGACCTGGCGACGATGGGCGAGAGCGAGCTGGCCAAGTTCCGGGGATCGACGCTGGGCTTCGTGTTCCAGAGCTTCAACCTGATCGACGAACTGACCATCGAGGAGAATGTGGCGCTGGGCCTCGCCTATCGCGGCGATGCCGGGGATCGCAAGGGCCGGGTGGCGGCGGCGATGGACAAGGTCGGTATCGCGCATCGCGCCCGCCATTTCCCGCACCAATTGTCCGGCGGGCAGCAGCAGCGCGCCGCCATCGCCCGCGCGATCGTCGGCGATCCGAAACTGATCCTGGCGGACGAACCGACCGGCAACCTCGACACCGCCAATGGCGAGCAGGTGATGAACATCCTGATGGGCCTGAACGCCGAGGGCGCGACCATCGTGATGGTCACCCACTCGCCCGCGCACGCCGACATGGCGAAGCGGCGGATCGACATGCTCGACGGGCGCATCGTCGCCAACGCCATGCGGGCGATGTGATGAAGCCCCGGACCCATCCAATACCGTACCCCGGCGAAGGCCGGGGTCCAGTTACGGCGCGGTCGTTGCCTTGCACAGGCGTCCCCCAACTGGGCCCCGGCCTTCGCCGGGGTACGGCCTGAGATTTCAAAGGTCCTGCCCCGAACCGCGCGGCGGACCTCCCCCACTCCCTCCCAATCGGAAACCTCCCCATGAAACTCTTTCCCCTCGCCCTGCTCGCCACGCTCCTGCCGACCCCGGCCATGGCGCAGGACACGCGCAGCTTCGCCGCCGCCGGGTTCGACCGCATCGCCGTGCAGGGCTGCGACCATGTCGCGATCACCTTCGGCGCAGGCTTCGCCGTCCGGGCGCAGGGGCAGGCGGGGTCGCTGGCGGCGATCGGCGTCGCGGTGCGCGGCCGGGTGCTGACGTTGCTGCGTGCCAAGGGTAGTTGCGACAGCCGCGCGGGCAAGCCGGCCGCGACGATCACCGTTACCCTGCCACGGCTGCAGGCGATCGAGGCGAGCGGCACCGGATCGGTCCGCATCGCCGCGCTCAACAGCCCGACCTTCGCCGCCCGGATGAACGGCACCGGCAGCCTGACGATCGATGGCCTGCGTGTCGACCGCGCGGTCGTCACGATGTCGGGCACGGGCGCCGCGAAGCTGAACGGCGTGCAGGCCGGGCGGTTGTCGCTGGAGCTGGGCGGCACCGGCGCGATCACCGCCGCCGGCCGCGCCGACGCGCTGGCGATCGTGGCCAGCGGGACTGGACATGTCGACACGTCGACAATCACCGCCGCTGCGCTGTCGATCCGCGCCAGCGGCACCGGATCGGTCCGTGCCGCCGTCAACGGCCCGGCGGGGATCGACGCCAGTGGCATCGCGCGGGTGACCGTTACCGGGCGTCCAGCCTGTTCGGTCGCGAAAAGCGGCCTGGCCCGCGTCACCTGCGGCTGACACAGGAGCCACCACGATGAACCGCTTCGCGCTGCTGTCGCTCTATCGCTCGCTTGTGCGCCACAAGCTCTATGCCGCGCTCAATATCGGGGGGCTGGCGGTCGGGATCGCGGTGTTCCTGATCCTCGGCCTCTATGTCCGGTTCGAGACGAGCTATGAGAAATGGCTGCCGGACTATGACAAGGCCTATGTCGTGGAGACGGTGTGGAACCTGCCCGACAGCCCGATCAACGGCGCCTTCACCTATACGATGGGCGGGCTGATCGAGCAGATGCGCGAGGATTTTCCGGGTGTCGTCGGCACGCGGATCAATGGTGGAGGTAATGCCGGATCGATCCTAGCCGATGGGCGTGCGACGCAAGTCGATGCGGCACAGGTCGACGCCAATTTCTTCACGGTGTTCCCCCTGCCGCTGGTCGCGGGCGATCACGCGACCGCGCTGGCGCAACCGGGCAATGCCGCGATCGATGAGAAGACCGCACGCGCCTATTTCGGTGGGCGCGATCCGATCGGGCAGACCCTCGTCCTGTCGATGGACAAGGTGCGCACCTATCGCGTGGCCGCCGTGTTCCGCGACTTGCCCAAGAATACCGATCTGAAGCTGTCGGTACTGGTACCGCTCACGCGCGAGATGGGAACCGAGAACTGGTATCACTGGGGCAGCACGTCGCTCCAGACCTATCTGCGCTTCGACACGCCCGCCGCCGCGCGCGCGTTCGAAGGCAAGCTGACCGCGTTTGTCGACCGGCGCGGCAAGGAACTGGCCAGTATCGGCGAAAAACCGTCACAGACGCAGCAACTGCGACTGCTGCCACTCGCCGACCTGCACCTCGAACCGCAGGGGGGGGACAGCAGCAGCGCCAAGACGACCGTCATCACGCTGGGGCTGGTCGGCGTGCTGACGTTGCTGATCGCGGTGGTCAATTACATCAACCTCGCCACCGCCCGCGCCGGCCTGCGTGCCCGCGAAGTGGCAATGCGCAAGGTGCTGGGCGCCGATCGCGGCACATTGGTCCGCCAGTTCCTCGGCGAAGCGGTGCTGACCGTCGCCATCGCCGCTTTGGGCGGGCTGATCCTTGCCGAGCTGGGGCTGCCGCTGGTCAATGCGGCGGGTGGGCTATCGCTGACCATTCCCTACGAGTTGGTCGTGCCGGCGTTGGTGGTGCTGGCGGTGGTCGTCGGGGTATTGGCCGGGGTCTATCCGGCGATCCTGCTGTCACGCTTTCCCGCCGCCGCCGTGCTTGCCTCGGCCCGCTCGCCCGGCGGTGGGCGAGCAGGGACGCGCATCCGCGAACTGCTGGTGATCGGGCAGTTCGGTCTTGCCATCGCCTTCATGATCGGGACGGCGGTGCTGGTCGCGCAGACCCGCCATGTCCGCTCGACCGATGTCGGCTTCCGGCGCGACGCTTTGATCGTGCTCCAATCGACCGCGGATTCGGCAGTGCCCAAGGACCGGCTGCCCTCGATCCTGACCGCACTGCGCGCCCTGCCGCAGGTCAAGGACGTGACCGTCTCCAATGCGGCGGCCGGCGGCAGCGGCGACGTCAACAGCGACAATATGCCGTTGCCGGGCGTCGCCGGGCCGGGTCCATCGCTCAAATGGGAATTGGTCAGCCCGCGCTTCTTCGAAACCCATGGGACGCGGCGGCTGGCCGGGCGCTGGTTCGACGATGCCCATGGCGCGGATGATATTGCAGGCCGCGACCAGGCGAAGGGGATGAATATCGTCATCAACCGCCGCGCGCTGCCGACGCTGCGCTTCGCCAGCCCCGAGGAGGCGATCGGCAAGACGATCGGCGGCGGTCGTCCGCGCACGATCATCGGCGTGGTCGACGACATGCGCTTCGACACCCCGCGCAAGGCGCTGCCGCCGACCTATTATCTCTATTACCGCCTGCCCGAAAAGATCGGTACCTCGGTCACGACGATCCGGACGACTGGCGATCCGCGCACTGCAATGCAGGCGGTGCAGGCGCTGTGGCAGCGGATGATGCCGCAGGTGCCGTTCAACGCCAAGACCGCCGACCAGCGGCTCACCGACTTCTACGAGGCCGACGACCGCGCCACCCAGCTGTTCGGGATCGGGGCGGGCCTTGCGGTGCTGATCGGGTGCGTCGGGCTATGGGGCCTCGCCTCGTTCAACACCGCGCGGCGGACGCGGGAGATCGGCATCCGCAAGACGCTGGGCGCGTCGTCAGGGGATATCGTGAAGCTGCTGGTCGGGCAGTTCCTGCGTCCCGTGCTGATCGCGAACCTCGTCGCCTGGCCGCTGGCGTTCCTGGCGATGCGGACCTGGCTGGCCGGGTTCGAGGATGCGATCGCGCTATCGCCGCTGTTCTTTATCGGGGCCAGCGTGGTGGCAGTGGCGGTCGCGGTGCTGACCGTGCTGGGCCAGTCGCTGCGCGCAAGCCGGGCGGCCCCGGCCTGGGCGCTCAGGCGCGATTGACGGACGGGCGGGCGTGACCGGTGGTCACGCCGCTTCGTGCCGGTTGCCATCGTCATCGGCCGGCCTATCCTCGACAAAATGATCGAGACAATTCCTGTCGGATGCGGTGCTCGGACGGGCGGCCGCATGACTGCACCCGACGTATTGCGCAGCGACCTTGGCGAGCTCGGGAAAGGGCGTTCGCCCGCCTCGACAGTCGGATGATGGCGGACCCGGAAAACAGGGTCGGAGAGGGAGCGTCGGCCGGTGACGAAGGTCGCTCTCGCGAACCGCAAGACAGCATTCTCGACGCGCTCGATATGGCCGAAGTCGCAGACATCGACATCGAGTTCGCACGACCCGTCAGCCATCCGCGTCCGGCCGAGTTCGACTGACGTCATTCGGCGAACCGGCGACGTCCGTTCGTGGTTCGCAGGCGATGGTGTCGCCGCCGCTTCACAGCGGTTTTTCGCACCGTGGAACGACCGAAGGCATCCTCGTCGTCGTACATGCTTCCCGGCCCAACCACGACCCTGAAGACAGGTGATCCTACAGCACACCTTACGCAAGCTACGCTTGCCTGTTTCGGCGCAACTTCAGTGGCTTAGATAGCAGTCATAAGCTGTGACAACGTCTGACGTTTTGTCATACATTGTAATCACCCTGATATTATTGAACTTTTTTGTCCGACATTGTCAGACCATACTCTTTATGGCACTCGTTGTTTTCCATAACCACCTGTGCGGATATCCGTGCGAAAGCACGAGGTTCTAGCCGCTTGTGATGCTTCCTCCGGAGGTCCAATGTCAGCCCGTTCCAAGCGCTATACGTTTCGCCTCGATCAGTCACTTTTCGAACAGGTCGAGGCCACCGCAGAGCGGCTTGGCATTTCCCCCGCCGATGTTATGCGCAACGCTTTGGATGCCTGGTTTCGGGACGAGAAAAAGCGCAGCGCCAGCGATCTTCGGCACCTCCGCGTGACCGAATATATTCAGGTCGCCATGGATGCGATCATCCGCGAAAACCATCCCGAACTACGCGAGACGCTTGTCCTCGAAACCGATCGTCGCATGAAGATCCATCACATTTTGCCTTGATCAAAAATCGTCGGATCGAAGCCATCGTCTCCGAACCCTGAACGGCATAGCTGCAGGATATCGAACGTCAGGAATTACAGCAACGAAGGCACCAACCGATGAGCCAATATCGCAGCCAGGTCCGTGAGGTCATCAACCGCAATACGGTGATCTCGTTGGCGCTAGATCAGGGGTTCAACGCCTTCCTTCCGGTCTATGACGGCGGGGTCGATTTTATCCTCCATCGCGAGCGCGACGGGGTGCTGCGCAAGGTGCAACTGAAAGGCCGCTGGACCATCGATCGCAAGTATCTCGACCGGGATATCTGGATGGTGTTTCCGATGGCCGGCGAATGGTATCTGATGCCGCATGACGTCATGGTCGCGCAGGCCGAAGCCGAGGGTGTGACCAACACGGCGTCGTGGATCGCAGGCGGTGGTTATTCGAAGCCGAAACCCTCCGCGGCAACCATCACGGCATGCGCCGAATACCGCATGGGAGCGATCGAGAGGGTCGTCGACATCGCCGGTCATGAAGCCGAGCAGGCCGGCTAGATCGACGGAAGATCCTTCCCGGCTAGCGGATGTGTTCGACCTTCAGGTTCCGGACCCGCACCTTCTTCCACTCGCGATCGGCGGTGAGGGCGGGGATGCCTAGCTGCATCGCCAGCGCGAGGCAGGATCGGTCGCCGAGCCCGTGGCCAACTTCACGGGTCTGTACATGGAGCGCAGCGGCGGCATAGGCGGCATCGGTATCGTGCGCCCGAACGTCGAGCCGCAGCTCGCCTAGCAGTTCGCGGATGGTGGCCTCGTCCAAGCCGCTGAGCAGCAGTTCCTTGACCACCTCCTGAAGGTTGACCGCCGAAATCGCCGCACGGCCGATATGGGGTGCGACCTTGTCGGCGCCGGGTTCGTCACGGATCAGTGCGAGGACGGCGGATGCGTCAAGGACGGCGGACGTCATTGGGCATCGCCAAGATCAGCGACGGTCTCTGCCTTGCGGTCGGTCAGGAAGTCGTTGGTTGTCCGCGCCTGCCTGGCATGTTCGCGATACAGCGCCTGCGCCCGCGATACGCCATGTCCGATCGGGGACAGACGCACCTGATCGTCCTCGATGGTCAGGATGACCTTTGCGTCACCGTGCAGCCCCATTGCCTTGCGAACCGATGCCGGAAGAATCATCCGGCCATTACTGGCCACTTTGATATCTATAGTCTGTGTAGTCATGTCGCAATCTGTAAAATGATACATAATCGTTCAAATGACGAATAGACCATAATGACATATTTTGCAAAATGTCCTTTCAGTATCTTGTGCCAGTATGACGATGTTCATGAGGGTATACCCCGTATAAACAGTACGCTGGAACGCTGGTTACCGTCCGATCAGGGTCATTCGCAGTGAGCTTGAACACTTCCTGCAAAGGGTCTAGAGCCTGATCGAACAGAAAGGGGGTTCCGATGGCCTTGTTCGGCTATGCCCGCGTGTCGAGTGACGATCAGGACCTGACCCTTCAGGAAACCGCCCTGCGCGCGGCGGGGTGTCAGGCGATCCGGTCGGAAAAGAAATCCGCCACCGGCCGGACCGGGCGCAGCGAGTTGCAGGTGCTGCTCGACTTTCTGCGCGATGGCGACACGCTGGTCGTCACCCGGATCGATCGGCTCGCACGGTCGATGAAGGATCTGCAGGACATCGTGCACGAGCTGAAGGGGCGGGGCGTCGCGCTGAAGGCGACTGAACAGCCGATCGATACCGGCACGGCGGCGGGCAAGGCGTTTCTCGACATGCTGGGCGTGTTCGCCGAGTTCGAGACGAACCTGCGCCGCGAACGCCAGGCGGAGGGGATCGCGGCGGCCAAGGCGCGCGGCGTCTACAAGGGCGGCAAGCCGCGCATCGACCCGGAAGCGGTGCGGGCGCTGGCGGCGCAGGGCATCCGCCCGGCGCATATCGCCCGCGACCTGGGGATTTCGCGGGGCACGGTCTATCGGTTCCTGCCGCGGGCGGGGGGCGTGGAGGAATAGGATAAGCGAACCGTTCGTCCTGAGTAGTCGCTGAGCTTGTCGAAGCGACGTATCGAAGGACTGTGGAAGGTGCTTCGATACGAGCCTTCGACAAGCTCAGTCTCTACTCAGCACGAACGGTCCTGTTTCGATGCTATTTCGAACCGGTGATGCGGTCCTGCCCCGCCAACCGCACCGCATCCTCCCGCCCCTGCGCCGGCAGCGGCCCCGGGCGGCCGAGCAGATAGCCCTGCGCCTCGTCGCAGCCCTGTTCGCGCAGGAAGGCGAGTTGTTCGGGCGTCTCCACCCCTTCGGCCAGCACCGGGATGTTCAGGCTCTCGCCCAGCGTCAGCACCGCGCGGACGATCGCCGCCGATTGCGGTGCGCCGTTCAGTTCGGCCATGAACGACCGGTCGAGCTTGATCTTGTCGAACGGGAAGGCGCGCAGCGTTGACAGCGACGAATAGCCGGTGCCGAAATCGTCCATCGCCACCGTCACGCCGATCGCCTTCAACTGGCGCAGGATATGGAGCGTGCGGACCGGATCGGTAATCATCGCCGTCTCGGTAATCTCCAGCTCCAGTCGCGCGGGCGACAGGCCGGTGTCGAGCAGCACCTGCTGCACCAGACGCGGCAGGTCGACATGGCCAAGCTGTACCGGCGACAGATTGACCGCGATGCGATGCGGTTCGGCCCAGCGCGCCGCCGCCGCGCAGGCGGTACGCAACACCCATTCGCCGATGGCGAGAATCAGCCCGGACTGTTCCGCCAGCGGAATGAAGTGTGCCGGCGACACGCTGCTGCCATCCGCGCGGGTCCAGCGCAGCAGTGCCTCATAGCCGGTGATGGCGCCGGTCCCGACCGATTCCTGGACCTGCCAGTGCAGCGACAGTTCGTCGCGGTCGATCGCGGTGCGCAATTCCTCCACCATCCGCCGACGCAGCCGCACCGTCTTGTCCATTTCCTCTTCGTAGAAACAGGCATCGGTCGCGATCGACGCCTTGGCGCGGTACATCGCCAGATCGGCATTGTTGATGAGCGTCGACAATTCGCTGGCATCGCGCGGCCACAGCGCCACGCCGACGCTCATCCCGCAATTCGCCTCGGCCCCGTTTTGCTCCAGCATCACCGGGGCGGTGATCGCGTCGCGCAGCCGGTCGATCAGGGCGACGGCATCGTCGGGTTCGGCGACCGGCATCACCGCGACGAATTCGTCCCCGCCCAGACGCGCGACGAACTCGCCGGGCAGCAGCGCGGCCTTCATCCGTTCGCCGATGCGCGTCAGCATCTGGTCGCCCGCCGCATGGCCGTGCATGTCGTTGACTTCCTTGAACCGGTCGAGGTCGATCGACAGCAGCGCGACGGCGCGGTGCGCGCTGTCCGGGCCGGTCTGATGCGACAGCCATTCGAGGAAGGACGTGCGGTTGGGCAGCCCGGTCAGGCTGTCGTTGCGCGCCAGATGGGCGATGCGGCGTTCCTGTGCGATCCGCGCGCGCAGGTCGCGGATCGAATAGATGGTCTGCGGAATCGCGCGGCGCTGGTCGATCCGCATCGTGACCTCGACCGGAATCTCGCTGCCGTCCCGCGTGATCAACGTCAGCGGGGCGAGCCGGTCGGGCCGGGCGGCGGCGATGTCGGCGATCCAGCGCGCCAGCGGCTGTCCGACCATCGCTGCATCGTCGTCGACCAGCGCGGTGAAGGCGGCGTTGACCGCCGTCACGGCGTCGTCCTGCACGATCACCATGCCGTCGACATTGCCCTCCAGCAACTCGCGCAGCCGGCGGCGGGTGTCGGCGCGTGCCTGCGCATCGAGGATATAGGTGGCAAGGCCGGTACCCACGACCAGCGTGCCGACCCCGGCCACCGCGATCGCCATCACGATCGTCGCGGTGCTCGATCCCGTCTGGCCGATCCCGGGGGCAAAGGGGGTGACGACCATCGCCGCCATGCCGGTGAAATGCAGCAGCACGATGCTGGCGACCATCATGGCCGTCGCCCACCACGGTCCCGAACAGCGCCCGGTGGCCCGTGCTCGGTCGAACGCCAGCGCCCCCAGTCCCAGCGCGAACAGCACCGATGCCGCGACATAGCCGTGCGACCAGCGCACCATGCCGTGCGCGACGAACGCCTGCATCCCCACATAATGCATTACGCTGACCGTCAGCCCGAACAGCGCGCCGCCCAGCGCGGCCGACGGACGCCAGCGGCGGGTGGTCAGATGCAGCGCGCCGGCGCTGCCGAAGATGGCGAGCAGCAGCGATATTCCGGTCAAATGCGGTTCGTAGGCGACCTCGACCCCCGGCTGATAGGCGATCATTGCGATAAAATGGGTGCACCAGATTGTGGCACCGGTTGCCGCTCCTCCCAGGAACACCCACGCCATGCGCGTGCCGCGTTCGGCGTGGCGGATGCGGTCGAGCAGCCGGATGGTAATCAACGACCCGACAAGACAAAACCACGCGGCCAGACCGACCAGCGCCAGATTATGGTCTTCGGTCAGGCAGGTGAGGAAACGCATATGCCGGACTCCGTTCCTCCGGCCGTTACGATTGCGTTTCTAAAAGAAATGTTATTTTCGAACGATAGCAATATCAGTGGTACGATATGGTACGAAGCCGGAATGTCGCGGAACTTTTCCGGCCGGCGTACCGCGCCGCAACATGAACCTGCTTGGTTCGGGCTTAAAAGGCTTGTTGACGGCCTGTTCCAGCGGCTAGGCGGGACATTGCGCGGCAGCGGGCCGGGTGGACGAAGGATAATCCATGAAGATCGCGGTTTTTGGCCTCGGCTATGTCGGTATGTCGAACGCGGTGCTTCTGGCGCAGCATAACGAAGTCGTCGCCGTCGACATTTCGCAAGAGCGCGTCGCGCTGGTCAATGATCGCAAGTCGCCGATCATCGATGCCGAGCTGGAACGGTTCCTTGACGAACGCACGCTGAACCTGACCGCGACGACCGATGCCGCCGCTGCGCTCACCGGTGCCGATTACGTCATCGTCGCGACCCCGACCAACTACGATGTCGAAACCGACAAGTTCAACACCGGGTCGGTCGAGGCGGTGATCGCCCGCGCGACGGCGGTGGCCCCGCAGGCGACGATCGTCATCAAGTCGACCATCCCTGTCGGCTTCGTCGACGATGTGCGTGCACGGCTGAACGCGCCGGGCGTGGTGTTCAGCCCCGAATTCTTGCGCGAAGGTCGCGCGCTGTACGACAATCTCCACCCGTCGCGGATCATCGTCGGCGAACGCTCGGAGCGCGCGTGCATCTTTGCCGACCTGCTGCTGCAGGGGGCAGAGAAGAAGGACGTGGCCGTCCTGTTCACCGACACGCGCGAGGCGGAGGCGATCAAGCTGTTCGCCAACACCTATCTCGCGATGCGCGTCGCCTTCTTCAACGAACTCGACAGCTATGCCATCGCCGGCGACATGGACACCCGCCAGATCATCGAGGGCGTCGGCCTCGATCCGCGCGTGGGGATGCACTACAACAATCCCAGCTTCGGCTATGGCGGCTATTGCCTGCCCAAGGATACCAAGCAGCTGCTGGCGAACTATTCCGAGGTGCCGCAGAACCTGATCCGCGCGATCGTCGATGCGAACCGCACCCGCAAGGATTTCCTGGCCGACCAGATCATCGCCCGCCGCCCGAAGCGGGTCGGCGTCTATCGCCTGACGATGAAGGCCGGGTCGGACAATTTCCGCCAGTCGTCGATCCAGGGGATCATGAAGCGGGTGAAGGCCAAGGGGATCGAGGTCGTCGTGTACGAACCGAGCCTCGACGATGACCTGTTCTTCGGGTCGCGGGTCGTCAAGGACCTCGACACGTTCAAGGCCGATTGCGACGTCGTCATCGCCAACCGCGCGGCGCCGGAGCTGGCCGACATCGGCGACAAGCTGTTTACCCGGGACATTTTCGGGTCGGACTGACGATAGGCGCTGCGTCGGGTTTCGGGCGGATCGATGCTGACACTTCCTTCGTCACCCCGGACCGGTTCCGGGGTCTACCGCGCGGCGATCGATGCGGCTTGAGGCTTGATCGGCAGCGCGTGCGGCCGGGTCGACCCCGGAACAGGTCTGGGATGACGATGTGCGTGTGCATGTCGACCCGCCCTGACCTGTGATCCGCCTGCCTGGAAACGCCGCCCCAGCGAAGGCTGGGGCCTCGCGTGGCTCCTGCCTCTCGCTATCCCGCCGAGATCCCAGCCTGCGCTGGGATGACGCCTGATCCAAACGGGATGGACCTGCCTAGGGCGGGACGTTGTCCGCTCGAAGCCAGGCTGGGTAGGCTGGCGGGTCGTGGCGCGCGTACTTTCCCCAACGGCCTCCGCCGCCGCGCCGGGACCGGTGCACGGCGGCGAAGCGGGTCAGCGGCGGGACAGGGCCTTCATCGCGTCGAGCGCGATCTGGCGGCCGACCGCATAGGGGCCGGCATCGGGGGCGGTCGCGCGGACGAAGCCGCGTTCGCCCGCGACCCAGGGCATCGGGCGCGGGGCGGGACGGCCGGCACTGACACCGCGCGCCACCACCTGTCCGTTGCCTAAGTCGCGCGCGACGATCCGCCAGCGGCCGTCGTTCATCGCCACGACCTCCAGCGTCCATTCCGCCTTGCCGAGCAGCGCGCGGGTCTCGATCGCCTGCACATTGGTCGTGTCGGCCCCCAGCGCCCCGGTACGCAGGATCGCGGTGCGGTCGATCAGCCGGACGCCGGCTCCCGACAGCCCGTCGGCCAAGCCGCGTTCCATGTCGAAATCCGCGCCTTCGTTGGCCGCCGCCGCGCGCGCGCCGCTGTCATGGGCGCGGGTGGTGCTGCGCAGTTCGGCGTCGAGCCGACCCGGTTCGCGCTCGACCGACAACGTCGCCACATCCTCCCGCCCCGTCTCGACCTCGGCGGTCAGTTCGCGGTTCCACAGCAGCGCGACGCGCGGGCGGCCGGCACGGGCATAGGCGGCGGCGAAGCGGTCGATCGCGGCGCGGTCGGGATCGGCGGCCGGGGGCGGGGCGTCGAGCGTCGCGGGCTGGCCGGGGCGCATCCCCTGTCCGGGGGCGGCCATCGGCGGGCGCCCCTCGCGCCACTGGCCATGGGCCGGCGCGGCGGCGAGCAGCAGCGCGAGGAGGGGGAGCGCGCGCATCACTGGTCGCTGCGCAGTTCGATCAGATAATGGGCGACCGCATTCGTCGCGGTCGAGCGTTCTTGATAGGTCGCCATCGACAGCGGCGCGATATGCACCACTTTCCAGACCGAGGTCGGCTCGGTCGGGGCCTGCCCCGCATCGAGGAAGGACGAGCGCACCTCGACCACCAGCGGGTCCTTGGTACAGTTCACGAGGCGGGCCATCACCTCCAGCGTGTCGGTGGGCGTGCGACGGGCGAACAGCCCCTCGACCACGACCTTCTTCCACACGCGGTCGTTCATCTGTACCGCATCCAGCGAGACCGGGGTCATCGCGCGCGGCACATTGGCGACCAGCGCCGGGCCGACCGGCGCCTGCGCCCGCCGCGCCGCGCCGATGCGGCATTTGAGCGGACGGTTCTCGCGCGCGGCGACCGGTGCGTCGGGGACCAGCCCCGACAGCAGCACGGCAGCGGCGCCCAGCATCAGGGCGATCCTCACAACTGCTGCCCTTCCAGTGCGGCGCGGAACGCCTTGTTCTTCAGGATCACCGGCTTCTTGCGCGCCTGCGATGCGGCGACGCCGGCATCCTCACCCATCACGCCCTCGCCATAGACGGCCGGACGCGAGCGCAGCCATACGATGCCACAGCCCTTGGCATCGGCGCGCATCGTCATGCCCTTCAACTCGACCGGACCCTTTTCGCCGGCATAGGCGACGTTGTAGGTCCAGTCGGGCGACGCGGCCTTTGCTGTGCCGATCATGATCCGGTCGGGCAGCCCGTCCCAGGCGCGAATGTCGGCGTTGGTCTTCATCGCGCTGGAGAACAGCGACAGGGCAAGGCCGGCCATCGCCATATAGCCGCCGGCATCGCCGCCGCCGGTCAGCCCCTGCGTCATCAGCGCGGTGCCGACGCCGTCGGTCCCTTCCTTCCAGTTCGCCTTGCCGTTCATCAACCCGTCGATTGCGCGGCCGCCACGGGTCGTCGCCTGATAGGTGACGCTGCTCGCCTCGGTGAGCGGCAGTGTTGCGGGCGTGCCGGCGGGGCCGTAGGTGACGGTGGCCAGCGTCTCGGGATAGGCCTCGCCCGCCTGGAACAGCAGCTTCTGCGCCTGTGCCCCGTCGCGCGCCTTCACCGGACCGTTGCCCAGTTCGGCGATGAACAGGATGTTGTCGCCCTCGGCCGGGGCGGTCAGGCCCTTTTGCGCCTTGGCCGCGAGGTCGAAATATTCGCGCGCCTTGCCATCGTTGCGGCCTTCGCAGCGGCGGCTCCAGCCCTGGAGATAGTTCATCGCGGCGAAGTCGCTCTGGAACTCCTCGGCATCGGACAGCGTGTCCATCCGCTCGGCATTGTCGAACGAGATCCGCGCATTCTGGTAATCGCCATCGCGCAGGTACAGCAGGCCGCGATAATAATAGGCCATGGCGCGCTCGTACGGCTCGCCCTTGTAATCCTTGTTCGATTCATTGTGGAACACCGACCGCGCCGTCGCCGCCTGCGGGTTGTTGGCATAGATCGTCTCGATCCGGCCCAGCGCCTGGTCGAACGCCCAGGCCGCATCCTTGTAGAACCCGCCCTCGAACGCGGCGAGGCCGAGCCGCTGGAAGTTCAGCACCGCGTTGCGCTCTCCGCCGGTATAGAGGGTGCGATAGAGCGGGCGCAGCGGTTCGGGGCGCGCATCGACATAGGCGGCGATCTGGTCGGGATAGGGGCCTTCGCCATATTTGGCGCGCAGTTCGCGCAGGCGGCGCTCCTCCGCCTTGGCTGCGGCCTTGGCCGCGCGGGCGGCTTCCTTGGCGGCGGCAGGATCGGTGGGCGCGGCTGCGGGTGCCGCGGCATCCTGTATCGGTGTAGCGATGGACGGCGTGGCCAGCAGAGCGATCAGGCTGGCGGCGGTGATGAAACGACGCATGAGTATCCCCCCGGATATGGTTTCAGCGATAGACGACGTCGTCACCCGCGGCGCGCAGGATGACA
This sequence comes from Sphingomonas sp. Leaf32, assembly GCF_001421765.1. Classification (GTDB taxonomy): domain Bacteria; phylum Pseudomonadota; class Alphaproteobacteria; order Sphingomonadales; family Sphingomonadaceae; genus Sphingomonas. Next base: position 77,886 of record NZ_LMLA01000004.1, on the reverse strand, counting down.
TAGGGCTGGCTGGTCCACGGCAGGTCGCCGGTTTCGAGGTCGACCAGTTCGAACACGACCTGCGTCCGGCGCTGGACGAGGCCGGATTTCATGTCGCGGGAGTCGAGCGAGCTCATCTTGCCGACCAGTTGATAATCGACGCCCGACACGCCCTGCGTCATGCCGCGCGTGCCGCTGTCGGCGACGCCGGTGCGCTTCAGCTCACGCTCGCGCATCACGATGTCCATCGATTCCCGGCTGACGAAGCGGATGCGCCCGGCGGCGGCGCGGCTGAGGCTGGCGCGCAGCGCGCCGGTCACCATGTCGCGGTCGATCCGCTGCGAGCTGTCGTTGTAGAATTTCTCGCTGTCGATGACGATGCGCGGCGGGGTGGGCGTGCCGGCGATGTCGGGGCGTGACAGCAGGTCGCGCACGATCTGGTCGGCGATCATGTCGATGTCGCGCGATTCCAGCCCGACGCCGAAGATCGCACCGCGTCCGGTCGGGTCCAGCTCGGTCGCCTGCGTGCCGCGCCGGTTGCGCTGGGCCGATGCGGTGTCGGCCGGCGCCATAGCGGCCAGCACGACCGCCGCGATCATCAACGAACTCCGCATCTTACTTCCCCCCAGAACGGGAGCACCATGTCGCGCCGGCGTGCGTGGCGACATACACCGAAGCGTGTACGCCAAATGGGGTAGGGGCGGGTCGGGCTACCCCCGGCCCATGCGGCCGAGCAGCGCGACCAGTTCCGACTGGCGCGACACCCCGGTCTTGCCGAAGATGTGGCGCAGATGGACGCGCAGCGTCGCCGGGCGACAGTCGCGCGCGGCGGCGGCGGATTCGAGTGAATGGCCCGCCATCAGCAGCGTTGCCAGCGTGGTTTCGGCGGGCGTCAGCTCGAACGCCTCCTGCCATAATTGCGGCGCGGGGGCGGGGCGGCGGTTGGGTGCGAGCAGCGTCGCCACCGCCACTCCTGCCGGCGCATGGAGCAGCCGCGTCGCCCAGGGGATCGGCCGGACGATCAGGATCAGCGTGTCACCCCCCCGGCGAAACCGCACCGCCGCCGCCGCCGGGGCGACGCGTGCCGTGGCGCGGCCCAGCGCGGCGTCGATCCGCGCCTGTTCGTCCGCCGCCCCGCTCCATGGTGCCGCGCCCACCAGCGTGTCGAACGCTGAGGTCGTGGACAGCGTCCGCCCGTCGCGGTCGATCAGTGCCATCGCATCGTCGCGATGGTCGACCTGCCCCTGCCAATAGGCGTCGCGCGCCTGCTCCGCCCCCTCACGCTCGCGCACGGCCTCCGCGATCGCGACGACATCCGCCCCTGCCATATCGGTTCCCCCGAACCCGTTGCCCCAACAGGGAAAGGCTTAGCGGGCGGCGGTGGCGGAGGGCGGTCGCATCGTGTCGCAATGCGTCGCATTGCGTGGTGCGGGGTGGCTCAAGCCGGTTCGATGCGATCCTGCGCCAGCGCGTCCAGCGCCTTGCCGATCGCGGCATCGCCCGGATAGCGCGCGCGGATGCGGCGCACGAACCCTGCCGATCCCCAGCGTTCGCCCCGTGCGCGGGCATAGGCGATCGCGGTCAGCAACGCTGCGCGATCGCCCGCGACACCGGCGATGAACGCCGACCAGCTATGGTCGGGCCGCCCGGCATTCTGTTCCAGCGACACCGCGCGGCTGAGGACCACGGCATAGGTCGCGGTATGATCGCCGTGCCGGTCGGCGGCGAGCGTGCGGGCAAGTGCGGCGCTGTAGGCCGCCAGTTCCGGTTCGTTGCGCAGTTGCGCGCGTTCCACGAGATGGCGGACATAGCCCGCGACATCCCCCTCGGCGAGCGCGATGACGCTCAGGCAGTCCTGCACGCTGGCGAGTTCGGGATGCTGCGTCGTCAGCATCCCGAACACCGCGTCCGCCTCGCTTATACGGCCCGCCGACCACAGGCCCCACGCATAGTCGGCGAGGATGTAGGGCGCTCCGGGGGCGAGCATCCGCGCGGCATCGAACTCGCGCATCGCCGCCGCATCCTCGCCATTGTCGGCCAGGATGTTGGCATACCAGAGATGCGCCAGCGGATCGTTCGGGGCATGGCCGATCGCGCGACGGAACAGCCGTCCGGCCTGTGCCGGATCGCGATCCCACCAATAGGCGGCGACTGCATCGACCCGGTCGGCGACGGCGGAGGCCGGGTCGATCGCCCGCGCCGCCGCCGTCGCCGACCGTGCGCGGGCAAAGGCCTGCGCATCGGCGGCCGATCCGAACTCGCGCGCCAGCAGCCATGCCTCGGCCAGCGCTTCGTGTACCGGGGCATTGTCGGGATGATCGCGGGCGAGGGTATCGAGCGTCGCGATGGCATGGCGCAGCCGGGGCGCGGCGCGCAGTGCGACATCGTCGCGCGCCGCGACGAACCGGGCATGAGCGGCGGCGTCGAGGGTCGCGGGCGTATCGGACCAGCGATCGGCGGCCAGCACACCCCCGGCAAGCAGCAGCGCGGCCACCCCCGCCATCCACGGCCAGCGGCGTCGGACGGGAATGGCGGGGACCGGCGGCGGGGCGGGTTCTTCGGGGAACACTTGGGGTGACGCGGGTTCCGGCGTATCGGGCAGCACACCCTGTCCCGACATCCAGGCGTCGAGCTCCGCCGCCAGCGCATAGACGCTGCGTGCCTTGCCACCGGGCAGGGCATGGACCGGCAGCCCCCGGTCGCGCGCCCAGCGGATCACGGTCGACCGATCGCGACCCAGATGGCCCGCGATCGATTTCCACCCCTCGATCCTGTCCGTCGGCCCCCCGGCCATGGCGATCCCCCGTCACGCCGCCCCCGCAGCGATTGGCCCGAGCGATACCGGGGGGCGGCCGGCCGGTCCATAGGGCGCGGACGCGGCCAAAGTTCACGAAGTTCACACTCGCCACGCAGTTTGCGCACGGTGCGACCCCCAATGGCTGTCCGGTGCGGGGCAGGCGAGCGCAAACGGGGGCGAAGCGATAGTGACGGGGCGGCGGCGTGTAGGAAAGCGGTTTGGTTTCAATTGTTCGTCCGAACGGGATGGCATATATTGCCATTCTGTTCCGGAGACGGCCGATGGTATCGATGAACATATCCCTGCCCGACCCGATGCGGGCCTTTGTGCAGCGCCGGATCGATGCGGGAGACTATGCCAGCGCGAGCGATTATGTGCGTGACCTGATCCGGCGCGATCAGGCGGAGGATATGGATGTCGCCGCGTGGTTGCAGGCGCTCGACCAATCGATCGAGCAGGGACTGGCCGATGCCGATGCCGGGCGGGTCCGCGATCTCGATGCCGTGTGCGACGACCTGATCGCGAAGCTGGAACAAGGGACTGGCAAGGAAGGCGAATGAAGGTCGTCCTGACGCCGCAGGCGCAGGCCGACCTCGGGCGCATCGCGCTATGGATCGGGAACGACAACCCGTCCCGTGCCAGCAGTTTCGTCGATGAACTGCGCCATGCCGCGAAGGCGCTTGCCGGCCTGCCGCGTGGTTATCCCCTTATTCCCCGGTACGAGCGGCAGGGCGTCCGTCGCCGTTCCTATCGGCGCTATGCCATCCTCTATGCCGTTCGCATGGACAAGGTAATCGTGCTGCGCTTTCTCGAACCCGGTCGTGACCTCGACCGCGCGTTGAGCTTGCGCTGACGCCCTCTACATGTCGACACGTCGAGCTGTCGCCTGTGCTGCCAGTCCACGTACATCGACCCGTGCCTTCAACCGTGCGCCGAGCAGCGCGGTGCCGCTGATCTTGCGCTGGACGAACAGCGTTTCGACGTGCGGCACGTGCCAGGTCGCGCGGTCGGCGGCGAGGGTGCGGGCTTCCTCGCGCACGACGGGCACGAAGGCGCGGTCGCCGAAGTCGAACGGGCCGGGGCGGGCCATTGCCTCGTCGATCGCGGCGATGATCCGGTCGACCGCCGCGCGATGCGCCTGCACCGCTGCTGCGCCGAGGAAGCCGGTTTCGACCGCCACGTCGCGGATGGTGTCACGGTCGTGGGCGAGGCCGGCGGCGATCAGGCGGCGATACGCATCGGCGGTGTCGGGGGGCACCGGGCGGGTCGCGCCGAAATCGAGCAGGACGATGCGGCCGCTGTCCGCCTGCCAGCGATAATTGGCGAAATTGGGGTCGGTCTGCATCTCGCCGAACTCGAACAACTCGCGTAGCACCAGGTCGATCATCGCGGTCATGGCGGTGTCGCGCGTCGCTTGGGCGGCGGTCGCGAGGTTCTCGATCGGGGTGCCGTCGAGATAATCCATGGCGAGGATGCGGGTGGTCGTCAGTGCCTCGACCGGCAGCGGCACGGCATAGCGCGGGTCGCCGTCGAGCCGCTGGGCATAGCGGCGCATCGCGTCCGCCTCGCGCGCGTAATCGGCTTCGTCGGCGAGCTGGCGCTTGGCCTCGGCCAACAGCGGTTTGAGGTCCAGTTCGCGCGGCAGCAGGTTCGACACGCGCAGCAGCGTGGCGACATTGTCGACATCGGCGTCGATGCTCTCGCGCACGCCGGGATATTGCACCTTGATCGCGAGGCGCCGGCCGTCCTTCAGCTCGGCACGATGCACCTGCCCGATCGAGGCGGCGGCGATCGGGTTCGCGTCGAACTTGGCAAGTTTCGTGCGCCAGTCCGGCCCCCATTCGGCGATCAGCAATTTGTTGAGCTGTGCCGGGGGCATGGTCTGCCCCTGATTGCGCAATTGGGCGAGGATGGTGGCCAGTTCGGGCGGCAGCAGGTCGCCGGCATCCATCGAGATCATCTGTCCGAGCTTCATCGCCGCCCCGCGCAGGTGCGACAGCCGGTCGGCCATGCGCTTGGCATTGGCGGGGGTCAGGATCAGGTCGCCCATGCGCGGGCGCTCCCCGCTGGCGATCCTGCGCGCGCCCTCGGCCAGCATTCCGCCCGCGATCCCGCCGGCGAGACGCCCGAAACCGGACAGGCGCGACAGGCGACCGCTGGGCACGGCGCGGCCGGGGCGAAGGGGTTCGTCAGTCATGTGAGGTGGAGCGATCCGGTGGGGGGAAGGGTTCCGGTGGGTGCCCGAAGGGGTGAGACAGGCGTACCCCTTCGGGGGCGGGGCCTGTGCGAAAACAGCTCGCGTAACCGAGAACGCACTGTACCCTCGCGCAGGCGGGGGTCCAGAGTCAGGCAGAACAAAGGCTTGCGTATCTGGCCCTGGATCCCCGCCTGCGCGGGGATACGGTGGAGTGGACTTTCGCAGAGGTTTCGCGGAGGCAGGGGTAGGGCGCGGAACGCTTTCCCCCGACCGAAGCCCCCTTATCGCGGCAGCGTGCACCCCGTCGGGCGCAGCACCGGGCTGCAGCGCTGCATCATCCCGCCGGGCAGCGTCACCGCAAAGGCGATGCCGGGCCGGGTCGGCGCGCCGGGATAATAGTCGGTGCTGACCGCCTGCGCCCCGCTGGCCGCCGCCGCGTCGGCGCGGGCATGGTCGTTCGCGCGCGCGTCGGTGGTCGGCAGGTCGCTGCGCGTCCGCACGATCAGGCCGCCCTGCACCCAGGCGCGGATCTTCGCCGCGTCGACCAGCGGGTCCTGCACGATCTGCACCACCCCTTCGGGCGTGGCGGAATCATACCATCCGAAGATCGGCCGGTCCTTCAGCGAAGGATGGCCGGCGCGGTAGCGTTCGCCGACCTCCGGACGCACGTCGAGCACGAAATACAGCCGCCCGCGCGTGGCATCGAGGCTCGGCCAGCCCCGGCGGCGGACCGCGTCGCGCAGGGTGGTGGCGGTGCCGCGCACCTCGTCCGGGGTGATGATCCGTCCGGGGGCCAGCGTCGCGCGGATTTCGTCGTCGAGCGCGTCGAGCAGCGGTGCGGTCAGCTCCAGCGGGGCGGTGATCCCCGGGCGTCCCGACGGGCGGTCGGCGGCGTTGATCGTAATCATGATCGGCACATGGCCGGGGTGCGCCCGCGACCAGCTGTCGATCTCGCGCAGGCAGCGGCGCAGCGTCACGCAGCCCGACAGATAATCGACATCGGGGATATGAAAGACCTTGAACCCCGGCGCCAGCATCGCCGCGCGGTCGAACCCGGTCGCCTCGCCCGCCGCCTTCGCCAGTCTTTCGCCCGCCGGATCGGCATAGCGCCCGCCCTGCGGATCGGCGAAGATGTCGAGTTCGAGCTGGCGCACCCCGCGATCGAGCTGCGCTGTCAGCGGCAGGTGATCGTAATTGAGCGCGTCGGCCTCCTGCGGGGCCTTTGCCCGGATCGCCGCCATCACCGCATCGGGAATGCGCGCCTTGAAGCTGTTGTGCGACCCGACGACCTGGACGTCGTTCATCCTGAGCGGCGGGCGCGGGGCCGCCGCCATGCACAGGGCGGCGGCCAGCAGGGCGAGGCCACGCATCAGAATGCCGCCCGCACGCCGAACAGGATCGTCCGCCCGTAATAGTTGATCTCGCCGAAGCGGGCCTGGCTGTCGTTATAGGTATATTGCCGCGCGCCGGCGAGGTTGATCCCTTCGAGGCTGAAGGTCACCCGGTCGGTCGCGCGGACCGAGAAATTGCCGTCGAGCGAGCCGAAGGCGTCGACATAGGTCGGGGCCTGTACCGTGCTGCCGGTGCTGGAGAGATACCGGTCGCGCCAGACATAGGACAGCCGCGCCGCGATCGGCCCCTTGTCGTAGAAGCCGACGAGGTTGAAGCTGTTCTTCGACAGGCCGATCAGCTGGTCGCGGATCGCGCGCGAGCCGGCGGTATAGTCGGCCTTGACCGAAGTATGGGTGTACGACCCCTGCATACCCAGCCCGTCGAGCGGCGCGGGCAGGAAGCTGAACACCTGGCTATAGGCGACTTCCGCGCCATACACCTTGGCATCGCCGCCGTTCACCTGCGTAGACAGGCGGACCAGACCGCGGCCGGGGATGGTGATCTCGGTATTCTGCTGGGTGATGTAGTCGTCCATCGCCTTGTAGAAGATCGCGCCCGACAACATGCCCGTGCGGGTGAAATACCATTCGAGCGACCCGTCGAACTGGGTGGCGAGGAACGGCACCAGCTGCGGGTTGCCGCCGCTGGCGGTCGGGGCGTCGGTCGACACGGTGATGCGCGGCGCGCTGTCGGTGACGTTGGGACGGGTCAGCACCCGGCTCGCCGCCAGACGCCCGACGATGCTGCCGGTCAGGTCGGCGCGCAGGTTGAAGCTGGGCAGCCAGTTGCGGAACGTCTTGGGAAAGCTCGCCGGGGTAGCGGTGTTGCCGCTGGTCAGCGTGCCGCTGGCGATCTGATCGGTATGGACGTAGCGCACGCCGACATTGCCGCTGACCGGCACCTTGCCGGCGTCGAAGCCGTAATCGGCGCGGACATAGGCGGCGGCGATCTTTTCGGCGGTCACGAACGACGAACGGCGGTCGCCCAGCGTCAGCGCGGCGTTCCGGACCGCCGGTGTGAAGAAGGCGTTCAGATAGGCGGCGCTGACCGGGACCAGCCAGTTGCGCGGGGCGTTGCCGCTGACCCCCTTCAGGAAATCGTCGAACGGCATGGCTTCGTACGCGCCGCTGCCAAGGGTGGTCAGCGGGGTATTGGCCGCCGGGGTGACGTTATAGTCGCGGCGGAAATAGTCGCGCTTGCGCCAGTGATATTCGCCGCCCGCCGACAGCTTGGTCACGAACCCGTCCATGTCATAGCCGGCATCGGCGCGGGCATAGACGTCGCGGTCCTTGCTGTCCTTGGGCGCGATGTTGAACGGAGAGATCGCATAGGATGCGGCGCTGGTCGGGTCGACCGTGGTGGTGAAGGTCGGCATCACCTTGTACCCGCCGCGCGCGTCATAGGTCAGCGGCGCGTTGAAGAAGGCGCGGCTGCGGACCGTGCCTTCGCGGTAATCGGGGTGGTAGCTGTGCGCCGACGACCAGTTGCCGCTGGCCGCCAGATGCCAGCGATCGCGGTTCCACGTCTGCTTCAGGCCGATGGTCAGCAGTTCGTGGCGGTTGAGGCTGATTTCGCGCGACGCCATGAAGCGCACGCGGTTGATCGTCGCGGCGACGATCGTGTCGCCCTCGATCACCGTGCTGCCCGGTACGACCGACGTGCCGGAATCGTCGGGATAGATGTCGAGGCCGAATTCGTCATAGGCGACGTCGAGGCGGGTCGCGATCACGTCCAGCGTCGTTTCCAGTTCCGGCGTCGGCCGCCACTGCGCCGACACGATGCCCGAGATGCGCTTGCGGTCTTCGGTCTCGACGGTGGGGCGGGTGCGCGTCGGCGAATAGAGGCCGGCGGGCAGGCCGCCCGCACTGGCCGCCGTATAGCGGTTGAGTAGCCACCCGAAGTTCATGAACCGGTCGTTGCGGACCGCCTTCCCCCAATATTGCGCGCCGGCCAGGATGCCGAAGCTGCCGTCGGCGGTGGTCGCGCTGGTCAGGACCGTGGCGTTCGGCTTCACCTTCTCGGTCTGCGTCGTATAGGTGCCGCGCAGGTTCAGCGTGGTCGTGTTGCCGATGTCGAGCGGGCGGAACGTCTTGACGTCGATATTGCCGCCCAGCGCCCCTTCGTTCATGTCGACGGTCGGCGTCTTCACCACGTCGATGCTGGAGGTGAATTCCGCCGGCAGCATCTCGAACCGGAACTGCCGCCCCTGCGCGCCGCCATTTTCGATCAGGTCGTTGAGCGCGACGGTGCGCCCGTTGAGCAGCGTATTCTGGAACTGCGGCCCCAGCCCCCGGACGCTGACATACAGCCCCTCGCCGCGCGGGCGGGTGATCGCGACGCCGGGGATCAGCTGCAGCGCCTCCGCCACGTTCTGCGTCGGGAACTTGCCGATATCGGTCGAACTGATCGAATCGACGCCGTGATCGGCGCGGCGCTTGGTCTCGATCGCGGCCGACAGGCTGCGGGCATAGGTGCCGTTGACGACGATTTCCTCGCCGTCCGCTTCGCCCGCGTTCGGCGCGCCGCCGCCGGTCTGGGCATGGGCCGTGGCGGGCAGGGCGATGACGAAGGCGAGCGCGGTCGTGGCGCGAAGCCGGCGCGAGAACAGCATGGAAATTCCCCCAAGAGCGTCGGCATAGGCTGCCGTCGACGTCGGCGCCTATGGCGGTTTCATTTCGCCGCGGTGACGGATCGGCGGCAGATTAAAGGCAATTGGTTTGTTTATTTGCCGGATCGCCCCGGTCGATCGACAGACGACGCCATCGCGCCGTCCGTGTGGTAGCCCAGGCAGGCCATTGGTCGGGAGCGGGCAACCGTCTGACCCAGGCACCGGAACTTGCGGATTGGCAGTGGCGATCATTGTCGGTTACCTTGGCGATCACGGAACGGACGACAGGAGCAGGTTGGTGGAAGCACCGGTGACCGTTACGGGCAGGATGCCGCCGGGTTGGATCGACAAGAGCATGGTCGTTCATGCCGCGCCGCTGGCCCCCGGACAGGCGATCGCGCCGACCATCGTGATCGCGCGCGACGCGCTGGGCCGGCAGGAGACCTTCCGCGAATATTGCAACCGCCAGATCGACGGGTTCCGCGCGACGCTGCCGCAGTTCGACCGGCGCGGGGAAGGGCCGGGGCGGGTCCATGATTTCGACGCGTTCCGCATCGATTTCAGCTGGATGTCGGGCGCGGGCCGGTTGCGGCAGGAGGTGTTCTTCATCGCCGCGCCGCACGGGGTCGTCGTCACCTATACCGCCACCGCCGCCGAGGGCGACTTCGCTGGGCAGGAGGCGGTGTTCCGGCAGGGGCTGGCCGATCTCGTGATCGTGCCGGTGCCGGGATAGCGGCAGGCACCGCGCCATGACGATGATGCCCGCGGCCCGGGTCGGCGACGACATCGCCCACAGCAATGCCGGGACCGGCATGTTGCTGGGCGTGCTGGCCGGGGCGGCGGTGGGCGCGGTGCTGGTCGCGGCGACGGTCGCGACCGGCGGCCTCGCGCTGGTCGCGGCGGCGGGCGCGGCGGCGGGGATGGTATCGGCCGGGGGCCTCGGCGGCATGTATATCGGCGAGGCGTCGATGGGGCCGGCGTGCGGCAAGTTCACTGCCGGATCGCCCGACGTCTTCATCAACGGCAAGGCCGCACTGTTCACCGCCGGATCGTTCGCATCGTGCGACAAGGACAGCGGCGCGATCCCGCTGGCGACCGGATCGTCGACCGTCTTCATCAACACGGGCCTTGCGGGGCGGGAGGGCGAAAAGGTCGGGTGCAGCGCGGTGTCGGTGCCCACGACATCGCCCAACGTCTTCATCGGCGGCGACAGCGCGCAGGACCCGCGGGTGGAAATCCATCCGGAGGTGCCGCAATGGGCGGTGACGGGGTTGCAGATCCTGGGCATCGCCGGGGCGATCGCCGCGCTGCCCTATGCGGTGGTCGCGGTCGGCGTCGCCGGCATCGGCGTCACGGCGGGGGCCGGCATCCTCGGCAGCATGATCGGCGCGAGCGGCGGACGGGCGCTGGGCGAGGCGCTTGGCCTGTCCGAGGCAGGTACCCGCGCGCTGGAAGTCGGTGGCGGCTTCCTTGGCGGGATGGGTGGTGGAGCGGGTGGCGCGAAGGCGATCGCCGGGCGGCGGGGCTGGCAATGGGGCACACCGCCGGCGACCCGCGCTGCCCTGAACAAGATGCCGCTGCCCTATCAGGCGCAATATGCGACGGCGAAGTCGAATAACTGGAAATGGCCCAACAAGGGCTGGCCGCCCAACAACGGTGCGGCAGGGCCGGAACGATTGACGACGCTGTCGGCCAAGACGAAGCTTGACCGCTATGGTGGTGAGGGCGGCGGGTATATGTCGCCTAGCGGTGAGAGCTTCCCAAGCCGCGCGATGCGCGGCGACCCACCGACCGATCCGCCCAATCTCTATACTGTCCGCAAGGATATGCCGGTGGCGGAGGCTGATATCGCGCCATGGTTCGACCAGCCCGGTGGCGGTAAGCAGTATCGTCTTGTCCATCCCGATGGCAGCGGAAACCAATTCAGCGTTCTTGACGCTATCGGGACCAAATATCTGAGACGAGGCCATTGATGATTATAGTTTCTCCGGATATTTCCGACTGGGACTGTCGCTTGTTGGCGCAGATGCAGGCGTTCTTCGATGCCAAGGGTGTTGATCGGTCAAGCTATATTGTAACTCCGGAAGATAATGTATCGTCGGCAACGTTCGAACTCTGCTATACCAGTAAAGCCTATGCCGGTGGTAACAGGCAGACACGGGTCCGCTTTCCACTAGGCCGATCGACAGTCGAACTGCGATGCGGATTGCCCAGGGCCTTGCAGTTTCTGGTCGCGATCGTGCTGGATCACGAGATGGTCGGGTATGCGACACGGCTGCGGCCGGACATGTCGACGGATGAAGCCATGATTACCCTAGACATGGCGCCCGATAGTCTGACGCTGCAGACGCCACCGTCCACCGCGACCGGCGAGCATGTCGGACGATGTGACGACCGCTGGTGCGCCTTCATCGTGGAAGATAGAGGTGCCGCGCTGCAAGTCGCGGATGCGGCGAACGTGGCGACGGTCCTGTTCTTTCTTCGCGGGTTCAGGCAGCTTGAGCGCACTGATCTGATCGAGGAAATGGCCGAGTATTTTCCGGACTGAACAACGGCCCATGATGCATTTCGATGGCGCGATCACGGCGCAGTCCGGCATTGCCGAGGAATATGCCGACGCGCTGATTGCAATCCGTGCGTTGTGTGCCGCCCTTGGCGATCGGGAAGGATCATGACTGAATTCTATCGTACGACCCTGTCGGACCGGGGCATGTCGGCGCGCTATCAGGATCTTGTCGGCAACAAGGGGAGCGGCACTCCCTATGACGATCTGGTCCCGGTACCGGACGCGCGGATCGCTGCGTTACGGCAGGAATATCCCGGCCTGCCTGCCGATTTTGCGGATTTTCTGACGGAGATCGGTGCCGGAAGCCTCGCCGGCGATCGCTATCAGCTGTACGATGGTCTGGTCGGCCCCGATGACATCTATGGCGTGGTCGAGGACGGGTTCGACACGCTGGCATTGTTCGGCGACGACCTGCAGGGATTGGGCGACGGGTTCGACACGCAGGATTGGCGGGTGGTCGAGGTGGATCCGACCAATGCGACGTTCCATACGGTCGGGGCATCGTTCGAGGATTTCATCCGTGCGAAGATCGCCGAACTGGCGTGATCCTGTATGGTGAAGAAAGCTCCCGGCACCGTGGCCTCGATCCGATGATCGCTGGCGGCGATATGCAGCGTGGAACGTCATGACCGAGGCAATGTGGGAAGCCTATATCGGCGAGGATCTGCCCGCGCCGGGTGATACCGACCGTGCGCGGATCGAGCGGGCGGTCGGTGCGCGCCTGCCCGACGATTACTGGGCGCTGGTCGTGGCGCATCAGGGCCAGACGCTGGGGAGCGATCCGATCGCCGTGCCGGAGCAGGGCGAGGTCGATTTCGGCGTGCTGTTGCTGGCGCTGTCACCCGCGACCGCGGGCGACGATGCGTCCTATTGCGTCGAGCGATGCCTTGAGAACCTGCAGGACTATTATCCCGCAGGACTGTTGCCCTTTGCCGACGATACCGGCGGCAATTACTGGGCGTTCGATTTTCGCCGGGACAGCAACCAACCGGAGGTGGTGTTCATCGACCATGAGATCGAAGGCGGGGAAGGGGTGACCCCGGTTGCGTCCGATTTTGCCGGTTTCCAGGCAAAATGGGCCGGGATGACGGCATGATCGATCACCTGTCCGCGTTACCGGCACGCTCGCAGGAATGGTTGGCGGTGTTGAAGATCACCGACCCCGTGCTTCATGCCGAACTGGCCGAGACGATCGTGATCGCGCCTGCCGCTACCCCGGTCGCGACCGGGCTGCCCGCCGGGGTCGATACGGCGCTGGCGGTGGTCGACCTGACGGACAAGGAGATCGGCGCGTTCCGCTTCGCGCCGGCTGCCGGGCGTGATGCAAGGGAGCGGATCACGGCCCATGACGCCCGAATTCGCGAAGATTTCGACACCGGCGAAGATATCGTGTTCGTCGGCGATCACGATGCGGGGCATGTGTTCGTGTCGCTTCAGGGGGTCGGGCTGCTCGACATCGTCGCACAGCCGCCGCGCATCCGCGCCTTGGCTCACGATTTCACGGGCTTCCTGATCGCGCAGGCCAATGCCTGTGACGCGTACAAGCGCTGCCTGGTGCAGGCCACCGACCTTGCCGGCTATCATGCCGCCGCGGAGGCATGTGCCGCGCTGCCGGCGATGGCGGGGGTGGAGGTGGCGACGATTTTCGACGCGCAGCGTCGCGGGTGATATGCGGATCACAGTCGAGTAGACGATATGCTTCGTACATGATGGAATCGGTCTGGCAGGAATATGCCGATGCTCTTTCGGCGATCACGGCGTTGGAAACGGTATTGGCCAGGCGGACAGCTACCAACGATACGCCCGATGGGCGGTTGTTGCTGACGCTGGCGTGGTTGCGGCAGGAGATCGCGGCGCAACGCCTGCCGATTCCGGTGGATCGCAGTTATGTGAGCACCGTCCATTACCTGGTCGGATCCGGCGAGGTGGACCATATTCCGGGGGTCAAGCAGCCTTTGGGCGAGTTATATATCGTTCTCAAAGGTTTCGGACTGGTCAAGGAACGGCATCGCGCAGGGCTGATCGCTCTTATCGACGGACTGCTGGCCGACACCGCCCGGTGCGACGCGATAACTTCGCCTGAGATGGCGGCGTTGGCCGAGTTTCGCGAAATTGCGGGGATACTACGCGCCGGAAACTGGCCGGCGTGGCGTGGCCCGGCCGACTATCCCTTTTCCGGTATCGACAGCGACGGGTTGGAAGCGTGCATCCCCGACTTCTTCGAACGCTATTCCGAGATCGAGGACGCTGTGTTCGAAAGGATATGTCCGTCACCGCTGCGCAAGCCGCCGTTACCCGCACCTGTGCCGGGATTGCCTCCGGTCGCACCGTCGTTGCCCGACGCACTTGCGGGCGATCTGCCATAAGGGGAACAGGATCGGTATGAGGAGGCGGTACCGATCCGCGACTGACAGGTGGTTCGGGTAATCCTGTACCCGCAATGCCGACTGGATGTTCACGCTGTTCCGGCAGGACGGGCGTGATCTGATGACCGTGGTGGCAGGCGGGGTGGGGATGTACGAGATTACCATCCGCCTGTCGGCGCAGGAGGTGGCGGCGTTGTGCGCCGACGAGACCCGCGCGATCGCCTTGGCCCGCGACGTGGTGACACGAACGGCGGCCTATGCCGATCGTCGCGTGTCGCCTGCGATTGATCCTCGGAACGACGCCGACACCGTCACGCCATAGGTGCGCGAGGCGCCGGGCTGGCCGACGATCAGGCGGGTATCGCCCGACCGCGTGGCGAGCAGTTCATGGTAATTCCGGTCGAAGGCGTCGCGCAGCTACAGGAACGCATTCCACCCCTTGTCCGTGCGGCAGCCGAGGCGTTTGCCTCGCCGCGCCGCGCGGACGGCGGCCCGATCAGAAGTTGAACTGGATCGTGCCGCCAAAGGTGCGCGGGTCGCCGGCATAGGCCGCGATCAGGCCGGTATTGCCGCCGGTACCCGCCAGATACAGGTCGATATAGTCCTTTTCGAAGGCGTTGCGCACCCACAGGAACGCGTTGAACTTGTCGGTGCGGAAGCCGCCGCGGAAATTGTGCAGCGAATAGCCGTCGACCCAGGTGTAGATCGAGGGCGACGGGTTCGACGACCAGCGCGACCGGTAGCTGGCGTCATAGCCCAGGTAGAAATTGCCGCCCTGTTCGAACAGCGATCCCGGTTGCACATATTCGGCACCCCACGACGCGGCCCATTTCGACACGCCGGGCAGGACCGATCCGGACACGTCGACGAACGGCGGGCTGACCGCGCCCGGCGTTGCGGGCGCCCCGATCGCGCCGGTATAGGAGCAGCGGCCCGTCACGACGATGCCGGTGCTGCTGCCGCCGGCCAGTTCGGGCGGGGGCGGGGCGTCGCAGAATTTGGTGAAGCGCGCATCGGTGAACGCCCCGTTGACATAGGCGCTGAACCGGTCGGTCGGACGCAGCGACAGGTCGGCTTCGAACCCGCGGCTGCGGACCCGGTCGGCATTGGCCAGATAGCCGCGCACGGTGCCGAGCTGGCCGTTGCTGACGCTGGCCTGGAAATCCTTGATCCCGGTCCAGAAGCCGGTGAGGTTGAACGTCACGCGGCGATCCCAGAACTGGGTCTTCACCCCCGCTTCGAAATGATCGACCTTTTCCGGCTTGATCGTGAAGGTCGACGGGATCGCGGCCCCGGTCGAATCCGCCGGCACGCCGTTCAGGTTGATGCCTGCCGTCTTGAACGACCGTGCATAGGTCGCATAGACGTTGATGTCGTCGGCGACCTCGTAGCGCAGGTTCAGGTCGTACGACACGTTCCATGCGCTGAGCTTGGGCGCGTAGAATTGCGACGCCTGGATGCCGCGCTGCGCCGCGGTCCACGGATCGTTGTAGGACGGCGAGCCGGGAACCGCCGAGACCACCTGGCGGGTGCCGTTGGAGGCGGTGCCGGTCACCACGGAATCGTACAGGCCGTCCTTCTTGTCGTAATTGATGCGGATGCCGGGCGAGACGACGAAGCGGTCGGTCGCCTCCCAGTTGAGCTTCGCATAGGCGGCGACGCTGGTGTTATCGAGCCGGATGTCGTTGATCGCGACGACGTTGTTCAGGACGTTGGGATTGTCCGACAACGCACTGCTCGGGGCGAGCAGCCATTTGCTGGCGGCCAGGCCCGTCTGCTGGATGCCGCTGGTGCGGATCTTCTGGTGGAAACCGAACAGGCCGACGACGAAGTCATACCCCTCGCCCTTGTGGTTGAAGCGGAACTCCTGCGTGTACTGGTTCTGCTTCGTCGGATTGTTGACCTTGGTATAGATCGGAAAGGCGGTGTAGTCGCGGTCGTTGGCCGGGCTCCAGTCCCAGTAGCGCCACGCGGTGATCGAGGTCAGCGTGTTGCTGGCGTCGATGTCCCAGATCGCGCGCGCCGACAGGCCGCCATGTTCGTTGACCGCGACGCGTTATTATGTCTGGCGCCACCTGCAGCGGGTTCGGCATCATGTGAGCTTCGAGGTCGACGATGCCGACCTTGCCCATATCGAACCCTGGGCGCAGGCGGCGAATGCGCTGTTGTTCCTGCCCGACGGATCGATCCGCGCGCCCGACGGGGCGGTGGTGATCGATGCGGCGGGGGAAGGTGATCCGCAGGCGGCGCTGCCCCACCCGGCCGATGCGGTCGCGCGCCGCGCCCGGACCCGCACGCTGCTCGCCGATGCACCGCTGCAACCGCCCGCCGGCATGGCCCCGGCGCTGGGCGAGGGCGAGCTGGTGTTGCGTGGCGCCGGCGAGGTGCTGGCACCCGCGCTGGGGCTGCTCTACGTCGCCGCGCGCGCCCATGCCCGTGCTACCGGACTGCCGGCGATCCCGGCAGGGCAGGAGGCGCACAACCCGATCGGCGCCGCCGCGCTCACGTCGCAGAAACAGGCGTTCGTGACGGACGAGGGCACGGATACCGATGCGGCGGCGGCGCTAACGTGGCGCTACGAGGCGGCGAACACCCTGCTCTGGGCGCTGGGCGTTACGGGCGCGTCGATCGACGACAGCGCCGCAATGGCCGATGTCGACCGGCTCTGGGCATCGGTCGCGCCGCTGGCACGGCGACCGGACGGGCAGGCGATCCGGCTACGCCCGGCGGGCGAATCCTCGATGCGCTGGACCGTGCGTGGCTCGAACACTGGATCGTCCGGCAGGCGCGCCAGAAAGAGGTGGCGCCCTGAACGGCGACGTGGTGATGGAGCGGCACCTCGCGCTCAACTGGCTGACCAATTTCCAGAACGATGCCGGTATCGCGTGGGACGATACCGATACGCCGACGTGACGGGGGAAGCATCGTGACGTGGAGCGGGTCGATCCGCCGCCATTACCAAATA
This sequence comes from Sphingomonas sp. Leaf32, assembly GCF_001421765.1. GTDB lineage: Bacteria > Pseudomonadota > Alphaproteobacteria > Sphingomonadales > Sphingomonadaceae > Sphingomonas. Next base: position 61,016 of record NZ_LMLA01000004.1, on the reverse strand, counting down.
TGCTGGGGCCGCGCTGGGGAAACGGGTGCGTTCAACCGGGGGCCGGTGTCCGAGCTGCCCACGGATTTCGACGTGGTGGTATTCCCGCACCACGGCGAACGCGACATATGGACCTATGCAACGGTCGGCATGGCGCAGCCGGGGGACGACGCGCCGATCGAACTGCACCTATTCTCGCCCGATCGTTCGGACGCGATCGTCGAAATCCTGTATGCCGTGGTGCATTATCATCGAACCGGAACGCGCCTCGGCCTGGGCGACAGCGTGAATTTCGGTCGTCCGTGGTTGTCGGGAGCGACGTGCGATCATGGACTGATCTCGCTGCCGTATCTCGATGGACCGGAACTGGAGATCGGGACGATCGGCATCAATACGGTCCACTTCTACTGGCTGGTGCCAATCACGGCGGCGGAGAAGGCGTACAAGGCGCGGCATGGGCTGGAAGCGTTGGAGACGCGGTTCGAGGAGGGCGGCCTAGACTATTGCAACCCGGCGCGGCCATCGATGGTATAGCGCTGGTGCTTCGCGCCGAACCGAATGGACCAGCAAAACGGCAGGAGGCCGCGCTGCTGGCGCGCGCGGCAGAAAGCTCCGGTCGATGACGGCGGGGCCGGGGCGCGACCTGTTCGTCGCCGAAATCCCGTATGCAAGCGGAACGGTGCGCTTTCGATATGCGCGCTATCTGGCCGAGGGCGGGCGCCGTCCCTCCCGACACCTCGTTATCCCTTTTGCATTGATTGTTCCCATAAAAGGGATAACGCTCGTTTCCATGTTGGACCTGAGCGCGCAGCAGACCCGGCAGCTGATCGATTGCGAGCAGCTTTACGCGACGTATCGCGACACGATCCGCGAACTGGCCACGCGCTATGCCGGGTCGATGGCGTGGAAGACGGTCAAGGAGCGGACCTATCTGTACCGCAAGACCGATGGCGTCTGGAAAAGCCTGGGGGGCGAGGACGATCGTACGCGCGAAGCCCATGCCGCCTTCCATGCCGGGCGCGATACGTTACGCGACCGGCTCGACCGGCTCGACCAGCGGTTGCGCGAAATGGCGCCGGTCAACCGGGCGCTGCGTCTGGGCCGGGTGCCGGTCATGTCGGCGCGGATCCTCCGCCGGCTCGACCGGGAAGGGATGCTGGGCCGGGGGCTGAAGATCGTCGGGACCCATGCGCTCTACGCCTACGAAATGATGGGCGGGGTGCAGTTGGGCGCGGAGGCGATGACCACGATGGACATCGACATCCTGTACGATGCGCGCCGGTCGCTGAAGATCGTGGGCGATATGCGGGCGGACGGGCTGATCGGATTGTTGCAGCGACTGGACGGCAGCTTCCACGCCACCGCGCCGGGCAGTTTTCGGGCGGTCAACGATGCGGGCTATATGGTCGACCTCATCACCCCGACGACGCGCTTTCCCGCCGAGGCGCGGTCCCTGGCGCGGATCGGCGATCCGGCCGACGACCTGGTGGCGGTGGAGATTGCCGGGCTGGCGTGGCTGGAAAACGTGCCGGTGGTCGAACGGATCGTCATCGACGAACGGGGATTGCCGCTGTGGATGGCGGTGCCCGATCCCCGCGCGTTCCTGTGCCACAAGCTGTGGGTGGCCGGTCGCGAGGATCGCGACGTGATGAAGCAGCGCCGCGACCGGCTTCAGGCGGAGACGCTGGCTCGCATGCTGGCGACGCGGTTGCCGGCGATGCGGATCGACGATCCGGCGCTGGCCGCCGTGCCGAAGGCACTGCGCGCACCGGGGGCCGCGCTGCTGGCGTCGTTTGCCGGTGGCGACGCGGCGGGGTGGGACGATTGATCCCACGCCCGCCGCGCGTCGCTCAGAACGACGCCGACACCGTGACGCCATAGGTACGCGGGTCGCCGGGCTGGCCGACGATCAGGCCGGTATTGCCCGACTGGGTGGCCAGCAGTTCGTAGTAATTATGGTCGAAGGCGTTGCGCAGCCACAGGAACGCGTTCCATCCCGCGTCGGCGCGGTAGCCGAGGCGGAAGTTCGCGATGCTGTAGCCGTCGATATAGGTATAGGCCGAGGGCGAGGGGTTGGACGAGAAGCGCGAGCGATAGCTGCCGTCGAAGCCGAGATAGGCATTGCCGTCGGTATCGCCGAGCTTCGCCGGCAGGGTATATTCCGCGCCATAGCTGAACGCCCATTTCGAGATGCCGGGCAGGCGCTGGCCGGATACGTCGCACGCCGTCGGGCTGATCCCGCCGGGGGTGCCCGGTGCGCTCGGCGTCTGGCCCGTCGCTGCCGCCGTGCCGCCCGATAATTCGGGCGGGCAGGGGGCGTCGGTGAAGCGGACGTATTTCGCATCGGTATAGGCGGCGTTGGCGTAGAGATTCAGCCGCTCGGTCGGGCGGAAGGCGGTGTCGAGTTCGATCCCGCGCGTCCTGACCGCTTCCGCATTGGCGAGGTAGCCGCGCAGCACGCCGAGCTGTCCGTTGGTCACCGTCGCCTGATAATCGGCGATGTCGGTCCAGAAGGCGGCCAGGTTGGCGGTGATCCGCCGGTCGAGCCACTGGGTCTTCACGCCCAGTTCGTAATGGTTGACCCGTTCGGGCTTCACCTGCGCCGCCGCGAGGATCGGGTTGTTGTTCGCATCGAGCGGCAGACCCGACAGGTTGATGCCGCCCGATTTATAGCTGCGGGCATAGGTCGCATACGCATGGACGTCGCGCGCCACGTCATAGGCGATGGTGACGTCGCCCGACGCGTTCCAGTCGTCAAAATCGGGGCGATAGCTTTGCGGGGCCAGCACGCCGCACCGGTCGCGGGTCACGCTGCTGGCGGCCTGCGACGCGGCCGAACAGTTGAGCAGCGCGCCGGTGCCGGTGGTGACGACCGACACGTAATCGCCGGTCTTCTTGTCGTAATTCACCCGCAGCCCCGGCGCGATCGACAGCGCGTCGGTCAGGTGCCAGGTCAGCTTGCCGAACACGGCGGCGCTGGTGTTCGAAAACCCGATCGTGTTGCGCGCGGTCAGGCCGTTCAGCATCGCCGGGTTGGCCGCATTGGCGCCGGTCGGGTTGAGCAGGAAGCGCGACGCCGCCGGACCCTGCACCTGCAACCCCTGCGTATCGATGGTCTGGTGGAAATAGAACAGCCCGGCGACGTAATCGACCGCGCGCTTCCCGTTCGAGGCGATGCGCAATTCCTGGCTCCACTGGCGCTGTTGCGACGGGTTGGCCGACACGGTGGTAATCGGCAGCCCGGTGAAATCGCGGTCGTTCGACGGGTCCCAGTTCCAGAAGCGCCATGCGCTGACCGAGGTCAGCGTCGCCGCGCCCAGATCGAGGTTGCCGACCAGCGAAACCCCGCCCAGATCCTGGCGCGCGCGCAGGGGCGTATCGAGGTCGGTCAGCCGGTCGAACGCGTCGGTCGAGGGCGGGGCATAGCCGAACGCGCCGGCAAGGGCTGCATATTGGCGGCTGAGCGGGCGCTGCGTCGTGCCGGTGCGGACATAGATCTGCGCGCAGCAATCGGGGTTCTGGTGCCCGTAATCGCCGTACAGCGTCACATCGAGATTGGCGGCGGGCTTCCACAGCAACTGCCCGCGCACGCTCTGATTGTCCTGTGCATTGGCATAGCCGCCCAGCACGGTGTTGCGGATCGTGCCGCGCCGCGAGGTGACCGAGGCGGAGATGCGCGCCGCCAGCGTGTCGCCGAGGATCGGGCCGGAGGCGGATGCCTTTGCCTGGATGAAGGCGTAATTGCCGGTGGTCAGCTCGACGCGTGCTTCGGGGGTGAAGCTGGGCTTGCGCGTGGTGATGTTGATCGCGCCGGCGGTGGTGTTCTTGCCGTACAGCGTGCCCTGCGGCCCACGCAGGATTTCTATCCGTTCGGTGTCGGTGAAATCGAACGTCGCCGATGCGATGCGGCTGTAATAGACACCGTCGACATAGATGCCGACGCCTTGTTCGATGCCGTCGTTGGTCAGACCGAACGGTGCGCCCAGCCCCCGGATATTGGCGGCCGAATTGCGCGGGTTGGTCGAATAGAATTGCAGCGTGGGTTGCAGCTGCGTCAGGCGGTTGACGTTGTACGCCCCCGTGTCCGCCAGCGTCGTGCCGCCGATCACCGACATCGCGATCGGCACCTGCTGCACCGTTTCGGCGCGACGGCGGGCGGTGACGACGATCTCGCCCGTGTCGGCAGGCGCGAGGCGGCCGGTATCGGCGCGGGGTTCCTCCTCCGGTGCCTGCACGACCGGTTCGGGGGGCGGCGATGCTTGCGCGGCGACCTGCGCCAGAATCAGCGCCAACGACAATGCCATGCGTAATCTCCCTGTCTTTGGTGGGAGAATGGCGCAGGGCTATATGTCCAGCAATAGCGTAGGAATTTAGTCCGCCCTAGTTTGGCTTTGGGGAAGCCGCACGCGCATAAGCTTTCAAAAAAGTGATAATCTACTATTTTGTAAAAGGTTAATTATATAACCTTTATTATAGATACCGAAGCCGATGCCATGCTAAGGATTGGCGATGCACCGCGACGACCTTTGCCACGCGATCCGCGAGCGGCTCGAACGGCTGCCGGATCCCTATGCCGCGCATTACGGCGTGGTGCCGCCACCCCCGCCCGAGGGTGCGATACCGCTCGGGCAGGGACTGGCCGACCATGGCCGGGCGGTGGCGGCACTGGCACGGGTCGACCTGCTCGCCGGGGAGATGGCTGACCCCTATATGGTCAGCCGCCTGCTTACCCGGCGCGAAGCGGTGAGCAGTTCGTCGATCGAGGGGACGTACAGCACGCTCGACGAGCTGCTCTCGCTCGAGGAGGAGGCGGACGACGGCGACCGCGCCGCCGCGCGGCAGGTGCGCGATTATGCGCTGATCCTCGACCGGCTCGTGCCGCAGGCGGCGGCGCAGGGGCCGGCATTCTTCACGACCGCCCTGATTGCCGAGCTGCACCGGGCGGTGGTGCAGGGCGACCCCGGCTATCGCGACGCGCCCGGCGCCTTGCGGGAATGCGTCGTGTGGATCGGAGGACCGCGCGCCGACATCGCCTATTCGCGCTACAACCCGACTCCGCCGGCGCGGATCGAGGGGTGCCTGGACGACACCATCGCCTATCTGCGCAGCGAGGGGATGCAGGGCATGACGCAGAGCCTGATCGAGCGCATGGCGATTGCCCATGCCCATTTCGAGGCGGTGCATCCGTTTCGCGACGGCAATGGCCGGGTCGGGCGGCTGCTGCTGCCGCTGATGATGGCGGCGGACGGCACGGTACCGTTGTACCTGTCGCCCTATATCGAGGCGCATCGACAGGCCTATTACGACGCGCTGGCGGCGGCGCAGCAGCGGCTCGACTGGGGCGCGATGGTCACGTTTCTGGCCGATGCGGTCAAGGGCACGGTCGACGAGCTGATGGCGACGCGCGCGGCACTGGTCGCGCTGGTGACGGCATGGCGGGGGCGGCGGCGCTACCGCGGCGGGTCGGCGGCGCTGCGCACGCTGGCCCTGCTGCCCGACTATCCGGTGCTGACCGCCCGGCGGCTTGGGGAGCGGTTGGGCGTGTCGCCGCCGGCGGCGAATGCGGCGATCGAGCAACTGGTCGCGGCGGATGTGCTGCGCGAGCGGACCGGCTATCGCCGCAACCGGGTGTTCGTGGCGCATGAGGTGCTGCGGGTGCTCAACCGGCCGTTCGGGGTGCTGCCGATCGTGGATCAGGCATAGCCCACCCCGATCCGCCGCACTGCGCCCGCGCGGCGGCGCAGCAGCGCACGGACATGGGCGAGGGCGGCATCCTCGCTGACGAACGCGCGCACCAGGCGTTGCCCCGCCCGCCCGATGCGGCCCCATTGCGTCTCGACCAGCAGCATGCCGAACAGGTCGCGATAGACGACCACCCGCCAGCGCCGGGCAATGCCGCGTGCGGAATCGCGGGCGGTCAGTTCGATCGGCATGAACGGCAGCTCCATGGCGGCACTATCGCGCAGGCGCGCGTGCGTGTCGCATGGATTGTCTGAATCAGTGCGGCGCGATCGATCGACCGGGTGACTCAGCGGCGCTGGCGCAGCCGGGCGGCGTGCAGGATTTCGACCGTGCGGCCATGCCCGTGCCATCCGGCGCGCACCATCTGTCCGACCCGCTTGCCATGCAGCAGCAGCGGCAGCGCGAGCAGCGCCACGGGAAAGAAGGCGAGCGCCAGCGGCGATCCGTCGAGCGCCGCCGCCATCGTGCAGGACAGCGCGAGCAGCACCAGCCCGGCCCCCTTCCAGCGCAGGTCGCGGCGGGTCATGCGGCGCTGTCCCCATCGGCGATCAGCCGTGTCGCCGCTGCGGCCAGCACCGCCGCCATGCCGGTGGCGTCGGCATCGCGCCCGCCATGCCACAGCAGCAGGTCGGCGGGGGCCTCCGCCTCCTGCAACAGCGCGCCGCGCATGTCGGTCATGTCGAACGACAGGCCGATCGCCGGATCGTGCAGTCGCGCGGCGGCGGCGCGCGCGCGGCCGATCATCGCCGGCGACCCGTCGATGCCGCGCCCCTCGATCGCGGTGAAGCCCATCGCGCGGGCATGGCGCGCGACCTCGATCAGCAGCGTGCCACAGGCGCAGTCGGCATCGACGATCCGCACCGCATGGCGACGGGCGTCGCGCAGGGCCTGCAGCGCGGCGACGATCTGAGGCCAGCGCGGGTCGGCGCGTACCGCGCGACGGATGGGGGCCGGGCGCGGCGCGATGCGCTGCGCGGCGGGAGCGATGCGGGCGGCGGTCCTCATGCCGCCACCCGTTCGTCATCGGTGAGCGGCGCGAAGGACACGCACGGGACCAGCGGCGCGGTCGCCATGCACAGCGTGGCATGGTGCATCCGGCATTCGCCGCGCGCATAGCCGATCGCGGCATCGCGCGACACGAAGCGTCCTTCGAGGCGGTGGCCGCTGTCCTGCACCAGCCAGTGGCCGGCGGCGTCCTGCCCGACATGGATGGTTGCCGGTTCGTCGGGCTCCGGATCGGGTTCGCGTGACATGCAATCTGTCTTCCAAAGGTCGGGCGTCCTGCACCCGCCGCCTTCAGCTATGCCCCGCCGCATTGGGTTTCGAGAGCGATTCCAGACAATTGCATAGCGCGCGCATAGTGCGGCGCGTGCGATTATGCCGACGCTATGCGAAAGCGGGAAATCGCTCTCGTCTTGCTATGCCGCGCCCGATAGCTGGTGCGCCACGTTGGAGAGGGAGACGTGGCATGGAGCGATGGCGAACCCGCCGGGCCGACCGGGCCTTGCGGCTGTTGGGGCTGGTGTTGCTGGCGGTGGCGGGAGCTGCGCTGTACTGGCTCTATGCGCTCCATGTGCCGCCGCAATCGGCGGGGCTGCTCGCCTATGGGCTGGGCGTGGTCGCCTATATCGGGGCGAGCAGCGGCGCGGCATTGGTGATCCTGGGGCGGCATCTGTTCGATGAGGTGACGATCAGCCCGCGTTGGGGACGACGAACCCATACTGATTAGCGTATATTTCAGTAATATACGCCAGTTAGTATATTGCCAGAATATGCGGGATGGCGTATAGCCGTCTCATGTCCCAGCTTGCCCGCACCCCTGGCCAATTCGGCGAAGCGCTGCGCCGTTACCGGCTATCGCGCGGGTGGACCCAGACGCAGCTGGCGCAGCAGGCCGGGTTGCGGCAGGCGACTATCTCACAGATCGAGAACGGCCATGGCGCCACCCGGATCGATACGCTGTGCGCGGTGCTGGCGGCGCTCGATCTCGAATTAACCGTGGTCCCCCGGACGAAAAGCTGGGACGAGGAAATCGAGGATCTGCTCGGATGACGCGTCGGCCCGCGCGCGCGCCGCTCAACGTGTTTCTGAACAACCGCCAGGTCGGGCGGCTGACGCGGCAGGCGAGCGGGGCGATCGAGTTCACCTATGCAGAGGACTGGCTGGCGCTGCCCAACGCGATCCCGGTGTCGCTGTCGCTGCCGCTGCGCCCCGGCGGCTATCATGGTGACCGGGTGCTCGCGGTGTTCGAAAACCTGCTGCCCGATTCCCGCCCGATCCGCACCCGCGTCGCCGAACGGGTGGGGGCAAGGGGAACCGATGCGTTCAGCCTGCTGAGCGAGATCGGCCGCGATTGCGTCGCCGCGCTGCAGTTCGTGCCCGACGATGTCGATCCGCCCGATGCGCTGGAGGTGACCGGCGTGCCGCTCGACGAGACGGAGGTCGCCGCGATCATCGCCGATCTGGCGCGCGCGCCATTGGGCCTCGACCGGGATGCCGCGTTCCGCATCTCGGTAGCAGGCGCGCAGGAAAAGACCGCGCTGCTGTACCATGACGGACAATGGAAGAAGCCGATCGGCACGACGCCGACGACGCATATCCTGAAACCCCGGATCGGCCGGCTGCCGGGCGGTATCGACCTGTCCGACAGCGTCGAGAATGAATATTACTGCCTGAAGCTGCTGGCGGCGTTCGGCCTGCCGGTGAACGCGGCGGAAATCGTGCGCTTCGGCGATACCGCCGTGCTGGCGGTCGAACGCTCCGACCGGCGTTGGACCCGGGACGGGCGGCTGCTGCGCCTGCCGCAGGAGGATATGTGCCAGGCGCTGTCGGTCCCGCCGAGCGCCAAATATGAAAGCGAGGGCGGGCCGGGGATCGTCGATGTCGCGAAGCTGCTGGTGGGCAGTGACGATCCGGGGGGCGACCAGCTGACGTTCCTGAAGGCGCAGATGCTGTTCTGGCTGATCGGCGCGACCGATGGTCATGCCAAGAATTTCAGCATCTTCCTGTCGCCCGGCGGGCGGTTCCGCCTGACCCCGCTCTACGACGTGCTGACCGCGCAGCCGAGTCTTGCCGCCGGGTAGGTCGAGCGCAGGCAGTATAGGCTGGCGATGGCGGTAGGGGCGTCGCGCCAATATTGCATTGGCGATCTGCATGGCCGGCATTTCATCGAGACCGGCCGCGCCGCCGGTCTATCGGTGGCGATGGTCGAAGCAGCGATGGCAGAGGTGCATGCCGTGTTCGACGCGGCCTTTGCGGCGGTGGAGGCGGGGTTGCCGGCCGGTTTCCCGGAAGCGATCCATGCGGCGGTGCTGGCAGGCGCGCGGGAGCGGCTGCGCCAGTTGCTGCCGGGGGCGTAGGCGGCGGGGGTTCTCGACCGCCGCTGCTCGAACCGAACGGGGTGGGGGGAGGACTATTCCCCCACGCGTCAGCGTCCCTTGAGCGCCGCCGCCTCGCCCGCCGCGTCCAGCGGGTCGCCCGCCGCCATTGCCTGCGCCTGTTCCAGCACCGCCGCCATCGGCGATCCGGCCTGGGCATAGGCGGTGGTCGTTGCCTGCGCGCCGCCCTGCAGCGCCTGTACCCGCCAGGGGCCGCTGTCGCCCGCACAGGCGATGCCGCCGGTGGTGCCGGTTTCGAACGTGCGGCACAGCGCGCCGGCGCGGTCGCGGAAGGTGATGCCGATCTTGACCGGCGCCTGTGGCCCCTGTGTCGACGCGAGTTGCGTGTCGAGCGCACGGGCGAGGCCCCCTTGCGCGACCGCCGTGCCGCCTTCGAACCCCAGGTCGCTGCCCGGACGCGGCACCAGTTGGCCGAGCAGCAGCCCGGCGACGAGGCTGGCGGCGACAGCACCCCACCAGCGCTGCGGCCTGGGCGCGGGCTTGCGGGTCGGGAAGGGCACGACATTGTCGGCACGCGCGAACAGCTCCTCGACCCCGGCGGGCATCGGTTGCGTGTCGAGGCCGGCGAAACTGCCGCGCAGCCGGGCGGTCAGCGCGCGGTGACGCTCGACCTCTGCGGCAAGCGCCGGATCGTCGGCCATCGCCCGTTCGACGCGCCGGGCGGCGATCGGGTCCAGCTCGCCATCGGCATAGCCGGCCAGCGTTTCGGGATCGATCGTCATGCCGCTTCCCCCAGCGCGCCGAGCAGCGCCTCGCGCCCGCGCACCAGGCGCGAGGTGAGCGTGCCGATCGGAATATCGAGGATTTCCGCTGCCTCGCGGTACGCAAAGCCCTCCACCATCACCAGCGCGATCACCTCGCGCTGTTCGGGGGGCAGCGTGCCCATCGCCCGGCCGATATTGTGCATTTCCACTGCCATTTCCTGTTCGCCCTGCCGTCCCACGGCGTCGCCTGCCTCCGGCGCGACGAAGGTTTCGCGCCGCCTTGCCTGTGCCCGGACCGTGTCGATCCACAAATTGCGCAGAATGCGGATCGCCCATGCATCCAGCCTGGTACCGGCCTGCCACTGATCGCGCCGGGTGAGGGTGCGTTCGACCGCCGCCTGCAACAGGTCGTCGGCATCGGCGCGGTTGCGGGCGAGCGCATGGGCGACACGCCGCAACCGGGGCAGATGCGTCAGCAATTCGTCTTCGAAGCGCAACGGTGTCCTTTCCGGCTTCGGGGATGAAACGGATGGCGTCGCCCGTTTCATCCGGCATGACGAACGAAAATCCTAGCAGCGATTGGATACGGTCTTTGCGCGATCCCCGGAAGGAGAAGGAAGGGATATCGCTTCCGGCCATCCCCCATTCCGGCGTAACGATGCGGCCGGCATATGGCAGGCGAGGTGAAGCGTGATGGCCGGGGCGGGATTCCTGCGATGGGTGGCGTTGATGCTGGCCCTGCCGACGGCGGCGTCGGCGCAGTTGCTGCCCGCCGTACCGCAGCTCCCGCAGCTGCCCGGACGGGTGGGGGAGGCGGTCGGCGGGATCGCCGGCGCGCTGCCGCTCGACGCGGCGGTGGCCGATGCGCGCCAGCTGGCACGGCAATCGGTGCAGCGCGCCCGCGACCTCGCCCGCCGCTTTCCCGACCGGATCGAGCTGGACCGCGACGACAACCCCGTTCGCGCGGGCGAGGTGACGCTGGCCGATCCCGATCCGGCGCTGCTGGCGGTGGTAGAGCGCGCCGGTTTTTCGATGATCGAGAGCGAGCGGTACGACGATCTCGGCATCGGTTTCGCCCGGTTGCGCGCGCCCGCCGGCCTGTCGGCGGTAGAGGCGGCGCGGGTGCTGGGCCGGATCGTCGGCGGGGATCGGGTGACGCTAGACCCGCTGTATAGCGCGAGTGGGGTGGGGGCGGCCCCTCCTTCCTCCCGTACCCCGGCGGAGGCCGGGGCCCAGTTGGGGGACGTTGCCAATCTATCGAAAAGCCTTCCCAACTGGACCCCGGCCTCCGCCGGGGTACGGGGAGTGGGTGGGGCGATGCCGTCGCCCAATACCGCATCCAAACGCATCGGCATCATCGACGGCGGTGTGGCGACGGGCACCCCCGGCCTGTCCGCGCAACAGGGCTTTGTCAGCGGCGCCCCGCGCGCCAGCGACCATGGCATGGCGGTCGCGTCGCTGCTGACCGGCGGCGGCGGGATCAGGGCCAGTGCGCCCGGCGCGGCGCTGCACGTCGCCGATGTCTATGGCAGCGATCCGGCGGGCGGCAGCGCCAGCGCGCTCGCCCGGGCGCTGGCGTGGATGGTGCAGACCAAGGTGCCGGTGGTGGTGATGAGCCTTGCCGGACCCGACAATGCGCTGCTCGGCCGGTTCGTCGCGGCGGCGCGGGCGCGGGGAACCGTGGTGGTCGCAGCGGTCGGCAACAACGGCCCCGCCGCCCCGCCGGCCTATCCCGCCAGCTATCCCCAGGCGATCGCCGTTACCGGCGTCGACGCGCGGGGCCGCGTGCTGGTGGAGGCGGGACGCGCCCGCCACCTCGACTATGCCGCACCAGGGGCGGACATGCTGGCGCTGAATGCCGCCGGACAGGCGCGCAGTGTGCGCGGCACGTCGTTCGCCGCCCCGCTGGTCGCCGCGCGGTTATCGGCGGTGTGGGGCGGGGACGCAGCGGCGGCGCTGAAGGCGCTGGACCGCGAGGCGAAGCGCGGCGGCCGTACCGGGCGCGGCGTGCTGTGCGGGGCGTGCCGGACGCCGGTGCGGTAGGAATAGGTCGGTTTCGGAGGCAACTCCACCGCAGCACCCTTCCGTCCGCTTCTCCGAACATTATACGTTTCGGTAGGGAAACGGGGGAAGCCACATGAAATTCTGGATGGGGGCGCTGGCCTTGCTCGCGTCGGGCACCGCACAGGCGCAGACCTGCGAACTGCATATCTGGCCGAGCGAAAACTATCTCGGCATGAAGATGAGCGGCGTCGGTATGTTCGGCGGCGCATTGGGCGGGCTGATCGATCAGGCGGCCAACAAGGGCAAGGTCGCGACGATCACCGACCTGATGCACGACGATCTGTCGCCTGCGGCACAGGTCGATGCGTTGCGCGCCGCCGATGTGACGGGGATGCTTGGCCTGACCGGCTATACCATCGTGGTCGAACCGCCGGTGCCGTCCGATGCGTCGGCCAAGGCCGATCCGGCGGTCAAGGCCGCGCTGCGCACGATGCAGGCCAGCCTGAAATTGGGCAAGCGGCTGAGCAGCGCGACGACCCCCTGCTATGCCGAACTGGTCGGGGACGATCTGTTCTACGTCAAGAAACCGCTGGTCGGCACCAACCTGTTCGCCAAATGGACCTTTCGCGACTTCGGGCGCGATGGCGGGTCCAGGCCGCGCAGCTTCCCCGGCCAGGTGAAGAACCCGCTGGCAGTCTTTCCGGCAAAGACGCCCGATCAGGCCGAAGCAGCCAGGGCCGACCTGCGCGACGCCTATGCCAAGGGGTTCGCGGAATATGTCGCGAAGAAGGTGCGCGGTGCGTTGGCGGTGACGGCGGCGAAATAAGGGGGCGCGCGGCCAACCACATCGTCGCCCCGGACGTGTTCCGGGGCCACCGGGCCGCAAGCGAGATCGATCACCCCTGATGCCGTATCCCGTCGCAGCCGGGTGACACGCGCCGCTGCGGATCGGCATGCGTTCGGTCCGATGCTGCACGTCCGGGGCGGCGGTCCTGGGCGGACGGAAATCTCTTCTCCAAAAAAAACGCAGCCGTCGGGATTAAACCGAAACCGGCACCCGTTCTCCTTCACGAAGCGCCCCTCGCGGCGCACGAACAAAGGAGAACGGCCATGAAGACGATGTTCCTGATGGGTGCGGCCCTTGCAGCCGCGATCGCAACTCCTGCTTCGGCCCAGCTGCTGGGCGGTGGCGGCGGGCTGACCGGCGGGCTGGGCGGGAGCCTCAGCGGCGGGATCGGCGGCATGACCGGTGGCAGCATCGACCGCACCGTCGCCCCGATCCGCGACCGTGCCGAGACGACCGCACGCACCACGCGTCGCGGCGGTGGCGAAGTGACCACCGAACGGCAGGTCGACCGGCGCAGCGGCCGGGCCCGCGGCGGTGGCTCGGCCCGCGGCGACGGCGCGATCGACGGCACTGCCCAGGCGCTGGGCGGCACGGTCGGTGGATCGGGCAGCGGATCGGGCAACGCCGGTGGCAGCGTCGATGCGCAGCTGATCGGGACCGACGCGGTGCGCGACACCGCCGGCGCGGCCCGCGACCGGGTACAGAGCGGGGTCGCGACCACCCGCGACCGGGCGGCCGGGGCCGTGGGCAACGTCCGCGACCGGGCAAGCGGCGCGGTCGGCCAGGTCCGCGACAGCGCCGGCAGCCTGAGCGGCGCGGCCAGCGGCAGCGGTTCGGGCATGGCGAACGGCGCGATCGGCAACGGATCAGCTTCGGGCAGCGGATCGGGCGAAGGCGCCCTGTCGCTGATGGGCGGCGGCGCGATCCCCGCGCTGAACCCCGGCCAGACCGTCCGCGACGCCCGCGGCGAAGCGATCGGCCGCGTCCAGTCGGTCCGCCGCAACGCCGGCGGCCGGGTGGAATCGGTGACAATGGCCGTCGGCCGCCGCGTGGCGACGATCCCTGCCGATAACTTCAGCGTGCAGGGCGACGTGCTGGTATCGGCGATGGGCGAAGGCCAGGTGAAGCGCGCTGCGCAGGATCAGGCGGAGTAAGCGCTCCGGCCTGAACAAGGACGCCGGCCACGGGAGGGAGCCCGTGGCCGGCGTTTTTGCAGAAATGGCCAGATCCTCTGCTGACGATTACAGGCCGCTTATGGGCGATAGCCATCGATCACAGCACAAAGATGGTGGAGGAGAGGGCTGCAACAGCAGCTATGATATCATGAAACGGCGCTACGCTTGGGTCGACCGACATTCGCCTCTTATCGCTACCCCGGACTCGATCCAGGTTGACGAAGAGAGGGCGCGCGTTTTCGGCGGCGAATGGTACCGGAGAAGCTAAATGACGATCAGCCCCGAAGATGGATGCGCAAAATGATGACGCGGCTGCTGTGCCGGTATCAGTGTCCGTCGTGTCTGACCGGCTTAGTACCGAAGTCGGAACCTATAATGAAGAGCGTGGTACCGATTGTTTGAAGAGCCTATCTTAACTCGTTGCTGTTATCGGCCATGGTTACCCGTTGGCCAATGCGCAACGCTTGCGAATGGACAGCCAGTTGCCCGATCGAGCGGATCGGAGTAGCGGGTTTCAAAGCCCAATCCGGGCAAATTTCGGTTAGAGACTTTAGCAATGCAACGGATGCTTACGAACGCAGGCACTGTCGTCCGTGAAGGGGTAACCCCTTCGCTAATGGGCGCGCCGCGCGGATTGAAGCGGGCAATGGTAGTTTTCAGTGACGCCTTTGCATGTGTCGTCGCGACCGTTATCGCCATTTATCTGCGCCTTGGCTATTTGCCGGCTCCAACTCGACCGCTCGTATTTGCGGTGATGTTGTCTGTGCTATTGTGTCTTGGCGTATTTTCGCTTGGTAATGCGTATCGGGTTCTTTTCCGTTATGTCGGAGCCTCTACGGTTCAGATGTTGGCGCGGAACATATCTATTTACGCAATACCCTATGCTGGCATTTTTACCTATTATGGTATCAATGGCGTACCTAGGACATTGGGGCTGCTGCAACCCGCTATTCTACTGATCGTCATTCTTGTTGAACGAATGCTGATGTCACAGCTTCTCAGCCAGATGGGATCGGAGCGAGCCAGTGGTGAGCGGCCGCGCGTCCTGATCTATGGCTCGGGGTCAGCCGGTCGTCAGTTGCTGTTAGCGTTGCGGCAGAGCCAAGAGATGATCGTTATCGGCTTCGTTGATGACGATATAACCCTGTCGGGACAGACCCTCGATGGGCTTCGTGTATTTCGACCTGCGCAACTAAGTGATGTCATCGCCCAGAAGCAGGTGTCCGACGTACTGCTGGCCATCCCGTCTGCCACGCGGAAGCGACGCGACGAAATCATTGCCGACCTGCGCCGCTTTTCGGTGAATGTCCGGACGCTGCCGGGTATGCTCGACTTGGTACACGGCCGGGTTAAGGTGTCGGACCTACATGAAGTAACGATCGACGATCTGCTTGGGCGCGATCGTGTCGCTCCCGATAGTACCTTGTTGCGTCGGAATGTGACGGGCAAGGTCGTACTTGTCACCGGCGCAGGAGGCTCGATCGGCAGCGAGCTGTGCCGTCAGATCGTTGAGAATGCGCCGGCTTCGGTCCTGTTACTCGATCACAGCGAGTTCGCGTTGTATGCGATCCATCGTGAATTGTCGGGATTGGTCGGGCAAGAAGGGCGCAATATCGAAATCGTTCCCCTCTTGGGATCGGTGGCGGACGTGCGAATGATGAATCATGTCTTTGCGACGTGGCGTCCGGAACTGGTATTTCATGCCGCTGCTTACAAACATGTCCCACTGGTTGAGCAGAATGTCGTAGAGGCAGTCCGTAACAATGTGATCGGGACATTGCGGCTGACACAGGCTGCATTGCGCCATGGTACGGCGCATGTCGTACTGATTTCTACCGATAAAGCGGTTCGTCCGACCAGTATCATGGGAACGACGAAGCGCCTCGCCGAGCAGATATTACAGGCACTGGCTGCAACACAATCTGCAACCTGCCTAAGCATGGTACGATTTGGCAATGTACTGGGTTCTAGCGGCTCGGTTGTCCCCCTGTTCCGGGCACAGGCGCATGCTGGTGGTCCCGTGACGATCACGCATCGCGAGATGACCCGCTATTTCATGCTAATCCCGGAGGCGGCACAGCTGGTCATTCAGGCGGGCGCGATGGCAAAAGGCGGCGAAGTATTCTTGCTTGATATGGGCAAGCCGGTGAAAATCATCGACTTGGCGCATAGCGTGATCGCCTTGTCCGGACTGACGGTACGCGACGAAGCCAATCCCGAAGGTGATATTGAAATACGGGAGGTTGGCCTACGCCCAGGTGAGAAATTGTACGAGGAATTGTTGATCGAGGACGCATCGGAGGCGTCCGATCATCCGCTCATCATGAAGGCGAGCGAGGCATTCATCCCATGGGAACAATTGGAAACAGCCCTGATGCGACTGCAGGAACTGATCGATCACAACGATGAAGCAGGGCTGATCGCCGAACTACAGACGCTCGTACCCGAATTCGTCGGGCGGCGAAGCAGCGAAATACCACACGCGGCTTGATACGACATCAAAGGAGCGCAGGAGCGAAAGCGGCGTGTTCAGACGAATTTATCTTTCTCCGCTAGGGCGATTGATATCGCTTGTGATGAATATGCGGGCTGCGTTGCAACGGCCTTTCGTCGCGTATGGTTATCGTGATCGGGTCAGCGGACGATTTCGCCAGCGAACGCGTATCAGTTCGTCTGCGACGTTCATCGATCGCGCATCGATCGCAATAGCCGATAATGTGTGGATCGGACATTATTGCCACGTCGATGGCAGCGCCGGAGTGACGATCGGCGAAGGGGTGCAAATGGCGGCTTGGTCGGGGATCCTGTCGCATGGCAGTCAGGACGCAATCCGCCTTTGTGGCAGGCGGTACATCGAAATCGAAACAGCCAAGCGTCCTGGATATACGCTGGGTCGGGTCGAAATTGGTGCATTTGCTTTTATCGGCGCAGGAGCGATCGTGCTTCCGGGAGTGACGGTCGGTCGCGGTAGTCGGATCGACGCCGGGGCGATCGTAACTCGCGATATACCCGATTTTGCTATCGCACGTGGAGTTCCTGCACGGATCGTCGGTGACGTCCGCGAGGGTGATGCGGCATATTTCGACGACCCCTGCGTCCGTGAAAGCTATTTCGACCCACGGGTGGTTCAGGATTGGTCAGCTCGCAACCGAACAGACTGACTACGCTGTGACCAAGCGTTCGATGAAGGCTGAAAACGCAGCGTGCTGCTGCCGTTGATCGAAGCGTTCTCCATAATTGGCTGCAACTCGTTGCATGGCAGTAACGCGTGTCGGGGCAGCGGCAAGGTCAGTCAGCGCCTTGGCCAGCACGACTGGATCGCCGGGACGGCAATGGATGCCCGCACCAGCCTCGATCAAAGCACGGATTTCTCCATCTAAGGAAGTGATAAAACCCAGACCTGCGGCCAAATAATCAAATAATTTAACTGGCATTTCGACCGCTGATCCTGGTGCGTAAGAACACAGGCCGATCTGTGCCTGCGCATATATAGCGCCGAGTTCATGCGGCGGGATTTTTCCAAGGAACGTTAGGGTCTGGGGGTATAGCTGTGCCAGTTGTTCGAGCCGGGAACGCTCGGGGCCATCTCCTGCGACCACCAGTCGCACTTGCCCAAGCGATGCCAGCGCTTCGACCGTCGCGGCAAGCGAGGGAATATCGTAGGCGTCCCCAAGCGTCCCGGCATACACACAGGTCAACCCGTCAAATGCCGGTAGCCGTAGTCGATCCGGGATATCCTGCATCGTTGCACGAACCTCGGCAACGTCAACGCCAAGGTAAAAAGTGTCGACTGGACGGTCTGTTACCGCACGGGCGATATCAGCATAACCGGCCGTACAGCCGACGACGCCTGCCGCCTTGCGGAGTAACTTGCGCCTGCGGGCATATAATGGTGCCAGCAATGGGGCGGCGAGGGGGCGGATTAGCTTTGGCGCGGCTAGTGCGAACATTTCCGGCCAGAGATCCAGGATGTCGACGATGAAAGGAATGTCATGGTCCTGCGCATACCGCCATACCGGTCCCCCAAAGAACAAGGATGGCTCGGCGAGTATGATCGCGTCGGGCTTGGGCAGTTTCTTGCTCGCTGCTGCGAACGCTTGGCCGAAAGATCGTTCGTATCGAATACGTCCGATCGATATATTGCGATCATAGGCTCGAGCCGGAAGGCAGCGGATCGTCACGCCCGGCAGTGATGGATCCGCATGTACTTCCTTCCGGAACGATTTTGAGCGATGCTCGAAATTCGACAAAAACCATGTGGGGTGATGGCCGCGCTCCGCCAATGCCCGAGCGAGCATGCTGCTGCGATACTCCCGCCACCCTTCGCTGGGCAGGGTACCGTAAGGATTGACGATCCAGATGTTCATGTCAGGGCTGTTTCAGCTCAAAGGTTGCGGCCGGAATACCGCCTTCAGGGTGTCGAGAATGACGCGAATATCTTCGGCGACCGACACGCGATCGGCATATTGCGCTGCAAGTCGCAGTTTGTCGGGCATGATGACCGATCGATAATAACCATCGGGATCGGTCTGGCAGGCCAATAATTCGGCTTCGTGGCGATATTTTATCGATGCTCGATCTGTGATGCCAGGTCGAACCGACAGGATCTTATGGCGAAGGTCATCGGGATATAGTGCAACATAATGTGGTACTTCGGGACGTGGCCCTACCAGACTCATGTCGCCGCGCAGAACGTTCACCAACTGCGGAAGTTCGTCAATTTTGCTTTGCCGCAGGAAATGACCGACTGGAGTGATCCGCGGATCGCGTCCGATCGTGATCGCGTTGGTCGTGTCTTGCGCCACTCGCATCGTTCGGAACTTCAGTATCTCAAATACCTGCCCGTTACGGCCGACCCGACGTTGCCGGAACAGGATCGGACCAGGCGAACTGAACCGAACCGCCAGAGCAGCTGCCAACAGAAAGGGAAGCGTAACCAGCAGCACGGTTGTGCTGGCCGCAAGATCGATTGCTCTTTTCAGCATGATGGTTCCGCCCCGCTCGCAATCTGCAACGTGCCGGCTCGTTGCCATAAGATTATCGATCCGACTACGGCCGTTATGATCCACGCAAGACTGTAGGCGTCGGCGATACCCGTCACCCCACTTTCTGCCAGCAGTCCTGACAAGGTGAAGTAGAGCACCGACCAGCCAAGGCCGATCGTTGCAGCGTGGCGAAAACTGTCAGGAATGCAAAAGATCGCTCGCATCAACATTACCCCGATCAGCATTGCCACCATGCCTGGGGCGAGATGGGCCAGTGCGGATGCGACCTGCTGCGCGGCAGTGGCATCGAATGCGCCGCGCTGAAACAGCAGTGCAACGATCCGGTTTGAAAATCCGAAAATGCCAAGGGCGATGACGCCCGCTCCCCCGCCGACAGCTGCAACAATCAACGCCAACGTCCGACGAAACCCGGCGGTGTCGCCAACCGCCGCGATCCGCGCCAACATTGGTACGGCAATGGCTGAAGGGCCAAGGATCACAAGGTTGCCGGCACCGATCAAGATACGTTGCGCATAGCCCAGTGCCGCGAGCGCCCCCTGTCCCGTACGCGGTGCCCAGAAAGAATCGATGACCGCGTAGCTTGAAAAGCACGTTAGTGCGATCACCGACAGCCACGCCGAAGAGCGGATCGCAACCGCCATGGCGCCGCTCTGCCGTGGTCCGTCACGCCGGCCGAAATGGCCACGCTGCATCCACCAACCGATCAGCGTAACGACCAGCGTGCCCATCAGCACGCCGATCGCGACGATGGATATCGCACTGACGGGAACCATCAGTAGGACAACGACCGAGACAAGGCCGGGTGGTAGGGACAACAATGCAGCGCCGATTTGTCGACCGGTCGCATTGAGGCGTGCAATCAGCAACGCGTTGACCAGTTGAACGCCGCCGGTAGCCCATGCCAGGACAATCAGGATCGGAAGTTGCGGCTGATCGCGGATGGTTGAGCTGGGGGGAAGTAGCAGGGCAGGTTGGAGAAACAAGGCCGGTATGGCGCCGAGCGCCAGCGCCGCTGCCAAGGCGGCAATGCCGCAAAGCAACCGTCCCGACAATTGCCGTTCGCGCTCTGGATCGGTTGCGACCCGCGCTATTTCCGGGACTGCGATGTAGCTGATGCAGGTGGCGAGCAATCCCGCCAGAAACGTCGGAAGCCCCAGTGAGAACACATAGGTGTCCACATTCTGGCCGGCACCGAAGCGGGCCGCGATGATCGCCTGGGCGGCAAAATTGACGAGACTCCCGCCAACGCCGCACCCCGTTACCATCAGCAGGCGAAAGGCCCGTGACCACATGTCGATTCAATCTGCTGCGCGAAGTTGATCGAACAATGAGTTGAGCAGCTGACTGGGTGTGATCAAGCGTCGACCGGCAAGACAGGCTGCCCAGAATGCGAGCGTGCTGTCATTGGAGACGATGGTTCGATAGCCGCTCATCAGCCGCAGCGTTTCGTCGGCTGACGCCGAACCACTGGGAACGATCGATAAATTCTGTCTGACCAATTCAGGACTGCGAATTGCTTCTTCGACGAGGTCTTCGCGATTGGTAATAATGAACGCACCAACGGGTAATTCCGTGAATCGCTCGGCAAGGTAGGTGCGCTGTGACTGCTCGTCGTTAAAGAAGTCACCTAGTCGGATATGGTGGAGCTCATCACCGTGGATCACGTCCGGGCGGACCTGCAGTTCCTTCCGGATACGGCCGATTTCACGCGCGATCGCGTCGGGACGGAAGGCGTCGTAGAAGTGCGTGCCCTGAAAATAAGCGTCTGCGAAGGTCGTTCGGCCGATGGTGACGACGCCGCGAGCTGACAGATGTGCCCGCTCCAGTAGCTTGGGCAGGCGGGCGCGTGAAATCAGTCTCGCGAACGATCCGGGCTCCGGGTGGTCGGCAAAAGCCGAGTTGAGGCCGAAAGCGTGTCGATAATTGGCATCGTGGACCAGTTCCGGCTCGCGCCCGTTCGCAAGCAGTCGAGCATAGAGTATCTGGAAAATCTGGTTGCCCAGTCCGCCGTGCGTACGCACGACGACGTGATGGCCGCGTCGCTTGTCGTTCATGATATCGCCTGATCGATTGTTGAATGCGCGTGGGTCACCAACTGCGCCCGATGCCATAGAATATGCGCGCAGCCACCTGTCGGGCAAGTGAGCGATGGTGGTTCGCCTCGATCGCGATGGCGTCGTATCGGCGTAGCGCACGTTCGACAAAAGCGGCGGGAATGTCGTCGAGATTGTCAATCAGCAGATCGAAGCGGCGGAACATCTTGATACGTCGCATCGCGAGGTGCGATTGTAGCAGGCTGCCAGTCAGCTGATATTCTGAAAAATCAAGCGCGCCGCGTGATGGAAAAATATGGTCCTCAAGGATCGACATAAAGCCTTCGGGCGTCGCCAATCGCCGTAGAAGGGGATCACGGGGAAAGATATTGCCGTTCGCAACACAGCTACGCTCAGGGGGCGCCAAACCCAGCGCGGCCAGCAAGCGATCATAGTTCGCATATTGCTCACCGGTCGTCATGATCGCAGGCTGCGTCAGCATGTCACGTAACAATCGCCGGGAGAAGACCGTGTCGCCATCGGCGATAAAGACATAATCGGTGTCAAGCATGGCGACTGCGGCCAGCTTGATGAACTGCTGCAAAAACCAACCAGGCGCCCGGTCGAAACTTGCCAGTCGCTCGCGCTGCCCCCGGAGATAGGCGCTCACCGATTCAACGCCAGCTAGCGCCTCGTCATCGATACAGTGGGTGCCCGGTTCGAATCGGGCATCATGATCCGCATATGCAGCAGGGCGTATCACGATCGCCGGGATGCCGTCCGCGGCATAATAGCGCGAAGCGACGGCCGCAGTCGGCAAGGCGCGGGGACCGGCGCAGATCACGAGCGGGAGCATGATGGTGTGTCCTGAGCGAACGATCGTTCGGAATGAAGATCGATGAAGCGGTAGTCGGATCGATCAGATCGCCGGTTTTGGGGATGGGATGTCGGTGGTTGTCGGAGCAGATGTCCGTTTGGCACCGATTACGATCCGGAACAGCCAATTGGCGATAGCGATCAGGATGATGCCGTTGAAATATCCTTGGAACGCCTCCGCCATCATGATGAGCGAAGGATATAGCGAGAGCATGAGCAGTGCGCTGGAGGTGTTGGTTTTGCTTTTCGTCTGAAGCGACCGGAAATAGGCATGGAGAATACCTGCAAGCATCAGCAGTGCGATGATGCCGAGAACTCCGCCATGCCAATATCCTTCGCCGAGAATGGTCGGTGAGAAGCCGCCTTCCCTACCAAAGATATCATGCGAGAACTGGACCGAAAGCGGTTGCGGCTTGCCCGGCCAGAGCGATGACGGAACAGCAATCGTCAGCGCTTCGACAAATATCGGAAAAAACAGGATGTAATTCCCAAAAGTCTGCATATGGTCTATAGTCTGTTGAACGATATCCGCACCCATGGAGCGTAATGCAACGGTGTACGTGATATCGGGACGAGTTAGATATACGTAATTCAAATATTCAAAATAGCTGCCATAATTTGACGCATAAGGTATTTCACGCTGTATACCATACAGCGTGAAGGCCATCATCAATGCCAGTGATCCTATTAAGATGTATTTTCCGGGAATTGGCCTGATGAAAGAATGGTAGAAAAATCCTGCTTGGAGCAGCGGCAAAAATATAAGCGCTCTGAAGCCAAGCTGGCTGGCAGGGAATATGGCAACAAGGTAGAGGGCAAAAAGCTTTATTGCGCCAATGCGGCCGGTAAAATGTTCTTTGTTGTTGAGTAGTGTTGCGCACATGCCGATGGCTAGCATCGTCGTGGCAGGGAAAAGGACCCAGCCCTGTCCACCAACCCCTTCGGTTCGCCAAACCTCGCGTGTTTCGGCGAATGCCGCAAATCCGCCGTTGATGAGAACCAATCCCAAAAATGCTAGGTAACCGAGCAGGAAAATGCCGGCGCAGATCAGATTGACGCGGGTACGTGGCCAAAGCACCGGTGCGGTCGCGGGACCATTCACCGGGCGCGCTCCGATCGCGTACATTGCCAAGACAAAGACTAATTGCGCCATGACTATGAACCCGCCAAGCCATGCGATGTCGGTCGTCGATGTCAGCGGCGACAAGGCGGAGAAGCGTGGCAGATAGTAGTTGGTCCCTAAGAACAGGTTCAATGGTAGCTGTATGATAAAATAGACTTGAAACAGGATATGCGGCGATAACGCAGTCGTGCGCCGGTCCAGGCTAACCTGTCCGACGACGATCGCGATCGACAGAAACAAGAACAGGAAGCTCAGCACGGCTTAGCCCAATGCGCCCTTGACGGCTTCGATGACACGATCCTGATCGGCGTCGCTCATCAACGTATACAAGGGAAGGCTGACCAAGCCGTGATAGGCACGATCAGCATGGGGATAGTCGGCTGCCGTCAGGCCATAGGTATCGCGCCAATACGGTTGGCGATGCAGCGGAATATAGTGAACGCTCGTTCCGATCCCCGCTACGCTCAACGCCTCGATGAACCCCGCGCGCGTATCTAGATCGTCATCCTTTACCGTGAGGCGAATGGCATAGATATGCCAGGCGTGGGTATCCCCTTGTGCCGGGCGGGGAGCGTCGATGATCGGCAGTCCGGCAAACGCATCCTGATACCGACGGGCCAGTGCATTGCGGCGTTCGGCGAATGCATCGATGCGGGTAAGTTGAACCCGGCCAAGCGCCGCAGCCATGTCGTTGAGATTGTATTTGTAGCCCGGCGCTACGACTTCGTAATACCAGGCAGGCGTTTTGGACTGGAAGCGGTCGAATGCGTCGCGGTTGATCCCGTGCAGGCGCATCACTCGCATCCGCTCCGCCAGCCCGGCGTCACGGGTGACAACCATGCCGCCTTCGCCGGTAGTCATCGTTTTGTTCGCGTAGAAGCTGAACACGGTGATGTCAGATGCCAGCGTGCCGATCAGCGCGCCCCGGTACATTGTCGGGAAAGCATGTGCTGCGTCTTCGATCACGCGCAATCCATGCCGCCGGGCGATTGCAAGGATTGCGTCCATGTCGCACGCTAGGCCCCCGTAATGGACGACGATGATGGCCTTGGTCCGCGCGGTAATGCGGCGCTCAATATCTGCGGGATCAATGTTCAGTGTCGCCGGATCGATGTCGGCCACGATTGGATCGGCGCCCATATAGCGCACGACCTCGGCGGTAGCAGTAAAGGTGAGCGTAGGAACGATCACCTCGTCGCCTGGGCCGACACCGATCGCTTCGACCGCAAGGTGCAGACCCGCGGTTGCCGAACTGACGGCCAGCGCTGTGACGTCGCCCCCCAGATACGTCGTGAATTCCTGTTCGAATGCGCGGGCATTCGGGCCTGTGGTAACCCATCCGCTGGCCATCGCCTTGCCGACGGCAGCCTGTTCGGCTTCGCCGATATCTGGGAGGGCATAGGGCAGGAAGGGCAATTCTGTCGTGGTCATGCCCGCCCCATAAAGAATTCAAAGGGCGGGGAACAGTCACGAAAGTGAAGCCGCGAAGATCATTGCTTCATCAGACGGCGGGCGATTCCACCACGATGGTCGATAGTATCGCCTTGACGATTGCGTTCGAAGCTGTTGCGGCCATGGCGCAAGCGGATGCGATTTAGTCCGATCGTAACGCCATAATCTCCGTTGGCGGTGAATTGGTTGTCGGTGACGTTGGCGTCAACGCCCCGCGCCGGATCAGTATTCGCCTGCAGCAGCATGCCCGAGCCCCGATTGCCTGAAATCTGATTATCAACGATGGACAGCGCCACGATCGAACCTACGCCGTCATAGGTTCCGACCCGGACCCCCGCCGCGCCATTGTTTTCGATCCGGTTCTTATTGATCGTCACGCCATCCTGGCCGATCGCAGCGACTGCGCCGAATAGCTTTTCTTCGCTACAGCAGATGCCTTCGCGGCCGTTGTCGCTGATTCGGTTATCCATGATGACGATGTTGGTGATCTGGACCCCCGCCGAACTGACAAAGACGCCGCATCCCTTGTTTCCGGAAATAGTGTTGCCTTGAATCCGGATCGGCCCGGCACCGCGCGTGATTGCGATCCCGCTGCCGACGGATTCCTTGTCGCCGATCAAGCCGATCCGCGTAATCACATTCCGACGCAGCACCACGTCGCGCGCCAGCGCCCCGTACAGGTTGATGCCATATTGCATCCACTCGCTGATCGTACAGTCCTCGACAATCGTACGGCTGATGTTGCCTCGACGGTTACTCGCCGGGTCGTTGACGATCGATATGCCCGACTGGAATGTGTCGTCCTTGATCGCAGACAGTCGCCCCTTGCCTCCTTGCAGCGAAAGCCCCGCGACCCGGCCACCACCGCAGTGCAGGAAGCCGACGCCATTTGCATCGCTGCCGTCGTTCCGGATCACCGAGGTCGGCCCCGTGCCGACGACCTCGCAATTGTCGCCGGTGATGTGGATGGTGTTCCCGAACGGGATTTGACCACCACGATACTGCCAGGCATTCGCATGGAGGGTTACCGACGCATCGAACTGCAGCCGGGTGCCGTCGATGGGCATCAGCAGCCGCCCGGTCACGCGATATATTGCGGGGCCCGACAACGTGACGCTTCCACCGCGCGACAAGGCTTCGTTGATCGCGGCGGTGTCGTCCTGACGACCGTCGCCGATGGCACCATATTGCCGGACATCGCCACCTGCCTGGTCGAGACGAAACCCACGACCATTAGCACTAATTGCCGAGGACCGCGGATAGCGCCGGACCCAGGCAACATCGATGGTCGGATCGAAGACATAACGAGCGCCGCCCGATCCTTTGCGCGACCAACCTTCTGTCACGATCGTCGTCACGTTTTCCGGCAACCGCAGCGTGGGAATATTGGCGAAAAGGCCGGCATTCGCCGGTTCCCGGGCACAGGCCACTGTCGAGAAACCGAACATGACAGTAGCAGGAGGTACCTGTCGCAGGATGTCACGACGCGACAAGCGCCAGAGGAGAAAGGGGTGAGTTTCCGGGTCGGGCATGACATGGGGTTCCAAGAGCGATCGGATGGCGGCGGAACCGGGTCGGCCAAACCCCGATGCACCGCATTGACGATCTAAAGCTTATGTAAAGCCGATCGATCCGCTAAAGGCGGCCGCCTTGCGTACGATTGGTGCGCAACAGGCGCAGTGTGAACAGGCAATCGGCATGTCGGCATCCGGACGATCCATCTACCAGCCCAAGCTGAGCGTGAACGCAATCGTACTGATCGGCCTGCTCGTGATGATCTGGCTGGCGGGTGGTGCGGCACGGGCCGATGCCATGGGACAGACGGTGGTCCGAGCCGCCGCGTGGGTTGCGGTCATTATCGCCGCCCTTTTCGGTACCCGGCCATCGATTTCGAAGGTGAGTCCGGCATTCTGGATACTCTCCGCCGCGCTTGTCCTGGTGTTGATACAGCTCATACCATTGCCGGCGGCTGTATGGCAGGCGATGCCCGGTCGTGCCGAACTGGCCGGTGCCGCCGATGTGATCGGCAACAACGACACATGGCGACCGATCGCGATCGTACCTGGCGCGGCGGTCAATGCAGCCGCATCACTGGTCGTTCCGTTCGCGATATTGCTGCTTGTTTCGGGATTGAACGAGCATGAGGCCGCGTGGCTGCCTGCGATCGTTCTGACCATGATCGCGGCAGCGGCAGTCCTCGGGCTGCTCCAATTCTCGGGTGCTGGTTTCGATAACCCCTTCATCAATGACTCGCCCGGACAGGTCAGCGGCAATCTGGCGAACCGTAACCATTTCGCGCTGTTGCTTGCGATGGGATGTGCGGTGGTTCCGGTCTGGGCATTCCCTGTCGGACGGCGCGCGGGCTGGCGGATTCCGATCGCCGGAGGGCTGGTGCTGCTGTTCGTACTGATTATCCTGGCCAGTGGGTCCAGGGCGGGGCTGCTCCTGGGCGTATTGGCAATCGCTATGGCTTTACTGTGGGTCCGCAACGCCTTGCAGCGTGAACGGCGCAGGCTGCCGCGATGGGTTTTCCCCGCGATTGTAGCTGGAAGCGTCCTTACCATCGTGCTGTTCGTCCTGCTCAGTATCGGAGCCGATCGTGCCATATCGGTGGACCGGCTGTTCCAGATGGATGCCGGGGGGGATTTGCGTACTCGAAACATGTCGACGGTTCTCCGGATGATCGCGATCTATTTTCCGGCGGGCTCCGGCTATGGTGGCTTCGATCCGATTTTCCGCATCCACGAGCCTTGGTCGATGCTGAAGGCGACATATTTCAATCATGCGCATAATGATTTTCTCGAAGTAGTGCTCGACGGGGGTGCTTGCGCGCTGGTCCTGCTCCTGGGGGCGCTGTTGTGGTGGGCGTGGGCCAGCATCCGGGCGTGGCGTGGCGGAACGGATGTTGCCAAACTCGGATCGGCGATGCTTGCTCTCGTTCTGGTTGCCGCGCTGTTCGACTATGCCGCTCGAACTCCGATGATGATGGCGATGATCGCCATTGCCGCCAGCTGGCTCGGGACTTCGCGAGCCAGGATTGCGCGTACGCCTTTACCCGCTGCTAAGGGCCAACTATAGGCCGCTATGTTTTTCACAGCTTCTCCGGAAATCCGTAAGCGCATGCGTAAGCTTTTCTTCGCCCTTGCAGTAGCGGCGGCTCTATCCGGTTGTGTGAAGCACCGGCCCCTGGCGTCCACTGAACGGTTGACGGTTGTCGAGGGTAGCCGTGTGCTGCCGCCGCCGGGGCGGGGAGATCTGACTGCGGAAGATCGTCCTGCCTTGATCGGACCGCTCGACACCATTCAGGTCGATGTCTTCAATGTGCCCGAACTCAGCCGGGAGGCCCAGGTCGATGCCAGCGGCCGCATCGCCATGCCGCTTGCGGGTACGATTGATGCGCGCGGGAAGACCGCCGAGGAACTGGCTGCAGTGATCGACAAGGCGTTGCGCGCCAAATATGTCCGTAATCCCGGTGTTACTGTCAACATCAAGAGCTCGGTCAGCCAAGTCGTCACCATCGACGGGCAGGTCGTTGAGCCCGGCCTGTACCCGGTCACCAATCAGATGACGCTGATGCGGGTTATTGCATCGGCCAAGGGCCTCTCGGAGTTTGCCCGGCAGGACGACGTTGTCATCCTGCGCACCGTTGGCAATCAGCGCATGGCCGGCCTGTATAACGTCGCGGCTATCCGGCAAGGTGCCTATGACGATCCGCCGGTGTTTGCGAACGATGTGATCGTTGTCGGAGATTCTCCGCAGCGCCGTCTGTTCCGTGATTTCGTTTCCCTGTCTCCGATCCTGGCGGCTCCGCTGATCGCGATTGTGCAATAAGGCCGGCCGTCATGACTTCAGCTTTTTCGATACCCGACCGCAGCGCCGCGGTGGCAACACCTGCCAGCAACGACGTTCCGGTCATCCGGCAATATATGCGGATCGCCATGCGTTGGCGGTACGTCATTTTGGGTGCCACGGTCGCCTGTGTCTTAGCGGGATTGATCATCACGTTGCTGATGACCCCGAAGTTCACGGCAACTGCGACGATCGAGATTTCGCGTGAAGCCAATCAGGTCACGAATTTTCAGGGCGTCGAGCGTGAAACGAGCGTAGCTGACCAGGAATTCTATCAGACGCAGTATGGCCTTTTGCAATCCCGCTCGCTGTCTGAGCGGGTGGCGACCCAGTTGCGTCTCGTCGATGATCCGTCGTTTTATGAACGCTTCGGTATCTCGCGCGATGAGCCGGCGTTCCAGCTGGTCAACGGCCGGTATCCGGCATCGGGGCGAGAAATCCGTCAGCGGGTTGCCGGCGAAACCCTTCTCAAAAATCTGAATATTGCGCCGACCCGCCTGTCGCGTTTGGTGGATATTCGCTTTACGAGCCCTAACCCAGAATTTTCGGCCAAGATCGTCAACACCTGGTCCGAGGCGTTCATTCAAACCAACCTCGAGCGTAAGGTCGAAGCGACGTCGTACGGCCGCAATTTGCTGCAGAGGCAGTTGGCGCAGCAGAAGGAACGTCTCGACGAGAGTCAGCGTCAGCTGGTCGGCTATGCTTCGCAAGAGCGGATCATCAACCTGCCTGCGCAGTCGAACGCCGATGGATCGACGTCAGAGCGTTCGATCGTTGCCGATGATCTTGCCTCGCTGAATACTGCGCTGTCTCAGGCAACGGCAGAGCGTATTGCCGTGGAAGCGCGCTATCGCGAAGGTGGGCGTGCTGGGGCTTCTTCCGAAGCACTTCGGAACCAGGCAATCAATGCCCTGCGTCAGCGCCGTGCTGAATATGCCGCGGACTATCAAAAGCTGTTGACCCAGTTCGAACCGGAATATCCCGCTGCGCGCGCGTTGAAATCGCAGATCGATCAACTCGACCGCAGCATTAGCAACGAGGAACGTCGTGTCTCGGGCTCGCTCGAAACCGAATATCGCGGGGCAGTAGAGCGCGAGCGTGCGCTCAAGGCGCGCGTCGAACAGCTCAAGGGTAGCTACCTCGACCTTCGCCGCCGGTCCATCCAGTATAACATCTTCCAGCAGGAAGTAGATACCAATCGGGCGTTGTACGAAGGGCTGTTGCAGCGCTTCAAGGAAATCGGTGTCGCTGGCGGCGTGGGCGTGAATAACATTTCCATCGTCGATCAAGCGGACATCCCGCAAAAGCCATCGAGCCCACGCCTGCTTGTAAACCTTGCGATCTCGTTGCTTGCAGGTCTGGGACTTGGCGCTGCACTTGCCTTCGCACTAGAGCAGATGGACGAGGCAATTGCCGATCCGGCGGAGGTCGAGCGTCGGCTTGGTCTGCCGCTCCTGGGTTCCGTGCCCAAGGTGGATGGAGTTACGCCGCGTGATGCGCTGCTCGATCGCAAGTCCGATCTGGTCGATGCCTATCTTGCGATTCAGACGAACCTTGCCTTCACGACCGAACATGGCGTGCCGCGGTCGCTGTCGGTCACATCGACCCGCCCGGCTGAAGGTAAGTCGACGACTGCGCTGGCACTCGCCACCATGCTCGCGCGCAGCGGCAAGCGGGTTATTCTGGTCGATGGCGACATGCGCTCACCTTCAGTCCATCATTTGGGTGGCGTGAACCATGATTATGGTCTCAGCAATTTCCTGGCAGGGCAGGAAGACATCGCGCCGCTGACCTTCGATATGGCTGACTTGGGCTTTACCGCCATGTCGGCCGGACCGATTCCGCCTAACGCGGCCGAGTTGTTGACCGGCAACCGCCTGTCGCTGCTGATCGAACGGCTGCATGAACATTTCGACCACGTCGTAATCGACAGCCCGCCAGTCATGGGCCTCGCCGACGCACCGCTGATCGCAAGCCGGGTCGAGGGCGTCGTCTATGCCGTAGAATCGCATGGTATCCGCTCGACACTGGTCAAGACTGCGCTGGCGCGGCTTGCGTCTGCCAACGCCCATATTTTCGGTGGCGTGCTCACGAAGTTCGAGGCGCGCAAGGCCCATTATGGGTATGGATATGAATATGGGTATGGCTATGGCCGCGAGAAGGCAGAGGCGAAAGGCTGATGCCACGCCGTGTTGCCCGGCGCGGACGATCCGCCGCTGAATGGGGGATACGCGGCACTTTGGCGATTGTAGCGGCCGGGATCGGTGCGTTCTCTGTTGCACATTCGCTTGCCTATACGGTGCGCGCTGCCGCCCCTGAGCGAGCCCACGCGATGGCACCTTGGGACGGACGTATCACGGCTATCTTGTCCGAGAAGCTGTCCGGGCCCGAGGCGAGTCCGGCCGATCGGCAATTCGCTGATAGCTTGGCGCAGCAGGCGCTGCGCCAGGATGCGACCGCAGTATCTGCGGTCGCGACGCTTGGCATTGATGCACAGATCCGTGGTGATACGGCGATCGCGCGCAAAGCCTTTGCCTATTCTGAGATGCTTTCGCGCCGCGACCTGCGTACCCGGCTGTGGGCGATCGAGGATGCTGTCGGGCGCGGAGACATCCCGGGCACGTTGCGCAACTATGACATTGCGTTGCGAACCTCCCGTATAGCACCCGACCTGCTGTTTCCGGTATTGGTGAGGGCGATCAGCGATGACGATATTCGTGCGGCACTGGTCCGCACACTGGCACGACGACCTGCATGGGGCGAACAATTCGTTGCCTATATCTCGGGTAACGGCCCTGATGCCCGTGCTGTTGCGCGATTGTTCGAAGCGTTGCAGCAGCGCCGTGTCGTCCAGTCGGATGGAGCTGCGGCCGCGTTGATTGCAAGGTTACTGGCGGAGGGGCATGTTGCCGAGGCTTGGCGCTATTATTCATCGACAACCCCTGGTGTCGATCGCCGTATTGCGCGTGACCCGAACTTCCTGACCGATCGGACGACGCCATCTCCCTTCGATTGGACCCCGATTAACGACAGCGGGATCGCTGCAACGATACAACGAGGTGAGCGCGGTGGCGTTTTCGATTTTTCGGTTCCGCCCAGTTTGGGCGGGCGACTACTGGAACAGGCGCAGTGGCTTCCGTCCGGAAGCTATGTGATCGAGGGTCGAACAACCGGTATTGAACAGCCTGATGCGGCTTTGCCATACTGGACCCTGCGTTGCGACGACGGTCGCGAGCTGGGACGGGTGGTGGTGCCTTCATCGACCCGTAACAGCGGTCGTTTTGCGGGGCGTTTCGAAGTGCCTGCAAACTGTCCGGTACAGAAACTGACGTTGATGGCACGTCCTACGGAGCAAATGACGGGTACGGCGGGTCAAATCGATACCGTCCGGTTGCGTCCTGCCACGAATTGACAGGGTACCGTTACCGAAGCCGGATGACGTGACCATCTTGGGATCTGTGTCGACCAAGCTGCGGCAATGCTCCATTCGCCATCAAAATCCGGTCGGGAGCCGCCCGATTTACATAGAAAATGCTCGCGAACTCGTATGACTTTGCGCTAACCGCCGATGCAAGAGGGCAGGCCTGATCGGGCTCAGCTTGTTTGCGCCAAGGCATAAAGGGCCATTATGACGAAGAAGGTCGCACTTATCACCGGCATTACCGGCCAGGACGGCTCGTATCTGGCCGAATTGCTGCTGGAAAAGGGCTATGAGGTGCACGGGATCAAGCGGCGCGCGTCGCTGTTCAACACCCAGCGCATCGATCATATCTATCAGGATCCGCACGCGCCCTCGCCCGATCTGAAGCTGCATTACGGCGACCTGTCCGACACGTCCAACCTGACGCGCATCATCCAGGAAATTCAGCCGGACGAGGTTTACAATCTCGGCGCGCAAAGCCATGTGGCGGTAAGCTTCGAGGCGCCCGAATATACCGCCGATGTCGATGGCCTTGGCACGCTGCGCCTGCTCGAGGCGATCCGTTTCCTAGGTCTCGAAAAGAAGACGCGCTTCTATCAGGCGTCGACCTCGGAGTTGTATGGTCTGGTGCAGGAAATCCCGCAGCGCGAGACGACGCCCTTCTATCCGCGCTCGCCCTATGCCGTCGCAAAACTCTATGCGTACTGGATCACGGTCAACTACCGCGAGGCATACGGCATGTATGCCTGCAACGGTGTGCTCTTCAACCACGAGAGCCCGCGCCGCGGCGAGACGTTCGTGACTCGCAAGATCACCCGCGGCCTCGCCAATATCGCGCAGGGTCTCGAGCCTTGCCTGTACATGGGCAACATCGATTCGCTGCGCGACTGGGGCCATGCCAAGGATTATGTCCGCATGCAGTGGATGATGCTCCAGCAGGATCAGGCGGAGGATTTTGTCATCGCGACCGGCGTGCAATATTCGGTGCGCGAGTTCATTACCTGGTCGGCTGCGCACCTTGGCATCACCTTGCGGTTCGAAGGTGAAGGCGTCGACGAGATTGGTATTGTAGACAAGGTCGAGGGCGAGGATGCACTGGCGGTGAAGACGGGCGACGTTCTGGTCCGTATCGATCCGCGCTATTTCCGTCCGGCCGAGGTCGATACGCTTCTGGGCGATCCGACGCGCGCCAAGGACAAGCTGGGCTGGGTTCCGGAGATCACCGTGCAGGAGATGTGCGAGGAAATGGTCGCCGAGGATCTGAAGTCGGCGAAGCGCCACGCGTTGCTCAAGCAGCACGGCTATGCGCTCCCCGTCTCGCTCGAATCGTAAGGAATATCCATGCGGATTTTCGTGGCCGGACACCGCGGCATGGTCGGCGGTGCGATTGCGCGCAAGCTGACCGAACGCGGTGTCGAGGTGGTGACACGCACGCGTACCGAGCTCGACCTGACCGATCAGCATGCGGTGCGCGATTTCTTTGCGACCGAAGTGGTGGACGGGGTCGTGCTTGCGGCAGCCAAGGTAGGCGGCATCCATGCCAACAACACCTATCCGGCCGACTTCATCTACGAAAACCTGATGATCGAATGTAACGTCATTCATCAGGCGTTCGCCAGTGGGGTTCGTCGACTGCTATTCCTCGGCTCGTCGTGCATCTACCCGCGTGCGGTTGCGCAGCCGATGCGCGAGGACGCGCTACTGACCGGCATCCTCGAGCCGACCAACGAGCCCTATGCGGTCGCCAAGATCGCAGGGATCAAGCTGTGTGAAAGCTATAATCGCCAGCACGGCACCGACTATCGCAGTGTCATGCCGACCAACCTCTATGGCCCGGGTGACAATTTTCATCCCGAAAACAGCCATGTGATGCCGGCGCTGATCCGGCGCTTTCATGAGGCGACCGAGGCAGGAGCCAAGCAGGTCACGATCTGGGGCACGGGCACGCCGCGCCGGGAGTTCCTGCATGTCGACGACATGGCGGAGGCGTCGCTATTTGTCCTCGATCTGCCACCCAAGCTTTATCAGGCGAATACCGAACCCATGTTGAGCCACATCAATGTAGGGTATGGTGAGGATGTGACGATTGCCGATCTGGCGCGGCTCGTTGCGCAGGTGACCGGTTTCGAAGGCGAGATCGTGTTCGATGCGACCAAGCCTGATGGCACAATGCGCAAGCTGATGGATTCGAGCCGGCTTATGGCGATAGGATGGAAACCATCGTTCGCCCTTACGGATGGCGTGCGCGAAACTTATCGTTGGTTCCTCGACCATGTGGCAACCGCCTAGCGCTGAACCCTCTTGCCCATGACTGCCGTTGGCGGTCATGGGCATGCTTTGCGAAAGGCGCTGATCGGCCTATGATCCCGTCCATGCGTTCGATCCTGCCTCTCGCTTTGCTTCTGTGTGCCATTCCTGCCGTGGCCCAAGATCGCGGCGTCGACACACAGGATCAACCGGCGCCCATCCAGCAACAAACCCTCCCCGAAACCCGCCAGGGGGAAACCGCCCGCTCGGCCGCCGGGCAGGCTGGCCAGCGCCAGAGCCGCGAGCAGATCGCGCAGGATGCCGGGATCGAGCCGATGGGCCGGATCAATGGGCGGGTGCAGAACCGGGTGCAGTCGCGGATACGCAACCGGATCGACCGCTATTACGACCCGCAGGCCAATGCGACCTCACCGTTCGCGGTGGCCGGTGACCAGGCGCGGTCTTCCGGGCGGCCGCAGCGGTGATCGTCCGGACGGGCCGATTTGCCCGTCTGACCATTTCCTACTCGAAAGCACGAATGGGAACGGTGGCGCGCTGCAACCGCATGCGGCCAAACCCGGTTTCCCGTCATATCTTCGTGCTTTCGAGTAGAAAATACCCATGACCCGCAAGCCCCCCCTTCCCAAGGCTGCCCCCCGCACCCCGGCCCGTCCGCAGGGCGACCTGTTCCGGCTCGACAGCCCGCTGACCGCCGAGATCCGGGGCGAGCGGTCGTTGATGGCGTTTCCGTTCTTCGCGCTTGCCAAGAATGCGTGGATGAAACCGCTGACCTACCAGTCGAACAACGTCACGATCGAGGTCCGCCCGTCGGCCAGCGGGGTCGCGACCATCTATGACAAGGAAATCGTTCTCTATATCGCCAGCCTGATGCTGGCGAAGATCGAGGTGGGCGAGAGCGTTACCCAGGATTTCGTCTTCACCGCGCACGATCTGTTCACGGTCACCGGCGCCAATCACTCGGCGCGGTCGTACGGGCGACTGTCGGAGGCGCTGGAGCGGCTGCAGGGCACGCAGATCAAGACCAACATCGAAGCGGGCGGCGAGGGCGAGGAAGGCTTCTTCTCGTGGCTATCCGAAGCCAAGCTGCACTATTCGCGGACACGGGGCGGCGAACGGCGGCTGAAGGCGGTGAAGGTGCGGCTGTGCGACTGGCTGTTCCGCGCGATCCTGCTCGACCGGCATGTGCTCGACTATGCCGCGGCGTACTTCCAGCTGGGGCCGATCGAGCGGCGCATCTATGAAGTGGCGCGATCGAGCGGCGAGGAGCGGTTGGAAACCGACCTCGCGACCTTTCGCCTGCAGATCGGCTACCAGAACCCCCTTGCCAATTTTCGCAATGCTTTGAAGCAGATAGCGGCAGCGGACAGCATCCCCGACTATCGGCTCGAGCTGATCGAACAGGCGATGGATGACAGCGACGCTCCCCGGCGCGGGCGGCGCAGCGCACCGGTGCGGGTGGTGCTGAGCAGGCGGCCCGAGCAGCTTGCCGGCGATGATTCGGACCCGGCCGAATCACCTGGCGACTAAACGGGGTATTTCCTACTCGAAAGCACGAACTTGTGCCGCGTATTGATATCCGAAAGCACGAATCGGCAGGGGCTTTCCTACTCGAAAGCACGAATCGGGATACGGAATTTGCGCCGAAACGGGTGCGTTTTCGTATTTCCTACTCGAAAGCACGAACCGGGAACGCTTCCGATGTTGGGTTTCATCTGCAAAGGTCACGCAGCAGTCGGCAACGGGGCCGGCAGATGAGGAAATGGCCGTGACCACATAAAGGAAAGCCCGGCACGAAGGCCGGGCGTCCCAAGGGTTTTGGAGCGACGTCGCCAAACGTCGAACCGGTCTCACTACAGACCCTTCAAATACCCCCGATCGCTTGCCGGTTCAAGGACGCGCGCTTCGCGCCACGCCCCTTTTTTGCAAAAATGGTCCCGGCCCCGGACAGGGGGACGATGATGGCGCTTATCCTGGCGCAGGCGATCGCGCGCATCGGCGCGCTGGACAAGGGCGCGCGCATCGGCGCGGTGGACACCACGCGCAGCGCCGCGGCAGCGGAGACGCGGACGCCGCGCAGCGGCGGGCTGCACCGAACCGGCGCCCCGGTACGACGGGGCAGCGTCGAGGCGGGGACGGTCGAGGACAGCTTCTTCGCGGTGCCGGCCAGGGGCGAGACCGACCGCCTGCTGCGCGCGGCTCGCGCCGCACTCGACGCGGGCCGCCGGGTCCGCCGCACCGCACGTGCCGAAGGACGGATGCTGGAGGCGGCGGAGGCGGCACTGGCGGGCCTCACCGCCGGGGCGGTACGCGTGTTCGAGGAAATCTGTACGCTCGCCCGGCTAAATGGCGGCAAGGTGTTCCCGACCTATGACCACCTCGCTAAGGCGACCGCGCTCGGCCGGGCGACCGTCGCACGGGCACTCGCGGCGCTGGAGGCGGCGGGGTTCCTGCTGCGCCAGCGCCGCTTCTGCCGCACGACTGGCGTTGGTCCCCGCTATCGGCAGACCTCGAACATCTATCGCCCGCTCCTGCCGGGCAGGCTGCTGCGTTTCCTGCCACGCAGCCTGCGTCCGGCGCCCGTCCCCTGCGATGCGGTGGTGCATCAGCGGCAAGCGGCGGCCGAACTGGCGGCGATGCGCGCGATGCTCAGCTGCAAGGAGCTGGCCGAGGTGACGCTGGGCGGGGCGCTCGGCCGGGTATTGGCCTCGCTCGGCGCGGCGATCGATCGTGCCGCGTGCGAGTCTCATTTCGATCCGCAACCGCTATCGGAGTCATATATCAAGACGAAAAATGTCGTTGGCCTAACCGGCCAACGGCACCCCGCCTGACGGCAACGACGGACGACTCGACCGAAACATCACCACCGCTACCCCATGCGGAAATTGCGGGACGCCCCGGCTAACGCCGGCGCGATGCTCTCCGACGAGAGCAGGTCGAAGCGTGGCGCGCCTTTTCGCCGTTGCTCCGGCGGAAAGCGGGTTCAGGCCCGGTCGCGGCGGGCCTGCTGGAGTGCGGCATTGATGCGCTGAGCGATACGTTCGCTTTCCTGCTTCAACATGGGGGCGAGATGCATGTTCTTGTCGGGATGGTAGAGCGACTGCATCCGGCGACCAGCGGTATTGATCTCGGCCAACGATGCGTCGCGAGGGAGCTCAAGCACGACCCACCAATCGGTATCCTTGGCCGGCGTGGGACCGGTATCCTGCCGGGCGCCCGCCCCTTGCGCCGTGGCTTCGCGCTGGAGGTCGCCTGCCCAGCGACCAAGGATGCCGGGCGCGTCGACGATCAGCGTCCGTTCGTCTGCCGCGGAACGGCGCCAGAGTTGCATGACCCGCCATCGCCGCCGCACATGCCATCCATAGCCGACGAGCGTTGCGATGGTGGCGAGGATCGCGCCCACCATCCCGAAGAAATGACAGGCGGCCATCGCGGCGGTGCCTGCCACCAGCGACAGGATGAACAGCGACTGCGCTTCTTTCTTGATCGCATCGAAACCGATCCCGGGCGGCGGCGGCACGTTCCCGCGCGTGTGAAAGCTGGCGGCCCGCACGCTGGTGACCAGCACCCACCCGCCATCCGTGCCGAACAGCGGGTCGACCTGTTCGACCAGCATCACCCGATCCCCGGCCTCGAGATCGAGCGCGGCGGGAAAGCGGCGGCCGGTTTCGAGCCGGTCGCCATCATCCCAGCGGACATTGGCGATCGTCCGGTTCAGGTCGCCGCTGTCGAAGGCGCAGGCGCGGATGGTGCCGGCGCGGAAGCGATAGTCGTTCAACCCGATCCGTTTGGTCCAGTCCTGCATGTCGCTCATGTCCCTGCCGTCGCCGTCATCGTGCGATTGCCGGGAAAATCTTACCCCTTGCGACATAAGTGACGGATAACAGACAATTTACCCAAGCTGTTCAGCCAGGCTATTCCCTCCCGCCGATAGGATCGCTCCACCATCGAAAAGGGGACCAGCATGGGTGGCTTCATCAACAAGACGTTCGGCGGCCTGAGCCGGCAATATTATTTCCGGCAGCTTTTCTTCGCATTGCTGATCGCCGGGGTCATGTTCTGGTTCAAGACCGCGATCCGGCCGGCGACGCCGGCATTGCTGGCATGGCTGGGCATCAACACGCTGCTCTATCCCTATGCCCGCTTCGTCTGGGAAAGCATCGTCGAGTTCGTCGTCGGGCAGAACATGTTCTTCCTGCCGGCGATCGTGCTGCTGGTGTTCAAGTTCGCGACGATGATGCTGTGCTGGCAGCTGGCGGTGCTGATCGCGCCGATCGGGCTGGCATGGCTGTATTGGCATCACAGCCGGAACAAGACGAACCTGTGAGGTCGACGCTACCCCCGCGCGCGCGGGGGTAGCGGTCCGATCAATGCGGCACGACGCCCAGTTCGACCCCGGTCTTGTCGTGCAGCGCGAAGCGGTCGATCAGGTCGGCGCTGGCGCGATTATAGCCGATCACGGTGACCCCTGCGCCCTGCTGGCGCAGGCGGGCGACGATCTTGTCGAGCGCGTCGACGCCCGAAATATCCCAGAAATGCGCCGCGGTGACGTCGATCGTCACCGGCACCGCCGCTTCCGCACCGAACGCGCGGCGGAAGCGGTCGACCGAGGCGAAGAAGATCTGCCCGGTAACGCGGTAGGTCACGCCGGCATCGTCCGCGCGCCGCTCGACCGCGAACATCCGCTGGACTTTCCCTGCGAAGAACACGCCCGACAACAGCACGCCGGCCAGGACGCCGAGCGACAGGTCGTGCGTCGCGACGACCACGACGACGGTCGTCAGCATGACGATCGAGGAGGTCGGCGGGTGGCGGTGCAGGTTGCGCAGCGAGTTCCAGCTGAACGTGCCGATCGACACCATGATCATCACCGCGACCAGCGCCGGCATCGGCACCCGCCCGACCCATGGCCCCAGAACCGCGAGCAAAAACAACAGGAACGCACCCGCGACGAAGGTCGACAGCCGCCCGCGTCCGCCCGACGTCACGTTGATGACCGATTGCCCGATCATCGCGCAGCCGCCCATGCCGCCGAACAGCGCGGCGACGATGTTCGCCCCGCCTTGCCCGGCGCATTCCTGCGCCTTGGCGCTGTCGGTGTCGGTCATGTCGTCGACGATCTGCGCGGTCAGCAGCGATTCGAGCAGGCCGACCGCCGCCATGGTCAGCGCGGTCGGCAGGATGATCCGCAGCGTCTCCAGCGTCAGCGGCACCTGCGGCCACGCGAAGCTCGGCAATCCTTCGGGCAGCTTGCCCATGTCGCCGACGGTGTTGACCGGCAGGCCCAGCGCGATGCTGAGCGCGCTCAGCACCAGGATCGCCACCAGCGGCGACGGCACCGCGCGGGTCACGCGCGGCAGCAGATAGATGATGGCGAGGCCCCCGGCGATCAGCGCATAGCTGTGCCAGCTGACCCCGATCAGCTGTGGCAACTGCGCCAGGAAGATCAGGATGGCGAGCGCGTTGACGAAGCCGGTGATGACCGATCGCGACACGAACTGCATCACCCGGTCGAGCCGCAGCAGCCCGGCGGCGATCTGGATCACCCCCATCAGGATGGTGGCGGCGAAGAGATATTCGACGCCATGGTCGCGCACCAGCGGTCCCACCAGCACCGCGACGGCGGCGGTCGCGGCGGAGACCATGCCCGGCCGCCCGCCGATCAGCGCGATCGTCATCGCGATCGTGACCGAGGCGTACAGGCCGATGCGCGGATCGACCCCGGCAATGATCGAAAAGCCGATCGCTTCGGGGATCAGGGCGAGTGCCACGACGATCCCGGCGAGGATGTCGGAGCGTATGCCGGCGGCGCCGCGAAACCATTGGCGGCGGTAGGTTGCGAAATCAAAGGTCATGGAAATTCCACATCGGGCCGCATGGCGCATATCGAGCGCTTGTCCGGTTGCATGCGGGGATGTTGTCCGGCGGATCGGCGGCCGGAATAGCCACCCGGAGTTGCACCGGGTCCTTGCGAATGAGGGGCCTGTAGCCGGGAGAATGGGGTCGGGCAAGGGACGCGCGGTGACAGGCTGCCACCGTATCCCCCACGCAGGCGGGGATCCAGGGCCACAAACACGAACTTTGGTGAATGCGGCTCTGGACCCCCGCCTGCGCGGGGGTACGGCAAACGAAGGCGTCA
Source organism: Sphingomonas sp. Leaf32 (assembly GCF_001421765.1). Classification (GTDB taxonomy): domain Bacteria; phylum Pseudomonadota; class Alphaproteobacteria; order Sphingomonadales; family Sphingomonadaceae; genus Sphingomonas. The sequence continues at coordinate 21,003 of NZ_LMLA01000004.1, read as the reverse complement.
CATTCGGCCGATCGCCTTGTTATTTCGCACTGATTCCCCGGCGGCGGGCAACTTCACCCTCCGCCGGGACGTTGAGGCACGAACCCTTCTTCCAAGGACTCCCCCATGACCACGACTGCCCTCAACGCCGGCAATGGCGGCGAAACGCATCAGGTGACCGATGCCGATCATCCGGTGCTGACCACCAACCACGGCACGCCCGTCAGCGACAACCAGAACCAGCTGAAGGCAGGCGCGCGCGGCCCGGTGTTGATCGAGGACGAAGTCTTCCGCGAGAAGATGAACCATTTCGATCATGAGCGCATCCCGGAGCGGATCGTGCACGCGCGCGGCTCTGCGGCGCATGGCTATTTCGAATGCACCGACAGCCTGGCCGACATCACCGTCGCCGACCTGTTCCAGAAAAAGGGCCAGCGGACCGAGGTGTTCACCCGCTTCTCGACCGTTGCCGGCGGCGCCGGATCGGTCGATACGCCGCGCGACGTGCGCGGCTTCGCGGTCAAGTTCTACACCCGCGAGGGCAACTGGGACCTGGTCGGCAACAATATCCCCGTGTTCTTCATCCAGGACGCGATCAAGTTCCCCGACCTGATCCACGCCGCCAAGATGGAGGCCGATCGCGGCTATCCGCAGGCGGCGACCGCGCACGACACCTTCTGGGACTTCATCTCACTGATGCCGGAATCGACCCATATGATCATGTGGGCGATGTCGGACCGCACCCTGCCGCGCACCTTCGCCAACATGGAGGGGTTCGGGGTCCACACCTTCCGCTTCGTGAACAAGGAAGGCAAGTCGACCTTCGTCAAGTTCCACTGGAAGCCCAAGGCGGGCCTTGCCTCGACCATCTGGGACGAGACGGTCAAGATCGCCGGTGCCGACCCCGATTTCCAGCGTCGCGACCTGTTCGAACGGATCGACCGCGGCGATTTCCCCGAATGGGAGCTGGGCGTGCAGCTGTTCGACGAGGAATTTGCCGACAGCCTGCCCTATGACGTGCTGGACGCGACCAAGATCATTCCGGAAGAGGTGCTGCCGGTGCGCATCGTCGGGCGGATGGTGCTGGACCGCTATCCCGACAATTTCTTTGCGGAAACCGAACAGGCGGCGTTCGTGCCGAGCCATGTCGTACCCGGCATCGGCTTCTCCAACGACCCGCTGCTGCAGGGGCGGCTGTTCAGCTATACCGACACTCAGCTCTCGCGGCTCGGCTCGGTCAATTTCCACCAGCTGCCGATCAACAGCGCCAAGGGCCGCGCCGAAGCCGCCGGGTGTCCATTCCTGAACCAGCAGCGCGACGGCCATATGCAGATGGCGGTACCCAAGGGCCGCGCGAACTATGAGCCCAACAGCCTTGCCAAGGCCGGTGAGGAAGCCGGCGCGCGCGAGGACCCGGAAAAGGGTTACAAGACCTTCCCCTCGGAGGAGCAGGGCCAGAAGCTGCGCATCCGCCCGGAGAGCTTTGCCGACCATTACAGCCAGGCGCGGCTGTTCTTCCGCTCGGTCGACCCGGCGGAACAGGCACATATCGCCTCGGCCTTGGTGTTCGAGCTGTCGAAGGTCAGCCTGGAGCATATCCGCACCGCGATGCTCGCCAACCTGCGCAACGTGGACGAGGACCTCGCCAAGCGTGTCGCCGATGGCCTGGCGATGGACCTTCCCAAGGCGTCGCCGACCAAGGTGCCGGTGCAGGACATGGACGTGTCGCCCGCGCTGCGCATCATCCGCGGCCCGCGCGAGCTGCAAACGCTGGAGGGACGCAATGTCGGCATCCTGATCGCCGATGGCAGCGATGCGGGTGACCTCAAGACGCTGAAGGACGCCATCAAGGCAGCCGGCGGCAATGCGATGACGATCGCGCCCAAGGTCGGCAAGGTGCCGCTGTCCGACGGATCGACCATCGCCGCCGACGCGCAGCTGTTCGGCCAGCCCTCGGTCACGGTCGATGCCTGTGCCGTCATCCTGTCGGCCGACGCCGCAAAGAAGCTGACCAAGGAAGGTGCCGCCGTCCAGTGGGTGATGGACGCGTTCGGCCACCTCAAGGCGATCGGCCACAATGCGGAGGCCAAGCCGCTGCTCGACAAGGCCGGTGTCGAGCCGGACGAAGGCGTCACCGACCTCGCCGGCTTCGTCGAAGCGGCCAAGAAGCGCTATTGGGACCGCGAACCCAGCGTCCGCACGCTGGCGTAAGGTAGATACGAGAACGGCGGCCCTCCCGGTTGGGAAGGCCGCCGTTTCATGGTCGCCTGAAGCGAACCGGTCAGAAGCGGAAGCTGGCGCCTGCGCGGAACTGGCGGCCGATCAGACCGGCATAATGCCACGTCGTCAGGAAGTTCGGCGCGCTGGCATAGGCGGCGGGGGCCAGCGGTGCCTTCACGTCGAACAGGTTCTTCACGTTCAGGAAGAACGAGAAATTGTCGTTCACCTTGGCCGTGCCGTTCAGGTCGACGTTGATGAACGATTTGACGTAGCAGAATTGTTCGTTCTGCGGGGCCGACCGGGTGTAGAGATTGCCGGTGGCGCAATCGCGCGGCAGGTTCTGGTCCTCCGATACCGCCTTGATTCGGCTGACATAATAGGTCGTCGCCGACAGGGCATAGGGTCCCACCTGCAACGTGTTCTGCCAGTTGCCGCGCCAGGCGGGCGTGCCGTTGCCCGACGACAGGTTGTACGGCCCCATCGTGCCGGCATAGTTCTGGACGTTGCCGTTCGCCTCACCCGCATCGAGGTTGTATTCGAGGATGTGGGTCACCTCGACACGGCTCGTGAAGGTCGCGTCGTCCGCGATCGGCGCGGTCAGCGTCGCCGCGAAATCGATGCCCGACGTGGTCGAATAGTTCGCGTTCACATAGGGCACGTTGATGATGAGCACGCGCGGCAGCGCGTTCGGGAAGTTCGGATCGACCGCATCGACGCTGTTGACCGAATAACCCTGCCCGATGGCGGCGACCGCAGCCTGTGCGGCGGCGAGGTTGGCCGAGTTGTAATAGGCCTTGACCGCATCGCCGACCAACGGGCCGCTGACGATCAGGTCCTTCTTGCGCACATTGTAATAGTCGACGGTGAAGCTGAACCAGCGGACGGGCTGGAAGATCATGCCGGCGGTGAAGCTACGCGAGATTTCCGGCTTCAGGTCGGGGTTGCCCGCCGACCCGCGACCCAGCGAATATTGCAGGTTGTACGGGTTGCCGTTGGCCGAACACGAGGTGGTGGTGCCGGTCCCGCCATGCTGCAGGATGAAGTTACACGGCGGCGTGGTGGTCACGAATCCGGCATATTGGCTGCGGGCGCCGGATTCGGCGAAGGTCGGCGCGCGGAAGCCCTCGCTATAGGTGCCGCGGAATGCCAGTTCGCGGATCGGCGTGAACTTCGCGCCGATCTTGGGCGAGAAGTGGCTGAACCCTTCCGAATAATGGTCGTAGCGGCCCGACGCGTTCACTTCGAGCTGCTTGACGATTGGGGCGCCCAGTTCGAAATACGCCGCCGACACGGTGTGCGCGCCGAACGCCGAGGCGGTCGTCAGGCCATAGGTGTCGAGGTTCACGTTCTGGTTGTTGTTTTCCAGCGTCTCGCGCCGCACCTGCCCGCCGATGGCGAGCTGGAGCGGACCGCCCGGCAGGTCGAGCAGGCGCGCGCTGAGCGACGCGTCGGCCGATGCCATGGTCGAGAAGGACGGCGTGACCTTGTCCGGGGCGATCAGGTCGCGCACCGCCTGGCTGTTCGCCTGCGGATTGACGAAATTGTACGAGCCGGTGTTGATCGCGCGCAGCAGCTGCTGGATGTTCAGCAGGCCGTGCTGGGTGATCTGCATCTCGTCGCGGGCGTACACCCCGTCCACGCGCCATGCGAAGCGTTCGTCGTCGAACGACCCGGTCAGGCCGGCGGCGGCGCGATACACCTCGTTCTTGCGGTCGCTGCCGCCACGGATGTCACCGAACATGTAGTAGATGCGCGCGGCGCTGGTCGTCGGATCGGCGCCGGCCACCGCGAACGGGTTGTTCGGGTTCAGCTGGCGATCGGTCGCGGTCGCGCAGTTGGTGCCGGCCGAGCAGATATACATCGGCAGGACGATGCCCGGGTTCGACGACGCCACCGACGGCGGGGCGCCGAAGGGCTGGGTCGCGCGGATGACCGACGGGGTGCCGTTGATGCTGACGTCGCTGCGGCTGTAGCTGGCGGTGACATAGCCTTCGACCGTGTCGCTCAGGCGGACGCTGAGCCGCGCGTTCAGCGCATAGCGTTCCTGCAGCGGCTGAATCTGGCGATACAGGTCAACCAGATCGTATTTGCAGCCGGTGCCCTGCACGGCGGTCGTGTTCACCGTGAAGGTGTCGCGGGCGCAGTTGCCCAGACCCAGCGCGCGATACTGGTTGGTCAGCGGCGATCCGGTCGCGCCGCTCAGCGGGTTGTTCAGGTCGTTCTGGCGGACGCGGGCGACATAGGCGGTCGGCACGTTGACCGTCAGCGAGCTGTCCGACGCATTGTTGTCGAGACCGCCGATCGAGCTAAGGTCCTGCGTGTTGTACGGGAAGCCGCGGCTGTGGTTCGACACCCGGCCGTCGCGCTGATATTCGCCGTTGACGAACACGTTCCAGCCATTGGCGTCGTAATCGCCGGTGCCGACCGTCAGGTGCGCGCGCTGGTGCGACGCGTCGCCGCGCTCCGCCACGCCGCCTTCGACTAGGCCGTCGATGCCGGTGAAGTGCTTCTTCAGGATCACGTTGACCACGCCGCCGATCGCATCGGCGCCATAGGTCGACGATGCGCCGTCCTTCAGCACCTCGACCTTGTCGACCAGGCTGAACGGGATCGAATTGAGGTCGACATAGGCGTTACGCCCGTCGTCGTTCAGCGGAAAGTTCGCCGAGCGCAGCCCGTCGATCAGCACCAGCGTCGACGATACGCCCAGGCCGCGCAGCGACACCGCCGAACCACCGGCCGAAAAGCCGCTCTGGAACCCGGTGCCGATCGACCCGGCGCCATCGGCCGAGATCGAACGGATCGCGTCCGACACGTTGGTGATGCCGGCCTTGGCCAGCGTGTCCGAGGTCAGGACGGTGACCGGCGAAGGCGTTTCGCTGTCGGTGCGGCGCAGCAGCGATCCGGTGACGACGATCGTGTCGTCGGCGCCCTGATCCGCGGTGCCTTCAGTCGTCGTCGGGTTCGTCGCCTGATCGCGCGCGTCGAGGGTAGCGGGCGTGGCGGGCGTGGTCTGCGCGGCGACGGGGCCGGCGATCAACGCGGTGGCGAGCGCACAGGTGGCGGCACCCGCGACGAAGCGCGAGCGACCGAAAACGATCTTCATAGGGTATATTTCCTCCGGTCGAAGCGAACGATGCCCCCGCACCGCCGCATCCTGCGCGACAGATGTTCGAGTGCTGCACGCGCGTAAAGCGGGTGAATTAAGGTATGAATATATTGTAACGTAATGTTGCTCTGACGACACACCGTTGTAATGTATCAGTAGTTTGAGGGGGGACCATGGAGACGCGCAGGGCATCGATCGCGGATGCGGAGGCGATGCACCGCGTGCTGCGCGCGATCATCGCGCAGACCGGTCGCGAACGGCCCAGCGACGTGGCGTTCGTGACCCGTCATTATATCGCCAATCCGGCCGGCATCCGCTGCACGGTGGCGGTCGACGCGGCGGGCGAAGTCGTGGGGTTCCAGTCGCTGGTCCGGGCGGAGGCGGGCAATCGCTACGACGTGCCGCCGGGCTGGGGCATCATCGGCACCCATATCAGCCCGCACGCGCACCGGCAGGGCGTGGGCGCGGCGCTGTTCGCCGCCAGTCGCGCGGCGGCGCAGGCGGCGGGGCTGACGAAGATCGACGCCTATATCGGCGCCGATAACGCCGGCGCGCTGCGCTATTACGAGGCGATGGGCTTCCGCACCTATCGCGAGCCGGAGGGTATCGTGCAGAAGGTCTGCACGCTGGAGTAAGGATGGCGGCGTGCGGACCTGCAATCTATTAAAAACCATAATAAATCTGGAGACGACCCTCACGCGCGGTTCGTCACTCCGGACTTGTTCTGAGGGCTACTAAGCCGAAAACGCTAAAATACTCTGGTATTATGAATTATTTTTAAGCCGCAGTACAATATAGGGAACTTTATCCTTCGAAAACGCACGTCTAGCAGAGTTTGACATGAAAGGGGGTGCGTGATCTCCAAATATAATTATGAGATTAGGGCGGTATTTGGCAGTGATAACATTGTTAGAAAGTTCGTTCAGAGATCGTCTGATCAGATATGCATAACTGCACAGCTGCGGATTTTTTTCGAAACCTGGTGGGCATCCCGTGGTTACGGAATCATTTATCGGAAGATGGGAATCGAGAGTCATCAAGTGAACGAATCTCTTTCGTCCATCAAAAAGGTTTAACGCTCGGCGAAATACAAAGGCATCACACGCGCCTCGAAAAGAGGTATTTTTACATGGTGTAATTTGAGAATCCTGCGCCAACAGTTCGTCGTAAAACCATGATTTTTGAAATCCCATCGTGGGGTATACCGTAAATCGAGAATAAAATCGGCTCCCGTTTCCATGAATTGATTGAGTATCGTACCCTTGATGATGCATGGTTGCAGGCAGGCATCTTGGTAAGCGTCGCATGACCGTTGGCGACGTTGCATTTCCTACAAGTCTTGCACCACAAAGTTCTCTGATTTCACCCTGTAGCGTTGTGCCAAAGTATTCGTGAGTATTATATTCTATAGTATAATAATTAGAAAGATTTCGCATTAAAGGTTCTACAAGGCTTGCTCTTTGAGCTGGATCTTGCGCCCATCCGAACGACTCCACTGCAACGGAAAGAATTTGTGGAGGCAATGGCGCTGAACGGAGATCGACGTACATCGTCCCATTCCGAAGTTTGCGCAAAGCACCCCCCTTCAAGCTGCTTCCGGCGTACATAGGACCAATATCGGTAAGTGCGGTTGTGATCAGATTGATCCCACTCGCATTGCTTCTAAACCTAGAGGTACCGATAGAGGCGTCCGCGACGAGTAGTATCGTAACGCATAATATGAGAGGCCATATTGAACTATTGCATCGGCTAAGACCTTTTAGTGCGGCTGTGAAAATAATAGATAAAATTAATATTCCTAGAGAAATTGGTAATAATATTGGCCAAGGAAGATCTTGATAGCTTCCGATATACTGAGGAATTGCATCAATTCCCCAACGAAATTGACGGCCTACCAAGCAAATAATGTCAGCGGAAAGCGTCAATAGTACAAGGAAAAAAGAAATTATACGTATAAAAAATCTATTGATATTTATACGTCGAGCTATCCAGACAAATACTGGTGGTATAGCATAGTCTATCTGAAAGAAGGTTGCTTCACCAGTGCCATGCAGCACTATCATTCTAACAAAATTCACGAATAAAAAATATGTTAACCCACCGAATACAAATAAGTAACGATCAAGGTATCTATTTTCTTTTTCAGAAATAATTTTGATATAATTCCGCGATGGTGATATTTCCATTTTCAAATGCTCTCGCACCACGGCGTTATTTTAATGATCAAAGCCGATAATACGGCAAACCGCTTGCATGGCACCTCACCATATGGTGAACCATGGTCTCGCTTTTGCGGCATCGTTATTTTGCATTGCAGCATAAGTTATATGATCGTTCGGTGTCGGTGTACAGCGAACCTCGCTGATACCGTGTAATGGTGGTTAGCTTGCTTCTGAGCGCATCGGGTAAGCCGCCTGTCAAATTATTTTTCGACGCGGCAACCTGCTAATATACTATTGTGCTTGTTGGTGTTCTGGTCAAAGCCAACGCATTGATAAATCATAGTAAAGATGGTTGGCAATCGGCGTATTGCAACTCAGCTTTCCGACATCGCAATCGTCCTCACGAAGCCAATCGCGTGCTCGCCGGTTTCCCCTCCCGAACCCGCTTCGTGAAGGACCCCCCATGCAGATCGCCGACCTCATTACCGACACGCTGATCGCCGCCGGCGTCGAGCGCATCTGGGGCGTGACCGGGGACAGCCTGAACGCGATCAACGACAGTCTGCGCCGGTCGGGCAAGATCGACTGGATGCATGTCCGCCACGAAGAGGTCGCCGCCTTTTCGGCAGGCGCGGAGGCCGCCGCGACCGGCAGGCTGGCGGTGTGCGCGGGCAGCTGTGGGCCGGGCAACCTGCACCTCATCAACGGGCTGTTCGATTGCCAGCGCAACCGCGTGCCCGTCCTCGCCATCGCCGCGCATATCCCGTCGAGCGAGATCGGCCTGAACTATTTCCAGGAAACCCACCCGACCGAGCTGTTCCGCGAATGCAGCCATTTCTGCGAGATGGTGCAGACCCCCGAACAGCTGCCCGAACTGCTCCATCGCGCGCTGCGCACCGCGATCGGTAAGCAGGGTGTGGCGGTGCTGGTGATCCCCGGCGATGTTGCGCTGATGCAGGCGCCGAAGACCGCGCGCGCCGATTTCGCCGCCCCCCTCCCCCCGCGCATCGTGCCGCAGCCACAAGAGATCGAGCGCCTCGCCGAGCTGCTGAACGGATCGCAGGCGGTGACCTTGCTGTGCGGTGCGGGCGTGGCGGGCGCGCATGACGAAGTGGTCGCGCTGGCGGCGAAGCTCAAGGCGCCGATCGTCCACGCCTATCGCGGCAAGGAATGGATCGAGTGGGACAACCCGTATGACGTCGGCATGACCGGGCTGATCGGCTTTTCCTCGGGCTATCACGCGATGATGGAGTGCGACACGCTGCTGATGCTCGGCACCGATTTCCCCTATCGCAACTTCTATCCGGACAAGGCGAAGGTCGCGCAGGTCGACCGCGATCCGTCAGCACTGGGGCGGCGGGTGCAGATCGACATCGGCATCGTCGGCGATGTGGCGGAAGCGGCGGCGGCGCTCACCCCGCTGATCGCGCCCGGCCGCGACGACAAGTTCCTGACCAAGGCGCGAGACCATTATGCGACGGCGCGTAAAGGTCTGGACGACCTCGCCACCCCGCGCGCGGACGACAAGCCGCTCCACCCGCAGTATGTCGCGCGGGTGATCGATGCGGTCGCGGCCGACGATGCCGCGTTTACCGTCGATGTCGGCACGCCGGCGGTGTGGGCGGCGCGCTATCTGACGATGAACGGCAAGCGGCGGCTGATCGGATCGTTCAACCACGGGTCGATGGCCAATGCGATGCCGCAGGCAATGGGCGTGCAGGCGGCGTATCCGGAACGACAGGTGGTGTCGCTGTCGGGCGATGGCGGGCTGACGATGCTGATGGGCGACATGCTGACCGCGGTGCAGATGGGGCTGCCGATCAAGATCGTCGTCTTCAACAATTCGACGCTGGGCTTTGTCGAGCTGGAGCAGAAGGCGGCGGGCTATGTCGACACCAATGTCGCGCTGAAGAACCCCGATTTCGGTGCGATCGCGACGCAGATGGGCTTTTTCGGCGCGCGCGTGACGCGATCGGACGAACTGGAGGACGTGCTGCGCGCCGCCTTTGCCCATGACGGCCCGGCGCTGGTCGATGTCGTGACCGAGACGATGGAACTGGCCATGCCGCCCAAGATCAAGGCGGAACAGGTCAAGGGCTTTAGCCTCTATACTCTGCGCGCGATCATGAGCGGGCGTGGCGACGAGGTGATCGAGCTGGCGCGGGCGAATTTGTTGAGGTGAGGACGGGTTCATTCAATAACTGTTCGCATTAGCATTGACTATGCAAGTTACTCGCAATAGCGGTCCCGCCAACAAGGGGGATCTGCATGACCGATCGAATGAGCTTTCTGGCGATGACCTGCATCGGGTTCATCGCATCGGCGCCTGCCGCCGCTGCCGACCGCGATGTGGTGCCGGCGGCGCCGACCGCTCCGACGCAGGACCGGGTCGACGATCGCGACGTGATCGTCGTCAACGGCCAGAAAGCGGCCGAGGCGAAGCTGGAAAGCCCCAAGGCGACCGGGCCGCTGATCGACACGCCGCAGACGATCACCGTCCTGAACGACCAGACGATCCGCAAGCAGAACCTCCAGACGCTGCGTGACGCGCTCCAGACCATTCCGGGCATCACCTTCGGCGCGGGCGAAGGCGGCGGCGGCTATGGCGATACGATCAACCTGCGCGGCTATTCGGCGGCCAACGACATCACCGTCGACGGGGTGCGGGATTCGGCGCAGTACAGCCGCACCGACCCGTTCAACCTGCAGCAGATCGAGGTCTATAACGGCGCGAACACCGTCTTCAACGGATCGGGGTCGGTCGGCGGCACGATCAACCTGGTGTCGAAGGTGCCGGGCGTAGAGGATCTGTCGATCGCGCAAGCCTCGGTCGGCACCGACGACTATTATCGCGCGTCGATCGACGCCAACAAGCGCGTGTCCGATCTGGTCGCGGTGCGTCTGACCGGGGCCTATCACCATAATGGCGTGCCCGGCCGCGATGTCGAGAAGTTCGAACGCTGGGGCATCGCGCCGTCGGTGACGATCGGCATCGGCGGACCGACCAGCCTGACGCTCGCCTATGTCCATCAGGAGGATCGCAACACTCCGCTCTATGGCGTCCCCTATTTCGAAAGCGCGATCGGCGGGGGTGTGCTGCCCGGCGTCGACCGGTCGGACTATTACGGCATCGCCAATCTCGACCGGCAGGACCAGACCGTCGACCGCTTCACCGCGACGTTCCGCCATGCGATCGACGAGCAGCTGTCGGTGCGCAACCTGACGCGGTGGCAGCGGGTCGAACAGGCCAGCATCACCAGCGCGCCGCAGGGCACCTATTGCCTCGGCACCACCGGCCTGCAGCCGGTCGGCGCGAATGCGGCGGCGACCGTCGGCATCGCGTGCCCCGCGGGCCTCGCGCGCGGCAACTGGCGACCGTCCGGCCCGCGCGGCCTGTCGCGCGACCAGGTGAACGAGCTGCTCTACGATCAGGTCGACCTGCGCCATGAGTCGGGCGAGAAGGGCGGGCTCCGCAACGTCGCCAATATCGGCGTGTCGGGCGCGCTCGAAAACTACCACATCACCAGCGGCAGCCTGTTGCGCACCGCCGCCGGGGTTGCGGTGACGCCGCCCGACCTGGCGATCAGCAACCCCGACACGCGTTGGACCGGGCCGGTCAACCTGACCGTCACGGCACAGGCGCGCTCGGAGACGCAGAATCTGGCGGTCTATGCGTTCGATACGCTGGAACTGGGGCGCTATGTCGAACTGAACGGCGGGGTCCGCTGGGAGGTGCAGGACGCACGCTTCCGCAACCTGCCGCTGGCGGTCGTGCCGCCGGGCACCACGGCGCTGACCGCGCTGCAACAGCGCGTGCAGCGCTCGACCGAGCGGCTGTTCTCCTATCGCGGCGGCGTGGTGGTCCACCCGGTGGAAACGGTCAGTCTCTATGCCGGCTATGGCAAGGCGAAGACGCCGTCGTCGCAGACGGTGCGCCTGGGCTGCGGCGTGCCGACCGCCGTCGGCGCGGCCGATCCGTGCGCCGTGGCCCCGGAAACCGCCGAGAATATCGAGGCGGGGGTGAAGGCCGCGCTGTTCGGGCGCAAGCTGGAACTGACCGCCGCGGTGTTCCGCAACGAACGCACCAATTACCGCGTGCCGTCGAACGATCCGGCCTTGCCCGCCGGGTTGCAGGTGCTCGACGGTCGCGCGCGGGTCGACGGCATCGCGCTCGGCCTGTCGGGATCGATCCTGCCGGCATGGACGATCTTCGCCAACTACACCTATCTCGACGGACGGGTCCGGCAGTCGATCTCCGACCGTGACCTGGGGGCGGGGGTCCGCGATCCGCAGGCGGATGCGACGCTGGTGCAGACGCCCGAGCATTCGGGGTCGCTGTTCACCACCTACAAGCTGCCCTTCGGCCTCGAGATCGGCTATGGCCTGACCTATCAGGGGGCGATCGCGCTGAACGTGCCGACGGCGCTGCAATCGGTGCAGTTCCGCGCCGACGATTACCTGATCCACCGGGCCTATCTGGCCTACACGATCGGGGAACGGGCGACGGTGCAGCTGAACGTGCAGAACTTCACCGACGAACGGTATCTGACCGGCCTCCGCAGCAACGTAAACGCCACCACCGGCGCGGTCAGCGGCGGATGGGCGATGCCCGGCGACCGGCGGCAGGCGGTGCTCAGCCTGTTCTACAACTTCTGATCTGAACATGCGTCGAAACGCATCCTGTTTGAACCAAGCGTCATTCCAGCGCAGGCTGGGATCTCCCCGTGACAGCACGGGGCAGGAGCCGGTTGAGGCCCCAGCCTTCGCTGGGGCGACGGTCCCGGTCAGAGGGATTGAACTCCAGTGACGAAGGGCGAAGCGGCGTGCTGATCGCCATTCCGCAGGTGCTGGACGCCGCCGCGCTTGCCCGCGTCCGCGCGCTGGTCGACGGTGCCGACTGGGTCGACGGCAACGTGACGTCGGGCACGCAATCGGCGCTGGCCAAGCGCAACCGGCAATTGCCCGAGGACAGCGCTGCCGCGCGGGAGGCGGGCGGGATCGTCCTCGACGCGCTGGGCCGCGCACCGCTGTTCATCGCCGCCGCGCTGCCGCTGAAGGTCTTTCCGCCGCTGTTCAACCGGTATGAAGGGGGCGAGGCGTTCGGGCTGCATGTCGACAACGCGATCCGCATGAAGCGCGGCACCGATTTCCGCATCCGCAGCGACCTGTCGGCCACGTTGTTCCTCGAAGACCCCGACAGCTATGACGGCGGGGAACTGGTGATCGAGGACCGGTTCGGGCCGCAAACGGTGAAGTTGCCCGCCGGGCACATGGTGCTGTACCCCGCGTCCAGCCTGCACCGCGTCACGCCGGTCACACGCGGGGTGCGGTCCGCCGCATTCTTCTGGATTCAGTCGATGGTACGCGACGATGGCGAACGCCGGCTGCTGTTCGACCTCGACCAGTCGGTGCAGGCGCTGGCCACCGATCGCGGACAGGGTGACGGCGTGGTCGTGCAGCTGACCGGGCTGTACCACAATCTGCTGCGCCGCTGGGCCGACGCATGACCGGCGCCGCCGTCAAACGCCGCCGCAACTGGCGCGCATGGTGGGCGAAGCAACTGATCGCGTGGCACTGGATCAGCGCCGGCATCTCGCTGGCGGCGATGCTGTTGTTCGCGGTGACCGGCATCACGCTGAACCATGCGGCGACGATCGCCGCCGAACCGGTCGTCGCCGAACGGACGGCGCAACTGCCGACCCCGTTGCTGCGCCCGCTGGCCGGTGCGGCGGCGGCGAAAGGCCCCCTGCCCGATGCGGTCGCTGCCGCCGTCGAACGCGGGGTCGGGCTGGACGTCGCGGGCCACGGCGTCGAATGGTCGGACGGCGAGGCCTATGTCGCGCTGCCGCGACCCGGCGGCGATGCGTGGGTCAGCATCGATCTGAGCAACGGCGCAGTCCGTGCCGAGACGACCGACCGGGGCTGGATCAGCTACCTCAACGACCTGCACAAGGGGCGCAATGCCGGGTCGGCCTGGTTCTGGTTCATCGATGTGTTCGCCATCGCCTGCGTCCTGTTTTCCATCACCGGGCTGTTGCTGTTGCAGCTCCATGCGAAGCGCCGCCCGTCCACCTGGCCGCTGGTCGCGGGCGGTATCGCGCTGCCGGTCGTGCTGGCCATGTTCCTGATCCACTGAAGGGGAAGTCCCGATGCGTATCCTGTCACTGGCGGTTCTGGGCGGTGCGACCGTCGCCGCCGCGCCCGCCCCGCCCGCCGGAACGATCAGCGTCACCATTCCGCGCCTGTCGGTCGCCGAATATCACCGGCCCTATGTCGCGGTGTGGATCGAACCGGCGGGCGGCGGCGCGGCGCGCACGCTGGCGCTGTGGTACGATGTCCGCAAGTCCGGGGCCGAGCCGGGGACGAAATGGCTGTCCGACCTGCGCGCGTGGTGGCGCAAGGGCGGGCGCAGCATGGCGTTGCCCGCCGATGGCGTCAGCGGCGCGACCCGTGCGCCGGGCACCCACAATATCCCGCTGCCCACGGGTCTGCGCCCCGGCGCCTATGTCCTGAACGTCGAGGCGGCGCGCGAGACCGGCGGGCGCGAACTGGTGCAGGTGCCGCTGACCATCCCCGCGCGCGCCGCCCGCGCGACCGGGTCGCACGAACTGGGCGCCGTCACGATCGCCGCCCGCTGATACCCATGTTGTCGAGGACTTCGCCCATGCCCCGTTTCGCCCGCCATCTGCTTGCTGCCGCCGCCCTGTTGTCGCTGCCCGCCGCCGTGTCCGCCCATCGGTTGTGGATGCTGCCCTCCGGCACCGTGTTTTCCGGCACCGACAGCTGGGTGACGGTCGATTTCGCCGCGTCCAACGACCTGTTCTATGCCGATCACCAGCCCGGCCGCCTGGAGGGGGTGAAGGTGTGGCAGCCCGACGGCACGCCGGGACAGGTGCAGAACGGCGCGACCGGGCGCTATCGTTCGGTGTTCGACGTGAAGCTCGACAAGCCGGGGACGTGGAAGATCGGCACCGCGATGTCGGGCGTGATGGGCAGTTTCAAGGTGAATGGCGTCGAACAGCGGGTCGGCGGACGCGGTGGCCCGCCGGGACCGGACGGGGTGCGCCGCCCGCCGCTGACCGTGGCCGACATTCCCGCCGATGCGACCGATGTGCAACTGGTCGAAACCGCCAACCGCAACGAGATTTTCGTGACGTCGGGCGCACCGACCCGCACCGTGCTGAAACCCAGCGCCAAGGGGCTAGAGATCGATTTCGTCACCCATCCCGACGAACTGGTCGCGGGCGAGCCGGCCAGGTTCCGCTTTCTGGTCGACGGGCGGCCCGCACCGGGGTTGAAGGTGACGGTCGTTCCCGGCGGCAAGCGCTACCGCAATGCCGAGGGTGCGCGCGAGCTGACCACCGGGACCGACGGGATGCTGTCGATCGACTGGCCGGCGGCGGGAATGTACTGGCTGAGCGCGTCGCATGAGGATGCCAAGCCGAGCGTCGCCCGCGCGACCGGCCGGCGGCTGTCCTATGTCACCACGCTGGAGGTGATGACCCCCTGATGGCGGCGCGCCTGCCGCCGCGGATCGCGCTGCCGACCGATCCGCAGGCGGCGGCGCTCGCCAGCCATGACCCCGCCGCACAGGTGGCGACGCTGACCGGGGAGACGATGGGGACCAGCTGGACGGTGCTGGCCGCGCTGCCCCCGGCGATGGCGGGCGCGGCGGCGTTGTTGCAACGCGCGATCGCGGCGCGGTTGACCGATCTGGTCGCGCAGCTAAGCCATTGGGAGCCGGCCTCCGCGCTCTGCCAGTTCAACGCGCTACCGCCCGGCGGGGTCGCTGTCCTGCCGGACGATCTGGCGCGGGTGATCGACCTGTCGCTGCGCATCGCCCATGCGAGCGACGGCGCGTTCGATCCCGCGATCGGTCGTCTGGTCGATCTATGGGGCTATGGTCCGCCCGGCCCCTGTCCGCCGCCCGCAGCGGCGGCGATCGATGCGGCGCGTGCCGTGTCGGGATGGCAGCGGTTGCGGTTCGATCCGGCGCGCGCGCGATTGCGCCAGCCCGGCGGCCTCGCGCTCGACCTGTCCGGCGTGGCCAAGGGCTATGCGGTCGATGCCGTCGCCGACCTGCTGGCGGCGCAGGGCGTGCATCATTGCCTGGTCGAGATCGGCGGCGAGCTGGTCGGGCGCGGGATGCGGCCCGATGGCGATGCGTGGTGGGTCGACCTCGAAGACCCGCCGGGCGCGGCCTTCGCCCCCTTGCGCCTCGCGCTGCATGAAAGCGCGGTCGCGACTTCGGGCAATTATCGCCGGGGCGATCATTCTATCGATCCGCGCACCGGCTGTCCGGCGGACAATGGCGTGCTGTCGGTCAGCGTCGTTGCCCCGTCTGCGATGCTGGCCGACGCGCTGGCGACGGCGATCGCGGTCGCCGGTCCGGACAGCGGGGTGATCCCGGCGCTGGACGTCGCGGCGCGGATCGTGGTGCGGGACTGCAATGGGGTGCGCGAAATATTAACCCCGCGCCTGCGCGCGATGTTGGGGTGATCGACCTGTCGACGTGTCGACAGGTCGATCGTCTGGTCAGCGCGCGACCGGCACCTCCGCCACGTTCCACCCGCGCAGCGTCACGCCGGGCACAGCAGTGACGGTAGCGGGGTAGCGGATGGTGATCGTCCGCTTTTCGCCCGGCAGCAGTGCCACGTAATTGTCGCTGTAGAAGGCGGGCAGGATGCGCTTCCCGTCCGGCCCGGTCAGCGTCAGCTTGGCGTTGAGTGCGGGCACCGCGCCGTCATTGGCGAGGTCGACCGTGACCATCCGGTCGGTCCCGTCGACCACCGGTGCCGCCATGCGCGCCGTCAGCGTTGCCGGGGCAAGATCGTTCAGCGCCTGATACGAAGCGGCGTCTCGCCCGCGCCAGTAGAAATTGTCCGACACCGGCTTGCCCGCCGCATCGCTGAGCGTCAGGCGGACCAGCACCACCGGATGCGCGGCATAGAGCGGGTCGAGCGGCACGGGGCTGAGCGGCGTAGCGCGGTTGGCCAGCGCGTCGACGCGATCGGTGCGCTTGAACAGTTCGGCATTGTCGAGGCCCACGACCCGCACGGCGGCGGTCAGCCCCTTCGCATCGGCCTGCGTCGTGTTCAGCACCACCAGTTCGTTGCCGGGCAGGTTGAGCTGGATATGGACCGGCTCGGCCGCCTTCTTCGCCCCGTAATAGGCGGCGTGGGTGTCGTAATCCCACGAATAGATCTGCCACGCGTTCGACGGCCAGGCCGGATGGGTCATCCACAGCAGCCGGCCGCTATTCTTGGTCCACAGATGGCCCAGAAACCCCTCGTACATCGCCTTGTGCGTTTCGAGGTTCATCATCTGCGCCTTGCGCTCGAAATCGGCGAAGTCGCGGCCGGGGCCGAACATCGTCGCCAGCGTCTGCATGAACGTCTTCGTGTCGCCGTTCCCGGCGAAATGCCAGTCGTGATAGGCCAGCACGTCGCCCAGCGGCCAGCGATCGGTGGCGGGCACATAGGACGCGATCGATTCCGCCGTCGACAGCGACGGCGTGCCCGTCTCGACCGAGAAACCGGTGGCGAGATCGGTGAAATACCCTTCCGGCGCGCGGTAGTTGTAGGGGCCGGACCCCTGCAAATTCACGACGTTCGACGACCCGGTGAACCAGCGCGTGCCGTCCAGTTGGAACACGGCATCGTCCAGCCCCCCGTTCAATGCCGGATAGGGCACGCCTTCGTTGCGGCCGAACCACAGGATGATCGACGGGTGGTTGCGATAGCGGGCGATGGTGTCGCGCGCGTTGGCAAGGAACAGTGAGGCATCGTCCGGCTCGATCTGGAAATTCTGGGTCGATTGCCAGAAATCGTTCAGGACCATCATGCCGTTCTCATCGGCGAGGTCGTAGAACTCCTCCTCGGTATTGGTGCCCATCCAGTTGCGGATGACGTTCATATGCGCCTCGCGCTGGAGGCGGAAGAAGGGGGCGAGCCAGGCATAGCTGACCCGCTTCATCGCATCGTCCATGCCCCAGTTGCCGCCGCGCGCCGCGATCCGCACGCCGTTGACGCGGATCGTCAGATGCGGTTCGGGCAGCGTTTCCGCGATCGGCGTGACGGCCCGCGACGCCTCCCCCGCCGGGGTCAGCGATTCCGCCCATCCGGTCGGCGACTGCTTGATCGCGGCGTGGCGCACGTCGATCAGCTTCTGTCCGGCCAGCCCGCCATCGGTGGTCTGCACGTTGACCCGGCGCAGCGCGCCCTTCGCATCGAACAGCGACAGGTCGTAGCTGACCTCGCGGATGCCGAAGCGTTGCGCTTTGCTGTCCGACACGCCGCTGGCGTCGCTGACCTGATAGGTCGCGTGGTAGAGATGCGGTTCGCCATAGCTGTTGGGCCACCACAATTTTGGATTGGCGACGCGGAGTGCGGGGAAGTCGGCGGGGGTGAAGCGCACCTCGCTGCGCCCGGTCGGCGCGGTCACGGCCTTTTCGACCGATACGCCCTCGAACGCGACCTTCACCGTGACCTGGGTCGCGGGGCCGCTATTCTCGATCGGCACGGTCACATGCACGTCGGCGCGGTCGATGCGCGGCAGCGGCAGGTCGGTGACGACATGCGGGTCGAGGATGCGGACGGCACCATGGGCGACCAGCTCGACCGGGCGCCACAGCCCGGTATTGCGGTCGCGGATGCCGGGAATCCAGTCCCACCCCTCGGTCGCGACGAAGGTCGGGCCGTCGATCGCCAGCTGCCCGCCATTTTCGCCGACGCCCGCGCTGACCGATTGTTCGTGCGGGATGCCGGGGTGCGGCGGCGGCGAGACCTTGACCGCGATCACGTTCTCGCCCGCAGCGGCCACGAAATCGAACTGGCCGCGAATGAACGCGCCGCGGGTGCTGCCCAGCTTCGCACCGTTCGCCCAGATGTCGGCGGCATAGTTGATGCCGCCGAACACGATGGTCAGCTTCCGGCCCGCCGCTTCCGCCGGTACGGTGAAGCGGGTGCGATACCAGTAATCCTGCCGCGCCAGTTTTTCGGGGATCTTCAGGTTGTTGAGGCCGTAATAGGGGTCGGGATAGACGCCGCGATCGACCAGGGTCTGGAGCACCGTGCCCGGCACCGTCGCCACGCGCCATGTGCCGTCCGCCGTGTCCGCCGTGTCCGCCGCGCCGGGCCGCGACAGGACCGCGCCGTCACCAGTAACCTTGGGGGCGGCGGCGAGTTGCCAGCCATTGATCTGCCAACGGCCGGGTGCGGTCGGCTGCATGACGGGTGCGGTCGGCAGCGGCTTGGCGACGGGGGCTGTATAGTCTTCGCCCTTGCTCTGAGGCAGGGTCCATGCGTCCTGTTGCTGTGTCAGGCCGATATTGGCCTGTTTCTGGAACGGCCAGCTGACGCCGACTTCCCAGAGCTGAACATTGGCGAAATCCGGGGCGGGGATGGCTGCGACCTGCGCCGCCGTCAGCGCGCTGGAATGCAGCGTCGCACTCACCAGCGTGCCGCCGAAATGCGGACGTCCGGGAAGCGCGCGCGCAATGTGCAGCACCGGTGCAGTCGGCGACGATGCCAGCATAGCCTGCGCGGTCGGGCGTCCGTCGATATAGAGTACCACGCGGGTGCCGTCCGATACGGCGGCCACCTTTGTCCAGCGGCCTGGAGCGATCGTCGTCCCGGCGATCGTCCTGCCGCCATCGGTGAGCGTTAGCCGACCGCCCACCAGCGACAGCACACGCGCATCGCCCAGCGCCATCAGCGGCACGTCGCCCGGCTGCGTCTCGTTCGTCTCGACCCACAGGGTGAAGCTGTACGGCGCGCCGGCCTGCGTCACCGTCCCGGTGACGGGACGTTCGATGCCGATCCCGCCGGGCAGGAAACTGGCATTGTACGGCCCGCCATTGGCCGGCACCTGCGCGCCGGCGGCTCCGGTCAAGGCAACGCTGCCCAGCAGCGCGGCGATCATTGCCGTTTTCATGCAATCGTCCTTTTCGTCAGGTCGGCGCTGATCGCTTCGAGATCGCGGCCACGGGTTTCGGGAAAGAAGCGCCAGACCAGCAGTGCCTGCACCAGCATCGCGGCGGCAAAGCCCCAGAAGGGCAGCGCCCGGTCCCAATGCGCCACCAGCGGAAAGGCGAAGGACAGCACCGCATTGGCGACCCAGTGCGTCGCGCTGCCGATCGCCTGCCCGCGTGCGCGCACGTCGGTCGGGAAGATTTCGCTCAAATACACCCAGATCACCGCCCCCTGCGACATGGCGAAGGCGGCGATGAACAGGATGAGGAGCGGGAGCAGCCATGCAGGCGACGCCGCGCCCATATAGACCAGGGCGACCCCGGCGAGCGCGAATGCCGTGACGATGCCGCCGCCGATCAGCAGCGGCTTGCGCCCGACCCGGTCGATCACTCCCATGCCGATGATGGTCGCGATCAGGTTGGCCGCGCCGATCGCGATCGCTTGCACGTCGCCCGACACGCCGGTAAAGCCGGCGGCGGCAAAGATGTCGTTGAGGTAATAGAGGATCGCGTTGATGCCGGAGAGCTGGTTGAACAGCCCGATGGCGATGGCGAGCAGGATCGGCGTGGCATGGATGCGCCAGTCGAGCCGCCCGGTGCCGCCGCCCTCCCCCGCCGGAATGGCGTCGAGGCCGAGCCGCGCCGCCGCGCGCGCCGCATCGCCGCCGCGCCCGCGCGCGGTCAGCCAGCGCGGGCTTTGCGGCAGGCCGGTCAGCAGGACCAGGAACAGCGCCGCCGGCACCGCCGCCACGCCCAGCTTCCACCGCCACGCAAGGTCGGGGGCGACCGCCTGCGCGACCAGATAGTTGCTGAGATAGGCGACGAGGATGCCCGCGACGATATTGAACTGGAACAGCCCGACCAGCAGCCCGCGCCGCTTCGCCGAACTGATCTCGGCGATATAGACCGGGACCAGCACCGACGACGCACCGATGGCAAGCCCGCCCAGCACGCGGAACGCGACGAAGCCGGTGAGCGTCGTCGCGATGGCGCAGCCGACCGCCGAGATGACGTAGAGCAGCCCGACGACGCGCAGCACGGCAAGACTGCCCCAGCGGTCGCCCGGCGCGCCGCTGAACAACGCGCCGACCAGGGTGCCCCACAATGCGGCGGAGACGGCGAGGCCGAGGCCGGCTTCGGACAGCGCATATTGGGCGCGCAGCGCGTCGGTGACGCCCGAGATGACGGCGGTGTCGAACCCGAACAACAGCCCGCCGAGACTCATCGCGACGACGGCGCGGGTATGGGTCGCGCCGCTCATGCGCCCGCCACCCGCGCGAGGAATGCCCCATGCGGTTCGGCATGGGCCAGCGTCTTGCCGATCGCCTCGCGCATCCGGGCGAAGCTGTCGGCTAGCGCGTCCTCACCGATGGCATCGGCCAGCGGCGAATGGCGCTGCGGCAGGTCGCCGAACCCCGCATAGAGGCTCAGCCAGCTCGGGTCCTGGAACGTATCCCACTCGTTGCGCACGAATTCTCCTCCCGAACGCCATGCGTCCAGCTTGATCTGCAGGGGTTCTGGCGGTTCGACCGCACGGATGGCCTGCCAGAACGGCTCGGTCC
>NZ_LMLA01000003.1 GCF_001421765.1 Sphingomonas sp. Leaf32 | reverse complement strand
GAGCCGACTTGACTTTAAACGATCCAATGACACCTTGAATGCCACTAACCGCAAGCCGCCGCCCACATGTCCCTTCATCTCATCAACAATTTCAAAGATCGCTCCTGCCTCGAACCTCTCGGTTGAAGCGCCAGCAAGCCGGCGATAGGAGGACCGGAACAGAGGCACTGACCAATCGATCAGCACCGCGTTCCGGCTAGAAAAAGAGCTACTCGCTATCCGCTTCTGCGGAGCGAGGCGACCGGCGGGAGAAGCGAAGAGCGTCTCGTCGTCCGGTGAAGCTGCTTATATGAGTGGGTTCAGAAGGCGTCAACAACGTTTTTGCAGTTTTTTCGGTTCCATGCCGTTTTCGCGTCTGGCGCGGCGTATCGGGCGCGTGACGAGCCTGTTCGGACACCTCCTTCCCCCCTCGCATCCTGCAGGCCATAAGGACGGACCCGCGTGCCACGCACGCATCCGTATGAAGGAAGGCTCGCCTTGTCCCCCGCCCCCGCTTCTACCCGCTCCGACGATCGCCACTGGACCCGTGAGGCGATCCGGCGACTGGAAGCGGACTTTTGCCGATCGGCGGACACGCACCTCATCCGGTTGGAGCTGCCGGCGACGCCGGGGATCACGCTCTACCTGAAGGACGAGTCGGTTCATCCCTCCGGCAGCCTGAAGCATCGTCTCGCGCGGTCGCTGATCCTCTACGGGCTGTGCAACGGCTGGATCGGGCGCGATACGGTATTGGTCGAAGCCACGAGTGGATCGACCGCCGTGTCGGAAGCCTATTTCGCCCGGCTGCTGGGCCTGCGCTTCGTCGCGGTCGTACCGCGCAGCATCGCCAGCGCAAAGATCGCCGCGATCCGTTTTCATGGGGGCGAGGTGCATTTCGTCGACGACCCGCGCGAGGTCTATGCCGCCGCGCAAGAGCTGGCCGAGGCGCATGGCGGCCACTATCTCGACCAGTTCACCTATGCCGAGCGCGCGACCGACTGGCGCGGCAACAACAACATCGCCGAATCGATCTTTGCGCAGCTGGCCAAGGAGGATCACCCGGAGCCGAGCTGGATCGTCTGCGGCGCGGGCACCGGCGGCACATCGGCGACGCTGGGCCGCTTCATCCGCTACGGCCGACATGGCACCCGCCTGTGCGTCGCCGATCCGCAGGGTTCGGTGTTCCATCGCCACTTCGCCGACCCGTCCGTCACCACGGTCGAGGGCGATTGTTCGGGGATCGAGGGGATCGGCCGTCCGCGCGTCGAGCCGTCGTTCGTCCCCAGCGTCATCGACCGGATGATCGCGGTGGACGACGCCGACAGCATCGGCGCGATGCGGGCGTTGAGCCACCGGCTCGGGCGGCCGGTCGGCGGATCGACCGGCACCAACATCGTCGCCTGCGCCACGCTGATCGCCGAGATGGCGGCGGTCGGGGCGGAAGGATCGGTCATCACGATCCTGTGCGATTCGGGGCTGCGCTACAGCGATACCTATTTCGACGATGCCTGGCTGGCGGCACGTGGGCTGGACTGGCGGCCGGCGGCAGAGCGGTATGCCGCGGTTCTGGGTGCGGCAGCGTGATACCGCTCAGCGTCACCGACCTGTTCACCATCGGCATCGGCCCGTCGAGTTCACACACGGTCGGGCCGATGCGCGCGGCCCATGCCTTTGCCATGATGCTGGCCGAGGATCGAATCGTCCCCGAGCGGGTCTATTGCGACCTCTATGGCTCGCTGTCGCTGACCGGAAGGGGCCATGCGACCGACATCGCCGTGCTGCTGGGTCTGTCGGGCGCAACGCCCGAAGGCGTCGATCCGGATGCGGTGGCCGGGATGGTCGAGGGCATCCGTGGCAGTCACACGCTCGATCTTGCCGGGACGACTCCGATCGCCTTCGATCCGGAACGCGACATCCTGTTCCATCCCGGTTTCCTGCCCGGCCATCCGAACGCCATGGCCTGCACCGCCGTGCTGGCCGATGGCAGCCGCATCACCCGCCGCTATTATTCGATCGGCGGCGGCGCGATACGTGCGGAGGGCGAGGCGCCGCCGCGCATCAACCTGACGCTGCCACACCCCTTTGCGACCGGCAACGACCTGCTGGCGCTATGCGCCGATACCCGCCAGTCGATCGCCGAGATCGTCGCCGCCAACGAGAGCGCGTGGCGACCGGAGGCGGAGACATTGGGCTTCCTCGACGCGGTGCGCGCGGCGATGCTGGGGTCGATCGACCGGGGCTGCGCCGGCACGGGCGAGCTGCCCGGCGGGCTGAAGGTGCAGCGCCGCGCACGGGCGATCCGCGAAAAGCTGCTGGAGCGCGGCCCCCGTACCGACCCCAGCGTCGTGTTCGAATGGGTCAGCCTGTGGGCGCTGGCGGTGAATGAGGAGAATGCGGCCGGCGGGCGCGTCGTCACCGCGCCGACCAACGGCGCGGCGGGCGTGATGCCCGCCGTCCTGAAATATTACGAAACCTTCGTCCATGGATCGACCCGCGCCGGCGCGCAGGCGCTGTTGATGACCGCCGCCGCCATCGGCTTTCTCTACAAGCAGAACGCGTCGATCTCGGCGGCTGAGATGGGATGCCAGGGCGAGGTCGGCGTCGCCTGTTCGATGGCCGCCGCCGGCCTGGCCGCAGCACTGGGGGCCAGCCCGGCACAGGTCGAGAATGCCGCCGAGATCGGCATGGAGCACAATCTCGGCCTCACCTGCGATCCCATCGGCGGGCTGGTGCAGATCCCGTGTATCGAGCGCAACACGATGGGCGCGATCAAGGCGATCAACGCCGCCTATCTGGCGCTGCACGGCGATGGTCGCCACATCGTCAGCCTCGACCAGGTCATCGAAACGATGCGCCAGACGGGCGAGGACATGAAGAGCCAGTATAAGGAAACCAGCCAGGGTGGCCTGGCGGTCAATGTCGTCGAATGTTGAAGGAACCCGGATTGTCTGCACTTCCCGATTTCGCCGCGATCACGCCTGATACGATCGCCCCGATGCTCGACGCCCTGCTGGCGGAGCGCGATGCGGCGGCCGAAACTGCCAAGGCCGCCGCGCCGGACTTCGCCGCCACCTGGCTGCCGGTCGAGCAGGCGGACGTCGCGCTTGACAATTTCTGGTCGGGCGTGTGGCACCTCCATGCCGTTGCCGACACGCCCGAACTGCGTGCCGCCCATGCGGCGGGACAGGCGGTGCTGACCGAACGGAGCATCGCCGCGCAGCAGGACCGCGCGATGTTCGACACGCTGCGCGCGCTGGCGGTGACGCCGGACTTCGCCGCGCTGGACGATGCCGACCGGGTCGCCGTCGAACGATCGATCCGCGACCGGACGCTGGCCGGGGTCGCGCTGGACGACGACGCCCGCGAGCGGTTCAAGGCGGTGGCGACCGAGCTGTCGGCACTCCAGACCGAATTCGCCAGCGCGGTGCTGGACGCGACCGATGCGTGGACGCTGCATGTCACGGACGAGGCGCGGCTCGCCGGGCTGTCGGAGGCCGACCGGGCGATGATGGCCGCCGCCGCCGAGGCGCGCGGGCTGACCGGATGGGTCGTGACGCTGCAGCAGCCGAGCGTCGTGGCGGTGCTGACCTTTGCCGAGGATCGCGACCTACGGGCCGACGCGTACCGCGCCTATGGCACCCGCGCGTCGGATCAGGGGCCGGATGCCGGCCGGTTCGACAATGGCCCGCGCATCCGCCGCATCCTCGACCTGCGGCACGAAGCCGCCCGGCTGCTGGGCTTTCCCGATCCGGTCGCCCGCTCGCTCAGCACCAAGATGGCGCCGGACGTGGGCGAGGTGCTGGCGTTCCTGCGCGATCTGGCCAACCGGGCGCGGCCCCATGCCGAGGCGGAGATCGCCGAACTACGCGCCTTCGCCGCCGATCATCTCGGGATCGACGACCTTCAGCCCTGGGATGTCGGCTTCGTCGGCGACCGGCTCAAGCGCCATGCCCATGCGATCGACCAGTCGGTCATCAAGGCCTATTTCCCGGTCGACCGGGTGCTCGGCGGATGGCGCGGGCTGCTGGGGCAATTGTTCGGGCTGACGCTGACCGAGCGGACGGACGTGCCGACCTGGCATCCCGATGCCCGCTATTATGACGTGGGCGACGACACCGGGGTGTTCGCGGGCCTCTATCTCGACCTCCACGCGCGGCCGGGCAAGAAGGGCGGCGCGTGGATGGCCCCTGCCCGGCCCTATCTGAAGGATGCCGGCCTGCCGGTCGCGTACATGGTCTGCAACTTCGCGCCGACCGGCGGGGATACGCCGCTGCTGAGCCATGACGACGTGACGACGTTGCTGCACGAAACGGGGCATTGCCTCCACCACCTGTTCACCCGCGTGCCGCGCCCGGACATTGCCGGTACGACAGGGTTCGAATGGGACGCGATCGAACTGCCCAGCCAGTTGATGGAGGATTTCGCGTGGGAGCCGTCGGTGCTGGCGGCGATGTCGGGCCATGTCGACACCGGCGAGCCGCTGCCGCGCGACCTGTTCGAGCGGATGCTGGCGGCGCGGCGGTTCCAGTCGGGCATGTTCCTGGTCCGGCAGATCGAGTTCGCGATGTTCGACCTGCTGCTGCATCTGGGCACCCACGGCGACGATCCGATGGCGGTGATCGAGGCGGTGCGAGACGAGGTGGCGGTAGTGCGGCCGCCTGTATGGCACCGCTTTCCCCACGCGTTCGCGCATATCTTCGCCGGGGGCTATGCGGCAGGGTATTACAGCTATCTGTGGGCGGAGTTGCTGGCGGCGGACGGCTTCGCCGCGTTCGCCGAAGCGGGGACGGTGGACCGGGCGACCGGCGACCGGCTGCGCGAGACGGTGCTGTCGCAAGGCGCGGTGCGGCCGGCAATCGACCTGTTCCGGGCGTTCCGGGGGCGCGACCCCGACCCGGCGGCAATGCTGGCGCGGCACGGGCTGGCCTGATCGCTCCAAAGTTCACGAAGTTCACACTTGCCGCAGTTTGTCGCGCAGTTTGACTTTAGGGGTTCGCGCGGAGACGCGGAGACGCGGAGGAATTGCGTTCGGGGCAAGCGGTGCGCGATCGGGAGACCCTTTTCCCGGTGGCAACGACCACGAGGCCGCTGACGCGGGGAACGGCGCGTCTGGATGCAACCCCTCCGCGTCTCCGCGCCTCCGCGCGAACCCATTTCTTCTGCCTTGACGACCAGCGATGCGAAAGACCGTTCGCCATCCTGACCGCTCGCCCGCATGTAGGAAAGGCGTTTCAGCTACCGGCGAACACCGCGCGCTTCGCCGCCGCGATCGCGCGGCCGAGCGCCGGAAGCGGGACGTCGCGCAGGGTGATCCGCAGCGTCCGGTTCCGGCCCGGCGTCACCTCGGCATGGCCTTCGCGCAAGGTCACCTGCACCGTGCCGGCGGGTACGAAGTCAGGGCGATGGGCGATGGTGACGGCGATCGGCGCGTCGGGGTCCGCCGCCCCGCCGTCGCGACGCAGGGCCGAGGGCGCACGGCCGAAGGCCGTCTGGAACGCTTCGTTGAAGCGCCGCACGCTGCCATAGCCGGCGGCGAAGGCGATGTCGGTCAGCGGCAGGCGGGTGTCGTGGACCAGATGCTTGGCGAGGTGGAGCCGCCGCGTCGCCTCGATCGCCAGCGGGGTCAGGCCCAGATGCTCGACGAACAGCCGTCGCAGATGCCGGTCGCTCATCCCCAGCCGGTCGGCTAGGTCGGCGACGCTCCCCTCCGCCAGCGCGCCGTCGTCGATCAGCCGCAGCGCACGGTGGATCGAGGCGAGCGTGCCGGCCCAGGCCGGGCTGTCGGGCGCGGTTTCCGGGCGACAGCGCAGGCAGGGGCGATAGCCCGCCGCCTGCGCCGCCGCCGCGCTCGCGTAGAAGCTGACATTGCCGCGCTCCGGCGTGCGCGCCGGGCAGACCGGGCGGCAATAGATGCGCGTGGTGCGCACCGCCGTGAAGAACAGCCCGTCCATCGCCGGGTCGCGCCGTCCGATCGCGGCATAGCATTGGTCGGGATCGAGCATGGGGGCGAATGTAGCCGGGCGACGGCGGGCGACCAGCGGAAATCGGACATGGCCGTGGCGCGATGTCCGATTTCCGCTGGCGGCCTTGCCCGGCCGGCGGCAGGTTGCGGCCATGATCCAGTTGCTCCTTTCCGAAACCTTGCCCGGTCCGCTTGGCGCGATCACGATCCTGACCGACGCGGCGGGCGTGCTGCGCGCGCTGGAGTTCGAGGACCATCACGACCGGATGGAGCGGCTGTTGCGACTGCATTATCCGCATGGGTGGCGGATCGAGCCTGCCCCCGGCGGAAGCGGGGCGATGCAGGCGCTGGCGGCCTATTTCGCGGGTGACCTGTCGGCGATCGACACGCTGCCGACCGCGACCGGCGGCACCGGTTTCCAGCGCGCGGTGTGGGCCGCGCTGCGCGACGTGCCGGCGGGGCGGACGGTCGCCTATGCCGACATCGCTGCCGCGATCGACCGGCCGAGCGCGATGCGGGCAGTGGGCATGGCAAACGGATCGAACCCGATCGCCATCGTCGTGCCGTGCCACCGGATCATCGGCCGGTCGGGTCTGCTGACCGGCTATGCCGGCGGGCTGGCGCGCAAGCAGTGGCTGCTGGCGCATGAGGGGGCGGTGCTGGTGTGACGCGATCGGGTTAGCGGAAGAGATTTTCACGCGGAGGCGCGGAAACGCGGAGGGGGTGCTTCCCGGGCAACGTCACCCCGCGCCAGCGGCCTCCCTACCGGTTGCAACGTCGGATTCCGTCTCCCGATCGCGGAGGTGTTCGCCCGAGGCGCAACCCCTCCGCGTCTCCGCGCCAACCCCTCTTCCTTACTGCAACGCCGCAGCCAAATCCTCGCCCGGCGCCAATGCCGCATAGGCCCGCTCCACCGCAGCGACGAACACCGCGTCCTGCCCCAGATCGCCGAACACGTCGCGCATCGCCAGCAGCGCGCCCACATCCCCTGCCCGCGACAGCAGCGCGTCGGCGCGCGGGTCGATCAGCGCTTCGCCGCTACCTTTACGCAGTTCGAGGAAGCGGAACCATGCCGCGATCGGTACCGCCAGCCGGTCGACCGGACGTCCGCCCGCGCGCGCGTCGCGGATCGTGTCGCACAGGCGATAGGGCAGCTTCTGCGAACCGTCCCACGCGATCTGCGCCAGCTGGTGCGCGATGGCAGGGTTGGCGAAGCGCGCGAGCACGTCGGCGATATAGGCCGACAGGTCCATTTCGGCGGGTGGCACGATCGACGGCGCGATGTCGTCGCGCATCAACCGTTCGGCGAAGGCGGCGAGCGGGGCACAAGCCATCGCGTCGCGCACCGTCGCCAGTCCCATCAGCAACCCGATATAGGCCAGCGTCGAATGCGCGCCGTTGAGCAGGCGGAGCTTCGCATTCTCGAACCCGCGCACGTCGCGGGTGAACTGCGCGCCGGCGAGGTCGAAGGGCGGACGGTCGCCGGCGAAGTCGTCCTCGATCACCCACTGCGTAAAGGCTTCGCGCTGGATCGGCCATGCGTCTTCGAGACCGGTGGCGGCGCGGACCGATGCCCGCAGCGCATCGTCGGTCGCGGGGGTGATCGAATCGACCATGGTCGACGGGAAGCGGACGTGATCGTCGATCCATGCCGCCAGATCGGGATCGCGCGCGGCGGCGAGGTCGCGGATCGAGCGGCGGAAGCGCTGACCATTGTCGGCCAGATTATCGCAGGACATGAGCGTGATCGCGCCCCCGCCCGCCGCCCGGCGCGCGGCGAGACCGGCCACCAGCCAGCCCGACAGCGTCGACGGCTCGGCTCCGGTCAGTTCGCGGACGATCGCGGGATGCTCCATGTCGAGCGCCCCGGTGGCGTCGAGATGATAGCCCTTTTCGGTCACGGTCGTGGACACGATCCGCGTGGTCGGCGCGGCAATGCGCGACAGGATCGCATCGCGGCGGCTGGCAGTCAGCAGCTCGACGATCGACCCAATGACGCGGTGCCGCGTCTCCGCCCCCAGCAACGCCAGCGTGTAGAGACCGTCCTGCGGCCGCAGCGCATCGGCGACGCCGGTCGAGTTGAGCGCGACCGCGCTGATCGCGAAGCGCGGATCGGTGCCGAGGATGCCGTCGACATAGGCGGCCTGATGCGCGCGGTGGAACGCGCCGGGGCCGATATGGACGATGCCGGGCGTCAGCGCGGTCCGGTCATAGTCGGGACGGGCGACGGTGGCGGGCAGGTCGGCGAGCGTGGCATCGGACAGCCTCACAGCTTGTACGCCCGCTTGACGAGGCCATAGGTCAGGTCGTGGGCGACGATGTGCGCCTCCTCCTCCTCCAACCGATGTTCGGCGACCAGCCGGGCGAGGAAGGCGCAATCGACGCGGCGGGCGACGTCGTGGCGCGCCGGGATCGACAGGAAGGCGCGGGTGTCGTCGTTGAAACCGACGGTGTTGTAGAAGCCCGCCGTCTCGGTCGTCGCCTCGCGGAAGCGGCGCATCCCCTCCGGACTGTCGTGGAACCACCATGCCGGCCCCAGTTTCAGGCACGGATAATGGCCGGCCAGCGGCGCCAGTTCGCGGGCATAGGTCGATTCGTCGAGCGTGAAGAGGATGGTCGTCAGGTCGGTCGCGGTGCCGACGACATCAAGCATCGGCTTCAGGGCCGCGACATAATCGGTACGGGTCGGGATATCGGCACCCTTGTCGCGGCCATAGGCGTCGAACAGCCCGCGATTATGGTTGCGGAACGAGCCGGGATGAATCTGCATCACCAGCCCGTCCTCGATCGACATCCGCGCCATCTCGGTCAGCATCTGCGCGCGGAACAGCTCGGCATCGGTCGCGTCGGCCGTGCCGGCGATGACCTTGGCGAACAGCGCCTCGGCTTCGACCCGCGACAGGTTGGCGGTGCGGGCGGTCGGGTGGCCATGGTCGGTCGAGGTCGCGCCCGCCGCGATGAAGTCCTGCCGTCGCCTGGCGTGAGCGCGCAGATAGCCGCTCCAGTCATGGACGTCCTCACCGGTCAGTTCGGCGAATTTGGCGAGCGCCGGGTGGAAGGCTTCGTGCTCGCAATCGATCACCGCGTCGGGGCGATAGGCGGTGACGACGCGCCCGCCCCAGCCGCTCGCCCGGATCGCGCGGTGATGGTCGAGCGGATCGTCCGCGCCCTCGGTCGTCGCCAGCAGTTCGATCCCGAACCGGTCGAACAGCGCGCGGGGGCGATAGGCATCGGTCGCGAGCAATTCGCCGATCCGGTCGTAATAGTCATCGGCATTGGCGGCGGTCAGCGCCTCCTCGAACCCGAACACCGCGCCGAACACATGGTCGAGCCACAGCCGCGACGGGGTGCCGCGGAACAGATGCTGGTTCGCCGCGAACATCCCCCACGCCTTGCGCGGGTCGGCGGCGACCGTCCCGTCGCGACGCGGCACCGCCAGATCGTCGAGCGCGATCCCCTGGCTGTACAACATGCGGAACAGATAATGGTCGGGCGACAGCAACAGCTCGGTCGCGTTGGTCCAGGGACGGTCGGTCGCGAACCATGAAGGGTCGGTATGACCGTGCGGGCTGATGATCGGCAAGTCGCGGACGGCGGCATAGAGGCTGCGGGCGATGCCGCGCGTGGTCGGATCTACGGGCAACAGGCGGTCGGGATTGAGCAGCAGCGCGGGCATCACAGTCTCCTTGGCGCCACCGATGCGACATTGTGCCAGCGCTGGCAACGGTCTATTTGACAGGAATGGCTGACCAGATTCCCGCCCGCGCCGTCCGGGTCGATCGCGACGACGACGTCGCCCTGCTGCTCGATCCCGTCGAGACGGGGGGTGTAGTACGCTTCGACGGCGAGACGGTGGTGGCGCAAAGCGACGTGCCGAAGGGGCACAAGATCGCGGTACGGGCCGTGGCGCAGGGTACGCCGGTGCGGCGCTACCGCGCGGCGTTCGGGGTCGCGACGGCGGACATCGCGGCGGGCGCGCATGTCCATGTCCATAATGTTCGGACCGGACTGTCGGGCGAGGACGCCTATCGCTACGCTCCCGCCCTGCCCACGGCACCCGCATTCCGCGCGAAACCGGGCTTTGCCGGCTATGTCCGTGCCGATGGCAGCGTGGCGACGCGCAACGAAATCTGGGTGCTGCCGACGGTCGGCTGCGTCGGGCGGCTGGGCGAACGGATCGCCGCACAGGCGGCCCCGCGCCATGCCGGGCGGGTCGACGGGGTCCATGCGTTCAACCACCCGTTCGGCTGTTCGCAGCTGGGTGACGACCTGAACCGCACGGGGGCGATCCTCGCGGCGCTGGCGCGCAATCCCAATGCGGGCGGGGTCGTGCTGTTGGGCCTCGGCTGCGAATCGAACCAGCTGGACGCGATGCTGGTGCGGTTGCCGGCGGACGTCCTCGCCCGCGTGCGAACGGTGCGGGCGCAGGCCAGCGCCGACGAATTTGCCGAGGCGATGGCGGCGGTCGATGAGCTTGCCGAAGCGGCGGAGGCAAAGCGTCAGGCCGTGCCGCTGGCGGCGCTACGGCTGGGCGTGAAGTGCGGCGGGTCGGATTCGATGTCGGGCCTGACCGCCAATCCGCTGATCGGGCGGATGACCGACCGGGTGACGGCGGCGGGCGGCACGGTGCTGATGACCGAAATCCCCGAAATCTTCGGCGCGGAACGGTTGCTGATGGCGCGCTGTACCGACGAAGCGGTGTTCGACCGGCTGGTCGAGGTGACCAACCGCTTCAAACGCTATTTCCTCGACCATGGCGAGCCGGTGTCGGAGAATCCCAGCCCCGGGAATATCGCGGGCGGGATTACCACGCTGGAGGAAAAATCGCTGGGCGCGGTGCAGAAGGGTGGCGTCGCGATCGTGACCGACGTGCTCGACTATGGCGAACCGGTGCGGACCGCCGGGCTCTCGGTGGTCGATGGCCCCGGCAACGACGCGGTGTCGACCACCGCGCTGGCGGCGGCGGGGGCGACGCTGACGCTGTTTTCGACCGGTCGCGGCACGCCGCTGGGATCACCGGTGCCGACGATGAAGATCGCCACCAACCGCGACCTCGCGACGCGCAAGGGCGGGTGGATCGACTTCGACGCCAGCGTCGCGCTCGACGACGGGCAGGAAGCGGCCGCGGATGCGCTGCTGGCGCGGATCGTGGCGGTGGCGTCGGGGGAGCCTGCGCGGAATGAGGTGAACGAGGAGCGGGCGATCGGGATCTGGAAGTCGGGGGTTACGCTGTAGGGCGATATATCGGCGAGCAACGTCGCCCCAGCGAAGGCTGGGGCCTCCTGCGGCTCCTGTCCCGCGCCATAACCGGGAGATCCCAGCCTTCGCTGGGATGACGCTTGGGGCAAGCGGGATGAATCAGCGTCCAGCCTTGCGGTCGATCAGCACCGCCTGTTGCCAGCGACCGGGCGGCTTGTCGGGACGGTGGATGCAGCCCGGCCAACAGCAGGGGCGCTTCTTGCCTTCGACCAGTTCCTCGACGGTCCGGCGGATGCGGCGCTGACGGGTCGTCGCCTGCTTCGCGTCCTCGATCCAGCACAGGAACTCGTTGCGACCGAGCGGAGTGAGCCTTTCCCAGAGCGGGGCCAGTACCCCGTCGGCGGTGAGCGCGGTTGCCAGATCGTCGGGGACGTCGTGGACCGTGCCCGGGGAGAGTGGTGCGGTCATGCGAGCGGCCGCAAGTCGACACGATACCGCTTCGCCTTCTCGACATACACCGCCGCCGACATCCTTAGCCCGGCGAGCTGTTCGTCGCTTAGCGTCCTGACCGCCCGTGCCGGCGCGCCGACGATCAGGCTCCTGGGCGGAAAAATCTTGCCCTCGGTCACCAGCGCGCTGGCGCCGACCACGCAATCCTCGGCGATCACCGCGTGGTTCAGCACCGTCGCGCCCATGCCGATCAGCACCCGGTCGCCGATGGTGCAGCCATGCAGCACCGCGCGGTGACCGATGGTGCAATCATCGCCCAGCGTCAGCGGCGCGCCCGGATCGCTGTGCAGGACCGCGCCGTCCTGTACGTTGCTACGCGCGCCGATCACGATCGCGCCATTGTCGGCGCGGACCACCGCCCCGAACCAGACGCTGGCCCCCGCCCCCAGCCGAACCGCGCCGATCAGGTCGGCGGACGGCGCGACCCAACTGTCGGGGGCGAGATCGGGGACGGCATCGGCAAGGGCGTAGATCGGCATGATGCCGAGGCTATCACCCCGTAACGACGGGGGCGAGTTTCGCGCGCAACAATTTGTCGAACCGGTCCAGCGGGCAACGCTTCGCACAGCCGGGGATCCCGATCGGACGATCGACGACGGTCGCCGCTCCGGTACGGATCGCGTCCAGCGGCTGCACGCGGTAGGACAGCGTGACATAGGGTCCGCGCGCGTCCCGCCTGCGGGTCAGCACTAGCGCGCCCCCCGGTGCCGCGTCGTTCAGCGCGAAACCGGGTGCGACGAGGTCGACGCCCAGCGCGGCGGCCAGCGCGGTGACGTTGGTGTCGTGCCCGACCAGCACCTCCAGACTCGGACCGGTGGGCGCGGTCAGGGTGCGCAGCATATGGTCGCCGACCGGTCCCGCCTGATGCGCGGCCATATAGGGCGAGCGGGTGAACACGTCGAACAGCGCGGCGTGGAGCGCGCCCAGCCGGCGGATCGTCGCCGCATCGGCGCGGCCGAAGCCGACATCGGCCATCGGCATCCCTTCGGCATATTGCAGCAGGATCACCTGCGCGGTGCCGGAGGTCGAGCGGATCGGACCGGTGAACTCGACCCCGCGTCCGTCGGCCGAGGGTTTCAGCGTCGCCGGTCCCGGTGTCGAACACCCCGAGGGCAGGCCGCAGCCCAGCACCCGGTCGAGCTCGCGGATCGTGGCGGCATGGCGCGCGGTCAGCGCGTCGACGCCGCCGGTATAGGCGGTGATCGCCGCCACCGCCCGGTCCGCGTCGAACGCGGTCGCGCCGGCGCGCAGCGGTTCGAACAACGGATCGGTCTTGCCCGCCGGATTGTGATCGACGGGGATGCTGCAACCCGGCGCCAGCGCATCGGCATAGGCGCGGCCGGTGGCGATGGTGCGTTCGGGCGTGTTGGTGTGGATGCGGACGCTGCCCGGCGCGGGGCAACCGGTGGTGCCGATCCAGCGGCGGTCGTGGCGAGCAAGGTTCGCGATCGCCTTCGCGCCGTGCGGGGTGAGAACTTCGGGGGCTACCGGCCATGCCGGCCACTGGCCGTCGACCTTGGTGTCGAGCGGCGCCTCCCCCGTGATCGGTGCGCGGACGCCGTGCCGCATCAGCATCACGACCCGCTCCACCCGGTCCTGCGCGGCGGCGGGCAGCGGGGTCAGCAGCGTGGCGGCAAGGAGCAGGGTCAGGCGCATGGTCGGTCGTCCTTCGAGTGGAGCGTTCGGAAACATGGTCGTACCCCGGCAAAGACCGGGGTCCAGTCGGGAAGGCTTTTCGTCCAGTTACGGACCTTCCCCAACTGGACCCCGGCCTCCGCCGGGGTACGATACAAGTCTACGCGCGATCATGACGTTCGCGTCGAATATCGGGAGGCGGGGCGGCGACCTCGGTCACCACCCCGCCCTGCGCTTACATCTTCATCGTCAGGCTGAACTGGAACACGCGACCGGTCTTGAGATAGCCGCCGTTGCGATCGTTCGAGATATACTTCTCGCTCTTGCCGACCGTCGCCCAATAGGTGTGCTGGTCGAGCAGGTTGCGGGCCGACACGCCGATTTCGAGGTTGTCGGTGACTTCATATGCCGCACCGAAGTTCAGTTCGCCGACCGGCTGGACATAGATGTCGGGCTGGCTGTCCTGCACCGCGGCCAGGAACTTGCCGGTATAGTTGTACCACAGGTTCGAACGGAACCCGCCGCCGGCATAGAAGACCTCGGCATTGTAGATCAGGTCCGGGGCCTGGGGCAGCGTGCTGGTGCGGGTGGTGCGCACGCCGTTTACCGGGATGATGTAGGTCGCCTCGGTCTTCTGGTAGGTGACGTTGCCGCCCACGCCGAAATTGCCGAGGAAGCTGCTGTCGACCATGTCGCCGACGGTGAAGCGGCCCGATGCCTCGACCCCCTTCGCCGTACCGCCGCCGCCGTTGATCGGACGGATGAAGGTCGTCCTGCCGACCGTCTCGCTGCCGCTGCGCGATGCGGTGCTGACGATGAAGTTGCTCATGTCCTTGTAATAGGCGGCGAGCTGCACATAGCGGCCGACGCCCATCTGGTAATCGACGCCTGCGTCATAGCTCCATGCCTGCACCGGCTTCAGGTCCGGGTTCGGCTGGGTGATGGTGACGGTGCCGTCGCTGGCCGGTTCGCTGATCCGGGTCGGACCGGCGAGCAGGTCGAAGGCGGGACGCGCATAGCTGGAGCGCACCGCGCCGCGCACGGTCAGGTTGCCGTTGGGCTTCCATGCCGCCAGCAGGCTGGGGTCGACATGGTCGTAATCGCGCCCGGCGTTGATGAAACGGGCACCGTTCACGTCGCTCAGATAGAAGCGTGCGCGGAAGCCGTTATCCTCGTAGCGGATACCCGGCATCACTTCGAGCGTGCCCAGCTTGATCGTCGCGGTGCCGTACAGTGCCTTGCGGGTTTCGTTGCCGCTCGACAGGCCCTGGTTCAGCGTCGCCTGCGACACCGGAATCAGCGGCACGAAATCGCGGACCTGCGCGTCGAGCTGCGCGCGCGACAGCACCTTGATCGGGCGGGCGGGATAGTAATCGAGGAAGTCCTTGAGGACATAGCCCAGATACTGGTTGATCGACGGCCCCTGCACCGTGCCGTTCTGCAGCGGCGTCAGGAAGCGGTAGCGGGTATTGTCGGGCGCCAGGCTACGGCCCGACCGGTCGGCATCCTCGTACAGTCCGCCGACCTCGACCGACAGGAAGCTTTCGCTGTCCCAGCCGATGCTGCCCTTCAGCGTCTTCTTGGTTTCCGACAGATAGTCATAGCCGCGCTGGACATAGAGCTGGGTCGGCCGGTCGAGCGACGAGACATAGGCGATCGCACCGTTCGACAGGACCGGGCGCGGCGACTTCGGGTTCGACAGGTCGACGTTCACGCCCTCGGTCGCGGCACCGGTGTTGGTCGTGGTGCCGTTATACGCGATGCCGCGATACGCTGCCTCGATCCGGGTCGGCTGGTCGAAGCGACCATCGGCATAGGCGCCCTGCAGCGCGGCGGTGAAGCCGTTCCAGTGCGCCTTCGCGCCGAGCTGCGCCGAGAACAGTTCCTGTTCGATATCCTCGGTACGGAAATAGCTCGCCGGGTTGATGCCGAGCGGGGTGTAGACGCCCGCCGCGTTGTACGCCCCGCCATTGGGGTTCGTCTGGCCGCGCGTCAGTTCGTTGCGCAGCGCGGTCTGGTTCATCGTGTTGGTGTTGAGGTACGTCGCGTAGTTGACGCGGGCGAACAGGTCGAGCGCGTCGCTGCGGAAGTCGAACGCACCGGTCGCGCCATAGCGCTTGATCTTGTTGTTGTAGAAGTTCCACTGCACGCCGTCGGCGGTCAGCGCGTTGGGATTGGCGCGCGAATTGCCGCTGTTGGCGCGGGTCGGCTTGTAATCGTTCTGGACAGCGGTGGATTCGGCGGCGTTGCCGCGTTCCTCCAGATAGCCCGCGACATAGATGCCGAACTGGTTGTCGCTGCCGAAGCGACGCGCGGCGTCGAGGCCGATCGCCCCGCCGAACGCTTCCTGTTCGCGGTCGAGCGCGAGGCCGGCGACCTGGCCCAGCACGCGGGCGCGGGTGAAGCTCTGCGCGAAATCGAACGCGGTGGGGGTGCGCAGGTCGACGATGCCGGCGATGCTGTCGGCATCCTTGGCCGCGCCCGGCGTCTTGTCGGTCACGATCCCGCCGATCGCGAACGGCGAGAAGAGGTTGAGCGAGATCGCGCGGTTGTTGCCCGAGGTCTGCGGCAGGCGCAGGCCGTCGAGGGTGTATGCGTTGTAGCTGGTATCGAAGCCGCGGATCGTCACGAACTGCGCTTCGCCGGTCGCGCTCTGGTTACGGCCCTGGTCGCGGCTGACCGAGACGCCGGGCAGCATCTTGGCGAGGTCGGCGATGCTGGTCTGCGAATGGATCGCGACGTCGCCGGTGGTCACGATGTCGATCGTGGCGATCGCCTGCTGTTCCTCGTTCAGCGCGGTGCGCTGGCGCCGGCCGTTGACCACAATGTCGTCGGTCAGCGATTCGCTGGCGGTCTGCTGCGCGTCGTCGGCGGCGACGGGCACGGCGGTCGCATCCTGCGCAAAGGCGGCGGCGGGAAACAGCGCGCCCAGAGTCAGCGCGGCGATGCCGCTGGACAGGACGAGAGCATGGATGCGCCGCCGGCGTGCCGGCAGCGTCGGGATCGACGACATGGATATTCCCCCACGAAGATATTTGGATCGACTGCGGGGTTGTTCCCCGTTGCCGCGCCGGTATGTGAATAATATGTATATTTTATGACGGTTGACAACTGCAATAATCGTTTTGTGATGATTATCCCCGTATTGGACCGATTTTTTGATGATTTGATGTTGATATGACCACGTTTCGCTTGTGTCTTCGGTCACGCGCGATATGCCGTACGCCCATGATGAAGCGCCGCGATCGCCGCCAGGAAATCCTCGACCTGCTCGGACAGGGAGAGCCGCTGGGTATCCACATGCTGGCCGATACGCTGGCGGTGTCGGACGAGACGGTGCGCCGTGAGCTGCGGCTGCTGGAAGCGGACGGGCTGATCGAGCGCATCCATGGCGGCGCTCGGCTGTCCAAGTCGGTCGAGGAAGGCCCGTTCGAGGCACGGCTGCACCGCAATGCCGCCGCCAAGCAGCGCATCGCCGCCGCCGTGGCGCAGACGGTCGCGGACGGGGAATCGCTGTACCTCGACGCCAGTTCGACCGCGTTCCACATCGCGCAGGCGCTGAAAGGGAAGCGCGACCTGACGATCGTCACCAACGCGCTGGGGGTCGCGGCGGAACTGGGCGGGCGCCATGGCAACCGGCTGTATCTGGCCGGGGGCGAGCTGGACGAGCGGTATCGCGCCTTTTTCGACGCGACGGCGCGGGCGTATCTGGCGCAGTTCCGGCCGGGCGTGGCGATCGTGTCGACCGAGTCGGTGTCGCCCGACGCCGGCTTCACCGACTATCATGTCGGCGAGGGCGAGTTGTGCCGCCAGATGATCGCGCAGTCGCGGCGGGTGACGATGGCGGTCGATGCGTCGAAGTTCGACCGGGCAAGCATCGTCGCGGTGGCCGCCTTTGCCGATATCGACCGGATCGTGACCGATCGCGCGATCGACCCGACCTATGCCGTGGCCGGCGCGGGCGTCGAATGGATCGCAGCATGATCCGCCTGCTCCTGTCCGTGCTGGTACTGATCGCCGCATGGCCCGCCGCCGCCCGCGACCTGCGGGTGATGACCTTCAACGTGCGCTATCCCAATCCCGACGACGGCCCGAACCGGTGGGAAGCGCGGGCACCGATCCTGATCGACACGATCCGCGCCGCCGATCCCGATGTGGTCGGGACGCAGGAACTGTACCAGCGCCAAGGCGACGCGATCGTGCGCGCGCTGCCGCACTGGCGCTGGTTCGGGCGTGACCGGCGGGGCGCCCATGCCGACGAGCATATGGGCATCCTGTATCGCACCGACCGGCTGCGGCTGATCCGGCATGGCGATTTCTGGCTGTCGGACACACCCGACCGGGTGGGCAGCGCCAGTTGGGGCGTCGACCTGCCGCGCATGGTCAATTGGGGCGAGTTCGCCCAGGCGGACGGCAGGCGCTTCGTGCTGTTCGACACCCATTTCCCACACCGTGACGCCGATGCCGTGGCGCGGACCAGAGCAGCGGACGTGCTGATCGCCCGGATGCGGCGCATCGCCGGTCGGCTGCCGGTGGTGGTGACCGGCGACATGAACGCCCAGCCCGACAGCGCGGCCTATCGCGTGTTCGTCCGGACACTCGACGATGCGTGGCAGCACGCACGCAAGCGGTCGGGACCGGTGCTGACCTTCCACGACTTCACCGGCACGCCCGACCGGCGGATCGACTATGTGTTCGTGCGCGGGTTCCATGCCGTATCGGCACGGGTAGCGACCGACCATCGCGGGGCCCGCTATCCGTCCGATCATTTCCCGGTGGTGGTGAATTTGCGGTAGCGGTTTCGGCGCAGCCTCGGCCCGGCGCAGACCGGGTAGGCGCATGAACCTCCCCGGCACGGGGAGGGGACCGCCGCAACGCGGTGGCGGAGGGGGATCGCCTCGCAACGCAACCGCGCCGTATGCGGACACCCCCCTCCACCAGCTTCGCTGGTCCCCCTCCCCGTACCGGGGAGGAATCTATTCCACCGTCACCGACTTCGCGAGATTGCGCGGCTGGTCGACATCCGTCCCCTTCGCCACCGCGACATGGTAGGCCAGCAGCTGCACCGGCACCGCATAGACGATCGGTGCGATCAGCGGGTGGACCTTGGGCATGGTGATGGTGGCGATGCAGTTCTCGCCCGCCGCCTGGATGCCGTCATAGTCGGAGATCAGCACGACCTTGCCGCCGCGCGCCTGTACCTCCTGCATGTTGCTGACAGTCTTGTCGAACAGCGGCCCCGACGGGGCGATGACGATCACCGGCACATGTTCGTCGATCAGCGCGATCGGCCCGTGCTTCATCTCGCCGGCGGCATAGCCCTCGGCATGGATATAGCTGATTTCCTTGAGCTTGAGCGCCCCTTCCAGCGCCAGCGGATAGTCGGTGCCGCGCCCCAGATACAGCACGTCACGCGCCGCCGCGATGACGCCGGCCATCGATTCGATCGCCTCGTCATAAGCCAGCGCGCCGTTGATCGACGCCGGCGCCTCGGCCAGATGGCGGACGATGCTGCGCTCTTCGGCTTCGGACAACCGCCCCTTGGCCTTGGCGAGATTGGCGGCGAGCGCGGCGAGGACCGCAAGCTGGCAGGTGAACGCCTTGGTCGAGGCGACGCCGATCTCTGGCCCGGCATGGGTCGGCAGCAGCAGGTCGGCCTCGCGCGCCATGGTGCTGGTCGGCACGTTGACGACGACGGCGATCGTCTGCCCCTCGCCCTTGGCATGGCGCAGGGCGGCGAGCGTGTCGGCGGTTTCGCCCGACTGGCTGATGAACAGGGCCAGGCCGCCCTCCTCCATCACCGGCGCGCGGTAGCGGAACTCGGATGCGACATCGAGGTCGACCGGCACCCTTGCGAATTGTTCGAACCAGTATTTGGCGACCATCCCAGCATAGAAGCTGGTGCCGCAGGCGACGATGGTCACCCGCTTGATGCCCGACAGGTCGAAATCGGGGATCGGCAGCGTCACCTTGCCCTCGAACCGTTGCAGGTACGAGCGCAGCGTCTGGGCGACGACGATCGGCTGCTCGTAGATTTCCTTCTGCATGAAGTGGCGGTGATTGCCCTTGTCGATCAGCGCGCCGGTGACGCCCGACAGCGTGACCGGACGGTCGACCGGATTATTGTCGCGATCGAAGATGTCGGTGCCGTCGCGGCGGCAGACGACCCAGTCGCCCTCCTCCAGATAGGCGATGCGCTGGGTCAGCGGCGCCAGCGCCAGCGCGTCAGAGCCGAGATACACCTCGCCCTCGCCATAACCCACGACCAGCGGCGAACCGAGCCGCGCGCCGATCAACAGGTCGTCATGCTGGCGGAACAGGATGGCGAGCGCGAAGGCGCCGTGTAGGCGCGGCAGGATCGCCTGCACCGCTTGCGTGGGCGACTTTCCGGCCTCGACCTGTTCGCTGACCAGATGGGCGACGACCTCGGTATCGGTCTCGCTGGTGAACACCCGGCCGCGCGCGGTCAGTTCCTCGCGCAGCGGCTTGAAGTTCTCGATGATGCCGTTGTGGACGACGGCGACTTCATCGGTCGCGTGCGGGTGGGCGTTGTCGGTGGTCGGGCCGCCATGCGTCGCCCAGCGGGTATGGGCGATGCCGATATGGCCGGGCAGCGGATGCTCGCCCAGTTCGGCAGCGAGGTTCTTGAGCTTGCCCGACGCGCGGCGACGCTCGATCGCGCCGCCTTCGACCGTGGCGATGCCCGCCGAGTCATAGCCGCGATATTCGAGGCGCTTCAGCCCATCGAGCAAGCGGTCGGCCACGCTTTCGGTGCCGATAATGCCAACAATTCCACACATATCCGTCTCTCCGGCGGGAAGGCCCGCTTGCTTATTTCCTGGCGGCCTTTGCAGCCGATTGCTTGTGGCGGAAACGCTGTGCCCAACCGGGCTGATCGACCCGATCCGCCCGGACCAGCGCCAGCGCGTCGGCATCGACATCGCGGGTGACGACCGAACCGGCGGCGACCAACGCGCCCTCGCCGATCCTGACCGGTGCGACCAAAGCGCTGTTCGACCCGATGAACGCGCCCGCGCCG
This sequence comes from Sphingomonas sp. Leaf32, assembly GCF_001421765.1. Taxonomy (GTDB): domain Bacteria; phylum Pseudomonadota; class Alphaproteobacteria; order Sphingomonadales; family Sphingomonadaceae; genus Sphingomonas. The sequence continues at coordinate 109,656 of NZ_LMLA01000003.1, read as the reverse complement.
ATCTCGGTGCGGTATTTGAAGAAGCCGTCATAATTGCAGGTGATCGTGCCCGCGCCGATATTGACGTTCGCACCGACGGTCGCGTCACCCAGATAGGTCAGGTGATTGGCCTTCGCCCCTGTGCCCAGCGTCGTGTTCTTCACCTCGACGAAATTGCCGACGCGGCTACCCTCACCCAGCACCGCACCGGGGCGCAGGCGGGCATAGGGGCCGACATCCGCCTTCGTCGCCACGGTCGCGCCCTCCAGATGGCTGAAGGCGTGGATCGTGACGTTATCGGCGATGGTCACGCCGGGGCCGAACACGACGTTCGGTTCGATCGTCACATCGCGGCCGAGTTGTGTGTCGTGCGCGAAGAACACGGTTTCGGGCGCGACCAGCGTGACGCCATCGGCCATCGCCTGCTGCCGGCGCTTGCCCTGCCACGCGCTTTCCACCGCCGCCAATTCGGCGCGGCTGTTGATGCCAGCCACTTCGTCGGCCGCCGTCTCGATCACCACCGCGCCGCGCCCGTCGGCGATGGCGAGCATCACGATATCCGGCAGGTAATATTCGCCGGCGGCATTGTCATTGCCGACCCGCTCCAGCAGCGCCCACAGATCGGCCGAGCGCACCGCGGTCACGCCGCTGTTGCACAGGTCGACCGCGCGTTCGTCCGCCGAGGCGTCCTTATACTCGACCATCTTGGCGATGTTACCGGCATCGTTGGCGATGATCCGGCCATAGGCAGCAGCATCGGCGGGGCGGAAGCCCAGCACCGCGACCGCTGGCGCGTCCGCTTCGTCCAGTCGCGCGGTCAGCCGGGCGACGGTATCGGCCGACAGCAGCGGGGTATCGCCGAAACAGACCAGCACGATGCCGTCATGGTCGGCCAGCGTTTCCTTCGCCTGCAACGCGGCGTGCGCGGTGCCCAGCTGCTCGCGCTGCCACGCGATCTCCACGCAGCGCCCGGCGACCGCCTTTTCCACCTGTTCGCCGACCGCGCCGACGATCACCACCCGGCGGGTGACGTTCGCGGCGGACAGGCTGTCGAGCAGATGGAACAGCATCGGCTGCCCCGCCAGCGGGTGCAGCACCTTGTGCTTGCTGGACTTCATGCGGGTGCCCTGCCCGGCGGCGAGGATCACGGCGGCGATCGGTTGTGCGCTCATGGGGGCCGTCTGTGGCACACGACCCTTGCCAATTCCATATCGCCCGCGCCAATGCGGCGATGATGACAAAGATTTCATTCGATATCGTCGGCTTCGATCTCGACGGCACCTTTATCGACACCAGCGGCGACCTGACCGATGCGGTGAACCATGCGCTGCGCGATGCGGGCCGGCCGCTGCTGAGGCGCGAACAGGTCATCCCGATGATCGGCGGCGGCGCGAAGCACATGCTGCGCCAGGGGATGCAGGCGACCGGCGGCTGCGAAGAGGCGGAGCTGACCCGTCTCCACCGCCTGCTGCTCGATTATTACGAGGCGCATATCGCGGTCCATTCGCGGCCGTTTCCAGGGGCGATGGTGGCGCTCGATCAACTTGATGCGATGGGCGTGACGGTCGCGATCGTCACCAACAAGCTGGAAGGGCTGGCGCTGCGGCTGCTGGACGAACTCGACCTCACCCGCCGCTTCGCCTGCGTCATCGGCGGCGACACGCTGGGGCCGGGCAAGTCGAAGCCGAACCGCGCGCCGATCGACGCGATGATCGAACGCTGCGGCGGCGGGCGCGCGGCGTTTGTCGGTGATTCGCATTTCGACATCGACGCCGCGAAGAATGCCGGCATCCCAAACATCGCCTGCTCGTTCGGATTCCTGATGCAGCCGGTCGCCGAATTGGGAGCCGATGCGGTGATCGATCATTTCGACGAGCTTATCCCGACGCTGGTGCGTTTGTCGGCCTGAACTGTCCCTATCGCCAAGGAATTGCCATGTCCCGCCCCGTCGCCCTCATCACCGGCGCTTCGTCCGGTATCGGTCTCAGCTTCGCGCATCACCTGGCGCGTACCGGCCATGACCTCGTCATCGTCGCCCGGCGCGAGGACCGGCTGCGCGACCTCGCCGAACAGCTGTCCGCCGAACACGGTATCGACATCGAGGTAATCGCCGCCGACCTCGCCGACCCGGACGATCTCGATGTGGTCGAGGAACGGCTGGAGGCGGGCGAGCCGATCGCCCTGTTCGTCAATAATGCCGGCTTCGCCGCGATCGGCAAGGTCGGTGAAGGCGACCGGGACGACATGACCGACATGCTGCTCTTGAACGTCGTGGCGTTCAGCCGGCTGGCCGATGCGGCGATGGCCGGCATGAAGCGTAACGGGCAAGGCACGATCATCAATATCGGGTCGGGCACGCTGTTCACCAAGATGCCGACCTATGCCGGCTATGGCGCGACCAAGGCCTATGTCGCCTATTATACCCGCGTGATGCAGGCCGAGACGAAGGACGGCAACATCCGCGTCCAGCTGCTGATCCCCGGAGTCACCGCGACCGATTTCCACCATGTCGCGGGCAAGAGCGTTGACGACTTCCCGCCCGAGCGGGTGATGGAGCCGGACGATCTGGTCGTCGCCTCGCTGCGCGGGCTGGAGCTGGGCGAGGCGGTCTGCATCCCGTCGCTGCCCGATGTTGCGGACTGGGAAGCGCTGGAGGCAGCCGAGGCGAAGATCGCGCCGAACGCGTCGCGGGACAAGGTGGCGGAGCGGTATCACGGATGAGTTCCTCCCCGGCACGGGGAGGGGGACCGCCGCGAAGCGGTGGTGGAGGGGGATGGCGACGCAACGCAACCGGTCCGTACGCGGACACCCCCCTCCACCAGCTTCGCTGGTTCCCCTCCCCGTGCCGGGGAGTATTTGCACGCCCACCAATTATTAAGCTCCCGCGGCTAATTCCGGCGTGGTAGCGGCCAGTTCCGGTCGCGGGGGCGTATGATGGGCAAGCAGGTGCAGCGGATACTGGTCGTCTTCGGCACGCGGCCCGAGGCGATCAAGCTGTTTCCGCTGATCCATGCGCTCCGCGCCCACCCCGGCTTCGACACCCGCGTCGTCGTCACCGCGCAGCACCGCGAGATGCTGGATCAGGTGATGGAGTTCGCCGGGATCGTGCCCGACATCGACCTGAACATCATGACCGCCGGCCAGTCGCTGGACGGCCTGACCGCTCGATTGCTCCACGCGCTGGGACCGGTGTTCGACGCGGAGCAGCCCGATCGCGTCATCGTGCAGGGCGACACCGCCACCGCGATGGTCGCAGCCCTTGCCGCCTATTACCGCAAGGTGCCGGTCGCGCATGTCGAGGCGGGCCTGCGCAGCCACGACATCTATCATCCCTGGCCCGAAGAGGTGAACCGCAAGATCGTCGGCAGCATCGCCGACCTGCACTTCGCGCCGACCGAGACCGCCGCCGACGCGCTGCTGGCCGAAAACGTACCGGCCGAGCGCGTGCTGGTGACCGGCAACACCGTGATCGACGCGCTGCACATGGCGCGCGAGCGGATCGCCGCCGAGCCGCAGCGGACACAGGCACTCGATGCGCTGGCGGAGCGCTTCGCCGGCAAGCACATCGTGCTGGTGACGACCCACCGGCGCGAGAATTTCGGCGGCGGCATGGAGAATATCGCCCGCGCCATCGCCCGTATCGCCGAACGCGAAAAGGTTGGCGTGATCTTTCCGGTCCATCCCAATCCGCAGGTGCGCTCCGTCATGGACGCGATTCTCGGCGACAATCCCCGCGTGGCGATGATCGCCCCGCAGGATTATCCGCATTTCGTCCGCCTGCTCGACCTCTGCCACCTCGTCCTGACCGATTCGGGCGGGGTGCAGGAGGAAGCGCCGGGTCTGGGCAAGCCGGTGCTGGTGATGCGCGAGACGACCGAGCGTCCCGAGGGCGTGATGGCCGGCACCGCGAAGCTGATCGGATCGGACGAGGACCGCATCGTCGCCGAGGTCGCGACGCTGCTCGACGACCCCGCCGCCTATGCCGCGATGGCAAAGGCGCACAACCCCTTCGGAGACGGCCATGCGTCCGCCCGCATCGTGGAGACCCTCTATGCTTGAACAGCGCATCGCCGCCGCCGACACCTATGACGTCTGCGTCGTCGGGCTGGGCTATATCGGCCTGCCGACCGCCGCCGTCGTCGCCCGGTCGGGCGCGCGGGTCATCGGCATCGACGTCAGCCAGCATGTCGTCGACACGGTGGCGCGCGGCGACATCCATATCGAGGAGGCCGATCTCGATACGCTGGTGCGCGACGTCGTGCTGCTCGGTCGCCTGACCACTGCGACGACCCCTGCCCCGTCCAATATCTTCGTCATCGCGGTACCGACGCCGTTCGGGCCGGGCCATGTGCCGGACCTCAGCTATGTCCTGAACGCCACCCGCGCCATTGCGCCGGTGCTGGCCAAGGGCAATACGGTGATCCTCGAATCGACTTCGCCGGTCGGGACCACCGAACAGATTCGCGACCTGCTGGCGGAGCTGCGCCCCGACCTCGCCCTGCCCGGCGTGTCGGACACGCCCGACATCGCCGTCGCCTATTGCCCGGAGCGGGTGCTGCCCGGTCGGATCATCCTCGAACTCGTGTCGAACGAACGCTCGATCGGCGGGATCACGCCGGCGTGCGCGGAGGCCGCCTGCGGCTTCTATCGCCGCTTCGTGGAGGGCGCCTGCACCGTCACCACCGCGCGGACGGCGGAAATGGTCAAGCTGGTGGAGAATACCAGCCGCGACGTCGCCATCGCCTTCGCCAACGAATTGTCGATCGTGTGCGACAAGATGGACCTGAATGTCTGGGACGTGATCGAGCTGGCCAACCGCCATCCGCGCGTCAACATCCTGAAGCCGGGTCCGGGCGTCGGCGGGCACTGCATCGCGGTCGATCCGTGGTTCATCGTCGATGCCGCGCCCGAACAGACGCCGCTGATCCGCACCGCGCGCGAGGTGAACGACGGCAAGGTCGACCATGTCGTCACCCGCGCCGCCGCAATGCTCGACGCGTCGCCGGATGCGCGCGCGTCGCTGCTGGGGCTGGCGTTCAAGGCCGACATCGACGACCTGCGCGAAAGCCCGGCGGTGAAGGTCGCCCAGGCACTGATCGCCCGCTACGGCGACCGGATCGATCTGGTCGAGCCGTTCGTCACCGCCCTCCCCCGGTCGCTCGACGGCGGGCGGCTGGTGTCGCTCGACGAAGGGCTGTCGAACGACATCCTCGTCGTGCTGGTCGACCATAGCGTGTTCAAGACGGTGCCGGTCGAGGCGCGCGCCGACAAGCAACTGTACGATACGCGGGGGATGTGGCGGTAAGAAGATAGGGGTTCGCGCGGAGACGCGGAGGGGTTGCGCTTGGCGCGACGTCCCCCGCGCCAGCGGCTTCAGCACTCGGCCGCAGCGGGAATGACGTCTTCCGTTCGCGAAGGTCCCGCCCGGTGCGCACCCTCTCCGCGTCTCCGCGCCTCCGCGCGAACCCCCTACTTCTTCTTCCGAAACTTTGTCCAAAGATGCCGCGCCAGCATGGCAGGCGGCATCCGCAGCCAGTGCGAGCGGACATAGAAACCGAACTCGGTGCCCTTGTGCCGCAATCGCCCCCAGCCATCGCGCGCCAGCAGCCGCCGGGCGAACAACGCATCCGACGCCACCGGCTCCCCACCGCCCGGCGTCCCATAGATCCGCCGCGCCAGCCTGAGCGCCCGCGCCACCGCGTCCGACAGTTGATGCCGCGCCGCCCGCTCGGTCAGCGCCGCGACGAACCCGGCATCCCGCTCGACAAACTCGCGCACCAGCCGGTCGATGTCCCACAAATTGCGCAAGCCACCCTGCAGGTCGCCATCGGCGAACAGATGCGCAGCGGCATGGACCACCATGTCCTCCGGGCACAGCACCGACAGCCCGCCCGCCAGCAGCACCGCATCGGCGATCAGCGCCGCCACATCGGGCGTCGGCCGCGCGGTCGGCGGGAGGATGGTGTGATGGACGTCGATCATCCGGTCCCGCTCCCGGTGGATCAGCGGCGGCAGTTCGTGCATCCAGCGGCGATAATAGGCGTCGTCATAGGGGTCGGGCTTCACCCATTCCCACCCCGCCGCCAGCAACGCCGCCTCCACCGCGTCTAGGGTGTAGCGCGGCACGAGGATGTCGAGGTCGCCGATCGCCCGCCCCCGCCCCGCGTCCAGCCCGGCGGCGACGAAGGCGGTGCCCTTCAGCAGCACGACCGGCACATTGAGCGAGGCGAGCGCCCGCCGCGCCGCCTCCGCCTCCCACAGCGCCGCCACCCGGCCCTGTTCGGCCGACGCGCGCGCATCGGCCAGGATGCGCGCGGCGGCGGGCGGAACCGGCAGTCCTTCCAGCCGTGTCGCGACGCTGCCGATCAACTGTTCCGCCCGCGCCGCCGCGATCAATGCGTTCCACTGATCGGCCGTCAGCGTTTCCGCCCGCGCCGGATCGGTCAGCACCGCAGCGACCAGCGCGCCGCTCATGCGAGGTCGCTCCACAAGCGCTCGACCAGCGCCAGCGCGGTGTCGGTGTCTGGATAATCGATCGCCCGCACCGGCAGCCGCCCGACCAGGCCGGTCAGCGCATCGAAGCCGCGCTCACCCATCGCGACGTAATTGGTCGACGCCTGGGTCAGCCGCACGAAGGTTTCGGCCGGCGCGACCACGCGCACCTCGCCTGGCCGTCCGAAGGTCGGGAACAGCAGCAGCGCAGGCGTGGCGGGCCGGTCCATCGCGGCGATCGCGGCGGCATCGGGAACGAGGTGGCGGATATCCCCCTTCGGCGTGGCCGGCAGCAACGGCCCGAAGCGCCCCTCCGGCGCGGCGCGCTCCATAACCCCGATCGCCGCATTCTTCAGGCTGATGAGCCGGGGAAAGGCATGGATCAGCCCGCTCGCCGGATCGAGCAACGCGAATTCGTCGCCCATCAACCGCCAGCCGCGCGTCATCAGCAGTGCGGCCAGTGTGGACTTGCCCGCCCCGGACTCGCCGGTCATCAGCAGCGCGCGACCGTCGCGCTCGACCGCCGAGGCGTGGAGCAGCAGGTAGCGGCGCTGCGCCAGCGCCATCTGCAGATTCATCCCCATCTCGGCGGCGAGCAGCCCTTGGGCCAACGGCAGGGGCGCGGCGTCCGAGATGGTAAAGTCGCCGCCGATCATCACCGATGGCCGCACGACCCGCCGCCATGGTCGCGCGGCGAACAGGCGGACGTTGAAATCGACGATCCCGTCCTCGGGCTGCGGATAGTCACGGTACAGGGTGCGCAAACCGTCGATCGGACCACGCCAGTCGCTGCCGATGCGAAACCCGACCGGCCCGATGCGCAGCGTCGTGCCGTATCTCATAGCCGCTCGACCAGCCCGGTATCGGCCAGTTCGTCCAGCCGCGCGGTGAGCGCCGCCACATCGCCGTCAGGCAGGTCGAACCGCTCGGCCAGCGCCGCCAGCAGTTCGTCGGCGGTCATCGCCCGATCGGCTAACAGGTCGAGCATCTCGGGCACCGGCGGGGCGACTACATGGGTCTGCCCCGACGCGCGGTGATAGATCGCGCTGAGCCGGTCGAGCGCCACGACCCGCAAGGCAGCAGCCGGCGGCGCGCGATAGCGTGCCGGCACGCTACCGTCAGCCGCGCGGCATCTGGAGCGAGGCGAAGCAGGTGAAGCCGCTGGTCCCGTTCTGCAACCGCTGGACATATTTCAGGTACGCGCGGGTGGTGTCGCCATCGGCGCCGGGCAGATTCTGCCCCTTCATCGCCAGCTTGACCTGTTCGCCGGTGAAGGGACGGTTGGCACCGGGGAACGCGCCGGGCGTGCCGGGGGCGACGACCTGTCCGTCCGCCGCGATCAGCTGGCCCGCGCGGGCGCGGTCGGGGATCGGGATTTCGCAGGTCATGATCGACGCCTGGGTCTGCGCCAGGGCCGGGCGGATCGACACCACCGCCGACGCGCCGGCCGCGCCGATCAGCAGCGTGCGGCGCGCGAGCTTGCCATCAGGCGAGGGGTTGGGCGTGTCGGTCATGCGCCATCTTCCCCAACCCTGCGGAATTCGCAATCGCAAAGAGGGTTAACCCGTCCAATCGCGGGGCATTGCCGGCGGCTGCGACCACAAGCGGTGTCACCCCGGACTCGTTCCGGGGGCCACCACGCCGCAAACGCCGACGATAGAAGCTCGAAAAGCATCGATTGCCGCGCCGTGGACCCAGGAACCAATCCGGGGTGACGATGGGGGCGGGAATGTCGATTTGTCCCGATGAGCCACGCCCTTCCTAGGTCACGGTCCTTGTTCCGGACCGCTTTGGCCCCTAATCGGAGGCGATGGACGAATTCGGCCCCCGCCTGCCCCTCGCGCTCGTCATCGCGATCGGTGTCGCCCTGCTGGCGCTGCTGCTGGGCGCCGGGATCAACGCCAGTGCGGTCGTGGCTGTAGGCGCGGTCGCCGCCGTGCTGGTCGCCGGACTGCACCCACCCGAACGGGGGACGAGCGAATCGACCGATACCGCGCGCCAGCACGTCGCCCACGCGACGCAGGCGGTGATCGATGCGGTCGACGAACCGATCCTCGTCATCGCCGCCGGCCATGTGGAGACCGCGAACCCCGCCGCGCTGGCGCTGCTCGGCCAGCATATCGTCGGCGGCGACGTTCGCCTCGCCATCCGCCACCCGGCCGCCGCCGAACGGCTGTTCGGCACGCGCGACGACCGCGAACCCGTCGGGTTGGTCGGCCTTGGCGCGCGGGACCAGAGCTGGGAAATGCGCATCCGTCCGCTCGCCGATGATCGCCGATTGGTGCATTTGGTCGATCGCACCGGCAACCGCGCGACCGAACGGATGCGGGTCGATTTCGTCGCCAATGCCAGTCACGAACTGCGCACCCCGCTCGCCTCGCTGCTGGGCTTCATCGAAACGCTGCGTGACGAAGCGGGCGAGGACGCGGGCGTGCGGGAACGCTTCCTGAAGGTCATGAACGACGAAGCGCGGCGGATGCAGCGGCTGATCGACGACCTGATTTCCTTGAGCCGGATCGAGGCGGAGAAATACCGCCCGCCCGACCAGATGGTCGACCTGTCGGCGATGGTGCCGGCGGTGCGCGACGAACTGGCCGCGACCAACCCCACGCGCGGCGCGGACATCCTATTGTCGGTCGCGCCTGGCGTGGTCGTGATCGGCGACCGGGCGCAATTGTCGCAGCTGCTGCACAACGTCATGGGCAATGCGATGAAATATGGCCGCGCCGGAACGCCGGTCGAAATAAGTCTGACGCCCAGCGACATGATGGGCGCGCTGGTGGTGCGCGACCATGGCGAAGGGGTGGCGATCGAGCATTTACCGCGCCTGACCGAACGATTTTATCGGGTGGATTCAGGGCGAAGTCGCGCATTGGGCGGCACCGGTCTGGGCCTTGCCATCGTCAAGCATATCGTCGAACGCCATCGCGGCCGGCTCGATATCGGCAGCGTGGTGGGCGACGGCACGACGGTTTCCGTCCTGCTGCCCCTGCACGGTGTCATAAAGCCGTAACGCCATGGTAACACAGGACGGCGGAGCGTCGCGAATGACCGTATACGCCGATGGAAACTGGAACCGCATGACCCGCCGGATCGCGTCCGTCCTGGCCCTCGGCCTCGCGCTCACTGCGTGCGAGCCGCAGACGTCGCGCGACCATATCCGCGTCGTCGGGTCGTCGACCGTCTATCCCTTCACCACCGCCGTCGCCGAAATGCTGGTCAATGCGAATCCCGACCTGCGCGCGCCTTTGGTCGAATCGACCGGCACCGGCGCGGGCGCGGCGCTGTTCTGCGCCGGGATCGGCCCGCAGCATCCCGACATCCTCGACGCGTCGCGCCGGTTGAAGAAATCGGAATATGCGACCTGCGCGTCGCACGGCGTTAAGGACATCATGGAGGTGCAGGTCGGCGTCGATGGCGTCGCGCTGGCCGAATCGAACAACGGGCCGAAGCTGAAACTCAGCAAGCGCGACGTCTACATGGCGCTCTCGGCCAATCCGCTGGGCAAGCCCAACACCGCGCGGATGTGGAACGAGATCAACCCGGCACTGCCCGCGATTCCCATCCAGTTCTTCGGTCCGCCCGCCACCAGCGGCACGCGCGACGCGCTGGTCGAACTCATCATGGTCCCGGCCTGCGAGGCGGCGATGCCCGAGGTCAAAGCGATCAAGACCAGCGACAAGGACCGGTACGAAGACATCTGCACCCGCATCCGCGAGGACGCGGCCTATGTCGACAAGGGCGAGAACGACAATCTGATCGTCCAGAACCTGTCGACCAACCCCAACGCCATCGGCATCTTCGGCTATTCCTATCTGGAGGAAAACAAGTCGCGGCTGCACGGCGTGCCGATCGACGGGATCGTGCCGACCTATGACAGCATCGCCGATGGCAGCTATCCCGGCGCCCGGCCGCTGTTCATCTATGTCAAGAAAGCGCACATCAAACCCGTGCCCGGCATGATCGACTTCCTGACCATGTATGCGAAGTCGTGGGACCCGGACGGGCCGCTGACCCGGCGGGGCATGATCGCCGCGCCCGCCGCCGTCCGCGCCGAATCGACCGCCGAGATCAAGGACCAGACCCCGATGAACCCGGCAGGGCTGCACTGATGCACGGCCTGACCCTCGTCCTGATGATGCTGGGCCTTGGCGGGATCGGCTGGATGGTCGCGCGTGCGCGGGCCGCCCGCTTCGCCAAGCCCGCCACCGCCGCCGATCGCCCCAATTCGCTACCCAGCCAGCATGGCTGGCACATGGCGATCTGGATCGCCGCGCCCGCGCTGCTGTTCCTCAGCATCTGGAGCGCGGTGTCGCCTGCCTTGGTGCGCGACGCGGTGCTGTCGACGCCCGCTGCCGCCGGACTGCCCGGCCCCGGCTTCGAACGCTCAGCGATCCTGGCCGAGGCGCGCTCGCTGGCGCTGGGCAACGCCTATGGGGCGTTCAACCCGCAGGCCGAGGTGCTGGCCCCGGCCTATGCCGCCGCGCAGAGCCGCTATGACTGGATCGGCACCACGCTCGCCGTCCTGCTCGCTTTTGCCGGCGGTGCGTTCGCCTTTACCCGCATCCGCCCCGATTACCGGGCGCGCACGCAGGTCGAACGCGCGGTGATGCTGGCGCTGCTGGTCGCGTCGCTGATCGCGATCCTGACCACGCTCGGCATCTTCCTGTCGCTGGTGATCGAAAGCTGGCGCTTCTTCCGCATCGTGCCGGTCACCGATTTCCTGTTCGGCACCAACTGGAGCCCGCAGGTCATCCGCTCGAACGATCCGGGTGCGACGCTGGGCGCGGTGCCGCTGTTCTGGGGCACCTTCTTCATCGGCGCGGTGATCGCGATGATCGTCGCCATCCCGTTCGGGCTGATGAGCGCGATCTACCTGACGCAATATGCCCGGCCGACCGTCCGCAAGTGGATGAAGCCGATCCTCGAGATCCTCGCGGGCGTGCCGACCGTCGTCTATGGCTATTTCGCCGCGCTGACCGTCGGGCCGGCGATCCGCGACCTCGCGGTGATGCTGGGGATGCCGTTCGCCAGTTCGGAAAGCGCGCTTGCCGCCGGACTGGTGATGGGCGTGATGATTATCCCGTTCGTCTCCTCGATGGCCGACGATTCGATCGCGGCCGTGCCGCAATCGATGCGCGACGGCAGCCTCGCGATGGGGGCAACCACCAGCGAGACGATCGCCAAAGTGCTCCTGCCCGCTGCGCTGCCGGGCGTCGTCGCGGGCGTGCTGCTCGCCGTTTCCCGCGCGATCGGCGAGACGATGATCGTCGTCATGGCCGCCTCGGGTGCGGCGTCGATCACGCTCAACCCGTTCGAAAGCGCGACCACCGTCACCAAGCAGATCGTCGACCTGCTGACCGGCGAGGCCGAGTTCGACAGCCCGAAGACGCTCGCCGCCTTCGCGCTGGGCCTCACGCTGTTCGTGATTACCTTCCTCCTCAACGTCGTCGCGCTGCGCGTCGTGAAACGGTATCGGGAAGCCTATGAATAGTCCTGCCAACGTCGCCGGATCGCCCGCGATCGATCGCGACGTGCCGGAACGCGTGCCGACCGACTGGAAGACGGGGGTCATGCAGAAGCGCATCCGCCGCCGCTATGCCGCCGAACGCCGCTTCCGCTTCTTCGGGCTGGCGGCCGTCGTCCTGTCGGGCGGGTTCCTCGCCTTCCTGCTCGTCACGATGTTGATGAGCGGGATCGGCGGATTCCAGCGGACGTTGGTCACGCTGCCGATCGACTTCCCCGCCGCCGGGCTGGAGGTCGACCGCGCGCAGCTGAAGACGCGCGGCGCCGATCTGGCGCTGGCCGGTGCCGGTCTCGAAAACACCGTCAACGGCACGGCGGCGGCCGCGTTCGGCGAGGACAATCGCGTCATCTCCGACAGCGCGTGGCTGACGGTGCGCGAGGCGATCAAGGCCGACCCGTCGATCCTGTCGCGTAAGGTCAGCATCCCCGTCCCCGCCGCACCGGGGATCGAGGAAGCAGCGAAGGCTGATGGCGAGCCGGCGGACGAGGCGCTGGTCGCCCGGCTCGAACGGGCCGGCACGATCTCCACCGGGTTCAACACCGACTTCTTCCAATCGGCCGATTCGACCGATCCGACCGCGGTCGGCATCTGGGGCGCGCTGAAAGGCTCGCTGATGACGATGCTCGTCACGCTGCTGATCGCCTTTCCGGTCGGTACGCTGTCGGCGTTGTATCTAGAGGAATATGCCCCGCGGAACCGCTGGACCGATCTGATCGAGGTATCGATCAACAACCTCGCGGCGGTGCCCTCGATCATCTTCGGCCTGCTCGGCCTGGCGGTGTTCCTCGGCACGCTCAACCTGCCGCGCTCCGCGCCGATCGTCGGCGGCCTGACGCTGGCCCTCATGATTATGCCGGTCATCGTCATTGCCGCGCGCAACGCGATCAAGGCGGTGCCGCCCTCGATCCGCGACGCGGCCTTGGGCATCGGCGCGTCGAAGGTGCAAGTGGTGTTCCACCATGTCCTGCCGCTCGCCCTGCCCGGCATCCTGACCGGCACGATCATCGGCATGGCGCGTGCGCTGGGCGAGACCGCGCCGTTGCTGATGATCGGGATGCGCGCCTTCATCAGCCAGCCGCCGCAGGGCTTTGCCGACCCGGCGACCGTGCTGCCGGTGCAGATCTTCCTGTGGTCCGATCAGGTCAGCCGCGGCTTCATCGAAAAGACCAGCGCGGCGATCCTCGTGCTGCTGGCGTTCCTCCTCGCGATGAACGCGCTCGCCATCTATCTCCGCAATCGCTTCGAGACCCGCTGGTAATGACCGACACCCATCTCCCCGCCGCCGTGCCGAAGCTGTCCGCGCGCGGCGTCGACGTATTCTATGGCCAGAAACAGGCGATCAAGGACGTGTCGATCGACATCGACATGGAACATGTCACTGCCTTTATCGGCCCGTCGGGCTGCGGCAAGTCGACCTTCCTGCGCACGATGAACCGGATGAACGACACCGTGTCGTCGGCCCGCGTCACCGGCGACATCCGGCTGGATGGCGAGGACATTTATTCGCCCGCGATGGACGTGGTGCAGTTGCGCGCGCGCGTCGGCATGGTGTTCCAGAAGCCGAACCCCTTCCCCAAATCGATCTACGAGAACGTCGCCTATGGCCCACGCATCCACGGGCTGGCAGGATCAAAGGGCGACATGGACGGCATCGTCGAACGCTCGCTGACCCGCGCGGGCCTGTGGAACGAGGTCAAGGACCGCCTGACCGACAGCGGCACCGCATTGTCGGGCGGACAGCAGCAGCGGCTGTGCATCGCCCGCGCGATTGCGGTCGACCCCGAAGTGATCCTGATGGACGAGCCGTGCAGCGCGCTCGACCCGATCGCGACGGCCAAGATCGAGGAGCTGATCCACGAATTGCGCGGCCGCTATGCCATCGCGATCGTGACGCACAACATGCAGCAGGCGGCGCGCGTGTCGCAGCGGACCGCCTTCTTCCACCTCGGCACGTTGGTCGAATATGGACGGACCTCGGACATCTTTACCAACCCCCGCCAGGAGCGCACAAAAGACTATATTACGGGCCGATATGGCTGAGGGGACGGACATGGCGACGGGCCACGAACACACGGTCAAGGCGTTCGATCGCGACATAGGCCATCTGCGCGCGCTGATTTCGCAGATGGGCGGCCTTGCCGAACAGGCGATCCACGACGCGATGCTGGCGCTGTCGCGCAACGACCCGGCGCTCGCCAAGCAGGTCCGCGCGAAGGACAAGGCAATCGACGCGATCGAGGCGGAGGTCGAAAAGCTGGTCGTCCGCGTCATCGCGCTGCGCGCGCCGATGGCCGACGACCTGCGCGAGGTGGTGGCGGCGCTCAAGATCGCGGCGGTAATCGAACGCATCGGCGACTATGCCAAGAACATCGCCAAGCGCGTGTCGTCGATCCATGGCGAAACCCACGATCCGCGCATCGAACCGCTCAGCATCCTGCCCGCCATGGCGCAGCTCGCCTCCGACATGGTTCACGACGTGCTCAACGCCTTTTCGGCGCGCGATGCGCAGGCGGCGGTCGAGATCTGCAAGCGCGACAATGCGCTCGACGATTATTACAACAGCATCTTCCGCGTACTGGTGACCTATATGGTCGAAAATCCCAAGACGATCAGCCAGGTTGCGCATCTGTTGTTCGTGGCCAAGAATCTGGAACGGATCGGCGACCATGCGACCAATGTCGCGGAAATGGTCTATTTCGCCGCCACTGGCCAGACGATGGCCGAGCGTGAAACCCAGGATTTCGCAGGATAATCATGAGCAAGGCACGCATGTTGCTGCTGGAAGACGACGCGGCGCTGGCCGAACTGATCGCCTTCCATTTCCAGCGCGAGGATTTCGAGGTCGTCCGCACGCACGAGGGCGAGGAGGCGCTGCTCCTCGCGCGCGAGGCGACGCCCGACATCGTGCTGCTCGACTGGATGGTCGAAGGGCTGTCGGGGATCGAGGTCTGCCGCCAGTTGCGCCGGCAGGCGGAGACGCAGAATGTCCCGATCATCATGCTGACTGCGCGCGGCGAGGAAGAGGACCGGGTCCGTGGCCTCGAAACCGGGGCGGACGATTATGTCACCAAGCCGTTTTCGCCGCGCGAACTGGTCGCGCGCGTCAATGCGGTGCTGCGCCGCGTGCGTCCGGCGCTGGCGGGCGAGGCGCTGACCTACGCCGATATCGAGATGGACACGGTGGGTCACCGCGTCCGGCGTGGGGGCGAAGTCGTGCCGCTCGGACCGACGGAATTCCGTCTTCTCAAACACTTCCTCGAACATCCCGGTTGGGTTTTCTCGCGCGAACGGCTGCTCGACGCAGTGTGGGGCCATGATTCGGACATCGAATCGCGTACCGTCGACGTACATATCCGGCGGCTGCGAAAGGCCATCAATGTCGGCGACCGGCCCGATATTATCCGGACCGTACGGTCGGCAGGATATGCTCTGGACGCGGCGGGCTGAAAACTTCGTCGGAAACCTTTTCGTGCTTGCACGTTTGGTTCGCAGCCTAAACGAAACAAGTCGAAAAGGAGTTTTCCGATGAAGACTGTCGCTTTCATGGCTGCCCTGCTGATGGGCAGCGCCGCCGTCGCACAGACCACCCCGCCGACGACGCCGCCGGCCGATGCCACCATGCAGCCGGGTACGACGACCGCGCCGACGCCGCCGGCCGACAACATGACCCCGCCGCCGGCCCCCGATGCGCCGGCAGCCCCGGCCGATCCGGCAGCGACCACCGCTGCCCCCGCGCCGATGGCCCCCCCGGCCCCGCCCGCCCCGATGGCAGGCGCACCGGCCGCCGGCCAGATCCAGTTCGCCCCGCCGCAGGTGACCCCGCCGCCGCCGGCGAAGGAAAGCTACCCGGTGTGCACGCGCACGCTGAAGGACGGCTGCCGTAATCCGGGCGGTCGCTAAGACCCTCCGGCCTGCGGGCAGATAACGGCGCCCCGCCCATCCGGCGGGGCGCCTTTTTCATGGGCATGGTCCAGCCGATCGCTCCGCCTCGCGCAACGACGGCCATGCCGTCAGCCATCCCTTCGATTGCACCCGGTCGGCATAGGCGGCGCGCTTGCTCGCGTGGAAGCGCGGTCCGGGCCGCAGGATCAGGTGCAGCAGGTCCGCCAGTCCCAGCGGAGCGGCCAGCTCGGCATCGTCGGTGCCGACTCTACGCACGGCCACCGCGGTCGCGGTTTCCGGCCAATATCGCATCGCCTCCGTCGCCGACGCATAGGGCGCGTCGCCATTGCGACGGTGCATTCTTGCCTGGTTCTTAACCGACCATGCAACATCCGGTGCCGTGGCGCGCAGCGCGGCTTCGTGCTGCCGATCGACCATCGCATCGTTGCAACACGGGTCGTACCATATCACGTCGACGTCTCCTGCCGGAGCGGACGGCGCACGACCGTGCAGGCGATCCCACACCGCGTTCCGGACGAAGCCCGCGCCGATCCAGCCATCGGGCAGATCGATGTCGCGGACGATCCCGAGTAGATGCCAGCGCAGCGGATCGTTCCGGAGCATGTTGATGACGTCGGCGGCGGTCTTCATCGGGCGATGCTATCGTGGCCGCCACCGATCCCGAACCGCAAATTTCGGGCGGGGTGGCGATCCGTGGCAGGTGCTCTGCCGATGTGTATTGCATAGCCAATACACACGTGTCATACTCAACCAATACAGGGAGGTAATGGCATGTATAGCGAAAGCGATCTGAACGGCGCGGTGGAGGCGGGGGCACTGTCGCGCGACGCCGCCGATGCGCTGCGGACGCATATCGCGCGGCAACGCGCGACCCCGGTGGTGGACGAGGAGCATTTCCGCCTGCTGACCGGGTTCAACGACATTTTCGTCTCGGTCGCACTCGCATTGCTGCTGGTGTCGCTCGCGTGGATCGGCGGCACGATCCTGACCCCACTCGGTGGGCTGGGCGTGGCCGGCGCGGCGTGGTTCCTTGCCGAATATTTCACCGCGCGCCGTCGCATGGCGCTGCCCAGCATCCTGCTGCTGCTCGCCTTTGTCGGCGGGGTCGCCGCGACGCTGGTCGGGGTCGTCGTCGAACTCGATCCGCAGAACCTGCCCGATCGCACGACCGCGATGATCTTCGCCGGCATCGGCGTCGTCTCGGCCGGCGCGGCATGGTTGCACTGGCGGCGGTTCATGGTGCCGATCACGGTCGCGGCGGGGGCAGCGGCACTGGTCGCGACCGTGGCCGCGTTGCTGGTCGCCGCCTTTCCGGCGCTCAAGGACAATGTCTACCCGGTGACGCTGCTGGGCGGGGTCGCGGTGTTCGCCGCCGCGATGCGCTGGGACCTGTCCGACCGCGACCGGCGCACGCGCCGCAGCGACGTCGCCTTCTGGCTGCACCTCGTCGCCGCACCGCTGATCGCGCATTCGCTGTTCCAGCTGCTCGGCGTGTTCGGGCCGAGCGTGACCCCACCGATGGCGGCGGTGGTGATCGCGCTCTACGTGGTGTTCGGCGTGGTGGCGCTGGCGGTCGATCGCCGCGCGCTGCTGGTGTCCAGCCTCGCCTATGTCCTCTACGCGCTCTACGCCCTGTTCGAGAAGGCGGGCGCAGTCGAGCTGTCGGCGGCGTTCACCGCCTTCGTCATCGGGTCCGCGCTGCTCACCCTGTCGGTTTTCTGGCAACCGATGCGCCGTACGGTGGTTGGGCTGCTGGGCGGCATCGGCGAACGCCTGCCGCCGGTGGCGATGGCCTGAATCCATTTCCTTACGAAGCGAACCTTGCGGCTCCGGGCAACCGGGGCCGTTTTTTTGTGTCCTCCCCTCGCCGCGAACGTCATCCCAGCGCAGGCTGGGATCTTCCTGTAACGGCGCGCGCACCTCGCCGCACGATGCCCCAGCCTGCGCTGGGGCGACGAAAGATCACTCCTCGACCAGCTTCATCAGCCGACGTTCGACCGGCGCCAGCACCGGCCCCAGCTCAGCACCCCGCTTCACGATCGCACCGGCCTCGCCCACCAGTGCCCACATGCCCTGCTTGTTGCGCAAGGCGGGGCGCTTCTCGATACGGAACTCCGGCCGTTCGGCGGCACGGCGGAATGCGCTGAACACCGCCGCATCGCGCCCCAGATCGATCGCATAGTCGCGCCAATGCCCGGCGGCGACCATCCGGCCATAAAGGTCGAGGATGCGGGTCAGTTCGGCGCGGTCGAAGCCGACCTGTCCCGGCTGGCGCTGTTGGGGAAAAGGAGTGACGATTCCCATCAGGCGCGATCGCGATGGTCCTGTTGCTCGGCGAGCAGCGCGTCGAGCTGCCGCTTGAGCGTTTCCACCTCGCACCGCAGCAGTTCGACCCGCTGCGTCTGGGGATCGAAATTGTCGCGGCATGGCGTGCCGTAGGGGACGAAGCGCGGATCGGCCGCCTGCCCGCCCTCGACCACCGTCGGGCGCGCCGGGATGCCGACGACCGTCGTTCCCTCCGGCACGTCCTTCGTCACCACCGCATTGGCGCCGACGCGTGCGCGCACGCCGATGGTGATCGGCCCCAGCACCTGCGCGCCCGACCCGATGATCGCGCCATCGCTGATCGTCGGATGCCGCTTGCCCGCGATGCCGTTGTCGGGGCTGGTCCCGCCCAGCGTCACATTCTGATAGATGGTCACGCCGTCGCCGATCTCGGCCGTCTCGCCGATCACGACGAAGCCATGGTCGATGAAGAAATGTCGGCCGATCGTCGCGCCCGGATGGATGTCGATCGCGGTCAGGAAGCGCGAGAAATGGTTGACCGCCCGCGCCGCGAAATACCACCGCGCGCGGAACAGCCGGTGCGACACCTTATGGAACGCGACCGCCCATACGCCGGGATAGGTCAGGATTTCGGCGCGCGACCGGGGCGCGGGATCGCGCGCCTTGATCGAATCCAGATAGCGCAACAGCCGCGCAACCATGGGCAGTCCCCTTTGTCTCGACCTGTGATGTAGGCGGCCTGCCCCCCATCGCCAAGTCGTACTGTAGGCGCAACAAACCCTATGTATCTTGTAGGCATTGTCGTTTGCCGCCATCACTGACCGCCGCTGCGCCATATCGAAGGGAATGGGATGTTCGAGAATATCGACTGGGTGCGTCTGGCCGAGTTCGTAGCCGCCGGATTTGCCGCCCAGATCGTCGATGGGGCGTTGGGCATGGCGTTCGGGGTAATTTCGTCGACCCTGCTGGTGAGCGTGCTGGGCGTGCCGCCCGCGACGGCATCGGCCAGCGTGCATGTCGTCGAATGCTTTACCACCGGCGTGTCGGGGATCAGCCATGTGCTGCACCGGAACGTGAACTGGAAGCTGTTCTGGCGACTGTTGCTGCCGGGTGTCGCCGGCGGCGTTACGGGCGCGTATCTGCTGTCGTCGCTCGACGCGTCGGTGACGCGGCCGTTCGTGATGACCTATCTGGCGGGCATCGGCCTGTACCTGTTGTGGCGCGGCCTGCGGAAGCCGCCGGAACCGAAGGAGCCGAAGGTCATCGCCCCGCTCGGGCTGGTCGGGGGATTCCTCGACGCGGCGGGCGGTGGCGGCTGGGGACCAGTCGTGACCTCCAACCTGCTGGTGCAGGGCGCCACCCCGCGCACGACGATCGGCACGGTAAACACGGTCGAATTCTTCCTGACCGTCAGCATCTCGGCGACGTTCCTGATCCATCTCGGGCTGGAGGCGTTCACCACCGCCGTCGCCGGGCTGCTGATCGGCGGCATCGTCGCCGCGCCGTTCGGGGCGATGTTCGCCAAGCATATCCCGGCACGCACGTTGCTGATCCTCGTCGGCATCGTGCTGACCGCGACCAGCCTGTACAGCGTCTACCGGGCGCTGTCGTAGCAGAAGAAGAAAAGAGAGATTGGTTCGCGCGGAGGCGCGGAGGCGCAGAGAGGTTGTGGCGTACGATCGTCCCGCGACAGCGGGTTTCCTGCGCTCGTCGCAGCGAACGAAAAGGCGGATCGCTACGCGATCGGTTTCCACGACCGCCCCCTCTCCGCGCCTCCGCGCCTCCGCGCGAACCAATATCCCTTCCTTCTACGGCAGTGTCCGGTTACGCCACCGCCGCGTGAACGGTAGCGACCGCCGCCAGCACCGCGCCGATCCGCACCGCGCCCTGAATGACCTCGGCCTTCACGCCGTGCTTCTTCAGCACGTCCTCATGCGCATCGATGCACATGCCGCAGCCGTTCATCGCCGACACCGCCAGGCTGAACAGTTCGAAATCGACCTTCTCGATCCCCGGCGCGGCGATGACGTTCATCCGCAGCTTGGCCGGCAGATTGCCATATTCCTTGTTCTTCGCGAGGTGGACGAAGCGGTAATAGACGTTGTTCATCGCCATCACCGCCGCCGCCGCGCGCGCCGCATTGGCCGCCTCGGGCGACAGCTTGTCGGCGACTTCCGCCTCGGCCGCCTCGACCAGCGGCTTGTGGCCGGTGGCGTGCGCGCAGGCCAGCATCGTGCCGAACTTCTTCTGCGGGTCCAGCACGGTTTCGTTCAGCAGCGAGCCGACGTTCAGGCGGATGTCCTTGGCGAAATCGGGCAGAGCGCCCGCAAATTCCTTGAGCGACATAGGTTCAATCTCCGTCAGATACACGACACCCCAGCCGACCGGGCAGGACGCCCGAATCCGCGCTGGGGTGCCGGAAAGTGGCGGGCGGGACGAATGCCCCGCCCGGATAAGATTACGCCGCGACCTGAAGGACGTCGTCGCCCTTGTTCCAGTTGCACGGGCACAGCTCGTCGGTCTGCAGCGCGTCGAGCACGCGCAGCGTCTCCGCCGGGTTGCGGCCGACGTTCAGGCCGTTGACCTGCACCGCCTGGATCACATTGTCCGGATCGATGATGAAGGTCGCGCGGAACGCGACATGCTCGTTCTTGTCGAGGATGCCGAGCGCATTGGCCAGCACCGCGCCATTGTCGGCGATCCACGGGAAATCGGCGGCGGCCAGATCTGGGTCCGACTTGCGCCACGCCAGATGGACGTGCGCGGTGTCGGTCGACGCACCGATCAGCACGGCGTCGCGATCGGCGAAGTCGTCCTTCAGCTCGCTATAACCGACGATCTCGGTGGGGCACACGAAGGTGAAGTCCTTCGGCCAGTAGAACAGCACCTTCCACTTGCCCGGGAACGCGTCGTGGCTGAGCGTCTCACCGGCCGGAAGGGCGCTCGTGCCCTGCTGCACGGGAACGGTGAATTCGGGGAGCTTGTCGCCAACGGTCAGCATGGAATGCCCTTTCAAATGGTGCGATGCGCACCGTGAATTGCTGCACCGCGATATAGGGTACGGTCCGCACCGATCCAATCGAATTTGCCCTTGGGATTGATCGATCGAGTGAATAAGTAGGCAGCATGTCGGTGTACCTGCCCACGCTGAAACAGCTCCAATATCTCGTCGCGCTACGCGATGCCGGTCATTTCGGTCGGGCGGCGGAGGCGTCGTTCGTCACCCAATCGACCCTGTCGGCCGGGATACGCGAACTGGAGACGCTGATCGGCGTCGTACTGGTCGAGCGCACCCGCCGCGTGGTGCGCTTCACCCCGCTCGGCGACAGCATCGTCGCCAAGGCGCGGACCGTGCTGCGCGAGGCGGAGGAACTGACCGACATGGCCCGCGCCGCCGGGCGGCCGCTGTCGGGCGAGATGCGGATGAGCGTCATCCCGACCATCGCCCCGTTCCTGTTGCCGCAGCTCCTCCCCCGCCTGCGCCGCGACTATCCCGAGCTGAAGCTGTATCTGCGCGAGGAACCGAGCGCGGCGGCGTGCGAGGGGCTGCACCATGGCCGCACCGATTGCGTGCTGCTGGCGCTGCCCTATGCCTGTGGCGAGGTGGAGACCGCGCCGCTGTTCGACGACCGGCTGTTCCTGGCGGTACCGGGCAACGATGCCGTTGCCGATACGACGCCGATGGTCGCCGACGACATCGATGCCGAACGGCTGCTGCTGCTCGAAGACGGCCATTGCCTGAAGGACCATGCCCTGCGCGCGTGCGAACAGCCGGAGGCGCGGGGGCAGGCGATGATGATGGGCACGTCGCTGCACACGATCGTCCAGATGGTCGACAACGGGCTGGGCACGACGATGCTGCCGCAAATGGCGATCGATGCCGGCATCCTCGACAATACCGGCGTCACCGCGCGACCGATCGAGGCGCAGAACGCGTCGCGTCGCATCGCATTGGTATGGCGGCGGGCCTCTCCGCGGGAGCGGGATTTTCGGCTGCTGGCAGAGGTACTTGCCGCGCACCGGACCTGACCGTTCGGGCGAGCCGGGAACCCTTTGCCCCGGAAAACCGTATTTCCCCGGTCGATGCCGCTCCCGGCATCGGATGTGTTCCTATCGCAACCACCGGAGAAAACCGATGATTCGCGCAACGATTTCCGCCGCCGCGCTCACCCTGTCGCTGACCGCCGCCGCCCATGCCCAGACCACGACGGCTCCGACCGCGCAGACCGGCGTGCAGACCGGCACCACCGCCACCGTACGAACCCCCGTGGGCGGCGTGACCGCCGGCGTACAGGCCGATGCAAACGCCACCGCCAAGGCACCGGTCATCGTCGGTGGCGCGCCGATGCTGCCGACCGCGACCATCGTCGCCAATGCGTCGAAGGCGAGCAACCTGACCACGCTGGTCAAGGCGGTGCAGGCCGCCGACCTGACAGCGACGCTGTCGGGACCGGGTCCGTTCACCGTGTTCGCGCCGACCAACGAAGCATTCGGCCGTCTCGCCCCCGGCACGCTCGACCAGTTGCTGAAGCCCGAGCAGAAGGCGTCGCTCTCCAAGCTGCTGACCTATCACGTCGTGGCCGGCAAGCTCGACGCGGCGGCGCTCAAGTCGCAGGTCGAAGCTGGCGGCGGCACCGCCACGCTGACCACCGTCGAGGGCCAGCCGCTCAAGGCGACACTGGAAAACGGCGCGCTGGTGCTGACCGATGTCGGCGGCGGCAAGAGCTATGTCACGCAATATGATGTCGAACAGTCTAACGGCATCGTTCATGTCGTTAACGGCGTGCTGGCCCCCAAGCTCGGCTGATCCGGGTTTACGGTTGACCTACGAAACCGGGCGGGAGCGATCCCGCCCGGTTTTCGTTTGGGGCCACTCCCTTCCCCGCCCACTCCGTTCGGTTCGAGCAGCTTCGAGGTTGTCGAGAAGAGTGTTGGGTGGACCATGCCCCGCATGGTCCAGGATTGTTCGGGGGACAATCCGACCCAACGCTCGTCGAGAACGCGTGCAGCAGGCGAAACCTCAGCAGGTCAGGTCCAGCGGAACCGCGTTCTCGATACGCGCTCTCGACTACGCTCGATCGCTACTCGAACCGAACGGATGAGAATGGGGATGGGCCGGAAGCCTTACGGGGAAGCACAGGAAACCCGTTCGTCCTGAGTAGCCATTGAGCGAAGTCGAAAGGGCGTATCGAAGGACCGGCCCCAAACGCTACGCCCCGCCTCCCCACCGCGCCGCCGCAACATCGTCGCTCGCCCGCGCCTCGACCCACCTCGCATCAGCACCCCGACGTTCCCGCTTCCAGAACGGCGCGCCGGTCTTCAGCCGGTCGATCAGGAACGCACACGCCTCCAGCGCCGCCCCGCGATGGCGCGCGGTCGTGGCGACGAACACCACCCGGTCGCCCGGCACCATCGGCCCGACCCGGTGGACGATCACCGCCTTCGCCAGCGTCCAGCGCCCGACCGCCTCTTCGCACAGCGCCTCCAGCGCGCGTTCGGTGGCACCCGGATAATGCTCCAACGCCAGTTCGGTGACGCCGTCGTCGCCGCGCACCAGCCCGGTGAAGGTCGCCACCGCCCCCGCATCGGCCACCTCGGCCGCAGCGAACTCGGCCGCCAGGTCGATCGGCGCGTCCTGCACGACAACGCGGATCATCCGCCGGTCACAGGGGGAAAGATCGCCACCTCGCGCGCGCCGGCCAGCGGCGTATCGAGCGGCACGAACGCCTGATCGACCGCCGCGCGCAGCCGCTGCCGGTCGGCGAACGCGGTCGCATAGCCGCCGCCTCGCGCACCGAGCCAGTCGACCAGATCGGCGACGGTCGCGACCCCGGCCGGCGGATCGACGCGCTCACTCGCCTGCCCGATCGCCTCCCGCACCCAGGCGAAATACAGCAGCTCGATCGCCATTACGTGTCCATGTGCTTCAGGCCGATGCGCAGATAGTCCCAGCCGGTGATCGCGGTCAGCACCGCCGCGCCCCACAGGCACACCAGCCCGGTGACGTGCACGAACGCGTAATTTGGCACCGCGCCCGCAAGGATCAACGCGCCGAACGCGACCAGCTGCAGCGTCGTCTTCCACTTGGCGAGCTGCGACACCGGCAAGGACACCTGGATCCCCGCCAGGAACTCGCGCAGCCCCGACACCGCGATCTCGCGCAGCAGGATGACGAGCGCGGCGATCAGGTGGATGCCGGTAATGATCGCGACGTCGTGCCGCGTGCCGACCAGCATCAGGATGACCGCGGCCACCATGATCTTGTCGGCGATGGGATCGAGGAACACGCCCAGCTTCGACACCGTGCCCTGCGCCCGCGCCAGATAGCCGTCGAAATAGTCGGTGATCCCCATCAGGCAGTAGAGCGCGAAGGCGATCGCATAGCCCGCCTCCCACATCGGCCACCACAGGAACGCGACCAGCAGCGGCACCGCCAGGATTCGCGACAACGTCAATATGTTGGGAAGCGTCAGCACGATGCTGCGCTTAGCATCCCCGGCGGGGCGGGCGAAAGCGGCAAAACGGCGTTGAAGCGGGCGGACGTGCTGGCTACACCCGAACCAACCAAGCCGACAGGCACGTAGATCAGGTCGTACCCGGAATGAATAATGCGCTGGGGTTGCTGAAGCAGCGCCGTTTCCTGCCGCTGTTCGTCACCCAGTTTCTGGGCGCGTTCAACGACAATCTGTTCAAGCACGCGATGGTATTGTTCGCGACCTATCAACTGTTCAAGGACCCGGCGAGCGAACAGAATTTCAATGCGCTCGCCACCGGCCTTGCGATTCTACCCTTCGTTTTGCTCTCCGCGCTGTCGGGACAACTGGCCGATACGCATGACAAGGCGCGGATCATCCGCATCGTGAAGACCGCCGAAATCGGCATCATGATCTATGGCGCGGCCGGGATGCTGGTCGCGCGGACGGGCTATGTCACGACCGGCGTGGTGATGATGCTGAGCGCCGTCGTCTTGCTCGGCGTCCATTCGACCTTTTTCGGGCCGATCAAATACGCGATCCTGCCGCAACATCTGGAGGATCATCAGGTGCTGGGCGGTACCGGCCTGATCGAGGCGGCAACGTATCTGTCGGTGCTGACCGGCACCATCGTCGCTGGCTGGATCAGCGTCGAATGGGCCGCCGGACTGGTGGTGGTCGTCGCGATCATCGGCTGGTTCACCGGGCGACAGGTGCCGCCGGCACCACGCAGCGGCCCCGAACTGGTCATCAACTTCAACCCCTTCACCTCGTCCTGGCACCTGATCGCGGCGACGATGCACATTCGCCGCCTGTTCCTCGCGATCATCGCCATCAGCTTCTTCTGGACGATCGGATCGGTGCTGATCGTGATCTTCCCGGTGCTGGTGAAGAACGTCCTGACCGCCGACCAGCAGGTCGCCTCGCTCACCATCGCGATCTTTTCGATCGGGGTCGCGATCGGATCGGTCATCATCAACGCGCTGCTGAAGGGCAAGATTTCGGCGCGCTATTCGCCCGCGTCGGTCATCGCGATGGCGGTGTGCGTGCTGGCCTTCGCGTTCGAGGCAAGGGCATGGACGCCCGCGCCGGGCGGCACGCTCTATGGCGCGCTCGACTTCGTCACCCATCCGCAATCGCTGCTGCTGCTGGCCACGCTGGCGCTGATCGCGATCTTCGGCGGCATGTTCGTCGTGCCGCTCTATGCGTTCCTGACGACGACCGTGACCAAGGACCAGACCGCGCGAACGGTGGCGGCGAACAACGTCGTCAACTGCGCGTCGATGACGGTCGGCGCGGTCAGCGTGATCCTGCTGACCAAGGCCGGGCTGGGTCCGACCGACATGCTGCTGATCGTCGCGGGCATGTGCCTCATATCTGCGTGGCTCGCATGGCGGCTGCACCGCGCCTGCGACGAAGGCTGCCCGGCCTGAGGTCCTATAGGAAGAACGTGTAGAAGCAGATGAAGAAGGCCGTGAAGCTGACGGTGAACAGCTTCAAGTCGCTATCTTCGCTGCGCACGGGCACGGCGGTCAGGCGCGGCAGCGTGGCGCGGAACGGGTGACGCGGGCGGGGGGCGTTCGGCTTCATCATGCCCCCGTTAACGCATTCTTTACTATTTCGTCGCCTGCCTCAAACGCAGGCAATTGTCCGATTGCGGGACGCCCGTGTCAGCCGACCGGTACCGCCCGGTCGAGATGCAGATAGGCCGGGGTGAACGACGCCACCGCGCACAACCGGTCGAGATCGAGAATGGTCAGCGTCCGCCCGCCCCATTCGATCAGCCCGTCGCGCCGCAATTCCTGTACCATGCGGTTGACGTGCACCGGGGTCAGGCCGGTCGCTTCGGCCAGATCCGCCTGCGTCAGCGGAAATTCGCACGTCGCCCCGGTGCACCGCCCGATTGTCCGCAACCGGAAATAGACTTCGCAGAACAGCAGCGCGATTCGCTCGCGCGCGCTGCGCAGGCCCAGGCTGGCGATCCATTCGCGCTGCGTGCCCATCACGACATGGCTGTTCCACCACAGCGCACGGGCGATGGCGCGATGCTCGCGGCCGAGCGCGTCCAGCGCGTCGGGCGCGACCTCGGCCACGGTCATCGCCGTGATCGTGCCGACCGCATGGTCGGTCCGCACCACCGCCTGCGGATGCGGATCGAACAGGTCGCCCGGCAGCAGCAGCGACAGCATCAGCCGCCGCCCATCGGACAATTGCCGATAGTGACAGCCCCACCCCTCCAGCACGAAATGCGCGAATCGCGGCACCTCGCCCTCCGCCACCACGTCGCGACGCGGCGCGATGACGCGCTGGCGCTGATCGAGCAGTGCGTCGATCGCCCGTCGGTCGGCATCGGTCAGTTCGGAAAATGCAAGCAATCGCGAACGAAAGCGCAGGTCACGGCCCCCAGTCATAGGGGCGTTCAGCTAGCCGCTATCGCGACGCCGCACGATATACTGGTTTAATCACGGAAAAATCGGGTCGCTTTCGCAACGCGGTCGCAACGCCCGGCGCGATGGACAACAAAAAACCCCGCATCGCTGCGGGGTTCTTGGAAATGGTGGAGCCGAGGGGGATCGAACCCCTGACCTCTGCAATGCCATTGCAGCGCTCTCCCAGCTGAGCTACGGCCCCGTCCATTTTATCGAAGCCGCCGCTGGTCGGCGGCCCCGCTTCCCCGTTGGGGAGGAGCGCCCTCTATGCGGAGGGCGCTGGTTTGGCAAGCGGCTTTTGTGGCCGCCGCGCCAAAAAATCAACGCTCGGCTTCGTTGTCCTCGTCGGACGTATCGACACCCAGGTCGTCGTCGCCGCCCAGGTCGACATCGTCGTCCGCCGACGGCTCGTCGTCGCCCTCGATGTCCAGATCGGCGTCGAGATCGGTGTCCTTCTCGGCCTTCTCGCTGACCTTGACCTGCTCGAACGGCAGGGGCTGCTTCGACTTCAGGATCGGCTCCGGGTTCCAGTGCACGCCGCAATTGATGCAGGTGACCGGCTCGTCATTGCCAAGGTCGTAGAAGCGCGTCGCGCATTTCGGGCAGGTACGCTTCGTACCCCATTCCGGCTTCACCATGTGTAGCCAAACCTTTCGGTGTTGTGGAGGAACGGGGCGAAAACCCCGGATGGGGCCGCGCCTTGCCATAGCGGGCACGCGCTGTCAAAGCCGCCGGTCATATGCACGACGCCACCCCCACCCCGCTTTCCGTCGCCGCCAGCGGTCCGCTGACCGGCACCGCGCCCGTTCCCGGCGACAAGTCGATCAGCCATCGTTCGCTGATGCTGTCCGCGCTGGCGGTCGGCACCAGCCGCGTGACCGGGTTGCTGGAGGGGGAGGATGTCCTGTCCACCGCCGCCGCGATGCGGGCGATGGGGGCGACGATCGAACGCGGCGACGACGGCGTGTGGACCATCGACGGCGTGGGTGTGGGCGGACTGCTGCAACCGGCGACCGCGCTCGACATGGGCAATTCGGGCACCTCGACCCGGTTGCTGATGGGGCTGGTATCGTCCCACGCGATCACCGCGACCTTCACCGGCGACGCCTCCTTGAGCAAGCGGCCGATGGGCCGGGTCATCGAACCCCTGTCGCAGATGGGCGCGGAGATCACCGCCAGCCCGGGCGGTCGCCTGCCCCTCATGCTGCGGGGAATCGTCCCCGCCGTGCCGATCGACTACACGCTGCCGGTCGCCTCGGCCCAGGTGAAGTCGGCGATCCTGCTCGCCGGACTGAACACCCCGGGCATTACCCGCGTCGTCGAACCGGTGCCGACCCGCGACCATAGCGAGCGGATGCTGAAGGGCTTCGGCGCGAAGCTGACCGTCGAGGTCACGCCGGCGGGTCGCGTCATCGAACTGCACGGCGAGGCGGAACTGAAGCCCCAGACGATCACCGTGCCGGGCGATCCGTCGTCGGCGGCCTTTCCGGTCGTGGCCGCGCTGCTGGTGCCGGGCAGCCATGTCACGATCACCAATGTCGGGCTGAACCCGACCCGCGCCGCGCTGTTCGACGTACTGCGCGCGATGGGCGGCGACATCGCCTTCGAAAACCCGCGCGATGTGGGCGGCGAGCCGGTCGCCGACCTCGTCGTCCGCGCCTCGTCGCTGACGGGGATCGAGGTCGATCCGGCGGTCGCCCCATCGATGATCGATGAATTCCCCATCCTGTTCGTGGCCGCCGCGCTGGCCCGGGGTCGCACCGTCACCCGTGGCCTTGAGGAGCTGCGCGTAAAGGAAAGCGACCGCATCACGACCATGGCCGAAGGGCTGCGCGCGATCGGTGCGCGGGTCGAGGAGACCGAGGACGGCCTCATCATCGACGGCACCGGCGGCGATCCGTTGCCCGGTGGCGGCACCATCACCGCGAAGCTCGACCACCGCATCGCGATGAGCTTCGTCGTCGCCGGCCTCGTGTCGCGCGAACCGGTCACCATCGACGACATGGCTCCGGTCGCGACCAGCTTCCCGACCTTCACCACGCTGCTGCGTGGCCTCGGCGCGCCATTGTGATTATCGCGGTCGACGGCCCGGCAGCATCGGGCAAGGGCACCATCGCGCGGGCGCTGGCGAAGCATTACGGCCTGCCGCACCTCGACACCGGGCTGCTCTATCGCGCGGTCGCGACCCGCGTCCTACGCGACGGCATGGACCCGACGCGCGAGGCGGACTGCGTCGCCGCCTGCGATTTTTCCGACACGCTGCTGGACGACCCCTGGCTGCGCACCGATGAGGCCGGGCAGACCGCCTCGATCGTTTCCGCCCATCCGCTGGTGCGCTCGGCGCTGCTGCGGCGCCAGCGCAAGTTCGCGCAACAGCCCGGCGGCGCGGTGCTCGACGGGCGCGACATCGGCACGGTCATCGCGCCCGATGCCGATGCCAAGCTGTTCGTGAAGGCCACCCCGGCGATCCGCGCCCGCCGCCGGCACACCGAACTGGCCAAGGCCGGGTCGGGCGTCACCTATGACCGGGTGCTGGCCGACATCCGCGCCCGCGACGAACGCGATTCGGGCCGCGCGACCGCCCCCCTGACCATGGCCGCCGACGCCGCCCCGCTCGACACGACCACACTGTCGATCGAGGTCGCGATCGAACGCGCCATCGCTATCGTCGAGGGGCAGCGGCGGAAATAGGGCGCAACCTTCACCACACGTCACCCCGGACTTGTTCCGGGGTCCACCGGGCTGCGAACGCTGTCGATAGCGCCTCCCGCCAGACCGATCGCCGCGCCGTAGACCCCGGAACAAGTCCGGGGTGACGAGGGGAGAGGCCTGCCCGTGCCAATATCCATGGATCGCTTTCCTACATGGCAGTCACCTGCCATCGTCGGTGGGTCGCCCCATTGCCCTACGCCGCCCGACCCGTTCATCGTCCACCGCACCAACCGCGCAATAACGCCACTAGTGTGAACTTAGTGAACTTTGGCCGGCAGAACCGCCCTCAAACGCCCTGTCACCCACCCCCGCCCCCCTCTATAGCCAAGCCTCCTTACCCCAGCCCGGACCCTGCCCATGATCCCCGGTTTCGATCTCGCCGCCTTCGTCGCCACGACCCTTGCCGAGGATATGGGCGATGCCGGCGACATCACCGCCGCCGCCGTCATCCCGGCCGATGCGGTCTTCACCGGGGTCATGGACAGCCGTGACGCGATCACCGTCGCGGGGATCGACATCGCCGCCGCCTTCTTCCACCAGCTCGACCCGACCGTTACCATCGAAGCGCTGGTGGCCGATGGCGATTCGGTACCGGCCGGCACCGCGCTGCTGCGGCTGCGCGGCAATGCCCGTGCGTTGCTGACCGCCGAACGCTCGGCGCTGAACACCGTCCAGCATCTGTCGGGCATCGCCACGCTGACCGCGACCTATGTCGCCGCGATCGCAGGCACGGCTGCGACGCTGCTCGACACGCGCAAGACCATTCCCGGGCTGCGCGTGCTGGAGAAATATGCGACCCGCATGGGCGGCGCGACCAACCACCGCATGGGGCTGTGGGATGCGGCGATGATAAAGGACAACCACGTCGCGGTCGCGGGGTCGGTCGGCGAAGCCACCGCCCGCGCGAAGGCGGCGGGGATCGACCGGATCATCGTCGAGGTAGACTCGATCGACCAGATCGAACCCGCGCTCGCCGCCGGCGCGACCCACCTGCTGCTCGACAACATGACCCCGCCGATACTGCGCGAAGCCGTGGCGCTGATCGCCGGGCGCGTGCCGGCGGAGGCATCGGGCGGCGTCCGGCTCGACACCATCCGCGCCATCGCCGAAACCGGCGTGACCTATGTCAGCGTCGGCCGCCTGACCCAGTCGGCACCCGCCGCCGATATCGGGCTGGATTTCACCCTCGACGCCGCATAACCCATCGGTACCATCAGGGGAGCCTCCATGCGTCCGTCTTCCATCGTCCGGTTCGACCGGCTCTATCTCGCCTCGATCGCCGTCGGGCTGATCGGCAACATCCTCGAATGGCCGCTCACCATGGCGCGGCTGGCGGAAAATCCCGATACGGCGGCATTGGGGTCGACCGCCACGGTCGCGGCCGGCGGCATGATCGTGGTCGGCGTAGCCATCGCGCTGCTGCTGTGGTTTTTCATCGCCCGGCGCGGCAGCGTCGTCGCGAAATGGATACTGGTCGTCTTCACCGTCTTCGCGATCGGCAGCCTGGCTGTCGGCTTTTCCACCGGCGCGGTGATCCTCGACGTCGGCGGCATCGTCCGCATCGCCGCGGTTGCGTTGCAGACGGCAGCGGTCGTCTTCCTGTTCCGCCCCGACGCCGCCGCATGGTTCGCCCCTGCCATCGTCGACGAGGACATCTGATGCGCCTCGCCCTCACCCTCGCCGCGCTGCTGGCACCCGTCGCGGCACAGGCGCAGACGCTGCAATGCTCCGTACCCGCGCAGGTCGAACGCCCGCGCGCCGACCTGCCGACCCCGCAACAGCCGCGCCGCGTCCTGCCGATCGGCAGCTACACGCTCGCCATCACCTGGAGTCCGGAATATTGCCGCACCCGCCGCGACGATGCGCGCAACGCCTTCCAGTGCGGTGGCGGCAACCGCTTCGGCTTCACGCTGCATGGCCTGTGGCCCGATGGCGAGGGCAAGGACTGGCCACAATATTGCACCGGCACCCCGATCCTGCCCGACGCGGTGATCGCGAAGAACCTGTGCGTCACGCCCTCGGCGCAGCTGCTCCAGCATGAATATGCCAAGCACGGCACCTGCATGGGCGTCTCCCCCGCCGCCTATTTCGACGAATCGCGTACCCTGTTCCAGCGGTTGCGCTTCCCCGACATGATGGCCCTGTCGCGCCGGCCCAACCTGACCGCCGGACAGATCGCCGGCGCCATCGCCCGCCTGAACCCCGGCATGACTGCGCAGTCGATGCGGATCACGACCAACAAGCGTGGCTGGCTGGACGAGATTTGGCTCTGCCTCGACAAGCGCCGCCGCTACACCAACTGTCCGGCGCATCAGGGCGGCGTAACGCCCAATACCCGCGTCAAGATCTGGCGCGGCGGGCGTCAGGCCGGCTGATTACCCCTCGACCGTCACCGTCGCGGGATGGTGACGGTCGAGATGCTTGCGGATGATCCGCAGGTTGCGGGTATTCGACCGGAAGAAGAAGTCCGGCACCGCGCCGACGATCGGGATCAGCCCCAGCGCCCAGTCGGTGCCGACATTGCCGGCCATCCGCGCCATCTGCCACTTCGACATGCCCAGGTTACGCGCTTCCCACAGCATGTAGCTGCCCATCGCCGCACCGATGAAGCTGCCGATAACGGGGATGAAGTTCAGCAGGAAGTCGAGGCCCACCGGATGCTTCGTGCCGGGGATGGTCATCGACCGTTCCATCAACCGCTCGATCGCCACCACGCGGCGACGCACGGCTTGCGGGTCCTTGTCGAGATGCCCGGCGATCTGATCGAACAGTTCGGGCGAGATGCGGTTGGGCTTTGCCATGCCCCCTATCTGGGATCGCCGCGCAGATGGTTCAACGGATGCACCGCGCGGGCATTGGCCTGAAACGCCCGCAGGCGAGGCGCGACCAGCGACCAGCGCCACGGCCGCGCGAGGGAGACGAACGCGACGTCCGCCGCCATCGCGGCATCGGCGACCGCCAGTCGTTGCGCGCGTTCGGGCAGGTTGTCGGCATCGCGCGCCGCCGCGATCAGCGTCATCGCCTCCATCGAACAACTGCGACACGCGGTCGCCAGATACCAGCGCGCACTGTCATATGGTGCCACCCGGTCGATCAGCCGCAGGTCGGCGGGCGCGGTCATCGCCACCCGTTCGCCCGCAATCCCGATCCGCGACAGCGCGACTGCGACCCGACCCCACAGCAACGTTGCCCCCGGGCCGGCCGGCAACGCGATACGCAACCGCACCGGTCGGCCATAAGCGGCCACCTGTGCGCGGGCGGTCGTCCAGCGCTGTTCCTCGGTCAGGTTGCGCCACGGCGGTAGCGCCGGGTCCGCCGCCGAATCGAGCCGTTCGGGCAACAGCGTGTCCGCCGGTCCCCATGCCGGGTCGATCGCGCCGGGCACGTTGGCGCCCTGCACCGCCATCGCCACCGCCGCCCGGCCGAGCGCGGTCGCCAGGAAGCCGTCCCGCGTGACGAACGCGAAGCCGAACAGCCCGCGCGCCGGATCGATCCGGACGTCGGCCGGCCGGGGACCGGCGGCAGCGACCAGCGGCCAGTCGGCGAAATCCCCGCCCAGCACCAGGTCGCTGCGCTTCTCGGCATAGCGCGCCACCGCCAGCGCCGCGCGGCCCCCACGCAACCGGACCTCGTCGGCGGCGACCGGCGGCGGCCCTTCCGGATCGGCCGGCGCGCGCAGACGGATGCCGCTCCCCTGCAACCGGCGCAGCGGCCCGGTGCCCTGCGTGCCACGGATCACCGCCAGTTCGGGTTGGGCGAGCAGGGTCAGCAATTCGGTATTGGGCCGCTTCAGCCGCACCTCGATCACCTGCGGCGTCATCGCGACGATCTCGTCGATCGATCGCAGGAATGGCGTCAGCCGATGGCCGGCATCCGCCCGCACCGCGCGGCGAAGCGCCGCCACGACCTGTTCGGCGGTGACGGGCCGGCCGTCGCTCCACGTCGCATCGCCCAGCCGAAAGATATAGCTGCGCCCGTCATCGACCATGTTCCAGCGTTCGGCGAGACCCGGTTCGACCTGGCCGGCGGCATCGAAGCGTACCAGCCCCTGCGCCAGCGCGCTGCGCAGCAGGACCCGCTCGACATCGCCCTTCGCGCCGTCCTCGATCGCATCGACCACGACCCGCCGCTCGTCGCCCTTGCCGTCGCAGGCGACCAGCATCAGCGGAAGGAGAGCGGAAAGGAGGAAACGACGCATCGCTCTTCCATGCCACGAAAGCCCGTCGACCGGCCAGAGGGCCGTGCGGGGTGATCGGAGCGTCGCCGGCCGCTGAAAACGCGGATGCGGTTGTATGTTGCAACGCGGCAAAAACCATCTAGAGCAGCGTGGAATCGATCTGCTATGGTCCAACCGGTCCGGACGAGGCAAGCTGCCGTGCCATGGTTGTGTCGAACAGCAGCTGATCCAACGTCGTCCTGCCACAGTGGGAATTGAACCATGTTGTCCGAGTCCGCCAGCGGTCCATCCGACGCGACCGCGCCACCCCTGGTATCGGTCATCATCGCCGCCTACGATGCCGCACTGTTTATCGAACGCGCGATCCGGTCGGTCCAGGCACAGACCCTGTCGGACGTCGAAATCATCGTCGTCGACGACGTATCCCGCGACGATACGGTCGCGGTCGTCACGGACCTCGCGAAGCTGGATGCGAGGATCAGACTGGTGCGTTCGCCGAAGAACGGCGGCCCGTCCGCCGCGCGCAACCTCGGCATCGCGGCAGCGCGCGGCCGGTGGATCGCGATCCTCGACGCCGACGATGCGTTCAAGCCCGATCGCCTCGACACGCTGGTACGAACGGCGGAAGAACGGTCGCTCGACATGATCGCCGACAACGTAACCTATTATGACGCGACGGCGCAGGCAGAAGCGGGCCATGGCAACCTGGAACTGAACGGCGCCTTCGAGGTCGTCGACATGAAGCGCT
Organism: Sphingomonas sp. Leaf32; assembly: GCF_001421765.1. Classification (GTDB taxonomy): domain Bacteria; phylum Pseudomonadota; class Alphaproteobacteria; order Sphingomonadales; family Sphingomonadaceae; genus Sphingomonas. The sequence continues at coordinate 74,930 of NZ_LMLA01000003.1, read as the reverse complement.
TTCTTCGCGCTTCCCTGTTCCGCCGCCCCTTGAGCGACGTCAGCGGTCGCGGCTACCTGCAATTTGCCCTCCTGAAGTTCGTCTTCCGCCGGTCCTTTCTTCTGGAGCAACGGTTGCGGTATCCCGAGACGATCCGCGACAGCGAAGATTTCTATTTCTACGCAAGCTGCCTGGCACATGGCGCGAAGGCGGGACTCGTTGCCACTGCGGGCTATCTGTACACGCAGCGCATCGGCAGCCTGTCGGGCAAGGCATCCGGTCAGACGCGGACCGTCGTCGACCGTGGTCAGGTGATCCGCGGAGTCGAGGCATTGCTGGCAGAACATGCTCGCGCCTTCGATGCGGTCGACACCGGCTTGTTACGACAGCGCCAGGAACAGGCCCGCGGACTTCAGGCCTATGAAACCGCCCTGGTCCATAATCGCAGCCGGGATCGTATCAGGGCGCTCAAAACTCTTGCAGCGGCTCCCCCATCCTGGGCCTTTCTCTGGCAGGGCATCGTGCAACGCGTGCGTCGCGACCGGCAGGGAACTCGCGCATGAGTTCGTCTTCGCTCTCTGGTCGCACCGCCTCCGGCGCTTTCTGGATGATGCTCGGTTCGGGTGGTCAGACCGTCTTCCAGTTCGTCCTGTTCATCGTTCTTGCGCGCCAGTTGGGACCGGAAACCTTCGGCCTGATCGGCATCGCGGTCGTCTTCATCGAACTCAGTTCGACCGTCGGCCGCGCGGGCCTGACCGAAGTCGCCATCCAGCGGCCGACGCTGGACGACGACGATGCCAGTACCGCCTTCTGGTCGAGCCTGGCGATCGGCTTGCTGTTTACCGTGGCATTGCTGCTCGTCGCCGGCCCGCTGGCGGTCGGTTTCGACGAACCCCTGCTGCGACCGGTCATGCAATGGCTCGCGCCGGTTTCCGCGCTTTACGCCGTGGGGGCCGTGTATGAGGCGAAGTTGCGGCGCGACTTCGGCTTCAAGGCGCTGGCCGCGCGAAACGTCACGGCCACCATGGCCAGCGGCATCGTCGCGCTGGTCCTCGCCCTGACGGGCTTCGGCGTGTGGAGCCTTGTCATCCAGCGTCTGATCTATGTGGTCTGGCTGCTGGTGGCGATGGTGTACTCGACGCGCTGGCTGCCGCGTCTGACGTGGAAGCGCGACACCGGCGTCGCCCAGCTGCGCGATGGCAGTGTGATCGCGCTGTCCTCCGTGCTGGGCAGCGGCAATCAGCGGATCATCGACCTGATCGTCGGCTATGTCCTGGGCGCGACGGCGCTCGGCTATCTGCGCATTGCGTGGCGCGCGCTCGACCTGCTGCAGGAACTGTCGATCCGGCAGATCACCAGCGTGACGCTGACGTCCCTGTCACGCCTGCAGGACAACCGGGAAGCGTTGATCGCGGGATACCTCAAGCTGGTGAAGACGACCGCGCTCTTCGCCTATCCGATGTTCCTCGGCGCGGCCGTCGTGGCACCCGAGATCATCACCTTCATGTTCGGCAAGCAATGGCAGCTGAGCATCCTGCCGATGCAGGTCCTGACGCTGACGGCGATCTTCATCCCGCCGCTGTTCTTCAAATCGAACGTCCTCATGGCCGCGGGGCAGATGCGCGTGGTGTTGGCGGTGAACATCTTCGAATTCGTCGCCAGCACGATCGTGGCGTATCTGTTCGCCCGCTATGGACTGGTCGCCGCCGCCGCCGGCAACGTCGCGCGGCTGGCGCTGGTATCGCCGGTCATCTTCGTCATCCTGAAAAGCCGGATCGGGATTCCGATAGGCGAAACGATTTCCGGCGTCTTGCCCCCACTGCTCGCGTCAGGGGTGATGGTGGGCGCGCTGACCCTGTTGAAACCGCAACTGCCCGACCTGCCTTCGCTGGTAACGATCGCCATCATGGGCAGCATCGGCTTGTTGATCTATCTCGGTATGCTTCTTGTGGTACAACGCGATCAGGTCATGGAGATCGTTGCGGTTGTAAGGCGCTTGATGCGCCGCAGCCCGACAGCAGAATGATGCGCCAAGCCTTTCAAGGGTTCAATTATGCCGGCATTTGATACGACCCCCTTACCCGAGATGCGGCCGTGGCGTCGGGCATTTGGCCAACATCGAAAAATTGCTTCCATCCCCGTGCGAGACGACGAATTGCAACGGTCGCTCACGCGATCGGCAGAACTATCACGGCTGAAGCTCACACTCCTGGCAATTGCGTTCGTTTCCTACGGATTCCGTGATGCTTTCACCGGACCGGTTCGATACTATTTGGCTCACGCCAAGTTGGCGTTCATCTGGTTTGTTCCAGATATGATGGCCTTTGCCGCTGTAGCGTACTTCGTTTGGTATATCGCGATACGCCGAAACTCGGCTTGGGGTATTTTATTCAGCGTCAACATATTTTTGTCGTTGATAATCGGCTGGCTCTTCATGTCTGCCAACGCTGCCGCCCTATTTTCCGCAGTGAAAATGATGTCTCCAATCTTCCTCGGATTTGCATTTGCGGGGCGCTCGATAAACGAGCTGCGCTGGGCGCGGTATTCTTTCCTGTTGATGTCGGCACTATCTGTACTCGGATTGCTGCTTTCGCCTTATGTCGATTACCCTTGGACCGGGATGTCCGTCGAAACTTTTGGACAGACCAAGGCTGTGGGTCGGGTTTGGTGGTCTGGCGGTGCGGTGCGTTACGGCGGTTTCGCAGGCGACAGCACGATGGCGGCCTATATGGCGCTTTTCCCCTTTATCCTCGTATGCACCCACTATCGTAAGTGGTTCACGTTTCTCGCCACGCCCATCATCGGCTATGCCTTGTATCTGTCGACGAATAAGACCGCGATGGGCTGCGGCATCATATTCCTTGCATATTATCTTATCTTTGAAGTTCTAACCGACCCCAAGAACAATGAACTTTATCGGAAAAAGCTGACGCAATACTCGTTTGCCCTGGTTCTGGTACCGTTTATCCTGATGATTGCCTTGAGCGGTATCGATCTACAGAAAATAAATCCTAGCCTGTTCAGTATGCAGGATCGCATCAATTCTACTTGGGTTTTTCCGTTCATCTATCTGTCCAACATATTCCCGGCTGGACTCATCACAGGGTGCGGCCTGGGTTGCTTCGTCTACCCGATGGACTACACGTCCCTTGGCTATCTGCGAGTTCCCGTAGATAATTTCTATGTTTCAACGTATATCATGCTTGGGTTTCCGTTCGCGATTTTTGTAATCGGTGCTTTTCTGGGAGTGCCCAATTACAAAACACGAGACAAAATCCTCCTGATGTTCTTAATGAACATCTACGCGGTAACCGTACAATGCTACGGACCTTCAACGATAACGGTTTTCATGGGATATTGCTTCAGCGATATGTTTCTTACCAGCGTCAAGAACTGGAAAAGAAGATATTTGGCCCCATCCGGACCGAACTAATGCCAAACAGGTCGACATGGCTAGGCACCCATGGGGATGCCTAGCCGCTCAACGCCATTCAAAACCGTTGGTACGGACGGCGGGACTTGAACCCGCACTCCCGATGGGAAGCGGATTTTAAGTCCGCTGCGTCTACCGATTTCGCCACGTCCGCAGGCAAGGCTAGCGTTCCAAGCGGATCGCCGCCCCGCCGTCAAGCGGCTCCTTTGCGCAACGTCTCGATGATGCCGGAGAAATCGGTCGCGGCGTTGCCGTCCTCGACGAAGCGGGCATAAAGTTCGGCGGCACGCGCGCCCATCGGCGTGTCGGCTCCCGCGCCCGCCGCCGCCTGCATCGCGAGCCGCAGGTCCTTCAGCATCAACCCGGCGGCGAACCCTCCCTGATAGCCACGATCGGCCGGGGTTTCCGGCCCTACGCCCGCCACCGGGCAATAGCTGGTCATCGACCAACACTGGCCCGAACTGACCGACGAGATGTCGTAGAAGGTCTGCGGGTCGAGGCCCAGTCTCTCGGCCAGCGCAAACGCTTCGCACGTCGCGATCATCGATGCGCCGAGCAGCATGTTGTTGCACATCTTGGCGGCCTGTCCCGCGCCGCTCGCCCCGGCGTGGATCACCGCCTTGCCCATGTCGGACAGGAACGGTTCGGCCTTGGCGAAGGCCGTGTCGCTGCCGCCGACCATGAAGGTCAGCGCGCCGGCATTGGCCGCCGCGATCCCGCCCGACACCGGCGCATCGACCGCGTGCAGCCCCCTGGCGCGTGCCGCGTCGGCGACCTGCCGTGCGGTATCGACGTCGATCGTCGAACAATCGATCAGCACCGCCCCGGTATCGACCGCAGCGAACAGCGCGTCGTCATATACCTGGGCGACATGGGCACCGGCGGGCAGCATCGTCACCACCGCCTGCGCTCCGGCCGCGGCCTCCACCGCGTCGGCGACCGGCAGGCATCCCGCCGCCTTCGCCCGCGCCAGCGCGTCGGCCGACAGGTCGAACGCACGGACGTCATGCCCCGCCTTCGCCAGATTGGCCGCCATGCCGCCGCCCATATTGCCAAGGCCGATAAAGCCGATGCGTGCCATCCGAAACTCTCCTGTGACGCAATAACGTCAAACCACCCCGTTCGTCCTGAGTAGCCACTGAGCTTGTCGAAGGGGCGTATCGAAGGACCGCCACAGGTGCTTCGATACGGGTCTTCGACTTCGCTCAGCCCCTACTCAGCACAAACGGTTCGGCTCATGCGTTGCAACTCTACCGCCCGGTCCAGTTACCGGGGCGCTTCTCGACGAAGGCGGTCATGCCTTCCTTCTGGTCCGCCGTGCCGAACAGGCCGTGGAACAGGCGACGTTCGAACTGCACGCCCTGGGTCAGCGTCGTGTCGAACGCGGCGTTGACCATTTCCTTGTTCGCCTTGACCGCCAGCGGGGCCATGGCGGCGATGGCGGCGGCGGTCTTCACCGCGTCCTCGACCAGATCGTCGGCGGGCACGATTCGCGCGACCAGGCCGCAGCGTTCCGCCTCTTCCGCGCCGATCATCCGGCCGGTCAGGCACATTTCCATCGCCTTCGCCTTGCCCACCGCACGCGCCAGCCGCTGCGACCCACCCATGCCCGGCGTCACGCCCAGCTTGATCTCGGGCTGGCCGAACTTCGCGGTGTCGGCTGCCAGGATGAAGTCGCACATCATCGCCAGTTCGCACCCGCCGCCCAGCGCAAAGCCCGCCACGGCGGCGATGATCGGCTTGCGGGTGCGGGTGAACGCGTCCCAGCCGCTGAAATGGTCGCCGCCATACATGGCCGCGAAGTCCATCTCCTGCATCTCCTTGATGTCCGCCCCGGCGGCGAACGCCTTGGCCGATCCGGTGATGACCGCGCAGCCCTGCGACGGGTCGGCGTCGAACGCACGCATGGCGCCCAGCAGTTCGGACAGGATCTGGCCGTTCAGCGCGTTCAGCGCCTGCGGCCGGTTCAGCGTCACCAGCGTCACGGCACCGCGGCGTTCGACGAGGATGGATTCATGAGTAGACATCGAAACTCCCTAACGGATCGTCATTCCGGCGCAGGCCGGAATCCATGGGCAGGCAAAGCTGTCGAAGCAGTCGCGACGTCCCGACACAATGGATTCCGGCCTGCGCCGGAATGACAGAAAAATCATCGCGGCCGCCATTCGTCGGCGGCAGGAAGCGGGGCAAAGATGCGGTCGATCATATGGTCGCTGACCGCCTCCGGGGTGGCCGGGTCCCATATTGGCGCGTGATCCTTGTCGACGATCACCGCGCGCACGCCCTCGACGATGTCGGGGCGCTGCACGATGCGGGTGACGACGGCATATTCCTGCCGCATCTCATCCTCGAAGGTCGGCATGGCCGCACCGTCGAGCAGCAGCTTGAGCGACACCTTGCACGACAGCGGCGATCGTTGCCGGAGCGTCGCCAGTTGCGCCTGCGCCCAGTCCGACCCATCGCCTTCCAGCGCGGCGAGTATTCCCTCGAAATCGTCGCTGGCGAACAGCCGGTCGATCGCCTCGCGCTGCGCGAGGATCGGTGCATCGCCGGGGGCGGTCGCATGGTCGGACAGGATCGCCTCCGCCGCCTGCGGATCGGCGGCGATCGCCTGCTTCACCGCGTCGAGCCTGTCGGCGGGCAACAGATGCGTCGCCAGCCCCAGCGCCAGCATCTCGTTCCCGTCCAGCCGCGCGCCGGTCAGCGCCAGATACTGGCCGATCCGGCCCGGCAGGCGCGACAGATACCAGCCACCGCCGACATCGGGGAACAGCCCGATCGCCGTCTCGGGCATGGCGAAGCGACTATTCTCCGTAGCCACCCGGATCTTGCACGGCTGCGAGATGCCGACCCCGCCGCCCATCGTCACCCCGTCCATGAAGGCGATGGTCGGCTTGGCATAGGTGAACAGCCGATGGTTCAGCCGATATTCGGTCGCGAAGAAGGCGCGGGCATCGGCACCATCCGCCCCGCTGCTCTCCGCGATCATGCGGATGTCGCCGCCGGCGCAAAATCCGCGCCCCTCGGCATGATCGATCAGGATGGCATGGACGGCCGGATCGGCGCGCCATTGCTCCAGTGCGGCGAGCATCGCCTCGCACATATCGTGGTTCAGCGCGTGGAGCGCCTTGGGCCGGTTCAACCGGATGCGGCCGAGATGGCCGTCGACAGAGGTGAGGATCAAACCAATCCTCCCCGTGCCGGGGAGGGGGACCGCCGCGAAGCGGTGGTGGAGGGGGGTGTCCTTCTCCACATCGGCTGTGGTCGGGGATACCCCCCTCCACCATGCTGCGCATGGTCCCCCTCCCCGTACCGGGGAGGATTTGATCGCGCCATCACTTCACCAGCTCCCGCCCGATAATCATCCGCATCACCTGGTTCGTACCCTCCAGGATCGAATGGACGCGCAGGTCGCGCCAGAAGCGTTCGATCGGATAGTCCATCAGATAGCCATAGCCGCCATGTAGCTGCAGCGCCTGATCGACCACCTTCGATCCCGTGTCGGTGGCGAAGCGTTTCGCCATCGCGGCAAAGCGCGTCTTGTCGGGCGCGTTGGCCGTCACCTTGGCAGCGGCGGTATAGAGCAGCGCCCGCGCCGCCTCCAGCTCGGTCGCCATGTCGGCCAAAGTGAACTGGGTGTTCTGGAAATCGGCAATCGGCTTGCCGAACTGCTGCCGCGCCTTGGTATAGGCGATGGCTTCGTCGAGGCAGCGCTGCGCCCCGCCCAGCGAACAGGCACCGATGTTCAGCCGCCCCCCGTCCAGCCCCTGCATCGCGATTGAAAAACCCTGCCCCTCCGCGCCGACCAGATTGGCGGCGGGCACCCGCACCTGATCGAGAATGACCGCGCGGGTCGGCTGCGAATGCCAGCCGAGCTTGCGCTCGTTCGCGCCGAACGAGACGCCGGGCATGTCCTTTTCGATCAACAGGCAGGAAATGCCTTTCGGCCCGTCGCCGCCGGTGCGGACCATCACCAGATAGACGTCGTTGTCGCCCGCGCCGGAAATGAACTGCTTGGTGCCGGTCACGATATAGTCGTCGCCGTCACGCACCGCCCTGGTCTTCAGCGCCGCCGCGTCCGATCCTGACGACGGCTCGGTCAGGCAATAGCTGGCGAGTTTGTCCATCGTCACGAGGTCGGGGAGGAAGCGTGCCTTCAGTTCGGCCGACCCGAACGCGTCGAGCATCCATGCCGCCATATTGTGGATCGAGATGAAGGCGGAGGTCGACGGACAGCCATAAGCCATCGCCTCCATGATGAGCGCCGATTCCATCCGGCCGAGGCCGATGCCGCCCGATTCTTCCGACACATAGATCGCGGCGAAACCCAGCTCGGCGGCCTGCCTGATCGTGTCGCGCGGGAAGATGTGTTTTTCGTCCCATTCGGCGGCGTGCGGCGTGATCGCATCCGCCGTGAACCGGCGCGCGAGCTCCTGAATCTCGCGCTGATCGTCGGTAAGGTCGAACTGGGTCATGCTTTACGCTCCACTATCGCTTCGGCCTCGATCTCCACCCGCCATTCGGGGCGAAGCAGCGCGGCCACCACCAGCATCGTCGCGGCGGGCCGGACGGTGCCGAAAATCCTTCCATGCACCCGCCCCACCGCATCGGCATCGGCCGGATCGGTCAGGTACATGCGGGTGCGGACGACATCATCCATCCGCCCGCCCAGTTGCTCGATCGCCTGCGCGATGATCGCGAAGCATCGCTCCGCCTGGGCGGCGGCATCGCCCGGCGTGCTGCTGCCGTCCGGCTCGACGGGCGCAGTGCCCGATACGAGGATGCGATCGCCGACGCGCACGCCCCGCGCAAAGCCGATCGCCGCTTCATAGGGCGAGGCGGAGGCCGTGTGCCGCCGCGCCGTCATCATTGCGCCTCGTGCAGCACCCGCTGCCGATAGAGCGGGGTCGCGATCGACAGCGTGTTGCGGTCGTACCAGCGCGGCGCCGGCACGCCCTTCTCCCACGCCATCGCCTCCAATCGGTTGCCCTGTGCCGAGGGGGTGTCGGGCTGCGCCTTCGCGATCGGATCGCGATAGGCCACATCGGCGGTCACGATCTCCCATCCCTTCTTGCGCAGGCCCGCAACCAGATCGGCGATCCAATAGGCGGCAAGATCGGTTTCGTGGAGCAGCATCACCTGCACCGGCTGACGCCCCAACGCCTTGCGAGCGAGCGCGTCGGCGAACTCGGCCGATTCAACGTGCGTCTCGACATACAGATCGCGCAGCGCCGCCATGTCGATCGGCTTGCCGGCATTACGCGCCTCGGCGGTCAGTCCCTCGATATTCCAGTCCGACCCGTCGACCGTGACATAGCCGTTCGACAATTTGCGCGCCGTGAGGCCCGCGCGCACGGCATCGCGCTTTGCCTTGTCGCTGCCGCCTTCGTCGAGAAAGGGAAAGCGGAACCAGGGCCGCAACCCCTTGCGCCCCATCAGCCACCCGCTCGCCCGGTCGATGTCCGCCAGATAGGCGTCGGCGATCATCGACTTGAGCGCCGGATGGCTGAAGCTGTGATTGGCGATCACATGCCCCGCCTTGACATAGGCCGCGATCCGCCGCTCGCCGCCGGCCCCGTCGGGCGCGGCCAGATTGCCGGGCACGACGAAGAACGCGGCCTGCCGCACCTTCGCCTTGCGCAAGCCCGCGATCAACCGTTCGGTGCGCTCATCCGGCGTCAGGAACGGCCCGCGCGCACGCGGCGCATCGTCGAACGTCAGCGCGATCCGCTTCTGCGCGGCGGCGGGCATTGCCGCCAGCAGTGTCGCGAACATCCCGAGCATCAGGCTTCGTATCATCTTGGCAGTTTCCCCCGTCGTGCGGCGACCATGAAGCCGGTCGCGGCTGCACCGAGATTCGATATCGTCCATAGCCAGAACCCCGGTCCAGCCCCTTTGAACGCCCAGAACGCCGGCCGAAGGAACAGGTCGAACGCCTGCAATGTCGTTAGCAGCAGCAATGCGGACCACCCGATCAGCCAGCGCCACCCCATGCCCCAGAACGACAGCCCGGCGAGGACCCCGAACAGCGCGAAATTGGCCAGCCAGCCGAATTGATACGCCGGCAGCGCACGATAGCCGTTCAGCAGCAGCGCCCAGCCGCTCAGCATCGGCATCGCGCTCCACATCCCGACATCGATCGCCGGCAGCCACAGGCTGATCGCCCAACCGAGCAGGAACGGCATCGTTCGCATCAGTGCCGGGGAACGCCGCACCGCGTCACCCCATCGTCGGAATGACGAACGCATCCTGCGTCCGCGCCGCTGCGCCGTCCTCGGCCTGCACGCCGAGTGCCGATCCGTCGGGCCAACGCTGGGTGATCGTCTTGACCCTGGTCCAGAAGCGCACGCCTTCCTCGCCATGCTGGTTCACGTCACCGAATGCGCTGCGCTTCCACCCACCGAAACTGTGATAGGCGACCGGCACCGGGATCGGCACGTTGATGCCGACCATGCCGACATTGACCCGCGCGGCGAACTCCCGCGCGGCATGGCCGTTGCGGGTGAAGATCGCGACGCCGTTGCCATATTGGTGCTCGCTCGGCAGGCGGACGGCGGTTTCGAAATCGTTCGCTCGGACGATCTGGAGCACGGGACCGAAGATTTCCTCGCGATACGATTCCATCTGCGGCGTCACATGGTCGAACAGCGTCGGGCCGATGAAGAAGCCGCGCTCATGCCCCTGCAGGCTAAACCCGCGTCCGTCGACTACCAGCTCGGCGCCTTCCTCGACCCCCTTGGCGATCCAGCCCTCGACCCGCGCCTTGTGCTGGGCGTTGACCACCGGACCGTAATGGGCGTCCGCGTCGGTCGATACGCCGACACGCAGCGCCGCGATCGCCGGAATCAGCTTTTCGCGCAGGGCCATCGCCGTCTTTTCGCCGACCGGCACGACCACCGGCAGCGCCATGCAGCGCTCGCCCGCCGATCCGAACGCCGCGCCGGCCAGGTCGGCGACGACCTGATCGAGATCGGCGTCGGGCATGACGATGCCGTGGTTCTTCGCCCCGCCCATCGCCTGTACGCGCTTGCCCGCCGCGACGCCGCGCCGATAGACATAATGCGCGATGTCGCTCGACCCGACGAAGCTGACCGCGCCGATCGCCGGATGGTCGAGGATCGCATCCACCACCGTCTTATCGCCATGCACGACCTGCAAAATGCCTTCGGGCGCGCCGGCCTCCAGCATCAGTTCGGCAAGGCGCACCGGCACCGACGGATCGCGCTCGCTGGGCTTCAGGATGAAGGCGTTGCCGCAGGCGATGGCGACACCGAACATCCACATCGGGATCATCGCCGGGAAGTTGAACGGGGTGATCCCCGCGCCGATGCCGACAGGCTGCCGCATCGAATAGACGTCGATCCCCGGCCCGGCCCCTTGCGTATAATCGCCCTTGAGGAGGTGCGGCACGCCGCAGGCGAATTCGATGACGTCCAGCCCGCGCTGGATGTCGCCCTTGGCATCGGCGATCACCTTGCCATGCTCGCTCGACAGCAGTTCAGCCAGTTGCTGCATGTTCGCTTCGACCAGCTGCTTGAACGCGAACAGCACGCGGGCGCGCTTCTGCGGATTGGTCGCCGCCCAGCCCGGCTGCGCCGCCTGCGCCGCCGCCACCGCCCGGTCGAGATCGGCGGCGGTGCCGAGCCGAACATGCGCCTGCACCTCGCCGCGATTGGGATCGAACACCGCGCCCGTCGCGCCGTCCGTGGTACTCAAACCGCCCGCGATCACATGATCGATGACCCGCATATACTCTCCTGTCGGCTCGCGGTGATCGGTCTGTCGCCGACTCATCCGCGTGTAATTTTATTGCTTTTGGCATAGCGGCGCGGCGCTGTCAGCGGGCAATCGTCGGAACCTTGGGTCCTATCGTCCGCTTGGAGGCGATGAACGACGCTTCCCAAAGGACACGCGCGCAAGAGACGGTGAAGGTCCGGTCGCGCTTCCGCTATCGCCTGACGTCCTCGGTCATCAACGCGCTGATCTTCTCCTCGCTGATCGGTGCGGTCAGCGCATTGGTGCGGGTCGGGCCAGCGGGATTTTGGAGCGCGTTCGCACAGGGCGCGCCGATCGGCTTCATGACTGCGCTTCCCGCGTCGCTGCTGGTCGTGCCGATGGTGCAGCGGCTGGTCGACCACCTGTTCGGGATCGACCCGCCCGAATGACCGGTGTCATCCGGTTGACAACGCAGTCATATTAATAAGATAAATTGCTTGTATAAAGCCGGGCGACATTGGTCCGGTCGGGGAGAGCACATGCCGGCACGTTTTTCGACCATCGTCGCAACGCTTTGCGCAGGGCTGTGCGCCATCCAGCCGGTCGCGGCGCAGGAGGTGCTGGACACCGATCCCAACACGCTGGCCCCGTCCAAGGACCCCAAGCGCGTCGCCAACGGCTTGGCGCAGACGCCGCCGATGGGGTGGAACAGCTGGAACAAGTTCGCCTGCAACGTGAACGAAGGCGTCATCCGCGCCACCGCCGATGCCATCGCGTCGAACGGCATGAAGGCCGCCGGGTATGAATATGTCGTCATCGACGATTGCTGGCACGGCGCCCGCGACGCCAACGGCTTCATCACCGAGGACCGGCAGCGTTTCCCCAGCGGCCTGAAGGCGCTGAGCGACTATATCCATTCGAGGGGGCTGAAGTTCGGCATCTATTCGGATGCGGGCACCAAGACCTGCGGCGGTCGCCCCGGCAGTCAGGGGCACGAATACCAGGACGCGATCCAATATGCCCGCTGGGGTGTCGACTATCTGAAATACGACTGGTGCTCGACCGGCGTCCGCAATGCCGAGGAAGCCTATGCCACCATGGCCGATGCGCTGAAGGCCAGCGGACGGCCGATCCTGTTCTCCCTGTGCGAATGGGGCAATTCGAAGCCGTGGCTGTGGGCGTCGAAGATCGGCAACATGTGGCGCACCACCGGCGACATCACCGACAAATGGATCGGCAAGTACAGCTATAGCTGGGGTGTCGCGTCGATCGTCGACCTGAACGAACCGCTGTGGCCCTATGCCGGGCCGGGGCACTGGAACGACCCGGACATGCTGGAGGTCGGCAATGGCGGGTTGAACGACACCGAATATCGCGCGCATTTCTCGCTCTGGGCGATGATGGCCGCGCCGCTGATCGCGGGCAACGACGTCGCCACCATGAACCAGGCGACGCGCGACATCCTGCTCAACCGCGAGGTGATCGCGGTCGACCAGGACAAGCTGGGCAGCCAGGGACACCGCGTCGCGCGCGACGGCACCAGCGAGGTGTGGGTGAAGCAGATGGCCGATGGCGGGCGCACGCTGCTGCTGTGGAACCGGGGCGAGACGCCGGCACGGATCACCGCCGACTGGACGACGCTCGGCCTGCCGGCCGCGACCCGGCTGAAGGGCCGCGACCTGTGGGCGCACAAGGATCTGGGGCGGTTGTCGGGACGCTACAGCGCGGACGTCGCACCGCACGGCGTGGCGATGGTGCGGCTGAATCCGTAGGGGCGGAATACTCCATTCGTCACTCCCGCGAAGGCGGGAGTCCATATACGCTGGCGTCGCGGATCGAGCCGAACCGTCAGGGTCTATGGATTCCCGCCTTCGCGGGAATGACGATCGGGCGTCCGTTCACCGTCCCCAAACCCCCTTGCGCCCGTCGATCACCTTGCCGATCGCGGCGGCGATCTTCACGTCATCGGCGACGTTCGGGTGGAAATGGCACCCGCCGAAGCTCAGGCCCGTCATCGGCACGATGGCGAAGCGGGTTTCGCCCCCTGCGCGCAGCCGGTCGCCGACCTTCGCCACTTCGCGCGCGATCTCGCCATCGGCCAGGTCGGTCGCCCACAGCACGAAGAACGCGCGCGGGCTGCGCCGCCGCAAGTCCTGCACGAAGCGGACATAGCGCGCCTCGTAATCGGCATGGAGTGCGTCGCGGCTCTTCCAGCGTTCCTCGGGCTTCAGCGGCGTGGTGAAGTCGTTGGTGCCGAGCGAAATGACGATCACCTGCGGCTGCCACCCGGCATCGTTCGCGGGCGTCTTGCCGTCGAACAGCGCATAGGGATAGGCTTCGGGCACGGTCGGCGCGGCGAACCCGCCATAGTTGCGCACGATGCCCCGGCCGGAAATAGCGTTGACGCGGTACGCCGCGTTATAACGGCGCGACAATTGCCCGGCGACCCCCTGCGACGTGTCGGTCGTCTCCCACACCTGCCCTTCGGTACAGTCGCGGCTGGTCGAGGTGTTGCCATAGCCGACGGTGTGCGAATCGCCGATGAATTCGATCGCGCGCGGCAGGGCGGCCGGGGCGGCGAGCGGGGTCGATCCGGCAGGTACGAACAGCCCGCCGAACGCGGTCGCCCCGGCCTGCGATTCGCTGACCACATCGACGCGGACCCGGTGCCGGCCGGCATTGGGCGCGGTCAGCCGGTAGCGGCCGGGTGCCGGGCGGACCAGCGCGACCGGGGCAGCATCGTCGATCCGGACACGCAGCGACACCTCGCCCGGTCCGACCGCGACATCGACCGCCTTCCCCTGAAAGCTGCCCTCGAAATAGGTGCCCGGCCATTGCCGGCGATAGCGCGACAGGTCGCCCTCGCCCGCCGCCACCCGGCCACTGATGCGCAGCGGCAGCGCGCGGCCGGGCGCGGCATCGGCGGGCAGCGGGCGAAGGCCGATGTCGGCCGGCGTCTGTGCCGGAACGGCGACCGCAGCGGATACCAGCATCAGCGGCAGACCCGCACGCAACAGGGACGGAACCATCGGCTTCTCCTTATGCCCGCGCGCACCGGTCGCGCACGAAAACGGTGTATTTTGCCGGCCATAGCTGGCACGCACGCCTGGTCCAGCGAAAAGACGAGCGACGGAAACAGACCATGAGCGACTGGATCGACAACGCGCCGCGCGTCACCGAAGCGGCGATCCCGCACGATGCCGCCGGGTTCGACGCACTGCTCGACGCCGCGCGTCCGGTGGTGTTGCGCGGGCTGGTCGCCGACTGGCCGGCGGTTGCGGCGGGGGCGCAGGGGCACGCGGCGATGGCGGCCTATCTGCGGCGCTTCGACGGCGGACGGCCGCTGGGGCTGTTCGCTGGTCCGCCAGCGATCGACGGGCGCTTCTTCTACCGCGACGATATGCGCGGGTTCAATTTCGAACGCGGCAACATCCCGCTGCCCGTGCTGCTCGACGCGCTGCACAAGGCGGCGGCCGAGGACGTGCCGCCCGCCTTCTACGCCGGGGCCAGCGCGGCGAAGGACCATTTTCCGGGCTGGACCCGCGACAACGTCCTGCCGCTGCCGACCGGCGATGCGACCGCGCGGCTGTGGATCGGCAATGGCAGCCGCGTGTCGGCGCATTTCGACATGGCGAGCAACGTGGCGGTGGTCGTCGCCGGGCGGCGGCGGGTGGTGCTGTTCCCACCCGAACAGGTCGCCAACCTCTATATCGGCCCGCTCGACGTCACGATGGCGGGACAGCCGGCGACGATGGTCGACATCGAACGCCCCGACCCGACGCGCTTCCCGCGCTTTGCCGAGGCGCAGGCCCATGCGATCGTCGCCGATCTGGGGCCGGGCGACGCGGTGCTGATCCCGACCCTGTGGTGGCATGAAATTCGGGCGACCGGCGCGTTGAACGTACTGGTCAATTATTGGTGGACGCGCGGCACGTCCGATGCGCCGTTCCTGGCGCTGGTCCACGCCATCCTCGCGGTGCGCGACCGGCCGGCGGCGGAACGCGCGGCGCTAAGGACGTGGTTCGACCATTATGTGTTCGGCGACGATGCCCCGGCGGTGGCCGACCATTTGCCGGTCGCGGCGCGCGGGATACTGGGCGCGCCCGGCCCGGAACGGGATGCGCGCATTCGGGGCTATCTGCGGCAGATGCTGGGGGGTTGAGAAACACCAACGTCATTCCCGCGCAGGCGGGAATCCATAAACGCTGCCGATCCGGCTTGATCCCCGTCGTCAGCGCATATGGACTCCCGCCTGCGCGGGAGTGACGAAGGTGGTAGCAGTTCACCCCAGCCGTGCCAGCACCGCCCCATGCGGCGGCAGCTCGGCGACCGCCGCCTGCGTCGCGCCCCGCATCTGCCGGAGCGCACCGGCCAGCCGCGCCTCGTCCAGCGCATCGGCGACCGGATCATACCCGACCGGATCGACCCCCTGCCCCAGCAACACCGCGACCCAGCTCGGCGTGGCGAACAGCTCGTCCTCATAGCGGAATATCCGCCCCTTGTGGCGGAACAGGTCCAGCTTGCGCGTCAGGCTGTCGGGCACCTCCATCGTGCGAACATGGTCCCAGAACGGCGAATCGTCGCGCGCGGTGGCGTGGTAATGCAGGATGATGAAGTCGCGGATCGATCGATAGTTGTCCGCCATCTGCCGGTTATATTCGTCCCGCTCCACGCGGGAGAAATCGCGGTCGGGGAACAGCGCGAACAGCTTCGAAATCCCCTGCTGGATCAAATGGATGCTGGTCGATTCGAGCGGTTCTAGGAACCCGCCCGACAGGCCGATGGCGACGACATTGCCCTCCCACATCCGTTCCCGCTGCCCCGCCTTGAACGACAGGCGGCGGGGAGCTGCGGTGGCTACGGAATCGAGACGGGACAGCAGCAGCTTCTCAGCCGCGTCGTCGTCGAGGAAGCGGCTGCAATAGACGACGCCGTTGCCGGTGCGATGTTGCAGCGGGATGCGCCATTGCCACCCCGCCTGATGCGCCGTCGCGCGGGTATAGGGCAGCACCGGCTCGGTCCGCTGTGTCGGCACCGCGATCGCCCGGTCGCACGGCAGCCAGTGCGACCAGTCCTCGAACCCGACCCCCATCGTGTCGCCGAGCAACAGCGAGCGAAAGCCCGAGCAATCGATGAACAGGTCGCCTTCGACCCGGCGGCCATCGTCCAGCACCACCGCAGCGACATGGCCGTTGTCGGCGCGCTCGACCGCGACGATCCGGCCTTCGACCCGCGCGACGCCATTGGCCTCGGCCCGGCGACGCAGGAACGCGGCATAGAGCGTCGCGTCGATATGATAGGCATAGGCCATGCCCGACAAAGGCGAGCGCGGATCGCCGACCGGCGGCCCGAACGCGGCGGCGCGCGCGGCGACGATGCTCGGCGAATAATCGGCGATCGGGCCGATCCCCGCCTCCCCGCGCAGCTTCAGCCAGAGCTGGTGGAAATTGATCCCCTCGATATCGCGGCCGAAGCTGCCGAAGGGATGGAAATAGCCGCTGTCGGGACGGTGCCAGCCGGCGAACTCGATGCCCAGCTTGAAGCTGCCCTTCGTCTCGCGCAGGAACTCCGCCTCGTCGATGCCGAGCAGCTTGTTGAAGTTCAGGATCGACGGGATCGTCGCCTCGCCCACGCCGACGGTGCCGATGGCGTCGGATTCGACCAGGGTGATGCGGCGCTGTCCGTCGTCGAGGAAGCGGCCGGCGGCGGCGGCGGTCATCCACCCGGCGGTGCCCCCGCCGACGATGACGACTTGGGCGATACGGCGGTCGGTCATGCGGGATAATCCAGTGCGGCAAGACGGGTGGCAAGATCGTTCAGCAGGCGGGCGGCCTGCGCGGGCGCGACCGACAGCACGATCGGATCGGGGCGCTCGGGGACCATCCCCTGCCCCAGCAGCACCGCCGTCCACGCGTCACGCTGCACCAGTTCCTCGTCGGCCGGCACCACCTGACCCCGCCGCGCGAACTGCGCCAGCAGCCGGTCGAGCGACGCCGGGCGGGTGACGGTCCGCAGACGGTGCCAGAACGGCCCCTGCATCCGACCGCCGCCACGGTAATGCAGGCCCAGGAAGTCGCGCATCCGGTCGGCCTGCAACCCTGCGCGGCGGTTATATTCGGCCTGCAACAGCGGTTCGGGGTCGCGGGCGGGCAGCAGTTCGAGCAGCAGCGCCAGTTGCCCCAGCGCGAGGGTGAAGCTCGCGCGGCCGAGCGGCCCCGGCTGCACCGCCGCATCGCCCAGCACGACGACCCGCCCGGCAAAGGCTTCGGCCACGCGACCGGGCGCGATGGCGGTCCCCTCGCCACCGGCCACGACCCGCACGCCCGGCCATGTCGCCTGCCAGCCCTGCGCCGTCGCGCGGTAGCGGTCGCAGGTGCCGGGGTCCTCCTCCGCCGCGCCGAACGACACGCGGTCGCACGGCAGCGCGTCGCGCCAATCTTCGAACGTTCCCGCTCCGCTCAAAAGTCGCGCCGGGCCGCTGGCATCGACCATCAGGTCGGCCTCGACCCGCGTGCCGTCCTGCAGCCGGATCGCACCGTCCGGCCCGATCCCGGCAAAGGGCGCGGCGAAGCGCACGCCGGCCTGCCCGCCGATCGACGCCAGTGCCTGCGCCAGGCGCGCGGGGTCGAGGTGCAGCGCCGGCTCGACGCGCGGATCGGCGATCCCCGCCGCCGCCGCGACACAGCCGGGGTTGAGCGCGTGGAACGGCGGCACCCGTTCCCGAGCGTCGCGCGCGCGCAGCCAGAGCGCGGACAGCCGCCCTTCGGCCAGCGTCGCGGCGGCATCGTCACCGACCATCCAGTCCGAACCGTCGCGGCTCCAGTCGGCAAACACGCTGGCGTAACGCGGCCGTGCCACCCCGCGCGCCAGCAGCAGGTCCGGCGCCATCCCGACCCGCGCCAGCACGTCATGCACGGCGGGCAGCGCCAGCGGAAACCGGTCGGCCAGCGCGTCGGCGGGCACCGGCGCGGGGACCAGCGTTACGCCGGCACCCGGCAATGCCTGTTGAAGCGCCACCGCGCTCATCAACGCGACCGGACCACCACCGACGACCGCGACCGATCGCAATGCCGTGCGCGCGTTCATGCCAACCGCTCCAGCGCCGCATCATGGGTCGGCATCGCCGCCACCCGGTCGGCGATCGCCCAGGCGAGCGATCCCAGCGCGCGGTCCAGCCCGGCGGCGTCGGGCAGGTCGGCGCGCGGGTCCCACCCGTCGGGCACCACCCGCTGCCCCAGATATACCGCGACCCAGCTGGGTTCGAGGAACAGGCCGTGGCTGTATTTCGACACCTGCGCACTGCCCCGCCACAGCGCCAGCTTATCGGCCAGCGTCTCCGGAATCGCCATCGTCCGCACATGGTTCCAGAACGGCGAATCGTCGCGGGTCGTCGCATGGTAATGGAGGATCAGGAAGTCGCGGATGCGGTCATATTCGGCATCGATCGCCGCATTGAACCCGTCGCGATCGACATCCGCCACCCGCCCGTCGGGAAAATGTTCGATCAACGCGGTGATCGCCGCCTGCACCAGATAGATGCTGGTCGATTCGAGCGGTTCGAGAAACCCCGACGCCAGGCCCACCGCCACCACATTCCCCGCCCAGCTGCGCCGGCGCCGCCCCGCGCGAAACCGCAGGAAGCGCGGATCGGCCAGCGCTTCCCCATCCAGCCCGGCGAGCAACGCCGCGGCGGCTTCGTCGTCGGACACATGGCCACTGGCATAGACATAGCCGTTGCCCACCCGGTGCCGGAGCGGAATGCGCCAGCGCCACCCCGCCGGCATCGCCGTCGCGCGGGTATAGGGTTCGATCACGCCCTCCGGGCTGGCGCACGGCACCGCCACCGCCCGGTCGCACGGCAGCCAGTGCGACCAGTCCTCCCACGGCTCGCCCAGCGAATCGCCCAGCAACAGCGACCGGAAGCCGGAGCAGTCGACGAACAGGTCGCCCTCGATCCGCTGCCCGTCGTCCAGCGTCACCGACCGCACCGTATCGCCCGCGCGCTCTACGGCGACGATCCGCCCTTCGATCCGGGTGGCCCCGCGCGCCTCCGACCAGTCGCGCAGGAACGGCGCGAACCGGGTCGCATCGAATTGATAGGCATAGCCGAACGAGGTCGTCGGATCATGGGGATCGCTGCCCGGCCGTTCGAACCGGCGCTGCTCGGCGGCGGTCACCCCGGCGGAAAAGGCGCCGATCGGCGGCATCGCCCCTGCCGCCGCGCGGCGCAGCCAATAATGATGGAACGCCACCCCGCCCAGGGGACGGCCATAGGTGCCGAACGGATGGATGTACCGGTCGCCGATCGCGCCGAAGTCGCGAAACTCGATGCCGAGCTTATAGGTCGCCTCGGTCGCGGCCATGAACGCCGCTTCGTCAATGCCCAGGCGTTCGAGGTAGAGGCGCAAATGCGGCAAGGTCGCCTCGCCCACGCCGACGATGCCGATCGACTCGGATTCGACCAACGTGACGCTGCACGCCGCCGGCAACAGCCCGACCAGCCCGGCCGCCGTCATCCATCCTGCCGTACCGCCGCCCACGACGACGACGCGGACCCCTTGTGCCTGTTCCGTCATCCGCTCCCCGTCACTCTATCTGTCACCGCGCAGCCACACTTGGCCAAGGATCGCAGAATAGGGAAATTGATTTATCATATTTCTGTTGTGTTGCTGAAGCCGGAGTTTTACCGGGACGATAACCCGCGATGGCGAGGTTGTTGAACGGGTCCGACAGGGGACCAAGGGGAGGAAGCGTGATGGTGGTACGCCATAAGCAGACGGCTATGGACGGTTTTAACGCGCGCAAGCGGCTGGGTGCAACGGCATCGTTGCTCGCACTGACGGTCGCGGCACAGCTGGCAGCGACGGGTGCCATGGCACAGACGACGGTCGCGCCGGCATCACGCGACGACACGTCGAAGCCGCAGACCGAAACCGCCCCGCAGACCGATGGCGTCCCGGCCGGCAGCAGCGCCGGCAAGCGTCCCGTGTCGGGCAGCCTGTCGATCGAAAACCAGGGCAGCGTCGAGCAGTCGAACGTGACGGCGTCGGACCTTCAGACCCCGGCGGCCGATACGACGGACGGAGCTGACATCGTTGTCACCGGTCTGCGTCAATCGCTGGCGAATGCGCAGTCGATCAAGCGCAATGCTGACACCGTTGTCGACGCCATCACCGCCGAGGATATCGGCGCCCTTCCCGACCGTTCGGTCAACGAAGCGCTGCAGCGCGTCCCCGGCGTAGCGATCACCCGCTTCGCCGCCGCGACCGACACCGCGCACTTCTCGGTCGAAGGATCGGGCGTCACCATCCGCGGCCTGTCGTATGTCCGCGGCGAGTTCAACGGACGCGACAGCTTCGGCGTCAGCGGCGGTCGCGAGATCGGCTTCAACGACGTGCCGACCGAACTGGTCGGCTCGGTCGAGGTGTACAAGAACCTGACCGCCGACATGATCGAAGGCGGCATCTCGGGTTCGGTCAACATCAACACCCGCAAGCCGTTCGATACCAAGGAAACGCTGGTCTATCTGTCGGCCAGCGTGAACTATGGCGACTATAACGGCCGCAGCGAGCCGGCAGTGGTCGGCCTGTTCTCGAAGCAGTGGGACCTGAACAACGGCGGCCGTTTCGGCATCATGGCCAGCGGCAGCTACAACCGCCAGCGCAGCCGGTCGGACTCGGTGTTCTACTCGTCGTTCCTGCCGCGCTACAATGACGACAAGAACAGCAACGGCGTGCAGGACAATGGCGAAGGCCGCGTTCTGAACCCGGGCACGCCGTACCAGTCGACGCTGTGGGACCGCTATCCGGTGCCATCGGGCCGCGACTTCGTGTATGTGCCGCTGGGCGCCGGTATGCGTATGCAGGAGTTCGACCGCAAGCGCGTCGGCTATTCGGGCGCCGCGCAGTATGAGAACGCCTCGCGCAGCCTGTTGGTCACCGCGCAGTTCCTGCGTGCCGAATCGTCGCAGAGCTGGCTCGACCGCACCGTCGAACCCAACGTCTATTATGGCGATGCGAACCAGATCTTCCCGCAGGGCTACAACTCGTTCGCGCCGGTCGCCGGGCAGAATTTCAGCCAGCCGACCTATAGCGACGACGGCCTGTTCACCAGCGGGACGCTCATCAAGCAGTTCGGCGGGCAGTACACGACGCTCGGCAACCGCTATTTCCAGACCGACGGGTTCACGCAGGACCAGTCGCTGAACGTCAAGTGGGACCCGACCGACCGCCTGCACCTGAACTTCGACGGGCAGTATGTCTATTCGAAGGCGCGCGATTCGGACGACGTGGTCGAACTGTCGACGTTCAGCGGCGTGCGGATCGACGGGCGCGGCAACGTGCCGCAGATCACGCTGGTCCCGCCGGGCAACCAGGCGGTCGGCCCGTATTTCGCCAGCCAGACCAACACCTTCATCCGCGACGCGATGAACAACCGCACGCACAGCGACGGCGACGAATGGGCGTTCCGCGCCGATGCGCAATATGACGTGTCGGACGATTCGTTCCTGCGCAAGGTGCGCGTCGGTGGCCGCTACACCACCCGTGACCAGACGGTGAAGGCCAACGACTACAACAACTGGGGCGCGGTGTCGGACACCTGGACCTCGGGCCTTGCCACGGTCGACCGCTATCGCGACAGCATGACGCCGGTGAACTTCGCCGACTTCTATCGTGGCGAAGCGGTCCAGCCGCCGGTGGTCTGGGGCATTCAGGACGGCATCCTGACCAACCACGACGCGCTGACCGCGCTGCTGCGCACCGCCACCCGCCAGGGCGGCGGCGGCTATACCCCGCTCGAAGACCGCGGCACCGACCTGGTCGACGGCTTCTTCCGTCCGAGCGAGGTCTATCGCATCACCGAAAAGACCTATTCGGGCTATGCCCGTCTGGACTTCGGCGTCGACGGCCTTGGCGGTGGCGAAGGCAATATGTCGGGTAACATCGGCGTGCGCTTCGTCCATACGGAAGACCAGTCGTTCGGCGGCACCACTTTCCCGAACATCGCCAACACGCTGGGCGGTTTCCCGACCGTCGCGGCATTCTGCGCCAGCCCGAACACCAACAATACGGTTCGCCCGATCTGTACGGTGTCTGCGGCCCAGCAGGCGGCGATCGTCGCCTTCTCGAACAGCGGCAACGCGACCGGCGTGGCGACACAGTCGTTCGACAAATGGCTGCCCAGCCTGAACATCAAGTTCCAGCCGAATTCGCAGCTGCTGTTCCGCCTCGCGGCATCGAAGGCGATCTCGCGTCCGGGCTTCACCGACCTGCGCAACTTCGTCGGGCTGACCCCGTCGTCGGCGAACACGACCGGGATCTACGGCTTCAGCGCCAATTCGCGGAACCCTTTCCTCAAGCCGATCGATGCCAAGCAGGTCGACGTGACCGCCGAATGGTATTTCGCCAAGGTCGGCTCGCTGACCGCAGCGCTGTTCTACAAGCAGTTGTCCAACATCATCCTCGACAATTTCGGGTATAGCCGCAGCTTCACCAACAACGGCCAGACCTTTGCCGCGACGATCAACGGTCCGGT
This sequence comes from Sphingomonas sp. Leaf32, assembly GCF_001421765.1. Classification (GTDB taxonomy): domain Bacteria; phylum Pseudomonadota; class Alphaproteobacteria; order Sphingomonadales; family Sphingomonadaceae; genus Sphingomonas. The sequence goes on along the minus strand of NZ_LMLA01000003.1, from coordinate 52,267 downwards.
CAACGTGCCGGGCAAGGCCGACATCAAGGGTGCGGAACTGTCATACCAGCAGACCTACGACTTCCTGCCGGGCGCACTGCGCGGCCTCGGGACGCAGGCCACCTTCACCTACATCGATGCGGGCAAGATCCCGAACGCGGTGCCGGACAACCGGCCCGAGGACGGCAACCGTCCGCCGCTCGACGTGGCGGGGCTGTACGACAACCTGCCGCTGTCGCAGCTGTCGAAGTACAACTTCAACGTCTCGGCCTTCTACGACCTCGCCGGCGTCTATGCCCGCGTGGCGTATAGCTGGCGTTCGAAGTATCTGCTGACCAACCGCGACTGCTGCTTCCCGTTCCTGCCGGTCTATGCACTGGCAACCGGGCAGATGGACGCATCGCTGTTCTACACGGTCAACAAGCAGTTCAAGATCGGCGTACAGGTCCAGAACCTTCTCGACGCGACGACGCGGACGACGTTCGTGTTGAACCGCGACGGCCAGGAAGCGCCGCGCTCCTACTTCAAGAGCGATCGCCAGTTCCAGCTGACGGCGCGCCTTACGCTCTGATCTCCGAACCGGACATCACCTTCTCATGGGGTCGCAACCAACTGGTTGCGGCCCCTTTTTCTTGTGCATCGAACGCATCCGGCAATTGGGAAAACAAATATCAATATTGTCGTTGACAGCGATGACACTCCCCGCCCAAGCTACCACCATCGACTGGAACAAGGACGCGCCGGCATCGGACCAGCGCGCAGGAAGGGGACCTGATGACCACCATCGCTCGACGCACATTCCTCGGCACGTCCGCCCTGCTGGCGGGATGCACCCTGACGCCGCCGGTCGCGACCGCGCCGGCCGCCACGAACCGCGCGTTCGTCCGACGCGAAGGCGCGCGCCTGATGGTCGGCAACGAACCGTACCGCTTTGCCGGCGCGAACATCTGGTATGCCGCCTATCTGGGCGCCGACGCGCCTTATGGCGACCGGGCGCGACTGGGGCGCGAACTGGACGCGCTGGCGGCGATGGGCGTCACCAATCTGCGCGTGCTGGCCTCGGCCGAGGAAGGACCGCTCAAGAATTCGATCAAGCCGGGCTTTCGCGGCCCGGGCAAGGATTACAACCAGACGCTGCTCGCCGGGCTCGACTATGCGCTGGCCGAAATGGCCAAGCGGGGGATGCGGGCGGTGCTCTACCTGACCAATTTCTGGGAATGGTCGGGTGGCATGATGACGTACCTGTCCTACGTCAACGGCGGCCAGTATCTCAACATGAACGATCCGGCGCATCCATGGCCGGAATTCGCCAACTACAACGCGCAATTCTATGGCAACCAGCGGGCGATGGAGCTGTATCGCGACTGGATTAGCGCGGTCGTCGGCCGCACCAACAGCGTGACCGGCATCCGCTATGCCGACGATCCCGCGATCATGGCGTGGCAGCTGTCGAACGAACCGCGCCCGTCGGGCGACGTTGCGCACGCCAACCTGCCGCAATTCTACGCCTGGGTCCGTGCCAGCGCGCAGCTCATCAAGTCGATCGATCCCAACCACCTCGTCTCAACCGGCAGCGAGGGGCTGAAGGGTGGCCTCGAGCGTGCCGACATCGTGCTGGCCGAACATGCCATTCCCGAAATCGACTATCTGACCGTACACATCTGGCCGAACAACTGGGACTGGGTAAAACAGACCGACCTCGCCAACACCGCCGCAAGGGGGGAAATGTTGACGGACAAATATATCGCCGACCACGTCGCGCTGGCGAAGCAGCTGGGCAAGCCGATGGTGATCGAGGAGTTCGGCTATCCGCGCGACGGCGGCAGCAACGATCCCGCCGTGGCGACGACCTACAAGGATCGCTTCTACGGCCGCATCTATACCGCTGCGCTGAAAAGCATGACCGAAGGCGGGCCGATCGTCGGCACCAATTTCTGGGCATGGAATGGCGAGGCGCGCGCGCAGCATCCAGACTATCGTTTCGCCGAAGGCGACCGGCAGTACATGGGCGACCCGCCCCACGAACCGCAGGGCTGGTACGGCATTTTCACCGGCGACACGACGATCCGTCTGGTAGCGGATCAAGCGGCCGCCATTGCCCGGTTGCCGCGATAGTAGAGACATCAACTACCTTCGCCATTCCCGCGTAGGCGGGAATCCATAGACGCCAACGTCCTGGCGAGAAGCACGACGCTAGCGCATATGGACTCCCGCCTGCGCGGGAGTGACGATGAGCATAATCCCGAAGCGTGGTCAGCGCCGGGCGCCCTCCAGCCCCGGCGCGACCGCCTGCGGCAGATAGCGCGGCGCAACCCGCGCCGTCGCCCGCTGCTCATAGGCATAGCCGGCCGACAAGATCGCCGCATCGGTGCCGGCGGTGCCGATGAACGACAGCCCAACCGGCAACCCCTGCATCAGCCCCATCGGCACGGTCAGATGCGGATAGCCGGCCACCGCCGGCAGTTCCGACGCCGACGGTCCGCCATATTGGTCGCCATAGACCGGATCGCTCAGCCACGCGGCGGCATAGGTCGGCTCGACCAGCAGGTCGGCACGCGCCGTCTTCAGCATCGCATCGATCCCCTCGCGCCCCGCCAGTCGCAGCGAGGTCGCGCGCGCGGCGCGATAGGCCGGATCGGCCAGCCCCCTGGTCTGCACCGCCGCCTCGAACAATTCCTGCCCGAAGAATGGCATCTCGGCAGCGGCATTCGCACGGTTGAAGGCAATGACCTGTTCCAGCGTCCGCGCCTTCACCTCGGCGGGCGTGGTGGCGAGATAGGCGTCGAGATCGGCCTTCAGTTCGGTCTTGAGCACCAGCAATTCCGCCTCGCCCAGCCCGTCGAGCTTGGGCGGCGTCACCTCGACCAGCGTCGCGCCGGCCGCCCGCAGGACCTTCAGCGCGGCGTCGAACCGTTCGGCCAGCGCCGCCGGCATTCCCGCCGGACGGATAACCCCCACGCGCTTGCCCGCCAGCGCCCGTGCCGACAGACCAGCCGCATAGTCCCGCACCACCGCCCGCGCTGTGGCGGCATCGGTCGGATCGGGTCCGGCCATCGCCGACAGCAGCAGCGCGACGTCGCGGACCGATCGCCCCATCGGCCCGGGCGTGTCCTGGCTATGGCTGATCGGCACGATCCGGCTGCGACTGACCAGACCCAGTGTCGGCTTGAACCCCACCAGCCCGTTGATCGACGACGGACACACCACCGATCCGTCGGTCTCGGTCCCGACCGCCACCACTGCCAGGCTGGCCGCGATCGCCGCGCCCGATCCTGACGACGATCCGCAGGCGGTCCGGTCGAGCGCATACGGGTTGCGCACCAGCCCGCCGACCGCGCTCCACCCGCTCATCGACCGGGTGGAGCGGATATTGGCCCATTCCGACAAATTGGTCTTGCCCAGGATCACCGCCCCGGCACGGCGCAGATAGGCGACGACCGGCGCATCGCGGCGGGTGATATTGTCCTTCAGCGCCAAACTGCCGGCGGTGGTCGCGATGGGGTCGGCGGTTTCGATATTGTCCTTGATGAGCACCGGCACGCCGTGCAGCGGCCCCCGCACCCGCCCCGCGCGACGCTCGTCGTCCAGCGCCTTGGCCTGTGCCAGCGCATCGGGATTGGTCGCGATCACGCTGCGCAAGGTCGGCCCCTGTCGATCGATCGCCGCGATCCGGGCCAGATAGGCTTGGGTGAGCGCCACGCTGCTGGTCGCGCCCGATTGCATCCGCTGCTGGAGTTGATCGACCGACACTTCCTCGACCGGTTCGACCTGCGTCTGCGCGGCAACCGGCACCGCGATCGACGCTAATGCAGCAACGCCGATAAAAGTTCTGCCGCGCATATCCGTCCCCCATTCGATCCGATGACGCGAAGCTATCGCAGCCACCGGTTCACGCAATGGTCGAAACTGAGCCCGGACAGCAAAAACCCCGCCAATCCAACGGACTGACGGGGTTTTCTAAGTGGTGGGCGCGGCAAGGATTGAACTTGCGACCCCTGCGATGTCAACACAGTGCTCTACCACTGAGCTACGCGCCCGGCGCTTCCTTCCGGAGAGGGGAGCGAAACCGGAGACGCGCTGTTAGCCGCGCCGATTCCGCCTGACAAGCCCCTAATTGCTGGTCGGGATTCTTTCTCCCTCGAACAACCGATCCACCTCCGCCACCAGCTCGCGCAGGTGGAACGGCTTGGACAGGATACGGGCGTGCGGCACCTGCCGCCCGGCCTTCAGCGTGACCGCGGCAAAGCCGGTGATGAACATCACGCGCAGGTCGGGCACCATTTCCCCGGCGCGCTGCGCCAGTTCGATCCCGTCCATCTCGGGCATCACGATGTCGGTCAGCAACAGGTCGAACGATTCGGTCTGCAGCAACGGGATCGCCGCCGTGCCCCGGTCCACCGCGCTGACGAAATAGCCGGCACGTTCCAGCGCGCGCGTGAGATATTCGCGCATCACCTGATCGTCCTCGGCCAGCAAGATTCTGAACATCCGACTCCCTTCGATGCAGGCCCCTTTTCTATGCCGGTGACGGTTAACATTTTCCAGCCGGACGCTCGACAAGCGCGACGGGGCGTGATCCTTTGCGACCGATGGAAGCAACCCCCGCCCCGCCCTCGTTCGACCGGTACGGACCGGACGAACCGTTGTCGCCGGTGGTGGTGTCGGTGCCCCATGCCGGGCGCGAATATCCCGAAGCGATGCAGACGTTGCTGACCGTGCCCATCGCCCGGCTGACGACGCTGGAGGACCGCCATGTCGACGCGGTCGCACGGCTGGCCGCGGGCGAGGAGACGATGTTCGTCGCCCGCCGGGCGCGCGGCTGGATCGACCTCAACCGATCGCCGGTGCGCGACCGCGATCCCCAGGTCGATGCCGGAGCCGATCCGCGCGCGTTCGCCGCGCAGGCGTCGGACAAGGTGCGCAGCGGCATCGGGCTGATCCCCCGCCGGGCGGGCGGTGCGGAAAATATGTGGCGGCGCAAGCTGAGCGATGCGGAGGTCGTGGCGCGGATCGCGGAGGATCATGCGCCCTATCACGCCGCGCTTGCCGCCGCGCTGGGCGCGGCCCATGCCCGGTTCGGCATCGCGCTGCTGCTCGACCTGCATTCGATGCCGCCCCTGCCCGGTGTTTCAGCAGCGCAGGTCGTGCTGGGGAACCGCCATGGGCATAGCGGTGCGACGCTCTTCACCGATACGGCCGCCGCGGTCGTGCGGGCGGCCGGGCTGCGGCTGGCGGTCAACCATCCCTATGCCGGCGGACATATCCTCGCCAGCCATGCCCGCCCGCGCGCCGGCATCCATGCGCTGCAACTGGAAATCGATCGCAGCCTGTATCTGGACGACCAGCTCGATCGGCCGGGCAGCGGCCTCGCCACGACCGCTGGCTGGGTCCGCGCGGCGATCGATGCGCTGGCCGCCGCCGCGCTGGCCACCACCCACCGCATCGCAGCGGAATAGCCCCCAGAAAAAAGCCACCCCGTGCGGTGCACGGAGTGGCCAAGGTTCAGGGAGGAGGCGCGTGAAACGCGCCGCACGGTCCAACGAAAGGGGGGACATCGAACCGTGTAAGAACAATCTAGGGAGCAGGTCGGACGGGTTCAAGACCCATTTTACGGTTGACCGTGACTTTATCGCAACGGCGCGTCAGCGGACCCCGCGACCACCCGGGAGCATCCGCAACAACACCCCGTCGCGCAGCAGGAAATGATGCCGCAGCGCGGCGGCGACATGCAGCGCGACCAGCCCGGCCATTGCGAATCCGACGACCTCGTGCAGTTCATGCCCCAGATGCGCCGCCGAGGGCGAAATCGGCAGATAGGGGATCGGGAACAGCCCGAACCAGTCGAGCGGATACCGCTTGGCACCCGACGCCATCGCCCATCCGCTGAGCGGAACGACGAGCAGCAGGACGTAGAACAGCAGGTGCGACGCCTTGGCCGCCATCCGCTCCCAACCCGGCATTTCGGGCGGAAGCGGCGGCGGGGCATGGCCCAGCCGCCAGCCGATCCGGCCGAGCGTCAGGGCCAGCACGGTGATGCCGATCGCCTTGTGCGCCGACATCGACCCGCCGATCAGGCCGATCCACAGATTGACCAGCACCAGCACGGCGATCACCCAATGGAACAGGATCGCGCCGCGCGAATAGCGCCGGGCGTGGATCGGCCGGGTCACCATCAGAAGGTCGGCACCGCGACCGGCTGCGGCTGCACCTTGCCCTGGCGCATCTGGCGCGCGAACACGTCACGCATCAGCGACAGCGAGAACAGGTGCGCGAAGATCAGCGGGAGCATTCCCGACTGCTGCATCTTGCGCAGTTGATCGCCACGCAGTTCGTTCAGCTTTTCCTCGGACACCATCTGGAACCCGCGATAGATGAAGGGCTGGTCGTTGCCTTCCTGCTGGATCGCGACTTCGCCGTCCATCAACAGGCCCAGGTCCTTGATCTCCTTCATGAACATGCCGGTGCGCTGCCCGGCCTGCTCGAACTGCTCGTTGAAGGCGAGGATCTGCTTGGTCACCTCGCTCGGCTGGTCGCCATCGAACAGCCGCTCGCCATCTTCGAACGGGCCGACGACGTCCGACGTCGGGTCGAAGCACAGCGACAGGTCCTCCGAATCGGGACGCAGCCGGGCGAGCAGATAGGGATAGCGGCGGATATAGGCCGGGATATAGGTTTCCGGGTCGATCAGCCGGCCCTCATCGTCCATGAAGGTGTTGACGCCTTCGTTCAGGCCCATCAGCGCCAGCGGCACGGGATCGTCCCCGACCGAGAAGACGATCGGCATCCGGCGCTGCACCATCGGGAATTCCTCGACGGTCACGGGGATGGCGTGCTGGCCGACCAGGAACGGTGCGGTCTCGCTCGCGCGGACCTTCCAGTCGGCATGGGTCTGGCTCGAAAGCGGTTCAAGCTGGTTGTAGAACAGCGGAAGCGATTGATTCTGTGGCGCGCTGGCCATTTCAGGGTCTCCAGATACTCTATGGTCGGCCCGGCGATACCTTGCCGGGCGGCCGCCCCCCCGGGCGAGCCTCAAGGGCCGTGTCTATGGATTGGCGATGCGGGGCGCAAGCGATACGAGTTTGCCGGGATTGAACAGGTTGTCGGGGTCCAGCCCGCGCTTGATCGCGCGCAGCGCCGCCAGCCGCGCGGGCGGGCCGAGCCGTTCCAGTTCGCCGAGCTTCATCTGCCCGATGCCATGTTCGGCGGAGATCGATCCGCCCGCCGCCGTCACCGCATCGTGGACGAAGCGGGTGACGACCGGCGCATCCTCGGCATACCAGCGTGCCGGATCGACGCCTGCGGGGGCGCGAACGTGGAAATGGACATTGCCGTCGCCCAGATGGCCGAAGGCGGTGGCATGGCTCCCCGGAAAGCGCGCCTCCGCCGCCCGCGCAGCCTCGACCATGAAGCGCGGCATGGCGGCGACCGGCACCGAAATGTCGTGCTGGACCGCTGGCCCGGTCGACTTCTCCGCCGCCGACAGCGAATCGCGCAGCGTCCAGAACGCCTCCGCCTGCGTCTCGCTGATCGCCAGCACGGCATCGGCGACGAGCCCGGCCTCAATGCCGTCTGCCAGCAATTCCTCCAACAGCGGCCCCGGCGGCGATTGGCCGGGGGCGGCCACCGCCTCGATCAGCAACTGCCACGGATACTCGCCCGACAGCGGCGTGCGGGCGCCGGGCACATGCGCGACCGCCAGCGCCAGCGTATCGGCGGGGATGATCTCGAAACTCTCGATCCGGTCGGTCGCCGCCTGCATCCGTCGCAACAGGTTCAGCCCCGCCTGCGGATCGGCGATCCCGACCCATGCCACCGCCCGCTCCGCGACCGCCGGGACCAGCTTCAGCGTGACGGCGGTTACGATGCCCAGTGTCCCCTCCGCCCCGACCAGCAATTGCGTCAGGTCATAGCCGCGATTGTCCTTGGGCAGCGCGGCAAGGCCGTCATGCACGCTCCCATCCGGCAGCACCGCCTCGACGCCCAGCACCAGCCGCCGCATATTGCCCCAGCGCAGCACCTGCGTACCCCCGGCATTGGTCGCAGTGAGGCCGCCGATCGTAGCGCTCCCCCGCGCGCCGAGGGTGAGGGGAAAGCGCTGCCGCACAGCGGCGGCGGCCTCGTGCAGAGTTTGCAGGATAACACCAGCCTCCGCCACCGCCTGCCCCTCGCCGATGTGGCGAATGCGGTTCAGCCGGCGGAGCGACAGCAGCACCGCCGAACCGTCGGCCGGCGGCGTCGCCCCGCCGACCATCGACGTATTGCCCCCCTGCGGCACCAGCGCGACGCCGTGCCGTCCGGCCAGCGTGACCAGCGCCGCGACCTGGCGCGTATCCGCCGGCTCGAACAGCGCGGCGCTGGTCCCGCGATACCGCCCGCGCCAGTCGGTCAGCCACGGCGCGATCCGGTCGGCGTCGGTGGTAACGATCCGGTCGCCGAACGCGCTGCGGGCGTCGGCGATCATGGCGGCGATGGCAGGCAACGTCATCCTAACGGGTTAGCATCCCGCCGCCCCTTGCCGCCAGTTCATCTGAGGTTAAATCTCATCATAGGATGATCTCCGCGTGACCGCCCTGCCGCTTTCCGCAGCGACCATGATGTTGCTCCTGCTCGCCCTGCCGGGTGCGGCACAGCGGCGCCCCGTGGAGACGCCACCGGCAACGACCACGATCCGCACCGAGGTGCGGGTGCAGCGGATCATCCTGCGCGTGCCCCGTGCGCCCTTCGCCCCCGCCGCCTACAGCGCGCCGCGCGCCCTGCCCCCGATCCAGTGGGTCGAAAAGCGTACCGACCGCTGCGTGCCGCTCCAAAACCTGGCGGCGGTGACCATCAACCGCACCGACAGCGTCGACCTGCTGCTCAGCACCGGCGGCCGCATCCGCGCCCGGCTGGCCGACGATTGTCCCTCGCTCGATTTCGTGTCGGGCCTGTATATCAAGCCCAGCGGCGACGGCCGGATGTGCGCCTCGCGCGACGTCATCCGCTCGCGTTCGGGCGGCCAATGCCGCATCGCCGCGTTCCGGGCGCTCGTCCCGGCGCGCTGACCCACGGAAACCTTGACTTTTCGGGCGTTTTTGGCGAGGGGCCATCGGATATATCGGAGCGCGGGCCTGTTGCGTTCCTCAGCCATGGAATCGCGATGACCTTTGCCGATCTCGGCCTGTCCGACGAACTGCTGCGTTCCGTCAACGATTCGGGCTATACCGAACCCACCCCGATCCAGGCAGCGGCGATCCCGTCGGTCCTGATGATGCGCGATCTGGTCGCCATCGCCCAGACCGGTACCGGCAAGACCGCGTCGTTCGTGCTGCCGATGATCGACATCCTGGCGCAGGGGCGCAGCCGGGCGCGGATGCCGCGTTCGCTGATCCTCGAACCGACGCGCGAACTGGCCGCGCAGGTCGCCGAGAATTTCGAGAAATACGGTGCCAACCACAAGCTGTCGATGGCGTTGCTGATCGGTGGTGTGTCGATGGGCGACCAGCTCGCCGCGCTCGAAAAAGGCGTCGACGTGCTGATCGCGACGCCGGGCCGGCTGATGGACCTGTTCACGCGCGGCAAGATTCTGCTAACCGGCTGTTCGATGCTGGTCATCGACGAAGCCGACCGGATGCTCGACATGGGGTTCATCCCCGATATCGAGGAAATCTGCACCAAGCTGCCGAAACAGCGCCAGACATTGCTCTTCTCGGCCACCATGCCGCCGCCGATCAAGAAGCTGGCCGACAAGTTCCTCGACAATCCCAAGACGATCGAGGTGTCGCGCCCGGCATCGACCAACCTGAACATCGCCCAGCATGTCGTGCCGGTGTCCGCCGCGAAGAAGCGCGACGTGCTGCGCCAGCTGCTGGCGACCGAAGAGGTCCGCAACGCGATCATCTTCTGCAATCGCAAGACGACGGTGCGCGAGCTGAACAAGAGCCTGCAGCGCGCCCGCTTCCGCTCGGCCGAAATCCATGGCGACATGGACCAGTCGGCGCGCATCGCCGAACTCGAACGCTTCAAGTCGGGCGACGTGTCGATCCTGGTCGCGTCCGACGTCGCCGCGCGCGGGCTGGACGTGAAGGGCGTCAGCCATGTCTTCAACTTCGACGCACCCTGGCACCCGGACGATTATGTCCACCGCATCGGCCGCACCGGACGCGGTGGCGCGACCGGCATCGCCTATACGTTGGTGACGCCCGACGATGCCGAAAATATCGCCAATATCGAAAAGCTGACCGGACAGAAGATTCCGGTCCTCGACCTCGGCGGCGCGCCGGTAGAGGACATCGCCGAGCCGGAGGCCGCACCGGTCGAGGAAGCCCCGCGTCGTGGCCGCCGCCGCCCCGCCGCCGCCGCCGTCGTCGAGGCGGAAGCACAGCCGACCCGTGCGCCTCGCCCGGAACGCGACGAACGCCCGGCCCCTGCCACGCGTGAGGAACGTCCCACCACACGCGAGGAACGCCGCCCGCGCCGCGAACGCGAAGAGCGGTCGGACGACCGGTACGATCAACGCCGCGACGAGCGCCCCGCCCGCTATGTCCAGCAGGACGCGGTCGAGGACGGCGCATGGAACGGCCCCTTCCCCGCCTTCCTGAACGTCCGCATCCCCGGCTGATCCGATGGGCGACGACCAGTTCGAAACGGTCGCCGTGCAGGCGATCGAAAGTCCGTGCACGCTGGTCTGTTCGATCGATACCGACACCGGCTGGTGCCTCGGCTGCGGACGAACCCGTGACGAGATCGCACGCTGGACATCGATCGACAGCGATGCGCGCCGGGCGGTGATGACCGTGCTGCCGCAGCGGATGGCCGTTCTGGAGCAATAGCTTAGCGGACCCCGGCGCCGGCCCGTGCGTTGGGCGCGCGACCTGTTTGCCCTGGGAGTCTCATCATGGCCGTCACGCTCAAGCCGCTGTCCGAACAGACCATCGTCATCACCGGTGCCTCGTCCGGCATCGGCCTCGCCACGGCGCGCCGCGCGGCCGGGGCCGGTGCCCGCGTCCTGCTGGTCGCCCGTAACGAAGACGCACTGCGCGAGGCGGTGGAAGCGATCCGGTTGCGCGGCGGCAAGGCCGATCACCTCGCCATCGACGTCACCGCCGCCGATGCACCCGACCGGATCGGCGCCAAGGCGCGCGAGGCGTTCGGCGGGTTCGACACCTGGGTCAACGACGCCGCCGTCGCGCTCTATGCCCGGCTGGCCGACACTAGCGTCGAGGAACAGCGCCGGGTGTTCGACGTCGGCTATTTCGCGATGGTCGCCGCATCGCTTTATGCCGCCCGCGAACTGACCGCGCGTGGCGGCGGGGCGATAGTCAATATCGGTTCGATCCTGTCGGACCGCTCGGTTCCGGTGCAGGGCGCGTACAGCGCGATGAAACACGCGGTGCAGGGCTTTACCGAAGCGTTCCGCATGGAAATGGAAGCCGATGACCGCCCGGTCTCGGTGACGTTGGTCAAGCCGGCGGCGATCGACACCCCCTATCCCGAACACGCCCGCAACCGCATGGACCAGCCCGCGCGCGTGCCCCCGGTCGTCTACGACCCTGATCTGGTGGCAAAGGCGATCTGCTTCGCCGCCGCGCATCAGAAGCGCGACCTGACCGTCGGCGGCACCGGCATGGCAATGACGAAGATGAGCAACCTGTTTCCGCGCAGCGCCGACCGCTTCATGGAAGCATTCTTCAAGGAAGAGGCACAGACCACCGATACCACGCCCGCGCCGGGCACGAAGGACAATCTGTTCGAGCCGCGCGCCGATGGCCGCACCCGGTCGAACCAGGACCAGTATGTCCGCAAGCAGAGCCTCGCGCTCGAAGCACAGATGCGCCCCTGGACGACCGTCGCGCTGCTCGGCGGGATCGGCGTCGCGGCGGGGATGTTGTTGTCGCTACGCGGATCGACGCCGCGTAGCGCGCCGGAGGGGCCGAAGCTGCTGCCGCCACCCCGCGCGCATCAGGCCGATGGCGCCGATGCCAGCGCGTCCTACGCGGCCGGGATTGCGGATGAAGGGACCATTCCGGGCGATCCGGTATTTTCGGAACGGCCGATCGGTGCGGCCGATGCACCGAACGCGGCCGGGATCAAGGTCGCGCAGCCGTAGCCACCCTTACCGTCACCCCGGGCGTGACTCGGGTTGACGAAGTACGATCGCCCGCTACTCGCCCGGTCCGCGCATCAATTTGCGGATGAACCCAATGACCCCGGTCTGCCGCGACCGGCGCAGGCGTTCGGCGGCGAGGATCGTCTGCACCTTGCGGAAGCAATCCTCGACATCGTCGTTGACCAGCACATAGTCATAGCCGTCCCAGTGGCTGACCTCGGCCGCCGCGCGGGCCATCCGACCCTCGATCACTTCCGCGCTGTCGGTGTTGCGCGATACCAGCCGCTGGCGCAGTTCGGCCATCGACGGCGGCAGGATGAACACCCGCACCACGTCGCCGCCGGCGATCTGGAACAGTTGCTGCGCGCCCTGCCAGTCGATGTCGAACAGGACGTCCTTGCCCGCGCTCAGCATCGCCTCGACCGGTGCGCGTGGCGTGCCATAGCGGTTGTCGAACACATGCGCCCATTCGAGGAACTCATGGTCGGAAACCATCCGGCGGAATTCTTCGAGATCGACGAAATGATATTCCTTGCCATCGGTCTCGCCCGGCCGGGGGGCACGGGTCGTCGCCGAAACCGACATCGACAAGTCATCCTCGGCGGCGAGCAGCTTGCGCGCGATGGTCGATTTGCCGGCACCGGAGGGCGAAGACAGGACGAACAACACGCCGCGGCGCTTGAAGCCGTGGAGGTCGGAGTCTGGCAGATGGCTCATGGACCGGCCTATTCGCGCGGGCAGGCGCGTGGCGTCAAGGGGCGATGGCACAAAGCCCTCGCCCCTTGCATCGGTCCACGATGGTGGAGGTCTGTCCGGCCGGTCGCGGGTTGCCCCGTCCGGCACCGGTCCGCTTGGGGTGCAGACCGGGTACGCGTCAGTAGCCGCGTCGCATCTTGTCCAACTTGCGCCGGTCATAGGCCTTCTTGGCCACATAGCCGCCACCCAGGATCATGCCGAGCGGCCCCATGCGGCGCATCGCGCTGCCGGCCAGCCAGCCCATCGCAGCACCCTTCGCACCACCGCGTCCGCCGCGGCGATCCATCTCGCGCCCGACGAGCGCGCCGATAATCCGTCCGATCATGCTGCATCCTCCGTTTCGAAGAGTTGTTCCTTCAGTTCCGCCGTACCGCGCAGGACGGCCCAGCCGACCGCATAGGTTATCGCCAGGGGCACCACGACTTTCAGAACATTGGCGACAATGGCACCCTTGATCGCACCATCGACGCTCGAATCGTCATCGCCGCTCATCTTGTCGATGGCCGCACCGACCAATGCTCCTATCGTCGTCGCGCCCATATTTTCCTCACCGAAGTTATACGGATATAGCGCAGGAATGGCCGGGATGTTCCCTGTCGCCACCCCGCCGTCCGCACGCATTCGACCCATTGCCGACGCCAAAGTTCACGAAGTTCACACTCGCCGCGTTTTCGCAGCGTTGTGCGCCACGCTCGTCAAACGATGGCAAACCACTTCGGGGCAACACTCCCCAACGGGCAGCATGGCATCCGTTCACCGTGTAGGAAAGCGATCGGCGGTGGCCGCTATCCGACCATCGTCTCCGGCCGGACCAGCCGGTCGAACATCGCCTCGTCGACCAAGCCCAGCGCCAGCCCCGCCTCGCGCAACGTCAGCCCTTCGGCATGGGCATGTTTCGCGATTTTGGCGGCATTGTCGTATCCGATTTCAGGGGCCAGCGCGGTCACTAGCATCAGCGACCGTTCGACCAGTTCGCCGATCCGCGCGCGGTTCGGCTCGATCCCGTCGACGCAGCGCTCCGCAAAACTCGTCATGCCGATCGCCAGCAGATCGATCGAGCGCAGCACCGCCGCGCCGATCAGCGGCTTGAAGACGTTCAGTTCCAGATGCCCCTGCATCCCGCCGACCGTCACCGACAGGTGATTGCCCATCACCTGCGCCGCGACCATCGTCAGCATCTCGCACTGGGTCGGGTTGACCTTGCCCGGCATGATCGAGCTGCCCGGTTCGTTGGCGGGCAGGTCGATCTCGCCCAGCCCCGAACGCGGCCCCGATCCCAGCAGGCGGATGTCGTTCGCGATCTTGGTGAGGGCGACCGTCAGCGTGTTGAGCGTGCCGGAAAGCTGGACCAGCGGGTCGTTCGACGCCAGCGCCTCGAACTTGTTGGGCGCGGTGACGAAGGCTTGGCCGGTGATCGTCGCGATCTCCACCGCCACTGCCTCGGCGAAACCGGGTGCAGCGTTGAGGCCCGTGCCGACCGCCGTGCCGCCCTGTGCCAAGCGCAACAGGTCGCCTTCCGCCGACCGCAACCGGCGACAGGCATCGCGCAACTGTGCGACATAGCCCGAAAATTCCTGACCCAGCGTCAGCGGCGTCGCATCCTGCAAATGGGTCCGGCCGATCTTGACGATATCGCCCCAGTCGCTTGCCTTCGCCTCCAGCGATTCCGCCAGCCGGTCGAGCGCTGGGATCAGGTCGCGGTGCAGCGCCACGACCGCCGCGACATGTAGCGCGGTGGGGAAGCTGTCGTTCGACGACTGGCCCATATTCACATGATCGTTGGGATGCACCGGCGACTTGCCGCCGCGCGTGCCCGTCAGCGCCTCGTTCGCGCGTCCGGCGATCACCTCATTGACGTTCATGTTCGACTGGGTACCGCTGCCGGTCTGCCAGATGACGAGCGGGAATTGGTCGTCGAGTTGCCCTGCGATAACCTCGTCCGCCGCCGCCTCGATCGCATCGGCAATCTTGGCGTCGAGGCCATGCGCCCGGTTCACCCGTGCCGCCGCCTGCTTCACGATCGCCAGCGCGTGGACGATGCCGATCGGCATCCGCTCGGACGGGGGAAAGGGGAAATTCTCGATCGATCGTTCGGTCTGCGCCCCCCAATAGGCGGCGGCGGGAACCTCGATCGCGCCGATCGAGTCGGTTTCGGTACGGGTATCGGTCATGCGGATCAAACCCGTGGCAGCGTCAGTCGATCCGTTTCGACAGGAAGAAGCGCGCATGGCCCGGCGGGAAATCGTCGATCGTGCCGAAATGCGCAAAGGCCAGTTTCTCGTAGAAACCACGCGCCTGGAAACTGAAGGTGTCGAGCCAGATGCCGATGCAGTCGTCGGCGCGCGCCTCCGCCTCCGCCTGCTCCATCAACCGGCGACCGATCCCCTGCCCGCGCACCGCCTCGGGCAGCGCAAGATACTGGACGAACAGCCAGCGATAGCCGATCATGCCCCACAGCCCGCCAATGATGGCACCTGCATCGTCGCGCACGACGATCGCCACCTGCCGCCGATGGGTCCGCCCGACCGCAGCGTCATTATGGTCGACCAGCGCCGCGAGGATCGCCAGCCGGTCGTCCTCGCCGGGCGAAGCGACGACCTCGATCGTCACTTCTTGCGCTTGAAGTCCACCGCGACGACGTTCGACCCGTCCTCGCTGACCGCGATCGGCGCATCGTTTTCGGGCGGATCATGCGGTTCGGGTTCGTCGCCCGGCTCGTCATTCGCCTGGAACCGCAGCTCAAAATTGACCGCCGGGTCGTGGAAGCCGGTGATCGCGGCATAGGGAATGACCAGCGTCGACGGGATGCCGCCGAAGCTCAGCCCCACCGAGAAGCGCTCGGCATCGACGGTCAGGTCCCAGAAGCGGTGCTGGATGACGATCGTCATCTCGTCCGGAAACCGCTCGACCAGCCGCTTCGGGATGTCGACGCCGGGGGCCTGCGTCTTGAAGGTGATGTAGAAGTGATGCTCACCGGGCAGCGCGCCGGTGGCGGAAACCTGTCCCAGCACGCGGCCGACAACGGCGCGCAGGGCTTCCTGGACGATCTCGTCATACGGGATCAGGCTGTCGGCAACGGGCTGGCTCATGGCGCCTTGGGTAGCGGCGTTTGCCCGTCCGTCAAGATTCGTTGCGTTGCATGGCGGCGGCCAAGCGCTATGAGACGCCCATGCGCACCGCCACCATCGCCCGCAGGACCAGCGAGACGTCGATCGACGTCACGGTCAATCTCGACGGCACCGGCACCTATGACGTGTCGACCGGCGTCGGCTTCTTCGACCATATGCTCGAACAGCTCAGCCGCCATTCGCTGATCGACCTGACGGTCCGCACGGTCGGCGACCTGCATATCGACGCGCACCACACGGTCGAGGATACCGGCATCGCCATCGGCTTGTGCGTAGCCAAGGCGCTGGGCGACAAGCGCGGCATCCGCCGCTATGGCGACGCGCTGTCGCCGATGGACGAGACGCTGACCCGCGTCGCGCTCGACATTTCCGGCCGCCCGTGGCTGGTGTGGAAGGTCGATTTCACCCAGGCGCAGCTCGGCACGATGGATACCGAGATGTTCGGCCATTTCTGCCACAGCTTCGCGCAGGCCGCCGGCATCACGCTGCATGTCGAGACGCTGTACGGCACCAACAACCATCATATCGCCGAAAGCATCTTCAAGGGACTGGCGCGCGCCCTGCGCACCGCGACCGAAATCGACCCGCGCAAGGGCGATGCCATCCCGTCGACCAAGGGAGTGTTGTGACATGGTAGCGCGTCCGATGCAGCCGATGTGCCTGGCGATGCTGAGCTACGTAAAGCCGCTGGAGGACGTCGACGTCCACCGCGAGGCGCATGTCGCGTGGATCAAGGCGGCGATGGACGAGGGCCTCATGCTGCTCGCCGGTCGCCGCAATCCCCCGACCGGCGGCGTGCTGCTGTTCCGGGGGGAAGCGGACGCGGTGCGCGCGGTGGCGGAAACCGATCCGTTCGTCGTGAACGGCGTCGCCACGGTCGAGATCGTCGCCTTCACCATGACGCTGGCGATGGACCAGATCGGCGACCTGTTTTGATCGCACTGATCGATTACGGCGCGGGCAATCTCCATTCGGTCGCCAATGCGCTGAAGGCGGCGGGTGCCCGCGACCTGTCGATCACCGCCGATCCGGACGCAGTGGCACAGGCCGACCGGATCGTCCTGCCCGGCGTCGGCGCCTTCGCCGCATGCATGAACGGCCTGACCGCCATTCCCGGCATGGTCGAGGCGATGCGGTCGCGCGCGCTGGACGGCGGCGTGCCGTTCCTCGGCGTGTGCGTGGGGATGCAACTGCTGGCGACCACCGGTGAGGAGTTCGGCAGCCATGCCGGATTGGGCTGGATCGACGGCGCCGTCCGCCGCCTGGCCCCTGCGCCCGGCGTCACCGTGCCGCATATGGGCTGGAACGATGTCGTCCCCGCCGCGCCGCACCCCCTGCTGGTGCCGGGCGAGGCGTATTTCCTGCACAGCTATGCGTTCGAGGGCGATCATGTGCTGGCCACCACCGACCATGGCGGCCCGGTGACCGCAGCCATCGGCCGCGACAATCTGCTGGGCGTGCAGTTCCACCCCGAAAAGAGCCAGCGCTATGGATTGGCGCTGCTGGAGAGGTTCCTCGCATGGCGTCCCTGACCGTCTTCCCCGCCATCGATCTGAAGGGCGGACAGGTCGTCCGGCTGGCCGAGGGCGATATGGACCGCGCCACCGTCTATGGTGACGATCCGGCGCATCAGGCGACGCTGTTCGCCGACGCGGGTGCGGATCACCTGCACGTCGTCGACCTCGACGGCGCGTTCGCCGGCCAGTCGGTCAATGGCGATGCGGTCGCCGGTATCCTGAAAGCCTTTCCGGGCCGGGTGCAACTGGGTGGCGGCATCCGCAACCGCGCCAATGTCGACCGCTGGCTGGACCTGGGCGTCGCGCGTGTCGTGATCGGCACCGCAGCGCTGGAGGACCCCGATTTCGTCCGCGAAGCCGCCGCCGCCTGTCCGGGGCGGATCGTCGTCGCGGTCGATGCGTGGGACGGCATGGTCGCGACGCGCGGCTGGGCGGATGTGTCGACCGTCTCCGTCACCGACCTTGCCCGCCGGTTCGAGGATGCCGGCGTCGCCGCCGTGCTGTTCACCGACGTCGGCCGCGACGGGATGCTCAAGGGCTGCAATGTCGCCGCGACCGCCGCGCTGGCCGCCGCCGTCCCGATCCCGGTCATCGCCAGCGGCGGCGTCGCGGGGATCGAGGATATCCACGCGCTGAAGGGCAAGGCCGGCATCGAGGGCGTCATCACCGGCCGCGCGCTGTACGACGGTCGCCTCGATCTGGCCGAAGCGATCCGGGTGGCCGCCGCATGACGGTGCGGGCGCGCGTCATCCCCTGTCTCGACGTCCATGCCGGGCGGGTGGTGAAGGGCGTGAACTTCGTCGCGCTGCGCGATGCGGGCGATCCGGTGGAACAGGCGCGCGCCTATGACGCCGCCGGGGCGGACGAGCTGACCTTTCTCGACATCGGCGCCAGCCATGAGGGGCGCGACACGATCATCGACGTGGTGCGGCGCACGGCGGAAGTGTGCTTCATGCCGCTGACCGTCGGTGGCGGCGTGCGGTCGCCCGAGGATGCCCGTGCATTGCTGCTGGCGGGCGCGGACAAGGTCGCGGTCAATTCCGCCGCCGTCGCCCGGCCCGAACTGGTCGCCGACATCGCCGACCGCTTCGGCAGCCAGTGCGTCACCGCCTCGGTCGATGCCCGGCGGGTCGACGGGCATTGGGAAGTGTTCACCCATGGCGGTCGCCGCGCTACCGGCATCGATGCGGTCGAACATGCGCTGAACCTCGCGCGGCTGGGCGCGGGGGAATTGCTGGTGACGTCGATGGACCGCGACGGCACGCGTGACGGATACGACCTCGACCTGATCCGTACCATTGCCGACCAGGTATCGGTGCCGGTGGTGGCGTCGGGCGGTGTCGGCACGCTCGATCACCTCGTCGCTGGCGTTACGCAGGGCCATGCGAGTGCGGTGCTGGCGGCGTCGATCTTCCATTTTGGCGAGGCGTCGGTGGCCGACGCCCATGCCGCGCTGGCGGCGGCGGGGGTTCCGGTGCGGTCGCATTAAAATCCTCCCCGGCACGGGGAGGGGGACTATGCGCAGCATGGTGGAGGGGGGTGTCCGCATACGGCACGGTTGCGTTGCGGGGCGATCCCCCTCCACCATCGCCTTCGGCGACGGTCCCCCTCCCCGTGCCGGGGAGGATTTTCACGTCTCGCAAAACCCCCTACAGCCCGTCCATGGCCATAACCGCCCTTGCCGCCGTCCATTCGGGTATCGCACCGCCCCGCGAAGGCTTTGCCTTTTCCGACGTCGCGACCTTCGTCGCCTTCGTCTTCATGGTGGTGCTGGCGCGGCGGGCGATCCGCAATCGGCAACGCAGGAACAGGGACTGACATGGACGCCTTCGACCGGCTCGAATCGGTAATCGCCAGCCGGATCGGCGGCGATCCCGCCCAATCCTATGTCGCGAAGCTGCACGCGCGCGGCACGGCCAAGATCGCGCAGAAGGTCGGCGAGGAAGCGGTCGAGTGCGTGATCGCCGCGTGTAGCAACGACCGCGCCGGCCTGATCGGCGAGGCCGCCGACCTGCTGTTCCACCTGACGCTGCTGCTGCGGACCCAGGGCATCGCCCTCGACGATGTCCGCGCCGAACTGACCCGCCGCGAAGGGACGTCGGGCATCGCCGAAAAAGCGTCCCGTCCCCAGGAGTGATCCCCATGCCGATCGACGCCACGCAACCCTATGACGACACCAATATCTTTGCCCGCATCCTGCGCGGCGAAATTCCGGCGAAGCGTGTCTATGAGGACGACTTCGCGCTCGCCTTCCACGACATCGCTCCGCAGGCGCCGGTGCATGTGCTGGTAATCCCGAAAGGCCGTTACGTGTCGTGGGACGATTTTTCTTCGCGGGCCGACGATGCGGAAATTGCCGGCTTCATCCGTGCCGTCGGGAAGGTGGCGCGCGACCATGGCCTGGTCGAGCCGGGCTATCGGCTGCTCGCCAATATCGGCGGGGACGGCGGACAGGAGGTGCCGCACCTGCACGTCCACCTGTTCGGCGGTGCGCCGCTCGGCCCCATGCTGGCGCGATAGGACAGCTTTATTGCACGAAAGGAATTGCGCGGGCCGGAATTGCGGGTAGCATCGCGCCATTCAAACGAGAGCGTCGCGCGAACGAACGCGACGCATCAGGGGATAGCTTCATGATATTCGGGCGCGTCAAGCCACTCGACGCCATTCTCGCCGCTGCCGAAGGAAAGTCGCTTCCGCGCACCCTCGGCGCGCTTCAGCTGACGTTGTTCGGCATCGGATCGGTCATCGGCACCGGCATCTTCGTCCTTACCGCCGCCGGCGCGCAGAAAGCCGGTCCCGGCCTGATGCTCGCCTTCGCCATCGCGGGTCTGATCTGCGTCGTCGCGGCGCTGTGCTATGCTGAAATCGCCTCGATGATCCCGGTCGCGGGATCGGCCTATACCTATACCTATTCGGTCATGGGCGAGTTGCTTGCCTGGACGGTCGGCTGGGCGCTGGTCCTGGAATATGCGGTCGCCGCATCGGCGGTCGCGGTCGGATGGTCGGGCTATTTCAGCGGGACCATCCTCAACGAATTCTTCGGCATACAATTGCCCGCATGGCTGGCGGCGGGTCCATTGGCGCTGGGCGGCGCGCCGGGCGGGTTCATCAACCTGCCGGCGGTACTGATCGCGCTGCTGGTGACCGGACTGCTCATCATCGGCACCAGCGAGAGCGCGAAGTTCAACGCCATCCTCGTCGCGATCAAGGTCGTGGCGCTGACGGTGTTCATCGCGCTGACCATCCCGTCGGAACAGTTCAGCGCCAGCCGGTTCAACCCGTTCCTTCCCGCCGGCGTGTTCGGCGGCTGGGGTACGGGTGTCGGCGCGGTCGGCGCGGCGGCGACGATCTTCTTTGCCTATGTCGGGTTCGACGCGGTATCGACGGCCGCGGAGGAAACGAAGAATCCGCAGCGTAACGTGCCGATCGGGCTGATCGGCTCGCTGTTGTTCTGCACCGTCTTCTACATCCTCGTCGCCGCCGGTGCGATCGGCACGATCGGCGGCCAGCCGCTCGGTCCCAACGGGTTCATCACCGGCAGCGAGATGCCGTTCGCGGCCGGTTCGGCTGAACTGGCCCGCCAGTGCGCGATGCCGCAATATGCGGACGCGCTAGTCTGTTCGAACGAAGCGCTGGCGCATGTCCTGCGCGAGATCGGCTTCGGCAAGGTCGGCAACATGCTGGGGATCGCGGCGTTCGTCGCGCTGCCGTCGGTCATCCTCGTCCTGCTGTTCGGCCAGACGCGCATCTTCTTCGTGATGGCGCGCGACGGGCTGCTGCCGCCCAGCCTCAGCAAGATCCACCCGAAGTGGAAGACGCCCTATGTCGTGACGGCGATCACCGGCGGGGCGGTCGCTTTCGCCGCTGCCTTCCTGCCGGTCGGACAACTGGCCGATATCGCCAATGCGGGCACGCTCTATGCCTTCATGATGGTGGCGATCGCGGTGCTGATCCTGCGCAAGACCGAGGCGGCCCGGCCGCGTGCGTTCCGCGCGCCGCTGATCTGGCTGGTCGCGCCGGCGACGATCGTCGGCTGCATCTTCCTGTTCTTCAACCTGCCGATCGATGCGATGCTGGTGCTGCCGATCTGGGGCGCGATCGGTCTGGTCGTCTATTTCCTCTACGGCTATCGCACCAGCCATGTCGCGAAGGGCATCATCGAAGTGCCCGTCGACGACGTGTTCGACGTCAAGCACTGACCGCTACGCCGTCCACGCAAAAAAGGGCCGGGGGATCGCTCCCCCGGCCCTTTTTCTTTGCCGGTCGTGCAGCGGTCAGCCGAGCTTGGCCGCCATCAGCTTGGTCAGGTCCGCTTCGGGCCGCGCGCCATAGTGCGAGATGATCTCGGCGGCGCACAGCGCGCCCAGCTTCAGCGAGCGTTCGATGTCATGGCCCTGCGCCTGTCCGTGCAGGAAGCCGGCGGCGAACAGGTCGCCCGCGCCGGTCGTGTCGACGACCCGCTCGATCGGCTGCGCGGGCACGCTGGTCCGCTGGCCCCCGGTCACTGCGATCGCGCCCTGTTCGCCGCGGGTGACGACCAGCACGGGCACCTGGCGCGCGATCTGCTCCACCGCCGTGTCGAAATCCTCGACCTGCGCCAGCGCGACCAACTCGTTTTCGTTGGCGAACAGGATGTCGACCTGCCCCTCGGCGATCAGCGCGCGGAAGTCGTCACCGTGGCGCGAGATGCAGAAGGTGTCCGACAGGGTGAAGGCGACCTTGCGCCCCGCATCGCGCGCGATGCGGATGCCGGCGCGCATCGCGGCGCGCGGTTCCTCCGGGTCCCAAAGATAGCCCTCCAGATACAGGATCGCGCCGCTGGCGATCAGGTCGGCATCCAGCGCCGCTTCGGGCAGGAACTGCGAGGCGCCGAGGAAGGTGTTCATCGTGCGCTGCCCGTCGGGCGTGACGAAGATCAGGCAGCGGGCAGTCGTCGGCTCGCCGCCACGGACGGCGGTGTCGAAGCGGACGCCGGCGGCGCGGATGTCGTGGGCGAACACCGCGCCCAGCTGGTCGTCGGCGACCTGCCCGATAAAGCCGGTCCTGCCGCCCAGCGCCGCGATGCCCGCGACCGTGTTGGCCGCCGATCCGCCCGACACTTCGCGGCCTGGACCCATCTTGGCATAAAGGGCGTCGGCATCGGCGGGCGAGAAGACGAGCTGCATCGACCCCTTGGTCATCCCCTCCGCCGCGAGGAAGGCGTCGTCCGACTGGGCGAGAATATCGACGATGGCGTTGCCGATCGCAACGACGTCGAGCGTGGGCTGGGTCAATCAAGGTCTCCGAAACATGCGGTCCGGCGGGTGGCGCGCGAACATTGGCTTGCGCGTTAGCCAGCGGCACGCGCCCTAGCAAGCTTGGCACCCGATCGGGCGTTGACGCGCCCTGCCCGCGCCACCATCGTCGGGGACATGATCGAAAGTTTTTTCCTGTCCGTCGCGCAACTGGGCGACCGGGCGTTCCTGCGGGTGCTGGCAAAGTCGCTGGCGTTGACCCTGGTGGTGCTGGTGCTGGTCGGCGCGGGGCTGGCATGGGGCGCGCGTTGGGCAGTGGCCGACTGGTTCGTGCTGGGCGACGATGCCGGCACGCTGGCCGCGATCGCCGCCGGCATCGCGGCGATCGGCCTCGCCTGGCTGTTGTTCCGGATCGTCGCCATCGCCGTCATCGGGCTGTTCGCGGACGAGGTGGTCGAGGCGGTCGAGGCCAAGCACTATCCCGCCGCGCTCGCGAGCGCACGGCCGGTCCCGCTCGGCCGTTCGCTGGCGATGAGCGGCGGATCGGTGCTGCGGACGGTACTGGTGAACCTGTTCTTCGTGCCGCTCTACCTGCTGCTGCTCGCCACCGGCATCGGGACGGCGGCGGTGTTCTTCGTGGTCAATGGCTGGCTGCTGGGACGCGACCTGTCGGACATGGTCGCGGCACGGCATCTGCCGCCGGCGGCGATGGCGGCCGAACGATCGGCCAGCGGCGGGCGACGGTTTCTTCTCGGGCTGGTGGGAACCGGATTGCTGTTGATACCGTTTGTGAATTTCGTTGCGCCGCTGATCGGCGCCGCGATGGCGACGCATGGCTTTCATCGACGCCGCAGCAAGGGGGGTGGGAATGCGTAGCGTTGGGATCAGCGTAGGCTTGGCGCTGGCCGTCTCCGCCTGCGCCACGCCCGGTCCCGTCGTGCGCCAGAATGCCCTGCCCGCACCGCCGACGCCGACCTATGGGACGATCGGCCTCGAACGCGTCATGGGTCAGAATGCCAACGCCCTGACCCAGTTGTTCGGGCAGCCGCTGCTCGACCTGACCGAAGGTGCCGGCCGCAAGCTGCAATTCGGATCGAACATCTGCGTCCTCGATGCCTATCTCTATGCCCCGCAGCAGGGCGGGGTGCCGATCGTGCGCCATGTCGACGCGCGCCAGCGCACCGGCGCCCCGATCGACCGCGCCAGTTGCGTCGCGGCACTGACCCGGCGCGATGGCGGGCGCTGAATTGCAATAATGCTGCGGTTGCGAAACAATCTACGGACCGATAGGACCGGCGCAATGATGGCGGATCGCTGTATCGCTACAGTCCCGAATCGGTGTGTTTACTTACTCTTTAGACAGGAACCTGCTTGACCATGCCGATGATCGTCCCTGTGATCCTGTCCGGTGGTTCGGGCACGCGCCTGTGGCCGATGTCGACGCCGGAAACGCCCAAGCAGATGCTGGCGCTGACCGCCGAAGCGACGATGCTGCAGCTGACCGCACAGCGCGCGGTCGGTGAGGAGTTCGGCGCACCGATCATCGTCGCCAATGCCCGCCATGCCGACATGATCGACACGCAGTTGAGCGCGGTCGACGCCCGGCCCAGCGCGCTGATCCTCGAACCGGCCGGTCGCAACACCGCACCCGCCATCGCGCTCGCCGCCCTTGCCGCCGAGACGCCCGACGCGGTGCTGCTGGTAATGCCGTCGGACCATGTGATCGCCGATGTCGCCGCGTTCCATGCGGCGGTGCAGCGTGCGCTGCCCAAGGTGCAGGAGGGCTGGCTCGCCACCTTCGGCATTTCGCCCGACGCGCCGGAAACCGGCTATGGCTGGATTCAGGCCGGCGAGGAAATCGCCGACGGCGTCCACCGCGTCGCGCGCTTCGTGGAAAAGCCGCCGCTCGACGCGGCACAGGCGATGCTGGCGGCGGGCGACCATGTGTGGAACGGTGGCATCTTCCTGTTCCGTGCCGACCGCTATCTCGCCGAACTGGGCCAGCACGAACCGGCGATGCTGGCGGCGTGCGAGCGGGCGATGGACAAGGCCGAACGGACCGGCAACCGTGTCGCGCCCGACGCCGCCGCCTTTGCCGAGGCGCCGTCGCAGTCGATCGACTATGCGGTGATGGAAAAGGCCGACCGCGTCGTGGTCGTACCGGTCGCGATGGGCTGGAACGACCTAGGCAGCTGGGACGCGCTGCACGCGATCAGCGAGCGGGACGATACGGGCAATGCGCATCGCGGCGAAGTGCTGGCGATCGACACGCGCGACTGCCTGGTGCGGACCGATGGCGTTCGCATCCGCATGGTCGGCGTGTCGGACCTGATCGTGGTGGCCAGCGGCAACGACGTGCTGATCCTGCCGCGCGGCCAGAGCCAGAGCGTCAAGAAGCTGGTCGAAGCGCTGAAATAATCCCGGCCGGGCGGCACGACGCCGCCCCGCCCCCTGTCGGAGTATGACATGAAGCAACTGGTAGCCTTCGACCTCGACGGCACGCTGGCGGAGAGCAAGCAGCAGCTGACGGAGGCGATGGGGGAAGCGCTGGCCGACCTGCTGGGCGTCGCACATGTCGCGATCATTTCGGGCGGCGACTGGCCGCAGTTCGAAAAGCAGGTCGCGACCCGCCTGCCCGAACGCGCCGACCTGTCGCGCCTGTGGATGATGCCGACCAGCGGCACCAAGCTGTACACCTGGGGCGACGGGCGCTGGAACACGGTCTATGCTGACCTGTTCGACGACGCGACCAAGGCGAACATCCTGTCGGCGTTCGACGCCGCGCTGGAGGCGACCGGCTTCGTCCCCGAACAGACCTGGGGCGAACGGATCGAGGATCGCGGCAGCCAGATCACCTTCTCGGCACTGGGCCAGCAGGCACCGATCGACGCCAAGGAACATTGGGACCCCAAGTTCGAGAAGCGCAAGATCATCCAGGCCGACCTGAAGCAACGCCTGCCGGGCCTGTCGATCAACATGGGCGGCGCGACGTCGATCGATATCACCAAAGAAGGCGTCGACAAGGCGACCGGCCTCGCCAAGCTGGCCGACGTCAGCGGCATCGCGACCGACGACATGCTGTTCATCGGCGACGCGATCTTCCCCGGCGGCAACGATTACGCGCCCAAGGCGGCGGGCATGGACACGGTGAAGATCCGCGACCCGCAGGAAACGCTGGCCGTGATCGAGGCGATCGTCGCCTGCCAGAAGTGACCTTACGCCCCCTGCCCCGTCGCGTGCGGGGCGGGGTTTGGCAGACCGAAGTTCGTAGCGTTCGCCGTCGTCAGGGTCGCGCGGAATAGAGCGCATGATGGGTGAGGATGTAGAGCGTCCGGCCGTCCTCGCCGCCGAACAGCAGCTGAAGCGGCCGGTCGGGCACGTCGATGCGACCGACCTCGGCACCGGCGGGGTCGTAGACGAAGACCTGGCCGTTGGCGACATAGACCCGGCCATTGGGGCCGGTCGCCACGCTCTCGCCGCCGCGCGGGGCAAAGGGTTTGAGGTCGCCGACCGCCCCGCCCGCACCCAGCAGCCCGCTATAGGTGCGGTTCTCCGAGGCGTTGATGACATGGATGCGCTCCCCGACCTTGCCGGTGATCCAGCCATAGGTGTCGAGCAGGTCGGAGAAGCGCCAGCCTAGATGATTGGCCGGCCCCTGTTGCCAGACGCGATAGGCGGGCAGGACTAGGCTGCCGTCGGGCGAGACATATTCGCGCGGCCTGGGCACAGCCATATCGCGCGCGAACATCTCGCCAAGCGTCGTGAACCGGTCGCGCGCCGGATCATATTGGTCGCGAAACTCGCCATTGTTCCAGAAGCTGCCGGGCAGCGCGACACGAGCGCGCGATCCCCCTCGTACCGCGCCCGGCGCGATCGGGCGGACCGCATTTGGTGCCCCGGGATCGATCGCATAGACCGTGGTTTCGGGGCCATCCGACGACATCACCAGCAGGTCACCCGAACCGTCGACCGCCAGGTTGACCGCATCCAGCGGTGCATCGGCGACGACCGACAGCCGGCCCGTGTCGCTCCAGCCATGGATGCGCTGGAAGAAGCGGTCGATGAAATACAGCTTCCCATGCTGGTCGACCGCGCCGCCGCCGATCGAATGGAAGCCGTCGGCCAGCTTGCTGACCGGTGTCATCGGCACAGTGGCGGGCGTCGTTGTCGTCGCGTCGGTGATGTCGAGCACCGCGAACTCCCGCTCCCGCACGTCCCCGCCGCGCGTCACGTCGCTGATCGCGTTCTCGAACGGGAATTTGCTGGCCCGCAAATAGGTGCCGCAACCATTGTCGTCGCAGGTGGCAAAGCCGCTTTCGGCATTCACATGGACGTTGCGAAAGCGGATGTCGGTCGACCCGTACAGCTTCACCGCCGACGATGCCGGCTGGATCGATCGGGTAACGCGGTAACCGTGGAAATTGGCGAACAGGATGTTGCGCGAATTGCGGACCTCCAGCGCGACGGCGTTGCGGCTCTCGCCCGCTTCCTCCTCGGTCTGCGGCGCGTAGAAGTTCCAGTTCCGCACGCCGTCCAGCACGATCTCCGCGCGGGCATGATGCTCGGCCGACATCTCGTACACATAGCCCGGCGTGCTGGTGTTCGACACGTACAGCCCGGCATGGGCATAGGTGTTGGGCGTCCACAGCCCGTTGAACGTGCCGCCGCCATTATCGGTGACCCACAGGCTGGAGAATTGTCCGTCCCACCGCTTCGTCACATCGGTGTCGGCGGTGTGGTTGGGGTTGTACGGTTCGAACCGGCTGCCATCGGCCAGCGTGGTGCCGTGCCCGCCCTGGACCTTCACATCGTCGACCAGCGGGCGTTCGCCCGCCCGCCAGATCATCGCCGTCGCGCGCGGATTGATGCCGCCGGTGAACAGCCCGAACCCGCTGACGATCGCGCAATGAAAGGGCAGCAATGGTAGCGCTCGCAATCGCAGAGCCATCGGCACGCGATGTCGGCACCCCGGTGCGACTGACCCCGACCCAGGCAAGGGTGCTCGACGGCGTCCGTTCGGGGCAGTTCAACAAACAGATCGCGCACGACCTCGGCATCGCCGAGGCGACGGTGAAGGCGCATATGACCGCGCTGATGCGCAAGCTGAACGTGCAGAACCGGACGCAGGTGGCGATCGCCGCCCAGTCGCTGGTGCCGCACATCGCCTGACCCCTGCCCGGGATGCGCGGCTTTTCGTCACCGGCCCGGCGCTACCGCGCGCGCTGTTGCGGCACGAACGCCTCCAGCACCGCCTTTTCCAGCAGGTCGGGCGGCAGCAGGCCCTGCCGCAGCAGGAAGTCGTTGAACGCCAGCCGGTCGAACTTCGGCCCCAGCGCCAGCTCCGCCTCGATCCGTATACGCAGCAGGCGGGTATAGCCGTAGAAGTAGCTGCCCGCCTGTCCCGGCGCGCGCGAGGTGTAGCGTTCGATCTCCTGCTTCGCCATCGCCGGCGATGTCGCGACCTGTTCGAGCAGGACACGCCGCGCATCGTCGATCGATATCAGCCCGAGGTTGAGCATCGGATCGAGAAACGCCCGCGCCGCGCGTAACAGCCGCGCCTGATACGCCATCAACTGCCCCTCGATCGGGTGATGGGGCAGCGCCTCCGCCTCGGCATAGAGCGCCCATCCTTCGACATTCACGCTGTTGAAGGCATAGAGGATGCGCGCCTGCGACACGCCGCCTTCCAGCATCGCCGAGAATTGCAGCTCGTGCCCCGGTCGCCCTTCATGCGCGCTGACCGTCCATTGCGCAGCCGGGAAGTTGAAGTCGTCATAGGCCGCTTCCGGCCCCTTGCCCGGCACCCCGACCGGCAGGACGAAGGTGCCATATTCGCCCTTGTTGCCGAGCAGCGGCGGCGGTTCCATGTGCGGCGCGGGCTGCGCCGCCGATTCCGCCGCGCTGGCCAGCCGCATCTTCATCGGCCGCTGCGGCAGGGTGACGATGCGTTCGCGCCGGATCGCCGCCTCGATCGTACGGTTGACCTCGGCATAGCTCGCCTCGATCCGGTCGTCGGGGATGCTGCCGCGCTTCAACTGGCGGATGACGTCGACATAGCTGCCCGGCGTCAGCCCCTTGTCGGCGGCGACGCGCGGGGCAAGCGCGATCATCGCGGCGCGCGTCTCGGCGAACTCGACCTGCGCCTGCGCGATCAGCTGGCGCGGGTCGATGTCGATGCCGAACTGCTTCAGCCGGAACGCGTACATTTCCGGCGGCAACCGGTAATCGGTCCGCGCGATCGGCAGGATCGTCGCCCTGGTCCACGCGGTATAGGCGGCGACCTGCGCATCGAGCTTCGCCAGCGCCCGCTCGGCCCCGGTCACTTTGTACTTGGCGAACAGCTTGCGGATGCCGTCGGCATAGGTCCCGGCATTGGCGATGGCATTGTCCACCGACACCTTGTCCGGTCCCAGCAGGCCGGGCGCGCGCAGTTCCTCGAACCGCTGTTTCGCCAGGTCGGTGAGCGGCGTCGTGCCGGGCCAGTCGCCGACATAGCGGCGCAGCAGCTCGACCGCCTTGGCCCGCCGGTTCGGTTCGACCTGATCGTCCAGCAGCACCTTGATCCCGCCGAACATCGCCTGCGGTGCATCGGTCCAGCTCAGGAAATATTTCCGGCGCAGCCGCGTGCCCTCCAGATCGTCGGTAACCGACTGGATCAGGATGTCGAGGTCCTGGCGGATACGCGGATCGCGCTCGCCCTCGCGCCGATGCTTCAGTTCGGCGATCACCGCGCTCAGCGCCTCGCCGCGCCGTTCGTCGCGCCGGGGTGCCAAGTCGGTCGCCAACCCGTCATAGGCCGACAGCCCGTTGCCCGAGGCGTCTTCCGGATCGAACTTCGCCTGCGCCTCCAGTACCAGCGCCGTATTGCGGTTGCTGGCCGCCACCCAGTCCGCCGTTTGCCTGGGCGACACGGCCTGTGCTGCATCACGGGGCGCAGCCTGTACCGCGGTTCCCGCCATCAGCAGCGCGGCACACACCGCATATCGTACCCGTTTGCCCATTACCGCCCCCCGCTATGAACCGTCAGGCTATGCGGTGGCGTGGCCGGTGTCAGCAGCAAAGTCGCAAGGCAGGCTGGCGGGGCGTCTGGCGTACCGCAAGGTGGACGAATTGACGCCCTCCGCCCCGCTCCCATCGTCATGCCGCACTTGTTCCGGGGTGGCGATGGAAATCCATGCGTGCCCGGTATCGCGACCACTCCCGCTTTATCCCCCAAAACACTGGACCGGGGTGCCCGAAGGATCGAAAGGCGATACCGACGCGGATCGACGGGGGGGACAGACCAATGGTAAGCAGCATCTACACGCTTCGGCTGCAATGCCCCGACCGACCGGGACTGGTGGCGAAGGTCGCCGGATACCTCGCGGATCGTGGCGCCAATATCGTCGATGCGCAGCAGTTCGACGATCCGCTCTCCAACCAGTTCTTCATGCGCGTCGCCTTCACGCCCGGTGAGGCGGGATCGATCGCGGCACTGCGCACCGGCTTTACGTCCGTCGCAGACGCAGCGGCGATGCAGTGGTCGCTGCGCGATCAGGCGACGCCGAAGCGGGTGTTGCTGATGGTGTCCAAATGGGACCATTGCCTGATCGACCTGCTCTATCGCACCCGGCTGGGCGAATTGCCGATGGAGGTGGCGGCGATCGTGTCCAACCATCCGCGCGACGCGCTGCACACCGCGCTGATCGACGGCATCCCCTTCCACCACCTGCCCGTCACGCGTGAGACGAAGGCGGCGCAGGAAGCGCAGGTCAAGCGACTGGTCGAGGCGACCGGTGCCGAACTCGTCGTCCTCGCCCGCTATATGCAGATCCTGTCGGACGATCTCGCCGCCTTCCTGTCAGGCCGCTGCATCAACATCCACCACAGCTTCCTGCCCGGTTTCAAGGGTGCCAAACCCTATCATCAGGCCCATGCGCGCGGCGTGAAGATGATCGGCGCGACCGCGCATTACGTCACCGCCGACCTGGACGAAGGACCGATCATCCATCAGGACGTCGAACCGATCAGCCATGCCGACACGCCCGACGACCTAGTGCGCAAGGGCCGCGACATCGAACGCCGCGTGCTAGCCGAGGCGGTGCGGCTGCACCTGAACGACCGGGTATTCGCCGACGGCGCGCGGACGGTCGTGTTCCGGGGCTGAGAGCGGGCGGTTCGATCGACATTGACATCCAATTTCGTCACCCCGGACTTGTTCCGGGGTCTACCAAGCTGCAAACGCGGTCGATGGAGGCTCGAACTGCACCGATTGACGCGCCGTGGACCCCGGAACACGTCCGGGGCGACGAAGAGGGCGGGTCCGTCGATGAGGAACGACACCGGGAGTAGCTGAATGTCGATCGGGCCTAGACTGCCGCCCATGTTGCAGACGCTGATCGTCGCCGGGCGGGACCGCCATCGGTTGCAGGAAATCGCACAGGTCGCCGGGCGCTTCGGCCTCGGCATCCTTGCCGCGCGGTTCGGACTGGGGGCGGACGGCGACGGCGCCGACGCCCCCGCCGACCTGCCGCGCCGCACCCGGCTGGCGCTGGAGGCGCTGGGGCCAACCTTCGTGAAGCTCGGCCAGATCCTCGCCACGCGCGGCGACCTGTTGCCGCCCGACTGGATCGCAGAGTTCGAACGACTGCACAGCAGCGCCCCGACGCTGCCGTTCGACGACCTGCGCGGCGCGGTGGAGGAAGCGTTGGGGGAACCGCCCGAAACCGCCTTCGCGACCTTCGATCCGCAACCGCTCGCCGCCGCATCGATGGCGCAGGTCCACCGCGCCACGCTGCACGACGGACGCCCGGTCGTCCTGAAGATTCGCCGCCCGGGCATCCGCCCCCGGATCGAGGCAGACCTGCGGCTGATCGCGCAAGGGGCGGCGCTGGCCGAACGGGCAAGTGCCGAGACGCGGCGGTTCCAGCCCGTCGCACTGGTCCGCGAACTGGCCGCCGCGATGCTGGACGAAGGCGATTTCACGCAGGAGGGGCGCAACGCCGACCGGCTGCGCGCCGATTTCGCCGACGAGCCGCGTGTCGTCGTGCCGGCGATCCACTGGCAATTTACGTCGGACGCGCTGCTGGTGATGGACTATGTCGACGGCGTGCGCCCGACCGGTCCCGAACCGCTGCGCGCCGCCGGCATCGATCCCGCCGCCATCGCGGCACTGGGGGCGGACGTCGTGCTCGACATGGTGCTCATCAACGGGCGCTTCCATGCCGATCCGCATCCCGGCAACCTCCTGTGCCTGAGCGGCAACCGCATCGCGCTGCTCGACCTCGGCATGATCGGCCATGTGTCGCCGCGCCGGCGTGAGGAGTTCGTCGGCTTCGTCCAGTCCCTGCAACGCGGCGACCCCGCCCTGCTCGCCGACATCCTGGCCGCATGGTCGGCGGGGGCCGGCGTCGCGCCCGATGCGGTCCGCTCCGCCGCCGACCGGCTGGTCGCCCGGCATGGCGGACAGCTGGTGCTGCGCGCGATCGTCACCGACCTGCTGGCGGTGATGCGGGAGACGGGACTGGTGATGCCCAGCGACCTGCTGCTGATCTTCAAGGCGCTCGTCACCATCGACGGCGTGCTGGCCGCGATCCAGCCCGATTTCGACCTGTCGGCCGCCCTGCGCCGTGCCAGCCTGCGCATCGTCCGCGCGCGGCTGTCGGCGGACCATTGGGGACCGGTCGCGCAGGGGCTGGCATGGGAATTGGGCCGGATCGGCGACGATGCGCCGCGCCTGCTGCGGCTGCTGGTCCGGCGGCTGGAGGCGGAGCCGGCGGTGCCAGTCGTGGTAGCACCCGACCGGGCGGGGCCGCGCTGGATCGCCGCCGCGATCCTGGCAGGGGCGGCGCTGATCGCAGCCGCCGGCCTGTGGGGGTGACGCGAGGGACAGCCCCCGCGTCGCCCGATCAATACATGTGCTGGCCGCCGTTGATGCTCAGCGTGGAACCGGTGACGAAGCCGCCTTCCTCCGAACACAGGAACGCGACGCCGCGCGCGATCTCACTCGCCTGACCGAGCCGCCCGACCGGAATCTTCGCCACGATCTTTTCCAGCACGTCGGCCGGCACCGCCGCGACCATGTCGGTATCGATATAGCCCGGCGCGATCGCGTTGACCGTCACGCCGAACCGCGCGCCTTCCTGTGCCAGCGCCTTAGTGAAGCCATGGATGCCGGACTTGGCGGCGGCATAGTTCACCTGGCCATATTGGCCGGCCTGGCCGTTGATCGACCCGATATTGACGATGCGGCCCCATTTGCGGTCGCGCATCCCGGGAAAGGTCGCCTTGGCGAGATTGAAGCACCCGCCCAGGTTCGTGCGGATGACGTCGTCCCACATGTCGTACGTCATCTTCAGCAGCGTGCCGTCGCGGGTGATGCCGGCATTGTTGACGACGATATCGACCGGGCCGATCGCTTCCTCGATCGCCTTCACGCCGGCCTGGGTCGCTTCGAAATCGCCCACGTCGAACTTGAACGCGGCGATGCCGGTGCGGTCGGTGAACGCCTTCGCCTTTTCGTCGTTGCCGGCATAGTTGGCGGCGACGGTGACGCCCATGTCCTTGAGCGCGAGGCTGATCGCCTCGCCGATCCCGCGCGTGCCGCCGGTGACGATCGCTACCCGTGCCATGCATTCTCTCCTACGAACGTTTCGACCCTGCTAGGCCGCGTCGATCCATCCCGCAAGTTCGCGCGCGATAATGTTGCGCAACATTTTATTGCCCGTGGGTTCGGCATTCAGGCACGGAAGATACGCGAAATCGGTCCCGCCCGCTTCCTCGAAGCTCTCCTTGCCCCGGATCGCCAGTTCCTCCAGCGTCTCCAGACAATCCGCCGAAAAGCCCGGTGCGAAGATCGCGACGCGCCGCTTCCCCGCCTTCGCCAGTTCGACCAGCGTCTCGTCGGTCGCGGGACCCAGCCACTTGGCGGGGCCAAAGCGCGACTGGAACGCGATCGTCAGCGGACGGCCGAGCGCTTCCTGCACCAGCCGCGCGGTCTTCTGGCAGTGGCAGTGATAGGGGTCGCCCAGTTGCAGCGTGCGCCTGGGCATCCCGTGGAAGCTGGCGACGATCGCATCGGGTTCGAAATCGAGCTTCGCCAGATCCTCCCGCAGCGTGCTCGCCAGCGCATCGATGTAGAGCGGATCGTCATAATAGGGCGGCAGCGTACGGATCGCCGGTTGCCAGCGCAGTTTCGCCAGATGGGCGAACGCCTTGTCGTTGGCGGTCGCCGTCGTCGCTGCGCAATATTGCGGGTAGAGCGGCGCCAGCAGGATGCGGTCGCAGCCCTGTTCGCGCAGGGACTCGATCCGGCTCGCGATCGACGGATTGCCATAGCGCATCGCCCAGTCGATCACCACGCCGTCGCCGAACGCGCCCTGCATCGCCTCCGACTGCGCCCGCGTGATCGCGGCCAGCGGCGAACCCCGCTCGCTCCAGACCTGCTGATAGGCGTGCGCCGATTTTTTCGGACGCGTATTCAGAATGATACCGCGCAATATCGGCTGCCACGCGATCGGCGGAAGTTCCACGACGCGCCGGTCGGACAGGAACTCGGCCAGGTAGCGCCTGACCGATCGCGGGCTGGGATCGTCGGGCGTGCCGAGGTTCATCAGCAATACGCCAACACGGCGCTTCGGGATGGCGGGATGATTCGACGGCAGGTTCATGGGCCGGGTTAACGCGCGACGCGGCGGTTCGGGGCAAGCTGTATTTTGGGGCGGGGAAAGGGGAAGAAGGATTCGGTTTCACGCGAAGGCGCGGAGACGCGAAGGGGGTTGCGTCCGTGGCGTCGCTTCGCGATCGGGAGACGACATCGTTCGCTGACCATGCGGGAGGAGGCCGCTGGCGCGGGTGCGGCGTCCTGCCGCGCAACTCCTTCGCGTCTCCGCGCCTTCGCGTGAACCCTCTTCCTGCCTGAACGCCCGCCTCACCCCAGCAACG
This sequence comes from Sphingomonas sp. Leaf32, assembly GCF_001421765.1. Lineage (GTDB taxonomy): Bacteria > Pseudomonadota > Alphaproteobacteria > Sphingomonadales > Sphingomonadaceae > Sphingomonas. The sequence continues at coordinate 17,646 of NZ_LMLA01000003.1, read as the reverse complement.
GCAACGACCGATAGCGCCGCCCGGTCGCCGCGTGCAGCGCGTTGGTGATGGCCGGTGCCACCACCGGCACCGCCAGTTCGCTGACCCCGCCCGGATCGGCGTCGGACTCGACGATCTCGATCATGATCTCCGGACTGTCGGCCAGACGTGGCAGGTTCAGCCCGCCGAAACCGCGCACGCCGGGCAGGTTCGCCTCGAACCCCGTCGACGCCCCGGTCGCCATCGCCATGCCGAAGATCAGCCCGCCCTCGATCTGTTGCCGGACCAGATCGGGGTTGATGACCCGCCCGCAATCGACCGCGACGACCAGCCGATCGACCTTCACCCGCTGATCGTCGCCGATATGCGCCTCCGCCATGCAGGCGATGGCCGATCCGCGCATCCGGTGACAGGCGATGCCCTGCGCGCTGCCCGGCACCCCGCCCTGCCACCCGCCCATCGTCGCGACGGTCGACAAGCAGCGGGCCAGCGCCACGTCGCCGCCCAGCATCGCGATACGGAACGAATGCGCTTCCATGCCTGCGAACCCGGCCAGTTCGTCGAGGAAGCATTCGGTGAAGAACGCGGTATAGCTATGCGCGCCCGACCGCCACCATCCGGCGGGCAGGCCCAGTTCGGCCGGGTGATGATCGACCGCCAGGTTGGGGATGCCATAGGCCGGCACCGCGCCATCGGTCGCCAGCGCATCGCCCCGGTCGCCCGGCAACGCCATGGCCAGCGAGGCCGCAACATCGCCACCCAGCAGCAACCGCGCCAGATCACGCCCCGTGCGCGGCGCCGCCACCTGCGCCCGCCAGCCAAGGATCGCGCCCCCCCGCCCCAGCCGCGCCGTCATCCGCGCGGCGGCGGGCGCGCGGTAGCGGTCCGCCAGACAATCCTCGCCCCGCGACCAGGTGAGCTGCACCGGCTTTTCCAGCTTGCGCGCCAGCACCGCCGCCTGTTCAGCGACTCGGTGGTCGAGGTTCGCGCCGAACGATCCCCCGGCGATGGTCGGGTGCAGCACGACCCGATCCTCGGCGATGCCGATCGCCCGCGCGGCGGCGGCGCGGGCCAGCGTCGGGGCCTGGGTCGGCATCCACAGGGTCAGCGTGCCGTCGCTCCATTCGGCGGTGGCGCAGGTCGGCTCGATCGCACCATGCAGCGCCGCACCGACCCGGTAGGTCGCGGTCTGCGTCCGCCCGCCCGCAAACGCCGCATCGACGTCGCCCGCCTCGTGCACCCGTGCACCCTCGCCCGACAGCGCGGTGTCGAGCGCGGTGGCGATCGATGCGTCATCGACCAGCCCGTGCGTCTCGAACCGTGGCGCCATTGCGTCGACCGCGCGATTGGCAGCCCACCAGGTCGTGGCGGCGGCGGCGACCCAGCGATCGGTCTCGATCACGCTGACGACGCCCGGCACCGCATCCGCCGCCGCCTTGTCGACGCTCAGCAGCCGCGTGTCGCCGATCGGTCCCTGCCGGATCGAGGCGAAGACCATGCCCGGCTTGCGGACATCGGCGGCGAAGGTCGCGCTGCCATCGACCTTCGCCGGCGCGTCCAGCCGGGGCTGGGCGGTGCCGACCAGCCGTTTTTCGTCGCCGATGCGATAGGGTAGTTCACCGCCCGGCAGGCTCTCGCGCGCCGCCGCCTCGGCCAGCGCGCCGAAGCGTTCGCGCCGATCGCCCATGACCACGAAGCCATCGGCGGTACCGCAGCTGCGCCAGTCCCCGCCCCAGCCCCGCGCCGCCGCCTTGCACAGCAACACCCGCGCCGCCGCCCCTGCTTCCCGCAGCGGCCCTTCGAACCGGCGGATCGAGGTCGACCCGGCGGTCAGCATCAGCGCGGTGCGCTCGGCATGGGTCGCCCGCGTCGCGGCCGGCAGCAGCGCCAGCGCATCGCCGAATAGGATGCCGGCGGCCAGCGGATTGGCATAGAGCGGGTTGATCGGCGCGGCCTCCACCGCGACCGTGCGCCAGTCCGCGCCCAGTTCATCGGCGACGATCTGCGGCATGGCGGTATAGACGCCCTGGCCATGTTCGGCCTGCGGCACCGCGACGGTCACCTGCCCGTCGGCACCGATCTTCAGATAGGGGCCGAAGATGCTCTCCCCCTCCGCCGCCGCTAGGTTGACGCCATAGCGGCGCGGCCACAGCCCCCAGGCGACGACCAGCCCCACCCCGGCTCCGCCGCCGATCAGCAGGGTGCGGCGGGTGATGCGGGGGGTGGTCGGTGCGGCCATGGATGTGCCGTAGCAAATCCTCCCCGGTGGGGGGAGGGGGCGTGGTTCGTGGCGAAACTGCCGTTCCACGGCACCCCGGACTTGATCCGGGGTTCCACTTCTTCTGTTTCACTGAAGGCAGGGCACCCCCGCCCCAAACCGTCGCCTCGACTAAGGACGGATCAATATTCACCGGCCTATCGTCACCCCGGATTCATTCCGGGGTCCACCGAGCCGCAATCGCGGTCGATAGAGGCGCACACCGCACCGATTGCCGCGCCGTGGGCCCCGGAACAAGTCCGGGGTGACGAAGGGGATGGAGGCGGCGATCAGGAACAAAACCGGGAATAGCCGAAGGTCGCTCGGTCCCAAGCCGCGTCGCCGGATCTTCTGCCCACCACGCCTGCAGGGCTACACCCCAGCCCTCAGGCTGCCTTGCCGCCCAGCAGCTCGGCCAGCTCGCCGCTCTCGTACATTTCCATCATGATGTCCGATCCGCCGACGAACTCGCCGCCGACATAGAGCTGCGGGATGGTCGGCCAGTCCGAATAGGCCTTGATCCCCTGGCGGATGCCCTGGTCCTGCAGCACGTCGACGCTTTCGAACTGTGCGTTCAGGTGGTTCAGGATCGCCACCGCCCGGCTGGAAAAGCCGCATTGCGGGAACAGCGGGCTGCCCTTCATGAACAGCACCACATCGTTGTTCTTCACCACCGCATCGATGCGGGCACTGGTATCGTCGGTCATCGTCATTTCCTTTTGGCAGCCGCGTAGGCAATTCAGGTCTGGGGAACGCCGGTGGTCAGTTGCAGCGCGTGGAGTTCGCCGCCCATCCGCCCGCCGAGCGCGGCATAGACCGCGCGTTGCTGCGCGATGCGCGGCTTGCCCCGGAAGCTTTCCGACACGACCCGCGCGGCATAATGGTCGCCGTCACCAGCCAGATCGGTGATCTCGACCACCGCATCGGGGATCGCCGCCACGATCAGCGCCTCGATCGCCTGTGCCTCCATCGGCATGTCAGATGCTCCCGAGGAGCTGGCGACGCGCTTCGACATCGCAATCGGCCATCGCCTGCCGGATCACGGCCTCGTCGCAGTCGACGCCGGCCGCCGACAGGTCGGACAGCAACTTGCGGAGCACGTCCTCGTCGCCGACTTCCTCAAAATCGGCCTGCACGACCGAGGTCGCATAGGCATCGGTTTCGGCGGGGGTCAGCTCCATCCGCCCGGCCGCCCATTGGCCCAGCAGCTTGTTGCGCCGCGCCGTGACCCGGAACGCCATTTCGCCATCGCGGGCAAACTTGGCCTCGAACGCACGCTCCCGGTCATCGAACATCGTCATCGCATTCCCCTACGCATCCCTTCCCCGCGAGATAGGACGCGACAGGGTTACGCGCAACGCCCGTGCAAGCGGCCTCCATCGACCGCCACCGCCGATTGCCCGACGGACGATCGGGAAAGGTTTCACGCGAAGGCGCGGAGACGCAGAGGACAAGTGCCCGCCGCGAAAGCGGCTCTTATCCCACCAGCGGAATTACAGGGCTTTGCCGGAAAGGCTGACGCTGCCGGCTTCACAACCCCTCTGCGTCTCCGCGTCTCTGCGCGAAACCTGCCTTCTTCTTCCTCCGCGCCTCCGCGTGAAAACCGCTTACGGCACCACCACCAGCTTCCCGATGACCTGCCGGCCGGCAAGCGCCGCGATCGCCTCGCCGCCGCGCTCCAACGGGAACGTCCCCGTCACCCGCGGCGAAATCCTGCCCTCGTCCCACAGCCGGAACAGCGTCGCCACATGCGCCGCATTCGCCGCCGGATCGCGCATCGCGAACGCGCCCCAGAACACGCCGCACACGTCGCAGCTTTTGAGCAACGTCAGGTTGAGCGGCAGCTTCGGGATGCCCGCCGGGAAACCGACCACCAGATAACGGCCCTCCCATCCGACGCAGCGCAGCGCCGGTTCGGCATAGTCGCCGCCGACCGGATCGAACACGATGTCCGCGCCGTTGGGGCCGACCGCCGCCTTGAACGCCTCCGCCAGCGCCTTGGACGCGTCCCGGTCGAGCGGTGCGTAGGGATAGACCACCACGTCATCCGCCCCCGCCGCCCGCGCGGCGGCTGCCTTTTCCTCCGACGATACCGCCGCCACGACCCGCGCGCCGAACGCCTTGCCCAGCTCGATCGTCGCCAGCCCGACGCCCCCCGCCGCGCCCAGCACCAGCAGCGTCTGCTCTTGCGCGATCCGCCCGCGATCGACCAGCGCATGGGTCGCGGTGGCATAGGCCAGCAGCAGCGCCGCGCCCTCTTCGAAACTACGGTTTGGTGGCAGGCGGTGGAGCATGGGCGTCGCGACCGCCAGCTTCTCGACCATCCCGCCATGGCCGGTGACCGCGATCACCCGGTCGCCGACCGCCCAGTCGGTTACGCCCTCGCCGACGCGCTCGATCACGCCCGCCACTTCACCGCCCGGCGCAAAGGGCCGTGCGGGGCGGAACTGGTATTTATCCTCGATTATCAGGACGTCGGGATAATTGACCGCACACGCCCGCACCGCGACGACGACCTGCCCCCTGCCCGGCTCCGGCTCGGGCAGGTCGCCGATGGTCAGCGTGTCAGGCCCGCCTGCTTCCTTCGACAACAACGCCCGCATCACCGCTCTCCCCATGGAGCCACGGTCGGGCCGCCGCCACACCGGACTCGTATTTCGAAATCGCGGTATCTTGTGCCAGCGTCATGCCGATCTCGTCCAGCCCTTCCATCAGGCACTGGCGACGAAAGGGATCGAGGTCGAAGGGGAACCGGTCCTGGTACGGCGTGGTGACGGTCATCGTCTCCAGATCGACGGCGACGGTGTCGGTCTCCGCGACCGCGACCAGCCGGTCGATCGCCTCCTGCGGCAACACGACCGTCACGATGCCGTTCTTGATCGCGTTGCCGGAGAAGATGTCGGAAAAGCTCGGCGCGATCACCGCGCGGACACCCATGTCGGTCAGCGCCCATGCGGCATGTTCGCGGCTCGACCCGCAGCCGAAATTCTCCCCCGCGATCAGCACCGGCGCCCCGGCATAGCGCGGATCGTCGAAGATATTGCCCGGTTCCGCCCGCACGCTTTCGAACGCGCCCTTGCCCAACCCTTCGCGGGTGGTGGTCTTCAGCCAGTGCGCCGGGATGATGATGTCGGTGTCGATATTCTTGGCGCCCCACGGATAGGCGCGCCCTTCGACCTTGGTGATCGGCTCCATCAGCGAGCCGATGCCGGGAACGTCGGCAGCCTGGCCACGTCGTTCGCTTCGTGTTGCAGGATCACGGTCGCCTTCACATTGCCCGCCAGCTGCTTGAACCGGTCGAGCGAGGCGAGCGTGGCCGCGCGATCGGTGTTGAACGGCGGCACGCCGTTGCTGTCATAATTCTCGCGGAAATGCGCGAGGTCGCCCGATAATAATACCGGCCCCTTGTTCTTCAGCACCACCAGCAGCGCGTGATGCCCCGGGGTATGGCCGGGCAGGTTCAGCATGGTGACGCTGCCGTCGCCGAACACGTCCTTGTCGCCGTCGACGCCCTCGATCTTCGCGCCGCCGCCGAACCACGGCTTGAGCGGTTCGGTGCTGGTGCCGGGCTTGCCCGTCGTCAGTGCATCGACATCGCCCTTGCCGATCAACAGCGTCGCGCCCGGAAAGCCCGCCGCCTGACCACTATGGTCGAAATGATAATGGCTGATGCCGACGCGACCGATCTGTTCAGGCTTCACGCCGATCTGCGCCAGTTGCTTCTTGATCGTCGTGGTCAGGATCGGCGACATCGCATCGGTGCTGCTCACCGGCTTGCCGATCACCGCTTCGGGCAGGCCCGTGTCCCACAGCAGATACTCGCTGCCATGGCGGATCAGATAGCAGCTGACGACCAGCCGCTTTTTCTGCCCCGAATAGGCCAGCGTGTCGGAAAAGGCATTGAGGTCGTTGACCTGCACCTGCCCGCAATCCAGCCGCCACAGCTCGACATCGGCACCCCTGGGCGCGGGCGCAGGCGCCTGTCCCATCGTCAGCAGCAACGCGGCCGCCGCCGCGAACCGTGCGATCACGGGCGGGCGTCCGTCCGCGGTGACGACGGCGTCGCCGCCTTGGCCGGACGGACCGAGGCATAGGCCGCCGCCATGCCGCTCAACACCGCGCCCGCGATCAACGCGACCAGAACCCGCTTCATCTGCCTACTCCGTCACCAGTTCGCGTACATCGGCCAGCCGCCCGGTCACCGCCGCCGCCGCCGCCATGGCGGGGCTGAGCAGGTGCGTCCGCGCGCCCGGACCCTGCCGTCCTACGAAATTGCGGTTGCTGGTGGAAGCGCAGCGTTCGCCCGGCGGCACCTTGTCCGGGTTCATCGCCAGGCACATCGAACAGCCGGGTTCGCGCCATTCGAAGCCGGCTTCGGTAAAGATGCGGTCCAGCCCCTCGGCCTCGGCCTGACGCTTGACCAGCCCCGATCCGGGCACGACCAGCGCCTGCTTGATCCCGCCCGCGACATGCCGCCCCTTCACGACGCTGGCGGCGGCGCGCAGGTCCTCGATCCGGCTGTTGGTGCAGCTGCCGATGAAGATATAACTGACCGGCACATCCTGCATCCGCGTGCCCGGCGTCAGGCCCATATAGTCGAGCGATTTCTGCGCCGCGACGCGCTTGCTCGGATCGGCGAAGCTGTCGGGCGAGGGCACGACCCCGGTGATCGGCACGACATCCTCGGGACTCGTACCCCAGGTCAGCGACGGCGCGATGTCGCTGGCGTGCAACTGCACCACCTTGTCATACACCGCTTGCGGGTCGCTCGGCAGCGTCCGCCAATACTCGACCGCCTGGGTCCACGCGTCGCCCTTCGGCGCCATCGGCCGCCCGTTCAGATAGGCGAAGGTCGTGTCGTCCGGCGCGATCAGCCCGGCGCGCGCGCCGCCCTCGATCGACATGTTGCTGACGGTCAGCCGCCCCTCGATCGACAGGGCGCGAATGACGTCGCCGGTATATTCGACGACATAGCCGGTGCCGCCCGCAGCACCCGTCTTGCCGATGATCGCCAGCACGACGTCCTTGGCCGACACGCCGTATCCCAGCGTCCCGTCGACGCGGATTTCCATCGTCTTCGATTGTTGCAGCAGCAGCGTCTGCGTGGCGAGCACATGCTCGACCTCGCTGGTGCCGATCCCGAACGCCAGCGCGCCCAGCGCCCCGTGCGCGCTGGTATGGCTATCGCCGCAGACCAGGGTCGTGCCCGGCAGGGTGAAGCCCTGTTCCGGCCCCACGACATGGACGATCCCCTGTTCGGCCGCCGTCGCATCGATATAGCGAATGCCGAAATCGGGCGCGTTCTTCTCCAGCGCCGCCAGTTGCTGCGCGCTCGCCGGATCGGCGATCGGCAGGCGATGGCCCGCCGCATCGACGCGCGGCGTCGTCGGCAGGTTATGGTCGGGCACCGCCAGCGTGAGGTCGGGCCGGCGCACGGTGCGCCCATTGGCGCGCAGCCCGGCGAACGCCTGCGGGCTGGTGACCTCGTGAACGAGGTGCCGGTCGATATAGATCAGGCAGGTGCCGTCATCGCGGCGTTCGACGACATGGTCGTTCCAGATTTTTTCATACAGGGTTTGCGGACGGCTGCTCATGCCCGCGCGTTAACCGAAAACAGTCGGCGACGGAAGGTCTCGCGACACTTTATTACTCGCGGCCCTCGACGAGCGAAAGGCCGATTCACGCGAAGAACAAGCAGCAGAATTGGTTCGCGCAGAGACGCAGAGGCGCAGAGAGGTTGCGCCCGCACCGCCCCTTCTGCCGCGTCAGCGGCCTTCCGCCATCGGGGCAGCGGAAAGAAAGGCTTTGCCGGACAGATCCCCATCGCCACACGCCGAACCTCTCTGCGTCTCTGTGTCTCTGCGCGAAAACGTCCTTCTTCTCCGCGCCTTCGCGCCTCCGCGTGAAAACCCTGCTTCCCCTACCCCTCGTACTTCGCCGTCGTCTTCGCCCGAACCTCCTCCGCCGTCACCCCCGGCGCGGTTTCGATCAGCCGGAACGGACTTGCATGGTCGTCCCGCGCGAACACCGCCAGGTCGGTGACGATCATGTCGACCACCCCCAGCCCGGTCAGCGGCAACGTGCATTCCGGGATGAACTTCGGGTCGCCGTTCTTCGACGTGTGTTCCATCACGACGATGATCTTCTTGACCCCGGCGACCAGGTCCATGGCGCCGCCCATCCCCTTCACCATCTTGCCCGGGATCATCCAGTTGGCGATGTCGCCCTTCTCGGACACCTCCATCGCCCCCAGCACGGTCAGGTCGATATGCCCGCCGCGAATCATGGCGAAGCTGTCGGCGCTGCTGAAATAGACCGACTGCGGCAGTTCGCTGATCGTCTGCTTGCCGGCGTTGATGAGGTCGGGGTCTTCCTCGCCGGCCCAGGGGAACGGGCCGATGCCCAGCATCCCGTTTTCCGACTGCAGCGTCACCTCGACGCCGTCGGGGATATGGTTCGCCACCAGCGTCGGGATACCGATGCCCAGATTGACGTAGAAACCGTCCTTCAGCTCGCGCGCGGCGCGTGCCGCCATCTCGTCGCGGGTCCAGGCCATGGGGTTACTCCTTGCGCGCGCCGGGATCGCTCCAGCGCAGATCATTGGGGAACACGTCGTCGAAATCACCGGCCAGCGCGGTGCCGTATACGGGGTTGGGCAGCACGAACCAGCCATTGCCCCACAGGTCCGATACCGCCAGCATGTCCGCAGCGGAGCGGCGCTCGGCAGGTTTCAGCCCGGCATTGAACAGGTCGCTGAAATCGCCGAGCTGATCGCCGACCAGCGCGACGACGCAGAATTTGGAGGCGATCAGCGCCCGCCTTGCGTCCTTGCCCGACCCGCCCGGCGCATCCCCCTTCAGGAACAGCGTTTCGCCATGTTTGGCGGGGCCTAGGCCGGCGCGGTTCAGCGCCGCTTCGGTATAGGATGCGGTCGTGGCATTGCGGTTGGAATTGAACACGACGGTCACCCCCGCCGCACGCAACTGCGCCAGTGCCTCGATCGCACCGGGCACGGCCCGCGTCGCGCGCCCGTCCGACCGCTCCCACCGTTCCCAGCGCGCCGCGTCATAGGACAGGCCGCCGCGCGCGTCGGAATATTCGTAACCGGTGTTCAACAACACGGTTTCGTCGACATCGAACACCACCGCCGACTTGCCCGTACAGGGCAGTTGCGTCGGCATCGCCAGCGTGGCGTTCGACGCCAGCACTGCCTGCAACGGCATCCGGCGCAGCGTCGTGCGATCGCGCTGATATTGCTGCACATAGCGGACCAGCGCCGCATAAGCCTGTCGGCTGGCGGCCACCGCCTCGCCCGATCCATAGAGATACTGCATCCCCGCCGGCACACCCGCTACCGTGGCGGGCGCCACCGGCGCAGCGGACTGGTTGCCGACCGCGACGACGCAACCCGACAGGGCGAGCGCAGCGGTGCCGAGGGTCAGCGCACGGGTCACCCTACCCACCATCGTCACCCCGGACCTGTTCCGGGGTCCACGGTTCCGCGAACGCGGATCGGGCAGCTTCTGCGGGACGGTGGACCCCGGAACAGGTCCGGGGTGACGAACAGTGCTGGTGACGGCATCTTGCCCCCCACCCGTATTCCCGCACAGGCGAGTATCCAGAGCCACAGGTGCTGCATCACCCTGGATTTCCGCCTTCGCGGGAATACGAGATAATCCCGGCAAGTCCATCACGCCCGCTCCCGCACGGTACGGAACTCGATCTGCTTGTCGTACGGCGCGCCGACGATCATCCGCTTCACATAGATGCCCGGCAGGTGGATCGCATCCGGATCGAGCGACCCCACCGGCACCACTTCCTCGACCTCGGCGACGCAGATGTTGGCGGCGGTCGCCATCGGCTGGTTGAAGTTGCGCGCGGTCTTGCGGAAGATCAGGTTACCGGCCTCGTCGGCCTTCCACCCCTTGATGATCGACACATCGGCGCGGATGCCACGTTCGAGGATATAATCCTCGCCGTCGAACTGCTTCACTTCCTTGCCCTCGGCAATCAGCGTGCCGACCCCGGTTTTAGTATAAAAGCCCGGAATGCCCGCCCCGCCCGCACGGCAGCGTTCGGCCAGCGTCCCCTGCGGACAGAACTCCACTTCCAGTTCACCGCTCAGATATTGCCGCTCGAACTCCTTGTTCTCGCCGACATAGCTGGAGATCATCTTCCTGACCTGCCGGCTGCGCAGCAGCTTGCCCAGACCCTGTCCGTCGATCCCGGCATTGTTGCTGGCGATGGTCAGGTCCTTGACCCCCGATGCCTGGATCGCATCGATCAGCCGTTCGGGAATGCCGCACAGGCCGAACCCGCCCGCGCACAGCGTCATGCCGTCGTGCAGCAGCCCGTCGAGTGCGGCTTCCGCATTCGGATACAGCTTCTTCATCGCCACTCTCCCAACTCCGTCGGCCCGGATTACGCATGGGCGCGCGGGCGGGTCAAGAAGCTGAACCGGCTTTCAACTTTTGACGTGACAGCGTGCCCAGGCGCGGACCGCATCGCCGTTGATCGGCGTGAACCTCCCAGCCGTCACCCCGGACTTGATCCGGGGTCCCGCTTCTTCTGCGGGTGGTGAGAAACGGGACCCCGGATCAGGTCCGGGGTGACGATTCATGGCTGGAAAGCGTCGAAAGCTGTCCCGCCGGCACGACGCGCTGGCGCCCCGCACGACCTGCGGTTAGCCTGCCCGCATGACAGAGTCGCGCACCGGTGGCCGCATCCTCGTCGAATCCCTTGCCCTGCAGGGCTGCGACCGCATCTTCCACGTGCCGGGCGAAAGTTTCCTCGCCGTGCTGGACGCGTTGCACGACACGCCCGCGATCGATCTGGTGACTTGTCGGCAGGAAGGCGGGGCCGGGTTCATGGCCTGTGCCGATGGGGTGCTGACCGGGCGGCCTGGTGTCGCCTTCGTCACGCGCGGACCGGGCGCGACCAACGCGTCGATCGGGGTGCATGTCGCGCGGCAGGATTCGGTGCCGATGCTGCTGTTCATCGGCGATGTCGACCGGGCGGCGCGCGACCGCGAAGGATTTCAGGAGGTCGACTTCCCGGCGATGTTCGCACCGCTCGCCAAGCAGGTGCTGCGCATCGACGATCCCGCACGCATCCCCGAATATGTCGCGCGCGCGTGGCGCACCGCCACTTCCGGCCGCCCCGGTCCGGTGGTGATCGCCCTGCCCGAAGACATGCTGCGCGAACGCGCGGTCGTCGCCGACCGGCCGCCGCTGTCGCCGATCGAACCATCGCTCGACCCCGACGATTTCGCGGAACTGTTCGACCGCCTGCGTGCTGCCGAACGCCCGGTGGCGATCGTCGGCGGGGCGGGCTGGGATGGTGCGACCGGGTTCGCCTTCGCCGCCTTCGCGCACGACTGGGGCATCCCCGTCGCCGGCGCGTTCCGCCGGCAGGACGCGATCGCCAACGACTGTCCGGCATGGGCCGGCAATCTCGGCTACGGCCCCTCGCCTAGGCTGATCCGGCGGATCAGGGATGCCGACCTGCTGCTGGTGATCGGCGCGCGGCTGGGGGAGGCGACCACCGACGGCTATACCCTCGTCACCCCCGACCATCCGGGGCAGGCGCTGATCCACGTCCATCCCGACCCGACCGAACTCGATCGGGTGTACCGCGCCGACCTTGCCGTCGCCGCGACCCCGTTCGCCTTCGCCGCGATGCTCGCCCGCGCCGAACCGCCCGCACGACCCCGCCCCGCCGCGGCGGAGGCCCATGCCGAGTGGCTGGCATGGTCCACCCCCACGCCCCGCGACGTGACGCTCGATCTGGGGCCGTGCGTGGCGGCGATGCGCGAACGGCTGTCGGGCCACGACACGATCATCTGCAACGGCGCGGGCAATTTCTCCGGCTGGTGGCATCGCTACTGGCATTATGGCTGGAGCGGCACGCAGCTCGCCCCGACCTGCGGCGCGATGGGATATGGAACGCCCGCCGCCGTCGCCGCCGCGCTGCGCGAACCGACCAAGCTGGCGGTCGCGATCGCGGGCGACGGCGATTTCCTGATGAACGGACAGGAGCTGGCGACCGCGATCCAGCATCGCGCCAACGTGCTGGTCCTGCTGGTCGACAATGGTGGCTATGGCACGATCCGGATGCATCAGGAGCGCGAATATCCCGCGCGGGTTAGCGGCACCGCCCTCACCAACCCCGATTTCGCCGCGCTCGCCCGTGCCTATGGCGCATGGGCCGAAACGGTCGAGACGACCGACCGGTTCGCCCCCGCGCTCGACCGCGCGCTGGCGCGCAGCGGCGTGCGGCTGCTGCATCTGAAGACCGACATGAACGTCATCACCCACGGCACGACCATTGCCGCGATGCGGGCGCGTTAAGCCTATCGTATCGTTTCCTGCCTATCCCCCGGCGACAGAAGCAATTTCCCGGGGGATTTCCGTGAAGACCGTCGCGACCATCATCGCCGCAACCCTTGCCGTCGTCGTTGCCATGCCGGCCGCCGCGCAGAGCATCGTCGAAACGCCGCTCGGCCCGCGCATCGAACTGCGTGCCGGCTGGGACCGCGTCGATGCCGTGACCGAAGTGCATGACGGATCGGCCCGCACCGAGGCCAGCACCGGCGACAGCGGCGTCACTTACGGCGGCGAAGTCGGATATGACATGGTGTTGTCGGGCGCGTCGGTGGTCGGCCTGTATGCCGGCCTGTCGAAATCGACCTTCGAAACCTGCGACGACCTGTTTTCCGGCAGCACCGTGATCGCACGGGATTGCCTGTCGGCGGGGCGCGAGGTCGCGGTCGGCGCGCGCATCGGCTTCGTCACCGCACCCAATTCGCTGGTCTATCTGAAGGCCGGCTACAGCAACGGCGAATTCCGCCGCGACCAGCGCGATCTGGCGACACCGGCGAACAATATCCGCGAATTCACCCGGCTCGACGGCTTTCACGTCGGCGCCGGCGGCGAATTCGGCCTGACCAGCCGCGCCTATGGCAAGGTTGAATATCTCTACACCAATTACGCCGCCGACCGCGGCACGGTCGGCCAATATCGCATCGAAACCGGCGTCGAACGCCATCACGTCGTCGCCGGGCTGGGCTATCGCTTCTGACCGGAAAGACTACCGCGCCGGTCGGTCCGGCGCGGTAGCCTGCGACAGATGTTGCGCCAACCACGCCGTCGCCGACCGCAGCCCTACCGGCGCATCGTCCGAAAAGCTGGAACCTGATCCGCCCCGTTCGAACCAAGCGTCATCCCCGCGAAGGCTGGTATCTTCTGGTTGTAGCGCGGGACAGGAGACGCAAGCGGCCACAGCGATCAAAGGCCGCGCGGGGTGACACCTTTCCCAGCGGAAGGGAATAGGCACTGAACGTGCGGGGGCCAGCATGAAAAGGGCCGCTCCGGTTTCCCGGAACGACCCTTTCGGACACCATCCGCCACTACATCGGCGGTACGCAGTGTCTGTCAGCTCAGATCTTGTCGCCAAGCGCGCCCTTGACGCTGCCCTTGACGTCCTGACCGGTGCCCTTGGCCTGCTGGGCCTCGCCCTCGGCTTCCAGACGCTCGTTGTCGGTCGCCTTGCCGATGGCTTCCTTGACGTTGCCGGCGACCTTGTTGCCTGCGGCGGCCAGCTTGTCGGTGAATTCACCCATGATCGGCTCCTTGCGGTTGTGCGGGGGCTTTACCCTCGCTGGATTGCCCGGATACAACCGCCCCGGCAACCGCCTTGTTCCATGAAATCTGCTTCATATTAGCCCGGCCAGCGGGCTGGACGGGTCGGCATAGCGCCGCCGCTGCATCCGCCCGGCCAGATAGCCCATGCGCCCGCCCTCGACCGCGGCCTTCATCGCGGCGGCCATCAACACCGGGTCCTTCGCCTCGGCAATCGCGGTGTTCATCAGCACCCCGTCGCAGCCTAGCTCCATCGCCACCGCCGCGTCCGACGCCTGGCCCACGCCCGCATCGACCAGCACCGGCACCGTCGCGCCCTCGACGATCAGGCGGATGGTGACCAGGTTCTGGATGCCCAGCCCCGATCCGATCGGCGCGCCCAGCGGCATGATCGCGACCGCGCCGGCATCCTCCAGCCGCTTGGCCGCGATCGGATCGTCGACGCAGTAGACCATCGGCTTGAAGCCTTCCTTCGCCAGCACCTCGGTCGCGCGCAGCGTCTCGACCATGTCGGGATACAGCGTCCGCGCCTCGCCCAGCACCTCCAGCTTCACCAGGTCCCAGCCGCCGGCTTCCCGCGCCAGCCGCAGCGTGCGGATCGCGCTGTCGGCGTCGAAGCAACCGGCGGTGTTGGGCAGATAGGTGATCTTCTTCGGGTCGATATAGTCGGTCAGCATCGGCGCCTTGGGATCGCTGACGTTCACCCGGCGCACCGCGACGGTCACGATCTCCGCGCCCGATGCCGCGACCGCGGCGGCATTCTGTTCGAAATCCTTGTACTTGCCGGTCCCGACGATCAGCCGCGACGTAAACGTCCTGCCCGCCACGCTCCACGTATCGGCCGTCTGCGCGACCGGCTGATGGTCGCCGCCGCCGACAAAATGCACGATCTCCAGCTCGTCGCCATCCTCCACCCTGACATCGGCCAGCGTCGAGCGTGGCACGACCTCCAGATTGCGTTCGACCGCGACCTTTTCCGCCACCAGCCCGATCTGCGCCGCCAGATCGGCGATGGTCAGCCCGTCGCGGACGCGCATGTGATCGCCATTGACCGTGATGCTGATGGTGCCGTCGCTGTGCATGTCGTCTCCTGTGGATACGCCGTCTATCGACTTCGCGTGTCCGGTCCGAGTATGGTGCGGTGCATATAGGGAGGGCGGACAAGCCCCCGCAACCGAAAGCACCGCCTTGCCCGCCACCATCTTCGTCCTCAACGGTCCGAACCTGAACCTGCTCGGCCTGCGCGAGCCGGAAATTTACGGCTCGGACACGCTCGACGACATTGCCGGGATGCTGGAGGATCGCGCCCGCGAACTGGACCTCGCGATCGACCTGCGCCAGTCGAACCACGAAGGCCATCTGGTCGACTGGCTGCACGAGGCGCAGGCGGAAGGGGCAAAGGCGGTGCTGCTCAACGCCGGTGCCTATACCCACACGTCGATCGCGCTCCACGACGCGATCAAGGCGGTGAAGACCCCGGTGATCGAGGTCCATCTGTCCAATCCGCACGCCCGCGAAGACTTCCGCCACATCAGCTATGTCGGGCGCGCCGCGCGCGGCACGGTGGCGGGGTTCGGCGCACTGTCCTATCTGGTCGCGCTTGAAGCGGCCGCCCGCATCTGACAAGGGCGCGGTTTTTTAAGAATACACCATTGGGGGTTACCATGGCAGACGACAATCAGGGCGAAGGAACGCCGTTCACCAGCCACGCGATGCGCGTCGACATCGACCTCGTCCGCGCGCTGGCGCAGGTGCTGGACGAAACCGACCTGACCGAGGTCGAGGTGGAGGACGGCGCGCGCAAGGTCCGCGTGGTGCGCAAGCCCGCCCCGATACAGGCGGCGGCGAGCTATGCCCCGGCCTATGCGCCCGCACCGCAGCCGCAGCTCGCGGCGCCCGCGACCACCACGATCGAGGCCGGCGCCGCCGTCGCCCCGGTCAGCGCCGTGCCGCCGGTCACCTCGCCGATGGTCGGCACCGTCTATCTGGCCGCCAATCCGGAAGCCAAGCCGTTCATTACGGTCGGGCAGAAGGTCGCCGCCGGCGACACGCTGGTCATCGTAGAGGCGATGAAGGTCATGAATCCGATCATCGCCACCGCTGCCGGCACCGTCACGCAGATCCTGGTGTCGAACGGCCAGCCGGTCGAATTCGACCAGCCGCTGGTGGTCGTAGAGTAATTACCCAGCCACCCCCGTTCGTGCTGAGTAGGGACTGAGCGAAGTCGAAGGCCCGTATCGAAGCATCCGTCCTTCGATACGCCATTTCGACAGGCTCAATGGCACTCAGGACAAACGGGGGGCTGTGTGGCGTAGGAAGATCGTTATGCCCGACATCAAGAAACTGCTGATCGCCAACCGCGGCGAGATCGCGCTCCGCATCCATCGTGCCTGCCACGAAATGGGGATCAAGACGGTCGCGGTCCATTCGACCGCCGATGCCGACGCCATGCACGTGCGCCTGGCGGACGAGGCGATCTGCATCGGCCCGCCGTCGGCGACCGACAGCTATCTCAACATCCCGAACATCATTTCGGCTGCCGAGATCAGCGGCGCCGACGCGATCCATCCGGGCTATGGCTTCCTGTCGGAAAACGCCAAGTTCGCCGAGATCGTCGAACTGCACAACCTGATCTTCGTCGGCCCGAAGCCCGAGCATATCCGGATCATGGGCGACAAGGTCGAGGCGAAGCGGACGGCGGGCAAGCTCGGCCTGCCGCTCGTCCCCGGTTCGGACGGCCCGATCGCCGATGTCGAGGAGGCGAAGGCGATCGCCGCGTCGATCGGTTATCCGGTCATCATCAAGGCGGCGTCGGGCGGCGGCGGGCGCGGCATGAAGGTGTGCGCGTCGGAAGACCAGCTCGAAACGCTGATGCAGCAGGCGGGCAGCGAGGCGAAGGCCGCGTTCGGCGACGCCACCGTCTACATGGAAAAATATCTCGGCAACCCGCGCCATATCGAGTTCCAGGTGTTCGGCGACGGCAATGGCAAGGCGGTCCATCTGGGCGAGCGCGACTGCTCGCTGCAACGCCGTCACCAGAAGGTGCTGGAGGAAGCACCCTCGCCGGTGCTGGGACAGGCCGACCGCGAACGCATGGGCGCGGTCTGTGCCAAGGCGATGGCCGACATGGGCTATCGCGGCGCGGGCACGATCGAATTCCTGTGGGAAGACGGCGAGTTCTATTTCATCGAAATGAACACCCGGTTGCAGGTCGAACATCCGGTGACCGAGATGATTACCGGCATCGACCTGGTCCGCGAACAGATTCGCGTGGCGGAGGGGCACGGCCTGTCGTGCGAGCAGGAACAGATCCGCTTCACCGGCCACGCGATCGAATGCCGCATCAATGCCGAGGATCCGCGCACCTTCGCGCCGTCGCCCGGCACGGTGAAGCATTTCCACGCGCCCGGCGGGATGCACGTCCGCGTCGATAGCGGCCTCTATGCCGGCTACAAGGTGCCGCCCTATTACGACAGCATGATCGCCAAGCTGATCGTGTACGGCACCACCCGCGAACGCTGCCTGATGCGCCTGCGCCGCGCGCTGGAAGAGTTCGTGATCGAGGGGATGAAGACCACCATCCCGCTCCACCAGTCGCTGCTCGACGATCCGCAGTTCCAGGCGGGCGACTACACGATCAAATGGCTGGAAGAGTGGCTGGCGAAAAACGACTAGGCAGCGTGGACAAATTTGAGCCAGTATCTTGCGGTGGCGAGGTGGACCATGCCCAGAAAGCTGGTGGCTAGCTGGTCGTAGCGAGTGGCGATGGCG
>NZ_LMLA01000002.1 GCF_001421765.1 Sphingomonas sp. Leaf32 | reverse complement strand
GGCCTCCTTCAGGATGCCGATGATCTGCTCTTCCGAAAACTGCTTCCGCTTCATCTGTCCGTCCCTTTCCGGGGTCGGACTCTAGCTCCAACTGGAGGAAAAAACGGGGGTCACGTCACCTGCGCCCTTATGCCACGCTTCCGTTTCGACGCCTTCTACACCACCGCGTAAAGGCACTGCCATGACAGGCCGAACACCGCTGCTACATTCATCGCTGACTCAGCCCCTCAATCGACTGCCCACGGTCTTCCGTCCGAAGACGATCGGGCGAAACGATCGATGCTGGTGCGGATCGGAGAAGAAGTTCAAGCTCTGCCACGATGGCCGCGAGCATATGCCGTCTTTCAATATTCATCAGGCGGCTGCCCACTACATCAAGGAGCTGCAGCGCCGTTACTGCTCCCATGCCAACGCAGCAGGCCAGCCCTGCGGCGGCCAGATTGTCAGGGCCCATACCGTCCAGAAGAGCGGCGGCCTTGAGGCGATCGCACGTGACAGCCGTGTCTATTCTTTGACCACCACAATGCCCGAGATGGAAAAGAACCAAGGCAGGCTGGTGCCGCGCCTTGTCGGCATCGGCCAGGCATCAGTCTTCCCCGGCTTCTGCGCGGAGCACGACCGCGATCTCTTCCGGCCCATCGAAGGAAAGGACTGCATCATCGGCTTTGCCGAGGCACTGCTTTTCTCCTATCGGGCAGTATGTTTCGAGGCCTATTTGAAGCGGGCGCAGCTTGCCGCCTCAGATATCCTGTTTCGACTCGACGAAGGGGCGCCCGTTGAGCATCACGAGCTGGCGCAGAACATGGCGCGCAACGTGCAACATAGCGCCCGCCGGGCCGCAGCGGCGACCCATGCACGCAAAGAGGCCTATGAAGCGGGGCTCGTCGCGCAGAACTTCACGGGCTTTTCCTATTCTTGGACTCGCTTCAACCAGCTGCTCCCCGTCGCATGCTGCGGCACCTTCCTTCCGGACAATGATCTCACTGGCACGCTCCTCCAGCGCATCGCCCATGGGACGCAGGCGTTCGAGCATGTGACGCTCAACATCACCTCCTTTGCCGGGCAATCGGTCATTGTATTTGGCTGGAGCGGCACCGATGACGGCCCCGCCGCCCGGTTCGTGCAATCCTTCGATGCGCTGGACGATCAGCTCAAGGCGGCAGCGACCACGCGGCTCGCACTCGAATACCTCGAGAACAGCTACATATCACCCGACTGGTGGGAGGCCCTTCCCGAGTCCTACCGGCGCGGCCTCATCAGCCATGACGCGGCCCGCGGGGTCTATCAGCGGCCGCCGGCAATCTCACGCGCTCTGGGGTGGCCGATCGCTTCTCTCACCGCGTCCGTCATCGCCAAGGGTGGTCAGGCCGCAGACGCGATCTGAGGATGCAGCCGGCATCTGTCGGCTTTTCGTCGTTCGGCCCCATCGTGACCAGCGCCCCTCCTCCCGCGTCAGCTTCCTCCAGGGGTGCGCCCTCCGGTGTGGGCCGGGCCCGTTCCCTGCAGAACGGCGCCGCCCGGCGCCGCTCCACCTCGCGCCTCAGTCGCCTCTCACGTCGAGCGCGTCGGCGAGCGGGGTGAGCGCGGTATAATAGACCCAGGCGCGCGAAAGCTGGTTCGACAGCGGATCGCGGAAGACGACAAGGCGCCAGCGTCCCTGGGCCTCCTCGATAACGACGGCATCACCGGCCTGCATGTGCAGTACCACCTCGCCCGCCCGCTCGGGCTTGCGGCGCAGGGTCGCGTCGCGCACGATCTCGGCACGCGGCAAGGCGTCGAGGAATTCCTCGCTCGCCTTCGCATCCGCTTCGCTCAGCCGGTCGGTCTCCTGGTGCAGCACCTCATATTTCTGGTTGAGCTCGGTGATGGCGCGCTGCTGCTCAGCCGAGGGGTTCGGGATCAACGCGACTATCGCCAGCACGAAGCCCAGAAAGCCGAATAGCCACGCAGTCCACTGCATGAGCCCCATCGTATTGAGCTCGGCGATCGTCTTGGGGCCAAGCGTCGCCACATAGGCGGTTACCTTTTCGAACAGCTCGCTGAAGAGCGCCGCGCCCTCATCCTCGGTCGCTGCCGCCGCGATCGCTTCGGAGATTCGCTGCGTTTCCAAGACCATCTCGGCAGCAAGCGCGGTGGCGGAAGCGACCACCCCTTCACCGGCGCGCAGCGTCATGACATCGACAAGGCGCATCCGCTCGGCGATGGCGCTGAACCCGGTCATCTTCGGCAACGTGTCCTCGATGATCCGGCGATAGCTGTCGCCGGCGCGCGCGGCGGCCAACGCGGTCGCCACAGTCGATCGGTTTGCGTCGAACGCTCGCATCGTATCTACTACCGACGACGACAGACGCTGCTGCTGCTCTACAAGGCCCGTGCTCCGCTGGGCGATGCTGCGCGCCGTCTCGGTCACCGACAGAGCCCACGCCGTGCTCGTCAGTTCCTTGTAGCGTTCGCGCTCCTTCCGGTCTCGTTCGAGCGTATCGAGTATACCGCGGTAAGGCTTGTCGAAGTCCATCCCGTGAAACAGCCTGTCGTGAAGGGTCGCCGCCCGCATCGCCTCAGCCACCGCGCCGCCGGCGAAGACATCCTTGAACATATTGGCACGTTCACGCTCCTCGCGAAGGTAGCGATCAACAGCGGTTTCAGGCAATCCAACCGGGTTGTTTCTCATTGGCACGATCCTGTCAGATCGGTGCTGGCAGCGCGACCAACATTTGCAGCACCACCGACAACAAAGATGAGAAATGTCGGCGTATCCCAAGCTCACGGGCGGGACCAGGCCTCTACTCGCTGCGCTCTCCGACCCGAATGGCGGGTTTCGGCACAAGCTGCCTTTGACTGCCTAGCCTGCGAAAGGCCATGTCTGGTCGGCTGCTGCCGACGGGTCGTGGGACAAAGCCGTCGTAAGTACGCAACCTTCCGAACGGCAGCTCCGATCAAGACCGGGCCTCCAACGAACATCCGCTCTCGTCGAAGATTGCCTGAACTGGGCCGTTAGCAGAATGGCATTGTTTAGCCGGTCGAGTGAGGAAAGTAGACCTTTGTTCAGATGACTGGGAGTGCTAAATGGCAGCCAGTAGACTTGGCACCGCGATCACCCAGTGAGGCGTCCAATCAAAATTGTTTTGGTCGGCCATCTGCTAAATTTTTCTGGCAACGCCACTGGCAGTCCTATGTCTTCGCATCACGCCGATGAAGTCATATGCTTCGCCCGACTTAGGAACGAACCAGTAGAGTGCCAAAAGAGATTGCTGTCCTCCCTGTTCGAATGCTCTTTTCGCCGCGTATTGGAGATTATCCTCGAACTGCTCAGGCGATTCGGGCGCACCGACACTCACGGAGATAGTGTCGAGCCGGAACCTAGATCCGACCGTCACTCCTGAAGTGAAGAACTTGCTAGGATCCCGAGAGACTGCTTGCATGCCCTTTTCGTATAAGCGCTCGACACGGCGCTGGACGTTCACATTGGCGTTGAGCAGTCGATGCCCAAGACGGGTCCAGCCCACCTCCCGCTTTTGCTCAAGCGATCCGAGCAGATCCGCCCAAAAGCCGGTCCGCCGCATCTGAGCGGAAAGAGTCCCCTCTGCCCTACGGGCCGAATATTCCGGGGTAAGCCTAAGCGAAGCCCCATACCATTCGAGGCGGGTGCCGTCGAACTCGGCCTCACCAATGTTAAATTGATGTTCCTGATAAACCGCGAGGAGGTCGAGCTCATCAGCCGTGTAGACGGCGTTGCGCTCCAACTCGGCGCGCCGGGCGAGATAATGGCAGCGCTCGATCTCGAGCGAAAGCGTCTCGAACACCGTTTCGAGATCGAAGACGGTCATTGAGGGTGCGATGTCGAGTTCGGCCGGCACGAAACCCGCGCAGGCAAGCTGCGGCCAGTGCGAGGAGAGCGGCCCGACAGGATCCTGCAAGATATTTACTCGGATGACCGACCGTATGGCGCCTGCATTAATCGTGAAGGGGCCTTGGGCGGTGTCGAAGTGGAGCGGACCGTCTGCGTTGTCGACTCGCGCTTTGAAGCGCAGCGACTGGCGTGACGGCTTGACTACAAGCTCCTTTAGGGCGTCCTTTAGGCTGTTGACGGCGCCTCGACGCGCTGGCGAGCTGATCTTCGCCGATTTGGCCTCGAACGCCAGCACGGTCTTGTCGATCACCGCAACAAGGTCGGACTCCCAGGTCGTGATCCCGCCATCCTCGCTCCACTTCACCTTCTCGCGCACTTCGGCGCTTGGCAGGAAGCGTCGGACGACATCGGCGAGTTGCTCTTCGAGCAGGTCCGCTCTCGCCTTCTCGGCTTTTTCTTTGAGCGTTGGGTTGATGGCGCACAAATCCTCGAGCATCTCGCTCATCTGGACGCCAAGAATATGAGGCACTGGGCAAAAGAAGCTTTGGGCGTCAAGCTCGATGAACGGCCTCATGCGCACGGGATTGTCCAGATGGAGGCGTTCGAGCGCCGAATTGTCGACCTCACCGAACCGCAGCGCGCATCGGCGTAGGAGGCCGATCAGCGCATCCCGTTCTTTCGTCGGCGTCTCGGCGACCAAGTCCTCATAGCACAGCGTAAACGCGCCGCTAAGCCGTTGCTCGAATCGGTTTATCAGCAGCGCGGTGACGTGATCACGATCATAGCGATAGGGCATGGCAGCCGTTGAGATCTCGGCAGCCGTCTTGTCGTCTAGGCCCTCGACGAAGGCGTGGATCATCGCGATGCCAGATTTCTTGCGAACCCAGCGGCGGAGGGATGCGCGCTCGGCTTGGAGACGTTCCTCTACAAGATCGTAGAATCGTCCGATCGCCTGAACCCAACTGGTCGCCGTGCAGCCATGATGATGGTGGAAGGAAGCATCCACGATCTTTGCAAGCGCAAAGGCGTAGCGACGTGTTTGGAATTCATGCCGAGCGCCGCGGACCGCTAGCGTCCAGCTCTGTATGAGTGCGAGCAGGCGCGTGCGCTCGTCATGCGCTTGGTCGCCGTTCAGTTTCAGCTTGGTGCGATCACGATATGCAACGACATTGCGCCCGATCAGGTTGAGCACCCTGGACGTGATCGCCGGATAGTCGGTGTCGGCCTCTCCTGCGCCCCGCGCCGTCGACAGTGCAAGCGCCTGGATCAGTTCGAGGTGGGAAAGTTCAACACCTTCCTTCCCGACCTGTTCGGGGCGGTCGGGACCGCGCATAAGCAAGTGAAAGCCGGCACGCGCGAGGACCTCTACGGCATCGGTGGCCACGATCGCCTCGACGAGTTCCCGAAGGGTTTCATCAAATGTCTCGGCGGCGACTTTGCCGTCGCGACGCGCGCGCGCGAGTTCTTCGGCGCTGGTGATGCTCGTAGCCATGCAAGGAAGCTAGTAGATCGGGCTCCCCCTCGCCACATGCGAGTGCAGCGATTCGGGTCATCGACACAAGCAGCGTATCTCCCGACGGATCTGGCGGAGCGAGACCTTCCGCAATGGCGGGTCGTCACCCACATCATGCGCATGACGACAATCTACATCGATGAGTCCGGCTACACGGGCGACGACCTATACAATCACGACCAGCCGTTCCTCACTATCGCATCGTCGCTGATCGACGACGAAGAGGCCGCAGCGATCCTGCGCCGGTGCTTCCCACGCTACCAAGGGGCGGAGTTCAAGTTCGGCAACATCTGGAAGCGCGACACCCATCGGAACGGCCTGCGCGCGCTGTCAGGCGAGATCCCGGCCGTCGCCGACCGGCTGTTCCTCTACATCATCGACAAGCGCTTCTCGTTGATAGTCAAGATGTTCGACTATCTGCTGGAACCCACGTTCACCGCAGGTGGCTACGACTATTACGGCAACGGCTACGCCCGCCGATACATGAACACGATCCACCGCGATCTCCGCCGCTTCGGCGGGGAGACGCTATACGACGAAACCGCCAGCCGCTGGGATGCGTTCGCCCGCGCGCCGAAGCGCGATACCATGGATGCATTGCGCACGCACCTCACCCAGACTGCGAACGGCACCAAGCACCCGATATCGACGATCTTCGCGATGCTCGCTGAGGGTGCCAGGACGTTCGAGATCTCCAATCCCGACCTGGAGACGTTCGAGGACAGCAGCGAGATCCAGCTCACCGCCGTACTGTCGACCGTCGTCCACTGGCGGCAGCAGAGGCCCGAAGACTTCAACGTCGTGCATGACGAATCCAGCAACTTCCTACGGCAACGCGATGTGTGGGAGACGATCCTGCGCGACGACTGCGAACCCGGCCCCGTAATAATGGGCGATGGGACGAGTGTCGAATTCCCGCTCCGCGTGCGCTCCACCACCGCCGTGCGGTCGCATGACTCTGCGGCGGTTCAGCTGTGTGACGTCATCGCCGGTCTCGGCGCAAAGGCGGCGCTGTCTTTCGACGAGCGCGACAAGGACCCGTTCGTGATGGAGCTGATCCAGCTCGGCGCCGGTGAACTTACGCACAACGGTGTGCGCCCGCACCAGGACTACGCCGACGAACCCATGCCACGCAGGACTGGACCAGACATGCTCGACCACATGGTCAGCTTGCTGGAGCCCCTGCATCGGCACCGCGGCAACTGACCGCCAGTGCGCTTTTGGCGATCAACGCCGTAGAGGTATGTCGCTGATCTCGACTAGCTGATCCCAACGTCCGACGCCCTGACGCTTGAGCTCGCGCTCGAGGGCGTCCTTGATCGTCTCGGGAAAGACCGACGGGCCGATGATGATCCGGTCGAGGAGGCTGTCCCAACGCAGCGCGGTCCCGGCGGCACCCGAGGGTTCGGGGAGCTTCAGCTCGTATATTCGCTGCGGGATGCCACCCACCGACCTGATGATCTGCTCGACCGGTGCGCCCTTCGGTATCTGATCCAGCATGCAGATTAGCCGCCACTCCCGCTCCTCGCAGAAACCAGGGTGCTTCGTAGAGAGCAGCGCGAAACGCAGCGCGTTCGAAAGGACATCGGCCACCATCATCCGATCGACTGCCGAGATCACGTGGGCGTTCGCCTCGATCGCCTCGACCACCCGGCGCAGTTCCGCATACACCTCCGCCTCCCCGCCGTAGAGCACGGGCGAAGCGTAGATCCCGAGGTCGAAGCCCGTCTCCGTCACCACATGGGAATTGAACACCAGCGCGACCCCCGCCGTCGGACCGCCATAGGCACGCCACATCGAGAGGCGGCCGAGTGAATCGTCGCGATCATGCTCGCAAAGCGAACTCATGAAGGTCATCTCGCGGGCGTAGTGCGCCTCATGGTAGTAGCGGGCCCGGATGTCGTTCGACACGCCATCGTGCGCATTGTCGAGAACCGCCCACATCCGCTTGCCTAGATCGCCCTCGATCAAGATATCGAGGATCGCGCGACCATATGCGATCTCGGAATGGTCGTTCATCACCGCTGCGTTGCGCAGCCATAGCGATCGACCCGACAGAATGCTGAACGCGCTCTCGGCCGACGTGTAGTGCGCGAAGAGAAGGTGACGGTCGCGCACCTCCGCAACCCGCTCGTCATTATGCTTATACACCAACCCAAGAAGAGCTAGGATTTCGGGAGACAGGAACGGAACGGGCATACGCCGATCCTAATGGCTGAACCTCATCCGTCGAGATGCTTGCGGCAAGGTAATTGCGATCCAGCGCTCAGCAGGCAAGCGGCAGCGCTAGCCTGCGCCGGATCTTGTCTTCCGGCAAAATTGCGATCGCCGCGCCGGGCCGCTGCATCGCCTCCGCCTTCCGATGATCGGCATAAGCGGCGTAAAAGCGGCCGAACGGCTGATCGTTGCTGACGACCAGCATCGTCGTGGTCTAACCCACCAACGCGACCACCCGCGCGCCGTTTGCCGCCAGGCACCGCGCCAACGCGCCGTGGCGCGGCGCGCCAAGGATCGCGATGCGCTCGCCCCGGAGCGGGCCGATGGCGGCGGGCTTAGGCGCAGGTCCGCCGCGCGCGTTCACCGGCGTTAGCCAGCCGGCAAGGTCGATCCCGGTATGCTCGATCGCGCGCACGATCACCATGCCGGCCGCGCGCGCGTCGCTCAACGCGTCGTGGTGCTTGTGCCGAATGCCGAGAAACTTGCTCAGCACGTTCAGCCGGTGGCTCGGCAGCTCCGGCCAGGCGCGCTTCGCGACCCGCACGCTGTCCAGCCACGTCGTCTCGACCGTCGGCTAGCGATGGATCCGGCATGCGGCGCCCAGCGCGCCCTTGTCGAAATAGGAGTGCGCCACCGTGATCCGACCGGCGAGATGGCCGTCGATCGCCGCGTGGATACCCGCAAAGGTCGGCGTGCCGACGATGTGATCGCCTGTGATCCCGTGGATGCGGACATTGAATGAGGAAAAGCGGTCGAGCGGATCGACCAGCGTCTCATACTCAAAAGTCTGCACCCCGCTACTAAACCCGACAATGCCGACCTGGCAGATGCTGCTGACATTCGAACATGCCGTCTCGACGTCGACGACGACGAAGTCGGGCCGATCGCCGTCGGCCGACGATGCAGAACTCGAAAAACTCGGAAAACTCATGGGGTTGCTGGGATAGACTGGCGAGCCCGATCGATCAACATCGTCGCAGCAGCGATGGCATAGGCTGTTCACGTGCAGCCTATGCTTACGCTGGACCGTCATCCCAAGATGACCCGATCGTCACGCTTGCCTCATGTAGGTGTCCCGCTAATGAAGCATCTGGGGGCCAGTTCATCCCGGCAGACGCCGCTGGCACCAAGCATGGAATGACGAGAGGGGTTGATTTCGAAACGATGAAGCATCCTGTCCGGGCAATAAGCGTAAGCGCCACGATGGGGAACGCCGACCCGCTCGAAATCCGTTCAGGGCCCCACATCCCGCCCATCGAACGGATCAAGCTGTTCTCCGCCGATCAATGGGAGGCGACGGTCGACGAATGGGCGTCGAGCCTTCCGGGCTATGCGCTTGTCGAGCGCGCCGGTGGTGCCGGAGACATGGGATGCGATGTCATCGCCACGGTCGATCCGTCCGATCCCGCCAGCTCTTGGGACAACTACCAGTGCAAGCATTACGACCATCCGCTTGCGCCAGGCGACATCTGGGTCGAGCTCGGGAAACTCTGCTATTATACCCATCTTAATGATTACAGTGTCCCACGGGCATACCGGTTCGTCGCTCCGCGCGGCGTGGGCACCAAGCTCCTCAACCTGCTCAAGAAGCCCGAGAAGCTGCGCGAGGGACTGATCGCGAACTGGGCTTCGAAATGCCAGAGGCAGATCACCACGACCACCGAGGTTCCGCTTGATGGCGCGCTGCTCGCGCATGTCCAAGGTTTCGATTTCACCCGCGTTGGACATCTGCCGACGCCGCAGCTGATCGAGCAGCACCGCAAGACCCCATACTTCGCCGTCCGCTTCGGTCTCGGCCTTCCGGCGAGGCTCACGTCGCCGTTGCCACCCGTGGACATCGCGGCCGGGGAGACACGCTATGTCGCCAAATTGCTCGAGGCTTATGGGGATAATCAGAACACCACCTATGCTGAGCCGGATGCCCTGACCACGTCGCACCAGCGTCATCTCATCCGTGCGCGAGAGAGCTTCTACTGTGCTGAGGCGCTGCGCAGCTTCTCGCGCGACACACTGCCGGACGGGGCGTTCGAGAACCTGCAGGACCAGATCCTAGACGGTGTCATCGACACGGCGGAGGCCAAGCATGACTGCGGCCTGACGCGGGTGAATGCCACCACGTCACACGCCACGAACCTCAATCTCACCAGTTCAGCCCTGCTGGGCAGGGTCGAGCCCGGCGACCGAAAGGGCGTCGTCCATCAGCTCGCGAACGATGACAGGCTGACATGGGTGCCTGCAGGTGACTGACACCATCACCCAATCCTCGCCATTCAACAGCGCACTTGAGACGGGTCTGAGGTCGGTGGCGATCCTCGCCGAGGCGTGCCCGGACGAATTCGACCTGCGGCGTCTGCTATACTTCGACTATCTCGTCGTGCACTCCAGCGATGCCGACGGGCCGGACAGCCTGCATCCCAACACTCCGCTGCGGAACGGCGAACTGCTCGTCCGGCGCGGCATCATCGAACGCGGACTACTGCTATTCATCGGCCGCAGCCTAGTGGAGCGCCATGCCCGCGCGGATGGGATTTTCTACGCCGCATCTGACGGCGCCGGCCCGTTCCTCGAATGCCTCCAGTCCGCATACAGCCAAACCCTGCGCGAACGCGCGGCCTGGGCGCTCGACACCTTCGGTTCCCTCGATGACGACGAGTTGAAGAGCTACTTCGACGCGCGCTTCGAGCGCTGGACCCGCGAGTTTCAGGCCGTCCAGCAACCCCCGGAGCTGCAGCTATGAGCGGTTTCGAACTGCGACGACTGCGGGTCACCGGGCCGGGCAAGACGGATGCCGAGATCGCGTTCGCGCCGGGTCTGAACGTGGTTTCGGGCCCATCGGATACGGGCAAGTCCTACCTGGTGGAGGCCATCGACTTCATGCTCGGCGGCCAGACGCCGCCGCGCCAGATTCCCGAGAGCGTGGGCTACGAGCGCATCCACCTGCTGATCGCGGCAAATGACCGTCAACAATACGAACTTACCCGCGCGCTGGCGGGGGGCGACTTCCAGCTACGCGACCTGTCCGATGAGGATGGCCCCGCAGTGATCCTTGCGGGCCGCCACAACGCGAGCGACCCGGACAACATTAGCACCTTCCTGCTGCGCCTGGTGGACCTCGACCGGAAGCGGCTGCGCAAGAACGTGAACAACGAGCTGCAGAACCTGAGCTTCCGCAATCTCGCCTCCCTCCTGATCGTCGACGAGGAGACGATCATCAAGAAGACGTCGCCGGTCGTCACCGGCGACTCGACTCAGAAGACAGCTCAGACCAGCCTGTTCAAGCTGCTGCTGACGGGGATCGACGACAGCGCTCTCGTCGCGACCAAGAAGCGGGCGATCGCCAAGGCCGAGATCGAAGGCCAAATCGTGGTGCTCGACGAGCTGATCGCGGATTACGAGTCCAATCTAAAGGAGTTGACCGACGCGTCGGCCGCAGACCTGAACGACCAGCTGCAAAGGCTGGAGGTCTCGATCGCAGCAAGCGAAGAAGCCATCTCGGTCGAGCGCGTCAGGTTCGAAGACCAAGAGCAGACCCGCCGCGACGCCTGGCTTATGTCGGAGCGGATCCAGGCGCGCGTTAGTGAGATCGCCGGCCTTAAGGAACGCTTCGCACTGCTGGACCAAAGCTACGCGTCCGATTTGCAGCGGCTCGAATCGATTGCGGAGGCCGGAGCCTACCTCGTTGCCCTGCCACAAGGCACCTGCCCGCTGTGCGGTGCCGCAGCGGGCGATCACCGCCACGATGGCGTCCCTACCGATGGCGACATCGAGGGCTTGCGGACGGCGTGCGAGAGCGAGATCGCGAAGATTCGTCAGCTGCAGTTCGAGCTGGCTGCGGCAATCGCCGACCTCGACAACGAGGGTCAGATGCTCGGGACGGGCGCCTCGGACGCTCGACAGCGGTTCGAAGCCGCCGACGCGCTTGTGCGCGAGACGCTGACCCCTGCGCTGTCGGCAGCCCGGCGACAGGTCGACGAGCTGTATTCGACCCGCGCTGACGTCCGCCGGGCGCTTGCATTCGTTGATCGCATCGCCGCTCTCGTCTCCCGACGGGCCGACGCGCTCGCCGCGCTGAACACGGCTGGTCGAACGAGCGACGAGAGGCCCGGGCTCCCGGCGGCCAGCATCCAGGCGATCAGCGTCGCATTCGAGAACCTGCTCGATGCATGGCGCTTCCCGCACGAGAAGCCGGTCTACTTCGACGAGGCGCGGCAGGACATGGTTCTCGGAAATCGCCGCCGAGGCGACCAAGGCAAAGGCCTGAGGGCACTGACGCACGCCGCGTTCACCATCGGCCTCCAGCAGGCGATCAAGTCGCTCGGGCGCAGCTCGGCAGGCTTCATCGTGCTGGACTCGCCGCTCGTAACGTTCCGCGAGGCCGATCACGAGGACGGACTAGAGACCGAGCAGAAGGTGGCGGTAAAACAAGCCTTCTACGCCGACCTGGCCCGCCGTGGCGACCTTTCCCAGATCATCATCGTCGAGAACGAGGATCCGGATCCAGACATGAACCCGAGCCCGTCGATCCAGCTCTTCTCGAAGCAGGAGAATGTCGGCCGCTATGGATTTTTCCCCGTTGCGGACGATGAACTTGCGCTCGGCGAAGACGCTTCGGGCGCAACGCCGCCTGCGAGCGCGGAGACCGACTAATCCGGCACCAGACCGCCGTTGGACCAATGGTAGCTGCCCGCACCAGCAGATCAGGCATCCGGCAGTGGTGAACGCGCTTTCGACGCTTGACCACCGCCGGCATAATCACGCGACGTCGATCACCCGGACAACGTCGTCAGCCAACCCATCCGCATATGCGGCGGCGGTTGGCTGACACTGTTTCGGTATGATGATGACGGGAGAGTCCACCCCATCATCCATGGACGCCACCAGTGATGCTTCACACCTCCACTCTGGCACATCGAGGCCGTCAGGGGGCGTCCACCCCATCGGTATTGGAGGGGCTGCTTACCGGACCGCTCAACGGGACGGGAATGGCGGGTTCCAGCAAGAGCGGCCATTCACGCGCGCGCTGGGAACGGCTTGAGTTGGTCGACAGCTGCCGCCCTGCCCCGACTAGTTTTGGCGAAATGCGGACAGTCCGCATCCGCTAGCAGGGTGGACCAGTAGCTGCTCAATACATCAATAGGCGATGGCCTTGCCGATACCGCGCAACATCAGCTAGCCACGTAAGATGTGAACTCAACCGGGATCATATTCTGAAACACGAGCTACGTGATGCTCGCCGGACGTCCGGCTGGTCGCAGCGGACGCTGGCGGACCGGATCGGTGTCGATGCGCAAACCATCAAGCGGCTGGAGAAGGGTGTCGGGTCAGTGCCGACCCTCATCGCTGCCATGGCGGCGTTGGACTTTTGTCTGACCGGTCTTGCGGCGGGCAAGACGCTGCCCGAGCGGCTGCGCGCGGAGCGGCGCAAGCGGTCGATGTCGCTGAGGGACGCGGCGGAAAAGACCGGCCTGTCGCCGACCACTATCGCCAGCCTTGAGCGGGGTGGCGGATCGGTCGCCAGCCTGCTGCGCCTTCTGGCCGTGATCGCACCGAACGCCCGCCGCCGCGCGCCCGAGCGATCCTATTGGGGACAGGGCGACAAGGAGGATCGCGACATCCGCTTCACGCCGGTCGACTTCATGGCGAACATCTACGCGGCGTTCGGCGAGATCGACCTCGATCCGTGCGGGCATCCGCTCAGCCCGGTGATCGCGCGTCGCCGGATTCTGCCCAGCGACGGCGGCGACGGGCTGGTCGACGACTGGTCGGGCAAGGTCGCGTTCGTCAATCCTCCCTATTCGCAACTGCTGCGCTGGCTGCGGCACGCTCACGATCAATGGCGGGCCGGCAAGGTCGAGACAGTGGTCTGCCTCGTGCCGGTTCGAACCGACTCCGCCTGGTTCCACCAGACGCTGAGCGCGGACGCAGACATTTATCTGCTGCAGGGCCGCGTCCGCTTTCTCGATATACGTGGCAAAAGCCAGCAGACCCCGTTCTCGCTGATGGTGCTGACATTGGGTGCGACACCCGAGCAGAAGGACTGCTATGCGGAACTCGTCCCGGGCTTCTGGCTGACCCGCAGCGTCACGGCGGCATCCGGTGCACACCGCGCATCGCCAGCCATCGTCCGGCAACCCTTGTGGACGGTCGCGCCTCAATGATCGCTGTCGTCGCCACCGTCACGCCGCCTGCGACCAGACCTGGTATCGACCGTCATCGATCGCATCACCGCCGAGCGCCAGCTGACGGGCCAGCCAGGCATCGGCGCGTGCCATGCCGTCGGTGACGTCGCCGGCGGGCTTGCCATCGATGTGAAGGATTTCGCCGGGCGCCAGGCGGTAGTGACCACGGGCGCCGGGCTGCGGCAGAACAACGCCGCGGGTGCCGCCCTTCGCCAGGAACAGCCGGCACTGCGTCTGGATGTGACAGATGTCACCGCGCATCAGGAAGACGATCATGCCGGTCAGCGCATGGCGACCGTTTTCGTCCGTGCCATATTCGAGGTGCAGCACATCGGTGTTGTTCGCCCGGGCCTGCCGGGCGAGCCGGACCTTGCCGTCTAGGTCGAGCTGGTTGCCGCCGGTGAGCACGATGCCCTCCTTCAGCTTGCGGTTGCCGAGCAGCAGCCGGGCGACGGCCTTGGTGCAGTTGGTCTCGAACGCGTCGTTGGTCATGGTCATCGTCTTGCTTCCTTGTTTCATCCCCGCATCGGGGCCGCTTGTCCTCCTCCTCATCTCAACCCCGGTTCCTGCGGCGGCAGGCGAGCACGATCTGGGCAGCAGCACTTTCCAGTCCGGCGGCGCGGTCCCACGCGCTGTCCCAGGGCGGCCGGATGCCGAGCTCGAGACCGCCATCGCCGATCTTCACGGATCGCCCGGCGTTGTCGGGCACGAGGTGCAGGCTGCGATCGCGGTGGCGGAAGAAGCTGAGGTCGGTCAGCAGCAGCGGGCCGCCGACCGAGTGCAGCACGACATCGACCCGGACCGGGTCGATCGTCTCCGGGTGGAAACCGTGCCGGATCAGCATGACGTCGCGCTGGCGGGCCGCAGCACAGCGCAGCAGCGCCTGATCAAAAAGCCGGGCGGTGACCGGCGTCACCGAGACGATGACGTCGTGGACGGGGAAGTCGACGGCGGCGGGCAGGCCGGTGTTGCCGTAGAGCTGGTCGGGTTCGTCGGGTTTGAGTTCGGCAAGGACATAGTGCATGAGCGCGACCGACGCGGTCGGCAGCGTTTCGTGGATCATGTTGGGCATTGGGAGCCTTCGAGTCTTGGCGTGATCCCCGGACCGGGTCGGTCCGGATCAGGCCCCCTTCGATTTTCATTGCTCGTCAGGGGCTTCGCTTCGCCCCGACCGTCTTTCCCCTCAGTGCTGCCGCCGGCAGCGGTCGCGGCCATCGCGGCGGACCATCTCGGTCAGCCGCGCATAGCCCCAGCGGTCGAGCGCGCGGGCGCTGTCGGCGACGCTGATCCTGCCGCCGCGTTGCTGGTCAACGGCGGCAGGGCAGTGCGCGGCGATGACCGTCAGCATGGCGAGGCCGACCTCACCGGCGGGCTGGCGCTGCCACCATTGTCCGGCGACCACGCTCAGCAGCATCACCGCGGCGGCGATGCGGAACACCCAGGGATACCGGCGTCGCTTCATCTTCTTTCCTCCAGCGGATCATTCACGCTGGCGGCTCGCTAAGCATCGATGATGGCTTGCTGATCCCATCGCTGCCTTGAGCATTTTCCAGAGGCGCGGTGCAGCCAAGACTGCTTCACCTGCACAACATGACTTGGTTCGTTAACCGAGCCGGCATATGGATGGCCTGTTCGTCAGCAGGCGGACCGAGGCGTGAGAACCTCGCAGATAGTAGCCGTAAGCCCGGCCCGAACCAGTTTCGGCCGGGGAGCGGGCGTGCATGTCCAGGGCTCTTTCGGGGGCCTAAAGACGCTCGCGCCTGTCTATCTGCAGGTTCTCAATCTCCGGCTCACGGGCCGGCACCGCCTCGTTTCATGGGGCGGTGCCGCCGGCTGGAGGAGCCATGCACCGCCGAACACGGGGGTGTGCATGGTAGAGGGATATCGCCGGCGATGGTGCGAGGCACTAAATACAGGATCGGTCGTCTCGGGTGCGTTGCTGCTCGCCGCATGTGGCGGCGGCGGGGGCGGCGTCAGCACGCCCGGCACGAACTCGCCGCCAAGCGCTACCCCTGCGCCGACGCCCGCACCCACCCCGGCACCACTGCCCACGCCGACGCCCACCCCACCGCCGACAGCCGCCGATGGCACGGAATACAAGGCGTCCGCCGCCGTGGTCGGCGCCAGGGCGGCTCATGCCTATGACAGGGGCATCACCGGCAAAGGCGTGACCATCGCCGTCATCGACACCGGCATCACTGTGAACGGTCCCGAGTTCGCCGGCCGCATCTCACCCGACAGCAAGGCGTTCGAGAACCGGATCGCGCGCTGCCCGACCTGCGCGCCCGAGACGGTGACCTTCGCGCTCGACGACATCCAGGGTCACGGCACCGAGACCGCCTCGGTCGCGCTGGCGGCGAGGAACGGCACCGGCATGCACGGTATCGCCCCCGACGCGACGCTGCTGGCGCTGAAGATCAGCGGTCCCGATCTCGAGGGCGTCACCGCGACCTCGGTTATCAAGGAGAGCAGCGCCGCCAACGCGATGAACATCGCGCCCGCGATCCGCTACGGCGTCGACAAGGGTGCTTTCGTCCTGTCGCTCAGCCTCAACGGCGTATCGAGCGGCCAGGCTGCCGCCGAACAGAAGGCGGCGATGGATCAGGTCGCCCGCGCCGACCGGCTGCTGGTCGAGTCCGTCTCCAACGATATCGGCGACGACAGCGCGGCCGCCGGCACCATCGCGCGCAACCTCGTCGGCGCCGATCTCGAGAACAGGGACTGGTTCCTGTTCGGCATCCGCGTCGATGCGGCGCTGCGCCCGCCCACCGGCAACGGCCGCCCCGGCGACCTCGCCGACCGCACGCTGGCAGTCGTTGCAACCGGCGTGCAGGTCGTCGGCAAGGATGGCAGTCTCGTCACGACGACGGGCAACAGCTTTGCCGAGCCGGCGATCGCGGGGGCGGCGGCGCTGCTCAAGCAATACTGGCCGCAGCTCGGCGGCAAGGCGATCGCGCGCATCCTGCTCGATACTGCCACCGACCTCGGCGACAAGGGTGTCGACCAGCTCTACGGCGCCGGCCTGCTCGACATCGAGCAGGCGATGAAGGCGCAGGCGCCCGCCAGCGCCTTTGCCGCCGCCGATACGGTGCTGGCGCGCTATTCGTCGCTGACGCTGTCGGGTCCGTTCGGGAGCGGCGGTGCGCTGGCAGCCACCAACGCCGCGATGACGGTGTTTGACCGCTATGGCCGCGACTACCGCATGACCGGCTCTACCGCGCCGCGCAGTCGCGGCTCGGGGCTGCTCGCGGGCGCGATGCTGGCGCCGGTCGACCCACCCTGGCTGACGCCGACGCCGACCGACACGCTGCTCGGCTTCACCTCCGCCACGACCGGCCCGTGGCAGGGCACCCGGTCGAACCGGCCCGCCACCATCGCCTTCTCGCCTGCGGCGGGTCAGTCGATGACGCTCGCTGCCAACATCGCCATCGGTCAGGGCGCAGGCATCAGCGGCTCGGCGCTGCGCGGCGTGGTCGCGACGCCGGTCGGCCAATCCTTCACTTGGGTAAGCAGCGGCTGGTCAGCCAGCGTCGCATCCGGCACTGCGCGCGATGGTCGTGCCGCCTTGCGCACGGTGTCGCTGACCACGCCAGCCGGCATCGGCGTCGAGCTGTCGGACTTGGCCGAACGGGGTCAGGTGCTCGGCCTTCGCGGTGCCACCGGCTTTGCGCTTTCCGGTAGCCGCACGACACTCGCCACGCTCGCTGCCAGCCGAGGCATTGCCGGTCTGCTGCTGTCGGCCCGCGCCACCGCCGCGACAACCAGGGTTCAGGGTGGTTCGGACCTGCTGCGCTTCACCGGTCCGCTGGTCGGCAGCGCTTTCGCGGTCGACGCCGCGCACCGGATGGGCGGCGGCACCGCGACACTTGGGCTATCCTCCCCGCTGCGGCTGGAACGCGCCCGCGCCACCGTGCAGGCGCCGGTCTCCTACGACCTGATGAGCGGCGCTCTTACCACCCGCACCGCGAGCATCGACCTGATGCCGACCGCACGCGAACTCGATGTCGAACTCGGCTGGTCGACCGCCTTTGGTCCGAACCAGTCGCTGCGCCTCGGTATCGCGCATGCCGTCAACGCCGGCCACGTCGCCGGCGTCCACGACACCGCCGGCTTCGCTACGCTGGTGCTGCGATGACCCGCGCCTTCCGGGCGCGCTCGCCACCCACGCGGATCGCTGCCGACCAATAGAACGACCACCGACATCGGGCCTGCCACGCCGGGATACTTCCCGGCGAACGACGACGCACGTCCCACACCCAAGGATAGATCATGATGACCAGAATCACCGCCACCGCCGCGCTGGCGTTGCTCGCCGCTTGCGGGTCGGCGTCCGTCGCCGAACAGGATGCCAGCGCCCAGACCAGAGTTGCTGCCAAGCCGCTGACCATCGCGGGCATGCGGATCGGCATGCTGGCGTCCGAGGTGCAGGCCGCACTCGCCCGCGATGGTTGGAAGGTCGAGACCTTCCCCGGCCATGACTGGGCGACCGCCGTCGAGGAGCAGAAGCGCCAGCAACGCGGTGCCTCCTCGTTCGACCTGCCGCGCACCGGTATAGCCACGATCCAGGCGGGCAAGGGTGATGAGGCGCTCATCGTCGAGTTCCGGCCGGTGCCGTCGGGCGCCGAGGTCAAGGTGGTCAAATACGAGGCACCGATGGCGGGTCGCACGGGCGCGCACCTCCGGGCGCAGCTGACACAGCGCTATGGCGCACCGACCCATGCCGCTTCACCGCAGCTTCCCCTCGATCTGACCTGGTGCAGCGCGGGCGAGCCCTGCCGGTCGGCGTACGGAGCCGCCAAG
This sequence comes from Sphingomonas sp. Leaf32, assembly GCF_001421765.1. Lineage (GTDB taxonomy): Bacteria > Pseudomonadota > Alphaproteobacteria > Sphingomonadales > Sphingomonadaceae > Sphingomonas. Next base: position 117,841 of record NZ_LMLA01000002.1, on the reverse strand, counting down.
CCGGCGCTGCGGGCCCAGGAAGACGTCTACCACAAGGCCAGGCTGATCCTGATGGCAGGCGGCGACACGGAACGCGCCTGGCAGGCACAGCTGCAACGCGCTGCTGGCGGCGGGGCGTCGGCCAAGTCGTCGTTCTGACGCCACTATCACGCAGGGATGGCAGACGGGGCGGCGCCAGCCGCCCCGCCGATACGGTCATGCCGCAGCGGCGATCCGCTCCCAACCGGCGCGAAACGCTGCCCACTCTTCCGCCCACAGGCCGTGCGCGGTGTCGGTCAGATCCTCATGCTCGGCGAGCCAGCCGCTCGGGGTGTGCTGGCGGGCAAGGATGCAGATATGTGCGTGGGGCAAGGCCCTGCTCAGTTCATCACCCGGCGTATGCAACGCGACCACGCTGGTCAGCCGGCGCCCTCGTGCCAGATGGATCGTGGCGTAGGTCGTCGCCATATCGAGCAGGTCGTGTGCGGGCATGTCCTCGTCACCGCGCACGGTGATGACCGCCGCCAGCAGACGCTGGTGCGGGCGCGTCGCCGCGTCGTAATCGTCGAGCAGCCGGGTAAGCACGGTGTCGGCGACGCCGCGCGCCAGCACAACCCGGTGGTCGCGCGCGGTTACCGGCATGCCGCAGACCGTCGTCGGCGTCCCGCCCGCCGGTTTAATCGGCGCGAGCTTCGCGCCGACCAGCGCCGCGACGCTGTTCGCCTTCTGCTTGGCGCGGGGACGCAGCAGCGCGAAGCCGACACCGTCACAGCCCGGCTCGCGGACATCGAACAGCGTGTCCATCACTTGCGCCGGGCTCTGCCACGTCGTCGTCACAGCCGTCTTCTTGATCTTCATCGAGGTATTTCCGTCTTCAAGCGGCGCGGGGCTGCTCGCGCGTCGCCAGGTCATTTTTCACCATCATGGTGCAGCCAACAGGCGGTCATCCTTTCTCCTTCACGCCAGCTAATGATCGCTGCTGGCTGGAAGCCCTTCCTCAACGTCCGTGGCCGCGAGGATCTGGCCACGGGAGGGGCGGGTCGTCATCGGGGCCCTTGCTGCGGATGGTGGGCGGCGGCCCTTTCGGCTTGTCCCGTCGTACGGGCGAGTGCTGCTCGTGCCGGCGACGTTTCTCCCCCCGCTCCGACTCCGGTCCGGGGCGGCGATGTGTTTCACTAGGACGGCCGGCATCGACCTTGGTCGCGGCGGATTGATCCTGTGGCCGTAGATCGAGCGGCCGGGCATCGCGCCGATCGGCAGAAGCGGGATCTACGCGTCGCGGTTGCGACCGGGTCTGCGGCGCAGGAGCTGCGGTGGCAACGTCGACTGGCCTCGGCTCCGCGGACTGTCGATCGCGGCGTGCTGCATCGGCACGCTGCTGCGCGGCCTGCTTGTCGCGCTCGCGCCGGGCGTCGGTCACGGCCTGCTCTGCCCGCCGCACCTGCTCGTCGCGCAGCCAGTTCTGAAATTCCTCCTCGCCGCCGAACTGGCGCATCAGCCGGTCGATCGCCATCGGCACGCCCGGTGTGAGGCGCACCGTGTCTTCGGCAAAGACCAGCCGCTCCTCATCGCGCCCGTGACGCCCCAGCCACCGCCGCAGACGCCCGCGAACCTGCTCCTCATAATTGGAATGCGGCAGCGACCCGCCAGGTGCCGGTCGCGTCGAGACATAGGTGATCGTCGAGTCACGCGATGCGTTCCCGCCGATCGCCGCCGCTACCTCGTCCCAAGCGGCGCGGACATGCGCCGCGATCCGGGCGATCCGTTTGCGCTCAAGCGCACGTTCATTGTCCGAGGGCGAATGACGCGCCACCCAGGCGAGATGCGCCCGCGCCGCCGCCAGCAGCGCATCGTCATCGGAGCGCGGCTTCAACCGGCGGCCGGGCTCCGGCATCAGCGTCGCGATCACCGCCTCTGCACGGGACCGCGCGGCCGCCACCACGACGTCGGCCACTTCCATGTCGAGCCGACGCTGGATCAGCCGGCGGGACACGCGCTCATACCGTCGAGCCGCGGCAAGCGCGTCGGCGTTGCCTCCGACCGCGGGGACGATCAGCGCCATGTCCCTTGCCAGCACAGTCTTCGCCGTTTCCGCCTTCGTCTCGCAGGCGACAAGTTCGTCGTTCACGATCCGCTGCGCGTTGCGGCTACCTACTTCCGTCGCCTGTCCGCGCCGCTCATGTGCCATCGCGCGATTGCCCATGTGCTCGAGCGGGGTCAGCTCAATGCCGTTTTCCTTATAGGTACCGTGAAGATAGCGCTCCTCGCCCATGACCCCGTTGACGATGTCGATGAACCGCCCGCGCATAAGCTTCGCCGTATCGATCTTGGCGCGCCGTCCGCTCGAGTCGGGCTCCGCCCGATAGCTGACCTTCTTTTGCCGATAGGGGCGCGTGACCTTGCCGTTCCTGCGCACGACGACCTCGAAGTCCCAGACCCCATGCTCCTCCAGCCACTGCGCCGGGCGATCGTAGGCATCGACATGGATGTGGACATTGCGCTTGTCGCCGTGCGGATCGGGCTGGTGGATCACCCCCACCGCCATCCAGCCGTCCGTCGCGAGCATCTGCACGGCCGCGCGCAGAATCTGGCCATGCTGCTGGGGCGTGGCATCGATGGGAAGCTCCTGCACGAACCGATAGTGACTGCGTCCGGTGCGCCCCTGCTGCCATTCCGGTGCCGGAAACGAGGGATGCCGATCGCACCAGGTCAGCCGCTCGAACGCCTCTTCGGGCGTGACGTCGGCGACGACAACCTGCCGGTCCTCGAAGGGGCGCCCCCTGGCGGCCGCCTCGGCTTCGCCTTCACGGCGCGCGACCTTCAATCTGGCGCTCATGTCGCGCAGCCATGCCGGGCTGCTCGCGAACCCCGCCACCCGGTCATAGACCGCGACGTTGGCGGTCGAGGCGGTCAGGTGGTGGACCCTAGGCTCGCGTTCGCACCGCTCCGCCGCGACGAACAAAGACCGCTGGCGCTCGGGGCTGCCGGGGATGTTCGAGACGATGGCACGGGCATTCATCCCGGCCCGGATCACCTGCTCGTCGATCATGTCGATGACGAGTTCCTCGGCCAGATCCGCGACCGCATGATCGCGCTGGATATAGTCAAGGTGGCTGACGATCGTGACCTTCGCGCCGTCCCGCAGATAGTCGAAATGCTTTTCCGCCCTGCCCTTTGCCTTGGAGCGGTGGTGAACCTTTCCGCCCTTGCTCGTCGGCACATGACTTTTGCCGATCGGCTTCATATCGAAGTGCGGCACCCGCCCGCCCCCGCTCTGCCGGGCTTGCCGTCTGAGCGGACTGGGCTGGTGGAAATCGACGCCGACGACTCTGGCGAGCGCCTCCGCCCTGCCCCGGCCCCCTGGTCGTCTGCCATCGACCTCCACCTGCCGGTTTCGTCCACGACGATACGACGCGCCCACCAGGTCTCGGTCCGCCTGCGCCCGACGCGCCAACAACGCCCGCACATGGTGCGAGAAGACGGGCTGTTCGTCAGGCAGGCCAGGACCGGTCATGCCTTACAGTGTCCGGCATGAACCCGACACCGGCAAGTGCCCCCCTACCCTCAACCGCCTTCCGGAAGCCGCCTGCGGCTGGAGGACACCGCGCTCGACCGCTAAAATCGAGCGCGCGCATTGGCGAATTGGCGGCATTTCCGCCAATTTGCGTTGTTGCGCCTGAAATTTCCTCCTCCTCAGTCACAATGAACCCGATTTCCTCAATCCCCGTTAGAGGCCTGGTCTTGCCAGCTTATCGGCGCGAGCAATCCCTGACATCTGGGGCCATCGCCGCTATGTCGGTCATGTTGGATTTGGCGGGGAAGTTTGTGTGGCCAGTGCGATTCGTAATTTGCTCGAACGATATCGGACCGGGGCCAAGAGCCAGCGCGAAAAAGGAACCTATTTTGAGCGGCTCTGTACCGAGTTTCTTAAACATGATCCCGAGCTGGCCCAGCAGTATGAAGATGCCTGGACATTCCGCGACTGGGCGGAGGCAAGGGGTTGGAAGCAGACCGATACGGGCGTCGATCTGGTTGCGAAGCTACGCAACGAGGACGGCTTCTGTGCCGTTCAGTGCAAATTTTACCACGCCGACTACCACGTTCAGAAGTCAGATATCGACTCGTTCTTCACCGCCAGTGGCAAGGCTCCTTTCACCCGCCGCCTGATCATCGACACCACCGAAGCGGCATGGAGCAAGAACGCCGAAGATGCGCTCGACGGCCAGAGCATCGCGACCACCCGCATCAGCATGGACCGACTGGAGCAGAGCCCGATCGACTGGCAGGCGTATCTCGCCGAAGATCGGATCGTTCTTGCTCCGAAGAAGGAGGTTCGGCCCCATCAGCGTGATGCCCTCGCCGCGGCACGCCACGGGCTCGCGTCGGCGGATCGCGGCAAGCTCATCATGGCGTGCGGCACCGGCAAAACCTTCACCGGCCTCAAGATCGCGGAAGACCTCGCTGGCCCCGGTAAATTCGTCCTGTTCCTCGTACCGTCGCTGGCGCTGATGAGCCAGACGGTGCGGGAGTGGTCGCTCGATAGCACCACTCCGTTACGCGCCTTTGCGGTCTGCTCCGACGCACAGGTCGGCAAGCGGAACCGAGGCAGCGACGACATTGGCGATATTGATGTCCATGATCTCGCGCATCCGGCCACGACCGATCCTGCCAAACTGGCCGCCAAGGCGAAGGTCCCTACCCCGGATGAGATGACCGTGGTGTTCTCCACCTACCAGTCAATCCAGGTCATCTCGAATGCTCAGAAACAGCACGGCTTTCCTGAGTTCGATCTCATCATTTGCGACGAAGCTCATCGCACCACCGGCGCGACTCTGGATGGCGAGGATGAGAGCAATTTTGTCCGCATCCACAATCAGGATTTCATTGCCGGCCGGAAGCGCCTCTACATGACCGCGACGCCGCGGATCTTCGGCGACGCGGTGCGATCAAAGGCGAAGGAAGTTTCCGCCGAGCTCTGCTCGATGGACGACCCTGCCCTCTATGGCGACACGCTGTTCCAGCGGGGCTTCGGCTGGGCGGTCCAGAACGACTTGCTCACCGATTACAAGGTGATCGTGCTGGCGGTTGACGAGGCGATGGTCAGCACCAGCATCCAGAACCGCCTCAAGGACGCCGACAATGAGCTCAAGCTTGACGACGCAACCAAGATCGTCGGCTGCTACAAGGCGCTGACCAAGGCCGACTTTGGCGGGGACGTCGCGAACGACACAAGCCATATGGGTCGAGCGTTGGCTTTCTGTCGCGACATCGCCTCCTCCAAGCTGGTGCGCGACGAATTCGCCGCCGTGGTGGACGAATATCTTGCCTCTGTGGCGAACGATGACGACGACGCCCTCCGATGTGAGGTTCATCATGTCGATGGCACCTTTAATGCCAAGACGCGCACCCGCGAACTCGAATGGCTCAAGGCCGAGCACGAGGATCACAGCTGCCGTATCCTATCCAACGCCCGATGCCTGAGCGAGGGTGTCGACGTCCCCGCCCTCGACGCGATCATGTTTCTCCACCCTCGCAAGTCGCAGATCGATGTTGTCCAGTCGGTCGGTCGGGTCATGCGCCGCGCGCCCGGCAAGAAGATGGGCTATGTGATTCTGCCGGTTGGCATCCCTGCTGGCGTCGCGCCGGAGGAAGCGCTCAACAACAACGAGAAGTATAAAGTTGTCTGGCAGATCCTGAACGCGCTGCGGGCGCATGACGAGCGGTTTGATGCAACCATCAACAAGATGGATCTTGGCGTCGATGTCAGCGACCAGATCGAAGTTATCGCGGTATCGAACAAGCTGCCGATCAAATCTGCCAAGGGTGCAAAGCCGCTTGGGCTTGGCGATGGCGGCGGCTCGACCGCCGATGACGATCGCGACGGCAGCAGTGCGGCCGCCGATGGAAAGGGCGATCAGCTTTCCTTCACGCTCGACGAATTCACCTCGGCGATCCGCGCCAAGATCGTGAAGAAGTGCGGCAGGCGAGACTATTGGGAAGACTGGGCAGGCGACATCGCCAAGATTGCCCAAACCCATATCACCCGCATCACGGCCATCGTTCAGCAACAGGGATCGTCAGGGCGCGCTGCATTCGAGCGCTTCCTTGCCGAGATCAGGGACGATCTGAACGAAGGCATCAGCGAGGCGGATGCTATTGAGATGCTGGCACAGCATCTCATTACCCGGCCGGTGTTCGAGGCGCTGTTCGAAGGCTATAGCTTCACCAAAAACAATCCTGTGTCCATGGCGATGGAGGAAGTGCTTACCGCCCTTCACGAGCAGAATCTCGGCAAGGAAGCCATGGCGCTCGAGCGCTTCTATGCCAGCGTCCGGATGCGCGCGACGGGGATCAACAACGCGGCTGGGAAGCAGAAGATCGTCGTCGAGCTATACGACAAATTCTTCCGCAACGCCTTCCCGCGGATGACCGAACGGCTGGGTATCGTCTATACGCCGGTAGAGGTGGTGGATTTCATCATCCACTCGGTGAACGACGTGCTTCAGTCCGAGTTCGGTCAGACGCTCGGCAGCCCGGGTGTCCACATCGTCGATCCCTTTACCGGAACGGGCACCTTCATCACGCGCCTGCTCCAGTCAGGGCTGATTGCGCCGGAGGAACTGGCTCACAAATACGCGCACGAAATCCACGCGAACGAGATCGTGCTACTCGCCTACTACATCGCCGCGATCAACATCGAGGCGGTCTACCACACGATGTCCGGCGGCGACTACCGGCCGTTCGAGGGCATCTGCCTGACCGACACCTTCCAGCTTTACGAGCAGGAGCGTGATCTGATCAGCAGCCTGATGGCGGACAACAGCAATCGCCGCACCCGCCAGAAGGCGCTTGATATTCGTGTCATCATGGGCAATCCGCCCTATTCAGTCGGTCAGGGCAGCGCGAACGACAATGCCGCGAATCTGTCCTATCCGCGACTGGATCGCCGCATCCGCGAAACCTACGCGGCGGCGTCGAAGGCGACCAATAAGAATGCGCTTTACGACAGCTACATCCGCGCCATTCGTTGGGCGAGCGACCGCATCGGCGATGCCGGCGTCGTCGCCTATGTATCGAACGCGGGCTGGCTAGATGCGAATACGGCTGACGGACTCCGCCAGTGCTTGGCGAACGAATTCGCCAGCATCTATGTGTTCCACCTACGTGGCAATCAGCGGACCTCAGGCGAGCGGTCCCGCCGCGAGGGTGGCAAGATTTTCGGCTCCGGCAGCCGCACGCCTGTTGCGATCACGCTGCTCGTGAAGAACCCGGACGCGGTCGAACAAGGGCGCATTCACTTCCACGATATCGGCGATTATTTTAGCCGAGAGGAGAAGCTGGCGGCCGTTTCCCGCTTTGGTAGCGTTGGTGGGATCGGGAAGGCAGATGGTTGGACGGCGATCACGCCTGATAGGCATGGAGACTGGTTGAGCCAACGCGATAGTGGTTTCGACGTTTTCATGCCCCTCGGCGATAAGGGCACCAAGGGCAACGCAACGCTTTTTGAGAGCTACTCTAGTGGCCTGAAAAGCCAGAGAGACGTTTGGTGCTTTAATGCTAGTCGCGAAGCGGTTGCACAAAATATGCGAGCGATGATCGGCTTCTATAACGGGGAATTGGATCGCTTTAACTTGTCAAACCCCGAATTCGATCGCAAAGAACGAGACGCCGCATTCGACAAGTTCATTGACACAAATCCGAAAAAGATAAGCTGGTCCGCGGCATTAAAAGTCGATTTTGCAAGGAATAATCGACTTGATTTTGATCATACCGCTTTGACACAAAGCCTTTATCGACCATTCACCCGGCAGTGGCTGTATTATAGCAGGACCGTTAACGAACGGGTCTACCAGATGCCGCGCATCTTCCCCTTGGCCGTGGCCGAAGCGGGTAATCGCGTCATTATGGTAAAGCAGCGCCAGCACGACGGCAGCCAGTTTGCTTTGATGACCGATCATATTCCGGAGTTGCAGACCGACGGCGGCACGCAATGCTTCCCGGAATATCTTTATGAGACGGACGCAAGTGTGACGGCGAAGGCGAGCGAGCGAGCGAGCGAGCGAGCGAGCGAGCGAGCGAGAATTTTCTTCAACTGACCGAGTGTCAAGAGAAAAATTTGGTAATTTGCGTGTCGGGCGGGGGACAGAAGGTTCCGTTTACCGCACTGATGACCAACGCTCTGCCCAGCCTGCACATGGCGGACATCGACGGGAGTCAGTGCTTTCCGATGTTTCTCTACGAAACCGTGGAGGAAATGGCATGAAGGCGGGAGCCATGGGCGACCTGTTCGCCGAAGACGCCGCACCGAAGACCCTGATCGTAACCCGCCGAGAAGCGATTACGGATACGGGGCTCGCCCATTTCCGGTCAGCCTATCCTGGCGAGGCGATTAGCAAGCGCGACCTATTTTATTATATTTACGGCCTGCTCCATTCGGAGGACTATCGCACTCGCTTTGCCGATAATCTCGCAAAGGAATTGCCCCGTATCCCCCGGGTCCGGTCCGCCGCCGATTTCTGGGCCTTCTCCAACGCCGGACGCGCTCTGGCGGGATATCACGTCAATTACGAGCAGGTCGACCCGTACCCAGTCGTCTTCACGCGCGGCGACACATCGCTCGTCCCGCCGCCCGACCCGGAAAGCTTCTATCGCGTCGAGCAGATGCGGTTCGCGGGCAAGCGACCAAATCTCGATAAAACGTCCGTGATCTACAACGCCAACATCACCATCGCTGACATTCCGCTCGACGCCCACGACTATGTGGTCAACGGTAAGTCCGCGCTGGAATGGGTGATGGAGCGTCAGTGCGTAAAGGTCGACAAGGCCAGCGGCATTATCAACGACGCGAACCGCTACGCGATCGAGACGGTCGGCGACCCGGCCTATCCGCTGCTGCTGTTCCAGCGCATGATCACGGTGAGCTTGGAGACGATGAAGATCGTCCGCGCCCTTCCGACTCTCGACATACTGCCGATAAACCCCGGCGAAGGCACCGCCTAGGATTTGTATATTATGGCTTGACGGCTTGCCCATGGCAGGTTGAAATGATGCCACACATGGATACAGCCCGTGTGTCCAAACCGATGGGCAAGCAACCCGCGAAAACCGCAGAAATACGTGCTTTTCACGCTGGATCAACGCCTCTCGTAGGGGTCACCAGGCGGTGGAAATCAGCCATTATCCGCGTGTTGCCTGAGGGCAGTTGCCCCGCCAGCGGAATGACGTCTCTCCTGATCGCCCCCACCCGGCCCGTGGCGTACGCGTACTGGACCCATCACCAGAATCCGCTACCCGTTCCAGCAAGATAGGCCAGCGACATGCTGTCCGGTCGTGATGACGGACAAGGATCGGGAATGGCGAACGTCGAACTGACCGGACTGATGAAGCGGTTCGGCGATACCGCCGTGGTGCAGCCGGCGACGCTCACCATCGCCGATGGCGAGTTCGTCGTGCTGGTCGGTCCGTCGGGCTGTGGCAAATCGACATTGCTGCGGATGATCGCCGGATTGGAAGCGCCGAGCGCCGGCACCGTCGCGATCGGCGGACGCGACGTAACGCACGCGCCGCCCGCCGAACGCGGCGTGGCGATGGTGTTCCAGTCCTACGCGCTCTACCCGCACCTGAGCGTCGCCGACAACATCGCCTTTCCGCTGAAGGTCGCGCGACTGCCCAAGGCGGAGATCGCCGCGCGTGTGCGGGAGGCGGCGGCGATGCTCGACCTGAGCGACCTGCTGGCGCGCAAGCCCCGCGCGCTGTCGGGCGGGCAGCGGCAGCGCGTGTCGATCGCCCGTGCGATCGTGCGCCGCCCGCAGGTGCTGCTGCTCGACGAGCCGCTGTCGAACCTCGACACGGCGCTGCGCGCGCGGATGCGGCATGAATTCGCGCGGCTGCACCAGCAGTTGGGCATGACGATGATCTACGTGACGCACGACCAGCTGGAGGCGATGACCCTCGCCAACCGGATCGTCGTGATGCACGGCGGCCGGATCGAACAGGTCGGCGCGCCGCTGGACGTCTATCGCCACCCGGCCAGCCTGGCAGTGGCGGCGGCGATCGGATCGCCCGGCATGAACCTGTTGCCCGCGACCATCATCGCCGACGGCCCGGAGGGCGCGACGGTACGGACTGGCGACGGCAGCATGGTGAAGACGGTGGCACTGGTGCCCAAGGATGCGATTGGCGCGACGGTCACGCTGGGGGTCCGGCCCGAACACCTCCTGCCGGACCCGGACGGACCGTTCGGCGGCGCGGTCGAGCTGTTCGAGCGTCTGGGGCCGCTGTCGTTCGCGCATCTCGGCCGGCGGGGCGAAGCGGGGGCGATCGTCGCACAACTGCCCGGCGACCGCGCGGTGACGCTGGGCGAGGTGCTGCAATTCGCCGTGCCCGCCGCCGACACCCATCTGTTCGCGCCCGACGGCCGCGCCTATCCCTTGACCCCGCCGCCCAGCAGCCCGGTCAGATAGAAGCGCTGGAGCAGCAGGAACAGCAATAGCACCGGCATCGTCGTCACCACCGACGCCGCCATCATCAATTCGCCGTCGGCGGCATGTTCCCGCGCGATCGCTGCGACCGCGACCGGCAAGGTGTAGCGATGCTGGTCGGCCAGCACGATCAACGGCCACAGGAAATCGTTCCAGCTACCCAGGAACAGGAACAACGCCAGCGTGATGACGATCGGGGTGAGCAACGGCAGCACGATCGACACGAAAATGCGCCCCTCGCCCGCCCCGTCCATCCGCGCCGCATCGATCAGTTCGTCGGGGACCGCCAGCATCGCCTGCCGCACGAACAACACGCCGAAGATGCCGGCCAGCCCCGGCAGGATCACCCCGGCATAGCTGTTGACCAGCCCAAGCTGTCGAAAGATCAGGAACAGCGGCAGCATCGCGACCTGCCCCGGCACGACCAATGCCGCGATCAGGAGTTTGAGCACCCGCTCACGCCCGCGAAACCGCAGCTTGGCCAGCGCATAGCCGGCGGGCACCGTCAGCAGCAGCCCGAGCAGCGTCGACAGCGCGGCGACGCCGATGCTGTTCCTGAGCGCGGGCAGGATGCGGTAATCGAACCACGCCCCGTCGATCTGCCGCCGCACCAACAGCTCGTGATAGTTTTCGAGGGTCCAGCGCGACGGCCAGAGCGGGATCGGCAGCGTGCCCGATTCCCCGCGCGGCATGAACGATACGATGACCATATAGGCGAGCGGCGCGAGCGTCAGAAGGCCGAGCGCCACGACCAGCATATTGGCGACGATCGCGCGGCGGCATCTTACAGCCATTCGTTTCGCCTGGCGATGCGCGTCTGGAGAAGGGTGACGGCAAGGATCATGAGGAACAGCACCAGCGCCACTGCGCTCGCCTGTCCCAGATTCCACCATTTGAAGCCTTCGTCGAACATGAAATACAGGATCGTCGTCGTGCTCTGCGCCGGCCCGCCCAGCGTCATGACATAGGGTTCGGCGAAGATCTGGAGGAAGCTGGCGACGCTCATCACCCCGGCCAGCACCAGCGTCGGGCCGATCGCCGGCAGCGTCACGTGGCGGAACCGCGTCCACCGCCCCGCCCCGTCCAGCCGTGCCGCCTCCATCAGATCCTGCGGCACCGCCGCCAGCGCCGCGGTGAACACGACCATGTTGTAGCCGAAGATCTTCCACGTCACGAAGATCAGGATCGCCGGGATCGACGTGTCGGGATCGCCCAGCCAGTCGACACCGGGCAGCCCGACCACGCCCAGCGCCTGGTTGATAAGGCCGAAACGGGTGTTGAACAGGAACCGCCACACCACCGCCGTCGCGACGACGCTGGTCACGAACGGCGCGAACAGCACCACCCGCCACAACGGCTTCCACCGCACCGTCGCATCGTTGAGCAGCAATGCGGCGAACAGCGACGCACCGATCGCCATCGGCACCCCCAACAGCGCGAACAACAGCGTGTTGCCGATCGCCCGCCAGAACAACGGCGTCGCGAACAGCGTTGTGAAATTGGCGATGCCGGTGAAGTGCAGGTTGCCCGGATCGGCCAGCGCGTAGATCGAGTAATCGGTGAATGCCATCGCCATCGCGAGCAGCGTCGGCAACACGAACACCGCGACGATGATCGTCAGCACCGGGGCGGTGAAGCACCACGCGGCCCGCGCCTCGCGCGTCATGCGATTCGTCCCGCATCGACCAGCGCGCGGCGCTGCGCCAGCAGCCGATCGACCCGTTCGTCGAGCGCGGTCAGTGCTTCGTCGATCGTCTGAAGCCCCCGCACCACCCGTTCGGCGGCCAGTTGCACCTCGCTCTGGATGCGTTCCCATTCCACCGCCGGGGGGATCGGCGCGGGCTGGGCCATCTGTTCGCGGAACGCCGCCAGCACCGGCTGCGCCAGTTGCGGGGAGTCCCACGCATCCAGCCGCGCCGGCAGGTTGCCGATCATCCGCTGGAACTTCAGCTCGCTGGCGCGCGATGTCATGTGCCGCACCAGCGCCCATGCCGCCTGCGGCCGGTCGCAGGCCGTCGTCACGCACAGGCTGGCGCTGTCGCCCGATACCGGTCCCGGTCCGGTCGGCCCGGCCAGCCGCGCGGTGCCCCAGCGCTCCGCCGGTATCTCCGCCGCTCGCCGTCGCAGGTCGAGTAACGTTGTCGGGCTGCTCGGCCAGATCGCAAAATAGCCTTGCGCGAACGCCGCCACCGGGTCCTGCACCTCGGTCGACAACGCGCGCGGCGCCAGCCCTTCGGCGAACAACTGCGCATAGAAGGCAAAGGCGTGGCGAACGGGGTCGGAGCGGAAATTGCCGCGCGTGGCACGGTCGCGCAGCATCGTCGCCCCGGCCTGCGTCATCATCGTCAGCAGCGCGGTCGGCCAGTTGAGCAGCATCAGGAACACATAGTCGTCCGGTCGCCGCCGCTTGATCGCGCGCGCCATCGTGAGCCACCCCGCCCAGTCGAGCGGCGGCGTGGCATAGCCCGCGTCGCGCACGATATCGCGGCGATAATATTGCACCTGCGGCGCGACCGACCATGGCACCGCATAGTCGACGCCGCCGATCCGCAACGCGTCGCGGATGCCGGGGAAGATGCCGGCGGTCAGCGCCGGGATGGGCACCGGCGCCACTGCCCCGATCATGGCGAACTCCCGAATCCAACCGTTGAACAGCATCAGCACGTCGGGCAGCGCGTTGCCGGCGTGCGCGGTCAGCAGCTTTTCATGGGCGGCGGTCGTCGGCAGCGACTGGACATCGACCGGAATGCCGGTCGCCGCAGTGAAATCGGGCATGAGGTGCGGCGAATAATCGCCCTCATAGCTCATCGCCCATACCCTGAGCGGTGCGACGCCCGCCGTGCGCCCGCACGCGCCCAGCGCCATCGCCGGGACCATTCCCAGCACCGCGCGGCGCGTCGGTCCGCGATGATCCGTTCCCTGCACCATCTGACCGTGCCGGATCGGCGTCGCCCGCGCCAGCGGCGATCCCGCCCCAAGTCTCGAAAAGGTCAGGAAAAATGGTCCGCCGCGTACGGTTGCCAATCGCACACCCATGCGTTGTGGCGGCTTGGGAGATCGTTCGACGGGGATCGCGCGGCCCCGGGGGACCTTGTCATGACAATTATTACGCGCCGCCACCTCCTGTCCGGGGTGGCGTTCCTTGTCGCCACCACGGCGCAGGCCCAGACGGTCCCCGCGCCCGAACCGGCCACCGAACAGTCCGCCGAACCCGACGATGGCGAGATCGTCGTCACCGGATCGCGCATCTCCCGCCCCGATTACGCCGCACCCAATCCGGTGGTTTCGTTCGGCGCCGAGGAACTGCGCCAGTCGGGCACGACCAACGTCACCACCTTCCTGCAACGCGTGCCGGCGCTCACCAATTCGCTCGACAGCACCCGCACCGCCGGGCGCAGCCAGGGCGACGGGGCGCTGGGGCAGGTCGGGCTGAACCTGCTCGACCTGCGCGGCCTCGGCCCCAACCGGACGCTGGTGCTGGTCAACGGGCGGCGGCACGTTGCCGGCCAGTCGGATACCGCCGCGGTCGACATCAACGCGATCCCGACCGACCTGATCGAGCGTGTCGACGTGCTGACCGGCGCGGCGTCTGCGATCTATGGCGCCGATGGCGTGTCGGGCGTGGTCAATTTCGTCCTGCGCCGCGATTTCGACGGGGTGGCGGCACGGGTGCAGGCGGGCATCTCGGAGCGCGGCGACGCCGGCAACCGCTTCGCCTCGATCATCGCCGGGCGCAATTTCTCCGGCGGGCGCGGCAACCTGACGCTGGCCTATGAATATAATGCCGACGATCCGCTGGCGAACGACGACCGCGACTATCTGGCGCTCGGCCAACGGCAATATTTCGTCAACACCGACGATTTCGACCCGACCCGATCCGGCACCTACAAGGTCGCTCCGGCACGCGACCTGCGCTACCCCTATGGTTCGAACCAGGGATATGTCGTGATCGGCGACCAGGTATTTCGCGGTGATGGCACGCGCTACACCTCCGGCCGCATCCTGCTTAACGACGGCTATTCGATTGGTGGCGACGATACGCCCGTCGCGGGCTATATCGGCGACATCCTGCCGCGTACCGAACGCCATGCGGTCAATGCGCTGGCCCGCTTCGATGTCTCCGACGCGTTCAAGCTGTCGGCCGAGGCGAAGTTCGTCCAGAGCGAGGTGACGAGCTTCAGCGGCTATGGCGGCAATTATCCCGCGACCATCGCGCTCGACAATCCGTTCATCCCCCTGTCGATCCTGACCGCCGCGCGCGCCGCCGGCCTGACCTCGGTCGATGTCAGCCGCAACAATTTCGACATTCCCCGCCGGGGCGAAACCGATCGTCGCCGGACGTGGCGCGGCGTGGTCGACGTCAGCGGGCGCATCTCCGACCATGCCGGTTACGACGTGTCCTACACCTATGGCCGCACCGACGTGCGCGCGACCAAGCGCAACGACCGGCTGAACGACCGCTTCCTCGACGCGCTGGACGCGGTGCGCGACGGCAGCGGGCAGATCGTGTGCCGCTCCGCCACGGCACGCGCCGCCGGCTGCGTGCCGGTCAACACCTTTGGCGGCAACACCGTCGACGGGCGCTCGTTCGACTATTATCTGTTCGATCCGGTCAGCACCGCGCGGATCGAACAGCATGTCGTCAATGCCGCGCTGACCGGCGATTTCGGCCAGTTCTTCGCACTGCCCGGCGGCCCGGTCGCCTTTGCCGCGGGCGGCGAATATCGCAGGGAATCGAGCCGTTTCCGCCCGGCGCAGCAACTGCTCGACAACGCCTTCTACCAATATGACGAATATATCATCCCCACGCCGTCACGCGGCAGCTTCGACGTGTGGGAAGCGTTCGGCGAGCTGAACGCCCCGCTGCTGAAGGGCGTGCCGTTCGCCCACCTGCTGTCGGTCGGCGCGGCGGGGCGGCTGTCGGACTATTCGACGATCGGCACGACGCGGGCGTGGCAGTTCAACGCGATCTACGCGCCGATCGCCGCAATCAGCGTGCGCGGCTCCTATGGCCGGTCGGTCCGTGCGCCAAATATCGGCGAAATCTTCCGCCCGCAGACCGGCACCAGCAACTTCTTCTCCGACCCCTGCTACCTTGCCAACCGCACCCTCGGCACGTCGTTCCGCGCCGCCAACTGTCAGACGCTCATCACCGCAGCGGGCGGCAATCCGGCGACCTTCACCGCCGCGAACAATCCCAATGCGACGATCTTCATTCCCGGCACGCAGGAGGGCAACCGCAACCTGCGCCCCGAAGTCGCCAGAACGTGGACCGCAGGCATCGTACTGCGCCCCGATTTCGTGCCCGGCCTGTCGATCGCGCTCGACTGGTATGACATCGACCTGACCGATGCGATCAACACCCCCGGCGCCAACACCATCGCCGAACTGTGCGTCGACCAACCGAACCTCGACAACGCCTATTGCGGGGCAATCGGCCGCGCGACCGGCAGCGGCTTCATCAACGGCTTCACCGTGCAGCCGCAGAATGTCGCGTCGTTCCGTACCGCCGGGGCCGAACTCAACATCGCCTATCGCTTCACCACCGCGAACATTGGCAGCTTCGACCTGCGGCTGGTCGGCGGCTATCTCGACCGGCTGGAACAGATTGCGACGCCGGGCGCGGTGACCGAGAACAATGTCGATCAGCCGTTCCGCCCACGCTACACGCTCGCCTTCTCACCCAGCTGGGAGATCGAGGCGCTGACGCTCAGCTATAATCTGCGCTGGCAGAACGGCGTCCGGCGCTTTTCGCGTTTCGACACCGACAGCACGCCCAACTTCGTCGATCCGCGCTATTTCCGGTACAAGGAATTGTGGAGCCACGATGTGCAGGCGCAGGTGCGGGTCAACGATCGCTTCGCCTTCTATGGCGGCGTCAACAACCTGACCGACCAGCGTCCGGATATCGGGTTCGAGACCAACGTGCCGATCTCGCCGATCGGGCGCTATGTCTATGCCGGCGCGCGCATGGGCCTGGGTACGCGCTGACGCTTGCTCCACGGGGCGTCAGGCCGCAAAGGGCGGGGATGCAGCATGTCCCCGCCCGCTTCGCGTCGTACGACGTCGTCATCCCGTGCCACAACCGCGCGCATGTCGTCGCCGACGCGGTCGAAAGCGTGCTCGCGCAGGTCCATGCGCCCGGCAAGGTGATCGTGGTCGACGACGGATCGAGCGATGCCAGCCCGACGGTGATCCGCGCGCTCGCCGCGACACACGACCGCGTGCAGGCGGTGATCCTGCCGCGCAACGTCGGTGCATCGCAGGCCCGCAACAGCGGCGTCGCGCTGGCAACGGCCGAATGGGTCGCGTTCCTCGACAGCGACGACGTCTGGCTGCCCGGCGCGGCGCAAACGCTACTGGCCCCCGCCGCAACCGCCGGCCACGACATCGTCGTCGGCCATTTCGCGCGGATCGAGGGCGATGCCCCGCCGACCGCGCCCGAATGCGGTTGGGACGGCGGCTGCATCGCTGCGGGGCTGATGAGCGGCGGCGTCATCGGGCCGAGCTGGTCGGTAGTGCGCCGAAACCTGGTCGAGCGGGTGCACGGCTTCGACCCCAGCTTCCACAATTGCAACGACTGGGACTTCTACACCCGCGCTGCCGCCGCCGGGGCGCGCTTTACCCGGCTGGACACCTGCGTCGCCCATTACCGCACGGTGGCGGGCAGCCGGCTGGTCAACGACACCGCGATCGGCGAACGCAACGGGCGCCGCGTGCTGGCCCATGCCTATTTCGACGCCTATCGCGCGCCAGAGGCGATCAGCGCCTGACGGCCGCCGTCCCGTTGGCATCGTTCGGATCGCCCAAGGCAAAGCACGGTTTCTCAATAGGTTCATCAGCAGCAACGCGCGGCTGGATGCCCGCCATGCCGTTACCACGAGGCGCTCCGTCGTGCCCGCACCCTTGCAAAGGCAGGGATGCGGGCACGCTACGATCGGAACTGAGTCGGGCAGACCCGCTTCAGGTCAGCCCGCGATTGCGCAACAGCGCCGTCGCATCGGGCATCCGCTCGCGAAACGCGACATAGCTTGCCGCCGGATCACGCGAATTGCCGCGCGAAAGCACCTCGTCGCGCAGCTTCTTCGCCAACGCCGGGTTGAAGACGTCGCCCGATTCCTCGAACGCCGCGAACCCGTCAGCGTCAAGCACTTCGGCCCAGGTATAGGCATAATAGCCCGCCGAATATCCGCCGTCGAAGATGTGGCTGAAGTGCGGCAGGCGATGCCGCATTCCGACCGCGTGCGGCACGCCCAGATCGGCGAGTTGCGCCTTTTCCCACCGCAGCGCGTCGAAATCGGTGGGCAGCGTGCCCAGCGAATGCAACCGCATGTCGAGGATCGCCGACGACAATTGCTGCACGGTCAGATAGCCCTGATTGAAGGTCCGCGCCTCCAGCAGCGACTTGAGCATCGGCTCCGGCATCGGCTCACCGGCGGCATTGCGGGCATGGGCGCGCAGGATCGTCGGATCGCTGGCCCAATGCTCATGGACCTGCGACGGGAATTCGACGAAATCGCGCGTGACCGACGTACCCGACAGGCTGGGATAGCGGACCGTGCTGAACAGGCCGTGCAGCCCGTGGCCGAATTCGTGGAACAGCGTTTCGGCATCGTCGAGGCTGATGAGCGCGCGCTCGCTCGGCGCCGGGGGCGTGTAGTTGCAATTGTTGACGACGATCGCCTGGTGCCCCAGCAGCGTGTTCTGGTCGCGCAAAGAATTCATCCACGCGCCGGGTCGCTTGGTCGGCCGTGCGAACCAGTCGGCATAGAACAGCCCGATCGGCGCGCCATCGGCTTCGCGCACCTCCCACACCTTCACGCCATCGGCATAGACCGGCACATCGGGACGGGCGACGAACTGGATGCCGTACAACCGCCTGGTCGTGTCCATCAGCGCGGCGACCATGCCGTCGAGCGGAAAATACTGCTTCACTGCCCCTTCATCGAGGCTGTAGCGGCGCTGGCGTTCCTTTTCGGCGTAGAAGCGCCAGTCCCATGGCTCGATCCGCGTCACGCCGTCGGCGGCGGCGAGCTTGAGCAACGCTGCTTCCTCTTCCCGCGCGCGGGTGAGCGCCGGGCGATAGACGCGCATCAGCAGGTCGGTCGCGGCCTCCGGCGTCCTGGCCATCGCATCCTGCAGCACGAAGGCGGCGTGGCTCGGTGCCCCCATCAGCTTCGCGCGCTCGATCCGCAGTTCGACCAGCCGGCGGATGATCGCGGAGGTATCGTTCCCGTTCGCATTCGCGCCGCGATTGTCGAACGCCGCGAACACCTTCTGCCGCGCCACCCGATCGGTCGCGACGGTCAGGAACGGCTCGACCGCCGAACGGGTGGCGGGGACCAGATAGCCGGTCCTGCCCGCCGCCCTGGCCGCCGTCGCCGCCGTCGATTTCTGATCGGCGGGCAGCCCGGCCACCTCCGCCTCGGTCAGCAGCACGCTGCTCGCCTTCTGGTCGGCCAGCAGCTTCTGCCCGAACTGGACGCCCAGCTTCGCCATCTCCTCGTTGATCGCGGCGACGCGGGCGCGGGCCGCCGGAGGCAGCGCGGCGCCGGCGCGGACGTAGCGCTTGTGCGTTTCCTCCAGCAACCGCAGCTGTTCGGGATCAAGGCCAAGCGAGGCGCGGTCCTTGTACAGCCGGTCGACCCGCGCGAACATCGCGGGGTCGAGCGAAGTCTCGTTCGAGAAGCGGGTCAGTTCGGGGACCACCGCTTCCTCGATCGCCTGGATTTCCGGTGTCGCATCGGCGGACGACACGTTGAAGAAGGCCGCCGACACCCGCGCCAATTGCTGCCCCGACCGCTCCATCGCATCGATCGTGTTGACGAAGGTCGGTGCGGAGCGCGCGACGGTCATCGCCCGGAAATCGGCGCGTGCCGCCTTCAGCGCGGCATCGAACGCCGGGCGATACTGTGCCGGTCGGATCGCGCGGTAGGGCGGAATGCCGTGGATCCAGTCACCGAGCAGGGGGTTGTCCGGTTCGGCGGCGCGCAGCGGCGTATGGAGCAAGGGCAGCATGGCAGCGGATACTAGCAGGGTGCGGCGGTGCATGAACGTCCTTCGTCTGGTTGGATCAATGCGTTGGATGCGATCTTCGTGGTACGCCGTCGATGAACGCAATCCGAAGGGGCCGATCACTCTGCCGCGATCGCCTGCGGATCGCCCCAGGCCGGGAACGGATCGCGCATCCCGACCCATAGCGCGGGAGTCAGGGCAGCGGCCGGGACCAGGCACGCGTCGAGCCGCCGGCGGATACGGGCTTCGTCCATGCCGATGCCGATGAACACCAATTCCTGACGCCGATCGCCCCAGATCACGTCCCAATGCTTCGCGACGAACTCCTCGAACCGGCCATCGTCCGGCCAGTGATGCTTGGGGATCGACCCCCACCACCGCCCCATCCGCGCGGTCGTCGTCTGGCTGCCGGCCACCGCCAGTTCCCCCACCCAGTCGGGCCGGGTCGCGAGCCAGAAATGCCCCTTTGCCCGCACCACATGGTCGAGGCCGCCATCGGTCAGAAAGGCGTGGAACTTTGCCGGGTCGAACGGCCGGCGGGCGCGATAGACGAAGCTCTCGATGCCATATTCCTCCGTTTCCGGCTGATGATGGGCATAGCCGTAGAGTTCCTTGGCCCAGAGCGGGTGACGGGCCGCCTTCTCCTCGTCGAACAGCCCGGTGGCGAGGATTTGGCCGAGGGCGACCCGGCCATGATCCGCGTTCACGATCACCGCGTCCGCGTTCAGGCTGGCGATCAGCTTGCGGACGGTAGCGAGATGCTCGGCCGAGACCGACGACGCCTTGTTGACCACCACCACATCGGCGAACTCGATCTGTTCGACCAGCAGCCCGACCAGACTGCGCGTATCGTCCTCGCCCAGCGTCTCGCCGCGGTCGGCAAGAAAATCCTGGCTGGAATAATCGGCCAGCAGGTGCATGGCATCGACGACCGTCACCATCGTGTCGAGCCGCGCGACATCGCCCAGCGACACGCCGTTCTCGTCCCGGAACGAAAAGGTCGTGGCGACGGGCAGCGGTTCGGAGATGCCGGTGCTCTCGATCACCAGATAGTCGAACCGTCCCGCCTCGACCAGGGTGCGCACCTCGGCCAGCAGGTCGTCGCGCAGCGTGCAGCAGATGCAGCCATTGGTCATTTCGACCAACGCCTCCTCCGACCGCGACAATGCCGCCTCGCCACCCCGCACCAGATCGGCGTCGATATTCACTTCGGACATGTCGTTGACGATGACCGCCACCCGCCGCCCCTCGCGGTTACCCAGTATGTGGTTGAGCAACGTGGTCTTCCCCGCGCCCAGAAATCCGGACAGCACCGTGACCGGCAGGCGATGATCGGCGGAAATGGGGGTTGCCATCGGAAGACTCCATTATGATATGATACACTATATCATAGAAGGTTGATCGTTCCGATGTCCAGTCCCGCGCCCGCCGTTCCCGAATCCCCGCCGCGCCGGCAGCGGATGCTCGACGGTGTCGCCGTTACCGCGTCGGTATTGTGCCTGGTCCACTGCCTCGCACTGCCGCTGGCGCTGATCGCGGTGCCGGTGCTGGCGACGATGCTGGCGGTGCCGGAGGCGTTCCACGTCATCGCTTTCGCCTTCGCGGTGCCGACCAGCATTCTGGCGATGGCATCGGGCTATCGACGCCATGCACTGCGTCGTCCGGCGGCGCTGGCCGGGGTGGGGCTGACGCTGCTCGGTCTGGGGGCGTTCGGCGTCGATACCGAAACGGTAGAGCGGATCGTGACGTCGATCGGGGCGGTGATCCTCGCCACCGCGCATATTCTCAACTGGCGGGCGTTGCCGACGTGCGCATAGGCGAGGGATCGTCGCGCGCCTTCACTTGCCAGGATTTCGGACTTTCGACACGGCGGCAGGGAGCATAGAGCCGACCGAGGCGTTCCGCCCCCGCAACGAAACTGTCCGGCTGCAGCGCCGGCATTACCGAAACCGAGGCTGTACAGCATGGCAATCGTCCGTCAGCGCGTCGAATCCGGCGGGTTCCTGATCTTTCTCGCGCTCGTCACCATCGCGCTTACCTTCGTCGTGTCCAGCTTCATCGGCGCGCTGCTGTGGGCGGCGCTGGCGGCGTTGCTGTTCCAGCCCCTGTTCCAGCGCCTGCTGCGCCGGTGGCCGGGCCAGCGCAATCTGGTGGCGGCGCTGACCATGCTCATCATCACCGTCGCCGTCGTCATTCCCGCGCTGATCGTCGTCAGCATGGTCATCGACCAGGCGGCGGGCGTCTATGGCCAGTTGCGCACGGGGCAGATCAATTTCGCCACCTATTTCGAACAGGTCCACGGCGCCCTGCCCGCCAAGCTCCAGCGGGCGATCGACAGCGCGGGCTTTGGCAGTTTCGAACGCGCCCAGTTGAAGATTTCGCAGGCGGCCAGTGCCAGCGCCAGCGTCCTTGCCCGCAGCGCGCTGTCGATCGGCGCCAATGCCGCCGCGTTCCTGCTGGCGTTCGGCGTCGGACTATATGTCACCTATTTCCTGCTGCGCGATGGTGACCGGATCGGACCGGCGATCGTTCGCGCGCTGCCCCTCGAACCGGCGGTCGCTCAGCGGCTGGCCGACAAGTTCGTTGCAGTCGTCCGCGCCACGATCAAGGGATCGGGCGTCGTCGCGCTGGTGCAGGGCGCGCTGGGGGCGATCACCTTCTGGATCGTCGGCCTGCCGGCCGCCCTGCTGTGGGGGCTGGTGATGGCGATCGTCGCGCTGCTGCCGGCGGTCGGTCCGGCGCTTATCTGGACCCCGGTCGCCATCTATCTGCTGGCGACCGGTGCGATCTGGCAGGGGGTCGTCGTCATCCTGTCAGGCGTGCTGGTCATCGGCCTTGCCGACAATATCCTGCGGCCGGTGCTGGTCGGGCGGGATACCGGCCTGCCCGACTGGCTGGTGCTGGTAACAACGCTGGGCGGCATCGACCTGCTGGGCCTCAGCGGCATCGTCGTCGGCCCGGTTGCCGGGGCGCTGTTCCTGACCGGGTGGCAGGTGCTGACCGAACAGCGGCGGCTGCGGACGCCCCCGGAACCCGACGCCGAAGACCAATAAAGTGTAATCCGACAAATGACTTGAACGGCATAACCTCCGGCGGCATCGTTCCCCTGCAACCGCCGGAGACGCCGACATGGACCTAGCCCGCCGCGACCTGATCCTCAGCGCGGCCGCGCTATCCCTGGCCTCCAGCACGCGGGGCCTGGCCGCCAGCGACCGGCCGCTCGGCTATGCGATCGTCGGCCTCGGCAATTACGGGCTGGGCCGGATCATCCCCGAATTCGCCAATTGCCGCCATAGCCGGCTGGCGGCGGTGGTCAGCGGAGATCGAGCCAAGGCGGAAAAGGTCGCCGCCGAGCACAAGCTGCCCGTCGGCGCGATCTACAATTACCGCGATTTCGACCGCATCCGCGACAATCCGGACGTCGACATCGTCTATATCTGCCTGCCCAATTCGATGCACGCCGAATACACCATCCGCGCGGCGCGGGCGGGCAAGCATGTACTGTGCGAAAAGCCGATGGCGGTATCGGTCGCCGAATGCGAAGCGATGATCGCCGCCTGCCGCAAGGCGGATCGCAAGCTGATGATCGGCTATCGCTGCCACTTCGAACCATACAACCGCGAAGCGATGCGGCTGGCGAAGAGCGGGGCGGCGGGCAATATCCGCTATGTCCGCTCGGAACACGGGTTCACCGCCGGCGACCCGACGATGTGGCGGCTGAAGCGCGCTATGTCGGGTGGCGGGTCGCTGATGGACATGGGCGTCTACAGCCTGCAGGCGGCGCGCTACATGACCGGGGAAGAACCGGTGGCGGTAACCGCGCGTGAATCGACCGACCGCCGCGACCCGCGCTTTGCGGAGGTCGAGGACATGATCGACTGGACGCTGGAGTTTCCCTCCGGTGCGATCGGCAGTTGCCAGTCGTCCTACAGCGCCAACCACAACCATATCCTGCTGATGGGCGACAAGGGGCGGATCGAGCTGGAGCCGGCGACCGGCTATGCGGGGCAGCGCCTGTGGGTCGGCAATGGCCGCGAGCGAACGGTCACGCCGCCGCCCGGCCCCGGCAAGACCCAGTTCGCCGGGCAGCTCGATCACATGGCGGAGTCGGTACGCACGGGGCGAACGCCGATCGTGTCGGGCGAGGAAGGGCTGCGCGACATGCGGATCATCGAAGCGATCTATCGATCCGCGCGGGAGGGCCGTACGATCCGCCTGGACGGCCGGGCATGAGGAACACGCTGCGCCTCGCCCCGCTGGCCCTGTTGCTGGCGGTACCGTCCTTCGCACAGGACTTCGCCAGCGGCAGCGACATCGACGCCCGTGTCGAAGCGATGGGCAAGGCGATGAAGCCCGGTCAGGGCTTTGCGTGGGAACCGGTGGTCCGCGATGGCGAACGGGTGGCGGCGCTGGAATATTGGAAAGCGCCCGGCCGTCCGGCGGTTCATCCCGAACAGGCCGAATATGCCATCGTCATCGCCGGCGCCGGCACGCTGCGGACCGGCAAGGCGATGGAAGGCGGGCGCGAGACTCAACCCGGCCTGATCGAAGGCGACCGGATCGTCGACGCGGTCGACCGGCAGCTCAAGCCCGGTGACGTCCTGCTCATCCCGGCGGGCGTCCCGCACTGGTTCGGGATCACCGGCGACCGGCTGGTGCTGTTGGGAACGAAGATTCCGGTGAAATAGGCGGCGGGCAGGCGCGATGCCCCTGCCCGCCTGTCCCTTGTCAGAACTTCACGCCGGCGCGGGCGTACAGGTAGCGCCCGTTGAAGCCGAACGGCGAGAAGCTGGAATAGGGGATGAAGTAGTTGTTGATCGCCGTCGCGCCCAGGATCGGGTTGCGCGTCGGATAGACGTCGAACAGGTTGTTCGCGCCGATCGCCAGCTCGAACTGCCCCGGCGTCGCGCGGAGTTCGAGGTCGGTCAGCCACTTCGGCTCCAGCTCGACATCGGTCGCTACCGCGCCGCCGGGCGACAGCGTGTTGCCGAACCGGTTGGTGCGGGCGGTGATGCCGAAGATGCCCTGCGACCAGTCGAGGCCGACATTGACCTTCGACCGCGGCTGCCCTTGCGTCAGGCGCAGCGATTCCTGCCGCCCGAACAGCGTTACGCCCGGAATCGCCGACAGGGTCGACCGATCGGTAATGTCGGTCTGGTTATAGTTGTAGCCGGCGGTCAGCGTGACGCTGCCGATGCCGAGGTCGGGCACGCGGTACGTGCCGACCACCTCGACGCCCTGCGTCCGGGTGTCGATGCCGTTGATGAAGAAGCGGGCCGAGGTGATGTCCTGAATGCCCGCCGCGCGCAGCACCGCGACGACCGCCGTGCCCTGCAGGTTTTCGGACAGGATGATGCGGTCGTTAATCTTGATGTTGTAATAGTCGGCGGTCAGCGTCAGCCCGCGCAACGGGGTGAGCGTCAGGCCCCCGCCGATATTGAGCGACTTTTCCGCTTCCAGCTGACGCGACCCCAGCGCGCGGGCGACCGGATCGCCGACGCGGAAGGTGCCGATCTCGACCAGCGTCCCGCCGATATTCTGCGTGGCGAAGGACGAAAAGAACTGCTGCGCGAGGCTGGGCGCGCGGAACCCGGTCGAAATCGATCCGCGCAACGCCGCCCATTCGACCGGCGCGAAGCGCGCGGCGAGCTTGCCGTTCACCGTATCGCCGAAATCGCTGTAATGTTCGTAACGGCCGGCGGCGACGACGTTGAACGCATCGCTGACCTTCGCGTCCAGCTCGGCATAGCCGGCATAGCTGTTGCGCGACGCATCGACCCGGCTGTTGGGCGAAAAGCCGGGGAAGCCCTGCGCCCCGGCGGCGGCACCGTTGCTGAACGCGAACGGCCCGGCGGCATAGCTCTGGAATTCGCCGGCGACGATCTTGTAATTCTCGTTGCGATATTCGCCGCCCAGCGCCAGCGACAGCGACGACAGGAACCCGACGGCGATCTCACGCTGCAGGTCGAGATTGACCGTCTGCTGGCCGAAACGCGTACCACCGGCGTTGAACGCGCGTTGCGATTGCGGGCCGAACGAGGCGTTGTAGCTGTTCTCGATCCGAAAATCGAAGTTGTTGGTGCCGTAGACATAGGACAGGTCGTATTTGAACCCGGCCACTTCGCCCTTCACGCCCAGCGCGCCGGAGAAATCCTCCATCTGGCTGGTGATGAGCGGCAGGAAACCATCGGCATAGAAGGGCGTGCAGACCGTGCCGGTGAAGGTGCAGTTGCGCAGGTCCTGAATGTTGCTGTTGGCGTCACGGCCCGACGCGCGGCGATAGAAGGCGGCGCTTTCGCCGTCGCGAACGCCATAGCTGCCGAAGATATAGAGTTCGGACGTCGCGCCGATGTCGACGCCGCCATTCAGGAAGAAGTTGAAGTCGGTCGTCTTCGCATCGCCATAGCGATGATTGACGCGGTTCGCGCTGAATTCCCGCGGATCGACGCCACCGGTGGACAGCAACGGATACAGGCGGCGCGGATCATATCCGGCGCGATCGGTCGGGTTGCGGTCGCGATATTCGCCGGTCAGGTTCAGATAGGCGGTTTCGCCCATCGGCAGGCCCATGTTCGCCGCAAAGGTGACGGTGCGGCCGTCGCGAACCTCACGATCGCGGCCGGTTTCCTCCAGCACATAGGTGCCGTCGGCGCGGACCTGCGGCTGGCCGTTCGCCTGTCGCGCGACGCCCGATACCTCGGCGACGTCCTCCATCGACGAGACGTACTTGCCATAGGTCATCGTCGCGCGACCGCCTTCGCGGCGCTTGAGCTGGACGTTGATGACGCCCGCGATCGCATCCGAACCATATTGCGACGACGCGCCGTCGCGCAGCACGTCGATCCGCTCGATCGCGAGGCTGGGAATGGTGTTGAGGTCGACCGCCGACGATCCGCGCCCGACCGACCCGTTGGCGTTCAGCAGCGAGGTCGTATGGCGACGCTTGCCGTTGACCAGCACCAGCGTCTGATCGGGCGACAGGCCACGCAGCGTCGCCGGGCGGACGACGTCGGTGCCGTCGGTGATCGAGGGCTGCGGAAAGTTGAACGAAGGGACCAGCTGGTTCAGCAGCTTGTTGGTTTCGGTATAGCCGGCATTCACCAGCGCATCGCCGGTGATGACATCGACCGGCACCGGGCTTTCGGCGACCGTCCGCCCCTGCGCACGCGTGCCGACGACCAGGATTTCCTCACCTGCCGGAACCTGATCGACAGGCGGCGGCGCGTCCGCGACCTGCGCGAAGGCCGGCACGGCGGCCATCGCGCTCGACAGGAACAGCGCGGTGAAAACGGCTTTACGCATGAAAATCTCCCCCAGGCACGGGCACTTGCCCATGCTGTTGCGCACCAACCCTTCCCTTCGCAATATTCTGGCGCAACCCTCGGTCGCGAATGGTCACACGATTGTCACGCCACCGTTGCCGCGCTGCAACATCGGTTTCGTGGCCGAATCGCGCCTTCGCCATTGACAGCGTGAGTGCGCTTGCCTAGTCACGATCCACTTGCCGTGTGGGGTATCTCCACGCGGACATATTGTATTTGGGAAAGAAGCAAGGGCCATGTTCGCAATCGTGCGCACGGGCGGCAAGCAGTATCGCGTTGCCGCAGGAGACAAGATCGTCGTCGAGAAGCTCGATGGCGAAGCTGGCAGCAACGTGACGCTCGGCGACGTGCTCCTTGCCGGCGAAGGTTCGGAACTGAAGTCGGTCGAAGGGCTGACGGTTTCGGCGGAAATCATCGCGCAGGCGAAGGGCGAGAAGGTCATCGTCTTCAAGAAGCGCCGCCGGCATAACTACCGTCGCAAGAACGGTCATCGCCAGCAGCACACCATCCTGAAGATCACCGCGATCGGCGACAAGCGCGCTGACGACAGCGCCGCCGCATAAGCGCCTGAGCGAATACGAGGAGTTTGATCCATGGCACATAAAAAAGCAGGCGGTTCGTCGCGTAACGGTCGTGATTCGGCCGGCCGTCGCCTTGGCGTGAAGAAGTTCGGTGGCCAGGAAGTGGTCGCGGGCAACATTATCGTGCGTCAGCGCGGGACCAAGTTCTATCCGGGCGTGAACGTCGGCATGGGCAAGGACCATACCCTGTTCGCACTGGTCGATGGCCGCGTGGCGTTCAAGGAAGGCAAGCTCGGCCGCAAGTTCGCGTATGTCGAGATGCAGGCCCAGGCCGCAGAATAACGGGCTACCACACGGGTCGCCCACCAGGGTGACCCGGGTTCCGGCGACGGAACCAGCCAACAAGAGGGAGGCGGGTCACCCCGGCTCCCTTTTTTTATTGCTCTCTCCGGCCCCTGCCCGCCCCGATGCGGAGGCGCGGCGCATTGGAGAGACGCTGATGTTCGCCCGTACCGAACGCCTGACGCTGCGCCCCGGCTGGATCGAGGACGCGCCGACCCTGCTGACCGCGATCGGCCATGAGGCGGTCGTGCGCAACCTGTCGCGTCCGCCCTGGCCCTACACGCTGTCGGATGCGGAGGCGTTCGTCGGCGCATGGGCGGGCGATCCCGGCCCGGTATTCCTGATCTTTGCCCATGACGCCGGGCGTTGCGACCTGATCGGCGGGATCGGGATCGGACCGCTCGGCGACCTGCCGCACGTCATGGGCTATTGGTTGACGCCGTCCGCATGGGGCCGTGGCTATGCGACCGAAGCAGGCCGCGCGGTGCTGGACATCGCCGCGACGCTGGGCATCACGCGCGTCGATGCCGGGCACTATGTCGACAATCCGGCGTCGGGTGCCGTCCTGCGGCGGCTGGGCTTCGTTCCGACCGGTACGCGCAGCCTGATTCCGTCGCGCGGACGAGGCGTGGCGGTCGAGACGATCGATTATGCCATCAGCCTGTCGGATCGACAGGGCGCCCGGCAGCTTGCGGCCTGATCGCGGCGGAACGTAGCGCACGCCCGGCTGGTTGAGGTCGGACGGCGCTGCTGCCACACCCGATGAGGACGCTCCGATGATCGATCCAGAAACGCCCGAACAGAAAGAGATGGAAGACGTTCAGGAAGAAGCCGCCGAGGAACGCGAGGAAGAGGGCGGTTACCAGTGACCGCGCGATCGGGGTGCGGCACCGCCGCCACCCCGGTCACCCCTCCAGCAGATCGAGATAGCCAACCACGTCGTTGCTGGTCTGCAGATACAGGCCCGGCTGTATCTCTTCCGGCTCCCGCGCGGCGGCGGACATCGCTTCGGCAAGCGTACCGTACAGGATCGTGGTCGCGACCCCGCCCTCGTCATCGAGGTGGTAGAGCCGTACCGCCGCTTCTTCGGACACCGTTCGCATCACTGTCCCCTGCCGCGTCGCACCGTGCGGGGCAAGTCTTCACGCGCTGGCGAGCCGCGCCGCCTCGAACTCGCTGTCGACCCGTCCGATGAGCGCGCGGTCGTCGTGGTTCCATGGATGGAAGCCGGGCAGGAAGAAGGCGAACCACAGGCCCATCACCTTGCGCGCCATGCCGGGCCGCCCGAACGCATAGGCGAACAGCCGCCATTTCACGCGCGTACCGGTCCATCCATCCTGCGCCAGCAGGTCGAGCATCCCCGTCGTCCGCCCGCAGAAGAATTTGGCGGTGACGATCAGCATGACCAGCGCCTTGACCCGCCAGCGCCTGAACCGCCCCCAATGCCGGGTCGCGTGCAGCCAGGTGTCATAGGCGACGCCCTTGTGCTCGATCTCCTCGATCGCGTGCCAGCGCCACAGATCGGCCGCCGCCCGATCCCCGCCCGCCAGATGGCGCGGGTTCGCCACTAGCTGGTGAGCCAGGATCGCGGTGAAATGCTCCAGCGCCATCGTCGCCGCCAGATTGGCGATCGGCGGCCTGCCGCGCGTGATCGCCAGTTCGCGGTCGACCCGCGCCTCCAGCCGGGACGTGTCATAGCCCTGATCGGTGACGTGGCGGTTGAACGCGACATGCTCGCGCGTGTGGATCGCCTCCTGCTTCACGAAGGCGCGGATTTCGGCGGCGAGGCGCGGTGGTACGTCGTCGCGAAACTGGCGAACGCTGTCGATGAAAAAACCCTCGCCCTTCGGAAAGGTCACCGACAGCGCGTTGTAGAAGGCGGTGGCGACCGGATCATCGTTCAGCCAGTAGCGCCGATAGCCGCCATCCCGCCCGAAGCGGACGTCGCGCGGGGTGATGGTCAGGTCGTCGGGAGTCTTTGCTTTCGGCACGGTTCTGCTCCACATCATCCCATGCAGATTGCAAGTTACTTACATCAATGTCAATAGCCCGCCGTCGCCTGTCCCCCGAAGCATCGCGCGATGCGGCGCTGGACGCGGCGCGCGACCTGCTGATCGAAGCGGGGCCGCAGGCGGTTACCCTGAAGGCCGTAGCAACGCGGATCGGGCGGACCCATGCCAATCTGCTGCACCATTTCGGATCGGCATCGGGGCTGCAAAAGGCGCTGGCGGAGCGGATGGCGACGTCGATCACCGCGACGATCGGCGCGGCGGTGCTTCGCGCGCGCGATGGCGATCATGACCCGCGCGAAGTCGTCGACCTGACCTTCGACGCGTTCGACCGGGAGGGTGCCGGGGCACTGGCAAGCTGGATGATCCTGTCGGGCAATGACGACGCGCTCGACCCGATCCTTGATGCGATCCACGCGCTGGTCGATCGTCTGGGCCATGAGAATGCGTTGAGCGGGATGCCGCTGGCCGATGAGACGCTGCAACTGGTGCTGATGGCGCTGGGCGATGCCTTGCTGGGCGGGGCGATGGCCAAGGCGCTGGGCCTGCCGCGCGAACGGGCGCGCGAACTGGCGGTGCGCAGCCTGATCGCGGTGCGCGGCGAGCCGTGACCCTGGTGGTGCGGCCCGCAACGCCGGGCGATGCGACGGCGATTGCCGATATCATCCTGCCGATCATCCGCGCGGGCGAAACCTATGCGCTCGACCGCGACATGACCGTGGAACAGGCGCTGGCCTTCTGGTTAGCGCCCGGACATGCGGTGTTCGTCGCCGATGTCGAGGGTCAGGTGCTCGGCAGCTATTTCTGTCGCGCGAACAAGGCCGGCGGGGGCGCGCATGTCGCCAATTGCGGCTATGCCACCCATTCGCAGGCGACCGGGCGAGGAATCGCCCGTGCGATGGCGCTGCATTCGTTCGACCATGCCCGCACCGCCGGTTTTCGCGCGATGCAGTATAATTTCGTGATCGCGACCAATGTCCGCGCGGTCCGGCTGTGGCTGTCGCTCGGCTTCGAACAGGTCGGTCGCCTGCCCGGCGCATTCGATCATCCGACGCTGGGCGCGGTCGACGCGCTGGTGCTCTATCGGCGGCTATAGCATAATCCCCTTCCCCCTTGGGGCGACTCCGACTAAGCGCGCGCAATGCATTTTCTCGATCAAGCCAAGATCTTCGTCCGTTCGGGCGGGGGCGGCCCCGGCGCCGTCAGTTTTCGCCGTGAAAAATTCATGGAGTATGGTGGCCCCGACGGCGGCAATGGCGGCAAGGGCGGCGACATCATCTTCGAAGCGGTTCCGGGTCTGAACACGCTGATCGACTTTCGCTACACCCAGCATTTCCGGGCACCGCGCGGCAGCGGCGGATCGGGCGCTAACCGCACCGGCGGCGGCGGGCGCGACCTCATCATCCGCGTGCCGGTGGGAACGCAGGTCCTGTCGGAGGACAAGGAGACTGTCCTCGCCGACTTCACCCAGCCGGGCCAGCGCGAGGTGTTCCTGCGCGGCGGCGACGGCGGGCGTGGCAATGCCAGCTACAAGACGTCGACCAACCGCGCCCCGCGCCAGCACGGCACCGGCTGGCCGGGTGACGAGGCGTGGGTGTGGCTGCGGCTGAAGCTGCTGGCCGATGCCGGCCTGGTCGGGCTGCCCAATGCCGGCAAGTCGACCTTCATCAATGCCGTGACCAATGCCAATGCGAAGGTCGGGGCCTATGCCTTCACCACCACCCGTCCGCAGCTGGGCGTGGTCAGTCACAAGCAGCGCGAGTTCGTGGTGGCGGACATCCCCGGCCTGATCGAAGGCGCGGCGGAGGGGGCCGGAATCGGCGACCGCTTCCTGGGCCATATCGAACGGTGTCGCGTGCTGCTCCACCTGATCGACAGCCATGCCGACGATCCGGTCGCGGCCTATCGCATCGTGCGCGGCGAGCTGGAGAATTACGGCGCAGACCTGGCCGACAAGCCGGAAGTCATCGCGCTGAACAAGGCCGACCTGCTCGATGAAGAACTGACCGCGGCGCTGATCGCCGAGCTGGAAGCGGAGAGCGGGGCCAAGGTGCTGCCGCTGTCGGGTGCGACCGGACAGGGGCTGGAGGCGGTGCTAGACCGGCTGATCGAGGCGATCGGGCCGGGCGAGATGCACGCGCAGGATACCGGCGACGATGAGGAACCGCGCGAATGGTCGCCGATCTAGCGGCGAGCGATCTCTTCGGCCCTGCGACCTGCCCCCGCCTGATCGTGAAGGTCGGGTCGGCGCTGCTGGTCGCGCCCGACGGACAGGCACGACGCGACTGGCTGGCGTCGCTGGTCGCGGACATCGCCACGCGGGTCGCGGACGGGCAACAGATCGTGATCGTCTCGTCGGGCGCGATTGCGCTGGGCGCGCGACGGCTGGGCCTCGCGAAAGGCGGACGCGCCAGCCTGGAGGATGCGCAGGCGGCCGCCGCGACCGGGCAGATCGCGCTGTCGAGCATCTGGGCGGAATTGCTTGGCAACCACGGCATGACCGCGGCGCAATTGCTGGTCACGCTCGACGATCTGGAGGATCGGCGGCGGTATCTTAACGTCTCGGCGACGCTCGGCCGGCTGCTCAAGCTGGGCGTCGTGCCGGTCGTCAACGAGAATGACAGCGTCGCGACCGAGGAAATCCGCTTCGGCGACAACGACCGGCTGGCCGCGCGGGTCGGTGCTGCGGCGCGGGCCAATGGCGTCGTGCTGTTGTCCGACATCGACGGGCTGTACGATTCGAACCCGCACGGCAACCCGAATGCGAGGCTGATCCCGCATGTCGCGCAGATCGATGCGGGCGTCATGGCGATGGCCGACACGAAATCATCGTCGGGCATGGGATCGGGCGGGATGGTATCGAAGATCGAGGCGGCACGGATCGCGACCGCCGCCGGTGCGAACCTCGCCATCGCGACCGGGCGGATCGATCATCCGCTCGCCCGCTTCGGCGAGACCGGCCATGGCACCGTCTTCGCGACCGCCGGCAACGCCCCGGCGCGCAAGGCGTGGCTGTCGGGTGGGCTGACCGATCGCGGATCGATCCGGATCGACGCCGGTGCCGCCCGTGCATTATCGAGCGGACGCAGCCTGCTGCCCGCCGGCGCGATCGAGATCGCCGGGGATTTCGTACGCGGTGATCTGGTGCGGATCATCGATGCCAATGGCCGGGCGGTCGCGCGCGGCCTTGCCGAATATGACGCCGGCGATGCCGCGCGGATCGTCGGGCGGCGCAGCGACGAACTGGCCGACCTGCTGGGCTATGCGCCGCGCTCGGCGCTGGTTCATCGCAACCATATGGCGTTGCTGTGAGGACGATGGCGCTTACCGGCGGAACCGGTTTCGTCGGTCGCCGCGTGATCGCGCAGGCGGTTGGGCAGGACTGGCACATCCGCGCGCTGACCCGCCGCGCGCAACCGGCCGAACCGAACGTCAACTGGGTACGCGGCGCGCTCGACAAGCCCGACAGCCTGGCCGAGTTGATGGCCGGGGCCGATGTAGTCCTGCACGTGGCCGGGGTAGTGAGCGCCCCCGATCTCGCAGGCTTCACCGCCGGCAATGTCACGGGAACACAGGCAGTGCTCGACGCGGCGCAGGCAGCGGGCGTGCGGCGGTTCGTCCATGTATCGTCGCTGTCGGCGCGCGAACCGCAGCTGTCGACCTATGGCGCGTCCAAGCGCGCGGGCGAAGAGCTGGTGGCGACCAGCGACCGCGACTGGACCATCGTCCGCCCGACCGGCGTCTATGGTCCCGGCGATACCGAAATGCGCGACATGTTCCGCATGGCGCAGATGGGGCTGGCGCTGCTGCCACCGCCGGGCAAGGTCGCGCTGGTCGCGGTCGACGACCTGGCGCGGCTGTTGCTGACGCTGGCGGAACGCAATGGCCCGCGCACGGTGCTGGAGGTCGATGACGGCCGGGCGATGACCCATGCCGAAATGGCCCGCCTGATCGGCGCGGCCGTCGGGCGCCGGGTGCTGGCGATGCATCTGCCCGCCGGGCTGTTGCGGCTGGGCGCGCGGATCGATGGCAAACTGCGGGGGGCTCGGGCGAAGCTGACGCTCGACCGGGCCGGCTATCTCGCCCATCCCGACTGGACCGCCGATCCCGCGCGCCGGCCACCGGCCGACCTGTGGCAGCCACGGATCGACACGGCACGCGGCCTTGCCGACACCGCGGCATGGTATCGCGCGCACCGTCTGCTATAGCCCCGCGCAACCACGTAACTTGGAAAGAGCAGCATGAGCGACCGCGCCGCGACCTTCGCCACGATCACCGACCTGATCGAACCGTTCAACAAGAAGGGCGTCGAGCTGACCGACGCGACGACCTTTGCCGGCGATCTCGAATGGGATAGCCTGACCGTCATGGATTTCGTCGCGGCGGTCGAGGACGAATTCGACATCGTCATCACCATGAACATGCAGGCGGACATCGAAACCGTCGGCCAGCTGGCCGACGCCGTCGAGAAGCTGAAGACCGCCTGATCCCCCTGCCCGGCCCCCGAAAGACCGACATCATGACCGAAGCCGCCGCCACCCCCCACGCCCTGCCCACATCGCCGGAAGCGGTCGCGCCCGAACGCGACCTGTTCAGCAAGTTCGATGCGCTGATCGCCGAACGCGAGGCGCTGTTGGCGACGGGCGTGCGCGATCCCTTCGCGATCGTGATGGACAAGGTGACGTCGCCGACCCAGGCGGTGATCCGGGGCAAGGACACGATCCTGCTCGGCACCTATAACTACATGGGCATGACCTTCGACCCCGACGTGATCGCGGCGGGCAAAAAGGCGTTCGACGATTTCGGATCGGGCACCACCGGCAGCCGGGTGCTGAACGGCACCTACGACCCGCACAAGGATTGCGAGGCGGCGCTGCGCGAATTCTATGGCACCGACCATGCCATGGTCTTTTCGACCGGCTATCAGGCGAACCTCGGCATCATCTCGACGCTGGCGGGCAAGGGCGAATACATCATCCTCGACGCCGACAGCCATGCGTCGATCTATGACGGCTGCTCGCTCGGCAATGCCGAGATCGTGCGCTTCCGCCACAATTCGGTCGAGGATCTCGACCGTCGCCTCGGCCGCCTGCCGAAAGAACCGGGCAAGCTGGTCGTGCTGGAGGGCGTGTATTCGATGCTCGGCGATATCGCGCCCCTGCCCGAAATGGTCGCGGTCGCGAAGAAGCATGGCTGCATGGTGCTGGTCGACGAAGCGCATGGCATGGGCTTCTTCGGACCCAACGGGCGCGGGGTGTACGAGGAACAGGGCGTCGAGAAGGACGTCGATTTCGTCGTCGGCACCTTCTCGAAATCGGTCGGCACGGTCGGCGGCTTCTGCGTATCGAACCATCCGAAGTTCGACGTGATGCGGCTGGTGTGCCGGCCCTATGTCTTCACCGCGTCGCTGCCGCCCTCGGTGGTCGCGACCGCCGCTACGTCGATCCGCAAGCTGCGCCACGCCGGCGACAAGCGTGCACATCTGTGGCGAAATTCGAAGCGGCTGCATGGCGGGCTGAAGGACCTGGGCTTCAAGCTCGGCACCGACACCCCGCAATCGGCGATCATCGCAGTGATCCTGGAGGATCAACAGCAGGCCGTGTTGATGTGGCAGGCGCTGCTCGAAGGCGGGCTGTACGTGAACATGGCGCGCCCGCCCGCGACGCCGGCCGGCACGTTCCTGCTGCGCTGTTCGCTGTGCGCCGAACACACGGCGGAACAGGTCGAGACGATTCTCGGCATGTTCGAAGCGGCGGGGAAAGCCGTGGGGGTCCTCGCCTAAAATCCTCCCCGGCACGCGGAGGGGGACCGCGACGCAAAACGACGGTTCCGTATGCGGACGCCCCCCTCCACCAGCTTCGCTGGCCCCCCTCCCCGTACCGGGGAGGATCCTGCCCCCCTCCCCGTGACGGGGAGGATCGCTAGGGACTAGCTTCGGGCGCAACCTTCGCTATAGCCTTGGCCCATGCCATCGATCGATCGCTACATGGCCCGGCTGATCGCGGTGCCGCTGTTCTCCACGCTGCTGATTTCGGCGATGCTGCTCGTCCTCGACCGGATGCTGCGGCTGTTCGATTTCGTCGCGGCGGAGGGCGGCCCGGTCAGCGTCGTGTGGCGGATGCTCGCCAACCTGCTGCCCGAATATCTGGGGCTTGGCATTCCGATCGGTCTGATGCTCGGCATCTTGCTGGCATTCCGCAAGCTCGCGACCTCGTCCGAGCTGGACGTCATGCTGGGCGTCGGCATGAGCTACTGGCGGCTGCTGCGCGTGCCGTTCATGTACGCGACGGTGCTGGCGGCGGCGAACCTCGCGATCGTTGGCTTCGTCCAGCCGCTCGCGCGCTATAATTACGAGGCGCTGCGCTTCGAACTGCGCACCGGCGCGCTTGGCGCCTCGATCAAGGTCGGCGAGTTCACGAAGCTGGGCGAGCGGATGACGCTGCGGATTGAGGAAAGCCGCAATTCTGGTGCCGACCTGCGCGGCATCTTCGTCCAGGCGAGCCGCCCGAACGGGCAATGGCTGGGCGTGACGGCGGAGCGCGGCCAGTTCCTGCGCACGGATGATCCCAACACCATCATCTTCCGCCTGACCAACGGCACGCTAATCCATAACGCGCCCGATTTCCGCGTACCCCGGACGCTGACCTTCACCGCGCACGACCTGCCGATCGACCTGCCGAAATTCGGCAGCTTCCGTCCGCGCGGCGGACGCGATCTGGAACAGACGCTGCCGCAGCTGGCGATCACCGGGCACAACCCTAAGGTCAGCGAAGAGGATCGCGACGCGGCGCGTGCGAATTTCCACTTCCGTCTGGCGGAGGTGGCGACGATGTTCCTGCTGCCAATGCTGGCGCTGGCGCTGGGCGTCCCCCCGAAGCGGTCGTCTTCGGCGCTGGGCGTGTTCCTGTCGATCGTGATGATCGTGACCTATCACAAGGTCAATGAATATGGCGAAGCGGTCGGCGGCCTGGGCCGGATCGACCCGATCATCGCGCTGTGGGGGCCGTTCCTGCTGTTCACCGCGCTGGTCCTGCGCCTCTACTGGGTCATCGCCCGCGTGCCGGGCGGCGAGCCGATCGGCGGGCTGGAGCGTGGGGCGGCGAAGGTCGGCAAGTTCATCGGCCGCTATCTGCCCGGCCGGCGGAAGCGGGCGGCGGCGTGATGCGGGCGTTCTTTCCCTCCTCGACCGTCGCGGTCTACATGGCGCGACTGTTCCTCGTCCGCACCTTCGCCATCCTGTTCGCGCTGGTGCTGGTGCTGCAGGCGCTCGACCTGCTGAGCGAAAGCGGTAAGATCCTCGCGGTGCCGGGCAACGGCCAGGCGGAAATCCTGCACTACGTATCGCTGCGCACGCCGCAGATCATCGCGCGGTTCTTGCCCTTCTCCGTCCTGCTTGGCACGATCCTGACGCTGACCCAGCTCAACCAGAACAGCGAGATCATCAGCCTGAAGGCGGGCGGCCTGTCGGCGCATCAGGTGCTGGCGCCGTTGATCCTGGCCAGCTTTGGCGTCGCTGCCTTGTCCTTCGCATTCAACGAACGCGTCGTCGCGCGCGCTACCGCGACGCTGACCATCTGGGACAATGTCGATTACGGCCCGCTGCCGGTCGACCGGGGGGAACGGACCAACGTCTGGGTCCGCGACGGCGACAATCTGATCCAAGTCGCGCGCGTCGCCGGTCGCGGGGAAGCGACCCGGCTGCGCGGCATCACCGTCTATAATCGCGATGGCAGTTCGCTGCGCGAACTCGTGACGGCCAGCAGCGGCTGGCGCGAAGGTGGCGCGTGGCGGATCGACAATGCCGAACGCTTCACGGTTACGACAGGCATCCGCGAACGGCTGGGGTCGCTGAAGATCGCCGGCGGGGTCCGCCCCGATCAGTTCACGCTCCAGAATGTCGATCCCGACGGGCTGTCGTTCGCGCAATTGTCGAGCGCTATCGGCGACCTGAACGAAGCCGGCCGTCCGACCAAGGCGCTGGAGGGTGCCTTGTGGCACAAGCTGTCCGGGCCGCTGTCGGCGGTGCTGATGCCGCTGCTGGCAGCGGTTGCGGCATTCGGCGTTGCCCGTTCGGGCAAGTTGTTTGTCCGTGCCGTCATTGGCATGGCGCTGGGGTTCACCTATTTCGTGGCGGACAATTTCGCTCTCGCGATGGGCAACCTTGGGGCCTATCCACCGTTCCTAGCGGCATGGGCGCCGTTCCTGCTGTTCTTCCTGATCGGTGAGGCGGTGCTGATCCGGACCGAGGAATAGCCCCAGGATCGTCGCACTTTGGCCGCAAAGCGCGGGCAGAGCGGGAACGATGGGCGAATCGTCCGGTTAAAGGAATGGATTGAGGAAGTTAGGCCGATGAACGCGATCACCGAGAAGCAGGGCTTCTGGAAACAGTCGCACCATCTCGACAAGATGACCTTCAAGGAACTTGTCGTTGCGTATTTTCAGTATCCGGCGATCATCGCCTATATCGCGCTGTCATTCGTCGCGATCGGGCTGTTCGCATGGCGTCCCGCGCCGCTGACGCCGACGCTCGCTTCGGTCGGCGTGGCGGTCCTTGCCTATCCGCTGGTATGGTATGTGCTGCATCGTTGGGTGCTGCATTCCAACTGGATGTTCAAGTTCGCACCGCTCGCCGCGACGTGGAAGCGGATTCACTACGACCACCATCAGGACCCGAACCATCTCGAAGTGCTGTTCGGCGCGCTGCATACGACGTTGCCCGCGATCGCGATCGCGACGGCGCCGATCGGTTACCTGATCGGCGGGTTCGGCGGAGCGATGGCGGCGCTGGCGACCGGTCTGCTGACGACCTGCTTTTACGAATTCTGCCATTGCATCCAGCATCTGGCCTACAAGCCCAAGAACAAGTTGCTGGTCGAATGGAAGCGGAAGCACATGGCGCATCACTTCCACGACGAACATGGCAATTTCGGCATCACGAACTTCTTCTGGGACAAGATTTTCGGCACCCATTACGAGCGGTCGGAACGCCCGGAAAAGAGCCCGACGGTCTTCAACCTTGGCTACACCGAAGAGGTCGCCAAGAAATATCCGAAGGTCGCCGAGCTATCCGGTGGCGTCGCCAAGGGGCACCCACGCTATCGTGACTGATCCGGGTCGGATGACTGATTTGTCATTTGAAGTTTGAGACGGGGCGGCGCATTGCCGCCCCGTTGCTGTTTGGGGGATAGCCATGTCGATCACCATCCGTCCGGTCCTGACCGCCGCCGACCGAAAGGCGTTCATCGCCCTTCCCTATCGGCTCTATGCCAACGACCCGCACTGGGTCCCGCCGCTAAAGAGCGAGGTCGCCGGACAGATCGATCCGAAGAAGAATGGCTGGTTCAGCCATGCCGAAGCCCAGCTCTACATCGCCGAGCGCAACGGTGCGGTCGTCGGGCGCGTGTCGGCGCATCTCGACACGCTGGCGCTGACCATGCCGACCGAGAAGGGCTTCGGTCCCGGCGTCGGCTTCTGGGGCATGTTCGAGGCCGAGGACGAAGCGACCGCGAAGGTGCTGATCGCGCAGGCCGAGCAGTGGCTGCGCGACAAGGGCATGACCCGGGCGATCGGTCCCTGCGCGCTATCGATCTGGGAAGAGCCGGGACTGTTGATTGAGGGCCATGACCACAGCCCGACGGTGTTGATGGGGCATCATCTGCCGCAGTATCAGGGCTGGATCGAACATGCCGGCTATGCTCCGGTCAAGAAGCTCATCACGTACGATCTGGACATTACAAAGGGCTTCCCGCCGATCGTGCAGCGCATCGTCGCTGCCGGTGAGAAGAACGCGCGCATCCGCATCCGGCGCGTCAACAAGGCGAAGTTCGCCGATGAAGCGGCGATCATCCTCAATATCCTGAACGACGCATGGTCGGACAATTGGGGCTTCGTGCCGCTGACTCAGCCCGAAGTCGACGATGTCGGCAAAAAGCTGAAACCGCTGGTGTTCGAGGACCTGATCCGCATCGCCGAACTGGACGGTGAGCCGGTGGCGTTCATGATTACGCTGCCGGACATGAACGAGCCGCTGAAGCCGATGGGCGGGTCGCTGCTGCCGTTCAACTGGCTGAAACTGCTGCTGTGGCTGCGCGCGCCCAAGGCGCGGACGATGCGCGTGCCGCTGATGGGTGTGGTCAAGCGGTTGCAGGCGTCGCGCATGGCGAGCCAGCTGGCCTTCATGATGATCGAATATATCCGCCGCGATGCGGTAGCGAAGTTCGGCGCGTCGCGCGGCGAGATCGGCTGGGTCCTCGATGACAACCAGGGCATGAACGCCATCGCGACGACGATCGATAGCAAGATCAACCGCGTCTATCAGATGTACGAACGCACGCTGTAACGGAATACCGCCGGGCACCCCCACCCGGCGGCGGCAATCGTGATTAGAGTTGGCCGATCGCGATGAGCGGATCAAAGCCGCGTGCCTGCCATTCGTCGCGGGTACGGCAGATCTTCGGGCGGCGAGGTGCGCCTTCACGGCGATCGCTGATGCAATAGCGCCGCGGTCTGGCAGCGGGGATCGCGGCGGTCGGCTCGGTGGTGGCGACGACCCTACCGGGCGCGGCCTGGGTGACATTCGCTTGGACGGCATGGGCCGAGCTTGTGGCGACGAGGCCGAGAACCGTCGACGTAACGAAGTGAACGATGAACATTGCATGGTCTCCCTGTGGCGTCCGCGTCGGACCGCGGAACTTGCCGGAAACATTGCAGCGACCATGCCAATTACAGAAAACGTTTCTTTTCAGCCTCTTGCCAAGCAAGCTGAGAATTACCAGTGTCATACATAACCAACACACAGCGTGATACACCAGATGTTCGGACGCCTGACCGCCCCGTCACGAGCGCGGATCAGAAGCGCTTGGAAATGCCGCTGTAGAGCCGCAGCTCGGGAGTGTGATCGTCCAGACCCGCCGCGCCGCCGGTATCGATGAACACATCGTCGGACAGCTGCCAAGCCACCGCCAGCGCCAGGCGATGGTCGGTCACATCATCGGCGCGCTCGAACTGGAGCTCGGTCGTGAGCTGACACGCCTTGGAGAGCGTCAGGCCCAGCCCGACCGTCGCGGTCGCGACGACCATGTTTCCACGGCCTTGCTCCCGCGGCAGCCATGCGATTTCGGGTGAGAATTGCAGGTTCAACCGATCGCTCAGATCATAGGAAACCGGCGCGACCATCGCCGCGCCCCATCCACCGTCACCGATGGGGGAACGCCCGACCGGCACCAGTACCGAAGGCTGCAGGCCATAGGACAGGCCCTTCCCATCCGGATTGCGCAGCGCGATACGGGTACCGACCTCCAGATCGCCCGTCCGCGCGACATTGCGCCCGATCGGGCGATCGCGCGCGACGCCGATCGGAGTCCATTCCACCTGCAATTCGGTCGCATCGCTTAGCCCCAGCCGGAACAGCGTATCGCCGAACAACACCGTGTCGCTGTCGCGCGACCGTTCCCAGTCGGTCAGTGCGGTTTCGATCGCGAAATGCCCCGCTTCCACGGTGCAGGCGGACTGCCCCAGGCTGGGCCGGGTCGGGCAATAATCGCGTGCCGCGGCGACCGATGGCACCGACAGCGCCATGCCGACCACGACAAAGGCGAATTGCTTCAACGGAGGCGGACCCAGGTCGGTGCGTGGTCGCTCGCCTTCTCCCGGCCCCGGTGGCTCTTGTCCACGCCAGCATCGGCGAAACGGTCGGCGGCAATCGGGCTGAGCAACAGATGGTCGATCCGGAACCCGGCATCGCGCTGCCACGCACCCGCCTGATAGTCCCAGAAGGTCCATACGCCGCCTTTCGGGAACCGCGTCCGGAGCGAATCAGTCCAGCCCTGCGCCAGCAATGCGCGATACCCGGCACGCGACTCAGGCTGCATCAGCGCATCGGTTTGCATCGCACGAACGGAATAGACATCGTCGTCGTTCGGAATGACGTTATAGTCACCCGCCAGCACGACCGCCCGCTCCTCGGCAAGCAGTTCGGCAGCACGCGCGTGCAATCGATCGATCCATCGCAGCTTGTAATCGAATTTCGGTCCGGGCTGCGGATTGCCATTGGGCAGGTAGATCGACGCGACCACGACGCCATCGACCTCCGCCTCGAGATAGCGGCTGTGCTCGTCCTCCGGCTCACCCGTCAGGCCGCGCTGGCGCTCGATCGGATCGACGCCGCGTGCCAGTACCGCAACGCCGTTGAAGCCCTTCTGCCCATGCCAGATGGCACCATAGCCGGCGGCGCGAATGTCGGCTTCAGGGAAGGTGTCGTCGCTGGATTTCAGTTCCTGAAGACAGACCACATCGGGCTGTTCCTCGGTCAGATATTCGATCAGTCGGGGCAAGCGCGCCTTGATGCCGTTGACGTTGTAAGAGACGATCCGCACGTCAGATCGCGAAGCTGGTGCCGCAGCCACAGCCCGACGCCGCCTGCGGATTGGTCACGCGAAACGCCGCGCCGCCTAGGGATTCGACGAAATCCACTTCGCTGCCACGCACCAGATCGATGCTGACCGCATCCACCACCAGCGTCACGCCATCGGTTTCGGCGATGCTGTCATCGGCCTCGACGCCATCGGCCAAGCCAAAGCGATATTGGAAACCGGAGCAACCGCCCCCTTCGACCGACAGGCGCAGGATCGCCGGCTTCGCCTGCTTTTCGGCAATGGCGGCAACCCGCGCGGCGGCGGAGGCGGACAAGGTGACGTCGGTCATGGTCATATCCATCACGCCCAGATAGGCGCGGCGCCACGCAACGGCAACGGTCGTCGCGTCACCTTTACTCGTCGACGACGGGACCACCCATCGCCAGACGCTGCCGCTGCGCCCGGTCGGCCGCCATGGCGAGCTGCCCCGCCTGCAGATACGGCGCCGGATTGACCGCCGAACCGTCGATCCGGACTTCGTAATGCAGGTGGCTGCCGGTCGAACGCCCGGTCGACCCCATCAGGCCGATCATCTGGCCGCGCTTCACGCGTTCATGGTCGTGCACGAGGATCTTCGACAGGTGGCCATAGCGGGTCGCGATACCCTTGCCATGGTTCACCTCAATCAGATTGCCGTATCCGCCGGCACGTTCCGCGCGCGAGATGATGCCGTCGGCGGTAGCGTAGATCGGCGTACCGATCGGCCCCGGAATATCCACCCCGGCGTGCATCGCGGCAGTGCCGCGGAAGGGATCGGAACGAACCCCGAAATTGCTGGTGAAGGACAGGCTCTGCACCGGCTGATAGGACGGAATCGAAATCGCCGCCTGTTCGATCGTGTCGAGCTTTTTCCAGCTCATGAACAATGCGCGGAACTGGGCGTCGGCCTGTGCATCCGCGGTAGCGGCGCCGGCGGCGGCCGCAGCGGCGGTGGCGGCGTCGACCGGTTCATAGGGACCGCCCATCGCCGGCATCACCCGGCGCGGGTTCAGCCCCAGCTTGCGCAGCGATCCGGCGGTCTGCGCATAGCGCGCGTCGGCCATCGCCTTTGCCTGTGCCGCCATCGCCGCCTGTTGACGCGCGACGCGGTCGAACGGGCGGGTGACGCTGTTGGAAGCGCCCACCGGCTGCTGGTCGAGTGCGGCGCGGGCGAGGGTCTTCGCATCGTCCGCCCCGGTCAGCACGGCGGCAAGTGCGGCCTGACGCTTGTCGAGACGGTCGGCATGGGCACGGGCATCGGCATGAAGCCGGGCGACATCGGCGCGCATCGCGTCGACTTTCTGCTGCATCGCTGCGACCTTGTCCTCGCCGGCAACCGCACCGGCCATCGCCGTGCCGATCGTCGCCTGCCCCATGCCATAGGCCGAAAAGGCCATGGTGACGGCGGCGAGACCTGCGGCAGCGGCCTGGTTCCGCCCGGAAATGGTGTGGCGACGCAGCTGCTTGCCGTCGTGCAGGATGAAATGGCGGGTCCGAAAGATCGAACGGAACCCCGTGATCGGAGCGACGTTATTTTTCAATACGGAGGTAATCGACATTCTGTCCCGCTATCCGAGCGTTATGCGCGCCGGACGAGCCGACACGAACGTTGAACCCCAATGTCTTGACGGTATGCCCCACCGCGTTGACCGAGGCTGCACTTGCCGGAAATTTGCCAGAGCGCGCAAGCGCGGCACCGATCCTTCACGTTCAACCGCCGTACAGGCACGGCGAGTCGTTTAACCATAGAATGTCCGTAGGATTTCGGTTCGCTGCACGGGGCGACCGGCGGGACTGCAATCGATTCGCTCCGATTACGCCGGAACCGCCGCCAGTACCTCTACGGCATGGCCCGGCACCTTCACCTTACGCCATTGCCGGACCAGTTTCCCTGTCGCGTCGAACAGGAATGTCGCCCGCTCGATGCCCATGTAACTGCGACCATACATCTGCTTTTCGACCCAGGTGCCGAATACCTCGCACACCGACCCGTCTTCGTCGCTCGCAAGCTCGACCGTGAGCGCGTGCTTGGTCGCGAAGCGGGTCAGTTTTGCCGGGGTGTCGCGCGATACGGCGATCACGGTTGCACCACGCGCGCGAAAATCCTGCTCCAGCGCGGAGAAATCCTGCGCTTCGCGGGTACAGCCGGTCGTATCGGCCTTCGGATAGAAATACACGACCATCGGCTGCCCGATGCGGCCGGCCAGCGCGAAGCGGGTGCCGTCCGCCGAGGTCAGATGCCCGTGTGGTAGGCTGTCACCGATTTCCATCCTGCGCTCCTGTCGCAATGTCTTGCCAAGT
This sequence comes from Sphingomonas sp. Leaf32, assembly GCF_001421765.1. Taxonomy (GTDB): domain Bacteria; phylum Pseudomonadota; class Alphaproteobacteria; order Sphingomonadales; family Sphingomonadaceae; genus Sphingomonas. The sequence goes on along the minus strand of NZ_LMLA01000002.1, from coordinate 73,479 downwards.
CGTCGCGACGATCTGCCGCACGGCGTCCAGCCGGGCAAGCGCCGTCGGCCAGTCGGGGCAGCCGAGCGCGGCGGCGAGGATCGGTTGCGTGGCGTCGTACGGTACCTGACCGTCCGGCGCGACCAGCCGCATCGTGACGAGCAACCGCGTCAGAAAGTCATGCGCCGGTCGCAGCCCGTCGGGCAGCAGCCCCGCCTCCACCAACCCATCGATCGCCGCGCCCAGTTGCGGCATGAGGCCGCAGCCGGTCGACAATTGCGTGACATGGACCGCGAATTCGAGATCGACGAGGCCGCCTGGGGAGAGCTTCGCGTCGAGCGGCCCGACCGGTGGCTTGTGGCGCGTCATTTCCGCCCGCATCGCCGCCGCCTCGGCCGCGACGTCCCGTTGCGGGCGATCGCCGGCCAATATGCGCGCGATGATCGCAGCGGCCTGCGCCTGCCCCTCCGCCGAACCGACGATCGGCCGTGCGCGGGCCAGCGCCATATGCTCCCATGTCCACGCATCCTCGCGCTGATAGCGTTCGAACCCGGCCAGCGAGACCACCAGCGGCCCCTGCGCACCGGACGGCCGCAGGCGGGTATCGACCTCATAGAGCGGCCCGGAAGCGGTCTGCACCGACAGCGCCGCCGTCAATCGCTGGGCAAGGCGGTTGTAATAGAGCACCGCGCCCAGCGGCTTGTCGCCATCCGATTCCGCCGCGAAATCGCCGGTGAAGCAGTAGATCAGATCGAGGTCCGACGCATGGGTCAGCGCCCCGCCGCCCAACCGCCCGAGCGCGAGGACGATCAGTTCGCTGCCGTGCACCCGACCATGGCGCTGGGCGAATTCCTCAACCGTCGCGGCGGCGAGCACCCGGACCGCTGCCTCCGCTACCCGGGCATATCCCGCCGCCACCGCCAGCGGATCGCTGGTCCCGGCAACGACCTGCACACCCAGCATGAAGCGCTTCTCATTGACGACATCACGAACGTGATCGAGCAGCCGTTCATACCCGTCGCGGCTGCGCGCCTGCATCTCTGCGGCCAGTTCGTCGACATCACCCACCGGTTCGAGTGCGCGGGCGTCGATCAGCGCATCCAGCAGCACGGCGCGGCGGGCCAGCGCCTCCGCCAGCGTGGGGGCATGGCACAGGATCGTGCTGAGCAGGCGGGCGAGCGCCGGCTGCGCTTCGAGCAGGCGGAACAGATTGATGGCGCTCGGCAGGCGCGCGAGCATCGCGTCGAGCCTAAGCAGCGCCGCCTGCGGATCGGCGGCCGTCGCCAGCCCCGCGATCAGGCCAGGCAGACTGTCCTCCAGAGCGGCGCGCGCCGCCGGACTGCGAAGCGACGGATACCCCCCGCTTCGCCAGTCCGCGATCCGCCGGGCACCCTGTTCGCCGGATGCGAATCCCAACGCTTCCAACCGTTCGGCCAACGATTGCGGGTCCGCCGGCAGGCGCGTGGTGGCGGCCCCGTCGAGCCGGTCGTAGATCGCCCCGACCGCCGCGACCGGCGGTGCGAGCAGGTGGAGAAGCGCCGCCGCATCCGACAGACCATGCAGCCGCGCAACCCGGTCGAGCGCTTCCCGTCCATCGGGCAGGCTGTGCGTCTGCCGGTCGTCGACCATTTGCAGCCGGTGTTCGATCGTGCGGAACAAAGTGTAGGCCGCATCCATCACCATCGCCTCTTCAACCGGGATGCGACCGCCCTTGGCGAGTACGGCGAGCGCATCGCGCGTCGCCGGCGCCCGCAATTCGGGCGCACGACCGCCATGGACCAGCTGATGGACCTGCGCGAAGAACTCGACCTCGCGAATGCCGCCCCGCCCGCGCTTCAGGTCGTATCCCGGCCCGAACACCTGCCCCTGCGCATAATGTTCGCGGATACGGCGCGTGATCTCGCGGATTTCACCGATCGCGCCGTAATCGAGTGCGCGGCGCCAGACGAACGGCCGGATCGCGTCGAGGAAGCGATCACCCAGCGCCCTGTCCCCCGCGACGGCGCGGGCGCGGATGAACGCCGCCCGCTCCCATGGCAGCGCAGCGGACTCGTAATAGGAAACGGCGGCATCGACCGGCAGGGCGATCGACGTGGCCTCCGGCGACGGACGCAGGCGCAGATCGACCCGCAGGACATAGCCGTCGCCGTCGCGCGATTGCAGCAGTTCGACGACCCGCCTGCCGATCCGCACCGCCGCCTCTGCCGGTGAATCCTTCTCACGCCGGGGCAGGATAGCCGGATCGTAGAGGAGGATCGGATCGATATCGGATGAGTAGTTGAGTTCGCGACTGCCCTGCTTGCCCAGGCCGATCGCGGCGAAACCGCGCGGGTCGGCCCCCGGCGTCCGCTCCTCGATCGCCTGCCCGATCGCGCGGTGCAGGGCATGGTCGGCGAAGTCGCTGAGCGTTCGCGTGACGCGGGTCAGGTCATAAGCACCCGACAAATCTCCCAGCGCGACCAGCAGCGCGACCCGGCGTCGCTCGATCCGCAACTGCCGCGCCAACGGCAGATCCGGATCGGCCGCCACGGCGGCGAGGACGTCGACATCAAACCCATCGATCCGGGTCAGGAAATCCGCCTCGCGATCGAGCAGCGTCGACAGGAACGGAGAACCGGCACGAACGCGCGCCAACAGGTCGGGTGAAAACTGCATCGCTTCCCTCGGGCCGTCAACGCGACGGATCGCGATACCTATCGGGTAAGAGCATGAAACGAAACGGCCATGCGCTCGTTGGAACTCTATGGCACCGCATGTCCCCATCTCCGGCAAACGGCCCCTCGCGGGACAGGTCGTTCGCCCGCCCAGCCCGGGCGATGGCGTGGGACGGGCCTTGCGGCAGGTTTACGCGCAGGGATCAGCTTTGCCGGATAATTGGGAAGAGTATCTAAAGTCGCTGGACAATCTGCCCGAGCAATAGAGGACCTCAGCGTTCGCGGCTGAGGTCGTCCACTTCACCCATGATTGTGTCCAGCACGGTCTGACCATTATTGTCAGGCTGCTCCGCACGCGACGGCAGCTTGCCCTCCGTCATCAACGCTTCCAACGCAACGCGGCCGCGCGCGACACGGCTCTTGATCGTGCCGACCGCCACATTGCAGATTTCGGCCGCTTCCTCATAGGCGAAGCCACCCGCGCCCACGAGGATCAGCGCTTCACGCTGCGGCTGCGGCAGGTGCAGCAGCGCGCGCTGCATATCGGCCAGTTCGACATGGCGATCCTGGCTGGCGGGCGCAGCGAGGATGCGGTCAGCGACCAGATCATCCCACTCGCCCTTGAAGCGCGCACGCCGCATCTGCGAGAGATACAGGTTGCGCAGGATGATGAAGGTCCAGGCACGCATGTTGGTACCCGCCTGGAACCGCTGCCGCGCGGCCCATGCCTTCAACAGGGTTTCCTGTACGAGATCGTCGGCCAGATCACGGCTGCCCGACAGCGACCTGCCGAACGCGCGCAGGTGCGGAATGACCTGTGCCAGCTGCTTCTTGAACTCGGGGTCCGGCAGCGCGACGTGCTCCCGCACCTCGCCCGCCACGTCCTCGCTGATGTCGGATTCAGTCATTCTTATCCGTTCGATACGCAGTCGGCCCGATGTGGGGCGGACACGAACATAGGGCTGCCATTGCCCGATTGCCACCCATCGCGCGTCGATCAGGCCGACGCGCGATGATGGGATCAGGTAAGCAGGATATAGGCCATTACCGCGATCGCCGCGGTCAGGGACACTATCAGCACATAGCGGGTGACCCCGGGCGTTGCGCCGGCCCGCGCATCGGTAGCGCTGACATGGATGCGGTCGTTATCGTCTGCCATCGCCTATCAACCCCCGAAGTTCGTTTTGGGTCCGTACCGTTATACGGCTGCTTCCGGCACAGTCGCTTCGTCGAAGAACAATGCCTGGCTGATCGCCGCCTTGACGGTCGAACGCTGGAACGGCTTGGTGATGAGGAAGGTCGGCTCGGGCCGTTCGCCGGTCAGCAGGCGTTCGGGGAACGCCGTGATGAAGATCACCGGCACGTTAAATTCGGACAGGATGTCCTTCACCGCATCGATGCCCGAGCTGTCGTCGGCCAGCTGGATATCGGCGAGCACCAGCCCCGGCCTGTCCTGCATCGCCAGCGCGACGGCTTCGTCACGGGTTACCGCGACGCCGGTCACGTCATGGCCCAGGTCGCGGACGATCTGTTCGAGGTCCATGGCGATCAGCGGCTCGTCTTCGATAATCATCACGCGCGAACGGGTCTGCTGTTCGATCTCGCGCAGCGCCTCTGCCACCAATTCCTCAACCTCGTCGGGGCTGGCTTCGATCAGATAGGCGGCGTCCTCGGTCGTGAAACCCTCCATCGCGGTCAGCAGCAATGCCTGACGCGACAGCGGCGCGATGCGCGAGAGGCGTGCCTGCGCGATAGCCTCGCTCTCCGTCCCCGATGCGCTGGCCGCACCGAAAGCCTCAGGCTGCGACGACGCCCAGATCGCCTGAAAGGTGCGATACAGGCCGAGGCGAGGATCGACGTCGCGCGGAAATTCCTCCGGAGCCGCTACGATCGCTTCCAGCGTCGCGCGAACATATTGATCCCCCTCGGTCTGGCTGCCGGTGAGCGCCCGGGCGTAGCGCCGGAGGAAGGGAAGGTGCGGCGCAAGCTGCTGTCCGAGCGACATGGTCAGGTAATTCTCCTTCGCTGCGCCGGCGGCACGGCCGACGGCGCAAATCTTCAAACGTCGACGAAACGGCAAGGAGAAGACGCCTCCCCCGAGTTTGCGTCAGGTCATGGAACCAACGAGCGCGTCTTTAGTTTCATGTGCGCCTGATGCGCTGACCCAAGGTCGCCTTGAAGCCGTCCGGCATATGGTTTTGAAACGTTCGTACCGGGAATCTGGTCCGGGTATCGGGGGAAGGCATTGCTTCGTGAGGGATGGTGAACAGGCGGCGCAGCAGTCGGGCGCGAAACCACCGGCGACGCCTTCATCGGACAAGAAGGACTCGTCCAGCCTCGGCAATGCGTTGCGCGCCGTCTATCACGATGCCGCAAGCGAGGCCGTTCCCGACGAGATGCTCGACTTGCTGAGCAAGCTGAAATAGCCCGCACGGTGTGACGACATCTTCTCCCGCTCGGCGCAAGCCGCCGAGTCCAGCGGCGGCCCTACGTGGCGCTCCGACCGGTGCCAAACTGGTGCTGATCCTCAGTGCAGCGCTGTTGCCGCTCGCGCTGATTGCCCTGTTTGCCACGTTGCAGACCTCACGGATCGCCGATGTCGATCTGCGGGCGCGTCTGCGGGTGGCAGCCACCGAAGCGTCGCGCGCGCTGGCGATCGAACTCGTCGGCGACATGACGGCATTGCGTGTCGCGATGACTGCCTTGTCGACCGACCCCGCCAATTCGCCCAGTTGCGCCCGGGTCGAGGGCGTGTTCGCGCAACAGACCTCTGTCGGCGCGCGGTTCGGCATCTATTCCGCCGATGGCCGGCTGGTATGTGGCACCGCCATTCCGGTGCGGATGGCGGGCGCTCCCGATGCTGGCGGAATCCGGGCGCAGGTCGTGCCCGATGCCGGCCTGGTCTTGGACATCAGCGGCGTCAGCTCGTCGCGGGCCGTTGCCTTTTTCCCGATTACGATGCTGCGCGAACTGGCGCAGCCCAGCGGCTTTGCGACGCCGTATGAGGGCGGGCTGCGGCACGGCACCGATGCCGAACTGATGCTGTCGCAACTGGCGGCGCAAGGCGGGATCGACCGGCGCGAACATGTCGATATTCCGCTGGGCATCGACGATCTCGCATTCACGATGGCGGTCCGCCGCGCGCCCTTCACTTCGTCGGCAATCGTCGCGATGCTGCTGCCGCTGGTGATGTGGATCGCCGCCACCGGCATCGGCTGGTTCGTCGTTGACCGCCTGCTTATCCGGCCGCTGCGCCGGCTGCGCGACGACATCGAACGCTATCGGCCCGGTTCGCCGATGGCGGACGTCGATCTGGGGGCGGTGCCGGCACAGGAAATCGCCGATCTTGGCGAGACGTTCCAGGAACTGACCCATACCGTCGAACGCCACGAACAATCGATGGCCGACGGACTGGTACGGCAGACGAAACTGACGCGCGAAGTGCATCACCGCGTGAAGAACAACCTGCAAGTGATTGCAAGCCTTATCAATTTTCATGCCCGCAGTGCGCATGGAGCGGCAGCGGCCGATGCCTATGCCACGATCCAGCGGCGCGTCGACGCACTGGCCGTCGTTCACCGGCACCACTATGCCGAAATGGAGGAAAATCGCGGGCTGGAGTTGAAATCGGTCGTCGGCGAACTGGCGTCGAATATACGTGCGACCGCGTCCGGATCGGCGACGAAGCTCGGCATCACGCTGAACGTGGAAGCCGTCCTGGTGACGCAGGACGTTGCGGTCGCGGTGTCGTTCCTACTGACCGAATTGATCGAACTGGCGGTTTCGGTGAACCCCCATGCCCAGATCGGCATATCGCTACGCCATGTCGCAGGCACCGATACCGCCATCCTGCGCGCGACGTCGCCCGCCCTGGTCGAGAGCGAGGAACTGGAAGGACTGGTCGCCAGCCGCTATGGGCGGATCATCCTTGGCCTCTCACGCCAGTTGCGCGCGCCGCTGCACCACGATCCGCTGACTGGCGCCTACGAAATCACGATCGCCGCCCGCGCGGGCTGAACCGTGATCAACGCAGGCCGAGCAGCTTGTGCGTCTGAAGCGACAGACGCCATTTCGGGCGGTCCATCGCAAAACCGATCGCAGCGTCGCGGTGGGCCGCCTCCATGCCGACCGCATCCATCGGCTGCACCAGATGATGCGCGAAGTCCCATTGCTCGATCGTATCGACGTCGATGCCGTCCTGTGGCCAGACCAGCTTCAGCTCGTCACCGCGCCGCTGGACCACCTCGCTACCCTCCTTGGGACTGATGCACACCCAGTCGATGCCGGGGTGGGCCGCGATCGTGCCGTTGCTCTCGATCGCGATCAGGAAGCCGGCATCGTGCAAGGCGATGACCAGCGCGTCGTCGATCTGCAGCATCGGTTCGCCACCGGTCAGGACGACGAACCGCCGCGCCGTACCGTTGCCCCATTGCGCCGCCACCGCAGCCACCAGCGCTTCGGCATCCGCGAACTTGCCGCCACCCACGCCGTCGGTACCTACGAAATCGGTATCGCAGAACCGGCAGATTGCGGTCGCCCGGTCCTGCTCGCGGCCCGTCCATAAATTGCAGCCGGCAAAGCGTACGAACACCGCGCGACGACCGGCATGTACCCCCTCCCCTTGCAGGGTCAGGAACATTTCCTTGACCGAATAGGTCATCGGCCGGTGTCGGGCTGTTCCGCATAGCGGGTTGGATCGGGCAGTCCCGCCTCGACAAAACCGCGTGCGCGCAAGCGACAACTGTCGCAGCGGCCGCAATGCAGGTCGCCGACCGGATCGTAGCACGACCAGCTCATCCCGGCATCAATGCCCAACCGGTCTGCTTCACGCGCGATGTCGGCCTTGGTCATGTGCTGCAGCGGCGCATGGATGCGGAACCGATCGCCCTCGGCACCGGCACGGGTGGCGAGTTCGGCCAGCCGTTCGAACCCGGCGATGAAGTCAGGGCGGCAATCGGGATAGCCCGAATAGTCGAGCGCGTTGACACCGATCCACAAGTCGCGCGCGCCGGCCGCCTCGGCCCAGCCCAACGCGAGGCTCAGAAAGATTGTATTGCGCGCCGGGACATAAGTGACCGGAATGACGGTCTCGTCGACACCGTCCTTCGGCACAGCGATCGCGCTGTCGGTCAGCGCCGATCCGCCAAAGGCCGACAAGTCGAGCGGCAGGACGACATGGCGTTCCGCGCCGAGCATTTTCGCAATGCGCCGCGCCGCGGCCAGTTCGACCAGATGGCGCTGGTTGTAGTCGATCGACAGCGCCAGCAGCCGGTGGCCCGCCTCTCGCGCCAGCGCCGCCGACACCATCGAGTCCAGTCCGCCCGACACCAGCACCACGCTGAGGGGAGTATTCGTCATGCTGCGCTCGCTAAGACTTTCGGGCCGCAAGGGCAACCGCCCGACAAAGGACGGGCCGCACGATGGCGGCCCGAAGGGGTTTCATGCTTAGGGATCACATGCATGTCCACGAGGACATGCAGGGTTGATAGCAGCACCCGGTTAAACATCCGCTTAACGGCCCCGCCCGTTGCAATCGCCAAGGCGACGCGCCTCGAACGCATCGGCGAAGGGCATCCCGTCGACGATCCCCTCGCTTTCGATCCGCAGCGCGCGCGGCGTATCGACGTGGATCGTCGTGCGGACATGCCCCGCGCCCGGGCAGGTATAGTGGACCGTGGCGATGCGCGGTGTGTCTTCGATCACGAACCGGCTGCACTGCGTCGCGCGGAGGCGAAGGCGGAACAGGACGGCGGTATCCGCGACGCAGCTTTCGCGCGCGGCCTCGGCAGAACCGGGGCTGCGGAGCGACCAGTTGCCGGGCGCCACGCCGCGCATCGCCGTCAGCGACGGCGCGGCGGCAGGTTGCGCCACCCCCGCCGAACCGATGGCCAGCACCGCCGCCAGCCCCCACCGCAATCTTCCCCCCATGACGCGTTCCCCCTTGGTCGCTTCAGGCGGCGATATCGGCCAGCGCGAGCGGAAATTTGGTCGCGCAAAAGGCGCAATCGACGGTGATGATCCCCTGCTCATCCGCCATCGCCACCCGCTCTTCGGCCGGAAAGCGCGAGATCACGCCGGCGATATAGTCACGGTCGCAGCGGCAGCCGCGTGACAGGTTGGTACTGGCCAGCACGCGCACCTCACGCTCTTCGTTGAACAGGCGCCACACCAGGGTTTCCAGCGGCAGCATCGGATCGGCGAGTTCGTCGGGACCCATCGTCGCGCCCAGCGTCTCGACATGATGCCATTCGGGGTGGTCGAGCCGAACGTGGAGCCGCTCGCGTCCTTCCTCGCCCTCCGGCAGATGCTGCAGGAAGATGCCGCCGGCAATCCGCTGGCCATTGTCGTCGACACCGATGCCGAGCCGGACCAGCGACGGAATCTGTTCCGATTGCAGGAAATAGCTTTCCGCCGCCTGCGCGATCGATTCGCCGTCCAGCGGCACGATGCCCTGGTAGCGCTCGCCCGACGTCACCTGGTCGAAGGTGATCGCCAGATAGCCCTGCCCGAACAGCGCGAACAGCGACGGGTCCTCGCCCAGTTCGGCAAGCCGGTCGGCATCGTAATCGACATAGCCGCGCAATTCGCCATTCTTGTAATCGCACACCATCAGCCGGATGATCCCGCCCTGCGTCTGCGCTTGGAGCGTCAACTGCCCCTCGGCGTCCTTCAGCGTCGAGCCGAGCAACGCGGTCAGCGCCAGCGATTCGGCCAGCAGCCGCTCGATCGGCGCCGGATAGGCGTGGGCGTCCAGAATCGACTGGACGACCGGTCCCAACCGCACGACGCGGCCGCGCGCGTGATGGTCGGGCAACGTGAACCCGATCGCGCGATCGAGGTCGGGCAGGCGGACGGTATCGGACAAACGAAGGCTCCTCTTGCCCGACCGGCCGGGCAAACTGTGATCGATCACTCACATGGTAGCCCGTACGCCATTTCGCAAGCAGTTTGACACTACCCCCGCTCGCACATGCAAAAACCGGCCAGGCCGCGTCCCCGCACAGGAACGCAGACCGGCCGGCCATGCCTGTCGATCGCTATAGGCGGGTCAGCCGACCAGACCGAAACACCAGCGCAGAATAGCCTTTTGCGCGTGCAGGCGGTTCTCCGCCTCCGGCCAGATCAGCGATTGCGGACCGTCGATGACGTCCGGCGTCACTTCCTCGCCGCGATGCGCGGGCAGGCAGTGAAGGAACACCGCGTCGGGCTTCGCGTGCGTCATCAGCGCCGTATCGACCTGATAGGGCGCCATCGCCGCGAGCTTCTGCTCGGCATGGGCCTGTCCCATCGAAATCCAGGTGTCGGTGACGATGACGTCGGCATCGCGCACCGCCGCAACCGGATCGCGCGTGATCGTCGCCCGGCCGCCTGCCGCCTCGATTACTTGGCGGTCGGGATCATAGCCCTCCGGACAGGCGGCAACGACGTCGAAGCCCATCAGCGCGCCCGCTTCGACGATCGAGTGCAGCACGTTATTGCCGTCGCCCAGCCATGCCCATTTCAGGCCCGGCAGCGCCTTGCCCGCCTCGATCACTGTCAGCAGGTCGGCGACGATCTGGCACGGATGGGAATGGTCGGTCAGGCCGTTGATGACCGGCACCGATGCGTAGCGGGTCATCTCGTCCAGCTTCGCCGGATCGTCGGTGCGTACCATGATCGCGTCGCAATAGCCGGACAGGACGCGTGCGGTATCGGCGACCGTCTCGCCCCGGCCGAGCTGGGTGGTGCCGGCGTCGAGCACCAGCGCCGATCCGCCCAGCTGGCGCATCGCCATGTCGAACGACACGCGCGTCCGGGTCGACGATTTTTCGAACACGCAGGCGAGCGTGTGGCCGGCGAGCGACGCATCGGCGTCGGCGCGGCCCTTCGGCCAGCCCTTGCGCGCAGCCTTGGCGGCCAGCGCGTCGTTCAGGATGGCGGCGATGCCATCGGCACCGGCCGAGGCGAGATCGAGGAAATGGCGCATTATGGGTAAATCCTCCCCGGCACGGGGAGGGGGACCGTCCGCAGGACGGTGGAGGGGGTCCTCCACCGGTGCTGCGTTATGAGGCAATCCCCCTCCACCATGCTTCGCATGGTCCCCCTCCCCGTACCGGGGAGGATATGTCATCAATCGTCGGCGACCGGCACGTAGACCCGTGCCGCCGCCGACAGCTTCTCCACCGCTTCCGCGATATGGCTCTCGTCGATCACCAGCGGCGGCAGCACGCGGACGACGTTATCGCCGGCGGCCACCGTCAGCAGTTGGTGATGATCGCGCAGATGCGCGACGAAGCGGCGGCTGTCCGACTTGAGCTTCAGGCCCAGCATCAGGCCCATCCCGCGCACTTCCTGAAACAGATGGTCGTGGTTCGGAATCATCTGTTCGAGGCTGGAGCGCAACCGGTCGCCCATCGCCTTAACCTGCGCGAAGAAGCCGGGTTCGAGCATCACGTCGAGGACCGCCTGCCCCGCCGCCATCGCCAGCGGATTGCCGCCATAGGTGGAGCCGTGGGTGCCGAACACCATGCCCTTCGCCGCTTCTTCGGTTGCGAGGCACGCGCCGAACGGGAAGCCGCCGCCGATGCCCTTCGCCGCCGACACGATATCGGGCGTCACGCCATATTGCTCGTGCGCGAACAGCGTGCCGGTCCGGCCATAGCCGCACTGCACCTCGTCGAGCACCAGCAACAGGCCATGTTCGTCGCACGCCTTGCGCAAGCCGGCCAGGAAATCCGGCGTCGCGGTGCGCAGGCCACCCTCGCCCTGGATCGGCTCGACCAGAAACCCGGCCGTACTGTCGTCGATCAGCGCCAGCGCACCGTCGAGATCGTTAAACTCGGCATATTTGAAGCCGGGCAGCAGCGGCTCGAACCCGTCGCGCATCTTGGCCTGATTGGTGGCCGAGATCGTACCGAGGGTTCGCCCGTGGAACGCCTGGTTGAACGTGATGAGCGTGTGCCGCTCCGGATTGCCGTTCGCGAAGTGATAGCGCCGCGCGGTCTTGATCGCGCATTCGACTGCCTCGGCCCCCGAATTGGTGAAGAACACCGTGTCGGCAAAGCTGTGATCGACGATCCGCTGCGCCAACGCCTCGCCCTGCGGCGAACCGTAGAGGTTGCTGACATGCATCAGCGTCGCGGCCTGTTCCTGGATCGCCTTCGTCAGATGCGGATGGCCATGGCCCAGCGCGTTGACGGCGATGCCGGCGGCAAAGTCGAGATATTGCGTGCCGTCCTCACCATAAAGATAGCAGCCCTCGCCTCGGACCGGACGCACGCCGCACCGTGGATAGACGGGCATGAGCGCGGGGGTCGTCATCGAACTGCTCCTTCATGAGAAATATCGGCGTTCAAAACGCAAAAGGGCGGCCAACCGGGCCGCCCGGAGCAGCGCTGTACCGCCCCTTCAAGGGATTCGTCAATTCTTGAGCTTCCATCCCGACCGCAGCAGCGCGTAGCAGCCGATCGCCATCGCGATATCGACCGCCAGGATCACCGCGCCGCCCAGCAGCACCGGCGAATCGGCGCGTTCGAGGAAACCGTAGCGGAAGCCGGAGATGATGTAGAAGAACGGGTTCAGGTGGCTGATCGACCGGAAGGTCGGCGTCAGCGCCTCGACCGAATAGAAAGTGCCCGACAGCAGCGTCAGCGGCCCGATGACGAAATTGGTGATCGCGGCGGCATGGTCGAACTTTTCCGCCCAGATCGACGTCATCACGCCCGCAAGCGCGAGGAAGGTCGAGCCGAACAGGCCGAACCACAGCACCGCACCGGGATGGCGCGGCATTACATGCACGCCGGGATAGAGCAGCATCGCGCCCCACAGGACGATCCCGACCAGAAACGCGCGGGTGACCGCCCCGCCGACCAGCGCGGCCAGCAGTTCCCCAGTCGACAGCGGCGGCATCAGGTAATCGACCACCGTTCCCTGGATCTTGCCGACCAGCAGCGCGAAGCTGGAATTGGCGAATGCGTTGTTCAGCATCGCCATGGCGATCAGCCCCGGCGCCACGAAATCGGGGAAGGGCACGCCCAATACGGTGCGCCCCGCCCCGCCCATCGCAACCGAAAAGATCACGAGGAACAGCAATGTCGTCACCGCCGGCGCCCAGATGGTCTGAAGCTGCACCTTGAAGAAACGGCGCACCTCCTTGATATAGAGCGTGCGCAGTCCACCCCAGTTCACGTTCCGGATGACCGGCACGCCGGGGTCGGCGATGATGATTTTTGCGCGCGACGGGGATTGTTCCTGCATGGCTGTGTCGCCTAATCGCTGGCGCGCGCGGCGGCAAGGATGATGGTCGTCCGCGCGATGACCGAAGTGAAGGACAAGAACGGGCATGAGCTGGACCGAAGAACGCATCGCGACACTGGCCAAGATGTGGGAATCGGGGATGACCGCCAGCCAGATCGCCGAGGAACTGGGCGGGATCAGCCGCAACGCGGTGATCGGCAAGGCGCATCGCCTGGGGCTGCAGTCGCGTCCGTCGCCGGTTCGGTCGAACGATGCGGCCAAGGCCGCCGCGCCGTTGCCGAAGCCGGCCGCGCCCGAGCCGACCCCGGTCGTTGCCGCTCCACCACCTCCCCCGCCCGCCCCGAAACCGGCGCCTGCACCCGAACAGAAGCCCGAGCCGGTCGCCGCCGCACCGGTCGAGAACGATCCGTTCACGCCGCTGCCGGAAGAAGATCAGGCCGACGACGTCGAGGAGGATGAGGAAGAGGACGCCCCGGCCGCCGCACCGCGTCGTGCCGAGCCGGTCATGCGCTCGGTCGGCCCCGGCGGCTTCCTGCGGCAGAATCCGGGCGAACAGAGCGCCCCACTGACCCCCGCCCCGCCCCGCCGTCTGGTGCCGGCACGGCCGAGCGATGCCATCGCGGGCAAGACCACGCTGCTCGACCTGAACGATCGCATCTGCAAATGGCCGATCGGCCATCCGGGTGAGCCGGACTTCCATTTCTGCGGCGAGAAGGTGAACCCCGGCTTCCCCTATTGCGTCGACCATTGCGGTCATGCCTATCAGGCACAGCTTCCACGTCGCGACCGCCGCCCGCCGCCGCCGTTGCCCTATGGTGGGCCTAGGGTTCGCTGATGCCGAGCGCGCAAATCCGGGCGTAGACCCGGACGCGCATCGGCGCTCGGCCGGCCGGCGCGGCCCAAAGCCGCGACCGACGGCATGGGCTTTGCCCATGCCCGAGTAGCAGAAGAAACCGTTCCCCAAACCCGTCGTCACCCCGGACTCGTTCCGGGGTCTACCGTTCCACGGACGATGTTGCTCACCCATCTGGCCACACCGCTCGCTGCGAAGTGGACCCCTGAACGGGTCCGGGGTGACGAAGTGGTGTGGGGCGAGCCTCCTTACCTCACCCACCCCCCGCTTTGCGGATGACCCCGTTTCGTTCTATACGCCCGCCATGGCCGAAAATCTGTTCGAAGCGAACGTCCCCACTCTCCCCGCCTATGACGCCTCCTCGATCGAGGTGCTGGAGGGGCTGGAGCCGGTCCGGCGGCGGCCGGGCATGTATATCGGCGGCACCGACGAACGCGCGCTGCACCACCTCGCCGCCGAAGTCCTCGACAACGCGATGGACGAGGCGGTCGCCGGCCATGCGACCCGGATCGAGGTGCAACTGGATGTCGGCAACCGGCTGACGATCATCGACAACGGGCGCGGCATCCCGGTCGATCCGCATCCCAAATTTCCGGACAAATCGGCGCTGGAGGTCATCCTCTCCACACTCCATTCGGGCGGCAAGTTCGCCGGAAAGGCCTATGCGACGTCCGGCGGCCTGCACGGCGTCGGCATATCGGTCGTGAACGCCCTGTCGGTGGATACGGTGGTCGAGGTTGCCCGCGACCGGCAGCTTTATCGCCAGCGTTTTTCGCAGGGGCAGACGCTGGCGCCGCTGGAGCATGTTGGTGCCGCGCCCAACCGTCGCGGAACGCTGGTCGCGTTCACGCCCGATACCGAAATCTTCGCCGACCTCCAGTTCAAACCCGCCCGCCTGCACAAGCTGGTCCGGTCGAAGGCGTATCTGTTCGCCGGCGTGGAAATCCGCTGGAAATGCGCGGCCGAACTGGTCGAGGGCACCGACGTTCCCGCCGAAGCGGTCTTCCAGTTCCCTGGCGGCCTTGCCGACCATCTGCGCGAACAGGTCGGCGGCCGCGAATGTGCGACGGCCGATTTCTTCACCGGCACGCAGGACTTCCCGGGCGAACAGGGTCGCGTCGAATGGGCGGTAGCATGGCCGCTATGGAGCGATGGCAGCTACAGCTATTACTGTAACACCATCCCGACCCCCGATGGCGGCACCCATGAACAGGGGCTGCGACAGGCGCTGGTGCGCGGGCTGCGCACCTTCGCCGACCTGATCGGCAACAAGCGCGCCAAGGACATGACCGCCGACGACGTGACCGTCGGTTGCGAACTGATGCTGTCGGTGTTCATCCGCGACCCGCAGTTCCAGAGCCAGACCAAGGACCGCCTGACCAGCGTCGAAGCCGCCAGCCTCGTCGAAAAGGCGGTGCGCGACCATTTCGACCATTTCCTCAGCCACAATATGGACCGGGGCAAGGCGCTGCTCGGCCTCGTGCTCGACCGGATGGACGAACGGCTGCGGCGCAAGGCGGAACGCGAGGTCAAGCGCAAGACCGCCACTTCGTCGCGCAAGCTGCGCCTGCCCGGCAAGCTGACCGACTGCGCCTCCGACGACCCTGCAGGCACCGAGCTTTTCATCGTCGAGGGCGATTCGGCCGGCGGTTCGGCCAAGCAGGCGCGCGACCGCAAGACGCAGGCGATCCTGCCGATCCGCGGCAAGATCCTGAACGTCGCCTCCGCGACCAGCGCCAAAATCCTCGCGAACCAGGAGATCGCCGACCTGGTCCTCGCCATGGGGTGTGGCACGCGCAAGGATTGCCAGCCCGACGCGCTCCGCTACGAACGCATCGTCATCATGACCGACGCCGATGTCGACGGCGCGCATATCGCGACGCTGCTGATGACGTTCTTCTTTCAGGAGATGCCCGACATCGTGCGGCGCGGGCATCTCTATCTGGCGCAGCCGCCGCTCTATCGCCTGACCGTCGGTGCCAAGTCGCTCTATGCCCGCGACGATGCGCACCGTGCCGAGCTGGAACGTACCGCGTTCAAGGGCAAGAAGGTCGAGGTCGGCCGCTTCAAGGGGCTGGGCGAGATGAACCCGGGCCAGCTGCGCGAAACGACGATGGACCCGAAAACCCGCAGTATGATCCGCATCACGCTACCCCAGGAATATGAGGAGCGGGCGGCGGTGAAGGATCTGGTCGACCGGCTGATGGGCACCAACCCCGCGCATCGCTTCGCCTTCATTCAGGAGAATGCGGCACGACTGGACGACGAGGTGATTGACGCCTGACGAGCGCACGCGCAACATCGTATTCGGGGACGGAAGCCACGAAGAGGATCCGCAACGATGCAGCCGATAGTCACCGCATTACTGGCACTTGCCGCACCGGCACTTCCGCAGGAAGCGACCGTGAAGCAGGGGCCGGAAATTGTAGTCACGGGCAATCGGCTGAGCGATACGAAGAAGGCGCTCGACGCCTGCGTTTCGCGTAATTGCCCGCCGAAGGAAGATATCGCCGCCACATTGGCACATGCGGAAAATCTGTTTGTCGCGGGGCAGTATGAGAATGCCCAGAATATCGCGGCAGCGGGTATCCGGCGCAATCGCGGCCATGCCGCCGAACTGCCACGCGAAGTCGCGAGCCTGTTCCGCGCCCATGCCCGGCTATCGGCACATCTGGGCGAGGCCGGGCTGGAGCGGGCGAGCACCACCGACATGGTATCGTCCCTTCGCGCCGGGCTGGACGGCAACAATCCCGACGTCCTGGTCGGGCAGATCGAACTTGCCGATGTCTTTGCCAAGCAGATGAATTACGCGATCGCCGAAAATAATTACCGGCAGATCGAAAAGGCCGCGCTGGCGATCGGCAACCGCAAGATCGAGGGTTATGCCCGCTTCCGCCGGGGCGTCCTGCTGGCCTCGCTGGCCAAACCCGATTACGTCTATACCGTGCGTGCACGCGCGGTACTGCGCGAACTGGCCGACAGCACGGTTCCCGAACATGCGGTCTTTGCCGACGCTGCGCGCAACGGCCTCGCCCGGCTGGCGCTGCGCGACGCTTCGCCCGAACGGATCGAGCAGATGCTGGCATCGATCCAGTCGGGGACGCCGACCGCTCGACCGACCTTGCTGTACGGCGAACCCGTCATCCTGAACAACGCGCGCACCGTGACCAATTCGCGGTCGGAAGGAGCGATGACGTCGCGCACCGCGCTCATATCGGCCGATCTGGTCGAAGATCAATGGATCGACGTCGCTTTCTATATCGATGCGAACGGCCGGCCGCAGGAGATCGAAACGATCCGGACCAGTAACGGCTATAGCGGCGATTGGGCGGACGCCGTCACCAAATCCATCAGGACGCGGCGCTATGCCCCGCTGACGATCGTCGACGGGCAACCCGGGGTATTCCGGGTCGAACGCTATACGAAGACCGCGACACTCGAAACGATGACCGGATCGCGACTTGCGGCGCGTTCGCCCGTATCCCGAATCGAGATGACCGATCTGTCAATCGAACCTACCGCGTCGGCCGGTGCAGGCTCTCCCAATGTTCCCCGGCCGATAGTGTAACCCCATGCTGCCGTTGATCGCGTTGCAGGCGGCGACATCGATCGTGTCGCCGCCACCCCCGGCGGTGGATCGAAAATCCGTCGAAGTCGCGCCCGAGTTTGCGGATCGCGCGCGGCAGGTGGTTCGCCTGATCGGCGGTCAGGGCGGTTACGAAACGATGTTCTCGCCCGCGTTCAAAGCGGCAGTGCCGGAGACCAACCTGGCGACGATCAACGCGCAATTGGCGACGGCGCTGGGAAAGCCGACCGGGGTTGAGGCGATCGATCCTCTGACACCTTGGTCGGCCCATGTCCGCATCGGGTTCGAACGCGGAACCTTGAACGCCGACCTTGTCGTCGATCCCGCCGCACCCCACGCGATTACCGGCCTCCGCCTCATGGGCGCCACGCCTCGGGTCGGTGACGTCCAGACGATCGACGACGTCGTTGCCCAACTCGCGGCCCTTCCCGGTGCCAGCGCCTTCGCGCTCGCCCGGCTGGACGACGGCGCATCCCAAAAAAGCAAGACGCACAACGCCAACACACCCATCGCGATCGGTTCGGCGTTCAAGCTCGTCATCCTCGCCGAACTCGTCCGCTCGATCGAAGCGGGCGAGCGCAAGTGGAGCGACATCGTGACGCTCGACGGGTCGGCCTTGCCGGGCGGCGGCTATGCGCAGCGGCCCAGGGGGACGCGCATCGGCCTGCGCGAACTGGCCGAGCGGATGATCTCCGTCAGCGACAACAGCGCGACCGACATTCTGCTGTTTCACCTCGGCCGGGAAAAGGTGGAGGCGATGCTGCCGGTCGTCGGCTTCACCGATGGCGGCGCGCGCAACGTCCCGTTCCTTGGCGCACTGGAACTCTTCAAGCTGAAGGGCGTGCATGGCGGCGCGCTCGGCACACAGTATCTGTCGCTCGATACCGCCGCGCGGCGGGCGTTCCTGAACGGAAAGGTACGTGATACGTCGATCGCCGCGATCCCGCGCGACCTGTTCCAGAATGGCAGGCCGCTGCGTATCGCCGAACTGGAATGGTTCGCCAGCCCCAACGACCTGATCCGCGCGATGGACTGGCTGCGACAGCACATGGCCGGTCCCGCCGGGGGCGATCTGCGCGCGATCCTGTCGAAGAATCCCGGCATTCCCGATGCGGTCACCAACTGGCGCTATGTCGGTTACAAGGGCGGGTCGGAGCCGGGTGTGCTGACCATGACGTTCCTGCTGCAAGCCAGGGATGGCGGCTGGTACGTGTTGAGCGCCGGCGTCAACGATCCTGACAAGGACGTCGACACGCTGAAATTCACCGGGCTGATGGCTCGCGCGCTGGACCTTGCCGCGCCGCGATAGAGGTGGGAGCCGGACGACCCGCTGCGAAATCGTTGCGGCTGCTTCCTTCCGGACCTGACCGGGTTGGCGACGGCATCGTCCGCCCGACTCCCGCGCGCCATATGGGCGAAGCGGCAGCCGGGCGCAAGCGATCAGTTACGGCGCGGCAGCTTCGAATAGGGTACGAAATCACCCAGCGACAGCGAACCGCTCATCATCCGCGAATTGCGGTCGAGCAGATTGACGATGTCGATCCGGCACAATTGCGTGCCGATCGTCCGGGTGACGAGGATGTCGTCCCGATCGAGAAACGCCCCACCCTGCGGCCGATTCACGAACAGCGTACCGTTGTTCATGCGATAGACGATCGCAGTATTGGGCACGATCTCGCTCGAACGAATATCGCGCAGGTTGATGCAGTCGACCGGCTTGCCGGCGTCGCGACGCTCAGTAATGCGCGACAGCGCCACCTCCCCTGCAGCATCGACGCGCTCACGCGCGGCCAGGGGAGCCATCGTAGCGGCGATGAGGGCAACGGACAACAGAGTGAAGACACGCATGATTGGCATCCCGGTTGGAGCAACATGGCACACTTAGCATATCGGGAATGAACCGGCGCTGACGCAGACCGTTCCCGCTCGCGTCGGCGCCCGTCGCGGTTACAGCTCGGCCGCAGCCTCGATGATCGGCACGAATTTCTCGGCGGTCAGGCTGGCCCCGCCGACCAGTGCGCCGTCGACATCGTCGATCGACAGGATCGATGCGGCATTGGCGCCGGTCACCGACCCGCCGTACAGGATACGAATGCCGTCGGCCGCGTCGCCAACCATCTGGCGCAATTTCGCGCGGGCGATGGCGTGGACCTGCGCGATCTCGTCGGCGGACGGGGTGCGTCCGGTGCCGATCGCCCAGCGCGGCTCATAGGCGAGCGTGAACCATTCGCCGCTTGCCCCCTCCGGCACCGACTTCTCGATCTGCGCCTGCACGACCCGTTCGGCACGGCCGGCATCGCGCTCCGCCTCGGTTTCGCCGCAGCACAGGATGACGTTCAGCCCATGGCGACGGGCGGCAGCGGCCTTGGCCCAGGCATCATGGCTGGTCTCATTCTGGTCGGCGCGCCGCTCGCTATGACCGACGATCACGATGGTCGCGCCGGATTCGACCAGCATCTCCGCCGAGACGCAGCCGGTATGGGCGCCGCGATCATTGGCATGGACATCCTGCCCACCAATCTGCATCACCGTGGCGATCTCGGACGCCGGATGGACCAGCGTGGCCGGTACGCACAGCGCGACATCGACACCGGGTGCGGCGGCGGCGGCGGCATCGATCGCGGCGACTTCCGCCAACTGCCCGCGCAGTCCGTGCATCTTCCAGTTGCCGGCAACCAGCTTGCGACGACTCATACCCAAGGCTCCCCGAAGCGTTTTACATGTTCTACAGCCGATAGCGCATGTGGCGGTCCGCGCAACCTTGAAGCGGGCGCGACCGCCTTCTAAAGCAGCATCCTTTCATTCCTTTCGATCGGTTGCACGGATGCTCGGTTTCTTCAGGCGCATGACCAAGTCGAAGGTCGGCATCTTCGTCGGCCTGCTGTTGCTGGCGGTCATCGCCGTCGGCTTTGCCATGGCCGATCTCAACGGCCTGCGTCCGTCGTCGCTGGGTGGCAGCGGGGCGACCGTGGCGACCATCGGCGACAATACGATCACCGACACCGCGCTGACCGACCGCATCCGGGGCGACGTGCAACAGGCCGCGCAGCAGCAGCCGGGGCTGGACAGCGCCCAGTATATCGCGCGCGGCGGCTTCGAAGGGTCGTTGAACCGGGCCATTTCCGACGCAGCGCTGCGCCAGTTCGCACAGGATCACGGGCTGGTCGTGTCGGACCGCTATGTCGATGGCCAGATCGCCAGCCTGCCGGCGTTCCAGGGGCTGGACGGCAAGTTCGACCAGCGCACCTTCGAACAGGCGCTGGGACGTGCGCGGATCACGCCGCAGCAGTTGCGCGACGACATTCGCCGCGCCACACTTACCCGCCTGATGCTGGCCCGCACGCTGGAAAGCAGCTACATGCCGGCACAACTGGCCCTGCCCTACGCATCGCTCGCCAAGGAAGCGCGCAGCGGTCAGGTCGCGATCGTGCCCACCGCCGCCTTCCCCGCGCCGGCCGCACCGACCGATCAGCAGCTACAGGCTTATTACACCGCCAATCGCGCGCGTTACACCGTGCCCGAGCGTCGCGTGATCCGCTACGCGATCGTCACCCCGACCAGCGTCCTTGCCCAATCGGCACCGACCGATGCCGAGATTCAGGCCGCGTATCGCGCCAATGCCGCGCGCTTCGCACCGTCGCAGACGCGCACCGTGTCGCAGGTCGTCATCGCCGACCAAGCCGTCGCCGCCAAGCTGGCGCAGGCGGTCCGCGGTGGTCAGGCACTGGCCACCGCCGCCAGCGCGATCGGTCTTGAAGCCACGAGCTTCGCCGGCCAGACCAAGGGGCAGTTGGCGGGCAAGACCTCGCCCGCCGTTGCCGATGCCGCATTCGGCGCGCAGCAGGGTGCGGTCGTCGGGCCGGTCCAGTCGCCGCTGGGCTTCGTCGTGTTGAAGGTCGATGCCGTCACGCAGGTGCCTGGCAAGACGATCGAACAGGCCCGCCCCGAACTGGTCGCCGAATTGAGCAAGACGAAGGGCGCGACGGCGCTGGGTGCCATTCAGGAAAAGATCGACGGCGGCATCACCGATGGCGCGACGTTCGATGAGATCGTCAAGGATGCCAAGCTGTCGGCGCAGGCGACCGCCCCGGTCACCGCGCAGGGCATCGATCCGCTGAAGCCGGCCCAGCCCGATCCGGCGCTGACTCCGATCGTTCAGGCAGGCTTCGCCTCCGAATCGGGCGATGCGCCGCAGATCGTGCAGACGGCCGCCGATGGCACCTTCGCGCTGGTGTCGACCGGCGAGGTCACCCGCGCCGCGCCCCGTCCGCTGGCCGAAATCCGCGAACAGGTGATCGGCCAGTACAAGCAGGATCAAGCGCTGAAAGCCGCCCGTGCGGTAGCACAGCAGATCCTGACCAAGGTGAATGGCGGGATGCCGATCGGCACCGCCGTCGCCCAGTCGGGCACGCGCCTGCCGGCCCCGCGCCCGGTGAACGCATCGCGCGCGCAGCTGTCGCAGCTGGGCGCGCAGGTGCCCGCCGCGCTGCAGCTGATGTTCTCCATGGCGCCGAAAAAGGCCAAGCTGACCGCCGCGCCCAACGGAGAGGGCTGGCTGATCGTCTATCTCGACGGCATCCAGCGTGGCGATGCCCGGAACGACAAGGCGGCGATCACCGGCGTCGGTCGTGAACTGGGTCGCCTGACCGGTAACGAATATGCCGAGCAGTTCGTCGAGGCGGTTCGCCGGCAGGTGGGCGTGAAGCGCAACGAACAGGCGATCAACCGCGTCCGGGGTGAACTGGTCGGCGGCGCCATGCCCGCCCCCGCACAATGAATGGACTGGAGGGCGTAGCCGCTGCCCGCGCCGCGCTGGCCGAAGGGCGGCCGGCGCTGCTGTGGACCACGCGGGTCGCCGATACCGAGACGCCGGTCGCCGCCGCGCTCAAGCTGATCCAGCCGGGGCGCGGTGACTTCCTGCTGGAATCGGTCGAGGGCGGGTCGGTGCGTGGCCGGTACAGCCTGTTGGGGCTGGCCCCCGATCTTGTGTTCCGGGCGCAGGGCCATGATGCGGCGATCAACGCGCGGTGGCTGACCGACCGCGAGGCGTTCATGCCCTGCGAAGAGCCGACACTGGCGGCATTGCGGACGCTGGTCGGCCAGTGCCGGATGGACGTGCCGCCCGCGCTGCCCCGCGCGCTTGCCTGTCTCGTCGGCTATTTCGGCTATGAGACGGTCGGACTGGTCGAAACGCTGCCACGGGCGGCGGACGACGCGCTGGGCCTGCCCGACATGATGTTCGTCCGGCCGACCGTGTTGCTGGTCTTCGACCGGCTGTCGGACACGTTGTTCGTCGTCGCACCGGTCTGGCCAGGCGCGAGCGTCGAGGCGGCGGCAGACCGGATCGAGGCGACAGCGGCGGCACTGGACGCAGCGGCCCTGCCCGCCCCCGCGCGACTGGCCGAGGTGCCTGAACTGGCGCTGACCCCGACCCTGCCCGCTGGACGCTATGGCGACATGGTTGCGGCGGCGAAGGAGTATATCGCGGCCGGCGACATTTTTCAGGTGGTGCTGGCACAGCGCTTCACGACGCCCTTCCCGCTCGAACCGTTCGAACTGTACCGGGCATTGCGGCGGATCAACCCGTCGCCGTTCCTCTACCATCTCGACCTGCCCGGATTTGCGCTGACCGGGTCCAGCCCGGAAATCCTCGTCCGGCTGCGCGATGGCGAAGTGACCATCCGGCCGATCGCCGGCACCCGGCCGCGCGGCGGTACGGCGGCGGAGGACGAGGCGAACCGGACCGGGCTGCTCGCCGATCCCAAGGAACGGGCCGAGCATCTGATGCTGCTGGACCTTGGCCGCAACGATGTCGGGCGGGTCGCGTCGGCCGGCAGCGTGCGGGTGACCGACAGCTATACCGTCGAACTCTACAGCCATGTCATGCACATCGTGTCGAACGTGGTCGGCACGCTTCGGTCGGACGCGGATGCGCTGGATGCGCTGTTCGCCGGATTTCCCGCGGGCACGGTATCGGGCGCGCCGAAGGTGCGGGCCTGCCAGATCATCGCCGAACTGGAGCGAGAGCGTCGCGGGGCCTATGCCGGCGGCGTCGGCTATTTCAGCCCCGACGGGTCGATGGACTCGTGCATCGTGCTGCGGACGGCGGTGGTGAAGGACGGGACGATGCACGTCCAGTCGGGCGCGGGCATCGTCGCTGACAGCGATCCGGCGTACGAGCAGCGCGAGTGCGAGGCGAAGGCAGGCGCGCTGCTGGCGGCTGCACGCGAAGCGGTGGCGCAGGCGGGCAAGGTTCGTTTCGGACAATAATGCGCAAGGTGGCGGAGTTTGCGCTACGTTCATGTCGCGACGCTATGCTGGTCGCGACGATCTGCGGCCAAGTGTGCGAAATCGCATGATTCGTCGGTGAGAATTCATGCCGTGGATGGGCGAAAACTGGTGCCGCCGTCTCGGTGAGTGGGGAAGACCATGGTGCAGATTTGCCGTGCGACCTTGCAGCATCTCGACCGGATCGTTCCGTTGTTCGACGCCTATCGCCAATTCTATGGTCGGAACAGCGACCTCGATGGCGCGCGCGCGTTCCTGACCGCGCGGATAAAGGGGGACGAATCGGTGATCCTGCTGGCGGCGGACGGTGCGGGCTTTGCCCAGCTCTATCCGTGTTTCTCGTCCGTGCGGATGCGGAAGACGCTGATCCTGAACGATCTGTTCGTGGCACCGGAGGCACGTTGTCAGGGGGTCGGTGCGGCGTTGCTGGACGCCGCCTGCGTTCATGCGCGTTCGGTCGGCGCGGCCAAGATGTCACTGTCGACGGCGGTCGACAACAGCGCCGCCCACGCGCTGTACGTCCGCGCTGGGTGGGAACGCGATGCGCAGTTCCACACCTATACCATCGGCGTCGACTGAGGCCGCGCCTGATAGGGGAGACGACGGCCGGCTATCTCAAGGCTTCAGCGTCGCAGCGCGATCCAGCCGAGCCATAGCCAGCCGACAATCATCGCCAGTCCACCCAGCGGGGTGATCGGACCCAGTAGGCCACGCGGACCGCCCAGCGCCATGACGTATAGCGACCCGCCGAACAGCAGCCCACCACCGACGAACAGCCAGCCCGGCCCGCGCGCGCCAAGGCTGATCGCGACCAGCGCGGCAATGGCGTGGGCAAGCTGATATTGCCCGCCGGTCTTCAGCCATTCGGCTGCCGGCCCGGAAGCCCCATGCGCGCCGAACGCTCCGGCGGCGACCGCCATCGCGCCCGACAGCGCAGCCGCGAGCAGAAGGAAGTTCATCGCAACAACTCCAGCGTATCGACGACCATCGCGACCGCGACGACCAAGGCGGCAATGGCGGCGACCAGCACCGCCCCCGCCAGCATGTCCTTCACCACGCCCACTTCCGGGTGGTGACCGGGATGGAGGAGGTCGATCACCCCTTCCAGCGCGGCGTTGAGCAGTTCGAGCGACAGGACGATGGCGATCGTCATGCCGATCAACGCCCACCAGATCGGCACGGGATGCAGCACGATCAGCCCGGTGACGGCCGCGCCGGCGAAAGCCAGATGGGTGCGGAAGCTCGCTTCCCGTCGCCACGCCGCGCGCAATCCGGCTACCGCGAAGCCCAGTCGCTCGCCGAGCGGCCGTCCCTTCATCCCGCGTCGTCCGGCACCGTACCCGATGCGGCAGCCACACGGGCATGGGTGAAGATCATGTCGCGGCCCTCGCGCAGATCGCCGGTTTCAGATTGCTGCGAGAGGCGCTTGGCGTCGGTCTTTCGGTACAGATCCTCGGTTCGGTCGATTTCGCCATCGTCCACCCCGACGCTGACCATCGCCGCGCGTGCCATGGTGACGGCGGAATCGAGCACCTCCCGAAACACGCCCTGGACCGGGGTGCCGGCCAGCTTGACGACCGAACGTCGGTCATAGGCGCGCACGAAGATGCCGGCATTCGGAAACGCCTGATGGATCGCCTCGATCGTGTCGGTTTCGAACGGATCGCCATCGACGCAGAACAGCAGCAAGGCGGCGTCCTGCGCCCCGGCAAGGCGGAGCAGATCGATCCGCGTGCCGTCGCCATAATAGACCTTCATGCCGAAGCTGCCGGCGATCTCGATCATCTCGACATCGCGGTCGATGACGGTGACGCTGATCCCCTGTGCCAGCAGCATCTGTGCGACCGTTTGCCCGAAGCGGCCATAGCCGGCGACGACCGCGCTGGCCCCGTCATGGCGCGGACCTTCGGGCATGTCGCCGCGCGTCTTGTCGGGATCGGCACGGAACCGGCGCGTCGCCATCATCAGGAACGGCGTGGTCGCCATCGACAGGGTGACGATCGCCCCGAACACGCTCGCCGCCTCCGGCGCGATCAGCAGCGCATTCTGTGCCTGCGCGAACAGGACGAAGCCGAATTCGCCGCCTTGGCTGAGCAACAGGCCGAGCGCCAGCGCACCACGCCACGGCATTCCGAACAGGCGGCCAAGCCCGAAGATAACCAGCCCCTTGGTCGCGATCAGCGCCAGCGCCATGCCGACCACGAACACCGGCCGTTCGACGATCGCGCCCAGATCGAGCATCATGCCGACCGCAAGGAAGAACAGCCCGAGCAGGATCGAGCGGAACGGCTCGACATCGGCTTCCAGCTCGTGCCGGTAAGGACTGTCGGCCAGCATCACGCCGGCGATGAACGCGCCGAGCGCGGTCGACAGACCGAGTGACTGCATCACCGCCGCGCTGGCGATGACGGTGAACAGGCCGGCGAACACGAACATCTCGCGCTCGCCCATATTACCGATCAGGCGGAATAGCGGGCGCAGCAGGAAACGGCCGGCAAGGATCAGCCCGACGACCGCACCGACGGTCCACAGTGCCAGCTGCCAGCCCGGGGGGCCACCGGCATCGGCCGGATTGCGCGACAGGGCAGCGACGATGGTGATGAGCGGGACAATCGAGAGGTCCTGAAACAAGAGGATCGCAAAGGCGCGTTCACCGAACGGCGTCTTCATACGTCCGGCCGATTGCAGCATCGGCAGCACCTGCGCGGTCGAAGACAACGCGAGCGGCAGGCCCAGCGCGAGTGCCGCCGCCCAGCTGAAATGGGTGGCGAGCCAGACGACGCCGGTGATCGCGACCCCGCACAGGACAACCTGCATCAGGCCGAGTCCGAAGATGTCGCGTTTCATCTGCCACAGGCGCGTGGGGCTAAGTTCGAGGCCGACGAGGAACAGCAGCAACGTGATCCCCAGTTCGGCAATGGCGAGCTTGGATTCGGCATTGCCGACCAGCCCTAGCACCTGCGGCCCGACCACCGATCCGGCGACGAGATAGCCGAGCGTGGCACCGAGGCCGAGCTTGCGGAAGATCAATACGAACACCAATGCTGCGCCCAGCAATGGCGCGAAATCATGGAGCAGCGATGCCGTGCCGTGTTCCATCAGGCGGCGGCCCGCTGGTGCGCGGCGGTGGCGGCGGCTTCGGCGGCCGCTTCGAAGGCGAGGCGGATCGAAGCGTGGCGCGCGCTGTGCGGGCGGGCAGGTTCGAACAGGATCAGGCCGGGCCAGTCGGGCGCGTCGCCCTCCCCGGCAAGCCATGCCGCCAATGCGTCGCTGGCAGCGGCGAGGTCCGCCGGCGACGTGCCGACGATCGCACGGGCCAGCAGCGCCGACGATGCCTGCCCCAGCGCGCAGGCCCGCACCAGCATCCCAACGCCCGCGACACGGCCATCGTCACCCAGCGCGATGTCTACCGTCACCCGGCTACCGCAGATAGGAGAACGTCGTTCGACGGAGGCGTGGGGATCGGAAAGGCGAACGGCCTGCGCGGTTTCGGCGGCGAGGCGCAGGATTTCGGTGTTGTACAGGTTTGCGGTCACCGGACCGATGTAGGGCGCGTTCGTGACGGTGGCGAGTCGAAGTCGGCTTTTTCTATTCGCCGAACACCGGTTCGCCCCGGCGGCGGCGGTCGATGAAGTCGACGACGCTGGTGCTGGTGGCGTTCAGCAGCGGATAGGTGCGCGCGTTTCTGATCCACAGCGGCCGCCGCGTAGGACCGCCACCGATGAAATCGGCCGCGAGCAGCAGCAGCAGAAAGGCGAGACTGACGAGGATCAGCCCCTTCAACGCGCCGAACCCGAACCCCAGCGCACGGTCGACCGGACCGAGTACCGAGGCACGGGTGCGCGCGCCGATGCCGTTGGCGACCAGCCGTCCTGCGAAATAGCCGATACCGGCGATCAGCGCGAACGCCAGCGTCGCCGCACCGCCCGCCGTGCCGGTCGGACCGACCAGCGCGGCGGCGACGGGCGTATGGAACAACTTGAGCATCAGCACGACCAGCGCCCACGCGCCCAGCGACAGGACCTCGGTGACGAAACCACGCATGAAGCCCAGCACCGCCGCGCCACCGACGGTGCAAAGAACGGCGATGTCGAGCGAGGTCAGGCCCATGGGGGTGGCTATGCCGGGCGGCGGGGAGATTGTCGAGCGGGTGGTGGTGTCACCGATACTCCGTCAACCCGGATCAAGTCCGGGGTAACGGCTAGTTTGTGCGGACCGCAAATCCTCCCCGGCACGGTGAAGGATTTACCGCCCCAGCATATAGTCCACGAAGCGCGGCAGGTCCTTGAAACCGGAGAGCTTGATCGCGCCGCCTTCCGCCTGGCTGGCAGGAGCGAGCGCGCGCGAAAAGCCGAGCTTGCCGGCCTCCTTGAGCCGTAGTGCGCCGTGCGCGACCGGGCGGACTTCGCCGGATAGCGCAATCTCGCCGAATACGATCGCGTCCGAGGGCACCGGCCGTTCGGACAGTGCCGACACCAGCGCCGCCGCAACGGCAAGGTCGGCGGCGGGGTCGGTCACGCGGTACCCGCCGGCGATGTTGAGATAGACTTCAGCGGTCGCGAAGGCGAGGCCGCAGCGTGCTTCCAGCACCGCGAGGATCATTGCCAGCCTACCTGAGTCCCACCCGACCACCGCGCGGCGTGGCGTCGCCCCGGAGGCGAGGCGGACGGTCAGCGCCTGTACCTCGACCAGCACCGGGCGCGTGCCCTCCAGCGCGGGAAAGACGACCGTGCCGGTCACATTCTCGTCACGACTTGTCAGGAACAGCGAAGAAGGATTTGAAACTTCAGACAATCCTTCGCTTTCCATCGCAAAGACGCCGATTTCGTCCGTCCCGCCGAACCGGTTCTTGACCGCGCGCAGGATGCGATACTGGTGACTGCGCTCTCCCTCGAACGCCAGCACCGTGTCGACCATGTGTTCCAGCACGCGCGGGCCGGCGATCGACCCGTCCTTGGTCACATGGCCGACCAGCACGACGGCGGTGCCGCGTTCCTTGGCGAAGCGGATCAGTTCGCCCGACGACGCGCGGACCTGGCTGACGGTGCCGGGCGCCCCTTCGATCAGGTCGCTGTGCATCGTCTGGATCGAATCGATGATGAGCAGGTCGGGCGCGGCCGATCCGCCGAAGGTCGTCAGGATGTCGCGCACCGACGTCGCCGCCGCCAGCTGCACCAGGGCATTGCCAAGGCCCAGCCGCCGCGCGCGCAACCGGACCTGATCGGCGGCTTCTTCGCCGGAGACATAGGCGACGCCCTTGCCCGCCAGCGCGAGCTTTGCCGCCGCCTGCAGCAGCAGGGTCGACTTGCCAATGCCGGGGTCGCCGCCGATCAGCGTCGCCGACCCCTCGACGAACCCCCCGCCCAGCGCCCGGTCGAGTTCGGCGATGCCGGTCGTCAGCCGATCGGGCAGCGCTATATCGGTGTCGAGACCCGACAACAGGATCGGCCGACCGCCGCTTTGCAGATTATGCCGCGCCGAAAACGGCGTAACGGCCGCGCCGGCATCCTCGACCAGCGTGTTCCAGTCGCCGCAATCGGCGCATTGCCCCGCCCATTTCGAGGATACCGATCCGCATTGCTGGCAGACGTAGCGCTTCTGGGGTTTTGCCATGGCGCCGCGGTTAGCAGATGCGGAACGAAAGGGGAATATCAGTCGAGTTCGCTGCCGCGCTTCAACACCTTGGTGCCGTCGTCCTGCTCGATCAGATAGGCCGGATTGTCCTTCGTCCCGTTCTTGACGACCTTGCTGCCCTTGATCGTCCGCTGCACGCGGCGGTCGAAGCGTTCCTCGACCTTGCCCTCGGCCGTGCCGTTACCCCACGACCATTTGACGTTCTGGCCCTTCTTGTAGCCGTCGCTCATCTTGTCCGCTCCTGTTTATCGGCGGGATCAACCCGTTGGAGCAGCCAAGCGTTCCGGTGGCGTACGGGGCGTTCCGGCGCTATGGGCACGCGGATGAAGCCTTCCCAACTCCGCGTCGCGATGTTCAGCGGAAACTACAACTATGTCCGCGACGGCGCGAACCAGGCGCTCAATCGTCTTGCCCGCCACCTGCTCGACCATGGCGTCACCCTGCGTGTCTATTCGCCGACGACCGACAAGCCGGCCTTTCCGCCGACCGGCGATCTGGTCAGCGTGCCCGCATACGGGATGCCGGGTGGGCGCGGCGAATATAAGCTGGCGCGCGGGTTGACCGCGAAGACGCGGGCCGATCTGGAAGCCTTTGCACCCAATATCGTCCATGTTTCCGCGCCCGACATTCTCGGCCACCGCGCGCTGAGCTGGAGCCGCGACAGGGGGATCGCGACGCTGGCGTCGCTCCACACCCGGTTCGAAACCTATCCGCAATATTACGGCATCGGCTTTCTGGAGCCGGTGGCGGTCGCGCTGTCGAAGCGGTTCTACAATCGCGCCGATCAGGTGATGGTGCCCGGACGCGGCATGGCCGATCTGTTGCGCGAATGGGGCGTCACCTCCCCCATCGGCATCTGGTCGCGCGGAGTGGACCATAAGCGGTTCAGCCCGGCAATGCGCGATCTCGACTGGCGGCGGTCGCTGGGGATCGGCGATGACGAGGTGGCGGTCAGCTTCCTCGGGCGGCTGGTACTGGAAAAGGGACTGGACGTCTTTTCCGAGGTCGCGACCGAGTTGCAGCGGCGCGGGGTCAAGCATCGCATCCTCGTGATCGGCGAAGGCCCGGCGCGCGACTGGTTCGCCGAGCGCGTGCCGCACGCGGTGTTCGCCGGGTTTCAGGCGGGCGACGATCTGGGCCGCGCGGTCGCGTCGATGGACGTGTTCTTCAACCCCTCGATCACCGAGACGTTCGGCAATGTCACGCTGGAGGCGATGGCCGCCGGCGTGCCCGTCGTCGCCGCCCGCGCGACCGGCGCAGTGGGGATGGTCGAGGACCGGGCGACCGGATTCCTGGTGCCGCCGCGCGACGTGCCCGCCTATGCCGATGCCATCGCGCGGCTTTGCGAGGATGCAGACCTGCGCTGGCGCATGGGGCTGGCGGGGCATGAGGCGGCGAAGGCGTATCGGTGGGATACCGCGAACCAATCGGTGCTGGATGCGTATCTGAAGATCGTGCGAGGGTAGGTTACAGTTCGAGCAAGGGCAGACGCGGCGTAAATAGAGCACTGTGTTGACATCGCAGGGGTCGTAACTGCCGGTCGACGATAGAGCCGCGACGTTGCGTGTATGGATTCCCGCCTTCGCGGGAATGACGAAGGTGGTGACATTGGTGGCAAGATCGATGGAATCACCGCCCTCGACCCCTGCCCCGCCGATCGCTTAACGTCGCATCAACCCGTGTCCGGTATCGTTGCGGGTGACGTTTAGGGTTCCCGCGCCGATGATCGACAATTTCTCGCTGGGGCTGACCCACCTGCTAATGCTGATCGCGGCATGGCGGTTGCTGCGGCGGCCGGACCTCGACGATGAGCGGGTGCGCGACGATGCCCCGCGCAAAGGGCGGGATCGCTTCGGTGCGTGACCTCGTCTTCGTCGCCTTTCTGGGATTGTTGTTCGCGGCCGGGTTTCGCAAGCCGTTCGTGTTCATACTGACCTATGTCTATATCGACATCGTCTCGCCCCAGCGGCTGACCTATATCCTGCTCAATTCGATCCCGATCTCGCTGATCGCCTGCGGGCTGGCGGTCCTCGCGTGGGTCGCGGTCGATGACAAGCGCGACACGCGGATGGCGCCGCGCCAGTTCCTGATGCTGGCGCTCCTGCTCTATTGTTTCTGGACGACCAAGACCGCCGATTTCCCGGTCGAGGCGCAGTTCAAATGGGAATGGGTGTGGAAGGCGCTGGCCTTCGCCATCTTCCTGCCGCTGACGCTCAGGACCAAACTGCGCATCGAGTCGCTGCTGCTGTTCATGGTACTGTCGGCGGCGTCGATCATCATCGTCGGCGGGATCAAGACGCTGGGATCGGGCGGCGGCTATGGCGAACTCAACCTGATGGTGTCGAACAACGCCGGCCTGTACGAAGGGTCGACCATCTCGACCGTCGCCATCGCGATCATTCCGCTGATCCTGTGGTTCAGCAAGTTCGGGACGGTGTTCGCTCCCGACTGGCGGGTGCGCGCCTTCTGCTACGCCCTCATCTTCTCCTGCCTGCTGATCCCGGTCGGCACGTCGACGCGGACGGGACTGCTGTGCATCGTCCTGCTGGGCGTGCTGATGCTGCGCGACGTCAAGCGGCGGCTGACCTATCTGGCATTGGCCGGCGCGGCGGGACTGATGGCGGTGCCGTTCCTGCCGTCCGCCTTCACCCAGCGAATGGAGACGATCGGGACGTACCAGTCCGACGCGTCGGCATCGACGCGCCTTGCGGTGTGGATGTGGACGCTCGATTACGTGAAGCAGAACCCGTTCGGCGGGGGCTTCGTCGCCTATCTGCAAAACCGCATCCGCTATGAAAAGGTCGCGATGGTCGGCGAAGCGGGCAACCGGACGGTCGAGCGCAGCCTCGAGGTCGATGCCGGGCGCGCCTATCATTCCGCCTATTTCGAGATGCTGGGCGAACAGGGCTATCCGGGGCTGCTGATCTGGCTGGCGATCAACCTGGGCGGGCTGTTCCGGATGGAGGTGCTGCGGCGGCGCTATGCCAAGGCGGGCGAAGAGGACGCATGGGTCGTGCCGCTGGCCGCCGCGCTACAGAATGGGCACGTCGTCTATCTGTTCGGCGCGAACTTCGTGGCGATCGCGTTCCAGCCGTTCGTCTTCATGCTGATCGGCGCGCAGATCGGCCTCGACACCTATCTGGCGCGCAAGCGGGCCGATCAGGCATGGCAACCGATCCAGCGGAAGAAGGGGGCGGTGACCGCATGAACGAACTGAAGGCGCTGACCGGTGCGCGCGGCCTTGCCGCCTGGTGGGTGGTACTGTTCCACCTCCGCGGGTCGATGGCGGAGATGCATCCGGCGGTCGAATCGGCGATCGCCAAGGGGTATCTGGCGGTCGACTTCTTCTTCCTCCTGTCGGGCTTCGTGATCTGGCTGTCATGGGGGAAACGCTTTGCCGAAGGCGGCCTTCCGGTCGCCGGACGGTTCCTGTGGAAGCGGATGGCGCGCATCTGGCCGCTGCACCTGTTCGTACTCGCCTGCGCGGTGGCGCTGGCGGTCGTGCTGGCGGCAACCGGGCGCAATATCGACCGGTTCCCCTTCGCCGAACTGCCGCTGCATGTCGTGCTGCTGCAAAGCTGGGGGTTGGTCGATCCGCTGAAATGGAACGACCCGGCCTGGTCGATCTCCGCCGAATCCGCCGCCTATCTGCTCTTCCCGCTGCTGGCGGTGGCGATCGACTGGCGCAAGCTGCCGAGCATCGCGCTGATCGGTTTCGTCGCGATCCTGTTGTTCGGCCTGCTCCCATTGGCGGGACAGGACGGGTTGGGCAGCGACCTGCAACGCTTCGCCGTCATCCGCTGCGTGATCCAGTTCGCGGCGGGTACCGCGATCGGCGCGCTGTGGTTGCGGTGGCAGGGGCGTGACCGCGTCGCGGTGATCGCGGCCGTCCTGGCGGTCTTGCTGGCTGCGGCGTGGGGGACGAAGCTGCTGTCGGAGGCGCGTTCGCTGCCGGCTGCACTGGCGTGTCTGTTGCTCGCGGCGGGAATCACGTCGAACCGGCGCGGCAATCCGTTGGAGTGGTGGCCGATCTATCGATTGGGTGAGATCAGCTATGCGACCTATCTCGGCCACTTCCTGCTGTGGTTCGTGTTCAAGCTCGTACTGGTCGAGGATGCGACGAATGCGCCGATATGGGTGCTGGGGCTGTATGTCATCGCGGTGATCGGGTCGTCGGAACTACTGTATCGCGGGGTGGAGCGGCCGGCGCAGAACTGGTTGAACCGGGTCGGGGATCGGCGGCGGGTGGCGGTGGCTTAGTTCTCACTACCTGGTCACCCCGGACTTGATCCGGGGTCCCGCTTTCTACCGACCGTCGAAGAGAAGAAGCGGACCCCCGGGTCAAGCCCGGGGTAACGAGTGGGCGAACACGGTTTTCGATCGATCACGTCGCCCCAGCGAAGGCTGGGGCCTCCTGCGGCGAGAAGAGTGCTCCATTACCGGGAGATCCCAGCCTGCGCTGGGATGACGCCGGTGGATAGCTGGGACGACATGTTCGGGTACGATATGGAGGCGGGCCTTTGCGATCCGCCCGCCCCCTTCCCTTCACGCCTCGGCCAGTTCCTCCTGCAGCGCTTCGATGATCGCCTTGGAAAACGCAGGAATGTCGTCGGGCTTGCGGCTGGTGATGAGGTTGCCGTCGATCACTACCTCTTCGTCGACCACTTCGGCACCGGCATTTTCCAGATCGGTGCGTACCGACGGCCAGCCGGTGACGCGGCGACCGTCGACCACGTCCGCCTCGACCAGCAGCCACGGCGCATGGCAGATGGCAGCGACGATCTTGTCGTCGTCCATGAATTCGCTGACGATCTCGACCGCGCGTTCCTGGATACGCAGCGCATCGGGATTGCCCACCCCGCCGGGGAGCAGCAGCATGTCGAACTCCTCGGTATCGACCGCATCGAGCGTCAGGTCGGGGGTGATCGTCCGCGCCTTTTCGCTGTCGTTGACGACGCCCTGGATCGGATCGGTCTTGATCGAGGCGAGCGTCACGACGGCACCGGCATCCAGCAGCGCCTGACGGGGCAAGAACAGTTCGGATTCCTCGAACCCGTCGGTGGCGAGGATCAGCACGCGGGCATTGGCGAGGTCGGCCATGGGAAAGTCTCCTGTGCGGGGTGGTCCCGTCGTAACCGGTCGCCCCGGTGCCGGTTCCGGAACGAAGCGACGAGCCGAACATTGATCGGGACATTCGCAGGGACAGCCCGATGGAACCAGCCGACGACGAACCCCCCTGCCCCGCCGGCTGCGTCTTTTCCGATTGCGAGGCGCCGGGCATCACGCGGCGCAAGCTGACGCGTGGCTGGGGCTATTATGACGCGGACGGCGACCGCATCACCGACCGCGACGAGATCGATCGGCTGAACGCCGTCGGCTTGCCGCCCGCCTATCGCGACGCGTGGTTCTGTCCCGACCCCATCGGCCATATCCAGGCGATCGGCTGGGACGAAAAGGGTCGCAAGCAGTATCGCTACCACGCCGATTTCCGCGCGGCACAGGAAAGCGCGAAATATGATCGCTGCGCCGCATTCGGCCACGCGCTACCGAAACTGCGCGCGCAGGTAGAATGCGACCTCGCCAAGCGCGCGCTGTCGCGCGATCGGGCGGTGGCGGCGGTGGTGCGGCTGCTCGATCTGGGGCGGGTGCGCGTCGGGAACGAAGGCTATGCGCGGGTCAACAAGAGCTTCGGCGCGACGACGCTGCGCAGGCGGCACGCGAAGCTGACCGGTACGAAGCTGAAGCTGCAATATCGTGCCAAGTCGGGCAAGATGCGGGTGCTGACCATCACCGACCGATCGCTCGCCAGTTTCGTGCGCAAATGTCAGGATCTGCCGGGGCAGCACCTGTTCCGCTGGGTCGATGCCGAGGGGGAGACGCATCCGGTCACCTCCGGCGACGTCAACGCCTATATCCGCGCGGCGATGGGCGGCGACTTCACCGCCAAGCATTTCCGGACCTGGGGGGCAAGCGTACTGGCCTTCGCCACGCTGGCCGAGGCGGATGCGGACATCAGCCTGAAGACGATGCTGGGGCCGGTGGTCGACGCGCTGGGCAACACGCCCGCCATCGCGCGCAAATCCTATGTCCATCCGCTGCTGATCGATCTGGTCAAGGACGGGCAGAGCGCCTTTCGTGACACGCTGCGCCTGCCGCGCACCGCCAAATATCTCAGCCGCCACGAACGCGGGCTGATCGCGCTGCTGGAGGCGCAGGACAGCCTCCCCGCCGCTGCCTGAAAGGACGTCATGCGTATGAAGAATAGCGCGTCGCCCGTCGCGACCGTCGAACGGGGCTTCAACGCCGATCAGGCGCAGGCGCAGGCGCGGCTGCTGTTGCAGGACGGGGCGCGGTGGATCGCGGACAACTGGTTGCAGGTGCTGGTGGCGATCGGCGCCGGCGCGCTGGTCGTCGTCGCGCTGCTGCTGCTGCGCCGCTGGGGCATGAAGCTGGCGCAAGACAATCGCGCCGGATGGGGCAGCGTGGCAGGTCGCGCGATCGGGCGGACCGGGCTGTTCTTCATGGTGATGCTGGCCGCCAAGCTGGTCGATGGCTATGCCAGCGCGCCGCCGATGGTGACCGCGACGATCGAGTTCCTGTTCACCGTCGCCGCCGTGTTCCAGGCGGCGATCTGGGCGCGCGAGGTCATCCTTGGCGCGGTCGAGCGGCGCACGGCGAGCGACAGCTATCATGGCGAGGCGCTGGCATCGGCGATGGGGCTGATCCGGTTGCTGGTGACGTTCGCGTTGTTCGCCATCGCGCTGATCGTCGTGCTCGACAATCTGGGGGTGAACGTCACCGGGCTGGTCGCGGGGCTGGGTGTCGGCGGCATCGCCATCGGCCTGGCGGCACAGGGCATCTTCGCCGACCTGTTCGCCGCGCTGTCGATCATCTTCGACAAGCCGTTCCGGCGCGGCGACAATGTAAGCTACGACCAGACCAACGGATCGATCGCCGAAATCGGGCTGAAATCGACGCGCATCCGGTCGGTGACCGGCGAAGAGCGGATCATTTCGAACAAGAACCTGCTCGACAAGGAAATCACCAACAACACCCGCCGCGCCCATCGCCGCGCGTCATTCGTGATCGGCGTCACCTATCAGACCGATGCAGAAACCTGCGCTCGCTTGCCCGCGATCCTGCGCGAGGTCGTGGAGGCCGAAGACCGGGTGTTCGTGCGCTGCGGCCTGATCGGGTTCGGCGCGTCGAGCATCGATTTCGAGTTGCTGTTCGATTCGGCCGGTGCGGATTACGCTGCCTTCTATGACGGTAGGACTGCGGTGGGTGTCGCGATCCTGCGGCGGTTCGCGGCGGAGGGCATCGAGATCGCCTACCCAACGCAGGTCAATCTGACCGCGCGTGCGGATGGAACGATCGTCGACCCGCCATCGCCACATTCGTAGCACTTTGAATATCGGGTTTGTACCAGCCCTCCTTGCCGACAGCCATTTCGGAATTTCTGGTGCGCGACCGCTTGGCGACGCGCAACGCCTTGGCTATGATCGCCCGACAGGAACGGGAGAGGATGCCGGTGGCCGAGATGACGGCGCAGGAGATGGCGAAGCGGGTCGGCACCGTCTGGCGGTCCGACTGGATCGTGCTGGACCAAACGACGATCAATGCCTTCGCCAGTGCGACCGGCGACCATCAGTTCATCCATGTCGACTCGGTCGCCGCCGCCGCAACCCCGTTCGGCGGCACGATCGCGCATGGCTTCCTGCTGTTGTCGCTGATGCCGAAGCTGTCGGCGATGAGCGACCAGCCCCGGATCGCCCCCATGCGGATGGAGGTCAATTACGGCGGCAACCGTACCCGCTTCCTGTCCCCCGTCCGGTCGGGTTCGCGCATCCGGGGCCGCTTCACGCTGTTGGCGATGGAGGAAAAGCGCCCCGGCCAGTGGCAGCAGACGACCGAATATGCCGTCGAGGTCGATGGCACGGATAAACCCGCGCTGATCGCCGAATGGATCAGCCAGATCTTCACCTGAACGCCCGAGGAATCTCCATGCGCTCTGCCGTCATCGTATCGACCGCCCGCACGCCCATCGGCCGCGCCTATCGCGGGGCGTTCAACAACCTGCCCGCGCCGACACTCGCCGCGCATTCGATCCGCGCCGCCGTCGAACGCGCCGGGATCGAGGGCGCGGAGGTTGACGATGTGCTGCTGGGCGCGGCCCTGCAACAGGGGCATCAGGCGAACAACATCGCCCGGAACGCGGCTCTCCGCGCCGGGCTGCCGATCAGCGTGTCGGGCATGTCGATCGACCGGCAATGCGCCAGCGGGCTGATGGCGATCGCCACCGCCGCCAAGCAGATCGTCCACGACCGGATGGATATCTGCGTGGCCGGCGGCGTGGAATCGATCAGCCTGGTGCAGACGCCGCAGATGCGGGTCGCACCCGACCCCGAATTGCTGGCGATGCACGGCGACATCTACATGCCGATGCTCCAGACCGCCGAGATCGTCGCACAGCGTTACGGCATTTCGCGCGAACGGCAGGACGCCTATGCGCTCCAGTCGCAGCAGCGCACCGCCGCCGCCCAGGCCGCCGGGCTGTTCGATGCCGAACTGATCCCCGTTACCGCGACGATGAACGTCGTCGACAAGGCGACGAAGGAAGTGTCGCAGAACGAAGTGACACTGACCAGGGACGAGGGAAACCGCGCCGACACGACGATCGAGGGGCTACGGGCGTTGAAACCCGTCCTCGGCGAACAGGCGGTCATCACCGCCGGCAATGCCAGCCAGTTGTCGGACGGATCGTCGGCCTGCGTGCTGATGGAGGAATCGATCGCCGCCGCGCGCGGACTGCGACCGCTTGGCCGCTATGTCGGTATGGCGGTAGCGGGCACCAAACCCGATGAGATGGGGATCGGTCCGGTCTATGCGGTGCCGAAGCTGCTCGAACGGTTCGGCCTCAGCGTCGACGATATCGGCCTATGGGAACTGAACGAGGCGTTCGCGGTGCAGGTGCTACAATGCCAGGACGTGCTGGGCATTCCCAACGACCGGCTGAACGTCAATGGCGGCGCGATCTCGATCGGCCATCCCTACGGCATGTCGGGCGCGCGGATGACGGGCCACGCGCTGATCGAGGGCAAGCGTCGCGGGGTGAAGCATGTCGTCGTGACGATGTGCGTCGGCGGCGGCATGGGCGCGGCCGGGTTGTTCGAAGTGCTGTGAGGGCAAAGGGTAGCCCGTCATCCCGGCGCAGGCCGGGATGACGGCCCGGATAAAGGCCTGCCTTATCCGATCCGCTGCATCCAGCCGTGCGGGTCGTTGCTGCGCCCGCGTTGGATATCGGTCAGTTGCTTCAGCAACGCCTGCGTCCGCTCGCCGGGCTGGCCGTCGCCAATCTGGAAGCTGAAGTCCGCCGACGACACCTTGCCGATCGGCGTAACCACTGCCGCCGTGCCACAGGCGAAGGCTTCCACCAGACGGCCGCTGGCAGCATCCGCCTGCCACTGGTCGATCGAATAGCGTTCCTCGCGCACCGTGATCCCCTGATCGCGGGCCAGCGTCAGGATCGAATCGCGGGTGATACCGGGCAGGATCGTACCGGTCAGCGGCGGGGTGAGCATCGTGCCGTCGTCGAACACGAAGAAGATGTTCATGCCGCCCAGTTCCTCAACCCAGCGACGTTCGGTCGCATCGAGGAAAACGACCTGATCGCAACCCTGCCGGATCGCTTCCGACTGGGCGAGCAGGCTGGCGGCATAGTTTCCGCCGCACTTGGCGTCGCCGGTGCCGCCGGGGGCGGCGCGGGTGAACTCCTTCGATACCCATAGCGACACGCTCTTTGCCCCGCCCGGCCAGTAATTGCCGACCGCCGACGCGATGACGCAGTAGAGATATTCGGCCGACGGCTTCACGCCGAGGAAGGTTTCCGACGCGATCATGAACGGGCGGAGATACAGCGCGCTGCCCTCCCCCGCCGGAATCCAGTCGCGCTCGGCCAGCGTCAGTTCGCGACACGACGCGACGAACAGGTCATCGGGCAGTTCCGCCATGGCGAGGCGGTGAGCCGAACGGCGGAAGCGTGCGGCATTCTGTTCAGCACGGAACAGCGCGACGCCCCCATCGGGCAGCGTATACGCCTTCAGCCCTTCGAAGATTTCCTGCGCATAGTGCAGCACGGCAGCCGCCGGGTCCATGATGATCGGCGCCCGCGCGGTAATCTTCGCGTCGTGCCAGCCCTTGTCCTCCGACCAGCGCATCGTCGCCATATGGTCGGTAAAGACGCGTCCGAAACCCGGATTCACGATCCGCGCGGCCCGTTCGCTCGCCGCGACCGGGGTCGCATGGGGTTCGAAGGCGAAGCTCGGCTGCGTCATGGCGTCCTCATGGATGAATGCTTGCGGTGAGGTAGGCCGGATGGCACAAATGGTCAACATGACTGCCCCATCTTCCGCGCAACCCATGACCGCCTCCGCCCTGTTCCTGCGCGAGGCCGAAGTGCGCCGCGGGATCGAGCTGCTCTATTTCGGCTATAGTCACCTGACGCGCAGCATCGATGAAGAACTGGCTGCACAGAATCTGGGCCGGGCGCACCACCGCGCGCTGTATTTCATCGCGCGCCGCCCCGATCTGTCGGTCAGCGAACTGTTGCGGCTTCTCGCGATCACGAAACAGTCACTGGGCCGGGTGCTGAACGACCTGTCGGCGCGCGGGCTGGTGGAAAGCCGCGCGGGCGATCGCGATGCGCGGCAGCGGCTGCTGAAGCTGACGCCCGAGGGGCAGGCGCTGGAGTCGCGACTGTACGAGATGCTGAACGCGAAGCTGTCACGCGCCTATTCGGGTGCGGGGCAGGATGCGGTCAGCGGCTTCTGGGCCGTGCTGGAAGGTCTGATCCCGGCGGGCGACAAGGCGGCGGTAGCGGCGTTAGGGCGTTAGCTCCGCGCCGCAGCCGCCATTTCGGCATTGCGCCGCTCTGACGCAACCAGCGTCGCCGCCAGCAGCCGCTTGAGCGCATCGCCTTCGTCCAGCACGTTCAACCCCTGCCGCGTCGATCCGCCGGGGCTGGCGACCCGGTCGGCGAGTGCCGCGGGCGACGCGTCCGATCCGGCGGCCATCGTCGCCGA
Organism: Sphingomonas sp. Leaf32; assembly: GCF_001421765.1. Taxonomy (GTDB): domain Bacteria; phylum Pseudomonadota; class Alphaproteobacteria; order Sphingomonadales; family Sphingomonadaceae; genus Sphingomonas. The sequence continues at coordinate 33,168 of NZ_LMLA01000002.1, read as the reverse complement.
GCCTTGCACCGTGGCGGTGGCGAGGCGCTGCGCCTGATCGGCGGGCAGGCCGAGTGCGGCACCGGCGGAGGCCAGCGCGTCGATGAAGCGGAACACGAACCCCGGCCCGCAACCCGACAACGCGGTGACGGCATCGAACAGCGCCGCATCGTCGATCCACTCGACCAACCCGAGCGGTGCCATCAGCGCAGCGGCCGTCGCACGGGCAGCCACGTCCGGCCCATGCGAATGCAGCGCCACGACCCCCTGCCCGATCGCAACCGGGAGGTTTGGCATGGCGCGAACGATCGTACCGGCGTCGAACCGCCGCGAGAGCGCCGCGTCCTCGACCCCCGCGAGGATCGAGACCAGCAGCGGCACGCCGGCGATCCGCGGCGCGAGATCAGGCGCGACGGAATCGAGTTGTTGCGGCTTGATCGCCAGCACGACGATCGCTGGGGAGCCACCCTGCGGGATCGTCGTCGCATGGGTCACGCCCGCCGGCACGTCGCGCGGGGAACGGGTGACGACGGTGATCGCGCCCGGATCGACGCCATCGGCGATCCATCGCTCCAGCATCGCGCCGCCCATATTGCCGCAGCCGATCAGCCACAGCGTTCCGGGCAGCGCAGTCATGCCTCGCCCTGCGTCTCGATCATCGACGCAGCGATCGCTTCCTTGGGCGACTTGCCGCCCCACAGCACGAACTGGAAGACGGGATAGAAACGTTCGCATTCGTCGATCGCGGCGTCGATCATCATCTCGGCCTGGTCGATGGTCAGCACCGGCTCCTCCGGCAGCATCGCGGCATGGCGATAGAGCAGGATGCCGCTGGACGACCAAAGTTCGAAATGGCCGATCCACAGCTGTTCGTTGATAAGACCGATCGTTTCATAGATCGCCGCGCGCCGTTCGTCGGCAACGCGAACGTCGGGCAGTGCGAGGAATTGCAGCACGCCGTCCTCGCCCCGCCAGATCGCGCGCAGTTCGAACTCGGTCCAGCTACCCTTCACATGCGCGACGATCTCATCGCCGTCGCGTTCATGTTTCCATCCATGTGCGGCGAAATAGCGCTCCAGCGTATCGATCGGTACGGCGTCGTCGCCGTCATCTTCAACTTCGTCCAACATCATCCCCACGTCTTTAACCGCTCGCGTGCCCGTCGTCACGCGTCGCGGCGTGGGACCCGGGACAGCGGATCAGAGCGCGCCTTCGCCAGCGCCGGGACTGTCGGCCGGTTCGCGGTCGAGCGGTTGCGCGGCGGGGGCAACCTTGCCGTCCAGCGCATCGAGCCGGGCACGCAGCGCATCGGCTTCGTCGCGGGCGGCGACGGCCATGGCCTTCACCACCTCGAATTCGTCGCGGCTGACGAAATCCATGCCGCCGAGAAACGTCTTGGCCCGCTCGCGCGCGGCGGCCTCGCCCTCACGCGCCATGCCGGCGATGGTGCCGGCCGCGCCGTTCACGAACTTGGCGAAATCGTCGAACAGGCGATTGTCGGATTGCATGGAAAATCCTTCCGGTGGGTCGGGCGCCATTCGGCCCGCCCCTTCTCTAAAGCGTGATTTGGGTGGAATGGGCCGGCGGCACAAGGGCTTCTGCATTGGGATTACGCCGGTCGATCTGCCAGTTGAGCGCCGAGGCGATCACCAGCCACACCAGATACGGCACCAGCAGCCACGCCGCGAGCTGCCTGATGCGGCCAAAGGCGAAGGTGGTGGCAAGCGCGGTGAAGAACAGCGCGACGATCAGGTACAGCGCCAACGTCACCTGATGCGCGCCGAAGAACAGCGGCGACCAGACGAGGTTCATCGCCAGTTGCGCGACGAAAAGGACAATGGCGCCCCCACGCCCGCGCGCGCCGCGCGCGTTGAGCACGACCGCCAGCGCAAAGCCCAGCATCACATACAGGATCGTCCACACGACCGGAAACGCCCAGTCGGGCGGCCGGATCGCCGGCAGGTCCAGCATCCGATACCAACCGTTCGCATCCCCTGCGACGACCAACTGTCCCGAAGTGAAGCCCAGCAGCAGGATCAACGGCACGCACACCACAGCGCGCCGCAGAAAACCCGATCGCAATTGCCACTTCGACGCGATCTCGTTCATCCCGCCCCCCAGCACCGGCCGCGCCCGCTGCGCCGCCGTTCAGGGCGCATTGCTTGCTGTGTGCAGTGCATCATTGCAAGCCAAACCCGGTGATTCGGGCGCATGGGCGCCGATCAGAAACTCGATATTGCCCTCGGGACCGGTGATCGGGCTGGGATCGACCCCTTCGACCCGCCAGCCGAGGCCGCCCAGCCAGTCCGCTACCTCTTCGCATACGCGCGTATGGACTGCGGCGTCGCGCACCACGCCGCCCTTGCCGACCTCCTGGCGCCCTGCCTCGAACTGCGGCTTGATGAGCGCAAGCAACCGGCCGCCGGGCTTCACGAAACCGAGCGGCACCGCCAGCACCTTTGCCAGCGCAATGAAGCTCGCATCGCACACGACCAGATCGACCGGTTCGGGGATATGCGCCTCGGTCAGCAGACGCGCGCTTAGTTGTTCGTGGACGATGACACGCGGGTCCTGCCGCAGCTTCCACGCCAGTTGGTTGGTACCGCTGTCAACCGCATAGACCCGCGCCGCGCCGCGCGTCAGCAGCACGTCGGTAAACCCGCCGGTCGAAGATCCGACATCGATCGCGACCGCACCGGCCACGTCCCAGCCGAAATGGTCGAGACCATGCGCCAGCTTGATCCCACCGCGCGAGACCCACGGATGATCGCGCCCGCGCACGTCGAGCGTAGCGTCGGACGCGAGTTGCTGCCCCGGCTTGTCCACTTTGCGGTCGCCGACGAACACCAGCCCCGCCATGATGAGCGCCTGCGCCCGCGTCCGGCTTTCGGCCAGACCGCGATCGACGAGCATCTGGTCCGCACGTTGCTTTGCCATGGCCCCGCATGGCGCGGCTTTCCGCCCGTCGCAACCCTTGATCGACTGGTCGATTGGCTATTGCCTATCTTTTAAGTAGGAATACATTGAACACAGGAAGCCGCCCGGACCCGATCCCTGTCCCTAAGCCTGGCCGGCGGCTTCCACCCTGTTGGACCATGACGCGCAGGAGTGTGACGATGGCACAGTTTTCGACTCCCCCGACCGGCCTGCCCACGGTGCTGACCGTTCCCGGCCTGAACGGGTCCGGTCCGTCGCATTGGCAGACGCTGTGGGAGCAATCGCGCCCAGATACCGCGAGGGTCGAACTGGGGCTATGGTCGCGGCCGTTGCGCAACGCGTGGGTCACGAAGCTGGATCAGGCGATCCGGCAGGCGCAGGCCCCGGTGGTGCTGGCGGCGCATTCGCTCGGCTGTCTTGCGGTCGCATGGTGGGCGCAATTGTCGGGACAGCCCTATGGCTGGCCGGTGGCGGGCGCGCTGCTGGTGGCACCGGCCGATGTCGATCGCTCGGGCGCGCCGGTGGAGTTGCAGGGATTCGCGCCAACGCCGCGCTTCGCCCTGCCCTTCCCCTCGCTGGTCGTCGCATCGACCGATGATCCATGGGTGTCGATCGAGCGCGCGCATTCGATGGCGGTCGATTGGGGCAGCCATTTCGTCGATGCCGGCGCGCAGGGGCATCTGAACGCCGCCAGCGGCATTGGCTGGTGGGAAGAGGGTCAGGAATTGCTCGACCGGGTGATTGCCGCTTCGGGCGACGGGCATGGCCATGTCCGCCTGCCCAGCGACGCGCGATCGGTGCTGGCTGTGAACGCGACCGAAGCAGCGCAGGGGCAGTTCCTGCGGTGACGGCGACGAAATGAAACGTCACTCCGGAATTGATCCGGGGTGACGACTAAGCAACCGACTGGAGATACACGGCGAGGTCCCGGACATCCCTCATCGGCGGCAGTTCGACTGGATCGGCGGGGGTCGGCATCGTCAGCCCCAGCCGCTCCCACGCTGCCTCGACCAGATCGGCGACCTCTTCATCATCGATCATCAGGAAGCGGGCGAAATTGTCGTCGGGATGCGGTACGATGCCCTCTCCGTAATACGGCGCAACCAGTTCGCGGGTCAGAACGGCGATAGCCGGCGACACGCCGTTATCGGCCACCATCGCGTCGAAATCCGCGTCGCTCCACCCGGCGCGATACGCCTTGGCCGCGCGAAACTGTCGCCACATCCGCCAGTTGAACCAGGCGAGCGCAAGCACCGCCAGCGCGATGATCGCCGCCGCCTTCTGCCCGCCGGTCATGCGCGGACTTCGGTCGCTCCGCTCTCGTTCCAGCGCAGCGCCTGCAACACCGTATCGACGATCTGCGGCGCGTTAAGGCCGGCTTCGTCATACTGCTTCTGCGGGCTGTCCTGATCCTGGAACGTATCGGGCAGGCGCATCGTGCGCAGCTTCAGACCGGCGTCGGTCAGGCCGGTGTCGCTCGCGAAGGTCAGCACATGCGCGCCAAGGCCGCCGACCGATCCCTCTTCGACGGTCACCGCGACCTCATGGCTCGTCAGCAAGCGGCGGATCAGCGCTTCGTCGAGCGGCTTGGCGAAACGCAGATCGGCGACCGTCGTCGACAGCCCCTTGGCCTCCAGCGCGTCGGCGGCCTTCAGCGCCTCCTCCAACCGGGTACCAAGCGACAGGATCGCGACCTTGTGCCCTTCGCGGACCAGACGCCCCTTGCCGATCTCCAGCTTCTGCGGAACCTCGGGCAGCGCCACGCCGGTGCCGCCCCCGCGCGGATAGCGGACCGCGATCGGGCCGGCGTCATATTCGGCGGCGGTATAGGTCATGTGGACCAACTCGGCCTCATCCGCCGCCGCCATCACCACCATATTGGGCAAGGTGGCGAGATAAGTCACATCAAAGCTGCCCGCATGGGTCGCGCCGTCCGCGCCGACCAGCCCGGCACGGTCGATCGCAAAGCGCACCGGCAGGTTCTGAATACAAACGTCGTGCACGACCTGATCGTAGGCGCGTTGCAGGAAGGTCGAATAGATCGCGCAGAACGGCCGCATTCCCTGCGCCGCCAGACCGGCGGCGAAGGTAACGGCGTGCTGTTCGGCGATGCCGACGTCGAAGAAGCGATCACCATGTTCCTTGGCAAACCGATCCAACCCGGTGCCCGACGGCATTGCGGCGGTGATCGCGCAGATGCGGCTGTCGGTGTCGGCCAGCTTGCTGAGCGTATGGCCGAACACATTTTGATATTGCGGCGGCCCGGCGGGGGCCTTGACCTGCGTACCGGTGATGACGTCGAATTTCTGGACGCCATGATATTTGTCGGCCGCCGCCTCGGCCGGGGCATAGCCCTTGCCCTTCTTCGTCACGACATGGACCAGGATCGGGCCTTCCTCGGCATCGCGGACATTTTCGAGGACGGGGATCAGATGGTCGAGATTGTGGCCGTCGATCGGGCCGACATAATAAAAGCCCAGTTCCTCGAACAAGGTCCCGCCGGTCGCCATGCCGCGGGCGAATTCGTCGGTCTTGCGCGCGGCGGTGTGCAGCGGGCGCGGCAGCTTGCGCGCGATCTTCTTGAACGCCTCGCGCAGGCCGAGGAACTCGCGGCTCGATACGATACGCGACAGATAGGCCGACAGCCCGCCGACCGGCGGCGCGATCGACATGTCGTTGTCGTTCAGGATCACGACCAGTCGGTTGCCGGCATGTTCGGCGTTGTTCATCGCCTCATAGGCCATGCCGGCCGACATCGCACCGTCACCGATCACGGCGATGCCCTTGCCCGGCGTGCCGGCGATCTTGTTTGCGACGGCGAAGCCCAGCGCGGCCGAGATCGAGGTCGAGCTGTGCGCCGCGCCGAACGGGTCGTATTCGCTCTCGGACCGCTTGGTGAAGCCCGACAGGCCCCCGCCCTGGCGCAGCGTGCGGATACGATCGCGCCGGCCGGTCAGGATCTTGTGCGGATAGCATTGGTGGCCGACGTCCCACACCAGCCGGTCGGCCGGGGTGTCGAACACATAATGGATTGCGACGGTCAGTTCGACGACACCGAGACCCGAGCCGAGATGCCCGCCGGTCGTACCGACCGCGCTGATCGTTTCCTGCCGCAGTTCGTCGGCGAGTTGCCGCAGGTCCCCGGGGGCCAGCTTGCGAAGGTCGGCGGGCGTCTGAACGGTATCGAGCAGCGGCGTGCTAAGTGGATCGGCCATCGGGCCTGACTAGCGCAGGTGGAACCGACTGTCGATTGCCGGCGCGTGCGTGTTCGGACAAACCACGCCTATGCTTCGGGAAAGGTTCAGTTCTGGTCGCAATCTGCACAGGTTCCGCGCACTTCGATCACCGGCCGCACCGGTTTGAATCCTGCCCCGGACGCTGCGGCACGGACGGTCTTGGTGATCTTGTCGTCATCGATATGCGTCGTCTGTCCGCATTGGTCGCAGACGAGAAAGATGCAGTCGTGGATGCAGTCGGGATGGGTGTTCGCCAGATAGGCATTGGCGCTCTCGACCCGCCGCGCGAGGTTGGCGTTCACGAACAGGTCGAGGATGCGATACACGCTGTTGGGCGCGACGCGACGCCCCTGCGCCTTCGATACGGCATCGGCGATGTCATAGGCGGAGGCGGGTTTGTCGAACGAGGCCAGCACGTCGAAGATGCTGGCCCGCATGGCGGTCCACTGTTCGCCGGCACGGATCAGCGCAGCCTCGGCCGCCTTGTTCCACGCGGCCCCATGATGTTCGTGATGTTCGTGCGCCATGTGAGCGAGATAAGCGCGCGACGCCCAAGCGGCAAGGCGGTCAGCAACCGGACCGGCGGTTCAGGTGGTGGCCCAGCGCCAGCAAACCGACGCCGGTGAGCGTCGCGATCGCTTCCGGCACGCCATGCGGCAGGGTCAGCGCCAGCGCCATGATGCCCAGCCCCGCCCCGCCGATCAGCGTCGGCAGCTTGCGTCCGTGCCGCATATACCCCGCCCCCAAGGCAAAGGTGCCGAGCAGCACGGCCAGCAGCAGGCCGATCTCGTGGATCGCCGGATGCAGCAGCGTGCCGCCGACCGATGCGAGCAGCGCCATCACGGCAATGGTCGTGACGCAGTGCACCGCACACAGGCCGGACAACAGGATGCCGAACCGATCGAGTCGGCCTTCATGCAACCAGGAACGGGCGGCGGTGCTGCGCATCGCCACCCTATGCCCCGGTTTGCGCGAAGTTACAACATATCGCTTCATGGTTCGACTAACGCAGTCGGCGTCACGGGGTTCGATCGGGACAAGAAATTAGGACCGATCGACATTCGTCCTCGGAGAACTGGGTCACACCCATATTCTCGTCTCGTCGGCGGCGGTGAATACCGATCGTACCTATCGCGCGATGACACCAAGTAGAGCCGTTCGTGCTGAGTAGGGACTGAGCTTGTCGAAGGCCCGTATCGAAGCACATGCCCCGTTCCTTCAATACGCCGCTTCGACACGCTCAGCGCTTGCGCGTCACCATCAGGTCCGGCTTCTTGGGCGGGGTCCAGCCGGCCGGCGGCTCGACACGCTGTCGGCTGGTGCCCAGCCCCATCGCGCCGGGTTGCTGGCGCGTCAGTCCGGCCGTGTCGGCTATCTTCGCCGCATCCGCATCGGCCCCGCCGCGGAGCAGGTTGATACGGTCGCGCAGTCGCGACGCGGTTTCGAAATCCATCGCGGCGGCGGCGGCCTCCATCTGTGCACGCAGGGTGTCGATCGTCTCGGTCATACCGCTCCAACGCACGACACCCATGCACGGATCATTGCCAGTCGAAGGGCAATGGCGCCTCGCGAAACGCGAAGCGGTCGAGATGCCGTGCCACCGCGCCCTTCAGCCCGTCGAGCTGTTCTTCCGACGTCGCGTCGATCCGTATGTCGAGCATCTCGGCGGCCGCATCGAACGTCACCAGAGCGTCGCCGGGATGGCTGGCACCACGGGCGTCGCGGGGGAAGACGACGGTGCCATGATCGGCGTCGAACTCGACCGTCAGGTTATGCTGCCAGTGCTTGCACAACTGCTGGAGATAGCGGCTGGCATGAGCGGTCGGCACCGCCGCGCGGGTCGTGAAATCGCTCATAGACGTTCCACCTTTTGCGCCGCTTCATCGAGGATGGCGGCGATGGCGTGGAGGGTGTCGGTGTCCACGTCCGGCCCGGCCAGCCGGTGGTGGAGCGCGGCGCGCAGATTGGCGCGGGCGCGATGGATCGGCCCGGCATCGGTCCGGGCACGGTGTTCGCCCAGTGCCGTCAGCCGCGCGAACAGGTCGCTCACCTGCTCCGCATCCTGCGCCAGTTGCGCGGTGCCCGCCTCGGTAGCGGCGAACAGCTTGCGCGCGCCTTCGCTCGCCTGCTCCTCGATCAGCCCCATGTCGGTCAGCAGCGTCAGCGTCGGATAGACTACGCCGGGGCTGGGCGCATAGGCGCCGCCGGTGCGCCCCTCGACCGCACGGATCAGGTCGTAGCCGTGGCGCGGTGCCTCCGCGATCAAGGCCAGCAGCACCAGCTTCAGTTCGTCACCGCCCAGCACCCGGCCGCGTGGCCCACCACCGTGCCGGCCACGACCACTCGGACCCGGACCACCGGTCCATGACGCATATCCCATTCCAAATCGCATTTTCATTCTCCGATATATCTTAGAAAGGACGATATATCTTGGAGTAGACGATGCAAGAGGTGTTTGGCGGTTTTTTCGCAAGCCCTATATTCGGCCCATGTCCGACCTGTTCGCCGACTTTGCCCCGCCCGTTCCGCAAGCGCCCGTCGACGGGCCGCTGGCCGATCGCCTGCGCCCGGCCACCCTTTCCGACGTCGTGGGTCAGGATCACCTGACCGGCCCGGATGGCGCGATCGGGCGGATGGTCGCGGCGGGGAAATTGTCGTCGATGATCCTGTGGGGGCCGCCCGGCACCGGCAAGACGACCATCGCCCGGCTGCTCGCCGATGCGGTGGGGCTGCGCTATGCCCAGATTTCGGCGGTTTTCTCGGGCGTCGCCGACCTCAAGAAGGTCTTCGCCGAGGCGCGCGAGCATGGCCGGCTGGGCCGCAAGACGTTATTGTTCGTGGACGAAATCCACCGGTTCAACCGCGCGCAGCAGGACGGTTTCCTGCCCTATGTCGAGGACGGCACGGTTACTTTGGTCGGCGCGACGACCGAGAACCCGTCGTTCGAACTCAACGCCGCGTTGCTCAGCCGGTCGCAGGTGCTGATCCTGCACCGGTTGGGTGCCGATGCGCTGAACGAACTGCTGGCGCGGGGCGAGGCGCTGGAGGAACGCCCCCTGCCCCTGACGGATGCGGCGCGCGCGGCGCTGGTCGCCAGTGCCGATGGCGATGGCCGCTTCCTGCTGAACCAGGCGGAGACGTTGTTTTCGATTCGACTGCCCGAACTGCTCGACCCCGCCGGGCTGTCGGCGCTGCTGCAACGGCGCGTCGCGGTCTATGACAAGGATCGGGAGGGGCATTACAACCTGATCTCCGCGCTGCATAAGTCGCTGCGCGGATCGGACCCGCAGGCCGCGCTCTATTATATGGCGCGGATGCTGACGGCGGGCGAGGAACCGCTCTACGTCCTGCGCCGGCTGACCCGCTTCGCCAGCGAGGATATCGGCCTCGCAGATCCGCAGGCGCTGGTGCAGTGCCTCGCCGCCAAGGACGCATACGACTTTCTCGGCAGTCCGGAGGGCGAGCTGGCGATCGTGCAGGCGTGCCTGTACCTCGCCACCGCGCCCAAATCGAACGCGGCGTACAAGGCGCAAAAGGCGGCGTTCAAATCCGCGCGGGAGACGGGATCGCTGATGCCGCCGCCATCGATCCTGAACGCCCCGACCCGGCTGATGAAGGACATCGGCTATGGCAAGGGCTACGCCTATGACCACGATCATCAGGACGGGTTTTCGGGCGCGAACTACTGGCCCGAGGAGATGACACCGGCGCGCTTTTACGAACCGACCGGGCGCGGGTTCGAACAGCGCATTGCCGAGCGGATGGCATGGTGGGACGAACGGCGACAGACGTCGTGAGGGACTGGGCGGCGGTCGTCGCGGGGCTTGCGCTGCCCGGCGTCGAACTCGGCAGCAGCTATGGGCAGCCCGCGCTGCGCTTTCGCAAGGGGACGCTGGCCGGCACCACCGCACCCGATCCGGGCAGCTTCGTGCTGCATGTGTCGTTGGCCGAGAAGGAAGTGCTGCTCGAAACTGATCCGGCAACCTTCTGGCAGACCGACCATTATCGCGACTGGCCGGCGATCCTCGTCCGCTACGGCACCGATGCCGGCAATCGGATCGCGTTACTGCTGGAACGGGCATGGTGGGACCGGGCGACGGTCCGCCAGCGCCGCGACCGGGGCGAGCGGCCCTGATGCGGCATTTCACCCGGTTCGCCGCGATCGACTGGTCGGGACAGGCGGTGGCGCGACCGCGGGGGCTGGCGGTGGCCGAAGCGGGTGACGGCGGACCGGCGCTCGTTGCCCGGGACGGCGGCTGGTCGCGGGACACGATACTCGACTGGCTGACCCTGCTGGCAGACGAACAAGCGGACATGCTGATCGGGCTGGACCTTTCGCCGGCCCTGCCCTTCGTCGATGCGAGCAGCTATTTTCCGGGCTGGGCGCGGTCGCCTGACGATGCCCGCGCGCTGTGGGCGATGGTCGACGCGATGGCGGCGGACGATCCGCATCTGGCGGCGACGTCGGTAGTCGACGATGCCGAATTGTCGCGCCATTTCCGTCGGCACCGCGCCTGCGGCGACCGGTTCGGGCAGGGGCGCGGCCGGCTGCGGCTGTGTGAGGAACGGCAGCGCGCGGCGGGATTCTCCCCCACCAGCTGCTTCAATCTGGTCGGCGCGGCGCAGGTCGGCAAGTCGAGCCTGACGGGGATGCGGGTGCTGCACCGGCTGGACGGCAGGATACCGGTCTGGCCGTTCGATCCGCTGCCGGCAGCGGGGCCGGTCATCGTCGAAATCTACACGACGATCGCCGCGCGGGCGGCCGGGGTCCGCGCCGGGCGGAGCAAGTTGCGCGACGCCGATCAGCTCGACACGGCGTTGGCGGTACTGGGCAGTCCGCCGCACCGGCCATCGCCGCGCTATGACGATCATGCGACCGACGCTTTGCTGACCGCCGCGTGGCTTCGCCAGGTTGCGCACGATCCAGCGCTCTGGTCGCCTCCCGAACTTTCACCGCAGGTCGCGCGGACCGAAGGCTGGACCTTCGGCGTCGTCTGAGATTGTGTTACGCCACACCGCTTGGTAAGTGGCCAGCGGTGTGCCCCGTTACGTTAATGGTAAACGGCTTCCTTTGTAACGAAGAGACGCGGGTTCGATTCCTGCACGGGGCACCAGCGGTTCCGGATAATTTCGCGCGATAACAGCGTGATACCCGATGGGCCAGCGGAGCTCTTCAGCCGTTCGTTCCCTCATTCTCGCTCGAATTAAGCCGAACAAGGGCGAAGGACCGCGACCGTTCGAATCAGCTTGCCGGTCCTTGTAAGCCAGGCGGCGGAACACCCTTCGCATTAGGATCTACCCCGCGACGTTCGTCCAGCGACCGCATAATCGGTGTAACCGTCAGACCGTGAAGCAGGACCGAGAACAGCACGATCAGCCCGACGATGGCCCACAGATGAGCGGCGTCACCGACAGGCATGTGGTTGATCCCGTACGCCAGGTAGTAGATCGAACCGACGCCGCGGATACCGAAGAAGGATAACGTGAGCTTCTCGCCCCGGTCGCCTGACCATCCGAGAAGTCCAATCCAACCGGTTAGCGGCCGCACGATCAGCAGGATCACCAGCGCCACCAAACCATCCGTCCAGGCAATCGGCGTCAGCAAACCACTCACCAACGCGCCACCGAACAGGATCAGCAGCACCATCATCGCGAGGCGCTCGATCTGCTCGGTGATCGCGTGCATCTCGTCCTGAAATTTGTGGTCGCGGTGTGCGCTTCGGAAGGTAAGCGCCGTGACGAACACGGCAAGGAAGCCGTAGACGTGGACGATCTCGGTCACGCCATAGGAAACGAACGTGGCAGCCAGTGCGATCAAGCCGTCTCCGGTTCGGGCGAGCTTCGTTTCGGCGGGGATGTGAAAGGTGAGCCAACCAAACACCCGCCCGACCAGCCAACCGCCGACAATCCCACCAACGATCTCCCAAAAGACGCGATAGGTCAGCCATTCGGCCAACCATGGCTTCCCTGCCGGCAAGGCCATTGCGAGTAAGATGGCGAGATGGACGAACGGGAATGCGGCGCCGTCGTTCAGCCCCGCCTCTGATGTCAGTCCGAAGCGCACCTCGTCCTCATCGCCGGTCTTAGGCGGCCCGACCTGCACGTCCGACGCCAGCACCGGATCCGTTGGCGCTAAGCTCGCAGCCAGCAACAGCGACACAGCGAGCGGCAGGCCCAGTGCCGCCACGCCCAGCCCGGTGATCGCGAGGATGCCGAGCGGCATCGTGATCGCCAAAAGGCGCCAAGTGATCGTCCATCGACGCCAACCGAACACACGATCGATCTTGAGGCCCGCCCCCATCAACGCGATGATGACGACGAACTCGGCGAACCGCTCGGTTATGTCAGGATACAGATACGGCAACGGACGGAGCTTCACCTGCGGGAGCAGAAAGACCGCGGCTCCGATACCGATGCACACGATCGGCAGAGACAGCGGCAACCGCTTCAGGGCCAACGGTAGCCACGCGACCAAGGCAATCAGCAAACCGGCGCCGGTCATGATCAGGATGTAGGGATCGGGGGAAAGGCTTTCCGTCATGCATCGCTAACGGCTGACGAACGAGGTTCGCCACAGAATGCTTTTCAAGCCCGGCGGCGCTACCGCTACTCGGATAGTTGATCCGGTAGCGCTTCCTTAAGCATGATTCCTTATCGTCGTATTCGAAGGGAGCCAACGTGGAACTCGATCGAACGATCGCCGAAGCCGCCCGCCGATCAGGTGAGCTGGGTATCAGAACGCTGGACTTGCAGGCCGACATATCGGAATTGGCCACCCGTGTCACAGCACAAGCCAGCACGATCGACGATCTCGGGGCGCAAACGAATATCCTCGTCGTGGACGCGAACAATGTGTCAGGCGTCGCGCAAGAATCACTGAACGCAACGACCGGGGCGAATAGCCTGCTGGCAAACTCGCAGCTTCAAATCGACACTGCGATGGGCGACGTGCTTGATCTGATTGGGCAAGTCAGCCTGATCCACGAAAGCCTCGGCGCTTTTACGGCAGCGCTAGAGGACGTCGGCAAGGTGAGCGCCACTATCGACGACATTGCCGGACAGACAAATCTCCTCGCACTCAACGCCACTATCGAAGCAGCCCGGGCGGGCGATGCCGGACGGGGCTTCGCCGTGGTGGCGAGCGAAGTGAAGAAGCTGGCGCGAGAAACAGCAACGGCAACCTCGCGGATCAGTGCATCAATCGACGCCCTAACCTCCCAGGCGGCAGCCATGCTGGCACGCGTTGATTTAGGCGTCGCGAAAGCTCGCTCAACCCACGATGGAACGCAGGACGTTAAGGCCCGCGTAGCCGAAATTCGCCTTCTCATGGACGGGCTGCAGCACAACAGCGTGACTGTGAGCGATAAGGTCGCTTCGATGGCATCAGCCGTCGACGAGGCTCGGATCGGGCTTAACCGGTTAGCGGAAACCTCGACGGACAACGCTACGGGGCTACAGCGCCTGTCCCAGCGCGTCACTTCGGTCAGTGACGATACGAACGACCTGCTACAAATGCTTGCCGACAGCGGGGCAGATATGCCGGATCGCCCTTACATCGACTTCGCCGTCGAAGCGGCCGCGCGGATGTCCCAAGGCTTAGGCCAAGTCGTCTTGAGCGGCGCGCTGAGCGAAGCCGTCCTTCTAAGCGACACTTACAGCCCCGTCGAAGGCTCAGACCCGCCGCTCTTTACTCACCCTGCCATGGCGCTAATTACGACGCTGGCGCGTCCACATCAGGAAGCTGCGCGGAAATTTCGCGGCTTCTTCGGCATGAGCTTCACCGATCGCCGCTGCTTCGGGGCGGTCGCTATGCCGGAGCGCTCCCTCCCCCAACGTCCTGGTCAGCGAGCATGGAACGAAGAACATTCTCGCGCCGGCCTGTTCTTCCATTTTCTGGACACCGCCCAGCAAGTGAAGATCACGAAACCGTTCTGCTTGAAGGCCTATCGCCGCCCTTTGGCAGACGGCGGCGTCGTTCTGCTCAAACAGGTGATCGCTTCGATCAACGTCAACGGCGCGCACTGGGGCGTCCTCCAGTTGGCCTACGAGGATCAGGGATAGTCCGACCCGTTCCAGCCGAAGGACGCCGCCCGCTCACATGTTCATTATGAGCTGCTCCGGCTTCACGTATCGCGGCGGCGGCTCGTACCCTTCGGATGCGAGACGCTGCAGCGACGCCACCTGCACGAGACGACGTCGGCCAAGCTTGATCGTTTGGATCTCACCGGCCGCCACCAGTTCGTAGAAGCGGGTCCGCCCTATGCCGAGCATGGCTAAAGCGTCGTTCACCGAGATGGTGAGAGGGGCAACAGAACGCGTGCCAGAAACAGGCACTGATGTATTAGCCATTAGGAAGCGTCCTAGCAGGGACGACCCAAAGCTGATCGGACTCTAGACGACGGGATCGTGTCGCTGGATACGGCAGAACGCAAGCCGCGATCGATGCAACTGATCGTCAAGCGCCGCTGATCGCCACGTTCTACATGCGATTGAACACAGAAAAAGGCACTCGGGCCGATCCCGTCCGAGTTACGAAAAATGCTGTTTATACAAATACTTGAAGCCAGAGCATCGGATGGGATCAAAAACAACTCGCTTGGGATCACGCCCCGACGGTCCAAAAACTGGCGGAAAACCGCCAAAAATGGCAAGCGTAGCTTGCGTAAGGTGTGTGCACGTATCCCGTTTGGATGAGCGAGCATTGGGCCAATGTCTCAGCGGCGCATGAAAACGTGTTTCGGTCATCGGTAGGGCACCGACCGCCGAAGGGCGGAACGAAGACTACCGCTAGATGAGCATGGCAACCGCCATCGGAGTTGAACGCGGCCAGCCGACCCAGACCTACCCAATCCCGCGCCCCGAGAACCACGCCGCCATCAGCGATCGCTGATGGCGATAAGACCGGGAACCAACAACGTGCGCGACGCAGCGACGCACTGGTTACTCCCCTCATTAGGTTGGCAGGCCAACGATTGCGCCGCATTGACCGCTGCTCGCGAAAGGACGCCTGCGATAGAGCGATCCGCGCGGGTATGGTCCGCGCTCAGCAGTAGAATAGAAGTCAGCGTTTGGCACTTGGTATCGGCAAGCGCTAGAACCGTCGGATGGAACTACCGACTCCGGGATATGTCGTATTCATCGACGAAGCAGGCGACCCCGGGATAAAGCAATCGGCTAACGCACCGGCGTGGACCGAATGGTTTACGTTAGGGGCAGTTGTCGTTGCCGCGCATCGCGAACCAGAGGTCCGCGAATGGATCGAGGAGATGCGAAACATCACCCGATCCCGCCAAAAACCGGATCTACACTACCGCAACCTGTCGCTAGCTAATAAGCGCCGTGTCGCACGTAAACTTGCCTCGAAGGAGGTCCGGCTTTTCGCGCTAGCTTCGCACAAAGCGAACATGCGCGGCCATAGGTCAGCTGCGTTAGGTCGCATGACCCCCGACCAGTATTACAACTGGTGCCTTCGGTTCATCTTGGAACGCGTGACGGCGTGGTGCGCTCGTCGCGCAAAAATCGACGGCGTTAGCCCAGCGATCCAAACTGTCTTTTCGGAGCGAGGGGGCCATCGTTACGCCGACTTGGTCAATTACCTAAAAAAGCTCGACTATCAGGCGCGAGCTGGCACCCTCATCCTCAACGCTCGCCGCATCGTTCCTGACGTTCTCGTGCCAGAACTCTGTGTGGTGAGGCCTCATGCGAATGTCGCAGGGTTGCAATTGGCAGACATTGTGGCGAGCGCATTCTTTCAAGCGGCCAACTCAGCTTTGCCTACCCACGAGTTATCACCTGCTCGCCTTTTAAACGACCGAATGGCGAAAGAGGGTATGAGCAGAATACACGCGAATTTCGGGCTGACACTTCTGCCGCTGCCGCATCAAGGAACGATTCCCGTCAACGAGCAAGCAATCTTCGAGTTTTATGGGTACGACTTCTCGGCGAGGTGACGGGCCCCGGCCTTCGTTCCACCAGCAGGCGGATAGGTCACCATCCTTTGGGCAACCGTCCTGCAAGTTGCCGTCACGGACGAAGCGATCAGGCTGAAGGTAGTTCCGGCGTTTCCCGTCATCACTGACTGTATGTGTCGCGCCCCGGGGGTTCAATCGCCAACGTCATCGCTGGGACTCTACTCGTCCCATTATCGAATCGCCTCGGCTCCATCTGAGGGATTTTTTCTTGTGGCGTCCTTTTGGCGCGGGTGGGCAGAAAGCTACGAAACAAACATTGCCTCCACGATCGCCTGCATCAGCCCCCCGAGGGACCGGCACGCTGACTGACGTGTAGCCGGCGTTGCGGGCGCAGCTTGCGACCCGCTCCTTATCGAGCGTCTTGGAACTCAGCCCACGGATCGGCACCAGCCGGCGCGCCCTGCCCGCTTGCCTCGTCCGGCTTGGCACCGGACAGCACCGCCGCCTTCGCATCGGCCCGCGCGTCCTTCATGATCTTCGCAACCTCGTCGTCGCGCTGATCTTCCGTCAGTTGCTTCCAGACCGCCGAGCCGGTGAGCGCGTCGAGTTGGGGCTTTGCAATCTGGCCGGCGAAAACCTGCAACCGGTCGTACTGCTCCGGCGTCCACTCCACCCGCTTGCCGCCCGCCCGGTACGTCCGTTGCGGTGCCGTTACGTTGATGTTCGCGGACAGCAGCGCCTCAATCGTCCGGTCGTTGCGATCGGTGCCGGCGAACAGCGGCGATACCAGGTCAGGGCCGATAGCCTCCTGCGCGGCAACCGGCTTGCCGAACACGTCGCGGCGCGGGAACAGATCGTCCGACATGCTGGGGATACGCGACCGGATGCGGTCGAGCGGCGCGCGAGCTTCACGCAAAACAGGATCGGTCGTGCGCGCCAACTGAGCAACGATGCTGGGGACTGCAATGGCCCCGGCAGTCCGCGACAGGAACCCTTGCAGATACCTGCTAGGGTCGCTCATTGCCTCTAGCGCAGAACTGATGCCCGATAGCCACGTCTTGTTCGACAGGTTGCTCATGATCGAAACGCCGATAAGCGTGGCGCTCTGTTCGCGCTGCTTGTCCGTCATGTGCGAACCAATATCGACCATATCGGCAACGGTGCCGATCGTCGTAGCGAACGGGTCGAGACGCGAATAGCTATAGTACCGGTCGCCGATCTTGAAGCTGTACGGCTGCCAGCCGTTTGCCAGCATCAGCCGCCGGGCCTTGTCATCGGCTGGCCCGCCCCCCGTAATGTGGCCATCCGCCGCCATCTCGTACATCGCAGCGCCGAACCCGGTTCCGACCAGCATCCGCGCGATAGCCAGGTCACGACGCGCGCCACCTGCTACAATCTCCTTGCGCCACGACTTCATAAGCGGGGCGGCCGGCGACCGTTCGGCGGCGAACTTAAGCAGGTTCACCGGGGTACGGACGAACGGGAACAGCAGCTTCAATTGGGGCCGTCCTTGGCTGGCCTGTGACAGTCCGGCTGCCATGCTGCCATGCTCTAGCGGCGTCTGGAACGTGACATAGCGGGCATAGTCGAACATGCGGGCCAACATCGGCTCTGTCGGGTTTAGCATAAGGTCGGCCGCGCGATCCTTGGCCGCCTGCCCCTTCAAGCCTTCACGCTTCGCTTGCCGGATCGCCAGCCCGCCCAACTCCATGCGCCGGGCAACCGCCTTGAAAAACTCGTCCTCCGCAGTCAGCAGCCGGGTTGGCGTGCGAATCACCGAACCCAGCGGGCCGGGAATTGCTGCCATTTGCTGCGTTTCAATCTTGGTGATCGCGTCAGACGATTCACCGGTCAGGAACGAACGAGCCGCAGCCCGGATGCCTTCACGCGCGCCCGTCACCATTCCGACTGCACGCGAACCAGCCTCCGAAAACAGAACCCGTTCCGTTTCGCGCTGGCTGGGGATCGACCGCCGTACCGCCCCGACAACCGCCGCCGCGAGGTGTTCGGGGATTTGCGCCATGGAGGTAAGCGTGTTCGACAGGATGTTGACGGCGTGCGTCTGGGGGCCGCTCAACAGGCTGTTGATATAGAACTCAACGGCCCGGTCCTTCCACTTGTTCGAAAGCGCCTTCAACGCGAACTGGTTGATGCCGGCGGGCGTCGTGCCGCTTTGCTCGAGGTCAACAATTCGAGAGGCCACGTCCTTTATCCGGGTCGTTCCCCCCACAATGTCGCCGAGCGAAGAAAGTGCTTGCGTCGCATCCCGGCTGTCGGCCGTCATGCGGAACTGTTGCAGCAGTCGGCCGGCTTCCGCCGTCATGCCCGCGACCTGTTCCTGAATAGCGGCATGGCGCAACCACGCCTCGCGGAACGCCGCTTCCAACTCGTCGCCCGGGCTATTAGTGCGGGCAATCCGCTTCGCCATGTTGACCAGATCGGAAGCCGAACGGGCGAGAAGCTGGCGGGCGGCAAGCGCCTGTTCGGCGTTGAACGCCTCGCCCTTGCGACGCTGCAACAGATCGTCGGCAGTCATGCCTAGATCCTCTGCCAGCGCCTTAGTTTCGGCCTGGGTGATGCGGCCACGCTTCGCAGCGTCAAAGCCGCCCGTGACCTGTTCCGTGCGAACCAACGCCCGCTTGATCGCCTGCGGGCTGTCCAGCTTGTCGAGCCGAATGTTGCCGGCGAGGTCTGGCGCGTTCTCGCCCCATTCCTCATAGGCACGAACCGGCGGGGCGTTGGCGTCCAGATCGTCGGGGCCGACCGGCTGGCCGCGATCGAGCGTCAGCGGCGCTCCCTCTGCCTGTGCCGCCTCCACGTCGAGACGTTGCGCCCGTGCCGCTTCGAAGGCGTCCACTTCCGCGAAGTCGTCGGGGTGAAAGGTTCGGTTCCAGCCGCGATGCGTGGCCGTCAGCGAGTCCATAAACTCCGCTGGCGTGGGCGGCTCGGCATGGTCGGGGAAATAGCCCGCTTCCCATGCGCGTTGCGCCGCCATGTCGAGCGGCAGGCCATCATTGGCCACCAGCTTGCCGAACCGCTGTTCGCCGCCGGCAAAGTCCATCCCGTTGCGAGGCGCGTTGGTGATGCCGGCATAGGCCAGTTCGCCGCCGTCCTCACGAACACCGCCTTGCGTGCGTAGCCACGTCACCAGATCGACCGGCCCGCGCTTCGGGATCGTCCGCGTTCCATCGTTCGGCGACGGCAGATTGCGACGCTCGAGCGTCGTTGCCTCATTGGGCGCGCGAACCGTCTGGTAGCGCCCGGCTTCGATACCCGCCGCCTCGTCCAGATCGCGGACAGCGTTCGCCGGCAAAGGGCTTACGTCGCTGGAACGCATCTGTTGCGCAGCGGCGATGCGCTCTCCATTGGGCGCGTCGGCAAGAAGCTGGCGCGGCTGGCGCAGGTCGATGCGATCGGGCACGCGCGGCCCGTCGAGCGTCGGGCGCGGGGTGTCGTTCGCCATGGCCGCGACGGCATCCGCTGGCGCGTCCTCGAACTCGTCCCATGCTCCCGCATCGTCAGCAGCGCGGCTAACCGCTGGGGCAGCGGCAGGAACCGGGGGCACAGCATCCGAAGCGCCAGCAGCACGACCATTCGGGACAATCTCTAGCCGGGCGTTGTCGCCCTTAGTCGGCGACAGGATCGGCATCGCTCCCCAACGCCGCCCGGTATCGTCAACCAGCCCCGGCGCGGTAATGCGGATCGGCTTGCCTTCAACGTGCAAAACCACGTCGTCGCCACGGGCCAAGGCATCGTCCGCTGACTGGCGCAGAATGTCGCCCGCCCGCCCCATGTCGACGCCCGCGCCGGTATCAGCAGCAGCACGCAGCGCGGCGCTATCGATCGTCGTAGCGGCGACAGCCGGAACGGAACCGGCATCGGCAGCGGCAGGCACGGCAGGCGCCTGAACCTCGTCAACCTCGCGCGCCACGGCCGGCGCAGCGTCGGAACCAGTAACCGCAGCAGCGCGGCCCCCACGACCGCCAACAAGCCCTGTCAGGCGTTGCGCAAGCCCAGCGGTGCCATAACCCAGCGCCGCCCCGACAGGCGCGTAAATCGCGGCGTTGGTGGCCCGATCGACCAACCCACCCTCTCCCGCGCCAGCGCCAGCCGCGCCAGCCTCCGCAGCCCCGGCCACCGCCAGCCGACGGCGCACGGCGCTTTCCGCAGCCGCAACCGCCGCCATGCGGGTGCCGCCCGTCTTTAGCGTCGCCCGTGCCGCGTTCAGCCCAACGCCTTCGATCGACGCGCCGGGGATCGCAAGGCCGCTGACAAGCTGCCCGCCGAAACGGGCATAGGGATGCGCCGCGTCATCGTTCGCGAGGATGGAGCGGTTCTGATCGAGGTTGTTGGCGTAAATGTCCGCCCACCGACGATCGCTGTTCAGGATGTTTTCACGCCCGCCCGTGCCGCCGAGCGAATCCACCGTTGCGCCCAGCTCGTCCAGGAAGTTGAGCGGATCACCGACGCCGCGCATGGTCGCGCCGAATGCCCCGTCGCCCGGATCAGTCAGCACGCGGGGCGCGCGCTTGTATGTGATCTTGCCCGTTGGCGTGTGGCCGGCGGCCCGCATCCGCACGAACTTCTCCGCTTCCTTGCGATCGACGGTGAAGCCGTTGGCAACGCCATAATCGACAATCTGGTCAACCGTGCTGTTCGGGTCGTTCGTCAGCGCGATATAGCCGTCTGCAATGTCCTGTCGCAGCCCTTGGAACGGCGTAGGATCATCGGCGAACACCGCCGCCGCCCCGCCCTTGTCGCTCCACTCAGCCTGCGCCCATGGCCCATCCTTCGGGCGTTCGGCTGGGGGCGCTTCGGTCGTGCCGCGCCGGAATGCCTGTGGCGTGACGTAGCTGTCACCGTGGACGCCCAGCCGGTTCAGGCGGGCCAGCCGTTCGGCCTCCAGATAGTCCGTGCGGCGCGTCGGATCGTTAGCCAGGTACTCCGGGGCTGCCAGTCCCATACCCTGCCGGAGCAGCGTCGTTGCCGGGTCCAGCCCGTACTGGCTCAGCACGCCGACAGGGCGGCCATAGCTTTGCGTGCCGTTCGGCGCGAAGGACGCGCCCGGCAGATAGTCAAGCAGCGCGGAGCGCGACTGTTCGCCGATCGGAACCACGGCCCCCGACGCGTCGCGCGCCGTCTGCCGACGCTCGAACGCATCGTACCCCAGCAGACGGGCGTTCGCCCCGGTATCCAGCCGCACCGTGTCGCCGTCGTATGCCTCGCCCGTGGGCTTGCCCCCAGCCGCCGCCGGACGCTTAACCGAGAGCTTCTTGCGCACCAGCGAGGGGGGCGCGTCCTCGAACTCTGCCCATTCGTCCTGTGCCATTACGGGCGCACCTTCATCTTGCCATCGGGGGTACGAAACACGGTGCCGGACGGCAGCTTGCGCGCCTCAGCGACAGACGAGACGGTCGGGATGCCGCCGGCAGCGCCACCACGACGCCCGCCAGTCTCGCGAACGCGGCGGTCGGTAATGTCCTGCCCCCGGCGGCGGTCGGTTGAGGCAATGTCCTGCCCGCGCTGGCGATCGGCCGAGGTGACACCAATGCTGTACCGCCCCCGAGCATCGGTCATGTTCTGGCCGCGTGCCGTCAGCGCGCGACGCCTGGCGCGATCCGCCATACGGTCGCGGGTGTCCATGTTGGCACGCTCGTTGTCCGCCTCGTCGTCGGCAATGTCGGCAGTCAGGCGGCGGTCGGCACGGTCGTCGCGGATCACGTCGGACAGGTTGCGATACAGCGCGCCGTACCGCTGCAACCCGTTGTCGGAGAGGTCGACAGATTGGAGGCTTTCGGCCGGCACGCCCATCTGTGCGAGCATGGGAGCCATCGCCCGCAGTTCCGCGGTTCGAGCGGCCATGTCCGGTGTACCGTCAGCGTTGCGCATCTGCTGCAACCGGAACGCGGCGCTTGCCAACGCCGTCCCTTGCGCCTGCACCCGCTTCAAGCCTTCCGCATCCGACTTGTAGAGCGACGACTGAATCTCAAGCGCGGTGTTCGGGTCGAGCGCGTACAATTCACGCAGCGCCGTTGGGTCCAGCCGCATTCCGTCTGTCCGTGCCGGCAGCGATGCAGGATCAACCAGACGCGAGGGAGCGTCCGAAGCTACCGGCTGGCTACCCGACAAGGCAGAACCGGCAGACGGCGCGGCAACTGGTGGCAGCAGGCTTGCGGGCTGGGTGTATCCCGGCTCGTTCGGGGGCGGCGGCTGCTTTGCGCCCGGCGCGTAGCCCTGTAGCGGCCCCTCCTTGGGGGTGTTCACGAACGACGCGAGGACACCTTGCGGGCTGGCCGCCTCACCTCCCCCCGTGAACAGACGCCCCATCACGTCGCGGCGGTGATCGGCAAGCTGGGTTTCCCGTTGCCGGTCCTGCATCCGCATCGCCAGTTCCGGCGCATACTGCGCCAGCGCGCCCATCGCCTCCGGGTTGCTTGGGTCACGCGCCAGAGCGGAAAGCGCGGATTGCGTTTCACCAGCCGCACGGCGTTGCCGCCCTTCGTCCATTCCAGCCTGAAAAAGCCCGGCCACGTTAGGCGTCTGAAGGAGGTTCCAATTAATCATTGCGGGATGCTCCGGGGCCAAGCGTTCAGTGAACAGACGGCGCGACCCAGACGGGTTCACACCCGCAGGCCGCTTGAATGAGAAGGGAGAGAGCGAGGCAACCACTGCGACTGTCGACAAGCGGCCACAGAACCGGCGACAGGTTCGCCAGCTCGTGCGCAATATCGTCGTAGGGTATGTCGGTTTCCGCCGCGATCATCGCGGCCAAGGACAGCGCCTGTTGCTCGTAGCGTTCGCCGCGCTGCACCCGCTCGGAATGCTTGTGCGCTCGCTCGAACATGGCGACGATCGCAGCGCCTACGGGATCGTCATTCGGGGTAGTGCCGGACATGGAACGCCTCGCGTCATCTGCTGATGATCGCCGGCCCTTGTCCGCTTAGGATGGGGTTTCCGCGTTAGCCGCTCACTAACGCCCGTCGCTGGTAATTGTCTAACAGACTTGGCCGCTTAGCGCCAAGCAATTCAGCCATAGCTTTGGCTGATCGTTACAGCAAAAAGTGCAGCCCAAGCCCGACCACAACACCGACAAGTCCTAGCCCGGTGAAGAACGCGGCATCTTGCAACCGGTCCAAATCAATACCGGTCCCGCCGCCCCGAGAGCGGAGGCGAACCATCTTTTTGTATAAATCAATCCATGCGAAGCCCGCGAACAGAAGCCCTAGCGCGCCGAACCACGCCAGCACGAGAAAGGGGTGAGCGATGCTAACGGCCTCATCCATAGCCCGCACGATATGGCGGCTGGGCGACAAGCGCCAGCCCGTTCCTACTTGGCGCGCAGGCGCACGCCGGGGCCACCGCCGCCCGAAGGCGAACCGTCCGGTATGAACTCAACCCCAGCCGCCTCCAACGCAACCTGCAGCTTGTCGATCGTGGAGGCGTAAGCGTCGTTGCCGCGCTCAAAACTGGAAACCGTCATCACGCCAACCTTGGCCGTCTCCGCAAGCTGCGCAGCAGACAATCGAAGGGCGGCGCGTGCCATCCGGCACTGTTCGGGCGTAATCGACATACCGATGATTTATATGCGTTTGGGCGTTGACACAACCCAATAGAGGCATATTCTGTATCGGTCTTAGGCATAAGCCAAGGCGACCGGATGGGGAAGGTGGAAGCTCCCCGCACCCGGTCTGATCGCAACCCTGCATGAGAGGGAAACGACTATGGACGCCCATAGCATCGGTGCGCGCCCTAGCGCCACGACCGACAATACCGCAATCAACTTTTCGAATGACACCCGTCCCACATCGGGACCGAGCCGCCGCGCCATGCTGCTAGGGATGGCCGCGCTGCCCCTGTCGGCATGTCCGGCACCCGCCCCGGCTAAGGCCGCATCGCACGGTGCCTGCCCCGAACTGGCGGGGCTGATCGCCGCCTATGTCGCGATAGATGCCGAGTACGACCGGTTCTGCGTCGATATTCACGCCCCGGCAGTCGCGCGCCAAGATGCGATGATTGCCGCCATTCCTCATTTCGAGATCGACGCCACGCTGGCGGCGGATGGCTCCCGGGTGTGGTCCACCCGCGAAGGGACGCGGGCCGAAGCGCGGGGCATTGCCAGCCTTGCCCGCCGCTACCAGAACGAAAGTCCGCAGTGGCAAGACAAGCTGCGGCGCGCTCGCACGTTCACCGCTGCCGACCTGCGCCGGACGCGCGCAATTGATCGGACGCATAAGGCCGCCGGCCTGGACGTGGTGGAGGTGCAGGAGGCGGAGATTTGCGGGCGGCTGGATCGTACGCGGCAAGCAATCCTCACCTTCCCCGCTCGCACGCCCAGCGACATGCGCGAGAAGCTGGAAACGCTCGACCAATGGCTGACCCATGCCGAGTTGAAGGACATGGTTATGTCCGACCTCGACAGCATTCAGTCGCGGGAGGCTTGAGCCATGGCCACCGCTGCAATCACCGGGGGCGCTTCGGCGCTCCCCACCTTCGACGCGCCCGCATGGCTGGCGTCCCTCGTCGCGATCGGTGGAGGCTACGCGCTCGCGTCCGGTCGCAAGCTGTGGTTGGTCGTTGAGGACTGCGACGCCGACGACCTCACGTCGGTTATGGCGCAGATCGTCGGCAAGCCCGAACGCGCCGAGGCAATCCGCTGGATCATCGAAGCCCGGCAGAACGGGGAGGCCCGCTGATATGCGCAGCATCATCAAGCGCACCGTGGCGGCTGTCGAGCCGTGGTACAACTGGGGCGCGGTGACGGTCGAGCGGCTGGACGCGGTTAGCGAGGATCACGGCAACGAAGGCGACGTGCGGTTCTTCGACCTGCAATGGTTCGGCCTGCACCTGTCGTTCCAGATCGGACGCACGCCCGCGAAGGCAACGGCTGGGCAGATCGCGAACCGCGCCCGGCACCGCGCCGAGGCCGAACAGCGACACGCAGAGCGGAACCAGCGCCGCACCGCATGGGATGACGCCCACGCGGACTACACCGACGCCCGCGCCCGTTTCGAGGCGTTGCCGGTCGGTACGCCCGAAGAGAGCGTGGCTTGCGACGTGTGGGTCGAGGCCATGGCCCGCCTGATTGAAGACGTGCCGGCCCCCAGCGGAAAGGCCCTCGCAATCAAGGTCGAGCTGGCCGCGTCCCGCGACATTCCCTTTCACCCTGAATGGACCGCCGCCATCGCAGCCGATGCGCGCCGCCTCCATGCGGAGGGCTTCTGACATGGCGACCGATCCGAAAACCAATCTCATGACCCTGTTCGCCGGCCGCAATCTGCTGTCGCCCATGGAGCAGCACGAGGCCAAGCAGCCCCAGCCGATCGCGCTAGAAATGTTCGATAGCGTACCGGGCTGGGCAACCGTCTGCGCCGCCGGGGATGACCACAACGCGCCGCTGATCCAGTTCGGGGAAGTCGTCGTTGCTGAACGCGGACGCTGGATGCCCGTCGATGGCGGACTGTTCCTGATCGAGTACGTGTCCGCCCCGGCCACCCAATTCGACTACGAGAAGCGGCACTGCCGGATCGTACAGGCGCGCGAGACGGACCGCGGCTGGTTCGTGGGCGGCATCCGCGCCGGGCAGCGTGGAGCGTTCGTCGCGAACGACGGCCCCTATGCCGATCCCGTGAAGCTGGGCGAGAAGCTGGTAGGCCGAGTCGTCGGCATCCTGCGCACCGCGTCGTTTATCGACCGCATGGCGAAGGGAGGGCGGTAACATGGCGTCCGAATCCACCCCGCCGCCGATGACCGCGAAACAGGTCCTGCACCTGATCGCGCAGCACCTCGCCAAGACTGGCATGGCGGAAACCCGCTTCTGTCGCGAGGCGGTCAACGATCCGCGGTTGATCGGTGACCTGCGCGACGGGCGCCAGCCACGGCGGGCAACGACCGCTCGAGTGCTTGCCTGCATCAAGCGTATCGAAGCTGCGCCAGCGCCAGTCGTTGAACCATCGCCACGGCCCGTTGCGGCGCGACCCCCGGCAACGGTCCGCCTACTGACGTTGATCGAATGCTACTGCCACGCCACCGGCTTGGGGCTGTCCGCTTTCGGCGAGCTGGTAGCCGGCGACCCCAGCTTTGTCGCTCGACTGTACCGGGGCAGGAGGCCGCAGGAGCGCACCTCAGAGCGCGTGC
The DNA here is from genome assembly GCF_001421765.1 of Sphingomonas sp. Leaf32. Lineage (GTDB taxonomy): Bacteria > Pseudomonadota > Alphaproteobacteria > Sphingomonadales > Sphingomonadaceae > Sphingomonas. The sequence goes on along the minus strand of NZ_LMLA01000002.1, from coordinate 6,971 downwards.
GCAACTTCATCGCTTCGGAGGCGCGGGCATGATGCGCCGCACCTCATGGCGAACCGAGGCAGCCCGTCGGCACTATCGCGGCCAGTCCACCCGCTACATCGCCTTCGCGATAGGCGTTGACCGTGGGGCAGTGCGACGGTTCCTACGCCCCCTAACCCAACGCGGGCGGCTCCACTCGCGACCCCTCCGGCTACGGAGGACGCAACGATGACCGCCATACTTCTCTACCCCGGCCGAGCCGCTGTCCTGCCTGTCGACGCCATGCTGGCAACGATCCCGAAGCTACCGCGCGCCGCGATCAATCGGCTGGTTGCCCGCATGATCGAACGGCTGGACGAAATGGACGGCGACCCGGAGGCGGAACCGGACAACGAGGACCAGTGCGGCGCGGGTGACGACGGATGCGCGCCGGTCCTGCTGAACGGTCGCGTTCATTGGGGTAGCGCCGACGAAGAACAGGGGGATTGCTGACACGACCTGAGGGGCGGCGACACGTTGCCGCCCTTCTAGCCGCGTCAGCGGGTGGACCGAGCAGGGATTGCGCCCCCGCCCGGTCCTATCACAGCCAGTTAGAGGGCCAGCCATGACACACGACAACATACCGACACCCAAGCCACCGACAAGCGACAGCGCAGCATGGGAGGGCGCGCTACAGGCTTTCCGCTTCGCACAGGACGCCAAGAAGCGCGGCGACGCGCTGGACTATCAGACCGCGCTTACCAACCTGATCGCGACCCCTGCGCCGAACTCTCACGCGCTGGGTTTGAAGCTCGAGGCCATGTTTGCCGAGGGCGACATTTCGCCGGAACGCCGCGCAATCATCCTGGACGATTTGCGACACATCGACAGCGACGACGCTGGCTTGCGCAATGCGTGGCGAGATTACATGGCCGCGCTCACCTTGAGCTATCGGGCCAGCAACGGCCCACAGGACATGGCCACCAGCACCGCCCGCATGGACGTGGCGGATACCGTTCTACTGAACACCGATGCACGCACCAAGGCTGGGGTAGCGGTGAAGCTGCGCCGCGCACTGGTCGGGCTGCACCGGGACCGGTTCGTTCGGCTGGCGCTTCACCAAAGCAACGCTGAATTGGCCGAACAGATCGGCGACATTGACGACACGCCGGCCCGGCTGATTGCGTCCGCGATCGTGACGCTAGAGGCCAATGGATAGCAGCCCGGCTCGATCATCAAGCAATTGGAGGGGCGACGGCATTCAGTGGCGTCGCCCCTTCTATCGAAAGAACCCAACGAGGTGGCCGGCGACGATCACAGCGCCAACAAGCCAGCCACCTACACCGACGTTCTGACAGGCGATCGCCTTCGTTGAAGTCTGAAAATCAACAAGAGGTAACGCCAAGTATCGCTCCATTGCCGTCTGACGAAGCACCTTGTTTCGGTCTGTCACTATCTCCGCTTGAGTAATTGCAACCGACCGGGCCGCACTCATGCGGGCGTAGGCGTCGGCCGCTTCATGCGTAAGCTTTAGATGATCGAAAAACGGGGCGATGCTTGCGCCGACAACCCCAGCAACAAACGCGACGGCGGCAAGGCGCGCGTGCGGCGCATCTAATTGCAACCAGTTTGATGCCTCACCTCTCGCGCCCATCAGCGCCGCCAACGAGAGCAGCGAACCAGAATTGAGCGCGATCACACCGAACCGGATTTTGTCACCCAGTTCGTTCCGCCGCTGAATTATTCGCGCGAAAGAAGCCGTGTCAGCCGCCAATATATTGTCCGCGATGATAGTGGCGGCAGGGTTCGTATCCTTAAAAGTCTCGGGCTTATCCATGGCCATATGGTCGCCGCCGCGTTGACCAACGTCAAGGTCGCGCACCCCCGCCTTGGGCAGGAGTTATCCGCGAACGCAAAGCCTTGGCCGGCGCCGACCAGCCGCCTACCCTGCCCTCCATGTGCAACCGCGCTCGATTCGCCGGGGAACCGGAAACCCTCTTCGGCTCGACCGGCAAACTGTTCGGCGAACGCCCCCGCGACAACCGGTTCGATCCGCAAGAGTTACGCCCGAAGGGGCGGGCTTACGTCATCCGCGATCAGGACGGGGAACGGGGCTGGGACGTGATGGCGTGGGACTTGCTGGGCGGTCAGGCCGCGTGGCCAATGACCAACGTCCGCAACCTCAAGCTGCCGCAGTGGCGCAAGCTGGCGGCGGACCCGGTGAACCGCTGCCTGATCCCGCTGACTGAGTTTTGCGAATGGACGCCGGACAAGCACGACTTGGGCGACGGCAAGCCGGCGCTGAAAGGCGAAATGTGGTTCAGCGTCACCGACCAGACGACGTTCGCCGTTGCCGGGTTCTGGCAACAGACCGCCGAGGGCGCGTGCTTTACGATGGTGACGTGCGATCCGAACGAGCTGGTCGCGCCGATCCACCCCAAGGCCATGATAACGATACTGCGGCCAGAGGATTGCGAGGCGTGGTTGCGCGGCGGCTACGACGAGGTGACCGCTCTGCAACGGCCCTATGATGCGGACGCCATGACGATGCGCGGCCCGGTGTTCCCAACGCGGAAGGGGTGAGGGCCGGCGCGTGAAGGTAACGGAGATCATCGGCCTGTATGGCGCGGCCCTAAGCAGCATCGTTGCGTTCCGGCAGTGGCGCGCGGCGCACCCGAAGCTGATCCTTACGACAGTCCCTGCCTACAACGGGCAAGGCTTCGAACCAGTCGGACAGTTCGTCCGCGTGAACGTATCGAACCGCGGCGCGACGAAAGCCTATCTGCAATCGGCGTTCATCCAGCTTCTATTGGAGCCGCAGACCTTCGGCGACCGCCTGCGATACTGGCGCGGCTCGATCAGCCCTTGGCATAGCGGGGGCCGGATGCTTGTTCGTTTACCAGCCGAAACGATTATCGCGCCCGACATGCCGGCGACATTGGAGCCGGGGCAATCGCTAGTCGTGTGGGTCCCGCTCGATGCCCACCGCGCCTTGTGGGATGGCCCGCGCGTCCGAGGCGTTCGGGTCGTTGTTCAGGATCAAGCCGACCGATCCTACGCGAGCAAGTCGTACCGCCATTAGGCCGAACTGTTCGAACAGGCTCTAGACCCTGCGCCGAGAGGGTCCGATTTGCCCGATACCGACCCTGTTCGAACGGTCGAACTGTTCCATGCAATGTGTCGTCGCAGGGTAAACCCTGTTGAAGCAAGTCGAACTGACTTGGAATCTTAAGGCCGCTCCAAGGCTACAGCGACTGCTGCATCTCGGTCAGGCTTTCCCGAAGGTGTTGCAACGTTGATGGCCAGTCTCGTTCATCCTGTGGCGGTAGCTCGTAATCACTGAACGCGTCCTGATGGAACGTCGCGAATGCGAGAACAGCACCTTCGGCCTTTATGACCTTCACGCGCTGACGAAAATCGAGAGCAATTGACTTAGCAATTGCCTCCCGGAAGATGGCTGGAACCTCAATGGCGATGTCGTTCAGGTGGTGCAGCGACGGTTTGAATCCCGTCGGCCAAGGCTTCGATTGATCCTCGGGCAGTAAAGCAATACTCTGCTCGACGGCTGCAAGCAGGCGAATGCATTCGTCGGTCAGGATGCCAGTTTCTCTGCGTAGCGTAGCTTTCGCTGTTCGGTCTGCTAGCCACGCACCGCCGCCAACAGCGGCAGCCGCTCCAACTAACGCGCCGCCGAATGCGAACACATCGTCAGACTTGAAGCCGCTGAGCAGGAGGGCTGCGAAGCCGCATCCAGAAACCCCGCCACCTAGGCCTGTAAGCAAGCATTGAAGCACTTCATCTCGCGTCATGGTTCCTGACGTATCCGGATCTATGACGATCAGCCAGCCGCCTTGCGCTTCAAAGGACACGGATTCCGGCTATATCAGTCATAGCTACCCAGCCTACCAACGCCGCTTCGGCTTCGGTTTGGCAAGTTCGGGATGATGCAACGGCGACTTGTCGCGCCAGTCAGGCGCCACCTCGCCGGCCAGCCGCGCCAAGGCGAGGTCGATCGCCTCTTTCTGCCACATAGGCTTGCCGTCGTAAAAGATCGGAATGGGCATGATGCCCTTGGAAACCTGCTTCTCCAGCAGCGCTACTGATCCGTCGAGATAGGCGGCGGCCGTTCTCTCGGTCATCAATGAGGGCCAGCGCTGGCCCTGTATGGAGCGGGGCGATCGTAGTTTGGGTTCGTCCGACATCGCAATCCTACTGACGTTTCAGTTCGATGCCGCGTACCGCAGAGAGGTATTCGGCTGACGGATTCGGCTCTGAATATTCTGGCGCGGTGCCGTCCAATATCGAAAGCACCTCGCGCGACAGCGCGGGAGTCGGATCCATTCGAGGCCGCTCGCAGTTCTCCGCATCGATCAATATAGCCGGTGGATTTTCAAACCATCCGGCCAGCAAGCCACACTCGTCGTACCCGATCCAGCCTTGGCCCCGGATCTCGATCCGCCCTATCGCATGGGTGCCTGCTATTACGATCCGTGCCGTGTTGAATGCGGACGCCTGGGGATCATCGCTAACCGCCGGCTCGGCGAACCCCGCCATGTATTCCAAAGCTGGTGAATGGTCGGCATTTGACCCCTTGATGAGTGGTACGCGGCCTTCTTTGAATATGACGTCCCGCGTTTCGACAAGAGCGCCGCCGCCGTCGACGGCCCCTACGATACGAGCGTCCCTGATCTCGTAAGCCGTTTGCATGTTCCGCCACAGCTTACGACGACCCTTGCGGTTGGTCTGATTGCGGTCAGCCATCGACAGGCCTCATTGCCTTGCCTGCTGACGACGTGCAAAAAACAGGCGCTCCTCTTCCGCGACCGAACGCAGCCTCTCGTCTAGCGGGTCCTCAGACAAACGGTCGGCCCAAAGGTCAATGTCTTTGCGATCGTACAGCACGCGCCGACCGATACGCCGCTCAGCTATCCCAAGCGTACGGAAGGTTGTGTTCGATATTGATAAATAGGCCGCAGCGTAACCCACGCTCATCAGCCGGGGCCAGTCGGGAAGTTGCAAACGGCTCGGCGGCGCGTCGTCTTGGACGGCTGGGGGCATAATGGCCTCGCTATGGCTGCTGACCTATCGTGACCCGCCAAACATGCGCAAATCAAGTGCACTGACGTAGCTATGATCCTCCATCGGCTCAGTACCAGCATCGATGACGATGTTGCCGAGCGGGTCGATGTGCAGGCGGACGCGGGTAAAGCCAGCCGCCTTCGCGCCTTTCATTGCCCGTTTGACGTCCTGTTCGGTGAAGCGCGCTGGGTTCCCCATAGGTGCTACCTAGATGGTGTCGTGGGTGCCGATGTCTTGGCGCACGCGTCGCGTCGCGGCTGGCGCATCGCTACGCCAGCCGCCGGCATTCACTTACTCGACGTTTGGACCGTCATCGGAGCCGGAGCTGCCGACCCGGTGAACGCTACGGGTACGTCTTCATCCAGATAGCCAGTCACGTTCGAACCAGCCGGGATGCGTGCGCTCGTACCAGTCATGAAGAACCCAGCAATCGGCACCAATACTACTGCACCCACGACCCCGGCCGTCCCGGTCACGCCCTTATCGTCCACCTGGCCCGACATGCCCAGCCGACGACCATTGGCTTCAACATACACCAGCCGCGCGCCGATGCGTCCCGACTTGCCCCACATTCCCTTGTTACGCACATCGGTGACTTCGCCGACTGCATGGGCACCGACCGGGATGACGGTCACGCCGTTGACCTGCACCGGCTCGGCAACCTCCAGATTGAAGCGCTGGCCTACCTTCAGTTTCTTACCTTCGGTGGTAAGCCCATCGAGCGTGCGCAGAACGACGGACGTACCGGCGCGCAGGATCGACGCATCGCCACCAACGACGACTGCCGTCGCCGGCGCAGCTGGCGCAACCGTTGCCGTCTGCGCGTTCGCATTGGCCACCAGCATAACGCCAGCGGCAATCAAGATTGCCTTCTTCATGTAGCCCCCAAATATGATTCGGCCCCCCGGCCGAATTGCGACAGTCGACTACCTGTCTGATGTGACGTCAATAGGTCGATTGGTCCCTAACGGATCGTCGCGACGTCAGCATTGCGCCTCACGCAGGACATTCGCGGCGTCGATAGCGTCTAACGAAAGAAACCGAACAGGCCAGACAGTAGCGGGATGGCAATTACGAGCCCGAGCAAGGTTGCTTCTGCGTAAAACAGCAAATGCTTCCTCGCTTTCACTGACGGGTTCCCGTTCGCAGTGCATCTACCCGCGCTGCCATGTCTGTGAACCGCGCGACCCCTGCTGCATCGCCAGCTAACGCGAGTGCGCCGATCCGCTCTGCGATCCAAACGGGCGCGGCGGCGCCGTGGATGCGGACCGCCAGGATTGCTTCGCTCCATCGTTCCTCTTCAGCCGTCATCGCGCGCCCATGGGGATCGCCGGGTAGTAGGCGTGCTGGATGGCGCGGTTGCATACCGTGCTGCCGCCTGTTCGATCGTGAGTTCTTCGAGCGGCACGTGCTGCCGGGTGGCGTGGAGGTTCCGAAGGATCAGGGCCAAATCGCTCTCGGTCAGCCCGGAGGCGTCGTCGACAATCACGCCGGCCGGCAAGGCTTCGCAAAATGCCGCAAGGCGATTGCAGGCCGCTCCAAGAGCGGGATCGGTCGAATCATCGAAAGCTGCCATGAGAAGGTATCTATCTTCTGATCGGCTCGCAGGCGATCCCGTCTCCGTCCCCATCCATGTGAGCGCCGTATCCCGGTTGCCCCCGACGCAGGGGTGCTGCGCCCGCGCGACGCGCTTCACCGCAGTTGCGATAGCTCCAGCCGCTTGCCTGGTTCGGCGCTGAGGGCTGGCGATTGGCGGGCCGGGTAATGATGCGACCGACCGGCTTCCTGGCGGCAGCAGTGGCGCTAGGACAATCCGTGACGTGACCCCCGTTTTTTCCTCCAGTTGGAGCTAGAGTCCGACCCCGGAAAGGGACGGACAGATGAAGCGGAAGCAGTTTTCGGAAGAGCAGATCATCGGCATCCTGAAGGAGGCC
>NZ_LMLA01000001.1 GCF_001421765.1 Sphingomonas sp. Leaf32 | reverse complement strand
TGACGTGACCCCCGCCTTTCATCCAGCTGCGACCAGAGACCGACCGTTGTTGTCGCGCAGGAGCGCGGGTGAAGCAACGGTCAGGTTTAAACCCGACCGTTGCTTTTCGAGTTCTGCGGCGAAGGCGGCCGGTGTGGCGTAGCCGAGCGAGGAGTGTGGCCGCTCTGTGTTGTAGTCCTCGACCCAGCGGGCGAGGATCGTGCGCGCCTGGCGGACCGTAAAGAACAGCGTCTCATTGAGTAGCTCGTCGCGCATGCGACCGTTGAAGCTCTCGACGAACCCGTTCTGCGTCGGTTTGCCCGGAGCGATATAGTGCCACTCGACGTCGGCATCGCCCGACCACGCCAGCACCGCGTTTGAGGTCAACTCGGTGCCATTGTCGCTGACGATCATCTTGGGCGCGCCACGCTCGGCGATCAGGTCGCCCAGCTCGCGCACCACCCGCTTGCCCGAGATTGACGTGTCGAGCACCGCCCGCAAACACTCCCGGGTCACGTCGTCGACGATGTTGAGGATACGGAACCGCCGCCCCGTGGCCATCTGATCATGAACGAAGTCCAGGCTCCAGCGCTGGTTGGGTAGCGCCAGCACCGGCGCAGGTGCCCGCGCGCCGACGGCGCGCTTTCGTCCCTTCCGGCGACGGACTGTCAGACCTTCCTCGCGGTAAAGCCGCTGTGTCTTCTTGCGGTTGATCGTGATGCCCTCCCGCCGCAGCAGGATGTGCAACCGCCGATAGCCGAACCGTCGGCGCTGCTGCGCCAGCTCGCGCAGACGCGACCGAAGGTCGCCATCATCTGCCCGGCTTGAGCGATACCGCATGCTCGTGCGATCCGCCCCGACGACAGCACACGCCCGCCGCTCGCTCATCCCCAGCGCCGTCTGGAGATGCGCGACCGCTTCCCGCTTCGCGGCGGGCGTCACCATTTTTTTGCCAGCAGGTCCTTCAGACCTGCGTTGTCCAGCATCGTGTCCGCGAGCAGTCGCTTGAGCCGGGCGTTCTCCTCCTCGAGCGCCCGCAGCCGCTTCGCATCGGACACCTCCAAGCCGCCGAACTTGGCTTTCCAGGCGTAATAGGTCGCGCTCGACATCCCGTGCCGCCGGCACAGATCCGTCACCACCGCACCAGCCTCGGCCTCCTTCAGGATGCCGATGATCTGCTCTTCCGAAAACTGCTTCCGCTTCATCTGTCCGTCCCTTTCCGGGGTCGGACTCTAGCTCCAACTGGAGGAAAAAACGGGGGTCACGTCACTGATCTGCTCTTCCGAAAACTGCTTCCGCTTCATCTGTCCGTCCCTTTCCGGGGTCGGACTCTAGCTCCAACTGGAGGAAAAAACGGGGGTCACGTCAGTCACGTCAACCTTTCCCCGTTTATGTCATGGGGCCCAGCTTTAGCTTGTAGAAACCGGGCTCACACCCGGCTTCCAGTTTGCACTATTTGGCTGAAGCTACATTCGCCAACGTATGCCGTCGTTGACGAATGATGCACGGTGAGAGGCCCAGGTTTGCGTGTCTGATAAAGTACCTGATCCACGCTGCCTTCAATTCGCGTTCGTTGCAAGGCTCCCCGCTCTCGCGGTTGCGACGTTCCCATGCACGAATGCGCGCGCTGTAATCGGCCGTAACGAGGCTCGCCTCGGCACCAACACCGAACACCGCATCGAATGGAGAAATTTCTGAAAAAATCTCCGCAAAACGCAGCGCGATTTTGAACGTAAAGCGGCGCGCTTCGGGACGCATCCGCATGTTGCCGTCGCGGCCTTTGTAGCGGTTTTTGGAGACGGCAGTGTCTTTTGACATATATTGTGCGAGGTTCGCGATCGACAACGCGGTTTGATCACGGCGTGAACGATCGCGTGCGATGTTTGGGGAGGCCGTGACTGGTTTGGCACGAACGCGCTTCCGACACGCACGTTCGAACGCCGCAAACTGCGCAGCCGATTCAGCGCGGGAACGGAACTTGACGCTGGGTGCCCCAATCCGGTTGGGAAACGCTCGGCCCTCCCGCAGCTTCGCAGCCGTTGTATGAGGTTGAAAGGTCGGGTCGCGCGTCCAGCATAGCGCGTGCACATGCATATGAAGATGGCGAACTTCTTCGCCGTCGTTGGGCTTGCTAAACACATCGAGGTCAAAGGCGCAAACGGCATTCAATCCAAGCCGTTCTAGTTGGCGGCGCACCAAGCGCTCCATAGCTTCCATGTCCAGCACGGGTTCCGTGATGGGGGTCAACCCCGCATCCCATGCGAAGGTCACTAAGAAGGTCCGTACGCTACGGTCCTGATAAACCCGGGAATAATGCGCGAGTACCGCGTCGATCAGCGCGGTGGCTGCAGCGCGGCGCACACGCGCGTTTGCCAACGGCAAAAAACCGTACGGTGCGAGGGTGTCCCAAAACCACAGGGTTTCGGCATCACGGTGGTTTGGCGGGTAGTACGCCAATGCTTGGCGAAGTTTCAGATGGAACGCAGCCGATTTTGCGTGGGCGCTGCGGCGCGCTGCACGACGGGCTCTTGGGTATGACATGTGGTACGGGTTCCATGAGCTGTATCACGAACACAGCCGTGCAGTCGCCACCAACGCTTAGTTGATAGCCTGTTTGGGGCGTATTACTGTGATAGTAGGGGGGTTACAGGCCGACTGGCCTACTAGCCGTAATGATCGACATGGCGCTGTCGCCGGGCAGCAAGCCACCCGGCGACCCGGCCTTTACATGATGATCAGGGGCGGCTTCTTGCGACCGTTGTCCAGTGCGTCCGACCATACCAGGTGGAGCAGCTCATCACGCGTCATTGCATTTTCGCGGCGCTTGTTTTCGCGTGCGGCAGCAGCGGGCGCCGCCATTGCTATTTTCAGGATCGTATCGCCAATCCCTGCGCCGAGGAACGCCTTGACGAATGGAATGAGGGCATCGGCCTGAAGATGCATAAACCGCCGCGCAACCCACTCCTTTTTGAACGCCAACAAATTTGCATCCTTTGCCATTGCAACGGATGCGTCGCGCACGAAAGCCTGCGCACTCACGAATTCTCCGACAACTTTCTCCACGTCATCCACCGTCGGATTGTCGACGGAAATGGTCTTTAATGTGGGCCGCAGGCCAGATCCCGAAGCTGCTCCTTGCGGAATACGATGGGAGTTCGCCGGGGCGAGACCGGTAACGTTGTCGATCTTGAGGGCAAGCGTTACGACGTAGTTTGCCAACGCAAAGCTCTCGCCCTCAACCTCCGATCCCCCGCACGCCGTGACAATTTGGGAGATGCAGTGCGGCGATGCCTTCTTCGCGATGCCGTGAAATTTCGCCAACTGCTTCAAATCAATTTTGGGATGGGCCGAACGACTGTCGAACTTCGAATCGTAGCGAACTTCCATCGAGATATTATCCAAGCGTCCGTTTCGTACCAGTTCGCTGAGCCGGCTAACGATTTCCGATGCAACCATTTGGACGACGCGCCTGTCCCCAACGGGAACATGGGTGAGGCTCAGAACTTCACGCCCCTCCAGGCCGCGGCTGATCGCAGCTAGCGTAGGGCAAACGGCAAGAGCGTCCTGGAAAGCGTCGCGCTTGCTGGGCTTGTCAACCTGGACAGGACTGTCCTCACTCGGTGTAGGAATGTAGCGGTCAGTCATCATCGCCTCCGAACAAGGCTTCGAGTTCGGAAACGGCGAGATACGTTTTGCGGCCAACTTTGAACCGGCGCAGACGGTTCTGCGCAATCAACCCGTACATGGTCGTTTTGGATAGCTGCGTTGCAGCGCACGCATCCAGAAGTGGAATATACCTTCTTCGCATTACTCTCATCCCCATTTTGGTGATCGCTCGGCCCACTGTCGGTCGAGCTGGGGAGATTCATCTACGCAGATTCGCGGCCTCTAATAGCACCCCAAAAGTTGACCCCCAATTGGATATGCTGAGCTGGCCGCCAAATTGACCTCAAATGGTTTCGCCCTTGTGTAAGAATGAGGCATGTGACTGAGCATACGACCAAGCGTCACAATGACGGCGAGGTCCTATCCGGGGTTCGGCGCGAGAGGCGGTGGCCGCCGAGAGACGGTCGGTATCGTTGAGCAGAGGTACCTGCCGGGCAAGAGCGTGTCGTTGGTCGCCCGCCGCCGCGGCATCGGCGCTGGCCAGCTCTTCATCTGGCGGTGGTTGATGGCGCAGGGTACGCTGACTAAGACCGGTGCCGACGAGGCGGTGGTGCTCCCATCCGATGGCTGAGTGACAACGCCTGCACAGCAAAAAAACATGGAAGCCGAGATCCTGCGCCAGGCTGCTCCCTGGGCCGCACGCCAAAAAAACTGCTATTACGCTCGACATCGGCATCAGCCGCCAGCATCTGTACGCCATGCGCGACCGATCACCGCCCCGGCCACGCGGGCGATCACCGTTTCGCGACGCTACGGCCTGCCGCTCCAGCCCCATTGCGGCACGGGCGAGGAACGGCGTCATGACGGTCGCGTCGCCGTCGATCGGCGCAACACCCGCTGGTGCTCTGACGCGCTGTAGATTGCTTGCGACAACGGCGAGAAGGTACGCGTCGTCTTTGCACTTGAATGCTGCGACAGGGAGTCCACGGAGCACGTTGCTAACACCGGCGGCATCACTGCCGAAGATGTCTGCGACCTGATGATCGCCACCGTCAACCATTGCTTCGAACTCGTGAAGCGCCTCGCAGGGCCGATCGAGTGACTCACCGACAACTGCAGCCTTTATGCCGCTGGCGATACCAGGTGCTTCGCGCGCAACATCGGCCTCGTCCCGCGTGCCATACCGGTCAGCAGCCTGCAGTCGAACGGAACGGCTGAAGCCTTCGTCCGCACGCTCAAGCGCGACCATTCCCGCGTGAACCCTACGCCTGATACTCGCACCGTCTTCGAGCAGCTGCCAGGTTGGCTTAAGCACTACAAGGCAGAGAGCTATTGCCCGCCCCGTGAGTACGTCACCCAAACCCGCGACGCCCCGCCAGGCATTTAGTGGGCAACGACACACACCATGCCAGCTCACACCTCAGTCCAGCCGGGAGGCCAAAAATCACGAGCAAACATTGCGCCGTAACATTGCAAACAAACGCATAAAACGCAATGTACTTCTAAGAAAATATTTTCAAAGAAGCAATTTTACTCAATAATATATAGGCCAAATATCCATGATATTCCCCTAAAATAAGATCAATCTAATTCCAGCACATAAAATAACATTATTAACTCACATACACTATAATATTTTCTAGCTAATAATAAATGCGAACTTCAATAAGCCTGCATTACAAAACATCTTATATATTATCTTTTAATCTTAGACTGATTATACACCCTCGTAACTTTTAGAGCCTGCCTCAATAATTTTATTTCTTCAGTGACTGTATGGTCAGAAATATCAAGTACGCTACGGGAGGATATTATTGATGCTAAATCCTCATCAATTTTATCACGGTTTTCCTTCCAGAAATCCGACTCTGCTGCCATATCATTCCGTATTTTATCTATGACTTTTCCTTCTGAGGTAAGTGACGCTAGAGTTGACTGCGCTGCAAGTTCACCATCGTTAGTTGCCAGCATAAACATCTCATGCCAAAATATCCGCCATTGGTCGAGTTTTCTTAATTTTTCGAACGAACCCTTCACGAGTTTCAACGAGCCGGGCACCAATATCTTTTTTATATCGCCGCTATGAAACCTTGCATCGAAAAGCATTATGCGTTTCAAAGGGTTGAGAGAAACGGTAATGTACATCCGTCCTTGGCTGAAGTCCCAGCCAGCTACGTCGTCCAGCCAGCAGACAGACCGCCACCAAAACGATCTCTTGAGGTAATGCTTGTTTATATTTTGTAGATCTTTTGGATTTATTTCCGGTTTTGGGTTCGCTTTCCAGGATTCAAGTATAGACTCTTTGCTAGATACCCATTTCTTTGACACTCTACACCGCAATCGGCCTTCTCGAAGGCAAAGTGCTAATATTTGTCGCGTATGAACAGGTCCGCCGTTCATGCTGCCATACAGAGAAATAACACGTTTCGGGCGAAGCGCACGTGCAACTGATAAATTCTTTTTGTGTTTTTCTTCACTTCCCAATTCACTCATACCGTCCCCTCGCAAGTCATCGCTACATTCTACTTATTTATTGCGATCTTTATCCGAGCTAGCAAGATAGTTCGACCATTCTTCCATCAGCGTTCGTCGCCGATCTACGGCGGTCCCGCGTCGATAGGCACGTTCTGCTTTGTTTTGAATGGTATGCGCCAGCGCCTGCTCAACGATCTCGCGCGGGTAGCTGGTGGCATCACCTGCCCAGTCACGAAACGTGCTGCGGAAACCGTGGGTCGTTATGTGGCCGTAGTTCATTCGGCGCAACAGCATGGCCATCGCCATATTCGACCGCGCCGCACCGCCGATGCCAAACACCGGGGTTGTCGCGATGAACCTATCTGGCTTCACCTGGGCCAGTGCCGCCATGGCCGCATCAGACAGTGGCACAACGTGTTCGGCACCTGCCTTCATGCGCGCAGCAGGGACGGTCCATAGCTTTGCGTCAACGTCGATCTCGCCCCAGGTAGCGCCTAGCGCCTCACCGCTGCGGGCGGCCGTCAATATGACAAACTCCAGGCACCGAGCTGCCAACGCCGGACGCTGCTTTAGCTGCTGGAAGAACGCAGGCGCATCACGCCAAGGCAGTGCAGCATGATGACCACGTTCGACCTTTGACTGATTTGGCAGCAGCAGCGCCAGATGCCCGCGATACGTGGCCGGGTTCATGCTATCGCGTGCACGAAGACCGCGCGCCTTTGCCGCGTCGAGGATCTTCTCGATGCGCCCGCGCACCCGCTTTGCGGTCTCGGCCTTTGTTAGCCAGATTGGCTGCAATACTGCCAACACATCTTCGGTGCCGACGTCGGCGACAGGCACGTTCTGTATCGTCGCGGCGTGGTCGCGCAGACTGCTGCGCCATTGCTGCCGATGCACGGGGTTGCGCCAGCCGTCTTCGACGCTGGAGATGTACTGATCGGCAAAGGCCCCGAACGTCAGCACCGCAGGTTCTTCCACCGGCGTTTCGGTCCCCAAAATCCCACGCGGGTCCAGTCCGACCGCTACTGCCTCCCGCATTTCACCGGCGATGCGGCGTGCTGTGGCTAGGCTAACCGACGATGCGGGACCGATGCCAATCTCGGCCCGCTTGCCGTTCGACACGGTCATGAACACCCACGACCGTGCGCCTGCCGTCGTGATCCGCAGATACAGGCCACCGCCGTCCGCGTGCCGCCCGGGCACCTTCAACGCCGCGACTCCGCGGACCGTCAGCTTGTTCAGTGCACGCGCCATAAGCCTCTCGGGGGTTCGAATTCCACCGGTTTCATGCCCACTTTCATGCCCACTTTCAACTTGGCTTCAGGCGCATCTCGACGAACCGTCGCGAACACTCGGCAATGCTAGCGCCGAAATAAATGCAACATCTTCAGTACTCTAAGGATCTTCTGAGAACGATCGCGAACGTCGGCGAAATCAGCTCTGGCGGAAGAGGTGGGATTCGAACCCACGGAACGGTTGCCCGCTCGCCGGTTTTCAAGACCGGTTCCTTAAACCACTCGGACACTCTTCCTGCGCGATGCCGCGACTAGAGCGGGTGGGCCGCTTTGTGCAAGCCTTTGTCGCGCGGGGGGTTCATCCACGTGGCGCGCTGTGCCAATACCATAGGGTAGCGGGAGGCCGGTGTATGCGTTTGGCGAAGGCGGGGTTGGCGATCATGCTCAGCCTGATGGCAGGGGCTTCGGCGTCGGCCCAGGATGCGGAGGGGTTTCAGTCCTATCTGCGCGAGGTCGCGGTGCGGGCGAGGGCGCAGGGGGTCCAGCAATCGACCCTCAATGCCGTGCTGCCGACGCTGACCTACAATCCGCGTGTCGTCGAACTGGACCGGCAACAGCCCGGATCGTCGAACACGACGACCGTGTCGCGGTTCGCACCCTATCGGATGCGGCACGTCGATGCGGCCCGGATCAGCCGCGGGCGGACCGCCTATGCCGCACAGCGGTCGCGGCTGGTGTCGATCGAGCGACAGACCGGTGTTCCCGAGGAGATCATGGTCGCTATCTGGGGCCATGAAACCAACTATGGCAGCTATACTGGCGACTTCGACCTGCCGCGCAGCCTGGCCACGCTGGCGTATGAAGGCCGTCGCCGGTCGCTGTTCGAACCCGAATTCATCGCGACGCTCAAGATGATCGACCGGGGCGTACCGCGCGATCGGCTTAAGGGAAGCTGGGCCGGCGCCTTCGGCTATCCACAGTTCCTGCCGTCCATCTATCTACGACTGGCGCGCGACGGCGATGGTGACGGGGTCCCCAACATCTGGTCGAACGAAGCCGATACGCTGGCATCGATCGCCAATTACTTCGTCGATGCCGGGTGGCGGCCGGGGCAGCCATGGGGGTTCGCCGTCCGCGTGCCGGCCGGTTTCGACCGGTCGATCCTGACGCCCCGGTCGCTGTCGCCCCGTTGCCCGCGCGTGTTCGAACGGCACAGCCAGTGGCGCACGCTCGCCGAGTGGCAGGCGCTGGGCGTCGTGCCGAGCGACGGTCGGCAGCTGGACCCGACGATCCAAGCGACGCTGATCGAACCCGATGGTCCGGGCGAGACGGCCTATCTGCTGACCGGTAATTACCGGGTGATCCTCGATTATAATTGTTCGAACTATTATGCGCTGTCGGTCGGCCTGCTTGCCGATGCGGTCGCCCGGTGAGCGTGGGCCTGATCGTCCTGCTGCTCGCCGGGTTGGGGCAGGGCCGAGCGGACATGCCGCCGCCGGTCGCGCACGAACAGCGCCTTGACGACGTTGGACCGGTATCGATCGCGGGTTCGGCGTCCGTAGCCAGCATGACGGCATCGCACCGAGGCCTGGCGGCGGGCACCTTCGCAGAGGTTACCGACCTGGCGAGCGGCCGAACGATCATCGTGCTGGTCGAACCCGACAGGACGTCGCCCGGCAGCGTGACCGGCAGCATCTCCCCCGGCACCGCCGCCGCATTGGGGCTGACGGCCGGCACGGCGGCGGTCCGTATCCGACCCGCCGTTCCGTCGCCCGCAGAACAAGCGGCAGTGCGTGCCGGGACCGTGGTCAATCGCCTCGACGCTCCGGCACCATTGCTGGCCGCGCTACGTCGCAGGTTGCCGCAGGCTCCGCCGGTCCCCGTGGCTGTCGCGACAGCGTCGACTGCGGCGCCCTCGGTGAAGCCGACGCTTCGGCCGATCCCTGCCGCGCCCAAGCCCACACCCGCCAAGGCTGCGCCTGCCAAGCCAGCACCCGTCGCTGCCAGCGGACGGTGGGTCGTACAGGTCGCCGCGCTGTCCGACGCCGCGCGTGCCGCTGCGCTCGCAAAATCGGTCGACGGCGTTGTGCGTTCGGCGGGCAGGCTGTACCGGGTGCAGGCAGGCCCATTCGCCACCCGAGCCGCTGCCGAAACCGCCCGTGCGTCGATCGCCCGTCGCGGGTTCGGCGACGCCCGGATCATCGCCCAGGACTGAACGGAACCACGTGCCCCATGCGTAAGATCGCCCTTTCGAGCATCGCCGCCATCGCCATTGCCACCCCCGGCATCGCCGCCGCGCCGCCGTTCGAGACGCCGGCACCGGTCGCGTTCATGACAGACCTGTCGTCGGGCGCGACGCTCTTTGCCAAGGACGCCGACCGGCGGATGCCGCCGGCATCGATGGCGAAGATGATGACCGCCTATGTCGCGTTCGACCTGATTAAGAAGGGCGAACTGAAGCTCGGCGACACGGCGACCGTCTCGCCCGAGACGTGGAAGAAATGGCACGGCCCGCAGGCCGGTTCGACCATGTTCCTGTCGGTGAATGAAAACGTCAGCGTCGAGAACCTACTCTACGGCATCATCGTTCTGTCGGGGAACGATGCCTGCGTCGTGCTGGCCGAAAAGATCGCCGGGTCGGAAGAAGCCTTCACCAACCTGATGAACCAGCGGGCCAAGGAACTGGGCCTCAGCAACAGCCATTTCGGCACCTCGAACGGATGGCCGGACGAAGGGCGGACCTATGTGACCGCGCGCGATCTGGCGAAGCTGGCGAGCGCAACGATCCAGAATCATCCGCAGCTGTACAAGAAATTCTATTCGAAGACCGATTTTACCTGGGGCAAGACGCTGGGCGAAGGTGCCGCCATCACCCAGGCGAACCGCGACCCGCTGCTCGGCCGCGTTCGTGGGGCCGACGGGCTGAAGACCGGCCATACCGAGGAAGCGGGCTATGGCTTCACCGGATCGGCCGAACAGGATGGTCGCCGACTGGTGATGGTGCTGGCCGGGCTGACAAGCGCGAATCAGCGGATCGCGGAATCGGTCAAGTTCATGAACTGGGGCTTCGGTGCCTGGCGTGCACGTCCGATCGTCGCGGCGGGCAAGCGGGTCGAAACGGCTGAGGTGCAACTGGGCGATTCGGCCACGGTCGGACTGGTCGCGCCGCGCGCGCTGACCGTCACCATGCCGGCGGGGACCAACAGCCCTATCACGGCGAAGGTCGTCTATAACGGCCCGATCAAGGCGCCGATCGCCAAGGGCCAGCATATCGCCGACCTGGTGATCGCATCGCCCGATACCGGGGAACAGCGTATGCCGCTGGTCGCCGAAAATGACGTGGCCGAGGCCGGGTTCTTCGGTCGCGTCTGGGCAAGCCTGACCTCGCTGTTCGCTTGAGCGCCGGCCGGTTCCTGACGCTGGAGGGCGGGGAAGGGGTCGGCAAATCGACCCAGGCCCGTGCCCTCGTGGCAGCGCTGGAGGCGCGGGGCATCCATGCGGTGCTGACGCGGGAGCCGGGCGGTAGCGAGGGTGCGGAGGCGATCCGTGCCCTGCTGATGCAGGGCGACGTTCGCCGGTGGAGCGCCCATGCCGAGGCTTTGCTGTTCGCGGCGGCCCGGGCGGACCATGTCGAAAAGACGATCCGGCCGCTGGTCGATGCAGGCAGCTGGGTCATCTGCGACCGCTTCATCGACAGCACCCGCGCCTATCAGGGGGCGCAGGGGATCGACGATGCCGCGATCCTGGCGCTGCACGGTTTCGGGTCGCGCGGGTTGCTGCCTGATCGCACCCTGTTGCTGACCCTGCCCGACGGTGAGGGGAATGTGCGGGCACAGGCGCGGGACGGCGCGGCAGCGGATCGGTTCGCCGCGCGCGACGATGATTTCCACCGGTCGGTCGCCGCGACCTTCGATCGGATCGCGCAGGCCGAACCCGACCGGGTGCGGCGGATCGACGTCTCGGGTGCGGTCGGACAGGTGACCATGCGGTTGATCGACGCGATCGCCGACCTCCTGCCGTGCCCCTGATCGGCAACGACGCCGCGCGTGAAGCCTTTGTCGCGGCGGCGGAGAGTGTCGCGCTGCATCACGCATGGCTGCTGACCGGACCGGAAGGCATCGGCAAGGGCGGTTTCGCGCGGGAAATGGCGCAACGTCTGCTCGCAACCGCACTCGACGGTCGTAGCCGGATGCGCGGGGAGATCGGGGAAGATCACCGCGTCATGCAACTGATGGCGTCGGGCGCGCATCCCGACTATCGCGAACTGGTCCGCCTGCCCAAGGATCCGGACAAGCCCGACCAGGACATCGCGCGCAGCATCAAGATCGATCAGGTCCGGACCTTGCAGCCGATGTTCGCGACCAAGCCGGCGCTCTCCACCCGCCGGGTCGTGGTCATCGACGCGATCGACGATCTGGAACGGCCCGGCGCGAACGCCCTGCTGAAGAATCTGGAGGAGCCGCCGGTCGGAACGATCTTTCTGTTGGTCAGCCATTCGCCGGGCCGGCTGCTCCCGACGATCCGCTCGCGGTGCCGCCAGCTGCGCTTCGATCCGCTGCGGGACGAGGAAGTAGCGCGGGTCCTGCGGGACGCGCTGCCGGAACTGGACGGGTCGGACGTCGACGCGCTTGTCACGGCGGCCGAGGGCGCGCCGGGCCGGGCGCTGGCCTATGCCGGCCTGTCGGTCGCGGCACTCGACCGCGACCTGTCGGCGATCGCCGAAACCGGCGACGCCGACAACCGCATTCGTTCCCGTCTGGCAAAGGCGTTGGCCGGCAAGACCGCGCAGCCGCGCTATGCCGTGTTCCTCGACCGCGCACCGGCATTGATCGCCGCCGCGGCGCGGACGCGAAGCGGACCGCCGTTGCGCGACGCGCTGGATGCCTATGAGAAGGCGCGGGCGCTGGCCGCCATGGCGCCTGCGCTGTCGCTGGTCGCGGAGACGACAGTGTTCGAGATGGCGGGCCTTGTCGCGCGACTGGCGCCCGCGCGCGGGATCGCCTAGAGGCTCGGCCCATGTCCGATCCATTCTACATCACCACCGCGATCCATTACCCGAACGGCCGGCCGCATATCGGCCACGCCTATGAAATGATCGCCGCCGACGCGATCGCCCGCTTTCAGCGGCAGGCCGGGCGCGACGTCTTCTTCCAGACCGGCACCGACGAACACGGGCTGAAGATGGTCAAGACCGCGCGTGACCGGGGCGTAGAGGTGCGGGATCTAGCCGATGAAATGTCCGGCTATTTTAGAGACATGGCCAGCATTCTGAATATTTCGTGCGATCGGTTCATCCGTACCGTCGAGCCGCAGCATTATGCGGCGTCGCAGGCGATCTGGACCGCGATGCGCGATGCCGGCGACCTGTATCTCGATCGCTATGAGGGCTGGTATTCGGTCCGCGACGAAGCCTTCTACGAGGAAAAGGAACTGACCGATGGCGAGGGCGGGGTGCGCCTGTCGCCGCAGGGCACGCCGGTGGAATGGACTGCCGAGGAAACCTGGTTCTTCCGCCTCTCGAAATATCAGCAGCCCTTGCTCGATTTCTATGCCGCCAACCCGGACTTCATCCAGCCCGACAGCCGCCGCAACGAAGTGTTGCGCTTCGTCGAGGGCGGGCTGACCGACCTGTCGGTGTCGCGGACCAGCTTCGACTGGGGCGTGCCGGTGCCGGACAGCCCCGGCCATGTCATGTATGTCTGGGTCGATGCGCTGACGAACTATCTGACCGGTGCGGGTTATCCCGAAGCGCCGAACCGATACTGGCCGGCGGCGCTCCACCTCATCGGCAAGGACATCGTCCGGTTCCACGCCGTATATTGGCCAGCCTTCCTGATGTCGGCCAAGCTGCCGCTGCCGCAGAAGGTATTCGGCCACGGCTTCCTGCTCAATCGCGGGGAAAAGATGTCGAAGTCGACCGGCAACGTGGTCGATCCGATCAAGCTGGCCGAACTCTATGGTGTCGACGCCCTGCGCTATTTCCTGTTGCGCGACATCAGCTTCGGTCAGGACGGAACGTTTTCGGACGAAGCGATCGTCACCCGCGCGAACAGCGACCTTGCCAACAGCTTCGGTAATCTTGCGCAGCGGACATTGTCGTTCATTGCCAAGAACCTCGACGGCGTATTGCCCGACGATGGGCGAAGCGATCCGGCCGACGCCACGCTGCTGGCGGCGGTTGGCGAGGCGATCGAGGGCTATCGCATGGCGTTCGCCGACCTCTCGCTGGGGCAGGCGCTGGAGGCGTGGATGCGCGGCGTCTTCGCCTGCAACCAGTATATCGATGTCCAGGCCCCCTGGGCGCTGCGCAAGACCGATCCCGAACGGATGCACGCGGTGCTGGGAACCCTTGTCCGCGCCATTCGCGATCTTGCCATAGCGATCGAACCGGTCGTTCCGGCATCTGCCGCGACGTTGCTGGGGCAGTTGGGGCAGGCGGGGCAGGGCCATGATGCGCTCGGCGATGATGGCTGGTATGTCGAACAGCGTGGCGCAGGATTCCGGATCGCCCCGCCGACCCCGATCTTCCCGCGCCTGACCATCGCGGAGGTCGAACCCGCATGAGGCTGGCCGACAGTCACTGCCACCTGAACTACAAGGGCGTAGCCGAGGCATCGGACGCGGTGTTGTCGCGCGCCCGGGCGACGGGGGTCGTCGCGATGCTCAACATCTCGACCAGCGAAAGCGAATGGGACGCGGTGGTCGGCACCGCCGAACGCGAGGCCGATGTGTGGGCGACGGTCGGCATCCATCCGCACGAGGCGGATGAGCACGCCCATGTCGACACCGCACGCCTGATCGAAGCCGCAGCCCATCCTCGGGTCGTCGGCATCGGCGAAAGCGGCCTCGATTACTATTACGACCACAGCGACCGCGCCGCGCAGCAACGCAGCTTTCGCGCGCATCTGGCGGCGTGCCGGAAAACCGGGCTGCCAATCGTCGTGCACACACGCGATGCCGAGGACGATACCGCCGCGATCCTGCGCGACGAACTGGGGAAGGGGGCCTTTCCGGGCGTCCTGCACTGCTTCACCGGGTCGGCCGAACTGGCGCGGATCGCGCTCGATCTCGGATTCTACATCTCCATTTCGGGGATCGTGACGTTCAAGAGCGCGCAGAACTTACAGGCCGTCGCCCGCGACCTGCCGCTCGACCGGCTGCTGATCGAAACCGATGCGCCGTTCCTCGCGCCGGTCCCGCATCGCGGCAAACAGGGCGAACCGGCATTCGTCGCCGACACCTGCCGGTTCCTGGCGCAACTGCGCGGTGAAAACCCCGAAGCGCTGGCCGACGCCACGCACGAAAACTTTCACCGCCTGTTTACCAAGACGCTGGCATGAAGATCCGCATCCTCGGCTCGGGTACGTCGTCCGGCGTGCCGCGGATCGGAAATGACTGGGGTGCCTGCGACCCGGCCGAGCCGCGAAACCGGCGGACGCGGGTATCGGCGCTGATCGAATATGACGGAACGCGCATCCTGATCGATACCGGTCCGGACATGCGGGAGCAGTTGCTGGCCGCCGATGTCGCGACGGTCGATGCGGTGCTGTGGACCCACGATCATGCCGATCACTGCCACGGCATCGACGACCTGCGGCAGCTGTTCCATAATGCGCGGGTGCCGGTAGCCGGGTTCGCCCGTGCTGCAACGCTGAAGAGCCTCCAATCGCGGTTCGAATATGTGTTTGCAGGGCGGGCAGGGTATCGCGCGACCGTTTCCGGGGCGTTGCTGCCCGACAGCCTGACGATCGGCCCGGTCACGATCCGTTGCACCGATCAACCACATGGATCGATCGAGTCCGCCGGGTTGCGGTTCGACACCGAACGGGGCTCGATCGGCTACGCCACCGATTTCAGCGCGGTTACGCCCGGGATGCTCGACCTCTACAACGGCGTCGATATTCTGGTCGTCGACGCGCTGCGGGTCGCACCGCATCCGACGCATCCTTCGCTCGATGAAGCGATCGCATTCGCGCGGAACTGTCGGGCGGGTCGGACCGTCCTGATCCATATGGATCATTCGATGGACTATGCGACGCTGCGCGACAACCTGCCGGCGGGTATCGAACCCGGATATGACGGGATGGAACTGGGTCTGTGACCGACGACCGGGCGATCTACGTCCTGCTCGGGCTGTTGATGCTTGTGTTGCCGTTGTCTTCGCTCATCGCCCGGCGGCCGTCCGGCGGCAGCGTGATCCGGGCGTTGCTGGGTTGGGCGATCATCGTGGCGATCCTGTACGTCGCCTTCAGCAATCGTGGCCGGATCGGCGAAGTCGCTGGAGCGATTGGAGAACGATTGGGCGTAGCGGAACAGAGTGTCGAAGGCGATACCGTGCGCATCCGTCAGTCAGTCGACGGGCATTTTTGGGCAGTTGCGAAGCTGAATGGCATTGAGCGGCGGATGCTGATCGACAGTGGCGCGACGTCGACCGCGATTTCCGAAGCGACCGCTAAGGCGATCGGCGTCACGCCGCGTCGGGTTCCACCGGTGTTGCTTACGACGGCGAACGGAACGGTCGAAGCCGCACGCGGCCGGATCGAAACGGTGCGGATCGGATCGCTGGAGACGCGCGATCTGCCGGTCGTGATTTCGCCGGCGTTCGGTGAGATGGACGTGGTCGGCATGAACTTCCTGTCGCGGTTGGGAAGCTGGCGGGTGGAACGCGGCACGTTGGTTCTGCAAGCCGACAACGTGCCTTGATTTTACATAATGTTTATTATCGGAATATAAGCATGGCCCAAGATCAGGAGCTTCCCGGCGATCGTTTCCACGGCGTTGAGCACCGTTCGGCGACATCCTCCGGCAACATCGTCGGACGCATCGTCGCGATCATGGCGCGGTTGCGCGACCCGGCGGATGGCTGCGAATGGGATAGCGTCCAGACATTTGCGACGATCGCTCCGTACACGATCGAGGAAGCCTATGAAGTGGCCGATGCCATCGCGCGCGGTGATATGGCGGACCTCAAGGACGAACTGGGCGACCTGCTGCTGCAAGTCGTGTTCCACAGTCGGATCGCCGAAGAGGCCGGGCTGTTCGACCTGCACGACGTCGTCAATGCGATCAGCGATAAGATGGAACGGCGCCATCCGCACATCTTCGGGGATGCCGACGATGGCGGCCATCATCTGTGGGAACAGGTCAAGGCCGCCGAACGCCGTGCCAAGCCGGGGCAGACGGGCGCGCTCGCGGGCGTCGCGCTAGGGTTGCCGGCACTGGCGCGGGCGGAAAAATTGCAGAAGCGGGCCGCGCGGGTTGGATTCGACTGGCCGGACGCGACGGGGCCGAGGGCCAAGATCGACGAGGAACTGGGCGAAGTGGAAGCGGCGAGCGAGACGGAACGATTGGAGGAGGTCGGCGACCTGCTGTTCTCCGTCGTGAACTGGGCGCGGCACTTGGGCATCGATCCCGAAGCGGCACTCCGCGCGGCCAATGCCAAATTCGAACAACGATTTGCCACGATGGAAGCCGAAGACCCGAGCTTCGCCGACCGGTCGCTTGCCGACAAGGAAACCGCCTGGAGCCGAGCGAAGAACAGCCCCCTTCCCTGACGATTTTGTCAAGAATCTGCGAAAACCGTCCATGGAGTCGCTTGGGGACTCGCCGATAGCTAGCATCGGGAAAACGCCCGCGGAGTCCTAAGGGCCGTTTCCGGACTCTGGCGGACTCCTGCCCGTCCCGCCGGTGGTGGATCGGGATGCGCCGAGCGCCCCTCCCCAGCCCGGCCGGAATGGACTTCACCGGGTTAGGAATCGATCATAGTCGGCCGGCGCCATGCGGACATCGTAAAGCGCGCGATCGTCATCGATCCAGTGATCGGTGACCTCGCCATGGGCGTGGAGCCATGCCGCACTGGCGCCATCCTCCGGCGCCAATGCGATGCGATAGCGGCGATGCCCCTCCGTCAGCCGGTCGCCGATGGTGCGAATGAAGCGGTCGACCCCCTCCCCGGTCAGCGCGGACAAGGCGACGATATCCTCTCGGTGCGCCGCCTCCCCCAGCATCTCGATGCGGTCGTCATCACCCAACAGGTCGAGCTTGTTCCACGCCTCGATCCGCGGGGTCGTGTCGTCGACGCCGATTTCCTTCAGCACCGCTTCCACGTCGGACGCCTGCGCCGCCGTGTCGGGATGCGCGACGTCGCGGACATGGATCAGCAGGTCCGCCGACACCACTTCCTCCAGCGTCGCCTTGAACGCCGCCACCAGCTGCGTCGGCAGGTCGGAGACGAAGCCCACCGTGTCCGACAGGATCGCCTTGTCGATCCCCGGCAACGACACCTGCCGCAGCGTAGGGTCGAGAGTCGCGAACAGCAGGTTTTCGGCCATGACCTCCGCGCCGGTCAGGCGATTGAACAGCGTGGACTTGCCGGCATTGGTGTAGCCGACCAGCGCGACCACCGGCCATGGCGCACGCTGCCGCCGATCGCGGTGCAGCGTCCGCGTGCGCGATACGCCGTCCAGCTCGCGACGCAGGCGAGCCATGCGATCGCGGATCAAGCGGCGATCGGCCTCGATCTGCGTTTCACCGGGGCCGCCGAGAAAGCCGAAGCCGCCGCGCTGCCGTTCGAGATGGGTCCAGCTGCGCACCAGTCGACCGGCCTGATAGTCGAGGTGGGCGAGTTCGACCTGCAACCTACCCTCGGCCGTCCGCGCACGTTCGCCGAAGATTTCGAGGATAAGCCCGGTCCGGTCGATCACCTTGCAGCCAAGCGCGGTTTCGAGGTTGCGCTGCTGCACCGGCGTCAGTGCGGCATCGAACACCGCCAGTTGTAGGTCCTCGTCGCGCACCATCTGCACGAGCTGGTCCACCTGCCCGCTGCCGATCAGCGTGGCCGGCTTCGGTGTGCGTACGCGGAAGGGAATGCGATGCCGCACATCCACGCCGATCGCCAGCGCAAGGCCGGCGGTTTCCTCGAGCCGGGCATCGGCATCGCGCGCCGACCCGCCCATATCGGGCAGGACGACGATCGCGGATGCGCCGCGCGTGAATTCCTGCGCGTCGCGGTCGAAACCGGTGCTCAAGCCTCGTCCGCCCCCGACGCCTGTTCTTCGGCAAGGTTCAGCGGATTGGCCGGCTGAATGGTGGAAACCGCGTGCTTGTACACCAGCTGCGACATGCCTTCGCGCTGAAGCAACATGCAGAACAGGTCGAACGCGGCGATCTGCCCCTGCAGCATCACGCCGTTCACCAGAAACATGGTGACGTTTTCCTGCGCCTTGCGCACGGCGTTCAGGAAGATTTCCTGCAGCGGCGCGTGCTTCGAGGTATTTTCTGCAGCCGCCTCGATCACCGATGACAGGTCGGTCGGACCCGCCGGCATGATCGTCGAGATGGCGTGCTTGTAGATCAGCTGCGACTGTCCATCACGACGCAGCAGCACCGAAAAATTGTCGAACCATGTCACGATGCCCTGAAGCTTCACGCCCTTGACGAGGAACATCGTTACCGGCGTCTTCGACCGGCGCAACGAGTTGAGAAACAGGTCCTGAAGCGACCCCTGCCGTTCGGCCATGACTTGCCCTTGTTCTTGGCGGGAATTTCCCGCTGAGTGTCTTTAACCGTCACCCGGTTGCCGCGCCCCTGTGGCGCGGAACCGCCAATCTAGGTCCGACGCCGCGCTGCCGCAATGGTCCGTTCCGGCTATTCGTCGCCGCGCGTTTCGGTGATGCCCAGCAGCTTCAGTTTGCGGTGCAGCGCCGAGCGCTCCATTCCGATGAACGTCGCGGTACGCGAGATATTGCCGGAAAAACGCCGAATCTGGACACGCAGATACTCGCGTTCGAACGACTCGCGCGCCTCGCGCAGCGGCGATCCCATGATCGCGCTAGCGGTGGCACCCCCTGCCCCGTCGCCGGACGATCCCAGCACCTCGGGCGGGAGCAGGTCGATGTCGATCCGCGCGATCCGGTTGCCCGGTGCGAGAATGACGGTGCGTTCGACGACGTTGCGCAGCTGGCGGACATTGCCCGGCCATTCATAGCTTTGCAGCGCAATCATCGCATCGGGTGCAACCTCCGGCGTCTGGACCCGGCGTTCGTTGGCGTAGTGCGCGACGAAATGTTCGACCAGCGGCGGAATGTCCTCACGCCGTTCCGCCAGCGAAGGAATCTGTACCGGCACGACATTCAAGCGGTAATAGAGGTCCTCGCGGAAATGGCCGTCGATGATCTCCTGCTGCAGATCGCGCGCGGTCGCCGATACGACCCGGACATCGACCTTCACCACACGGGTACCACCGACGCGGGTAAAGCTCTGATCGGTCAGCACGCGCAGGATGCGCGCCTGCGTCGCGATCGGCATGTCGGCGATTTCGTCGAGAAACAACGTACCGCCATGCGCTTGTTCGAGCAGGCCGGGCCGGACGAGGTTGCCGCCCTCCTCCACGCCGAACAGTTCCTCATCGACCCGTTCTGGCGTCATGCGCGCAGCGCTGACGATGACGAACGGCGCCTGAGCACGCTGGCTCCAGCCATGCAGCAGGCGTGCCGCCACTTCCTTGCCGACGCCCGCGCCGCCGGTGATGAGGACACGGCTGCCGGTGCCGGCCACGCGCTTCAATGTCGCACGGACGCTGTTGATCGCGGTCGAGCTGCCGGTCAGGTCGTCCTCGCGTCCCGCCGAGGCGCGCAGCGACGCGACCTCGCGTCGAAGGCGTTCGGTTTCGGTCGCGCGCTGGACCAGGAACAGCAGCCGTTCCGCCTCGAACGGCTTTTCGATGAAATCGACCGCGCCCCGCCGAATGGCAGCAACGGCGGTGTCGATGTTGCCATGGCCGGAGATCACCAGCACCGGCAGCGACGGATCGCGTGCCTTCAGTTCATCGAGCAGTTCCAGCCCGTCGAGGCGAGATCCCTGCAACCAGACGTCGAGCAGCACCAGCGACGGCCGCCGTTGCGCGACCGCCTCGAGTGCGGCGTCACTATCGGCCGCGCCGCGCGTCTCGTATCCCTCGTCCTCCAGCACGCCGGCGACGAGTTCACGGATATCGGTTTCGTCGTCGACGACGAGAATATCGAGCTTCATGCGGGCGTTCCGGTCCGGGTAAGCATGGGGTGGCGCGTTGTAACCTCCTGTGAATCGTCATCTTCCGACGTCCCCGTTCCCGCCAGCGCGGCAAGGATGGAGGGATCGAAGATGATCGACACGATCGTCCCTCCTCCGGGACGGTCGGCGAACGATATGGTTCCGAAATGTTCCTCGACGATCTTGCGGACGATGGCGAGGCCAAGGCCGGTGCCGCCCTTGCGCGTGGTCATATAGGGTTCGGCGATGCGGTCACGTTCGACCGGCAGGCCGATGCCGTTGTCGCTGGTGTCGATATGCATCCGCCCCTGCGCATCGTAGCGGACGTCCATCTCGATCCGACCGCGCGGTGCACCCTCGGGGCGGGCGGCGACGGCCTCGGTCGCGTTCTTGACGATGTTGGTCAACGCCTGGCCCAGCTGGCGCCGGTCGCACACCAGCGGCGCGGCGCCGGCGGATTCCAGCACGAAGTCGATGTCGGGATGCGCGACTTCGTGCAGGAACAGGCTCTGTCGCCCCAGTTCGGCAAGCGATTCATGCCGGAACACGGGCTTGGGCATCCGCGCGAAAGAGGAAAACTCATCGACCATGCGGCGCAGGTCGCCGACTTGGCGAACGATCGTCTCGGTCAGGCGGGCGAAAGTGCCGTCGTCCTCGATCAGCTTGGTCCCATAGCGGCGCTGCAACCGCTCGGCGGCGAGCTGGATCGGGGTCAACGGATTCTTGATCTCGTGCGCAATGCGACGGGCGACGTCGGACCATGCCGCGCGACGCTGGTCGAGCAATTGCTGCGTGATGTCGTCGAAGGTCAGGATATGCTGGCCATCGTCACGCGTAATACGCACCGCCAGCGTCTTTGCCTCGCCCCCCGACGCCAGTTGGATGATCGCGTCCTGCGTCTCGCCGCCCAGCAGATCGTCCAGTTCCGGCGCGACATCGGCGAGCGGCCGCCCCACCAGCGGCGTACTGCCGGTCTTCAGCAGCGCGGTCGCCGAACTGTTGGCGAGCTGGATCGTACGGTCGCGCCCGACCGAGACGACGCCGGCGCTGACGCCCGACATCACCGCCTCGATCAGCGCGCGGCGGCTGTCGATCTGGGCGTTGGCGGCGACCAGTTCGCCGGTCTGTTCCTGCAATCGCTCGGTCATGCTGTTGAACGCGCTGGCGAGCGTGCCGATTTCGTCCTTCTGGCGTGTGCCGTTCGGTTCAGGAACCCTCGCCGACAGGTCGCCGCCAGCAACCCGGCGTGCCGCACCGACCAGCGCGCCGACCGGACGAACCAGACGGTCGGCGACCGCGAGCGCGACGAACACCGCGAGGCCGACGATGATGAGCGAGACGACGAACAGCGCTATGTTCAGTTGCAGCTGCACATTGCGCGAGCGTTTGAGCAGCGCAACATAATCAGACAGGATAGCCTGCGTGCGGTTGCGCCGTTCGGTGTACGTCGCCAGATCGATGTCACGCGCGGAATAGACGTAATAGGGCGTGTCGAGGACGCGGGTCACCGATTGCACTTGTCGGTCACGTACGCTGACGTAGCTGGGCTTACCCGCTCGCAAGGCAGCGATCGACTGCGGGTCGATGCTCCAGCGCAGCGGCCCTTCGTAGATCGATGCCGAGGCCAGAGACCGGGGACGGCCGTCCGGGGGAATGTCGAACACAACCGAATCACTCAAACCCCGGAACACGATGCTGTTCTGGTAAACCAGACGGAATTCGTCGCTCTCAAGGGAGTAGCGATTGTTGAGCAGCATCCGGCGGATATCCGATGCGACCGCAATATTCTGGCCATCCACGGTATTGAGGAATTCGTTATAGGATGACTGTGCCAGTACCTGCGCGTTTTCGAAGATGCCTCGCGCGCGATCCGAGGACCAGAATTCGACGCCATATTGAAACAGGAACGACGCGACGATCGTCACCAGCAACATCGGGACGCTGGCAAGGATCGAGAACAGCGCGACCAGCCGTACGTGCAACAGGCCGGAGCCACCGATTACCGACTGCGCCGCGCGTCGCTTTGCGATCCGCCGACCGATCAGAACCAGCAGCGCCATCGCGGGGATAAGATTGGCAACCAGCACCACCGCCATCAGCGACGGAGAAGGCAGTTGGCCTCGCGCGCTTTGCGATCGATCGAACAGCACGTAGCTGCCGACACCGATGGCGATCACCGCCAGCAGCACGACGACCTCGATCGCCGGAAACCATCGCGCCGGGATCGATGTGGCGCGCTTCGGTTCCGTTAACGCTGCAACCATAGTTGCCGTTTTACAACATTCCCGCCCCAACGCACGTCAAATCGCACCGCAATCGTCCGGTAACAGGATTAGCGTTCCTTTTCCGCATGATAGGCACGGACCGCCGGGTCGATCCCCAGTTCATCGAGCCGCTTGCGCAAGGTGTTGCGGTTCAGGCCCATCGCTTTTGCAGCACGCAACTGGTTGCTGGCGTGGCGATCGAGCATCGCTTCGATCAGCGGGCGTTCGACGTCGGAAATAAGACGGTCGTACAGGGTTCCATTCTCCAGCGTCGCCGGCTCCTCGCGGGCGACACGGCGCAGCCACGCCCGCACCGCATCGCCGAGATCGGCATCGGGCTGCACCGCAGGTCGTCCGCCGGTATCGCCCAATGCCCCGCGCAACTCGCTCGCCTCGATCGCGGTATCCCGGCCCAGCACGGCGACGCGGCGCATCAGGTTTTCGAGTTCGCGGACATTGCCGGGCCAGTCATGCCCCTCGAGCAGTTCCTGCGCGTCCGCCGTCAGCGTCTTGCGCGGCAGGCCATCGCGCACCGCCTGGTCGAGAAAGTGACGGGCGAGCAGCGCCACGTCCTGCCGACGTTCGCGCAAGGGGGGCAGCGCGATGGGGACGACGTTCAGGCGGTAGAACAGATCCTCGCGGAACTGGCCCGACTGGACCTGCGCGGCCAGCGTCTTGTTGGTCGCAGCGACGATGCGGACATCGGCGCGGATGAGGCGGGCGCCGCCGACGCTGGTGAACTCCCCCGACTGCAGCACGCGCAGCAGCCGGGTTTGCGCCTCCATCGGCATGTCGCCGATCTCGTCGAGGAACAGCGTGCCGCCCGCCGCCTGCTCGAACTTGCCGGCCGACCGCTGCGCCGCGCCGGTGAACGCCCCGCGTTCATGGCCGAACAGCTCCGCCTCGATCAGCTCGCGCGGGATCGCCGCCATGTTGAGCGCAATGAACGGCGCGCGGCTACGGCGGCCCAGGTCGTGGATCGCGCGGGCGACCAGTTCCTTGCCGGTGCCGGATTCGCCGGTGACCAGCACGGTCAGGTCGGTCGCGACGACCCGCGCGATCACGCGGTACACATCCTGCATCGCCGGCGACCGCCCGATCAGCGGCAGCGACGAATCGATCGCGTCGACCGGCTGCTCCTCCGCACCGCGCGACCGTCGCGCCAGCGCCCCGCGTACGGCCAGCGCCAGCGTGTCGAGGTCGAACGGCTTGGGAAGATAGTCGAACGCCCCGGCTTCGGTCGCCCGAACGGCGGTGGTCAGCGTGTTGCGCGCCGACAGGACGATGATCGGCAGGTCGGGAAATTCGGCGTTGAGGGTCGCCGCCATTTCCAGCCCATCGCCATCGGGCAGCACGACGTCGGTGACCAGTACCCCCGGCAGGCCGGCGCGCAGCTCCGCGCGCAATTGCCCCAGCGTGCCGACGCTGTGCACCTCATGCCCCTCCCGGCGCAGCGCCTGCGCCACGACGGTCCGGATCGCCGCGTCGTCATCGACCAGCAGGATGCGCGAGGAAGCCGTCATGCGCGCGGCAGGTGAAGGCGGAATACGGTCATCGGCGGATATCCTTCGCGGGCATAGCGGACGAAGCCATTCATCTCGCCGACCAGTTTCTCGACCATCGGCAGGCCGAAGCCCCGCCCCTCCCGCTTGCCCGAAACAAACGGTTCGAACAGGTGCCCGGCGATGTCGGCGGGCGCGCCGGGGCCATTGTCGGTCACGGTCAGTTCGATCGGCACCGCCCGGCGCTCGCCCCCGCCGATGCCGTGCGACATGCCGTGGCGATAGGCGGTGCCGAGGATGATGCGCGGCTGCTCGACCTCCTCCAGCGCCTCGGCGGCATTCTTCAGGAGGTTCACCAGCACCTGGACGAACGCATCGCGGTCGATCCGGACGGGTGGCAGCGAGGGGTCGAAGCGCTCCTCGATCACGATCCCCCGCGCGAAGCCGGCGGACGCCAGCTGCACCGCATGGGCGAGGACGGGGTAGATGTTCTGCACCTGCAACGCGCGCGGACGGTCGTCGGTGAATTCCTGCATCCGATCGATCAGCGCGGCGATGCGATCGACCTCTGCGATGATGAGGTCGGTCAGCACGCTGCGGTCGTCCACGTCGCCCGCCAGCAGCTGCGCCGCGCCGCGAATGCCGGACAAGGGGTTCTTGATCTCGTGCCCCAGCATCGCCGCCGCACCGATCGCGGCACGGGCACCCGCCGCACGCGACCCGATATGACCGTCGCGAATGCCATTGAGCATGACGACCCGCCACGCCGACCCGTGGGTCGCCGGGCTGTCGTGGAAGTCGACCCGCAGCCGCCCGCCGCGTCGCAACTGCAATTCGCAATCGTAGCTGACGAAGGTCCGCCCATCGCGCGGATCGCCATAGCCCGGCGGCAGCGAGACGATCTGTTCAAGCGACAGCCCGCGCATCGCCCGGTCCGACTGGTTCAGCAGCAGTTCCGCCGCCCCATTGGCATGGGCGATACAGCCAGCCTCGTCGAGCACCAGCGCCGCCACCGGCAGGCCGGTGAACAGCTCGGCGAACGAAGGCATCCCTTCGCCCGCGCTCACGCCGCCGCGCGCGTACACCATGGCGCATAGAAATCGGCGAGCATCGCCAGCACCGTGGCGGATTCCGGCTGCTGGTTCACCTTGTTGCGGAACTCGGCCGATCCGTGCAGCCCCTTGGTGTACCAACCGATATGCTTGCGCATCATGTTGACGCCGGTTTCCTCGCCATAATGGTCGAGCATCATGTGATAATGTTCGACGATCAGGCGATATTGTTCCTCGACCGACGGATCGGCGGGCGCGGTGCCGCCCGACAGCGCCGCCATGACCTGCGCGAGCAGCCACGGCCGGCCATAGGCACCACGACCGATCATCACGCCGTCGGCTCCCGACTGGTCGAGTGCGGTCCGCGCGTCATCGACCGAGCAGATATCGCCGTTGACGATCACCGGTACCCTCACCGCGTCCTTCACCCGGCGGACGAACGCCCAGTCGGCATGGTCGCGATACATCTGGTTCCGCGTACGGCCATGGACCGTCACCATCTGCGCGCCCAGATCCTCGGCGATATGGGCGAGTTCGGGGGCGTTGAGGCTGGCATGATCCCAGCCCATCCGCATCTTGACGGTCACCGGCACCTCCACCGCCTTCACCACCGCCGCGATCAGATCGGCGGCGAGCGGCAGGTCGCGCATCAGCGCCGACCCGGCGTCGCCGTTCGTCACCTTGCGCACCGGACAGCCCATGTTGATGTCGATGATCGCCGCGCCCTTGTCCTCGGCGAGCTTGGCGGCCTCCCCCATCTCGACCGGCGTGCAGCCGACGAGCTGCATCGACACCGGCTCTTCCGCCGGGTCCCACATCGCCTTCTGGATCGACTGGCGCGTCTCGCGGATCGCGGCCTGGCTGGCGATCATCTCGGTGACGTTCAGCCCCGACCCGTGCCGCCGCACCATCTTGCGGAACGGCAGGTCGGTGACACCGGTCATCGGCGCGAGGATAACCGGCATGTCGATGACGACATCGCCGATGCGAATGGGAGCTATGGTCATGGATTGTGCCTGAAAATCGGGCAGCATCTACGCCATCCGCCGGTCGAGGGCAAGGCTGGCGGGCGCGCACGGCTTACGCTAGGCGGGCGCCATGCAGACCGGTCCCACAGTCGCCCTGATCGTCGCCGCCGGAACCGGCGTCCGGTCGGGCAGCAGCCTGCCCAAGCAATTTGCCCCCGTCGCCGGACGGGCGATGATCGCCCATGCCCATGCCGCGCTGGCCGGCCATCCCGGCATCGACCGGGTGCTGGTGGTGATCGGCGCGGGACAGGACGCGCTGCTGCATTCGGCAGTCGGTGAGGTCGAGTTCGTGATCGGCGGAGCGACACGGCGCGAGAGCGTGGCCGCCGGGCTGGCCGCGATCGGCGATGCCGCACGGGTGCTGATCCATGACGCCGCGCGGCCGTTTCTGCCCGCCATCGCCATCGACCGCCTGCTCGCCGCGCTGGACCAAGCACCGGGCGCGGTACCGGTCCTGCCCGTGGCCGATACGCTGGCGTTCAGCGGTGCGGCGCTGGGCGATGTCGTACCGCGCGACCGGCTGGTCCGCGTACAGACGCCGCAGGCTTTTGCGGTCGACGCCATTCGCGACGCTCATGCCGCATGGGATGCGACCGCCGAGGCGACCGACGACG
Organism: Sphingomonas sp. Leaf32; assembly: GCF_001421765.1. GTDB lineage: Bacteria > Pseudomonadota > Alphaproteobacteria > Sphingomonadales > Sphingomonadaceae > Sphingomonas. The sequence continues at coordinate 1,105,174 of NZ_LMLA01000001.1, read as the reverse complement.
CGCAGATGCTGCGCGCGATCGGTCTGGACGTGGCAATGGTCGAAGGGGACGTCATGCTCGAAAAGATCACCTATCCGGCCGACTTCGCCGTCGCCGAGTCCCGCGCGCTGCCCGCGCTCGTGTCGCGCAGCGCTACCGGGTACGACGTCCACCGGCTGGAGGCGGGCGAGGAGTTGTGGCTGGGCGGCGTGCTGATCCCGCACGACCGGGGCCTGTCGGGGCATAGCGATGCCGACGTCGCGCTTCATGCCATCACCGATGCCCTGCTCGGCACAATCGGCGCGGGCGACATCGGCACCCATTTTCCTCCGAGCGATCCGCAATGGCGCGGCGCCGAATCGGGACAGTTCCTCCAACATGCCGCATCGCTGGTCCGCGCCGAGGGCGGCATCATCGATTTCGTCGACCTGACGCTGATCTGCGAGGCGCCCAAGATCGGCCCGCACCGCGCCGCGATGCGGAGCCGGATATCCGACCTGCTCGACATTGCCGAACGGCATGTGAGCATCAAGGCGACGACCAGCGAGCGTCTGGGCTTCACCGGCCGGCAGGAAGGTATCGCCGCACAGGCGATCGCGACGATCCGGGTGCCAGCATGAAGCGGCTGGCCGCACTGCTGGCGCTGGCTGCCTGTGCCAATGCCCCGGCGCAGGCAGCCCAGCCCTGCGTCACTCCGGCCGAAGCGGAGGCGCTGGTCCTGTTCGTCGCGCCCGAGCTGATCCGGCAGGCGGGCGCCCGCTGCGCCAATGCCCTACCGCCCACCGCGTTGCTGCGGCGGAGCGGCGGGCCGTTCCTGTCGCGCTACGAAGCCGAAACCGACGCGGCCTGGCCGCAGGCCAAGGCGGCCCTGTCGCGCCTGACCGCGCCGCAGGCGATCCAGCTCCTCGATTCGGCGTTTGCGGCACCGATCGTCGCGTCGCTCATCGCACCGATGGTCGTCGGCAATATCGATGCGGCCGATTGCCCCCGGATCGAACGCGCCGCGACCCTCGTCCAGGCGCTGCCGCCCCGCAACGTCGCCGGGCTGATCGTGCTCTTCGCGCAGGTCGATGCCGACCGCCCCAACCCCCAGATGCGGCTGCCGCTGTGCCGGCAGACCGCCCGGAATTGATGTGATGGACAGCATACTTCCCCCCGAACTGATCGAAGCCGCGCGCCGGGTGATCGACGCGAATCGTGCCGTCGGTCGCCGCATCGCGCTCGCGGAAAGCTGCACCGGCGGGCTGGTCGCCGCCGCGATCACCGAAATCCCCGGCTGTTCGGACGTGTTCGAAGCAGGCTTCGTGACCTATTCGAACGAGGCCAAGATCGGGCTGGTCAAGGTCAGCTCGGACGTGATCGAAACTTTCGGCGCGGTGTCGATCGCAACGGCATGGAGCATGGCGCAGGGCGCGCTGGAGGTGACGCAGGCCGATGTCGCGGTGGCGATCACCGGCGTCGCGGGGCCGGGCGGGGGTAGCGAGAAGAAGCCGGTCGGCACCGTCGTCTTCGCCCGCGCGGAAAAGGGTGGCGATCCGGCGAAGGTCGTCGCCGACCTGCGCCAGTTCGGCGATCTGGGGCGCGGGGCGATCCGCCTTCAGGCGGCGTTGTGCGCGCTCGAACTGCTGCTGCCGCCGGAAGCGGCGTCCGACGAACCCGTCGCCGAATCCCCGTAAAGCCGGGCGGCGCGATCCTCGAACGCGCCGATCATCTTGCGCAATGCCCGGTCGAATACCTGACCTGCGAGCATTTCGAACACGCGGTTCTTGAACTGGAAATCGACGCAGAACTCAACCAGCGTCCCGCCCTGCCCGTCCGGCTTGAACCGCCAGTCGTTGTTCAGATATTTCAGCGGCCCGTCGAGATAGTCGACGCGGATATGGCCGGGCCGTTCCTTCTGCACCTTCGACGTGAAGCTCTCGCGCAGGCCCTTGAAGCCGACGATCATGTCGGCGACCATCTCCGTCTCGCTGTTCGATCGCACCCGGATCGCGCTGACCCACGGCAGGAACTCGCCATAGCGACTGACATCGGCGACAAGGTCGAACATCTGCTCCGGCGTGTAGGGCAGATGACGGGTTTCGGTATGCTTCGGCATCAGGCGCGAACGACGCCCAGCTTGGCATCACGGTTCGCCCGCATCCGTTCGAAATCGTCGCCGGCGTGGTAGCTCGACCGGGTGAGCGGCGACGATGCGACCAGCAGGAACCCCTTGGCGCGGGCGATCGCGGCGAACCCGTCGAATGCCTTGGGCGTCACGAAATCGATGACCTTGGCGTGTTTCGGCGTCGGCTGCAGATACTGGCCCATCGTCAGGAAATCGATATCGGCCGAACGCATGTCGTCCATCACCTGATGCACCTCCAGTCGCTCCTCGCCCAGCCCCAGCATGATGCCGGACTTGGTGAAGATCGACGGGTCGAGCTTCTTGACGCTCTCCAGCAGGCGCAGCGACGCATAATAGCGCGCACCCGGACGGATCGTCGGGTAGAGCCGCGGCACGGTTTCGAGATTGTGGTTGTAGACATCGGGGCGCGCCGCCACGATCATCTCGACCGCCGCCTCGTGCTTGTTGCGGAAATCGGGCGTCAGGATCTCGATCGTCGTGGTCGGGTTCGCGGCGCGGATCGCCTCGATCACCTTCACGAACTGCTTCGCGCCACCATCGGGCAGGTCGTCGCGATCGACCGAGGTAATGACGATATGGTTCAGACCCATCGCCGCCGCCGCTTCGGCGACATGCTGCGGTTCCATCGGATCAACCGCGCGCGGCATACCCGTCTTTACGTTGCAGAACGCGCAGGCGCGGGTGCAGGTGTCGCCCAGGATCATGACGGTCGCGTGCTTTTTCGACCAGCATTCGCCGATATTCGGACAGGCCGCTTCCTCGCACACCGTCGTCAGGCTCTTCGACCGCATCAGCGCGCGGGTTTCGGCCACGACTTTTCCGGTCGGAGCCTTTACGCGAATCCAGTCGGGCTTGCGTTCGCGCTGCGGGCGGGGGAGCGGCGTCATTTCGTTCATGTCGCCCAGATAGCGATGCACGGGCAAACGAACAACCGCCTGCAACATTCCGTCGCGTCATGCGTCGTAGCGCGCGAGGGAAGAGCACAATTCATGATGGAGATTATTTGATGCACTTCAGCGACCTCAAGGAAGGTTATTACCGTTTCCGTGGCACCGAATGGCAGCAGGAACGCGAACGCTGGAGCGAACTGGCCACCGGGCAGAGTCCGAAGGTGATGGTGATCGCCTGTTCGGACAGCCGCGTCGATCCGGCGACCATCTTCGGTGCGCGGCCGGGTGAGATTTTCGTGGTGCGCAACGTCGCCAACCTCGTGCCGCCGTTCGAGGACGATGGCGGTCGCCACGGCGTGTCGGCGGCGCTGGAATTCGCCGTCACCAAGCTGGAAGTCGAGGAAGTTCTGGTCCTGGGCCACGGGGCCTGTGGCGGCGTGAACGCCAGCCTGACCCAGGCGCTGGCCAATACCAAGCCGGGCGAAGGCGGCTTCGTCGCCCACTGGATCGATCTGCTCGACGAAGCGCGTGAAAACGTCGCCGCCGAACACGGCACCGGGCCGGAAGGTCAGAAGGCACTGGAGCAGGAGGGCGTGAAGGTTTCACTCAGGAACCTGATGACCTTCCCGTTCGTCAAGGAACGGGTCGATGCCGGCACGCTTAAGCTCCACGGCGCGGTGTTCGCTATCGACGACGGGCGCTTGCGCGTACTCGAAGGCGAAACGTTCGAAAACGCGTAACCTGTCGGCGGGGGCGGGGTTGATCCCCCGCCCCGCAATACGAGTCAGCCTTCCTTCGGGCCGTCCACCGTCACGCGAATGTTCAGTTCCCGCAACTGCTTGGGCGTTGCGTAATTGGGCGCGCCCATCATCAGGTCCTCGGCCTTCTGCGTCATCGGGAAGGTGATGACCTCGCGGATGTTAGGCTCGTCGGCCAGCAGCATGACGATGCGGTCCACGCCCGGAGCCGAGCCGCCGTGCGGGGGGGCGCCGAACTTGAACGCGTTGATCATGCCCGCGAAGTTCGTGTCGACGTCGGCCTGCGAGTAGCCGGCGATCTCGAACGCCTTGTACATGATTTCCGGACGATGATTCCGGATCGCGCCCGACGACAACTCCACGCCGTTGCAGACGATGTCATACTGGTAGGCGAGGATGTCGAGCGGGTTCATCGTTTCCAGCGCCGCCATCTCCCCCTGCGGCATCGAGAAGGGGTTGTGGCTGAAGTCGACCTTCTTCGCGTCCTCGTCATATTCGAACATCGGGAAGTCGACGATCCAGCAGAACTCGAACCGCTTGTCGTCGATCAGGCCCAGCGTTTCCGCGACGCGGGTGCGAGCAAGGCCGGCGAGCTTGGCCGCCTGCGCTTCCTTGCCTGCGGCGAAGAACACGCCGTCGTCGGGACCGAGGCCGAGCGCTTCGGCGATCTTCGCCATGCCTTCGTCGCCATGGTTCTTGGCGATCGGGCCGCCCCATTCGCCGCCCTTGCGCGTGGCATAGCCGAGGCCGGCAAACCCTTCGCCTTGCGCCCAGGCGTTCATGTCGTCGAAGAACTTGCGGCTCTTGTCGGCGGTCTTGGGCGCCGCTACCGCGCGGACCACGTCGCCCGCCTCGACGATCGAGGCGAAGCGGCCGAAGCCCGAGCCGACGAACAGATCGGACACGTCGGTGATAATGAGCGGGTTGCGCAGGTCGGGCTTGTCGTTGCCGTATTTCAGCATCGATTCGCGATAGGGGATCCGCTGGAACGGCAGCGGGCTGACGGTGCGGCCCTTGCCCTGCCAGTTGGCATATTCCTCGAACACGCCGTGCAGGACGGGTTCGATCGCGGCGAACACGTCCTCCTGCGTGACGAAGCTCATTTCGAAATCGAGCTGGTAGAACTCGCCCGGCGAACGGTCGGCGCGGGCGTCTTCGTCGCGGAAACAGGGTGCGATCTGGAAATACCGATCGAAGCCCGCGACCATCAGCAGCTGCTTGAACATCTGCGGCGCCTGCGGCAGCGCATAGAACTTACCCGGATGCACGCGGCTGGGGACCAGATAGTCGCGGGCGCCCTCGGGCGACGACGCGGTCAGGATCGGCGTCTGGAATTCGGTGAAGCCCTGATCGATCATCCGGCGGCGCAGCGACGCGATGACGTTCGAGCGCAGCAGGATGTTCGCGTGCAGCCGTTCGCGACGCAGGTCGAGGAAGCGATAGCGCAGGCGAATGTCTTCGGGATATTCGGCCTCGCCCGCCACCGGCATTGGCAGTTCCTGCGCCGCCGACTGCATCGTCGCGGCGCGGGCGTAGATTTCGATCGCGCCGGTGGCGAGGTTCGGGTTCTTGGTTGCCTCACTGCGCAGCTTTACATTGCCGTCAATCGTCAGCACCGATTCGGTCCGGGCGGATTCGAGCAGCGCGAGGGCCGGCGAATCGCTGTCGGCGACGATCTGGGTGATGCCGTAATGGTCGCGCAGATCGATGAACAGCACGCCGCCATGGTCGCGCTTGCGATGTACCCAGCCCGACAGGCGGACGGTATCGCCGTCGTTCGCGTCCGTGAGCTGGCCGCAGTTATGGGTACGATAGGCGTGCATCATTCAAACCTTATTTGCCGCGTCGATCCCCGCAGGTGCGGGGGAGCGGGTGCTTGACCGCGCAGTACGCTATCCCAATAGGGTCGCAACGCGATGTGCGACAAAACGCCGAAGCGGTCCCCGCGGGTGCGGGGGAGACCTATTGGCGTTCCACGCCAAATCATTCTGCATCGCCCCCCGCGGGTGCGGGGATGACGGATTAATCCGTAGCCGCGCGCTTCCCCCTCCCACCCCCTTTTGTCAAGGCGCGGAACCCTTGCTATGCGGGCATGATGCACATCCATCCGTTGATCGAGGACAGCGCGACCCTCGCCGCCCTCTGTACCCGCCTCGCCCAGTCCGACTTCGTAGCCGTCGACACCGAGTTCATGCGCGAGAACAGCTATTGGCCCGAGCTGTGCCTCATCCAGATTGCCAATACCGAGGAAGCCGCCGCGATCGATCCGATGGCGCCGGGGATTGACCTCACCCCGCTGCTGAACCTGCTGACCGATAACGAGGACGTGCTGAAGGTCTTCCATGCCGGCGGGCAGGATATCGAGATCGTCTATAACCTGACCGGCAAGACCCCCTTTCCCCTGTTCGATACGCAGGTGGCGGCGATGGCGCTGGGGCAAGGCGAGCAGGTGGGATATTCCAACCTTGTCGACGCCTATCTGGGGATCACCGTCGACAAGGGCGCGCGGTTCACCGATTGGTCGCGGCGGCCACTGGACGACCGGCAGATCGATTACGCCATCGCCGATGTGACTCACCTGTCGGTGATCTTTCCCAAGATGCTGGGCAAGCTGCGCAAGACCGGGCGCGGGCTGTGGCTGGACGAGGAGATGGAACGGATCGCCGATCCGGCCAACTACTTCAACGATCCCGAAGAGGTCTGGCAGCGCATCCGCGTCAACAGCCGCAAGCCCGAGGCGCTGGGACGCCTGAAGGCGCTGGGCAAGTGGCGCGAGCTGGAGGCGCAGGGCAAGAACCTGCCGCGCGGACGGATCGTCAAGGATGAGACGATCGCCGATCTGGCGGGCAACCCGCCGCGCAAGCAGGGCGATCTGGCGAAGGTGCGCGGGCTGTCGGCGGCATGGGCGCATAACGACATCGGCGGACGGATGATGGACGCGCTGGCGAATGCCAAGCCACTGCCCGCCGACCAGATGCCGGGTCGCGACGAGCGCAAGCCGGCGCTGGGCAAGGAAGGCGCGTTGGTCGCCGACTTGCTGAAACTGTTGCTCAAGATCCGGGCGAACGAGATCAAGGTCGCATCGCGGTTGCTGGCACGGTCGGACGATCTGGAGGCATTGGCCGCCGGGCAACGCGAGGGGCTGTCGATCCTGAGCGGCTGGCGGTTCGAACAGTTCGGGCGGGATGCGCTGGCACTGGTCGAAGGTCAGCTGGGGTTCACCGTGCTGGGTGGAAAGCTGAAGATGACCCGAGCGGAGGTAGTCGAATGAAGCCCATGATCCTGATCGCCCTGGTGCTGGGCGCCTGTACGACCACGCATCAGGCCGGGGGCGAGCGGGTGCCCGCCCTTGCCGGCGACACGTGCAATTCCAGCAGTCTGGCATCGCTGGTCGGCAAGCCGTTCTCGGCCGCGCTCGAAGCCGAGGCGAAGAAGCAGTCGGGGCTGACGACCGTCCGCGTGATCCGGCCGGGCATGGCGGTCACGATGGATTTCCGTCCCGACCGGCTGAATATCGACCTCGACGAGAAGAATGTCGTGACCGGATTCCGCTGCGGCTGAACCCCAAAGTTCACTAAGTTCACACTTGCGCGCTGTTTGTGCGTTGTCGCTTCAGGCCCGGTATCTGTTCTCCAATAACCGTCGCCCCAGCGTAGGCTGGGGCCTCCAGCGGCTCCTGCGGCGCGTCATGACAGGGAGATCTGGGATGACGATCGCGGCGACGCGGATAAAACCGTACCGGCGGCTTCGGAATTAGGAAAGTACCGGCTTAGCGCGTGACCAGCGCCGCGCTCATGCCAAGTGCGGCCGCCAGCGCGCGGTGGCGCTTCTGCACCGCTTCGCCATATAGCCCGGCGTCGGCGGCAGGGACGACCAGTTCCACCTGCCCCCGCCTACGGCCGACATCGGTGCGTTGCAGCGGGGTAGCGACGCCGCCGCTCAACCGCTGACCCAGCCGCATGGCAAGGCCCCAGCGATGCGCCGCCTCCAGCGCGGCGATGGGGGCGAGGCGACCCAGCGGTGCCGGCGGACCATCCGCGCTGCCGCCGCCCAAACAGCTATGCAGCGCCTGCGCGACGATGGCGCGGCCGGCGGCGTCGATCGCCACCCAATTGCCGTGCAGCGCGATCTCCACGCCGCGTTCGGCGCGAAACTCCGGGTTCGCGTGCCAGCCCACATCCGCCAGCAGGCAGGCGGCATGGCGTAGGCGGACGGCGGCGGGGGCGTCGTCGGGAAAGAGGGGGGCGATCCATTTGTGGAGCAGATCACCATGTTCGACGAAACGCCCCTGCCGCGCCCCTTCGTCATGGGCGGCGACCAGCAACGGGTCCTGCTTGCGCACCGCCGGCGAGAGCGCGGCGTAGAGCAGCCCTTCGCGCAGGCCATAGGCGGAGATCATCGTCGTGGCACTGCCCAGTTGCCGCGCCATCGCCGCCAGTACCGCTGTCGCATTGTCTAGCGTCGGCACGCGCCCGCCCGAAAGATTCGGCACCGATTTCAGATCGGCGCGCGGCGTTTCGGCGATGATCCGCTCCAGCTCGGCGATACGGTCGAGCGACATGGTATAGCCGTGCGCGATCGGTAGCGGATAGTCGGTCAGGTGCATGTCGAAGCGCGCCAGCGCCCGCCACGACCCGCCGACCAGATAGAAGGGCAATCCCTTCCCCCGCCCGGTCCAGCCGGCATCGGCGACCAGCCGCTGGACGACGCGGTCGAGTTCGCCCGGACGGCGCTCCCGGATCGCCCCGATGCGCAGGACGCCGAGCGGGAACGACACGCGCTCACCGACCCTGCCGTTCTTGATCCGCACCAGTTCGAGGCTGCCGCCGCCCAGATCGCCGACGATCCCATCGGCATCGGGAATGGCGGAAAGCACGCCGTTGCCGGCGGCCTGTGCCTCCTCTTCGCCAGTCAGCGTCTCTACCGTCAGGCCGAGTGATTCGGCGAGCGTGACCAGTTCGTGACCATTGGCCGCGTCGCGTACGGCGGCGGTGGCGACGGTGCGCACCACCTCCACCTGCATCTCGCCGGTCAGCCACGCGAAGCGGCGCAGTGCCGTGGCGGCGAGCTTCATCGGCTCCGGTTCGATCGTACCCGTTTCGGCGAGCGAGCGGCCGAGACCGGCCAGGACCTTCTCGTTGAACAGCGTCGCCGGAATGCGGTCCGGCCCGCCATAGACGACCAGCCGGATCGAGTTCGAACCGATGTCGATAATCGCACTATGCGCCGGGCTGACCGGACGATTGATCCACGGCAGGCGGATCAAGACGCGCCGTCCCGGGCCGCCCGCCAGGCGCGCAGCGACAGCTTCTGCGGCACGGTCGCCGAACCGCTCTCGATCGCCGCACCCCGCCCAGACAGCGAGGGGTTGGTCATGAAATAGCGGTGGAGGTTGAACGGCCGGTCGCCCTTCGGCACGCGACGATAGCTGCCGTCCGGCCCCAGTTCCCAGGTCTGTTCGGTGTCGAGCAGGTTGGCGACCATGACCTGATCGAGCACCTGGTCGTGGACGGTCGGGTTGTTGATCGGCATCAGATATTCCACGCGGCGATCGAAGTTGCGCGGCATCCAGTCGGCCGAGGAGACATAGACCAGCGCATCGTCATTCGGCAGCGCCTGTCCGTTGCCGAAGCAATAGATACGGCTGTGTTCGAGGAAGCGACCGACGACCGATTTCACCCGGATGTTGTCGGACATGCCCGGCACGCCCGGCCGCAGACAGCAGATGCCCCGCACGATCAGGTCGATCTGCGCGCCCGCCGCCGATGCCTCGTAGAGCTTGTCGATCAGTGCCGGGTCGACCAGCGAGTTCATCTTCAGCCAGATCGAGCCTTCGCCACCCGACCGCGCGGTCTGGATCTCACCCTCGATCAGCGCCTCCAGCCGGTTGCGCAGGTCACGTGGCGAAATGGCGAGCTGTTGCAGCGACTGCGGTTCGACATAGCCGGTGATGTAGTTGAACACCTGCGCCGCATCGCGCCCGATCACCGGATCGGCGGTGAAGAAGCTGAGGTCGGTATAAATGCGCGCCGTTACGGGATGGTAGTTGCCAGTCCCGAAGTGGCAATAGGTGCGATAGCCCTGTTCCTCCCGCCGGACGACCATCGAGATTTTCGCATGGGTCTTCCACTCGATAAAGCCGTAGACGACCTGCACGCCGGCACGTTCGAGGACCGAGGCGAGGTTGAGGTTCTGCTCCTCGTCGAAACGGGCCTTGAGTTCGACGACGGCGGTCACCGACTTGCCGGCCTCCGCCGCTGCGACCAGCGCGGCGACGACGGCGGATTGCTTGCCGGCGCGGTACAGCGTTTGCTTGATCGCGACGACATCGGGATCGGCGGCGGCTTGCTTCAGGAAGGCCAGCACCACGTCGAAGGTTTCGTAGGGGTGATGGACGACGATGTCCTTCGCCCGGATCGCCGCGAAACAATCGCCGCCATATTCGCGGATGCGTTCGGGGAAGCGCGGGGAGAAGGGCGGGAACTTCAGGTCCGGCCGGTCTTCGGCGACCAGCATCGACAGGTCGCCGATGCCGAGGAACCCGCCGGTTTCGGTGATGAGCGCATCGCTGCCGCCCATTTCGTCGCGCAGCAGCTGGACCAGCTCGTCCGAAATGCCCGATTCGATTTCGAGGCGGATGATCCGGCCCCGCCGGCGACGCTTGATGGCGGTGCGGAAGTAGAGGACGAGGTCCTCGGCCTCTTCCTCCAGTTCGATGTCGCTGTCGCGGATTACGCGGAAGGCGGCCGACGCGCGCACGGTGTAGCCGGGGAAGAACAGGCCGGAGAAATGGCGCAGCACGGTCTCGATCGCGACATAGCGGGCGTTCTTGCCCGGCAGGCGGACGAAGCGCGGCATGGCCGGGGGTAGCAGCACCACTTCGCGCACCTCGACCTCGTCCGAGCGGCGGATCAGGTCGAACAGCATCGCCGAGCCGAGGTTCGGGATGAACGGGAACGGGTGCGCCGGGTCCAGTGCCTGCGGGGTCAGGACCGGAAAGACCTGTTCGCGGAAATGGCGTTCCAGCCACGTCTCCGTTTCGCCATGGATCGCATCGGCGCCCAGCACGAAGATGTCGGCCTGCGCCAGACTGGCGGCGATGTCGCGCCAGATGCGCTGCTGGCTGTCGACCAGCCCGGCGGCGTCGACGGTGATGGCGGCAAGCTGTTGCGATGGCGTGAGGCCATCGACCGATTCATGGCCGACGCCCTGGTTCTGCTGCCCCTTCAGCCCCGCCACGCGGACCATGAAGAATTCGTCGATGTTGGTCGCCGAGATCGACAGGAAACGCAGGCGTTCGAGCAGCGGGTGGTCGGGGTTGCACGCTTCGTCCAGCACGCGGCGGTTGAACGCCAGCCAGGACAGTTCGCGGTTGAAATAGCGGGCCTCGGGCGCGGCGGCGACCGTGGTGCGGGCGGAGGGGACCGGATCGTTCACAGCAGGCGGTCCAACAGCAACGGGCTGTCGGACAGCGCGGCGCGCGCGGTCGGGATCGTCAAACGGCGCGTCGAGCGCAACATCGCATCTTCCTCCAAAGCCTCGACGATCCGAAGCACCGCAAGGTGGCTCCGTTCGACCCGGCGGGCAAGCCAGCGCACGACATCCGGCGCGGCGACAAGCTCTTTCCTGTCGAACAGATATTGCAGCAATGTTTCGATCAGCAGTTCGTCGGGCGCTTCCAGCCGCAATACCGGCGTTGCCCCCATCCGCGAACGTAGGTCGGGCAGGCCGATACGCCAGATCGGCGGTGGTGCATCGGCGACGATCAGCAGCGGCTGCCCCTCGCTCTGCGCCCGGTTCCATGCGTGGAAGAGGTCCGTTTCGTTCCACCGTTCCGCATCGTCGGCGATATTGCCGCCGCTGCGCGCCACGAACGACCGGGCGAGCAGCGTCCGGCCCGATTTGCGCGGGCCGACCAGCAGCGCCGCCTTGACCGGCCACGTCTCCCAATGATCGAGGTGGTGGACGGCAGCTTCGTTCGATGGTCCCACGAGGAACAGGTCCTGCCGGGCGCCGGCGGGAAGTTCGAGGGAGAAGGAAAGCTGTGCCGAACCGCTACGCGACTGGGTCATCCCTGCGGCGTACTCGGCGGCGGGGGCGGGGCGGCGGCGGCACGGCGGCGAATGCGCAGTGCCCCCTCCCCCTGCTGCACCTGCCAGCCGCGCGCCTCCAGCGCGGCGGTGAGGATCGCGACGTCGCCGTCGAAGGTCACGCGCAGCACCGATACGCCGCCCAGCGCGAGGCTGGAGGTCGCGGCCGAGCGGACGCCGGGAACGGCACGCAGCGCCGCTTCGGTCGATTCGACGGCGGCGGCATTGGGGGTGTCGGCCTGGACCGACAAGGTGACGGCTTCGGTGGCGGGCGCGGGCGTCGGCGTGGCGGCCGGGTCGATCAGTGTCGGATCGGCGATCGCTTCGTCGTTCGGCGCGGCCGGCGTGCCCGGCGGCGGTGCGGCCAGCACTACGTCGGGGCGCAGCGTGCCGGCCTGCAACGCCTGCTGATATATCGTGTCGATCCGGCGGACGCCTTCGTCGAGGAGCGCGGGTACGGCGTCCCCCTGCTCCACGCGGAGCGAGAAGCTGCCGAGCAGGCGGTTGTCGGGGCCATAGCCGGCGGTGAAGGTGCCAATCACCGGGCCGCCCGGCCATTGGCGATAGAGCCGGACCTGCGGGATCAGCACATCGGATGCGCCATATTGGTTGAGGACGGTGCGCCACCAGCCGCGTCCGCGTCGCGTCACCTGGCCCGCGTTGAGCAACAGGCCATCGGCGCCGGTGCCGCTGGGGCGGACATAGTCCATGACGCTGCCCCCGGTGCGAAAGCGCGCCCACGCCGCCTGCCACGGGGTCGCGCGTTCGAAGACCGTGCCGGTGCCGCCGTCCCAGATCAGCGGCAGTACCAGCATCGCCGGGCTGCGCTCGGACACGCCGGCGATGCCGAGGATCGAGGCGGCACGCCCGCGATTGAACAGCACGCCGAGGCGGGCGATGTAGCGTTTCGGGCCGATCTGTTCGCTCTCGACGACGATGCCGCTGACCAGCGAATCGAGCGTGCCGTCGGGCAGCGAGCGGGCTTGCCCCGTCAGCCGCTGCGACAGCATCTGCCAGCCCTTGCGCTGTGCGATGCGCCATCCGGCGGTGCGCGCGGCGTCGGCGGAGGGACCGGCGACGTCGACGCGGACGCCGTTCACCTCGAAACTGCCCGAATTGTCGACCGCGGCGACACCGCCCTGTTGCGCCACGACCGCGCCCGTGGCGACGACGCCCAAGGCGACGGCGGCAAGGATGCGGCGGGGCTGATACAAAGTCATGGCCGCCTTTTGACGAAGCAGGCGTGGAAATCCAAGCGCGATGTGGCTAACCGGGCGACATGAGCAACGAAGCGGACCGCGGCGGCGGCTATACCTACGCACAGGCAGGCGTATCGATCGCGGCGGGCAATGCCCTGGTCCGTGCCATCGGGCCGTTGGCGAAATCGACGCGGCGTCCCGGTGCCGATGCGGAACTGGGCGGGTTCGGCGGGGTGTTCGATCCCAAGGCCGCCGGGTTCAAGGACCCGTTGCTGGTCGCGGCGAACGACGGCGTCGGCACCAAGCTGAAGCTGGCGATCGAGCATGACGCCCATGACGGGGTAGGCATCGACCTGGTCGCGATGTGCGCCAACGACCTGATCGTGCAGGGTGCGGAGCCGCTGTTCTTCCTCGATTACTATGCCAGCGGAAAGCTGGTCGCCGACACTGCCGAGCGGGTGGTCGCATCGATCGCGGAAGGGTGTCGTCAGGCCGGCTGCGCGCTGATCGGGGGCGAGACGGCGGAAATGCCGGGCATGTATGCCGATGGCGATTATGACCTTGCCGGTTTCTGCGTCGGTGCGGTCGAGCGCGAACAGTTGCTGACGGGCGACAAGGTTGCCGTGGGCGACGTGATCCTCGGCCTCGCATCTTCCGGGGTGCATTCGAACGGATTTTCGCTCGTTCGGCGGCTGGCGGCGGACAAGGGCTGGAAGCTCGACCGCCCTGCCCTGTTCGATCAGGACGTGCTGCTGATCGATGCGCTGATGGCACCCACCAAAATTTACGTGAAGTCGTTGCTGCCGCTGCTGCGCGAGGGGCGCATCCACGGGCTGGCGCATATCACCGGCGGTGGCTTGCTGGAGAATATCCCGCGCGTCCTGCCCGACGGTGCCCATGCCATGGTCGACGCCGATGCGTGGGAGCAGTCACGGCTGATGGCGTTCCTGCAAGGACAGGGCAATATCGAGCCGGAGGAAATGGCGCGCACCTTCAACTGCGGCATCGGCATGGCGGTGCTGGTCGCAGCCGACGATGCGGAGGCGGTTGCTGCGGCATTGGCGGAAGCGGGCGAGACGGTCGTTCGGATCGGTACGGTCGAGGCGGGCGACAAGGGCTGTACGGTGAAGGGCAACGCCGGCACGTGGAGCGCCCGTGCCGACTGGAGTGCGACGCATCTTGGCTAGGCACCGGGTCGGCGTCCTGATTTCGGGGCGGGGGTCGAACATGGCGGCGCTGGTCGCGGCGGCGAAGGCGGCGGACTGCCCCTACGAGGTCGTGCTGGTGGCGTCGGACAAGCCCGATGCAGCCGGCCTCGCCCATGCCGCCGAACAGGGGATCGCTACCTTCGCGCAATCGCCCAAGGGTATTCCCAAGGCGGAATATGAGGCGGCAATCGACGCGGCGCTGCGCCAGGCGGGCGTCGAGACGATCGCGCTGGCCGGCTATATGCGGCTGTTGTCGGGCGACTTCGTGGCGAAGTGGCGCGACCGGATCGTCAATATCCACCCGTCGCTGTTGCCCGCCTACAAGGGCCTCGACACCCATGCGCGGGCGATCGCGGCGGGCGATGCCGAGGCGGGCTGTTCGGTGCATGTCGTCACCGAAGAGTTGGACGCCGGGAGCGTATTAGCCCAGGCGCGCGTTCCGATCCTGCCCGACGATACCGCCGATACATTGGCGGCGCGGGTGCTGGTGGAGGAGCACCGCCTCTATCCGCAAACACTGGCGGAGTTTGTGACGCGATGACCGAGATGCTCGACCGTATCCGTGAAGCTGTGGGCATATTGCCCGATGTGGAGGAGCGGATCAGCCACGGACAGCCGACCTGGTTCGTGGGGGACAAGCAGTTCGCGCAGTTCCGTGACGATCATCATGGCGAAGGCCGAACGGTCGTCTGTGTCCGGACGGGCGGCGACGACGAACAGGCGATGCTGATCGAGGCGGCACCCGATGTGTATTCGCGACCGGCCTATCTGGCGTCGAAAGGCTGGGTCGCGATCATGCTGATCGGCGATATCGACTGGGTGCTGGTCGACGATCGCATTTCGCGCAGCTGGGAACTGGCCGCCCCGCGCGCGCTGCTGGAGGCCGGCGGGCGGTGAGCGACGCCGAAGACGCGCGGGCCGAACGGCGGCGCTGGATCACGCTGGCCGAGGGCGTGGCGGTGGCCGGGGTCGTGATCGGCGGGCTGACGCTATGGAACAACGTGTCCGAGCGGCGCAGCGCCGAGGCGGAACGGATCGCCGAGCGGGCGTCTTCGGCGAAGGCCAAGGCAGCACTGGCGATCGTAGCGACGCCGGAGAGTGATGGCGAACGGCTGGTACTAAGTGCATCCGACCGGCGGATCGAGCGGATCGAGGTCATATTTCCCCCGGTGCTGAAGGTCTCGCCCAAGTCGGCGGTCGGCGATGTGGCGATCGCGGCGGACTGGATACGCGCGCCGGTACTGGCGATCACCGATGGCGGGGCGGACGCGCTCGAAGGGCGCTTGCCGGTGGCGATCACCGCGACATGGTGGGACGGCGACAGGCAGCTGCGGTCAAGCGCGATCTACGACCTGGTTTTCACGACGCATGGCCGCCTGGTCGGCGGTCGGTCGCTGGGGCTGAAAGCGCTGGCGCGGCGGGAAGCGGCTACCGGCGGTATCGGGCGGCGGCTGGATACGTTGTGGGGGCAGGAATTGGGGCGGTTGGCGGGATAGCAAGGCTTTCCGTTCGTGCTGAGTAGGGGCTGAGCTTGCCGAAGACCCGTATCGAAGCATTCGACCCAGGCGTTCCTTCGATACGCCATTTCGACAGGCTCAATGGCTACTCAGGACAAACGAGGGGAGCATTTTGACGGACGCTCTCGACGGACGCTTCTCGATAAGCTCGAAGCTGCTCGAACCGAACGGAGTTGGAATGGCTTGAGAGCAAAAAGAAAGGCCCGCTTCCTCATCGGAAACGGGCCTTTCTCACATCGGGCTATTCGATCAGCCGACGATTTCTTCGGGCTTGAAGAAGAAGTCGATTTCGATCTTCGCATTCTCTTCCGAATCCGACCCGTGGACCGAATTCGCTTCGATCGATTCGGCCAGTTCCTTGCGGATCGTGCCGGCGTCGGCGTTCGCCGGGTTGGTCGCGCCCATGATGTCGCGGTTCTTCTGCACGGCGTCTTCGCCTTCCAGAACCTGCACGACCACCGGGCCGGAGATCATGAATTCGACCAGATCGTTGAAGAACGGACGCTCGCGGTGCACGCCGTAAAAGCCTTCGGCCTGTTCGCGGCTCATCTGGATGCGCTTCGAAGCGACGACGCGCAGGCCTGCTTCCTCCAGCATCTTGGTGACGGCACCGGTCAGGTTGCGGCGGGTCGCGTCGGGCTTGATGATCGAAAAGGTACGGGTAGCGGCCATGGCGGTCGCGGCTCCTGCGTTTTTGTTGTGGGAAGGGTTTCGCCGGTCCCCCTAGTCGGGTGGCGGGCGACAGGCAAGCGTTACGCCGCCTGTTCCCAGCCGCCATCGCCCTGCCGCCAGTATCGGCGTTCGACGCCCTCGCGCTCGGCCAGCCCCTTCCATGCCGCGCGGGCGGCGGCGATGTGATCCTCGCCGAAGAAGTGGAAGGCGCGGTCGAACGTCAGCGCCGCATCCCGCCAGCGGCCGTCGACGATCGCTACGTTGCGCGCGGCGTTGGCGTCGGTCGGTTCGGGCGCGATCAGCACCGCCTGCAACGTGTCGTCGCCAGCGCCCGCTTCGGCATGGGGCAGGAAGCTGTCCGGCGCGTAGGTCCAGAGCAGCATGTCGAGGTGACGGCGCTGGTCGGCATCATCGGACAACAGCAACAGCCGTTCACCATCGTCGTGCAGCCGCTGGGCGATGCGCGGCAGCACCCGGTCGAGCGGGCTGCGGGTCAGGTGGTAGAAGTCGACTTTCATGTGTTAGCTTCCGTCATTCCGGCGCAGGCCGGAATCCATGGATACAGATGTTATCGATGAAGCCGTAAACGCCCGTAACCATGGGTCCCGGCCTTCGCCGGGACGACGGCCAGCCTTACCCCTCGAAATTATCCGCCACGAACCGGTCGAGCAGGCGCACGCCAAAGCCGGTCGCGCCCTTGTCGTGATGGTTGCCCGGCTTGTCGGCCCATACCATCCCTGCGATGTCGAGATGTGCCCAGCGCACGCCATCGTCGATATAGCGCTTCAGGAACTGGGCGGCGGTGATCGATCCGGCGCCGCGCGGGCCGATATTTTTCATGTCGGCGATCGGGCTGTCGAGCAGCTTGTCATAGGCCGGCGACAACGGGAAGCGCCACAACAGGTCGCCCGATTCGCGCGAAGCGGCCAGCAATTCGTCGGCAAGCGAATCGTCGTTGGCAAACAGGCCGCCATGCTCGCTGCCGAGCGAGACAATCATCGCGCCGGTCAGCGTGGCGAGATCGACGATCGTCCTGGGGCTGTGCGTCTTCTGTACCCAAGTCAGCACGTCGCACAGGACGAGGCGGCCTTCGGCGTCGGTGTTCAGCACCTCGATCGTCTGGCCCGACATCGACGTAACGACGTCACCCGGGCGCTGCGCCTTGCCATCGGGCATGTTCTCGACCAGCCCGACCACGCCGACCACGTTGGCCTTCGCCTTGCGGGTGGCAAGTGCCTTCATTGCGCCGGCGACCGCGCCCGCGCCACCCATGTCCCACTTCATGTCCTCCATACCGGGTCCGGGCTTCAGCGAGATGCCGCCGGTGTCGAAGGTCACGCCCTTGCCGACCAAGGCCAGGTCGACATCGCCTTCACCCTTGCCGGTCCAGCGGATGGCAAGCAGGCGCGCCTCCTTTTCGGAGCCGAGGCTGACGCCCAGCAGCGCGCCCATGCCCAGTTCGGCCATCTGGCGTTCGTCGAGAATGGTCAGTTCGACGCCCAGCGCCTCAAGTTCGCGGCACTTCTCGACGAAGCTGACCGGATAGAGGATGTTGGGCGGATCGGTGACGAGGGTGCGGGTAAGGTCCAGCCCCTTGGTGATCGCATCGGCCGCGACGAAGGCGTCGTCGATCCCGTCAGGCGCGCCGACGATGGTCAGGCCGGTCAGGGTCGGCTTCGACTTTTCGGGCATCTTGGTACGATAGGCGTCCTGTCGCCAGCCGCGCTGTGCCGCCGTGGCAGCGAAGCGGGCAACACCCTTTGCAGAGGCGTCGGTGCCGGTGAAGTCGACGGTCAGGTCGGTCAGGCCCGACAGGAGGAAGCGACCGGTGAGCGCGCCGCCGGCCTTTTCCAGCGACGCCCCCTCGCCATCACCAATGCCGAGCAGTATGAGACGACCGGCGCTCTCGCCCTCACCGGGAACGAAGATTTCGGCCATCGATCCGGCCTCGCCATCGAAGCGTCCGGCGCGGGCGGCGCCGGCCACGAGGGTCGCGACCTGCGGCTCCAGACCCGCCGCGTCGATCCGGTCCAGTCCGCCGGTGGCGATGGGCAGGACGAGGGCGGTGGCGGTTCCCCGCTGGGAAGCGAACTGGATCGAAATCGACATGGGTTTCCTCTGGACAGTGGCGCACAGGGCGCGGGCACCTTCTAGGCCCCTCGCGATGCGGAGGTAAAGCGGGCCAAGGGCGATTGCGGTTCCGGCCGCACGATGCAATAGCGCGGAACGAACGTCCGCATGTCGGGCGGCAACGGTTTGGGGAAGCGAGACTAGTGAAGCGTTCGTTGGGGTCGCTTGCCCTTGGCCTGACGCTGGCGATCGCCGGCCCTGCGGTCGCACAGGACCTGCAGGATCGTAGCCTTCCGCCCCCGCCGCCCGAAAGCGCGCTGCCGACGCCGGCGAGCGAGGACCAGATCGATTTTTCGTCCGACCTGCTGCAATATGACAGCAACGCCGACGTCGTGACCGCGACCGGGGAAGTGCGGCTGTTGCGCGACGGCAACCGGCTGCGCGCCGACCGGGTGACGTGGAACCGCAAGACCGGACAGGTCGTCGCCGACGGCAACATCGCGATCACCAACCCGCAGGGCGACATCGCCTATGGCGACCGGATCGAACTGACCGACAGCCTGAAGGACGGGGCGGTCGACAATATGCTGGTCGTCCTCGACGAAGGCGGCCGGATCGCGGCGAAGCGCGGTACCCGGTCGGAAAATGGCGTCGTGACGGTGGAAAGCGCCGCCTATACGCCCTGTTCGGTGACCAACTCAGCCGGGTGTCCCAAGGAACCGTCGTGGAAGATCACCGCGCTGAAGGTCCGCTACGACCCGACGCGCAAGCGCATCCGCTATACCGGCGCGGGGCTGACCATCTTCGGCCTGCCGACGATCCCGCTGCCGTCCTTTTCGCATTCAATCGGTGACGGCAGCGATTCGGGGCTGCTGGCGCCGTCGATCCGGCTCGACCGGGTCAACGGGCTGGAAGTCGCGGTCCCCTATTATTTCAACCTCGCGCCCAACCGCGACCTGACGATCACCCCGCACGTCTTTACCGCCGTGCTGCCGATGCTGCAGGCCGACTATCGCTCGCTGACCACCAAGGGCGCATATCGCGTGCAGGGCTATGGCACGGTCAGCCGGCGCAGCGACGATCTGGTGCTGGGCGCATCGCCGACCGGGACCGAGCGGTCGTTCCGCGGCTATGTCGATGCGGTCGGACGGTTCCAGCTGGACCCGAACTGGGGCGTGTCGGGGTCGCTGCGCTACGCGACCGACCAGACCTTCCTGCGCCGCTATGACATTTCGCGCGACGACCGGCTGCGCAACAACGTGACGGTCGAGCGGATCGACCGCGATTCGATGCTGACGATTAGCGGCTGGGCGGTGCAGACTTTGCGGGTCGGCGACGATCAGGGGATGCAGCCGGTCGCGCTGCCCGAGATCGATTATCGCCGCCGCTTCAACGGGTTGCTGGGCGGCATCGCGCAGGTGCAGTTGAACACGCTGGCGATCAGCCGCAGCGAGGGGCAGGAGACGCAGCGCGCCTTTGCCGCCGCGCGCTGGGACCTGACGCGCTATACGCCGCTGGGGCAGGAGGTGACGTTCACCGCCTATGCCCGCGCCGATGCCTATAATGCGCGCGACACCATCGATACGGCGGTGCTGAGCTATCGCGGGGACGAAGGCTTCACCCCGCGCGGAATCGCGGCGGTGGCGGTCGACGTGCGGTGGCCGTTCATCGGCGCGATCGGCCGCGGCACCCAGCGGATCAGCCCGCGCGTGCAGCTGGTGGCGTCGCCGAAGATCGCCAACCTCGCCGTGCCGAACGAGGATGCCCGCGCGGTCGATCTGGAGGATTCGAACCTCTTCGCGCTCAACCGCTTCGCCGGATATGATCGGTTCGAGGATTCGTCGCGCGTCACCTATGGCCTCGACTATGCGCTCGACCTGCCAGGCGTCGCGGTGTCGGCTACGATCGGGCAAAGCTATCGCGCGAGCCAGCGGGCCAGCATCCTGCCGAGCGGGACGGGGCTGGACGATCGGTTTTCGGATTTCGTCGGGCGCACCGACATCCGCTTTCGCGAGCTTGTCACCTTCACCCACCGCTACCGGCTGGACAAGGACGGATTAAAAATCCGCCGAAACGAACTGGATGCCACAGTGGGCAGCCGACGGACCTATGTGCAGGTCGGCTATCTGCGCCTGAACCGCGACATTGACGAGCTGGAGGATTTGCAGGACCGCGAGGAAGTGCGCGTCGCCGGGCGCGCCGCGTTCGGGCCGTTCTGGTCCGCCTTTGCCTCCGCAACGATCGACCTGACCGACAAGTCGGAGGATTCGCTGTCGATTTCCGATGGCTTCGATCCGATCCGCCACCGCGTGGGTGTCCAGTATGAGGACGACTGCCTGCGGCTGGGCCTGACGTGGAAGCGGGACTATCAGCGGATCGGCGATGCGCGGAACGGTAGCAGCTATCTCGTAACGCTGGCATTGAAGAACCTGGGACGATAAGGCTCTGTTCAGGCGCGGCGGGTCATGAATTTGCCCGAATGATGCGGCACCGCCCTGACCATCCGCGCATGGGATATGACGACCAAGTGACCAAGAACATCGTGAATGCCGGCCGTATCGGCCGTTCGATCGCCGGTTTCGTCGCGATCGCCGCCGCCGCAACGCTGGCCGCCCAGACGGTCAGCGATGGTCAGGACGTGCCCGGCGCGAACCTGAACCTGCCTGGCAACCCGACGATCTTCGGCAAGCTGGACCCCAATATCCGCAAGCCGACCGCGATCGTGAACGACACCGTGCTGACCGGCACCGACGTCGACCAGCGGATGGCGCTGATCGTCGCGCTCAACGATTACAAGCTGAGCGCCGAGGATCGCGAAGTGCTGCGCGCGCAGGTCGTGCGCCAGCTGATCGACGAAACGCTGCAGATCCAGCAGGCCAAGGCCAAGGACATCACCGTCACGCCGGCGGAGCTGGAGCAGAGCTTCACGCGCCTGGCCAAGCAGCGCTTCAATCAGACGCCGGAGGGCCTGCGGACCTATCTGCGCACGGTCGGATCGTCGGACCGCTCGCTGCGTCGCCAGATCGAAGGCGAGCTGGCGTGGAGCCGGCTGCTGCGGCGGCAGGTCGAGCCGTTCGTGAACGTCGGCGAGGAGGAAGTCGCCGCCGTCATCAAACGCATGGAAGAATCGAAGGGTACCGAAGAGTATAGTCTTCGTGAAATCTACATGGCGGCAACGCCCGATCGCGCCGCCGAGGTGCAGGGCGCGATGCAGAAGATGATCGAGCAGATCCGCCAAGGCGCACCGTTCGAATATTTCGCGCGCAACTTCTCCGAAGCGTCGACCCGCGCGGTCGGCGGCGACCTGGGCTTCGTACGCCTCAACATGCTGCCCGACCAGTTGCAGCGCGCCGCCACGCAGATGCAGGTCGGCCAGATCGCCGGTCCGATCGAGGTGCCCGGCGGCTATTCGATCCTGTACCTTGCCGACAAGCGGCAGGTGCTGATGGCCGATCCGCGCGACGCGAAGCTGGCGCTGCGCCAGCTGTTCCTGCCCTTCCCCGCCGGCACGACCGAGGCGCAGGCGAGCGCGAAGGTCGCCGCCTTCACCACAGCGACGCAGGCGATCCGGGGCTGCGGCGACGCGACCAAGATCGCGCAGGCACAGAAGGCCGAAGTGGTCGACAACGATGCGGTCGTGCTGCGTAGCCTGCCGCCGGCATTGCAGGACATCATCCTGAAGCTGAACGTCGGACAGGCGACCCCGCCGTTCGGTTCGCCCAAGGACGGCGTGCGCGTGCTGATCCTGTGCGGTCGCGAAGACCCGCGCACCGCCGGCATTCCTTCTGCGGCGCAGATCCAGCAGGGGCTGGAGCAGGAGCGCGTCAACCTGCGCGCCCAGCGCATGATGCGCGATCTGCGGCGCGATGCGGTGATCGAGTATCGCTGAGGGAACGGGCCGGATGCCGATGGTCGCTCCGCTCGCCATTTCGATGGGCGACCCGGCCGGCATCGGTCCGGAGGTGATCGCCAAGGCATGGGCGCGCCGCGACAGCGAGGCGTTGCCCTGCTTCTTCGCGGTCGGTGACGTTCGCGCGATCTCCCAGGTCTGGGCGGGACCGGTCGAGCGGATCGACGATCCACTCGACGCGCCGGCAGTATTCCGTCGCGCGCTGCCCGTCGTGTCGGTAGTCGATGGCGGCTTCATCGTACCTGGTCGACCAGACGTCGAGGGTGCGCGGTGTGCGCTCCAGTCGCTCGAAATGGCGGCGGGACTGGCGCGATCGGACGCCGCGTCAGGGCTGGTGACCGCGCCCATTTCCAAGGCCGAACTGTACCGGATCGGCTTCAACTATCCCGGGCAGACCGAATTCGTCGCCGAACGTTGCGGCGTGGCGCGCGAGAATGCGGTGATGATGCTGGCCGGTCCGACGCTGCGGGTGGTGCCGATCACGATCCACGAACCGCTGGCCGCCGTGCCGACGGCGCTGACGGTCGAGCTGATCGTCGCGCGGGCACGGGCGACGGCACGCGGGCTGGTGCGCGATTTCGGGATCGAGAACCCCCGGCTGGCACTGGCGGGGTTGAATCCCCATGCCGGCGAGGGGGGCGCGATCGGTCGTGAGGAGATCGAGGTGATGCAGCCCGCCGTCGCCCGGCTGCAGGCCGAGGGGATCGACATCGTCGGGCCGCTGGCCGCAGACACGATGTTCCATCCGCGCGCGCGGGCCAGATACGATGCGGCCCTGTGCGCCTATCACGATCAGGCGCTGATCCCGATCAAGACGCTGCATTTCGACGATGGCGTGAACATCACGCTGGGCCTGCCGATCGTACGCACGTCACCCGACCATGGCACGGCGTTCGACATCGCCGGCCAGGACCGGGCCGAACCGGGTGCGATGATCGCCGCGATCCGCATGGCGGGCGAAGCCGCCGCCCGGCGCGCCGCCGCCCTGTGACCGTCGCACCGCTTACCACGCTGCCGCCGCTGCGCGACGTTATCCAGCGTCATGGCCTGTCGGCGAACAAGGCGCTGGGGCAGAATTTCCTGTTCGACCAGCAACTGCTCGACCGGATCGCGCGCGTGCCGGGCGACCTGCACGATCAGGAAGTGCTGGAGGTCGGCCCCGGTCCAGGGGGACTTACCCGTGCGCTGCTACTGGCCGGGGCCAGGGTCACCGCGATCGAGCGCGACCGTCGTTGTATTCCCGCGCTGGAGGAGTTGGGCGCAGCCTTTCCCGGCCGGTTGCGTGTGATCGAAGGCGACGCGCTGGAAGTCGATGCCCCGTCACTGTTCGAGGGGCGGCCGCATATCGCGTCGAACCTGCCCTATAATGTCGGCACCGCGCTGTTCGTGGGTTGGCTGTCGAGCGACTGGCGGCCCTGGTGGCAGAGCCTGACGCTGATGTTCCAGCGCGAGGTCGCCGACCGGATCGTGGCGAGCGCGAACAACGACGCCTATGGCCGGTTGGCCGTGCTGGCCCAGTGGCGCAGCACGGCGCGGATCGCGATGCCGGTCCATCGCAGCGCCTTCACGCCGCCGCCCAAGGTCATGTCGGCCGTGGTCCATGTCGTGCCGACCGATGCGCCGGAGGGCGTGTCATTGAGGGTGCTGGAACGACTGACGGCGGCGGCGTTCGGGCAGCGGCGCAAGATGCTGCGGCAGAGCCTGAAGGCGGTGCCGGGCGCGACCGAGGCGGCGGAAACGGTGGGGATCGATATTACGCGGCGGGCGGAAACGGTTTCGGTGGTCGAGTTCGTGACGTTGGCGCGGGTCTTATCCGGCTCGTAAGAAAGAAGTCTGGGGTTCACGCGGAGGCGCGGAGACGCGGAGGTGTTTCGTCCGCGACAATCGGCGCGCGAACGGGAGACCTTGCCGTTGGTGGTAGCGGATGATGAAGCCGCTGGCGCGGGAAACGGTCGCAGCAAACGCAACCCCTCCGCGTCTCCGCGCCTTCGCGTGAAACATTCTTTCTTGCTACGCGCCGGGTCGGCGAAGCGCCCCACAACCGCGAAACCCCAGCCTTCGCTGGGGTGACAACAGGGCTTATTGCGGCGTCGCAGGCACCGGGGCACCCGGAACAGCCGCCGGGGTCTGCTGCGCGGTCGCCGTAACCGGCGGTCCCTGGGCGATGACGGCGGCGAGTTCGTTCGCGGCGGGACAGGTTGCGCCGCAGACGGTCTTCAGCTTGGCCAGCGTGTCGCGCGCCTTGGTCACGGCGCCCTTCTGCACCAACGCCTCGCCCTCACCCTTCAGCGCGGCGACGTCGTTCGGCTCGAGGCTCAGCGCCTCGCGGTAGAGGCGGATCGACTTGCCCGGCAGCCCCTGCACCCGCGCGATGTCGGCGAGCGTGATGTAGGCGGCGCGATTGCGCGGATCGATCACCAGCGCGCTTTCGATCAGGCCGGTAGCGCCGCTGGTATCGCCCGCCGCCTGTGCCGCGCGCCCTTGTTGCAGCAGCGCCATCGATTGCGGATCGACCTGATTGTCGGGACGTTGACCGCTGAGCGACGCCGATGCGCATACCAGCACGAGCGCGCCGGCGACCGAAACCGAGGTGAACCGCATCAACATCTCCGACCGGGGGACTGGCACCCTCAGGCCCGGCCGAGCCGTGCGACGAAGAAGCCGTCGGTTGAATCGGATGCCGGGGTCAGGCGCATTCCCCGACCGTGGACGCGGCCGCGCGGCAATGCAAGCGGCAGCGCGTGCCAATCGGGGTGGCGCGACAGAAACGCATCGACCTGCCCCGCACCCTCGGCATCCAGCAGCGAGCAGACGACATAGGTGATCGTACCGGTGGGTGCGGTCAGCCCGGCGGCGACGTCGAGCAGCCGCGCCTGCGTCGCGACCACCCGGTCGAGCCGGTCGGGAGTCAGCCGCCAGCGTGCCTCCGGATTGCGCCGCCAAGTGCCGGTGCCCGAGCAGGGCGCATCGACCATCACCCAATCCGCCTGTCCGGCGACGTCGGACAGCATCACCGCCTCCTTGCCCGGATCGAGCAGTCGCGGTTCGGCGATGGTGACGCCGGCACGCGCCGCCCGCGGGGCAAGGCGCGACAGGCGTGCGCGGTCGGTATCGGTGGCGAGGATACGTCCCCGCCCCGCCATCTGCGCGGCGATGGCCAGTGTCTTGCCGCCGCCGCCGGCGCACAGGTCGATGGCGAAGCCGTCCGGCATCGCGCCGACCGCCAGCGAGACGATCTGGCTGCCGTAATCCTGCACTTCCGCCCGGCCGTCGTGCAGCGCCTCGCCTTGGTCGAGCGGGGTATCGGCCGGCAGCCGGATCGCGTCGGACAAATCCGCCGCCGGATCACCGCCCAATTCGGACAGGACCGCATCCCGATCCGCGCGCAGGCGATTCACGCGGATGTCGAGCGGCGCACGCTCCAGCAAGGCGGCAAGATCACTGTCGTCCAGCCCCGATGCCCGGAAGGCGTCGACCAGCCATGCCGGAGCGTAACCCGGTTCGGCGCGTGCTTCGTCGACGGCGATCAGCGACGGGCCATAGGATGATCCGTCGAACGTCGCCGCCAGATCGGCGTCGCTGTCGGCCATGGCGACGATGGCGGCGCGCGCGGTCACAGGAACCGCCCCGAAGCGACGGACGGCATCATAAGCGAGCGTCCGGATCGCGCGACGGTCCTTCGATCCGGCATAGCGCCGTGCAGCGAAGAACCGCTTGGTGATCTGATCTGCCGCCGCCCCGCCGCCGCGTGCCGCGTCGATGATCGCATCGACGAGATCGATCGCCGCCTGCGTACGCGCAGCGGGGTTCATGCGAGAAGGTCCTGAAATTCCATACCAACGGCTACCAAAATAACCTGGATCAATCCAGCAGGATACGCGGATCGATCCGTATCTCGACGTATCTCATATGCAAAACTGCGCCCGCCGGCATTGGCCGAGAGCGCAGTTTCACAGTCTGTCGGCGCGGGGACGATCAGCGCGTCGGGTAGTTCGGCGCCTCGCGGGTGATCGTCACGTCATGGACATGGCTTTCGCGCAGGCCGGCATTGGTGATCCGAACGAAGCGGGCGCGCCCCTGCAGTTCGGTGATGGTGTGCGATCCGGTATAGCCCATCGCCGCCTTCACGCCGCCGACGAGCTGGTGGATGACGTCCTTGGCCGGCCCCTTGAACGCGACCTGCCCCTCAATGCCTTCGGGCACGAGCTTCAACTGGTCCTTAATGTCCTGCTGGAAATAGCGGTCGGCCGAGCCCTTCGCCATGGCGCCCACGGACCCCATGCCGCGATAGCTCTTATAGGCCCGCCCCTGATACAGGAAGGTTTCGCCGGGTGCTTCCTCGGTCCCCGCCAGCAGCGAACCGATCATCACTGCCGATGCGCCGGCGGCAAGCGCCTTCGCCACGTCGCCCGAGGTGCGGATGCCGCCATCGGCGATGACCGGCACGCCGGTCCCCGCCGCCGCCTTGGCCGCGTCCATGACGGCGGTCAGCTGCGGGACGCCGACGCCAGCAACGACGCGGGTCGTGCAGATCGATCCGGGTCCGATGCCGACCTTGATGCCGTCCGCACCCGCATCGATCAGCGCGCGGGTGGCATCGCCGGTCGCGACGTTGCCGGCGATGACCTGCACATGGGGGGCGATCGCCTTCACGCGCTTTACCGCTTCGGCGACCTGACGGTTATGGCCGTGTGCGGTGTCGATGACGATCAGGTCGCACTCCGCGTCGATCAGCGCCTCGGTCCGTTCATAGCCCTTGTCGCCGACCGTGGTCGCAGCGGCCACGCGCAGACGGCCGGTCCCGTCCTTGGTCGCGTTCGGATAGGTCACCGCTTTTTCGATGTCCTTGACGGTGATGAGGCCGACGCAATGATAGGCATCGTCGACCACCAGCAGCTTTTCGATCCGGCGCTGGTGAAGCTGGCGACGCGCTTCCTCCTGGCTGACGCCGATGCGGACGGTCGACAGGTTTTCGTGCGTCATCAGCTCGGCGACGGGCTGGTTCGGGTTTTCGGCGAAGCGGACGTCGCGGTTGGTCAGGATGCCGACCAGCTTGCCCGATGCCTTGACCACCGGGATGCCACTGATCCGGTGGCGTTCCATCAGCGCGCGCGCGGCGGACAGCGGGGCGTCGGCGGTGATGGTGATCGGATTGACGACCATGCCGCTTTCGAAGCGCTTGACCGCGCGCACCGCCGCGCACTGTTCCTCGACAGTCAGGTTGCGGTGGAGCACGCCGATGCCGCCGAGCTGCGCCATGACGATCGCCATGTCCGCTTCGGTCACGGTGTCCATCGCCGACGACAGGAACGGGATGTTGAGTGCCAGGTTGCGGGCGACGCGGGTGCGCGGGTCGGCCTGGCTGGGCAGCACGTCCGATTCCTGCGGAACCAGCAGCACGTCGTCGAAGGTCAGGCCGAGGGTAATATCCATGGGAAGCGTCGTCTCGTATCAGTTGGCGGGGTAGCGGGCGGGATCGGCAAGGGCACGGGCAAGCGCCACGTGCAGGTCGGCATCCTCGGCGGCACCCGACAGGTCGATGTGCGCGAGGTCGTCGTTCGGTTTGTGGTACGGGCCGTCGAGATAGGCGAACAACCGCTTCATGTCGCTGACCGAGCCGGTTGCCATGACGGCGGGAATGCCGCGCTTGCCGAACGCCCAGCCGTCCTGCCGCTGCACCATGATGTTCGCTTCGGTGTCGGTATCGACCTTGCGGCCGATCGACCGGGCGGTGGCATCGACGATCGCATCGATCTTCGGATAATTGCCGCGCCCGACCATTGCCACCGGCATACTGGTCGGCACGATCGCGGCGGTATCGATATTCAGGTTCGCGACGACCTTCAGCGGGGTGTCGGCAATGGCGGCGGCATAGGCGTCGGCGCCGATCAGGCCCTTTTCCTCCGCGGTGGTCGCGACAAAATAAATGCTGCGAGCCGGGCGCGGTCCTTTGGCGAGGACCCTTGCCACTTCGATCAGGATCGCGGTGCCGCTGGCATTGTCGGCAGCGCCATTGCAGATTCGGTCGGCGACGCCTTCGGGACGGCAGATGCCGATGTGATCCCAATGCGCCGACAGCAGGACGGCTTCGTTGGGCATGACGGTGCCCGGGATCATGCCGACGATATTCGCGGTCGTGTAGCGACGCACGGTGCCGGTTGCAGCTATATCAATCGTCGCCTTCCCGCGAAACGGGCGGAAGTCCGGCGCGATCGCGGCCTTGCGCAGATCGGCAGCGGAACGGCCGAACAGGGTGTCGGAAAGGCTGGCCGGTACGACACCGCTGAAATCAGGGCGGTGCGGCGTACCGGCGATGGTCGCGGTCGAAAAACTATGCGCGACGTCGGTCCATGGTGCCTTCGGCGGCGCGATGAGGAGAACGCCGACCGCTCCGGCCGCCAGCAGCGCCGCATTCCGATCGGCGGTGGGCACTTGCGGGGCATCCGGCGCGGTCCCGCCCATGACGACCGCAACCGCCCCGGCCAGCTTCGCGCCCTTCATCTGGTCGGGCGCGCCGCGGCCGACAAAGACCAGCGGCGCGCGCCGGATCACGGTGGTCGGCGACAGGCCAAGGCCGGCAATCTGTTCGGTGGTCAGCGTCGTGCCGCGCGATCCCTGCCGCACGACGGCGCTGAGCGCCCCGGCCTGATGCTCGGCCATCGCGACTTCCTGCCGCCAGCGACCATCGGGTGCGCCGGGCTTCAGTCCGGCAGCGGCGAACGCCTGCAGCACATAGGCTTCGGCACGATCGCCGCCCGGCGTTCCGGGTTCGCGGCCCTCATAGGCATCGCCGGCAAGGACGGCGACATGGTCGCGCAGCATCTGCGGCGTGATCGACTGGGCAAGGACCGACGTCGTGCTGCACAGCAGGGCGGCGAGTCCGAGGATCGGGCGGAGCGTCATGCGCCCCACTATCGACCCGAACCGTTACGGGCAAGCGTCAACGCGCGCGTTGCAGCAGCCGGCGTGCCATTTCGACGTGCATGTCCTCGATCATACGATCCTGAAAGCGTTCGGCCCCGCCCCGTGCGGCAGCGACGATCGCATTCGCCTCGTCCAGTTCGGCCGTGCTGGGCGAAAAGGCGGTGTTGGCGATGGCGATCTGGTCGGGGTGGATCAGCGACTTGCCATCGAACCCGGTTGCGCGTCCTTCCGCGCATTCGCGGGCCAGTCCATCGGCGTCGTTCAAGGCATTGAACACGCCGTCGATCGCCCAGCCGTCAGCGGCGCGAGCAGCCAGGACGATCGCCTGCAACGCATGGGACAGCGGCGTGCGGCCGGCACCGGGCGGCAAGCGCAACGACGCGGCCAGATCGTTCGTGCCGACCATCAGTCCGACGACTCCGGGCGTCGCTGCAATCCGCGCCGCCGCCAGCACACCCTTCGGCGTCTCGATCATCGCCAATACCGGACGGCCATCAAGCGGGGTCAGGTCGTCGGGCGACTCAACTTTCGGCACGACGGTAAGCGCCACTCCGACCGAGCCGATCGCGGCCAGATCGTCGGCAAAACCGGCCGTATCGGGCGCGTTGATCCGCACGGCGGCGCTTCGCCCATGGAGCAGTTCGAGCGACACCGGCAGCGCCTCTCGCGCCGCCGCCTTGTCCCCGTCCCGCACCGAATCCTCCAGATCGAGGACGATCAGGTCGGCGGACAACCCCGCCGCCTTTGCGATCATGCTGGGCCGGACCGCAGGCACGAACAAAACGCTACGCGGCGCTAGGGTTATCGCTGGTTCCATGGTCGCGCCATGCTAGACAGCGTAGGACGAAACACAAGCAGGGTGAAGACCGATGCTCCTGGGCCTGATCGCAGCGATCGTATTGATGGTCGTGCTATACCTGTTCGCCAGCGTGAAGATCGTGACGCAGGGGCACCAATATACCATCGAGCATTTCGGTCGCTTCACCGCCGTCGCCAAGCCGGGGTTCAATTTCTACCCGGCGTTCTTCTATCGCGTCGGCCGGAAGGTGAACATGATGGAACAGGTGATCGACATTCCGGGGCAGGAGATCATCACCCGCGACAATGCGATGGTATCGACCGATGGCGTCGTGTTCTTTCAGGTGCTGGACCCGGCCAAGGCGGCCTATGAGGTGTCCGACCTGTACGTGGCGCTGCAACAGATCACGACGACGAACCTGCGCACTGTGATGGGGTCGATGGACCTCGACGAAACGCTGTCGAAGCGCGACGAGATCAATGCGCGCCTGCTGGGCGTGGTCGATCATGCGACGAACCCGTGGGGGGTGAAGATCACCCGCGTCGAGATCAAGGACATCCGCCCGCCCGCCGACATCGTCAACGCCATGGGCCGGCAGATGAAGGCGGAGCGCGAGAAGCGGGCCAACATCCTGGAGGCGGAAGGCACCCGCGCCTCCGAAATCCTGCGGGCCGAAGGGCAGAAACAGGCCCGCATCCTCGAAGCCGAAGGCCGGCGCGAGTCCGCTTTCCGCGACTCCGAGGCACGCGAACGCGCGGCGGAAGCGGAAGCCAAGGCAACACAGGTGGTCAGCGACGCGATCGAGGCCGGGGGCACGCAGGCGATCAACTATTTCATCGCGCAGAAATATGTCGAGGCGGTCGGCAAGTTTGCCACCAGCCCCAATGCCAAGACGATCCTGTTCCCGGTCGAGGCGACGCAGCTGATCGGGACGCTGGGCGGCATCGGCCAGCTGGCCAGGGAGGCGCTAAGCGAGAGCAAGGCGGCGGCCTCTTCCCCGCCGGCGCGCGAACGCCCGATCGGTCCGTTCGAGCCGCCCGCGCGATGATCGACAGCGGCTATGCCTGGCTGCTGCTGGCAGTCGCGCTGGGCGTAGCGGAGCTGGCGGTGCCGGGCGTATTCCTGGTGTTCATCGCGATCGCGGCGGGGATTACCGGACTGCTCGCGCTGCTGTTCCCGGCACTGACGCTTACCGCCGAGCTGGCAGTGTTCGGCGCGTGGAGCGTGGTGACGGTGCTGATCGGGCGGCGCTGGTATAGCGACTATCCGGTCGAGAGCGACGATCCGCTGCTCAACGACCGGGGGGCGCGACTGATCGGTCAGTCGGTGACCGTGGTCGAGGCGATTGCCGACGGCAGCGGGCGGGTGCGGGTCGGCGACAGCGAGTGGATCGCGCGCGGCCCCGATCAGGCCGTCGGCACGCGGGTACGCATCGTCGGCGTGTCCGGCGCGGTGTTAAGCGTCGTCGCCGACGATTGACGCGCCGGTCGCGGCGCGGGACACAGGGGCGACAACGCCGCTTCAAGGAAAGCCCCATGGACATCACCCGCCGCGACTGGATCGCCGGTGCCGCCGCCTCGACCCTGACCGTTGCACTGCCGGTCCGGGCGCAGGGTGGCGGGACGGCACCCGACAAGGCGGCGGAGGCGGCGTTGTCGAAAATCGCCGACGCGATGCTGCTCGACTCGCCGGAAACCGCAAGCAGCCTCGGCATCGATACGGGCGCGCGCGCCGCACTGAAGTCGCGGCTGGGCGATCGCTCGGCGGCGGGGCAGCGGAGGGTCGCCGATCACCTGCGGGCGCATGTCGCGACGCTGAAGCGGATCGACACCGCGCCGCTGTCTCCCGCGACGCGGACCGACATCGACGTGGTCAAGACCGCGTTCGAAACCGCGCTGGACGGCTTCGCCCTGCCCTATGGCGACGTCGCCGTCGGCGGGTGGCGCAACACGCCGTATGTCGTGATCCAGAATGTCGGCGCGTATCTCGACGTGCCGCGCTTCCTCGATAGCGATCACAGCATCTCCGAGCGCACCGATGCCGAAGCGTATCTCGCCCGGCTCGACAGCTATGCCCGCCAACTCGATGACGAGACGCAGCGGGTGCGCGCCGCATCCGCGCGCGGCGTGGTGCCGCCCGACTTCCTGCTGGACAAGACGATCCGCCAGTTGGAGCAATCGGTGTCGGGCGATCCGGCGGGATGGGACATCGTGACGTCGCTTGGTCGGCGTACCAGGGACATTCCCGGCGACTGGACCGCCAGTGCCACCGCCGTCGCCCGCGACCGGGTCAAGCCGGCGCTGGAACGACAATTGGCTGCCATCCGCGCCGATCGCGCGCGCGCGACGTCCGACGCGGGCATGTGGGCGCGGCCCGATGGCGATGCGTGGTATGCCTGGGGCCTGCGCGCCTCGACCACCACGACGATGACCCCGGACGAGGTCCATGCACGCGGCAAGGAGGAACTGGCCGCGTTGCAGGGGCAGATGGACGTCATCCTGAAGTCGCTTGGGCTTACCAAGGGCAGCGTGGGCGAACGGATGACGGCGCTGGGTAAGGACCCGCGCTACACCTTTCCCAATGACGATGCCGGGCGGGCGCAGATCATGGCGCTGGTCCAGAACCGCCTGACCGACATCCGCGCCCGGATGCCCCGCGCGTTCAACACGCTGGCGCCGGGCAATGTCGAGGTCCGCCGCATCCCGGTGGTCGAGGAAGCGGGCGCGCCGGGCGCCTATGGCGGTCCGGGGTCGATCGACGGCAAGGTGCCGGGCAAGATGTGGATCAACCTGCGCACGACCGAGCTATGGACCCGCTATTCGCTGCCGACTTTGGTCTATCACGAGGCGATCCCGGGCCATGTGTGGCAGGGCGAATATACGTTCCGCCTACCGCTGATCCGCTCGTTGTTGCAGTTCAACGCCTTTTCGGAGGGCTGGGCGCTCTATTCCGAACAGCTGGGCGACGAGCTGGGGGCGTATGACGGCGATCCGGTCGGGCGGCTCGGCTATCTCCAGTCGATCGCGTTCCGCGCCTGCCGGATGGTGGTCGATACCGGGCTGCACGCCAAACGCTGGACCCGCGAACAGGCGGTGCAGTGGTTCGCCAGCACCAACGGGTCGAGCGTCGAAGAGGTGTCGGGCGAGGTCGATCGCTATTGTTCGTGGCCGGGCCAGGCGTGCGGCTACAAGGTCGGCCACTCGGAGATCAACCGCCTGCGCGACCGGGCGAAGACGGCGCTCGGGCCGCGCTATGATTTCAAGGCGTTCAACGATGCCGTCGTGCAGGGTGGCGGGGTGCCGATGACGGTGCTGGGCCGCAACATTGATGCGTTTGTGGCTGGGCGTAACGCTTAGTACTGCCCCCGTCATTCCGGCGAAGGCCGGAATCCATGGTTACGAGGCATCTCGGAAGAAACGCAACGTTGCCCGTCCGTAGATTCCGGCCTTCGCCGGAATGACGCTTAACCGGGCGACAGCGGCTGCCCATCGACCGCGACCCGACGACGCGGCAGCGCCTCGGGCATCTCATCCCTGATATACGCCAACACCCCCTCGCGCAGCGAACAGCGCAGGTCGAAGGCCCGCGCCGCGTCGGACGCGGTGGCGAGGATACGGACCTCGATCGCATCGGGCTTGGTGTCGGTCACCTGCAGGACATAGGCGCGCCCGTCCCATAGCGGATCGGCCTTCACCAGTTCCTCGAACTTCTCGCGCAGCCGGGGGATGTTGGTGATCGGATCGAGCCAGAAGAACGCCGACCCCAGCAGGCCGCTGGTCGTGCGGGTCCAGTTCTGGAAGCTTGATTCGAGGAATTTCGATACCGGCACGACCAGACGGCGCTCGTCCCACAGCCGGACGACGACGTAGGTCAGGCGGATCTCCTCGATCCGGCCCCATTCATTCTCGATAATAACCACGTCGTCGATGCGGATCGGTTCGGTGAATGCCATCTGCACGCCGGCGATGATGTTCTTGAGCGCCGGCTGCGCCGCCGCGCCGACCGCGAGGCCGGCCAGCCCCGCGGACGCCATCAGGGTTACGCCGATCGAGCGGATGCTGGGGATCGACAACAGCATCAGACAGACCGTGACGAACCCGATCGCGATGATCGCGATACGGCCGAGGATCGCACTGCGCGTGCGGCGGCGGCGGGCGCGCAGATTGTCGGCGACGGTGATGTCGGTCGCGACCTCGATCGCCTTGACCGACGCGCGGATCATGGCGATGGCGAACCATCCCATCAACAGCGGCACTACCAGTCCTGCCATCTGGGTCCACAAATCGTCCCAGCGGTCCGGCAGGCGCAGGGGACGTCGGACGCTGGCCAATGCCATCGCGACCAGAATCCACCGCATCGGTCTCCAGGCATGGTCGACGTAGACATCGTCGACCGACCCCGGCGTCCGCGCGGCGAAGCGACGCAACACCCGGAACGTGGCGGCGTGTAGCAGCAGTGCGGCGAGAACCGACAGGGCCACAGTACCCACGTCGACCGCCGCCGGCGGCAGGGTGTTCAGGAAACGTTGCAGGTCGTGCATCACAAAGGCCAACACGCTGCGCCGCAGCATGTTCCGAAACGGGCGCGATACGGTCGCGAGACTTGGCTTTCGCCCCCCGACCGGCTAGTCTGCCACGCAACCGAAACATTCCCCGAAAGCATCGAACTTTGACAGACGCGACGCTGATCGCCGACCCATCCGACATCGCCCCCATCTCGATCGTGGACGAGATGCGGTCGAGCTATCTTGACTATGCCATGAGCGTCATCGTCTCCCGCGCGCTGCCCGACGTGCGCGACGGGTTGAAGCCGGTGCATCGCCGCATTCTCTATTCGGCGCAGGAAAGCGGCTTCGTACCGGGCAAGGCGTATCGCAAGTCGGCGCGCATCGTCGGCGACGTCATGGGTAAATATCACCCGCATGGCGACACCGCGATCTATGACGCGCTGGCGCGTATGGCGCAGCCATGGTCGATGCGGCTGCCGCTGATCGATGGTCAGGGGAACTTCGGGTCGATGGACCCCGATCCGCCCGCCGCGATGCGCTATACCGAGGCGCGGCTCGCCAAGTCGGCGATGGCGCTGCTCGACGATCTCGACAAGGATACCGTCGATTTCGTGCCGAACTATGACGGTTCGGAGCGCGAACCGGCGGTGCTGCCGGCACGCTTCCCGAACCTGCTGGTCAACGGCGCGGGCGGGATCGCGGTCGGCATGGCGACCAACGTGCCGCCGCACAATCTGGGCGAAGTGGTCGATGCCTGCCTCGCCACCATCGACCGCCGGGTCGAGGGCAGCGAGCCGCTGACCCACGAGGAACTGTGCGAGATCGTGCCCGGACCGGATTTTCCGACCGGCGCGCTGATGCTGGGCCGGGCCGGCGCGCGCGCCGCCTATGCCGGCGGGCGCGGGTCGATCATCCTGCGGTCGCGCCACATCGTAGAGGCGCGCGGTGAACGCCGCTCGATCGTGCTGACCGAAATCCCGTTTCAGGTCGGCAAATCGGGGCTGGTCGAAAAGATCGCCGAAGCCGCCAAGGACAAAAGGATCGAAGGCGTCAGCGACATTCGCGACGAATCGAACCGCGAAGGCGTGCGCATCGTTATCGACCTGAAGCGCGATGCGACGCCCGACGTGGTGCTCAACCAGCTGTGGCGGCACACCCCGGCGCAGTCGAGCTTCGCCGCCAACATGCTGGCGATCCGGGGCGGCCGCCCCGAACTGCTGAACCTGTCGCAGATCATCGACGCGTTCGTCGGCTTCCGCGAAGAGGTCATCACCCGCCGGTCGAAATACGAACTGGCGAAGGCGCGCGAGCGGGCGCATCTGTTGCTCGGCCTCGTCATCGCGGTCACCAATCTCGATGAGGTGGTGCGCATCATCCGCGGGTCGGAAAGCCCCGCCGCCGCCCGTGCCGCGCTGCTGGCGCGCGAATGGCCGATCGCCGAGATCGCGTCCTATCTCAAGCTGGTCGAGGCGGTTGAATCGGACACGACCGGCGATTTCTATCGCCTGTCCGACCTGCAGGTCCGCGCGATCCTCGACCTGCGCCTCCACCGCTTGACCGCGCTCGGCCGTGACGAGATCGGCGAGGAGCTGAAGGAACTGGCCGGATCAATCGGCCATCTGCTCGAAATCCTCGGCAACCGTGCCAAGCTCTACGCCGTGATGCGGCAGGAACTGGTCGATGTCCGCGCCGAATTCGCGACGCCGCGCCGGACCGAGATCGCCGGTGCCGCCGATGGCATCGACGACGAGGACCTGATCGAGCGCGAGGACATGGTCGTCACCGTGACGGTGCAGGGCTATATCAAGCGTACCCCGCTCGACGCGTTCCGCGCGCAGAAGCGCGGCGGCAAGGGCCGCGCCGGCATGGCGACCAAGGACGAAGATGCGATCACGAACCTGTTCGTGACCAGCACCCATACCCCGGTGCTGTTCTTCTCGACCGCCGGCAAGGTGTACCGCATGAAGGTGTGGCGCCTGCCCGAAGGCGGCCCGGCCACGCGCGGACGGCCGATGGTAAATCTGCTGCCGCTGGCCGCCGGAGAGACGATCTCGACAGTCCTGCCGCTGCCCGAGGACGAGGAACGCTGGAGCGACCTACACGTCATGTTCGCGACCGGCAACGGGACGGTGCGCCGCAATTCGATGGACGCCTTCGCCAATATCCCGACGGCGGGCAAGATCGCCATGCGGTTCGACGATGATAGCGACGATCGCCTGATCGGCGTCGCGCTGCTGACCGGAACCGACGACGTGCTGCTGGCGACCAAGGCGGGCAAGGCGATCCGCTTTGCCGCAACCGATGTGCGCGAGTTCCAGAGCCGTACGTCGACCGGGGTGCGCGGTATCTCGTTGGGGACGGGCGATGAGGTGATCTCGCTGTCGATCCTGGGCGGCTTCCAGGCGACGGCCGAGGAGCGCGAAGCGTACCTCAAGGCCGCGCCGTGGAAGGAAGGCGAGCGTGAGGTCACGCTGTCCCCCGACCGCATGGCGGAGTTCGAGGCGGCGGAGGAGTTCATCCTGACCGTCACCGCCAACGGCTTCGGCAAGCGCACCTCGGCCTATGAATATCGCCGCACCAATCGTGGTGGTCAGGGCATCACCAACATCGTCACCTCCGACCGCAACGGGCCGGTCGTGGCGAGCTTCCCGGCGCATAACGGCGAACAGCTGATGCTGGTCACCGATCAGGCGAAGCTGATCCGCACCACCGTCGGCGACATCCGCGTGGCGGGCCGCAATACGCAGGGGATCACGATCTTCCGCGTCGGCTTCGGCGAACAGGTCGTATCGGCCGCGAAGATCGACGAGGACGAGAACCCCGAAAACGATGCCGAGGCGATCGTCGCCGAGGAACGCGCGGCGACCCCGGCGTCCGACGGCGACATCGTGCTGGACGACGGCACCGGCCCCGACACGATCAGCGAATCGGACCCCGAGGAATGAGGCCCGCGACCGCCTTCAAGGTGCTGACCGGCGAACAGATGGCAGTGCTGGAACGCGATGGCAGCTTTGCCGGCGCGCCGGTGGACCTGGCCGATGGCTATGTCCATCTGTCGACGTTCGAGCAGTTGACCGAGACGGTCGACAAGCATTTCGCCGGGCAGGACGACCTGCACGTGGCGGAAGTCGACCTCGAAGCGCTCGGTGATGTGGTGAAGTGGGAAGAGTCGCGCGGCGGGCAGTTGTTTCCGCATATCTATGCGCCGTTGCCGCTGGACGCCGTGGTAGCGTACGGGCCGTTGCACCGCGACGAGGCTGGCCGGGTGAGGCGGCCGATTACGGGGTAACGGTCCTCCCCGTGCCGGGGAGGATTTAGGGGTACAGTTCCACCACCTCGGCGCCCTGCCCGACCGCTTCGAGTAACAGCGTTCGGTGGCAATGCTGCGGTTCCCGTTCGAAGCATAGCAATGCCGACGGCATCTCCGCCGCCAGCCCCAGCATGATCGCCGCCTGTGCCTGCGCCTCGGGCAGTTCGAGCTGTTCGTCATAGACCGCGCGGAGCGTCGCCACGTCCCCCTTCTTCGCGGCATCCCGCCCGCGCTTCGGTGTGCCCAGCGCCTTGAGATGGACATAGTCGATGCCGTGCCCTGCCAGTTCGGCGGCAAGCGATGTCTTAGAGAAGCCCGGCCGTCGCGACAGGGGCAGCGCGCGGACGTCGATCACCCGGCGGACCCCCGCCCGGGTCAGCGCCGCGACGAATTCCGCCATGGTTACCGCTTCATAGCCGATGGTGAAAATCTTCATCGTCCGCTTCCTCCCATCGTGATCGTCCCGCGCCCTGCCCGTTTTAAACGACGGTACGCGACGGACGTTCATTGCCCGTTTCGCTTCGCCGGCCTAGACGCCTGCCATGCAATACGACGTTCATATCATCGGCGGCGGCCTCGCCGGGTCCGAAGCAGCATGGCAATTGGCCGAGGCCGGCGCAAAGGTGCGCCTGTCCGAAATGCGCGGCGGTGGCGACACTACGCCGGCACATCAGGGCGACGATCTGGCGGAACTCGTCTGCTCGAACAGCTTCCGATCGGACGATGCCGAATCGAACGCGGTCGGGCTGCTCCATGCAGAGATGCGCGCGCTCGGATCGCTCATCATGACGAAAGGCGACGAACATAAGGTGCCGGCCGGATCGGCGCTGGCGGTCGATCGCGACGGCTTTTCAGCCGGGGTCACCGCCGCGCTGGAGGCGCACCCGAACATCACCATCGTCCGCGAACGGGTCGACGCGCTGCCCGACAGCGGCATGACGATCGTCGCCACCGGCCCGCTGACTGCGCCCGCGCTGGCCGGGGACATCGGGGGGGCGACGGGGGCCGAAGCGCTCGCCTTCTTCGACGCCATCGCCCCCATCGTCCATTTCGAGTCCATCGATATGGAGCAGGCATGGTTCCAGAGCCGCTGGAACAAGGGCGAGGGCAAGGATTACATCAACTGCGCGATGAACCGCGAACAGTATGAAGCCTTCCACGCCGGGCTGATGGCCGGCGAAAAGGCAGAGTTTCGCGAGTGGGAGAATGTCCCCTATTTCGAAGGCTGTATGCCGATCGAAGTAATGGCGGAACGCGGGCTGGACACGTTGCGCTTCGGGCCGATGAAGCCGGTCGGGCTGGACGATCCGCGCACCGGACGCTGGCCGCACGCCGTCGTGCAACTCCGACAGGACAACGCCACCGGCACGCTGTGGAACATCGTCGGATTCCAGACCAAGCTGAAACACGGCGAACAGGTTCGGCTGTTCCGCACCATTCCGGGGCTGGAGAATGCCGAGTTCGCGCGGCTGGGCGGGTTACATCGCAACACCTTCATCCGCTCGCCCGAACTGCTCGACCCCATGCTGCGGCTGAAGGCCCGGCCGCACCTGCGCTTCGCCGGGCAGATGACCGGATGCGAGGGCTATGTAGAGAGCGCGGCGGTCGGGTTGATGGCCGGACGCTTCGCCGCTGCTGAACTGGCAGGCAAGGAACTGGCCCCGCCGCCGGTCGAAACCGCGCTGGGGGCGCTGCTGCACCACATCACCGGGGCGGCCGTGGCGGAAACCTATCAGCCGATGAACGTCAATTTCGGACTGATGCCACCGATTCCGGGGCGGACCAAGAAGGCAGATCGCAAGAAGATGTACACCGCGCGCGCGCGCGACGCGTTCGGCGAATGGACGGCGGTGGCGCTTTAACGCTGGGTGAGGTTGAGGGCGAGGAAGCTGACCCCCGCCCCCAACATCAACAACCCAAGCGCACCGATCGCGCCATAGACCGGCCCCCAGGCCGCAAAGGCGGCGACGAAGGTCGAGACAACCAACGCCCATCCGCCGCGCCGCCGCCATGGAATGGCGACGCCGTTCCAGCGATGGCGATGCCGGTCGCTGGCAAGCGCCAATAGCCCGAATGCCCCTAGGGCGGTCAGGAGGGCGAACGCGATCATTCTGCTGGTGCCAGATTGGAGGGAACAGTCGAGGCACTGCGGGCGGACCGCCGTGCCTTCGGGCGGAAGCGATGGACCCGCCAAGCCGCGAAGCCGAACCCCGCTCCGAGCGCCAGAAAGGTCAGGTCGGCCCCCGCCAATACCCAGTCGCCTGCACCGATGGTCGAGAGCAATCCGCTGGGCAGCGCGACGATGTTGTACAGCGGCAGGGCGATCAGCAGCACCGCCTGTACGGTCAGCAACTCGACCCACGCCCGCGCCGGGCGACGGACGAGCGCATAGAGGAAGATCGCGGCCCAGCCGGCGAACATCGCGTTGACCTCGGCATCGGACCGCGCGACCAGCCCCGTTGGCAGCAGGCGATTGGCCCACAGATATACCGTCATCGCCAGGGGAAAGCCCGCGACGAACCCGACATTGAGCCGTTCGACCACGCGGAACCCGAAAGGCGGTCGTGCGGGGTCCGGCAGGCGCTCGCGCCGCTTGACGGTCCACAACACCAGCCCGCTGGCCACCATCAGCGACCCTGCGATGCCGCACAGGAAATAGAGCCAGCGCATCGAATAGTCGCCGAACCGCCCGGCGTGCAGCCCGACCATCACCCCCTGCGTTTCGACCGCGCCGCCCGGCGGCGGGGCCTGCCACAGCATCCGGCCCGTAACCCCGTCATAGGCGATGCTGGGGCTGCGGGCCGACAGCATCGACGTGCCCGACCGGGTGAGCGTGATCCGCGCCGCCGCATCACCGGGGTTGAAGACGGTGATATATCCGACCGTCCCGCCGATGCGGCGCTCCGCATCGTGGATGACCGCGACCAGATCGGTCAACGGCGCGGGGCGTTCGGTGCGCTCGACGACAGGCGCTTCGGGAAAGACGGCGGCGTACAGCTTCGATCCGTCGCTGTAATTGGCGACGATCGCCCATGGCATCAGCATCGCGATCAGCGTCACGAGGCCGGTATAGGTAATCATC
Source organism: Sphingomonas sp. Leaf32 (assembly GCF_001421765.1). Lineage (GTDB taxonomy): Bacteria > Pseudomonadota > Alphaproteobacteria > Sphingomonadales > Sphingomonadaceae > Sphingomonas. The sequence goes on along the minus strand of NZ_LMLA01000001.1, from coordinate 1,064,131 downwards.
AGGTGGAACGGCAGCGCCAGCACCGCGGTCGCATTATGCCCGTCGAGCCAGGATCGTTGTCCCTTGCCACGGCGCAGCGTGAAGAAGTCGCGAAAGATCTTCTTGTGCGTCACGATCCCGGTAAAGATCGCCACCAGCATGAACATCGCGGCGATGCCGACGATCCAGCGCGCCCAGAAGACGGGCATGTAATGCAGGTCGAAATGAAAGCGGTAGAAGAAGTCGCCGCCCCGTGTTTCGCGTGCCGTGCCCTCCTGTCCATCGCTGCCGATGAAGGCGCGGGTGTCGCGCCGCCCCCGTCGACCGCGCCGTTCCTCGCCGGGTTTGGCCTGTGGCACCCAGAAGAGGTCCGCCCCGGCGCTCTGCGTCGTCGGCACGGTGATGAACCAGCTCTGCGCATCGGGCGCCTTGCGCGAGAGGAACGCGACCGCCCCTTCGACGACGCGATCGGTGCTGTCGATCCGGGCCAGTTCGGGACGCGCCCAGCGGTTCAGCGCCTCGCGCCAATAGGCCGATGTGCCGGCGACGAACACCGCGAATAACAGCCAGCCGAGCAACAGGCCCGACCAGGTGTGCAGCGTCGATTGCGACTGGCGAAACCCCTTGCTCATAGCCGACCCCAAATCGCCACCGATCCCCAAGAGATACCGCCGGCAATCGCGCCCGCGACGACCAGTGTCCACAGCGCCCGCCAGCCGCTGCGCGCGGCATAGGCCCACATCGCGGCCGCAGCGCACAGGACCAGCGCGATCAGCGCGGCGGCGATCGTCGCCTGTACCCGGTCACCGGGCAGGATACGCGCCAGCGCCATCGACCACAGGCTGGCCACGGCATAGCCCACCGGCAACGCTGCGATCAGCCGCAGGGCATTGTCGCCGACGCGTCGCCACAGCACATGGCGCACCTGCCCGGTCGCAGTCATGGCAGGGTTGCCCGTATGCTGGCGAACACGGTGCGCGGCACCCCGTAATAATTGCCGCGACCAGTCGAGGAGAGGCGGGCGTAGTAGCTGCGGTCGAACAGGTTGTTGATGTTCAACGCCAGCGAGAGCCGATCGGACAGCCGGTATCCCGCGCGCAGGTCGGCCACGGCATAGGCGCCCTGCCGCACGATGGTCGAGCGGGTGCGCAGCGTGTCGTTGGCGTTGTAGAAGGCGGGGTTGCCGCTCCACGTCGCATCGAACCAGGTCACGCCCGCACCGATACTGGCACCCGCCAACGGTCCACCGACCGGTTCGTAGTTGGAGAAAAGCTTGACCATATGTTCCGGAATTGCCGGCAACAGGCTCAGCCCCTCCAGCACCGGATTGGCGTCGGCGAGATATTCGGTGCGGGTGAAGCTGTAGCCGCCATTGATCCGCCAGCCGGGCAAAATCTGGCCGCTCGCCTCCGCCTCGATACCGCGCGCGCGGACCTTGCCGGTCTGGAACACCAGGGTTGGGGTGTTGGGATCGTTGATGACCCGGTTGTTCTGCGTGATCTGATACACCGCCGCCGACAATAGCAGGCGTTTGTCCATCAGCGACAGCTTGCTGCCCGCCTCATACTGGTCGCCGATCAGCGGTTCGAGCGCGCGTCCGTCGGGACGGACCCGCCCCGGCGCTGATTGCGGCGTGAAGCTGTCGGCATAGCTGGCATAGACGTTCAGGTCGCCGGTCACGTCCCACACCAGCCCGGCATAGGGGGTGAAGCGCTCGTCGAAGCCATAGCGGGTCGGCAGCGGGATCGTGCCGCTGGCGACGCGGGTGGTGGTGACAGTCGTGTCCCACCACGTCATGCGCCCGCCCCCGACCAGCGTCACCCCGGCAAGCGGGCTGAGCCGAAGCTGGCCGTACAGGCCATATTGCTCGACCTCCGTCGCCGAGCCGCCATAGACCTGCGTCACCGGACCGTTCGGTCCCTGATAGGGCGGAAGCGGACCATAGGGGTTCAGCGGAGGCTCGGCAGGGGAGACGGGATTGAAGACGTCGATCTGGGCATAGTTGGACATGCGGGTGAAATCGGACGTCGCCGAACTCGCCTGATAATCCGCGCCCAGGATCAGCGTCTGTTCACGCCCGAAGGCAGGAAAGCTCCCTACCCCGTTGAAATCGAACGAACGGGTCTGCATCGCACTGTCGCCGCGGTAGGCGATATGGCTAGTGCGGCCGTTGGTCGGGGTGATCGGCTGGTTGCCGATATAGCTGTAGATGTCGATGCGATCGATGTCGGTCAACATGCCTGTCGCGCGCAGCGTCCAGCGATCGCTGATGCGGTGTGCCAGTTCGACAAACCCCGACCAGCTTTCCGAACGGAACCGGTTCCAGTCGGCACCGAGATAGGTCGAGCGCGCGACGTCGAGCAGTCGTCCGTCGCTGCCGTCCGCCCCGCCGATAAACCCGGGCAGGCCCGACTGGATCGCCGGTTTGAAGAGGTCGTAATTGCCGCCGACGGTCAGGGTCGTGTTGTCGCCGATCGCGGTATCCGCCACGCCGAACGCCGCGAAGCGATAGCGGTGCGCTACATCGAAGAACTGGTCCTGATCCTGCACCATCGCACCCAGCCGGACGCCCGAATGGTCGTCGAGTGGTGTCGACACGTCGACCTCGCCACGAACATTCTGGTAGCTGCCATAGCCGGCCAGTGCGCTGATACGGCGTTCGTCCAGCGGCCGCTTGCGGACCAAGTTGATGCTGCCGGCCGGGTTGCCGGCGCCGCTGAACAACCCCGCTGGCCCGCGCAGAACCTCCACCCGGTCGTACAGGAACAGGTCCGGCACCACGGCGGGAAAGGCGAAGGCAAAGGTCGGCACGCCGTCGACAAGGTAGTTGTTGATGGTGAAGCCGCGCGACAGATAGGACGGGTCCTCGCTGCCGATACCGGTGATCGTGACGCCGTTGGTGACGCTCAGCGCATCCTCCAGCGTGAACAGGTTGCGCTGTTGCAGCTGTTCCTGATCGATGACGGTGATAGTGTTGGGAACATCCTTGAGCGGGGTGACGGTCTTGCCGACCGCCTGGCCATAGCTCTTGCCGACGACGACGATTTCTTCGGCGCGCTGGTTCTCCGTCTCTTCTTCCGTCACCGGTTCGGCCATTGCCGGCATCGCGGGCAGGAACCATGCCGCCATACCGATCAGCGCCGTCGATCGTACCGAATGCTTCACTCCGCCCCCTTTTGCGAATCTGTATCAATACGTCCGCACCTATAACCACCTCGTCCAGAATGCAACGCTATTGCGACCTACTCTCATTATTACTATGCGGGATGGAGACAGATGGCGGAATGCGCCATCCAGCAGGAGAGTTTCGATGCGACGCTTGGCCATGATGATCGCGGTTGCAGTACCGGTGACCGCGAATGCGCATGAAGTGTGGGTGGAACGCGACGGCAACGGTCCGGCCCGCATCTATCTGGGCGAACCGGCGGAACCGATGCCGGTCGGTGGCGATCCGGAGTTCAAAAACCTGACGGCGCCGAATATCGTCGGACAGGCTGCGGTCCGCCAGGTTCGTCGATCGGGCTATATCGAAGCGCAGGTGGCACCCGGCGACGTCCGCGTGACCGACGATTCGGTGTTCAAGCCATGGGGTGAGGCCGGCGCGAAGGAAGGCGTCGTCTATTATGCCCGCGCCGGGCGCAGCGAGACGGGATCGCGCATGGCGTATGAGATCACGCCGCTGACCGCCGATGCCGACCGCTTTGCGTTGCGGTACAATGGCAAGCCGGTCGGGGGCGCGAAGGTGACGCTGGTCACGCCCGAGCGTCGCAGCATCGAACTGACGGCTGCAGCGGACGGTACGATCACCGTTCCGGCCGAGAGCAAGGGGCGGTATCTGTTGAGCGCGGCGCAGGTCGAAACCGGGCGTTTGCGCGTGGCCGGCGGTCCGGTCGAAAAGCTGCACCATATCGCCACCACGACCTTTACGGTGCGGTGACCGAACAGGCGGCGGGGCGCAAACCCCGCCGCCCGCGTATCAGCGAACCGGCAAGGTGAACGGCGCGGCGGGCAGATCGGCACCGTCGAACAGGTTCACGAACGGCGCGTCCGCCCAAGCGTAGCGGACCGTCGTCACCTCCGGCCGGTTGGCGCCGGGCAGGACGATCGTGTCCCCCTGCACCATCCCGTCGACGAAGCTGCACGTCGTGCCGGCGCAGCGTTCGAACCCGATCGCCGCTGCGCCGCCATAGCGTTGCAGCCCGCCCGTCACGTTGCGGAAGCGGACGACGATGTCGCTCCCCTGCCGCACCGCTTCTGCCACCTCCGGACCGCTGCGCAGTCCCGGCTGGCGATAGGCGACGACGCGCGCCAGCCGGGCGAGGCGTTCGCCGACGATCTTTTTCTGTGCCGGATGAATGTCGAACCGGTCGCCGACATCGATTGTGACGGCCAGGCCGGCGTTCGCATCGGCGGCGACCGCGTCTGCCTCCGCCTGCCGCAGCGCGGCCCAGCCCGAATCGGTCGGCACGGTCTGCGGCTTGCCATACGCGGTCAACTGTACGACGAAGAATGGCAGATCGGGCTGGGCGAAGGTCCGCCGCCAGTCCGCCATCAGGTTCGACAGCAGCCCGCGATAGGCGCCCGGTTCTCCGGTGTTCGATTCCCCCTGATACCATGCCGCCAGTTTCAGGCCGTAGCCCGACAGCGGTGCGATCATGCCGTTATAGAGCGTCACCAAGCTGTTCGGCACCTCCCACGGCGCAGGCGCGATCTGCGCATTCCTGATCGGGCTGCCGATCCGATAGCGCCATGGGCCGTTGAGCGCGACGGTGCCGCCGTCGCTCAGAGCGATCATGCGGTTGGCCGTGTTGGTGAAGGCCATCTGGCCCTTTGCACCGACCGCGCGAATGGCGATGACGTTACGCCCGGCGCGCAGCGTCCCGGCGAGCAAGTCATAGTTGCGCCACACCCAGTCGACGCTGCCACCGCCGACATAGCGGCCGTTGATGTAGGTTTCGTCGAACTTGCCGATCGGGCCAAGCTGGATGCGCCTGGCGGCAGTCGCCTGTTCCGCCGTCAAGTCGACGGTGGTGCGCAGCCACACCACCCCGTCCAGCCCGGTGCGATCGGCGGCGGGCAACTGCCCGTCGTCGGACGGCAGCGTCGCCCAGGTGCGATCGTCGAACGCCGCCTCGCGAAAGGCGCGCTCCTTGCTAGCCGCCGGATCGAACGCTTCCCATGCCTTCTCCCGCCGGGCACCTTCGCCAGCGATGGCGGCGGACGGGTTGGAGCCAAAGGTCGCAACGGTGGCCAGCCGGTCGGCAAAGCCCGGCAGCTTGCCGAGCGACGGCGCGCTGATCCAGCTTTCGATCCGGGTCCCGCCCCATTCGGACGCGATGAACCCCATCGGCACCTGCTCGGTCGACCGCAGCGAACGCGCCATGAAATAGCAGACCGCCGAGGCATCGCCGACCGTTTCGGGCGATACCGCCTTCCACTGGACCCGTGCCGGCAGATCGGCCGCCGGAGCAGGGACGCTGGTATCGGGGATGGTGACGAAACGAAGCTGCGCGTCGTTCGACGACGGTACGACCTCCAGCCCGGTCGCGCTGCGGACCCGGAACTCCATGTTCGACTGCCCGCCGCACAGGAACACATCGCCGACCAGCACGTCGGATACCTGCTGCGCAGGCGCACCCGACGCTCCGCCGACCGACAGCGTGTAGGGACCGCCCGCCGCCATCGTTGGCAGGATCGCCCGCCATTTGCCGTCGCGCCCCGCGACCGCCGTTACGCTGCGCTCGCCAAGCTTCACCGTTACCTTCTCGCCCGGTGCGGCGGTGCCCCAGACCGTGATCGGCCGGTCGCGCTGCAACACGGCATGATCCGCAAAGATATTGGCAAAACTGGGCGCGGTCGCCTGCGCCAAGGCCGGCGCGCTTCCCGCCAGCAGCGCAGCCGTCAGACCAGCCGCCCATCCCGTGAACGAACGCATACCCTCTCCCCGATTCGTTGTGAGCGATACCATGGCAAAGGCCGCGCAGCAGCGCCAGCCATGGTACGTCCGAACGGGGATCAGGCGATCAACCCATTGCCGAGCGGGTATCCTCCAGCGCCAGCGACACCAGGGCGTTCATCGCGTCCTCGGCACCGCGCGCGTCGCCCGCCACAACCGCATCGAACACGCGGGCATGGTCGGGCACCGGGTCCCGCGGCAGGGCGCGTTGCCGCTGCTTGAACTGGGTGGTCCAGTTGACCGCCGCGCCGATGCTGGCGCTGAGCGCGACGAAGGTTTCGTTATGCGTGGCGTAGATCAGCGCATCGTGGAAGTCGCGATCCGCCGACCGCCCCGCTTCGGTCGCCAGCGTATGCCGACGCATCCCCGCCAGCGCCGTCTTCAACGCCTTGATGTCTTCCTTGTCGCGTCGTTCGGCCGCCAGCCGCGCGACCGCCGGTTCGACCACCGACCGCAATTCGAACAGGCCGCGCACGAACGCGATATTCGGCTCCCCCTCGAACGCCCAGGCGAGAACCATCGGGTCGAGGAAGTTCCAGCGCCGACGCGGCAGGACACGGGTGCCGATCTTCGGACGGCTTTCGACCAGTCCCTTTGCGGTCAGCACCTGCACCGCTTCGCGATACGCGCTGCGCGATACGTCCAGCGCTTCGGCATTGGCGACTTCGCCCGTCAGCAGTTCGCCGGGCGCGATCCGTCCGGACACGATCGCCGTACCCAGAAAATGCGCCACCGCCCCGCGCAGGCGGCGGCCTGACCCCTTGCGCGAGGTGCCCGCCTGCTCGCCCAGCGCGCCGGCCACATCCGCTGAGGCACCATCGCCCAGTGCATCATCCGTATCCACGCGGTTTCCTTCGTCCTCGGCATCGATACAAATCGGCGGCGCGACGGTTCGCGGTCGATTTGTATAACTAATATACGCCCGTTATTCGCACGAACGGGATGATGAATACGCTAGGCACGGGAAAGGCCGCCGTCAAACCGTCGTGGACACACCAGCCGATACTGCGAAGGCAGCACCCGGTCCTACGGTCGACCAGCCGTATGGGCCCACAAAAGACGTTGACCGGCAATTGCCCACTCAATACCCAGACTAATAGCGGACGTCAGATACCGCGTTCGGGAGGGACGATGCGGGCATCGACGACGACAGGTGCGGCCATGCTGGCGATCGCGCTGCTGACCGGCAGCGCGGGATCGGCACAGATTTGGCAGTCGGACCAGGGGGACGGCACCTATCGCAATCCAGTGCTGTTCGCCGATTATCCCGACCCCGACATCATCTGCGTCGGCAGCGATTATTTCGTCACCACGACCTTCGCCAACGCCCCGGGACTGACCCTGCTGCATTCGAAGGACCTGGTGAACTGGCGCATTTTCAGCCATGTCGTGCCACATCTCGACGATCGGCCCGAGTATCGGCTGGCGGACGGCAAGGACGCTTATCGCCGGGGACTGTTCGCCGCCAGCCTGCGCTTCCATGACGGCATCTTCTATGTCGCCGTGACTCCGGTCGGCCGGAATACGCGCATCTATCGGTCGCGCGATCCGCGTGGCCCTTGGCAAATGAACGAGCTGGACCGGTCCGCGTTCGATCCGGGCCTGTTCATCGAACCCGACGGCAGCGCCTATATCGCGACATCGATCGGGTCCGACGGCACCATCCGCCTGCTGAAGCTCGATGCCGGATTGCGAAGGGTCGTCGACGACCGCAAGGTACATTATGTCGCCGGTGCGGAAGGGTCGAAGATCGTCCGACGGGGCGACTATCATTACCTGTTCAACGCGATTCCCCGGCGACTTGGCCTGACGGTCTCGCGGGCGCGCAGCCTGTACGGGCCATGGGAGACCCGCCCCCAGATCGACGACCGCAGCGGCGGGCATCAGGGCGCGCTGGTCGATACCGCCGACGGCACATGGGTCGGGTTCGTCATGCTCGATGCCGGGGCGATCGGCCGGACGACGAACCTCAGCCCGATCTTCTGGCAGGACGACTGGCCGGTCTGGGGCACGCCCGACATGCCGGGACGCGTGCCCGCGCGGGCGACGAAGCCGGTCACGGGCTTTCCGCTGGCCGAACCGGCGACGTCCGACGATTTTTCCGCGCGGCAACTGGGCCGGCAATGGCAATGGAATCATAATCCGGACGACAGCCGCTGGTCGCTGAGCGCACGGCCAGGCTTCCTCCGGCTGCACCCGACGCAGGCCGATGGGCTTTGGCACGCGCGCAACACGCTGACGCAAAAGGCGCAGGGGCCGCGCAGCCGGGCGGAAGTGAAGCTCGACATCCGCCACATCGCGTCCGGCGACCGCTGCGGCTTCTGCACGTTCGGCCAGTATAGCGCGACGCTCGCCGTCACGCGCGACAACAGGGGTGCGGCCAGCCTGGCGATGGATGTCATCGAGAGCACCGAAAAGGGGCCGGCAGTCGACACCCGGATGAAGGCGGCGCCCTTTACCGGAAACACCCTGTGGATCGGCCTCGACCTCGACTTCACCACCGATCGCGGCCGATTGTCGTACAGCCGGGACGGCGTGCGCTGGCAGGCGGCGGGCGGCGACTTTCCCCTCGCCTTCGCGTGGCGGACCGGCACGTTTCAAGGGCAGCAGATGGCGCTGTCCTGCTACAATCCGACGCCCGGCAAAGGCCATCTCGACGTCGACAGCTTCACGCTGCGCGCGCCTCGATCGACAACGCCGCCGCACACCGTACGGAGCAAATGACGTGACATTAGAGATTAGCCGACGCACCCTGATCGCCAGTGCCGCGATCGCCCCGGCCGTCACCGGCCCGACCGCCGCCGCTGCCAGAAAGCGTGCCCTCGCGCCGACGCCGCCGATGGGCTGGAACAGCTGGAACAGCTTTGCGACCACCATTACCGAGGCACAGGCGCTGGAGACGGCGACGATCATGCGCGACCGGTTGTTGCCGGCGGGCTATTCGATCTTCACCATCGACATTCAGTGGTATGAACCCGGCGCGACCGGCTATGCCTATCGCAGCGACGCGGTGCCCGTGCTGGACGAGTATGGCCGGCTGCAACCCGATCCGAAGCGCTTTCCCTCCGCCGCCGATGGCAAGGGCTTTCGCGCCATCGCCGACCGGGTCCACGCAATGGGACTGCAATTCGGCATCCACCTGATGCGCGGCATTCCCCGCGAAGCGGTACGCCGCAACCTGCCGATCCTGGGTACCCGGTATCGCGCGCAGGACATCGCGGATCGCGCAAGCATCTGTTCGTGGAACAGCGACATGTACGGCGTGGACATGCGCCACCCCGCCGCGCAGGCCTATTACGACAGCGTGTTCGCGCAATATGCCGACTGGGGCGTCGATCTGGTCAAGATGGACGATATGAGCCGCCCCTATGACGCCCATGCGCCGGAGATCGAGGCGGCGAGCAAGGCGATCGCCCGGTCGGGCCGTCCGATCCTGCTGAGCCTGTCGCCCGGCGAAACCCCGCTTTCCAGCGCCGACCATGTCCGGGCGCACGCGCAGATGTGGCGGATCAGCGACGATTTCTGGGACGAATGGCCACTGCTCGACGCGCAGTTCGTCCGGCTGGAAAACTGGCAGCGTTTCGCCGGTCCGGGCGGGTGGCCCGACGCCGATATGCTGCCGCTCGGCCGACTGGCGCTGGGCCAGCGCGATACGAAGTTCACGCCCGCCGAACAGCGGACGCTGATGACGCTCTGGTCGATCGCGCGGTCGCCGCTCATCATGGGTGGCGACCTGCGTCACCTCGATACGGCCACGCTCGATCTGCTGACCAATCCGGAGGTGATCGCGGTGAACCAGGCCAGCTCGGCCAACCGGCCCCTGCATGTGCAGGACGGGATGCGGGCATGGACCGCGCGCAGCCCGACCGGGTCGACCTATCTCGCGCTGTTCAATCCGGGTGACAAGCCGTCGCGCCCCGGCGTCGATCTGCGCTGGCTGAACCTGCATGGTCGGGTTCGGGTACGCGACCTGTGGGCGCGCCGCGACGTGGGGACCGCGGCCAGCCGGATCGAGGCCGATGTGCCGTCGCACGGTGCCGCGCTGTTCCGGCTGGACGGGACCAGCGCCTGACCTTGTTTGCGATTCAATCGAAAGACTTGCCGATGCTGCGGGCCCTGATGACCGGCCTGCTCCTGATTGCCAGCATGGGGGCGGCATCGGCCGAGCCTGCGCGGTTCAGCCGCTTCAACTATGACGGCCGCAGCGTCGAACGGGCGACGCCGGGTCCCGACCAGTATCGCAACCCGATCCTGTCGGGCTATTATCCCGATCCGTCGGTCGTCCGGGTCGGTCAGGACTATTACCTCGCTTTGTCGTCCTTCGCCCATTATCCGGGGCTGCCGATCTTTCATTCGCGCGATCTGGTGAACTGGACGCAGATCGCAAACGCGATCGACCGGCCCGAGCAGCTGGATTTCAGCGGCCGGCGCGTATCGGAGGCGGTATTCGCCCCCGACATCAGCTTTCATGACGGCACCTTCTACATCGTCAATACCTGCGTCCAGTGTCGCGGCAATTTCGTCATCACCGCGAAGGACCCCAAAGGCCCCTGGTCGAACCCGATCTGGTTGCCGTTCGAGGGGATCGACCCGTCGATCTATTGGGAGGGCAACCGGGCCTATATCGTCAACAACCGCGCGCCGGACGAACCGCCGCGCTATGACGGCCACCGCGCGATCTGGGTGCAGGAATATGACTGGCGCGCCGGCAAGATGGTCGGCGAATCGACCCAGCTCATCAACGGCGGCGTCGACCTTTCCAGGGAGCCGGTGTGGATCGAAGGGCCGCATATCTTCCGCAAGGACGGCTGGTATTATCTGACCGCCGCCGAAGGGGGCACCAGCGTCAACCATTCGCAGGTGGTGTTCCGGTCGAAGACATTGCGTGGTCCGTTCGTGCCGTGGGGCGGCAACCCGATCCTGACGCAGCGCGACCTGCCGAACGACCGGACCAATCCGGTATCGGCGGCGGGTCATGCCGAACTGGTGCAGACCCAGGATGGCGACTGGTGGGCGACGTTCCTGGCGGTCCGCCCCTATTGCGACGACTATTACAATATCGGGCGGGAGACGTTCCTGCTGCCGGTCACCTGGAAGGACGGCTGGCCGACGATCCTGCCCGCCGGACAGCGTGTGCCGTTCGTCGCAAACCGGCTCAGGCTGCCCCGGCAAGCGGCCGCGAAACTGCCGACCAGCGGCGACTTCGGCTATATCGACGAGTTTGACGGCACCAGGCTGGCGATGCAGTGGATCGGCGTTCGCACACCGCAAGCACCGGTCTATCGGTTGGCGAAGGGCGAACTGCTGATCGATGGCGGTGCCGCGATCGGCCACCAGACCGGCGTGCCGGGTTTTGTCGGGCGGCGGCAGCAGCATCAAATAGCGACCACGGGAACGACGGTCCGCTTCACTCCGCGTCAGGATGGCGACCGCGCCGGGCTGGTCGCGATGCAGAGCGACGAGAGCTATCTGTTCTTCGGCGTCACGCGCATCGCGGGCAAGCCGGTGGTCGCGCTTTATACCCGCGCGAAAGGCGCAGAGCAGTTGATCGCCAGCGCGCCGATCGATGGCAATGCCCCCGTCACGCTGACGCTACGGGCCGACCGGGGCACGATGGCGTTGGACTACGCCATCGGCGGCAGTCGCAGGACGCTGGCCAAGGATGTCGACATCCGCTTCCTCAGCACGCGGATGGCGGGTGGATTCACCGGCACCATCGTCGGCCCCTACGCCTATCAACGCCAGGCGGCGGAGCGCCAGGCAAAGAAAACCCCGCCGGGTCGATCGACCTGGCGGGGTTTTCCATGGCGCACCCGGAACGATTCGAACGTCCGACCCTCAGATTCGTAGTCTGATGCTCTATCCAGCTGAGCTACGGGTGCCCGGTGGAGGCCGCCTGTTAAAGAGGCTCTTCCGATCTGGCAAGTCGTTACGGCAGCAAATTTTGCTGGTCCGACCGCCCAATCATTCCGACAAAGAAAACCCCGCCAGATCGATTGACCTGGCGGGGCTTTCCATGGCGCACCCGGAGCGATTCGAACGCCCGACCCTCAGATTCGTAGTCTGATGCTCTATCCAGCTGAGCTACGGGTGCCCGGTGGAGGTCGCCTGCTACAGTCCACCCTTCCTGCTGGCAACCCCGTTGTATCAATTTTTTTGCATGGGTATCGGTGGGTCATGACCCGCTCCGCGATCCCGTTCGTCCTGCCCGCCGCCCTGTTGTCGGCCTGTGCCGCGCCGGCAGGGGATTATCCGTCGCTGCTGCCGCGGCCGATCGAAAAGATCAGCCTGGCCGAACCGGTGCGCCCGGTGCCGGTGGCTCCGGCCGATGCGGCGCTCGACGCCAGGATCGCGACGCTGTCCCGCGACGCAGCGGGAGCCAAGGCTGGATTCGACACCGCGGCTGCGCGCGCCGGAAAGACGGTCGGCGCGGCGGCAGGCAGCGGCGAAGGGAGCGAGCGCTGGCTGGGCGCGCAGGTGGCGCTCGCCGAACTCGACGTCGCGCGGACGGCGATCGATGTGCCACTGGCGGAACTCGAACGGCTTGCGGTCGATCGTGCGGCGGCGGGCGCACCGCCCTATCCGGCGCTCGACGCCGCGCTAGCAACGGCGAACGCCGCCGCGAGTGCGCAGCGCGCGACGATCGCGACCTTGGGCGCCCGGCTGAAATAGCCCTTATTGCAGCGCGCGCAGCACCGGCAGGATCGACGCATAATCGTCGGTCCACGGCGCAGTGTCGGTGACCGGCAGCGGCTCCCAGTGTCCGCCCGATGCCAGCAATTCGCCCAGCACTTCAGGATCGCGGGTCAGCGCGATCCACAGCGACCCGGTTTCCGCCGGATCGTTCGTCCTAGGTTGATAGGGGAGCTGCGCCGCCATCCATCCCCCCGCCGTCCGCGCCACGACCGGTCCCAGGTCGAGATACCGGTTCGACACATGCACCAGCAGCAGCCCGCGTCGTCCCAGCACCCGGCCATAGGTGTCGAACGCCTCGCGCGTCATCAGGTGCATCGGTACCGCATCCGACGAAAAGGCGTCGAGCGCGAGCAGGTCGAGACTGCCGGCAGGCTCGTTCGACAGCGTCAGCCGCGCATCGCCGACCGCGATCTGCGCATCGGGGGCACAGCGGCGCAGGAAGGTGAAGGCACCCGAATCGCGTGCGATCCGCACCACGACCGGATCGATTTCATAGAAGCGCCAATGCTGCCCCGGCCGGGCGTAGCAGGCGAGCGTCCCCGTCCCCAGCCCGACGATCCCGATCCGTGCCGACGGGCCGTAGAGCGACGGCGCGGCGCGCAACGCCTCTCCCACGCCCGAGTGCGGGACATAATAGGTCGTCGGCGTCCGCTCCCGCTCGGGCATGCCGGTTAGCTGGATGCCGTGCAGCGTCGTGCCGTGCTGCAGTTCGTTGACCCCCTGCCCCCGCATGATCGTGTATACGCCGAAATAGCTGCGCGTGCGGGCACCCGGTTCCAGCGACAGGCTGATCGCGCGATAGCCGCCGAACAGGAACAGCGCTGCGGCCAGCGCGAACACGAACGGCGCACGGGCACCGATCGCGATCAGGCCGACCGCGACGATACCGAAGAATGCGACGGCGTCGGGCTTCGCGCCGAGTATCCCGCCCGGATTGAGCATCCCGACAGCGACCAGCGCACCGATCGCCAGGATCGTCGCCAGCCGCAGCTTCACGCCGCCCGCCGTCCATAGCCGCTGCGTCGCGGGGAGCAGGAAGGGCAATGGCGCGAGCAGCCCGGCGGCAAGGATCAGCAGCGGATATTCATACGTCCAGTCGAACAGCACCGGCGCGATCAACCCCGCGAACGCACCGCCCAGCGCGCCGCCGACCGACATGGCCAGATAGAAGCCGGTCAGCCGCCCCGGCGCCGGACGCAGCGCATACATGCGCGCGTGCAGCGTGACCGACACCGCGAACAGCAGCATCAACGCCGCCAGCGCGCTCAGCAACGGGAAGTCGTGATTGCCGCCGATCATCATCCCGCCAAAGACGAGGATGGTGATCGGCGCATAGCGGGTGATCGCATCGGCGACCCCACGTCGCGCCGCGAATGCCACGGTGAAGCTCAGCAGATACAGCCCGAGCGGCAGCACCCACAGCAGCGGAACGGCGACGATGTCGGTCGTCAGGAAGGTCGACGTCGCGAGCATCAGCCCCGACGGCACCAGCGCCAGTACGATCCAGTGCAGCACCCGGCGCGTACCCGGCGCGCCGCCCTTCTCCAGCGGAACCGACTGTTCGCGACGATGCGGCAGCAGCCAGCCACAGCCGATGACCAGCACGAACAGCAGCGCGTAGCCGATGCTCCAGCCCCAGCTCTGCGCGCGCAGCGGCAGCAATGGTTCGACGAGCAGCGGATAGGCGAGCAGCCCGGCAAAGCTGCCGACGTTCGACGCCGCATAGAGCGCATAGGGATCGCGCCCCGGACAGATGAACGCGAACCAGCGCTGGAGCAGCGGCGCCTGCGCCGACACCGCAAAGAACAGCGGCCCGATCGATGCGGCGAGCAGCCAAGGGGTCCACAGCGCCGGCTCGGTCCCAACGGGGGTCGGCGTCGAATTGACCCCGATCGGCAACCACACCGCCGCGCACAGCAGCAACAGGATATGCACCGCCGCCTGCGCCTTCGGCATCAGCTTGCCCAGCAGATGGGCATAGGCATAGCCGCCCAGCAACAACGCCTGATACACCAGCATCGCCGAGTTCCACACCGCCGGCGCGCCGCCCAGTTGCGGCAATGCCATGCGAGCGACCATCGGCTGCACGAGGAACAGCAGGAACGATCCGGCGAGGATCGTCGTCACGAAGATCCAGCGGATCGGCCAGCCGGCAGTCCGATCGGACGCCGTCACGAACGCGTTGCCCAATAGGTGATGTGGCGCTTGAGCGGGCTATCGTCGGGAACGGCGGGATGATCGAAATCCTCCCCGGCCGATCGGATCATGCCGATCCGCTCCATCAACCCCCAGCTGCGGGTATTGGCAAGGACGGTGATCGCGCCGATCTGCTCGACCGGCAGGTTCGCAAAGCCCCATGCCAGCGAGGCCTCTGCCGCCTCGCGGGCGAACCCTTGCCCCCAATGCGCTTGGCCGAAGCGCCAGCCGATCTCGACCCCGCCCTCCAGCGGCGTACCCTCGGCACCGGGCTTCAATCCGCAAAATCCCAGCATCCGGCCGCTCGCGCGTTCCTCGGCGACCCAGAAGCAATAGCCATGCGTCGCCATATATCCGTCCTGCCGCGCGATCGCCGCGTCGACTTCGGCGGGCGTCATCAGCGCCGGAAAATAGCGCATCACCTGAGGATCGGCACAATGCGCGTAGAAGGTTTCGCGGTCGCGATCCTCCCACCGGCGCAGGATCAGCCGCTGCGTATCGATCATGCGCCGAGCAGCCGGGCCGCATGGGCGGCGTGATAGGTCAGCACGCCCGAACATCCCGCCCGCTTGAACGCCAGCAGCGTTTCCAGCACCATCGCATCGCGATCGGCCACGCCCGCCGCCACGCCCGCCTCGATCAGCGCATATTCGCCCGACACCTGATAGGCGAAGACCGGAACCTCGAACGCCGCCTTCACCCGGGTGATGATGTCGAGATACGGCATCCCCGGCTTGACCATCACACTGTCCGCACCCTCGGCGATGTCGAGCGCGACCTCGCGCAGTGCTTCCTCGCTATTGGCCGGGTCCATCTGATAGGTCTTCTTGTCGCCTTTCAGCAGCCCGTGCGTGCCGACCGCATCGCGGAACGGACCGTAGAAGGCGCTGGCGTATTTGGCGGCGTAGGCCATGATCTGCACGTTGGGATGGCCGCCGGTTTCCAGTGCGTCGCGGATCGCCGCGACCCGGCCGTCCATCATGTCCGAAGGGGCGACGATGTCGCTGCCCGCTTCCGCCTGCACCAATGCCTGCCGCACCAGCGCCTCCGACGTAACGTCGTTCAGCACATAGCCCGCCGCGTCGACGATGCCGTCATGCCCATGCGCGGTATAGGGGTCGAGCGCGACGTCGGTCAGCACGCCGATCTCGGGCACCGCATTCTTGATCGCGCGGATTGCGCGGCACATCAGATTGTCGGGATTGAACGCCTCTTCGCCGCCCTCGCTCCGCAATTCCCGCGGCGTATTGGGGAACAGCGCGACCACCGGAATGCCCAGGTCGCGTGCCTCGCGCGCGCGATCGACGATGCCAGCCAGATTCCAGCGCGATACGCCCGGCAACGCCTTGACCGGCTCTCCCTCCCCCTCGGTCACGAACAGCGGCCAGATCAGGTCGGCAGGGGTCAGGATGGTTTCGGCGTGGAGCCGGCGGCTCCAGGCGGTGGCGCGGGTACGGCGCAGACGCAGCGCGGGATAAGCAGCGGACATGGCGCGACTTGTGGGCCATGCGGTTCGGACGATCAACCGAAAGTCGCTTGCGTCGATTTTCGTTACGGGGCGTTACCGATGCCATGAACCGCATCCGCACCGCCGCCATGATCGTCAACGCTCGGTCGCGCAGCGGGCAGGACCAGTTCGCGCAGGCGTGCAGCGCATTGAAGGGCGCCTCGTTCACGGTCGACGCCCATGCCGTCGAGGACCCCGACCAACTGGTCCCGACGCTGAAGCGCGCGCTGGAACAACGGCCCGATCTGGTGATCCTGGGGGGTGGTGACGGGACGATCAGCAGCCTGGTCGACTATCTGCTCGGGCACGACGTCATCCTCGGCGTGCTGCCGTTCGGTACCGCCAACAGCTTCTGCCGGACGCTCGGCATTCCGCTCGACATTCCCGGTGCGATCGAGGTGTTGAAGACCGGACAGCCGCGTCGCATCGACCTCGGCATGATCGACGGCGATTATTTCGCGAATTGCGCCGCGATCGGCCTGTCGCCACAGATCGCCAAGACCGTGCCGCATGGCATCAAGAAGCTGTTCGGACGGGTCGGCTATCTCGCTTGGGCATCCATCCAGTTCGCGAAGTTCCACCCGTTCGAGCTGATCGTCGGACAGGGCAGCACCGCGAAGCGGATGATGGCGACCGAGGTCCGCATCTCGAACGGCCGCTTCCACGGCGGCACCGAACTTGTCGAGGAAGCGCGGCTCGATAGCGGCGAGATCATCGTTCAGGTCGTTGCCGGCAAGGGCAAGCGCAGCCTGGTCCGCAACTGGGCGGCGGGGTTCTTTCGCTTGGAATCGCGCCGCGTCGATACCGTGACATTCCACGGACAGGCGCTGCGGATCGAGACCAACCCGCCGCTGCCGATCTCGATCGATGGCGAGGTGCTGGCGAAGACGCCGGTCATGGCGAAGATCGCCGCCGGGATCATCGAAGTGATGGCCCCGGTCGAGCAGTGACCCTTACGACCCCGTAGGAACGGTTACCCGCGACCGATCAGGCGGCGGGCGATGGCGTCGGCGACGTCGGAATGCGGCTTGCCGCTGACATCGCTCTCATCCCATACCTGCACCAGCCGGTCAGGGATGCGGGCAATCCGCGCCTCGACCTCGGCACGATCGCCCTGGCCCAGATATTCGAGCGCCACGTTGATGATGCCACCGGCGTTGATGACGTAATCGGGGGCATAGAGGATGCCGCGATGCTGCAGCCGCGCACCGTCCGCCGCCGTCGCCAGCTGGTTGTTGGCACCACCGGCAACGGCCTTGCACTTCAGCGCCGCGATCGTCGCTTCGTCCAGCACCGCGCCCAGCGCATTGGGGCTGACGATGTCGGCCTCCAGCGTCAGCACCGATACCGGATCGGCGGTCGTCGCGCCCAGTTCGCTCGCCAGCGCTTCGGCGCGGGCTTCGTTGACATCGGCCAGCGTCAGGACCGCGCCGTCCTTCGCCAGCAGGCGGGCAAGGCCGCCGCCGACCGAACCGACGCCCTGCACCGCGACGCGCACGCCGCGCATGTCGTCGCTGCCCAGCGCCCGCTTCGCCGCCGCGCGGACGCCCAGATACACGCCCATCGCGGTGAACGGCCCCGGATCGCCGCCGGCATTGCCCGCCGCGACCGGCAGGCCCGACACATATCGGGTCGAACCGGAAATGGTAATCATGTCGGCTTCGGACATGCCGACATCTTCGGCGGTAACATAGCGGCCACCAAGCGATTCGACCGCGCGACCAAAGGCCGCCAGCAGTTCCGGCGCCTTGGCGCCACCCTCGGGAGCCAGCACGACGCCCTTGCCGCCGCCCATCGGCAGCCCTGCCATCGCGTTCTTGAAACTCATGCCGCGCGACAGGCGCAGCGCGTCGGTCACCGCCGCGTCGCTGGTCGCATAGCGCCAGAAACGAACACCACCGGCCGCCGGGCCGAGCGTGGTCGAATGCATCGCGATGACGCAGCGCAGGCCGGTCTGATGATCGGAAAAGAGGTGGATGCCCTCGTGATCGTCGAAGTCGGGATAACCCCAATCGGTCTGCACGGCGGCGGCTCCAGCGCTGTAAGGGATGGGGCGACCGACGGGACTTGAACCCGCAACTTCCGGCATCACAAGCCGGCGCTCTAACCAATTGAACTACGGTCGCCGTGGAGTGGCGCGCTTAGCGGTGCACCGCGCATCGGTCAAGCAGTGGCGTAACGATAATCGTTCTGGCAGGAAAATCGCCATGCAAACGCCAACTGCCCCCGCCCGCGCGACGCTTGGATCCGGTCATCCGTCGGAACCCGTCGTCGAACATATCATGGTTCAGCCCGGCGTCCAGCGCGTGCCGAGCGCGAAGCTGTCGCTGTTCATCCGCCGCGCGCTGATCCCCGCCGACCTCTGTACCGCCTTGATCGAGCGGATCGACGCGAAGCGACGCCCGTCGACCATCGCCGATGCCAACGGCGATCCCACCTTCCGCACCAGCGAAACCTGCGACCTCGATTCGAGCGATCCGGTAGTGGCAGCGGCAGAGACGCTGATCTTCGATTTCTGCGGCCTCGATCCCACGCATGGCGAGCCATTGCAGGGGCAGCGCTATGCCGTCGGGCAGGAGTTCAAGGCGCATACCGACTATTTCGATCCCCACGGCGGCGACTTCGCGAAATATTGTTCGGTGGCCGGCAACCGGACCTGGACGGTGATGCTGTACCTGAACGAGCCGGGCGCGGGCGGTGCGACCCGGTTCAAGGCGATCGACAAGATCGTGAAACCCGAAACCGGCAAGCTGCTCGCCTGGAACAACCTGCGCGCCGACGGCACCCCGAACCCTGCCACGCTGCACCATGGCATGAAGGTCCGCGACGGCACCAAATATGTGCTGACCAAATGGTTTCGCGAACGGCCGTGGGGATAAGCGAACGGGCCGCCGACATCGCTGCCGACGGCCCGTCCTTTCATCAGGTCCGGATCAGAACTGGGCGGTGACGCCCAGCGAGAACATCCGGCCCAGGTCGTAGCGGTTGATATAGACCGTGTTACGGCCGAAATCCTGACCTTCGGAGAAACGCGTGCCGGTCAGGTTGCGTGCCTCGGCCTTCACCTCCAGGTTCGCACCGGCCACTTCGAAGCCCTGCCGCGCGACGAGGTCGAGACGAATGCCCGGACGCTCGACGATATCGGGCTGGAACCCCTGCCCCGACAGGTTCGACGGACCGCGGTTGGTCACGCGGTCGCTGGCATAGTTGAACAGCAACGTGACCTGCGACAGGTTCGCCGTATCCTCCAGACCGACCTGCACGTTGACCAGATGGTCCGACTGGCCGGTCAGCGGTGCGCCGTCACGGAACAGCTGGTTCGCCCGGCCAAAGCCGTTACCGCACCCGCCGATCCCCTGCGAACCGAGTGCCGCCGCCGGGTTCGGCACGCAGCTATTGTCCGCCGTGATCGCCGACTGGGTGTAGGTATAGTTGGCGAGCAGCAGCAGGCGACGGGTCGCGAAGAAGTTACCCAGTCCTTCGAGCGGGACGTACTTCTGCGCCTCGACCTCGGCACCCCACAGCGTCGCCTTGGGCAGATAGGTGAAACCGGTCTGCAGCGTCGCGTCGGGGCTGGGGTAGAAGCCGGCCTGTTCGATCGGGCGATCGATCCGCTTGTAGAAGCCGGCGGCCGTCACCCGCTGATCGCGACCGAAGAACCATTCGTAGCGCGCCTCGAGGTTCCACAGCTCGCTGTCACGCAGGTTCGGGTTACCGAAGAACAGGCGATCCGAGTCGGGATCGCGGAACTGCTGCGGGGCCAGTTCGCGGAACTGCGGGCGCGAAATGGTCTTCGCACCGCTCAGCCGCAGCTGCATGTCGGAGGCGAAGTTCCACGTCAGCGTGCCGGCGGGCAGCCAGTAGCTGTTGTCGAGCACCGTAGCGTTGCTACGGATCGGCGTCACCTGTTCCTTGGCGGTTTCGAACCGGACACCGGCGACCGCGCGCAGACCGTCCGATACCTCCGCCTCGGCCTGGGCATAGCCGGCATGGATTTCCAGCGACGCATCATAGGCATAGTCGCCATTCTGGTTGCTGAACTGCATTTCGATCGTGCACAGATTCTGCCCGCGGAGCGGACAGGCGTTGAACAGCGAATCCGGTCCCAGCAGATAATCGGGCCGCAGCAGGTTGTTGGGGAAGCCTGGCGCGGTGCCCGCCCCGTCGTTCGTCTGGTAGTTGAACTGCAGCCGGCGCGAGGTACGATCGGTGTTCGAATAGAAATAGCCGGTCGACAGGGTAATCGGACGATCGGTCGGCAGCTTGTACGACAGATCGGCCTGCCCGGTGTAGAGGTCCTCGTTCAGTTCGCTGAACACGACGCTCGAAAAGGGCGAGAAGCGCTGGGTGACCTGATAGGCACCGTCGCAGTTGAAGCGGGTCGACACCGGCGCGCCGATAGTGGTGATCGGATAGCCGTTGGTCGTGCGGTTCGAGCAGAGGTAGTCGAACTGCCGTTCATAGGGTGCGTTGCGCTTCGAATTCGCGAAGGCGCCGCGTGCATCGAACTTCAGCGCGTCGGTCAGCTTGAATTCGCCGACCAGCTGCGTTTCGACCAGCTGGCGTTCGAACCAATTGGTGTTCTGCTGGACGCGCAGGCCGCTAAAATTGTTGTACTTGTCCGACGCGGCCAGACGACCCTGCTTCAGCGTGTCGTGGACATAGACGTTGGTCCAGCGGACGGTGTTATCGGCGAACTCATACCCCAGTCCGACCAGCGCGTTCGCGACAATGCGGTTGTCGGTCAGGATGGTCCGGAAATCGTTGCGGACCGTGCCGTCCTCGCTGACGGTATCCTGCTGGGTCGCGTCGCGGGTCCGGAACGTGTTCGACAGGCCGAGCGAGGCGATGACGCCCAGCCGGTCGCTGCCGATATCGAACACCGAACCGCCCGAGATTTCGCCGGACAGGTTGGCCGGCAGCTGGTTGTTGACCTGCAACAGCGTGGTGCGGGCATTGCTCAGCTGCGCGACCTGCGCCGCCGGAATGATGCCCGATCCCTTGTCGGCGTTGCGGATGAAGTCGGGGACGCCGCGCGTACCATCGTCATAGCCGAGCCAATCGGTCTTGCCGCCGGCATAGACATAGCCCAGCTCGCTGGTCGTCGCCGTGTCGGCGGCGATCGATCCGCCGATCGACAGGAAGTTCTTCTTCGGGATCGCCTTCGACGTCAGGTTGATGATGCCGCCGCCGAATTCACCGGGGAAGTTGACCGAATAGGTCTTCTGCACCAGCGCCGATCCGACGATCGAGGTCGGGAAGATGTCGAGCGGGACCGAGCGGCGCAGCGGTTCGGGGCTGGGCAGCGGCGATCCGTTGAGCAGCGACGACGAATAGCGGTCGCCAAGGCCGCGCACATAGACGAAGCCGCCGCCGACGACCGACAGGCCGGTCACGCGCGTCAGTGCACCGGCGATGTCGCCGTCGCCGGTGCGGGCGATGTCCGCTTCCGACAGGACCGACACGATCTGCGGCGTGGCACGCACGACGTTCGGGATGTTGCGTCCGACGACGACGATTTCCTCGCCCGCCGATTCGTCGAAACCGGGCGAGGAGACCTCGGCCGGCGCGTCGGTCGTCGTGCCGGCCTGCGGCGTTGTCGCCGTATCGGGCTGGGTCCCGGTCTGCACGACGGGCGGGGTTGCCGCCGTCGGCGCGGGTGCGGTCTGGGCCAGCACGGCCGGCGCGACCAGTTGCGATGTCAGAAGAAGGAGCGTTGCATAGGCGCGGCGGTGCTGCATGACCGGGGGTCCACCTGTTAAATCGTAAAGAGCGAATGCCGGGACGGGCGTATCGGCCCGCCCCGGCATCGGCGTGTCATCGCTTGGGTTGCGACGGGTCGGATCAGCGGCCGTTGCAGGCGAAGTAGACCGAGCTGAACACCGGCGGGCCGGCATCCTGCTTGCTGCTGTCCGCCGCGCGGATGGTCGAGCGGTCCGACGCGCTGGTTTCACCGGCGATCAGGTTGAGGCAGGTGACGCCCGACACCGACTTCACCACGCCGTTGACGTAGCGCATGTCCGAACCGCCACGCTGGCGGATGGTCGACGGTGCCAGCGCGGTCTGGATGAAGGTGAAGTTGGCATAGGTGCTGAAGGTGCGCGGCAGCAGGTCTTCGGCGTTGTTCGAGTCGATCTCGGTCGAGAAGGAGTCGGCGGTCGCGCCGATCGTACGCTGCGCCGCAATCATGAACTGCATGAAACCGCGATAGCCATTGTCGATGTCGAAGCCGTCGTCGTCGGCACCGGTGATGGCGACGTACTTCAGGTTGGTGGTGCCACCGAAGATCTCGATGCCGTCATCGGCCGAGTTGTGGCTCTGAATGTGATCCAGAACGGTGCCGCTGCCGGTGCCGCCCAGCGTCAGGCCCTGCAGTTCGTTGCCGTCGCTGATCGCGATGCCCGAATAACGGATCTGGACATAGGACATCTGGCCCGAGCTGTCGGCCGCGTTCGGGCCGCCGTAGAAGCGGCCGGTGACGCCTTCGATCGCCTGCTGGCAGGTGGTCGAAGTGCCGCCCGCCGTGTTCGGGCCGGTGCCGGTGGCGCAGACGGCGGTCGGCGCGCGACCGAGCAGGATGATGCCGCCCCACTGACCCTGGCTCGCATCCGACACGCCATTGTTCACGGTATTCTGCTGCGAGG
Organism: Sphingomonas sp. Leaf32; assembly: GCF_001421765.1. Lineage (GTDB taxonomy): Bacteria > Pseudomonadota > Alphaproteobacteria > Sphingomonadales > Sphingomonadaceae > Sphingomonas. Next base: position 1,041,153 of record NZ_LMLA01000001.1, on the reverse strand, counting down.
TGAACACGATCGGCGCATCACGGGTGCCGATCGCCGAAATCTTCGAACCGCGGTTCACGATCAGCAGGTCGTTGGTCGCTTCGGTCGAATCGGCTGCGATGACGACACCCGCAGCGATGGTCAGCGTCGGGCCGGTGCCGCCGGTGGTGCCAAGGTCGGTGCCAACTTCAGTCTGGCCAGTCAGGCGGTACACAACGCCCGCGATCTTCGGCAGCGTCAGGTCGGTAGTGATATTCTGCGGCAGGCGGCAATAACGCAGCGTCGGGCTGCTCGAACTGTTGGTGCCGGCATCGGTCGTACCGGTCGGGCAGACCGAGGTCGCAGCGGCATAGGTACCGATCGACGGGACCGCGGTGCAACGCGCGCCCGAGCCGCCGAATTCGGCCGAGGTCGAGTTGCAGGTCCAGCCTTGGAACGCGGTGTCGGTCGGGCCGTTGAGCGCGCCGACATAGTTGGTGCTGGTGAAGAAGCTGTTGATCGTCGACGGATCGGTCGCGGTGGCCAGCGACGCGCTGCCGACCGGATACACGCCGTTCATCGTCGACCCGACGCCGCTCACATTGTTGTTGGTACCTGCATTCACGATGGCCAGCTGCTCGTCGGCCGTGATGGAAATGCCGTTGACCGTGGTCGAGGTCGCGAACTGCGCCGCTGTGATCGCGCTCGGCGTCGCCGAGGGGGTCGGGGTCGGCGTGGGGGCCGGCGCAGGGACCGTCACGTTGATCGTGCCGGCACCCGGCGAAGCAACGCCATCGGCACCGCTGCAACCGGCAAGGGCGGCACAGGCCGTCGACGCCATGAGAATAAAGCCGATGCGCTTGCTGCTGGCCATCACCGAAGAACTCCCGAACCTTGTTGTCGTTATGCGGGCGCGATGGCCCGGCGATCGTCCGGGGTTCCCCCCTTCGGCCGATCCACAGCCGCTCCGTTAGGCGCGCTGGATGACGGGAACGTGCGATTTCGGTGAAGTTTCGGAGACGTTATGGTTTCGTATTTGTGACACCCGTCAAAATGAAACGCCAAGCGCCGGAATCAAAAACGGCCGCCCGGCACCGCGCCTCTGGTCAGAGGTCGAGGTGCCGGACGGCCGTTGATCTGGTGGGCGCGACAGGGATTGAACCTGTGACCCCACCCGTGTGAAGGGTGTGCTCTACCGCTGAGCTACGCGCCCGGAAACCCGGAGGCCGGCTCCCTAGATGGGTCCGGCGATCCTGTCCAGAGGTTAATTCACCGAATCCTTCAGGCCCTTGCCGGCCTTGAACTTCGGCTGCGACGACGCCTTGATCGTCATCGGTTCGCCGGTGCGCGGGTTGCGGCCGGTCGATGCCTTGCGCTTCGACACCGAGAAGGTGCCGAACCCGACCAGGCGGACTTCGTCACCCTTCTTAAGCGCCGCCGAGATGACGTCGAATACCGCCTCGACCGCCTTCATCGCATCGCCGCGGGTGAGCCCCGAATGGTCGGCGACCTGCCCGATCAGCTCCTGCTTGTTCATCCCGTGGAACCCCCTTCATCCGTATGACAATATGGAAAACTCAAGCGCGGCACTAAGGCCGCGCGAACGCGCGCTGTCAAAGCAAATTGGTCGCGGCTGTGCAATCCAATGGTTTGCACTCCACCGTCTGCGTCAGTCGCCCTGACGAAAGACGGGACGGCGATCGGCCGCCCCGCCCCCGGATCAATGCGGTCGCGACTCGCCGATTCCCGGTACCGGCACCGGCGGTTGCGCCGCCAGATCGTCGGCCTCGGTCCAATCGATCGCGGTCAGCGGCTCGGTCAGCGCCAAGCGCAGCACTTCGTCGACGTGCGCGACCGGAATGATCTCCAGTCCCGACAGGATATTCGCCGGAATTTCCGCCAGATCCTTTTCGTTCTCGACCGGGATCAGCACCGTCTTGATCCCGCCGCGCAGCGCCGCGAGCAGCTTTTCCTTCAGGCCGCCGATCGGCAGCACTCGCCCGCGCAGCGTCACCTCACCGGTCATCGCCACCTCGCGCCGTACCGGCACCCCGGTCAGTGTGGAGACGATCGACGTCACCAGCCCGATGCCGGCCGACGGCCCATCCTTCGGCACCGCGCCTTCGGGCAGGTGGATATGGACGTCCTTGCGGTGGAACAGGCTGGGCTTGATGCCATAGCCGGGCGAGCGCGCCCGGACATAGCTCCACGCCGCCTCGACCGACTCCTTCATCACGTCGCCGAGCTTGCCGGTCGTCTTTACCGATCCCTTGCCCGGCACCGTCACGCTCTCGATCGTCAGCAATTCGCCTCCGACCTCGGTCCAGGCGAGGCCCGTCACCGCACCGATCTGATGCTCCTCCTCGCCCACGCCGAAGCGATATTTCCGCACCCCGGCGAACTCGGACAGGTTGTCCGGCGTCACGGTGACCGACGTCGCCTTGCCCTCCAATATGCGGCGCAGCGCCTTGCGAGCAAGCTTCGCGATCTCACGTTCGAGCGTCCGGACACCGGCTTCGCGGGTGTAGAAGCGGATCAGGTCGCGCAGGCCCGCCTGGGTCAGTTCGAACTCGCCGGGCTTCAGCCCATGCGCGTCGACCTGCTTGGCGACCAGATGCCGTTCGGCGATTTCGACCTTCTCGTCCTCGGTGTAACCCTCCAGCCGGATGATCTCCATCCGGTCGAGCAGAGGCTGCGGCAGGTTCAGCGTGTTCGCGGTGCAGACGAACATGACGTCCGACAGATCGATGTCGATCTCCAGATAGTGATCGTTGAACTTGGCATTCTGTTCGGGGTCGAGCACTTCCAGCAGCGCCGACGCCGGATCTCCGCGAAAATCCTGCCCCAGCTTATCGATTTCATCGAGCAGGAACAGCGGGTTCGATGCACCAGCCTTTTTCAGGTTGGTGACGATCTTGCCCGGCAGCGATCCAATATAGGTCCGGCGATGGCCGCGGATCTCGGCCTCGTCGCGCACGCCGCCCAGCGACTGACGGATGAACTCGCGCCCCGTCGCCTTCGCGATCGACTTGCCGAGGCTGGTCTTGCCGACGCCCGGCGGGCCGACAAGGCACAGGATCGGCCCCTTCAGCTTGTTGGTCCGCGCCTGCACCGCCAGATACTCGACGATCCGGTCCTTGACCTTCTCCAGCGCGTAATGGTCTTCATCGAGCACGCCCTGCGCGACGGCGATGTCCTTCTTGAGCTTCGACTTCTTGCCCCATGGCAGGCCCAGCAACACGTCGAGATAATTGCGCACGACGGTCGCCTCGGCGCTCATCGGCGCCATGGTCTTGAGCTTCTTCAGCTCCGACGTCGCCTTGGTCCGCGCTTCCTTGCTCAGCTTCAGCGTCGCGATCTTCTGCGTCAGCTCGGCGACCTCGTCGCCATCGCCATCCTCGCCCTCGTTGCCGAGTTCGCGCTGGATAGCCTTCAGCTGCTCGTTCAGATAATATTCGCGCTGCGTCTTTTCCATCTGACGCTTCACGCGGCTGCGGATCTTCTTCTCGACCTGCAACACGCCCAGCTCGCCCTCCATGAAGGCGAACACCATTTCCAGCCGCTTGTGCGGATCGGCCTCGACCAGCAGCGCCTGCTTGTCGGCGACCTTCACCGCGATATTGCCCGCGACCGCATCGGCGAGGCGCGAGGGATCGTCCAGTTCGGACAGTTGCACGGCAGTTTCGGCCGGCAGCTTCTTGTTGAGCTTGGCGTAATTCTCGAACTGATCGACGACCGAGCGCATCAGCGCCTTCAGCTCGGCGCTCGGCTGGGCGACGGCCGCAGCGACGCGCTCTTCCATGCCTTCGTCGGCGTCTTCCAACGTCGTATCATCGGCTTCCGACGGAGCCACCGTCGCGACCAGATAATTATCGACCGTTTCCAGGTCGGTCAGCGTCGCGCGCGCCTTGCCTGACACCAGTACCCGAACGGTGCCGTCCGGCAGCTTCAGCATCTGCATGACCTCGGCCGACACGCCGACATCGTACAGGTCGTCGCGCGCCGGATCGTCCTCACCCGGATCGAGCTGCGCCACGAGGAAGATTTCCTTCGATCCGGCCATCGCGGCTTCCAGTGCCGCGACCGACTTGTCGCGCCCGACGAACAGGGGCACGATCATGTGCGGAAACACGACAATATCGCGCAACGGCAATACCGGCAGCTTCAGCGGCTCGGACGAAACGGAATTGGTAATCTCGGACATGGACACTCCACGACCCGGCCGAACTGCCGGACCCACGACCTTATATGGTGGCAATTGCCGCGCCATCAATCTCCGTTCGACGGCACGCTGACCCATGATGGTATCCCTGGTGCTGGCCATGGCCGTCGCGATGCAGGCGTCGCCCGCCGTACCGCCCTCTCCGGTGCATCCGATGACCCTGCGGTCGGGCGGGCCGATCGCCGCCGATCGCGCGGCATTGCGGCTCGTCCATGCCGATCTCGCGATCGAGGTGCTGCCGGCGCGGCGGATGCTGTCGGCGCGCGCGACACTCACCTTGACCGCCCGTACAGCGACACCGCGCATTCCGATCGATCTGGACGATGCGCTGATGGTGCGGTCGATCCGGGTCGATGCAAAGCCGCTCGATCGCGCCGCCTGGCGGCAGGCGGACGGGCAGGTCGTCCTCGACATTCCACTCGCCGCCGGGCAGCGCGCAGCGGTGGAGATAATCTATGCGGGCAGCCCGCATGTCGCCAAGCGCGCGCCGTGGGACGACGGCTTCGTGTGGAGCGAATGGCAGGGCAAGCCGTGGTTCGGCACCACTGCGCAGGATAGCGGCTGCGACCTGTGGTGGCCGTGCCTCGACTTTCCCGCAGGCGAACCGGCATCGGTCGACCTGCACCTGACCGTACCGGCCGGACTGTCCGCACCCGCCAACGGCGTGCTGCGCGGCATCGACACCCTGCCCGACGGCCGCACGACCTGGCATTGGCGGGCCGGGTCTACCAACCCCTATGCGCTGGCCATCAGCGTCGGGCCGTATCGCGAGATCAAGGGCGAATATCGCAGCCGCTTCGGCAACGTCATTCCGCTGCGCTTCTGGCATCTGGAGGGGAAAGAGGCACAGGCGCAGCAGTTCTTCGCCGAATTTGCGCCCACGCTCGATTTTTTCGAATCAACCATCGGCCCCTACCCCTTCGGCAAGGAAAAGGTCGGCGTGGTCGAAACGCCGTACCTCGGCATGGAGCATCAGACGATCAACGCCTATGGCAATGGCTACAAGGCCGCGCCCGAAGGGTTCGACTGGCTGTTCCAGCACGAATTCAGCCACGAATGGTTCGGCAACCAGGTGACCGCCGCCGACTGGGACGATTTCTGGCTGCACGAAGCGTTCGCGTCGTACATGCAGCCGCTCTACGGCAAATGGCGGGAGGGCGACGCGCGCTACCTCTCGATGCTGCTGATCCAGCGGCAGCGGGTGGCGAACCGCGTGCCGGTCGTGTCGGACAAGTCGTTGACGACGCGCGAAGTGAATGGCGACACCGGCCCAGGCACCGATGTATACTTCAAGGGCGCATGGATGCTGCACAGCCTGCGCCACCTGATCGGCGACCGTGCGTTCTTCGCCGCGACCCGGCGACTGATCTACGGCCGGCCCGACCCGAAGCCGGGCAACTTCACGCCACGCTTCGCCACGACCCGCGATTTCGAGACGGCGGTGACGCAGGAGACGGGCAAGGATTTCGGCTGGTTCTTCGACGTCTATCTGCGACAGGCGGCGTTGCCCGACCTCATCGAACAGCGCAGCGATACCATGCTGACGCTTCGCTGGCAGGTTCCGGGCGACGGCCCCTTTCCGTTACCGGTCGAGGTCGAAATCGATGGCGTGCGCCAGACGCTGCCGATGACGGGTGGCACTGGCAGCCTCTTCGTCACTCGCGACACGCATGTCGTGATCGATCCGATGGCGTGGCTGCTACGCCGTTCGCCCGCGATCGAACGGATGCAGGCGCCGCGCGTTACGACGCCATGACCCTACTTTCCCGGCGCGCCGCCGAAATGGCGGCAACCTTCATGATCGGCGACGGGCTACTGGGCCTGCTTCAGCCCGGTCGCCACGTCGCGTTGTGGCAGGACCGCGCGGGAGGGGCGGAGTGGCTGGTCCGCCCCTTCGTCGATCGTCCGACGCTGCGCCGTGCCTATGCCGTCGCACAGATCGCCGCCGGGCTGGCGCTGGCCGCCCGGCAGCGTTCAATTACGGAACGACCGTGATGAACAGATAGGCGGCGAAGATCGTCAGGTGTACGATGCCTGACAACACCGTCGTCCGTCCATTGCCCAGCGTCAGCGTCGACACCAGCATCGACAATGCGAACAGCACCATCGACTTGGCATCGATCCCCAGCGAGAGCGGCCATTCCATCACCAGCGAAACGATCGCCACGCTCGGGATCGTCAGCCCGATCGTCGCCAGCGCCGATCCCATCGCGAGGTTCAGGCTGGTCTGGAGCCGATCCTTCCGCGCCGCCTTGACCGCCGCCAGGCTCTCGGGTGCCAGCACCAGACCGGCGATAAGAATACCGACCACCGCGAGCGGCAGCCCCGCCCCGCGCACCGCAGCCTCGATCGACGGCGACAAGTCCTTCGCCAGCAGCACGACACCCACCAGCGCAACCAGCAGCACACCGAACGCGATCCAGGCGGTTCCGGCACTTGGCGGCTCGGCATGGGCATCCTTCGGCAGCGAGCCGTCGACGGCCGGCAGAAAATAGTCGCGGTGCCGCACCGTCTGGACCATCACGAACGTCGCATAGAGAATGACCGAGATTATGGCGACGAAGGTCAGCTGCGACGACGACAATGTCGGCCCGGCGACCGTCGAGGTATAGTTCGGCAGGACCAGCGACAGCACCGCCATCGCGGCCAGTACCGACAGCGCGGCGCTGACCCCACGCAACACGAACCGCTGTTCGTGATGGCGGATGCCGCCGACCAGCAGACAGATGCCGACGATGAAGTTCAGGATAATCATGATCGCCGCGAACACCGTATCGCGCGCCAGTGTCGCGACGTCGCCCGATCCGGACAGCATCAGCGACACGATCAGCGAGACTTCGATCACCGTCACCGCGACCGCCAGCACCAGCGTCCCGAACGGTTCGCCGACCTTGTGCGCAACCACCTCGGCATGGTGGACCGCGGCGATTACGCAGCCGATCATCACCGCCGCCGCCAACCCGGCGCCCACGCCGCTCGCCTTCGCCAGATTGAGCAGGATCGCCACGACACCCAGCAGCGGTACGATCAACGACCACCATGGCAGCGCCGTACGGTCGAGCAATGCCCGTTTCGTTGCCGGAGTCACGACGGTTTCACCCTGTTCCGCCGCCATCATCGCTTCATGGTCCTGCGCCGCCGACATCTTCGCTCCCTGATCGTTACGCAAAGCCAATGCTTGGGGCCGGCGATGTTTCCGTCGTGATGGCGGATTTGCGAGGTTTCCGATGAGCAACGACACCGGAAGTAGCTGAATGTCGATCGGCCATGAGATCAGCGGCCAGCGCCGCTGTCGGGTCGGGGCAAACGGTGAAGAGGAAACGATTCCGAAGCATCGTGCCTGACGGACAACGCTGCCCGGTTTCGACATCACGCCGCCGCGACGACCCCCTCGACAGAGAGATGACCCTGATTAACGCCCGATCGTATCGATCCAGTCTGGCAACGCGGAGAGATCGGGCAATTGGCGAAACCGGGGATGGCCGACCGGCGCGTCGCCCGCCTCATGCGCCCAGGCCAGCGCCTGCGGGACATACGCAGCCCATGCCCCGGCGGCCAACGCGGGCAGGACGTCCGACCGCATCGAATCACCTGCCATCACCGCACGGTCGGGCGCGACGCCGTAGCGCTCGAACAACCGTGCGAAGGTCTCGGTCGTCTTGTCGCTGACGATCTCGATCCCCGCGAACCGATCGCCCAGCCCCGACGCGGCGAGCTTCGCCTCCTGATGCAGCAGGTCGCCCTTGGTCACCAGCACGAGCCGCCCGCGCTCGGCCAGCGCATCGAGCGTTTCCTCTATGCCGTGAAGCAGTTCGACCGGATGTGCCAGCAGGCGCCGACCGGCGGCCAGCAGGTCGGCGATCACTCCCTTCGGTAACCGTTCCCCGGCGAGTTCGAGCGCGGTCTCGATCATCGAGAGGGTGAACCCCTTGGCACCATAGCCGTAGAGCTTCAGATTGCGCGCCTCGCAGGCATCCAGTGTTTCCCGCGCGACGTCGGCGGCGGCAAAGGGCTGCAACATCGCGATGAACGCGTCATGTGCTTCCTCGAAATGGCGCATGTTGTGCCAGAGCGTGTCGTCGGCATCGAGGCAGATAAGATCGATCGGCATGGCCGCTGGATAGCGTGCGGCAACTGGCAACGAAAGCCACCGCCCCCTTCGTCATTCCGGAGAAAGCCGGAATCCATGGATGGGTGACGTCGCGTTTCTTTCGAGCCCATCCGACACAATGGATTCCGGCCTTCGCCGGAATGACGACCCTCGGCGAGAACCGGAACGCAGAACGGGCGCCGGTTACCCGACGCCCGTTCATTGTCCATCAGTGAAACCGCAGCTTACGCCGCGTCACCCGCCTTCTTCTTTTCGGCATAGACGCGGACCGGTTCCTTGCGGCCCTCGATCACGTCCTTGTCGACGACGACCTCGTCCACGCCGTCCATCGACGGCAGATCGAACATCGTGTCGAGCAGGATGCCTTCGAGGATCGAACGGAGTCCCCGCGCGCCGGTCTTGCGTTCGATCGCCCGCTTCGACACCGACACCAACGCCTCGTCGTTGAAGCCCAGCTTCACGCCCTCCATGTCGAACAGCTTCTGATACTGCTTGACCAGTGCGTTCTTCGGCTCCGTCAGGATCTTGATGAGCGCCGGGACATCGAGGTCCTCGAGCGTCGCGATCACCGGCAGACGACCGACGAATTCCGGAATCAGCCCGAACTTCAGCAGATCTTCCGGCTCGGTCTGGCGCAGCACCTCGCCGGTGCGGCGTTCCTCCGGCGCGGCGACATAGGCGCCGAAGCCGATCGACTTGCCCTGCAATCGGTCGGCGATGATCTTCTCCAGACCCGCGAACGCCCCGCCGCAGATGAACAGGATGTTCGTCGTGTCGACCTGCAGGAACTCCTGCTGCGGATGCTTGCGCCCGCCCTGCGGCGGCACCGACGCAGTCGTGCCTTCCATCAGCTTCAGCAGCGCCTGCTGCACGCCTTCCCCCGACACGTCGCGCGTAATCGACGGATTCTCGGCCTTGCGGCTGATCTTGTCGATTTCGTCGATATAGACGATCCCGCGCTGCGCGCGCTCGACATTGTAGTCCGATGCCTGGAGCAGCTTGAGGATGATGTTCTCGACATCCTCGCCGACATAGCCGGCTTCGGTCAGCGTCGTCGCATCGGCCATGGTGAACGGCACGTCGAGGATACGCGCCAGCGTCTGCGCCAGCAGCGTCTTGCCGCAACCGGTCGGGCCGACCAGCAGGATGTTCGACTTCGCCAGTTCGACGTCGGCACCCTTCTGCCCGTGGTTCAACCGCTTGTAATGGTTGTGCACCGCGACCGACAATACGCGCTTGGCCTGCTTCTGCCCGATGACATAATCGTCGAGGACATTGCAGATTTCCTGCGGCGTCGGGACCCCGCCGTCCTTCTTGGCGACCAGTGCCGACTTCGTTTCCTCACGGATGATGTCGTTGCACAGTTCGACGCATTCGTCGCAGATGAACACGGTCGGACCCGCGATCAGCTTGCGCACCTCATGCTGCGACTTGCCGCAGAACGAGCAGTACAGGGTGCTCTTGGAGTCGCCGCCGCTGAGCTTCGTCATTCAAATCATCTCCCGCGCCATCGTGGCGCGTCTTTCCGCCTGTCAGGATACACACAGGCTTGTATCCGGCAATCCATTAATAGTTTACCCGCCCGAACCGCCGGATGGGTGTCGGGCGGGCAACCGCTTATGCGGCCGACGTCGCCTCTTCCGGCGCGCCCGGACGCTTGTCGAACACCTGGTCGACCAGGCCGAACGCCTTGGCTTCGTCCGCCTCGAGGAAGGTGTCGCGGTCCATCGCGCGCTCGATCACGTCCAGCGGCTTGCCGGTATATTTCGCGTACAGGTCGTTCATCCGGCGACGGATGCGCAGGATTTCCTTGGCCTGGATTTCGATGTCCGATGCCATGCCCTGTGCGCCGCCCGAGGGCTGGTGGATCATGATGCGGGCGTTGGTCAGCGCCACGCGCATCCCCGGCTCGCCCGACGCCAGCAGGAAGCTGCCCATCGACGCCGCCTGCCCGATGCACACCGTGCCGACGCGCGGACGGATATACTGCATGGTATCGTGGATCGCCATGCCGGCCGTCACCACCCCGCCCGGCGAGTTGATGTACATCCAGATGTCCTTCTTCGGATTTTCCGATTCGAGGAACAGCAGCTGCGCGGTGATGAGCGAGGCCATATGGTCCTCGACGCCGCCGGTCACGAACACGATGCGTTCGCGCAGCAGGCGCGAATAGATGTCGAAGCTGCGCTCGCCGCGGCTCGACTGTTCGATGACGATGGGGACGAGGCCGTCGTGAATATCTAGCATTGGGTTCCCGCTGAGTAGGTTTCGCCGCCTTACATCGGCGCTCGCGACAAACCGCGCAAGGGGCCAGCGCATCGCTACGCCCCCGGAATGATGGTTATCGCCCGGTCGACGCGCGGCCCGGCGCCGGATAGGCGAGATAGGCCAGCCGCCGCACCTCGCGTCGCCCACGGACGACGGTGTCGAGGATCAGGCCGGAAAACAGGCAGAGCGACGCAAGGATGACCAGCCCCGTCGCCAGGATTGCGGTCGGAAACCGCGGCACCAGCCCGGTATGCAGGTAGGTGATGGCCAGCGGCACCGCGAGAATGAGCGCGATGAGCGCAAGCAGCAGGCCGATCGCGCCGAAGAACCACAGCGGTCGCTCGATCCGGTACAGGGTCGCGATGGTCCGCGCGATGCGGAAACCGTCGCCATAGGTCGACAGCTTCGACGTCGATCCTTCCGGCCGTGCGAAGTAGCGAGTCGTGACCTCCGCCACCGGCATCCGCAGTTCGAGGGCGTGGACGCTGATCTCGGTCTCGATCTCGAACCCGGCCGACAAGGAGGGAAAGCTCTTCACGAACCGCCGGGAAAACACCCGGTAACCCGACAGGATGTCGGAAAAGCTGCGTCCGAACAGCCGCGCCAACATGCCCGTCAACATGGCATTGCCGAAACGATGTCCCCGCCGATAGGCAAGTGCCGCGTCGCTCACCCGCTGCCCGACCACCATGTCGAGCTGTTCGTCGATCAACCGCGCGACCAGTTCGGGCGCGGCGGCGGCGTCATAGGTCGCGTCGCCATCGGCCATGATATAGATGTCGGCATCGACATCGGCGAACATACGCCGGACGACCGCGCCCTTGCCCTGGATGCGCTCGCTGCGCACCACGGCGCCGGCTGCCCGCGCGACCTCGATCGTGCGATCCGAAGAATTGTTGTCGTACACATAGATCGTCGCATCGGGCAGCGCCGCGCGAAACCCCGCGATGGTCGCGCCGATCGCGGCTTCTTCATTGTAGCAGGGCAGCAGGACAGCGACGGTCGTGGACATGGCTCCGCGTACAACACCGGATGCGACCGAAAGCAAGCGCCGGACATGCAAAGGCCGCCCGCTTCGCCAAGGAAGCGGACGGCCCTGTGCCATCGGGATCGAACGATCAGCCCTCGCTGGCTTCGGTCTCGACCTTCTTCTTGGCGCGCGGCTTCTTCGCAGGCGCCGGAGCAGCCTCACCCTCGGCGGCTTCCGCCGGAGCGGCCTCCGCCTTCTTGGCGGGTGCCTTGCGGGTGGCGGCCTTCTTCTTCGGCGCTTCGGCTTCGGCCGGGGCGTCGGCGGCGGCAGGCTCGACGTCCTTCGCGGTCACCGGCTTCGCGTCATGGCCATGGTCGTGATCGTGGTTGCAATCCGGACCATGAACGTGCGGCACGGCGCCTTCCTCGCTCTCGATCGCGGCTTCCAGTTCCTCGCGCGTCACTTCGCGGTCGGTGATCTCGGCCTTGCCGAACAGGAAGTCGACGACCTTGTCCTCATACAGCGGGGCACGTAGCTGCGCGGCCGCCATCGGCTCCTGCTGCACATACTGGATGAAGCGCTGGCGATCTTCCGGGCCGTACTGCTGCGCGGCCTGCATGATGAGGCGCTGCATTTCCTGCTGGCTGACCTCGATGCCGTTCTTCTGGCCGATTTCCGACAGAAGCAGGCCGAGGCGAACGCGGCGCACCGCGATCTGGCGATAGTCGTCACGCTCGGCTTCCAGCTCGGCACGCGCCGCTTCCGGATCGGCTTCGTGGCCCGCTTCGTGCTGCAGCTGCGCCCAGATCTGGTCGAACTCGGCCTCCACCATCGACGGCGGCACGTCGAAATCGTGACCGGCGGCCAGCTGGTCCAGCAGCTTGCGCTTCATATGGGTGCGGGTCAGGCCGTTCAGCTCCTGCTCGATCTGCCCCTTGATGAGACCGCGCAGCTGCTCGAGGCTCTCGAGCCCCAGCGACTTGGCGAACTCGTCGTCCGGACCGCCTTCGGCCGGAACCTTCACCTCGGTGATCTTCAGGTCGAAGGTCGCGGCCTTGCCCTTCAGGTTCTCGGCCTGATAATCATCGGGGAAGGTGACGTTGATCGTCTTCTCGTCGCCCTTCTTCACGCCGACCAGCTGGTCTTCGAAGCCGGGGATCAGACGGCCCGAGCCGATCTCGATCGCCATGCCCTCGCCGGTGCCGCCGTCGAACGCGACGTCATCGACCTTGCCGACGAAATCCATCACGACCAGATCGCCGGTGGCCGCTTCATGGCCTTCCTCGGCGTCGTCGTGGCGCTTGTTGTTGCTGGCGAGCTGATCGAGCTGCTGGTCGACGACCGCTTCGTCGGCGGGGACCGTCAGCCGCTCCAGCTTCAGATCGTCGATCGCCGGGGCGGGCACGTCCGGCAGCACTTCGAGCGACACGGTGACGGCCGCATCCTTGCCCGGCGCATAATCACCTTCCAGCGACACCTGCGGCGCGGTGGCCGGGCGCAGCTTCTGCTCGGCGATCAGCGTCTGGATGCCGTCCTGGATCGAGCTGTTCAGCGCGTCCTGCGACAGCGCTTCGCCGTGCATCTTGCGGATCAGGTTCGCGGGCACCTTGCCGGGGCGGAAGCCGGGCATCTTGATCGTCGGCGCAACCCGCTTCACTTCCGCATCGACCTTCGCGTCGACCTCGGCAGCGGTGATGGTCAGCGTGTAGGCGCGCTTCAGGCCCTCGTTCAACGTCTCGACAGTCTGCATTCTCACGGCTTTCGTCAAAAGAATCGAATGGAGCGGCTCCAGCTTCGACAGGCGCTGGCGGCGTCACTGGTGCGGGCGAAGGGAGTCGAACCCCCACATCTTTCGATACTGGAACCTAAATCCAGCGCGTCTACCAGTTCCGCCACGCCCGCCGAGCGGACGCCGCCGGCACGGGCGCGTCTATAGCAGTCATGTGCGCCGGGGCAAGTCGCCACGCTTCGCAGAGTTGCATCGCCGCCGCAACCCGTCCGCGCGGCGGACGTTGGGGAGCGGAAGGAGAGACTGAATCATGCCCGTCGAACCGCCAATCCCCGCCGAGACGCCCGCCCCCGATCCGGGCGTCGCCCCGACCACCCCGCCCCCGGAACATCCCGTGCCGCAGACCGAACCGGGCCAGCCGACCGCGCCCCCGCCGGAAATCGACGTACCCGGACCGGACATCGACATTCCCAGCCCGATGCCAGGCAGTGATCCGGGCGTGACGCCCGTACCCGGCCAGCCGGTGATGGAAGGAAACTGACATGAGCGACCGCGATCGCAGCGCGCATCCCGACAGCGCACCGCAGGACGACACCGAACGCCGCAGCGACATCGAAAAGGCCGTCGACGCGGTCAACGGCGATGTAGAGCGCGGCGGCACCGGTAACGGCGCGACGCCGCCGACCGAACCGACCGTTTCACCGGACACCGCCGGCGGTTCCGGCGGAGTCGTCCGCAATCAGGAGGCTGACGGACAGTAAGCTCGTACTGCAAGCCTATCCACGAACGTCATTCCAGTGCATGCTGGAATCTTCCGGTTGCAGGCCCCCCAGGAGCCGCAGGAGACCCCAGCCTTTGCTGAGGTGACGTGTATGGCGGGATTGAAGCGTCAGCGCTCTGGCCCTGTTATCCCCGTACCCGCCGCGCGGTGATGATCTTCACCGGCGCGGCGGGCATTTCGCCCTTGAATGCGCCGTTGCTCGCCTTGGCCGGATCGACCGGCGTATCGAGAATCTTCACCAGCACGTCGCGACCATCGACGATCCGGGCAAAGGCGGCATAGCCCTGCCCGTCCGCCGGCACGCCCGGCGCGGCATCCAGCGCCCGACGCTGATCCCCGACCGAAATCGTGAACTCGCCGCGGGCGGTACCCAGCCCCAACCGCGCGACCGACAGCGTGCCGTCAGTATGCGATAACCCCGTCTGGGTGGTCGGTTCATGCTTGATCGGCGCTAAGTTCCGCTTCGGATCGCCCTGCGGTCCGAACTGGACGAAGCCGAACTCCGGCCCGACCTTCACGATACGGTAGAAACTCGTGCCATCGAGCCGCTTCTGGTCGACATAGCGCAGGAAATTCGCGGCGGTGATCGGCGCGCGCTTCACCTCGACCTCGACGGTCAGGGTGCCGGCATTGGTGACGATCGCGACGCGCGGCAGCGGCGGTTCAGCGGCCGGTTGCGGTGCCGGGGCCTGCGCCCATGCCGGTCCGGCCAGTGCCAGCGCCACCAAGAGCGCGCGTCGCGTCGCCTTCATCATCCCAGCGCCTTCTTCAGCAGGTCGTTGACCACGCCCGGATTGGCCTTGCCGCCCATCGCCTTCATCGTCTGTCCGACGAAGAACCCGAACAGCTTGTCCTTGCCGCCGCGATAGTCGGCGACCTTGTCGGCATTCTTCTCCATGACCTCGGCGATCACCGCCTCGATCGCACCGGTGTCGCTGGTCTGCTTGAGGCCGCGCTCCTCGACGATGGCGTTCGCGCCCTGCCCGGTTTCGAGCATGATCTCGAACACCTGCTTCGACAACGTGCCCGACAGCGTGCCATCGGCGACGAGCTTGAGCAGTTCCGCGCCCTGCGCTGGCGATACCGGGCTATCGACGATACCCTTGCCCAATCGGTTGAGCGCACCATAGAGGTCGGAAATCAACCAGTTGGCGGCCGACTTTGCCGGCACGTCTGAACCGCATTCGGCCAGCAGCGCCTCGAACCAGCGGGCCGTCTCGACCTCGGCGGTCAGCACTGCGGCATTGTACGCCGACAGGCCCAGTTCGCCTTCATACCGCCGACGCTTGGCATCGGGCAGTTCCGGCAGGGACGCGCGGCATTCGTCGAGGAACGCGTCGTCCAGTTCGAGCGGGAGAAGATCCGGGTCGGGAAAGTACCGATAGTCGTGCGCGTCTTCCTTCGACCGCATCGACCGGGTCACGCCCTTGTCCGGATCGAACAGGCGGGTTTCCTGCACGATGCGCCCGCCATCTTCCAGCACCGCGACCTGCCGGTTCGCCTCATATTCGATCGCCGCCATCACGAAGCGGACCGAATTGACGTTCTTCGTCTCGGTCCGGGTCCCCAGCTCCTCGCCCGGGCGGCGGACCGAGACGTTGACGTCGGCGCGCATCGACCCCTGGTCCATGTTACCGTCGCACGACCCGACATAGCGAAGAATCGACCGCAGCTTCGACAGGTAAGCCCCTGCTTCGGCAGGCGAAGTCATGTCCGGTCGGCTGACGATTTCCATCAGCGCCACGCCCGATCGGTTGAGATCGACGTAGGAGCGCGTCGGATGCTGGTCGTGCATCAGCTTACCGGCATCCTGTTCGACATGGATGCGCTCGACCCCGATCGTCTTGGGGCGGCTGTTCGGGTCCTTCTCATCGAGAACGACCGTAACCGAACCCTCGCCGACCAGCGGGTGATAGAGCTGGCTGATCTGATAGCCCTGCGGCAGATCGGCATAGAAATAATTCTTACGGTCGAAGCGCGACCATTTGTTGATGACCGCGTCGATCGCCATGCCGGTGCGCACCGCCTGCCGAATGCACTCGCGGTTCGGCGTCGGTAACGTGCCCGGCATCGCGGCATCGACCAGCGATACTTGCGTATTCGGCTCGGCACCAAAGGCGGTCGCCGCGCCCGAGAATAGCTTGGCGTTCGACGTGACCTGCGCATGGACTTCGAGGCCGATCACGACCTCCCAGTCACCGGTCGCGCCACGGATGCGGTAGGTGGACTCAGTCATTCTCATTCAATCCACGTTCTGGGCGTCGGAACAGTCGATGCCGTTCGCGCCGTTCCGTTTTCGCCTGCCGATCGATCGCTCGTCGGCGGGCAGGACGATCATCCTTTCGCTTGCTCAACCAGTCGAAGATGCCGGGCACGTCGCCCAGTACCTCCAACCAGTCGAACAGGCTCACCACCACTTATCCGCGCGAGCGACGAACCCCGCGCGCTGCTCGATCGCCAGACCGGCATTCAGCACGCCCTGCTCGTCCAGCGGCTTGCCGATGATCTGAAGCCCCAGCGGCAGCCCGTCCTTGTCGACGCCGCCCGGCACGCTCATTGCCGGCAGGCCGGCCAGCGACGACGGCACGGTGAACACGTCGTTCAGGTACATTGCGATCGGATCGGCGCTCTTCTCGCCCAGCGCGAACGCCGCCGATGGCGCGGTCGGGGTCAGTAGCACGTCGCACTGTTCCCACGCCCGTTCGAAATCGCGCGCGATCAGCGTCCGCACCTTCTGTGCCTGCGTGTAATAGGCGTCGTAGAAGCCGGCCGAGAGCACATAGGTGCCGATCATGATCCGGCGCTTCACTTCGTCGCCGAAACCGGCGGCGCGGGTCGCGGCGTACATGTCCTGCAGGCCCGCGCCATCGGGCAGCACGCGCTGGCCAAAGCGCACGCCGTCATAGCGGGCGAGGTTCGACGACGCTTCGGCGGGTGCGATGATGTAATAGGCCGGCAGCGCATATTTGGTGTGCGGCAGCGAGACCTCGACGATCTCCGCGCCGGCATCCTTCAGCCACTCGATCCCCTGCTGCCACAGCGCCTCGATCTCGGCCGGCATCCCGTCGACGCGATATTCCTTGGGGATTCCGACGCGCTTGCCCGCCATGCTGGCGTTCAGCCCCGCTTCCCATGCCGGGACGGGCAGGTCGAGCGAGGTCGAATCCTTCGGATCGAACCCAGCCATCGCCTCCAGCATGATCGCGCAGTCGCGCACGTCGCGCGCCATCGGCCCCGCCTGGTCGAGTGAGGAGGCGAAGGCGACGACACCGTAGCGCGAGCAGCGGCCATAGGTCGGCTTGATGCCGGTGATGCCGACGAAGGCGGCCGGCTGGCGGATCGAACCGCCGGTGTCGGTGCCGGTCGCCGCCGGGCACAACCGCGCCGCGATCGCCGCCGACGATCCGCCCGACGACCCGCCCGGCGCCATCGGCGCGGTGTCGTTCGGACGCCGCCACGGCGAGATGACGTTGCCGAATGCGCTGGTTTCGTTGGACGAACCCATGGCGAACTGGTCGAGGTTCAGCTTGCCCAACATCCCCGCGCCGGCATTCCACAAATTGCCGGACACCGTAGACTCATACTGCGGCACGAACCCCTTCAGGATGCCGCTCGCCGCCGTCGTCTCGACGCCCTGCGTGCAGAATAGGTCCTTCATGCCGATCGGCACGCCGGCCAGCGGCTTGAGCGTCTCGCCCGCCGCCCGCGCATCGTCGGCGACCTTGGCGGCGGCCAACGCGTGGTCGGGCGTTTCGACCAGGAAGGCATTTAGCGGCTTCGCAGCGGCGACGGCGGTGATGAACGCATCCGCCACGTCGCGCGCCGAAAACGTACCGGCACGCACGCCGTCGCGGATCGCGGCGACGCCAAGATCGGTCAGGTTCGACACTATTCGATCACTTTCGGAACGGTGAAAAAGCCATGCTCGCCCTGCGGCGCATTGGCGAGCACCCGGTCGCGTACATCGCCATCGGTGACGACGTCCTCGCGCAGGCGCAGATGATTGGGGATGACGGCCGTCATCGGCTCGACGCCTTGGGTATCGACCTCTCCCAGCTGTTCGATCCAGCCAAGGATGTTGCCGAGTTCAGGTGCCAGCTTTTCGGCTTCGGCATCGGTGATCGCGATACGGGCAAGGCCGGCCACGCGCTTTACGGTTGCAGGTTCGACGGACATGGAAAGGGCGGCTAGCATCCTCGCCCGCCCCCCACAAGCACCCGCAAAGCGGTTGCGCGCGCCCGCGCCATCCCGCATCGAGTGGCCGCAACAGCGGTGGAGTTCCGATTGGCGCGCAAATTCCTGTATATCGTGGCGACGCTGATCGTCCTCGTCATCCTCGGCGCGGTCGCCTATCGTCTGTTCGGCAACGACCTGTTGCGCCGCGCGATGGTGCCGAGCGTCGCGTTCCGCACCGAAGCGACCATCCCGTCGCGGTTATATGCCGACAAGGCGATGTGGTTCGCGCGGCCGGGGCTGACGAACACACCGGTCGACTGGTTGCCGCCGGGCGTCGCGCCCACGCCCGCCGGTCGGGCCGAAATCTTCTTTGTCCACCCGACATCGTTCGTCGGCACCGACCGCTGGAACGCGGCGCTGGACGATGCCGAGACGAATGATCGTGCGCGCATCTTCCTGCGCGGACAGGCCAGCGCGTTCAGTGCGGCGGGACGGGTATGGGCACCGCACTATCGGCAGGCGACGTTCGGCGCATTCCTGACCAGCGAGGCCGCTGCGGGCCAGGCGCTGGACCTCGCCTATCACGACATCGAATCGGCATTCGATCGGTTCTTGCGTGAAGTCGACCCGAAGCGCCCGATCATCCTCGCCGGGCATAGCCAGGGGGCGCTGCACCTGACCCGGTTGCTGCGCGAGAAAGTCGCGGGCACGTCGCTCGCCCGGCGGGTCGTCGCCGCTTACGTCGTCGGATGGCCGGTATCGAAGGCGACCGACATTCCCGCACTCGGCCTGCCCGAATGCGCCACCCCCGATCAAGCAGGATGTTTGTTGTCGTGGCAGAGCTTCGCCGAACCCGCCGATCCTTCGCTGATCGTCGAACAATATGATGCATCCACCGGGTTCGACGGCCGTCCCCGTGCCAATACCCCAATGGTCTGCACCAATCCGCTGACCGGCACGCCCGGCGCTCAAGCCCCGGCGACCGCCAATCTCGGCACGCTGATCCCCGACAAGTCGCTGGAGAACGCGACGATGACGCCCGGGCTGGTTCCCGCCGCCTGCGGCCCGCGCGGCTTCCTGTCGATCGGTGACAACCCGCCCGACCTCGGCCCCTATGTGCTGCCGGGCAACAACTGGCACGTCTATGACTACAGCCTGTTCTGGGCGAATGTCCGCGCCGATGCGCTGCGTAGGCTGGCGACGTGGGAGAAACGATGATTACCGAAGACCGCGCCGTCTTTCGCGACGCGCTGCCCGAAGGCGGTCGGCTGATCGGCCTCGACGTCGGGACGAAGACGATCGGCACCGCGCTGTGCGATGCCGGGTGGAGCTTCGCCAGCCCCGCCCTGCTGGTCAACCGGACGAAGTTCACCGCCGACAAGGCGCAATTGGCAACGTTGATCCGCCAGCAATCGGTGCGTGGCATCGTCATCGGCCTGCCGCTCAACATGGACGGCACCGATTCGCCGCGAACCCAGTCGGTGCGTGCCTTTGCCCGCAACCTCGATGACCTGAACCTGCCCATCTTCCTGTGGGACGAACGCTGGTCGACGGTCGCGGTCGAGCGACAGATGATCGCCGAGGATCTGAGCCGCGCCAAACGCGCCGAACGCGTCGACAAGCTCGCCGCCGCCTATATCCTGCAAGGGGCGATCGACGCGTTGGTGAACGTCCCGCTCGCCTGAGCTTGCGCATGGGGCCGCTGCGGCCTAACCGGTCGCCTCGATGCCTATTTCAGACCACCGCCCCGCCGCCATGATCGATGGCGGCGCCGTTTTCCCGCATCGGCACCTGACCGGGATCGAGGGCTTGCAGCCCCACGAAATCCTGTTCCTGCTCGACGAGGCGGAACAATGGATCGACGCCAACCGCAGCCGGGCGCCCGGCGACCAGCGGCTGAAGGGCGTGACGCAGATCAACGCGTTCTTCGAAAACAGCACGCGCACGCTGCTGTCCTTCGAGATCGCCGGCAAGCGGCTGGGCGCGGACGTGGTCAACATGCACGCCGGCCAGTCAAGCGTGAAGAAAGGCGAGACGCTGATCGATACCGCCGTCACGCTGAACGCGATGCGCGCCGACGTGATCGTCATCCGTCACAGCTCGTCGGGCGCGGTGCAACTGATCGCGGACAAGGTCGACTGCCCCGTGCTGAACGCGGGCGATGGTTGGCACGAACACCCGACGCAGGCGCTGCTCGACGCCCTGACCATCCGTCGTAGGCTGGGAGGGATCGCCCACAAGCGGGTCGTGATCTGCGGCGACATCCTGCACAGCCGGGTGGCGCGGTCGAACATTCTGGCGCTCACCACGCTGGCCGCCGAGGTTCGCGTCGTCGCCCCGGCAACATTGACGCCGCACGCGATCGAATCGATGGGCGTGACGCCGTTCACCGACTTCGATGCCGCATTGGAAGGGGCCGACGTCGTGATGATGCTTAGGTTGCAGAACGAACGGATGAACGGCGGCTTCATCCCTTCCACCCGCGAATATCACCTGCGCTACGGACTGACTCGCGAACGGCTGAAGCGCGCCGAACCGCACGCGATCGTCATGCACCCCGGCCCGATGAATCGAGGGATCGAGATCACCAGCGACGTAGCGGACGATCCCGAACGCTCGACGATCACCGAACAGGTGGAAATGGGCGTGGCGGTTCGCATGGCCTGCCTCGACGTGCTGACCCGGCGCAGCCGCGGCGTGGAGGGCTGGGCATGAGCAAGCGGTTCACCGGCGGCACGCTGGTCTGTCCGGTCGGCGGCGTCGTTCCGCGCGACCTGTCGATTGATGGCGACGTCATCGCCGCCGATGTGGCGGAGGCCGAGACGATCGACGCCTCGGGCAAGCTGATCGCGCCGGCCATCGTCGATCTGGGCGTGTTCGGCATCGATGCCGCCGCCTGCCGCGCCGGCGGGATCGTCCGTGTCGGGCTGATGCCCGATCAGGCCCCGGTACTCGACGATCCGGGCATCGTCGCGCGGGCGGCGCATATGGGCAAGCCCGACATCTGGATTCACCCGATCGCCGCCGCGACGCAGGGGCTGCGCGGTACCGATCTCGCCGAAATGGCGATCAATGCCGAAGCGGGCGCGGCGGCGGTCTCGACCGGCCGGCGCTGGATCGCCGACAGCGGTGTTATGCGCAAGGTGCTGGCCTATGCCCGCGACTGCGGCCTGGTCGTCATCGCCCATGCCGAGGATGGCGGACTGGCCGGAGACGCGGTCGCAACGGCGGGCGAGACGGCAACCCGCCTCGGCCTGCCCGCCGCCCCGGCAATGGCCGAAGCGCTGGCGATCGCGCGCGACGTGATGCTGGCGGAGGACACCGGCGCGCGCCTTCATTTCCGGCAAGTGACGACCGCCGCCGGGTTCGACCTAATCCGCGCGGCAAAGCGGCGCGGGGTGCGCGTCACCTGCGGCATTACGCCGGCGCACCTCTATCTGTCGGACATCGCGATGAGCGATTTCCGCACCTTCGCCCATCTGTCGCCGCCCTTGCGCAATGAGAGCGACCGGCAGGCGGCACGGGCCGCAATCGCCGACGGAACGATCGACGTGCTGTGTTCGGGCCACGACCCGCGCGGTCCGGAGGCCAAGCGCCTGCCCTTCGCCGATTCGGAACCCGGCATGGCCGGTGCGGAGACGTTGTTGCCGCTGGGGCTGGGGCTGGTGCGCGACGGATTGATCGGCCTCGACCGGCTGTTCGCGCTGCTGTCGCGCAACCCGGCGATGCTGCTCGGCCTCGAATCGGGCACGCTCGACGTCGGTGCGCCGGCGGACCTGATCGTGATCGATCAGGACGCGCCGTGGCAGGTCCGCGCCGATGCGCTGGCGGGCAAGGCCGCGAACACCCCGTTCGACGGCCTGCCGGTACAAGGCCGCGCGGTGCGTGTAATGAAAGGCGGCGCGTTCCTGTAAGGGAACGCGCCGCCACCCCCTGGGAGAGGACCGGGTAAGGCGTTAGCGCGAAGCGAGACGGTCGGGACGGGCCCAGCTGGCGAGCTGCTCGCCGGCATGGGTACGCACGAAGCACCGGTCGCCCTTCGCACGAATACTGCCACACAGCGACGTCGCGTCGGTACGGGCGAGCCCTCCGACCGAGAGACGGTAGAAGCTGGCCCCGCGAACGCTGGCCTGCATTCCCTGCGGCGACAACGCGGCAAGACGGGGCACGGCGCGGCTCATACGCCGCCATGCGTTGCGCGCGACGCCGGCATTGTCGAACGCGCCGAGCTGCACATAATAATCGCCCTTCGCCGTCGTGACGGTGGCGATCCGCACGGGCTGCGCGGTCGGGCGGACGCGGGCCGCCATGCGGACCACCTGCTGCTCACGATAGTTGCCGGGCAGCGCCTGCACGATTTCGCGACGCGGGGCGAAGGTGATGGCCGGGCGTGCGACTGCCGCCAGTTCGACGGGCGCGGGCACGGCGGGAACGACCGGTGTATTGCCGACCGGCGCGACGGCGACGACTGCGGCCGGGACCTCCGGAACCGGATCGGCCCGCGCCAGTGCGACCGTCGCGCCGGTAACAGGCTCGACCAGTGCCAGCTGGACCGGCTGGCCGCGATCCGCCGCGGACGGCGTTACGCCCAGCAGCGCCGCGACCTGCTGCGCGGCATGTTCGGGGCGAGCGAACGACGCCCATTCCATCAATCGCTGATCGACCTGCGCCGGGGCCATGTCGACCGACGCGACCGTGCGCGCATCGACCCAGCGCCCGTCGAGCGCCAGCGCGAGCGCGAGGTTCTGACGTACCGTCGCGGTCGCCGCCGGATCGCGCGCGGCTTCGCTCAGCAGCGCAATGCCCCCCGCCGGATCACCGGCCAGCGCCAGCGCCAGCCCGCGATCCGCCGGCGAAATGCGGGCGGCATGGGCGGTCAGGGTCTCACGCGCCGCGACCCATTCGCCCGTGGCGGTCTGCGCCAGCGCGAGGTTGAGCGCGGCCCGCGCGTCCGCCGGGTTCAGCGCCAGGACGTCGGTGAATGCCTGCGCCGCCGATGCGAACCGACCGGCGGCCAGATAGGCCCGGCCGAGCAGCGTGCGATAGGCGGCATCGCGCGGCGACAGTGCGACTGCCTGTTCGGCCAGCATCACTGCCTCCGTCGCCCGCTGCTTCCCTAGGGCCTTGAGCGCCTTCGTCGCGAACT
The DNA here is from genome assembly GCF_001421765.1 of Sphingomonas sp. Leaf32. Classification (GTDB taxonomy): domain Bacteria; phylum Pseudomonadota; class Alphaproteobacteria; order Sphingomonadales; family Sphingomonadaceae; genus Sphingomonas. Next base: position 1,017,792 of record NZ_LMLA01000001.1, on the reverse strand, counting down.
TGCGTGCCGCGCCGTCCTCGGCAGAGGCGACCGCCACGGTGCCGCTGCCCACCAGCACCAGCGAACCGCCCAGCATGGCGGTCGCAAGGCCGATCGATATGAGCAGGTGCGTCTTCATGATGTGCCCTTTGCTGCCCCATCGGGGTCAAGGCGCTGAACGAGCGCCGCGATGTCGGAAGCCGACGGGAGGGAGCGATCAAGCGCATCGCGCACAAAGGCTTCCGGGGTAAGGTTGCGGACCGTCGCTGCCAGCTTCAGCCGCAGCATCCGGTCCGGGTCGAGATCGAGGACGATCGATTCACCGGCCGACGACGGCGTGGCCGACACCGCCTGCAACTTCGCACGATCACGCAGGACGGCAGGCTTGCTATCGCCCAGATCGTTCCAGCCGAGATCGTCACCGTCGACGCTGTCGGGTCCGGTGCCGTGCGGGCGCATGGCGGGGCGTGCCTCGCCCTTGCGGGCCAGCAGGGCCGGATGGATCTGTGCCGGGGGGCGCGGCGTGGTCATGCCGTCACCCCTGCCCCCGGCGCCCGAACCCGCCTGCCGTCACGCGCATCGTGCTCGGCAGGGTCGGCACCGCAAAGACCGTCCGGCGGAAATTCTTCTCCATGCGATCCTGCAGATAGAGCCACAGCGCCTCGATCTCGGCACTCGACCGGGAGGTCGGATCGACTTCCATGACCGTCCGGCCATCGACCATCGACGATGCGAAGTCGACGCGGTGATGCACCGTCACCGGCGCAACCGTGCCGTGTTGAGACAAGGCCATCGTCGCCTCGGTCGTGATGCGCGCGCCGGGCGTGGCGGCGTTCACGACGAACACCAACGGCTTGCCTGCCCGGTCGCACAGATCAACGGTGGCGCCGACGGCACGCAGGTCGTGCGGGCTGGGCCGGGTCGGCACGACGATCAGCTCGGCGACCGCGATGACGCTCTGGATCGCCATGGTGATCGCCGGCGGGGTGTCGATCACCGCCAGCTTGAACCCGTGTGCCCGCAGGGTTTCGAGATCAGCGGCAAGGCGCGCGACCATCGTCTGCGCGAACGCCGGTTCATCGGTGACTCGTGCGTTCCACCATTCGGACAGCGACCCCTGCGGATCGATGTCGATCATCACGACCGGCCCGGCGCCCGCGCGTTCGGCCTGCACGGCCAGATGTCCGGACAAGGTCGTCTTGCCCGAACCACCCTTTTGCGAAGCCACCGCCAGAACGCGCATTGCGCCACCATCTCCTGTAATCTCCCCTCTCCGATGGCACGGGTCCGGATAAGAACCGGTTAACGGCGCGCTTCCCACGGCAGAGGCGCGAAAGGCTTTCCGAAGATGGTGAACCGCTGATAGGGAATGGCGTGAGGACGCAGAGGGGATCGTGATGCGCGTTTTGGTTGGACTGGCGTTGGCGGGCGCGATGTTGTCGACGGCGGCGGGGGCGGATGTGAAGGCCGGGGTCGACGCCTGGGCACGCGGCGACTGGGCGACCGCGGTCCGCGAATGGCAGCAACCCGGAGCCGCCGGCGATGCCGATGCGCAATTCAACCTGGGCCAGGCGTACAAGCTCGGGCGCGGCGTGCCGATGGACATGGCGCAGGCCGAACGCTGGTATGCGCTCGCGGCGCAGCAGGGCCATCGCCAGGCCGAGGATAATTATGGCCTGATCCTGTTCCAGAACGGCAAGCGTGCGGATGCGGTCAAATGGCTGGAAAAGTCGTCGCTGCGGGGCGAAGCGCGTAGTCAGTTCGTGCTGGGCACCATGTTGTTCAACGGCGATTCGGTGCCCAAGGACTGGCGGCGGGCCTATGCGCTGATGACGCGGGCATCGTCGGCGGGACTGCCGCAGGCATCGTCGACGCTGGCGGAGATGGATCGCTACGTCCCACTACCCGATCGGCAGGCGGCGCTGGTGATGGCCCGCGACCTTGAGCGGAACGCCGGGCGGCCGGTACTGGCCGCCGTCCCGCCCAAGGTGGCGACACCCCGCCCCGCCCCGGTTGCGACCGCTACGCCCAAAGCGACCCCCGCACCGCGCCCGACGCCGGTCGCCAAGGCCGCACCGTCCCCCGCCACAAAGCCCACGCCGGTCCGCGACGGCGGCTGGCGGGTACAACTCGGCGCGTTCAAGGATGGCGGCAACGCCCGCCGGTTGTGGAGCAGCGTCGCGGGCAAGTTCGCCGGCCGCCAGCCCTATTACGAGCAGGCCGGAGCCAATACCCGACTGCTGGTCGGCCCGTTCGCCAGCAGCCAGGAGGCAACCCGCGCCTGCGCCGCAATCCGCCCGACCCCCTGCGTGCCGATGAAGCGCTGACCGATCAGCCCGCCGTCCATTCGGCGGGCGCGATCCCCTGAATATAGAGCAGCGCGGTCAGGTCGTTGTGGTCGATCCGTACACCGGCTTCGGCGGCAACGATCGGCTTGGCGTGATAAGCGACGCCCAGCCCGGCGCGGCGGATCATCGGCAGGTCGTTGGCCCCGTCGCCGACCGCCAGCGTCGCCGCCGGATCGATGCGGAGTTCATCGATGGCTGCGAGCAAGGTGACTTCCTTCGTCGTCGCATCGACGATCGGCTTGCGCACCTTGCCGGTCAGCTTGCCATCCTCGATCAGCAGCCGGTTGGCGATCATGCGGTGGAAGCCCAGTTCGTGGCCGACCGGCTCCGCGAAGCGGGTAAAGCCGCCCGACACCAGGATCGTCGTCGCGCCCCGCGCCCGCATCGTCCGGATCAGCGTTTTGGCACCGGGCATCAGCTTGACGCGTTCGTCGAGGCAACGCTGGATCGCCGCTTCCTCCAGCCCCTCAAGCAGCGCCACCCGCGCGTCGAGTGCCGAGGCGAAGTCGAGTTCGCCGCGCATCGCTCGTTCGGTCACCTCGGCGATCTGCGGCTTGATCCCGGCATAGTCGGCCAGTTCGTCGATGCATTCGACGGTAATCATCGTCGAGTCCATGTCGGCTACCAGCAGCGCCTTTTCCCGGTTCGCCCCCGGCTGCACCGCAATATCGATGCGATCGAAGACGCCTTCCAATGCCGGTCGCGCCGCCGCGACGTCGCTGGCGAAGCGGATGTCGGCCGCCCGGCCTTCATCGATCCATGTCCAGCCCTCGACCTGGCACCCGGCAGTGTCGAGCCGGTCGGCAGCGGCGGAAATTTCGCCTGCGGTAATCGATTCGGCTGCTATCAGCGTGGCGATGAACATGGCGAATTCTCCTGACCGTCCAAGGGTCGCGCTCATCGCAGGCCCGACCGCCAGCGGCAAGTCCGCGCTGGCGATCGAGATCGCACGGCGTCACGACGGCGTGGTCATCAATGCCGATAGCGCACAGGTCTATCGCGACCTGCGTGTGCTGTCGGCCCGACCCTCGGCCGAGGATGAAGCGGGGGCACCCCACCGGCTGTTCGGCCACGTCGACGGGGCAGAGCAATATTCCGCCGCGCTGTGGGCGCAGCAGGCGAGCGCGGAGATCGACGCCGCCCATGCCGCGGGAAAGCTCCCGGTGCTGGTCGGCGGAACCGGCCTGTACCTGCGCACGCTGATCGACGGGATCGCACCGGTCCCCGAAATCGATCCGGACGTCCGTGCCGGCGTCCGCGCCCTTCCGCTGGAACAGGCAGTCGCCGAATTGGCAGCACTAGATCCGGACGCTGCCGCCCGGCTGCGTCCTACCGACACGACCCGGATCACGCGCGCATTGGAGGTCGTGACCGCGACCGGCCGTACCCTGACTGACTGGCAGCGCGACCGTACCGGCGGCATTGGTAACCGTATCGCGCTATCCGCCATGCTCCTGCTGCCCGACCGGGCATGGCTGACCGAACGCTGCGACCGCCGATTGGCGCAGATGTTCGACGGCGGGGCGATCGAGGAGGTCCGCGCGCTGCTCGACCGGGGCGACGTCGCGCCGGACGCGCCGGTTCGCCGCGCCATCGGCGTTTCGGAGATCGCGCGGTGGCAGCAAGGTCTGCTCACCCGTGACGAAGCCCTCGCCAATGCCCGTTTTGCGACGCGGCAATATGCAAAACGGCAGTATACTTGGTTCCGCAACCAGCCACCGGCCGATTGGCTTCGCACCAGCGAAACTGATAAATGCGCATTATCCGATCAATTGGAAACTTTATTACGCAATTGATGGTTGACACGCATGTTTCATGCGACTAGCGACGCCGCTCCAACGGTGCTATCGCGCCTGCGAAATATTGAAGGAGTGAAGACCCATGCCAGAGAAGAGCGGAGCCGCCATTTTGGTCGAGGCCCTCGTCGACCTCGGCGTGGAAGTCGTGTTCGGCTATCCCGGCGGCGCGGTCCTGCCGATCTACGATGCGCTGTTCGAACATAGCCGGATCAAGCACATTCTCGTCCGCCACGAACAGGCGGCAACCCATGCGGCCGAAGGCTATGCGCGTTCGACCGGCAAGTCGGGCGTCGTGCTGGTGACGTCCGGTCCGGGCGCGACCAACGCCATAACCGGTATCACCGACGCGCTGCTCGACTCGATTCCGATGGTCGTCATCACCGGACAGGTTCCGACCGCGCTGATCGGCACCGACGCGTTTCAGGAGGCCGACACGGTCGGCATCACGCGTCATTGCTGCAAGCACAATTATCTGGTGAAGGACCCGGCCAAGCTCGGTCATGTCATTCATGAGGCGTTTCATATCGCCACCGCCGGCCGCCCCGGCCCGGTCGTGGTCGACATTCCGAAGGACGTGCAGGTCGCGACCGCGCGCTACACCAAGCCCGGCCCGATCCAGCACAAGACCTATCGCCCCAAGGTGAAGGCCGACCGCGCCCAGATCGAGCAGGTCGTCGACATGCTGGCGGCGGCAGAACGTCCGGTGCTCTACACCGGCGGCGGCATCATCAATTCGGGTCCGGCCGCGTCGCAACTGTTGCGCGAACTGGCGCGGATCACCGGCGCGCCCGTGACTTCGACGCTGATGGGCCTTGGCACCCTGCCCGCTTCCAGCCCGCAATGGCTGGGGATGCTGGGGATGCACGGCACCTACGAAGCGAATCTGGCGATGAACGAGGCCGATCTGGTCGTCGCCATCGGCGCGCGCTTCGACGATCGCGTGACGGGGCGGCTCGACGCCTTCTCCCCGCGCAGCCGCAAGGTTCATATCGATATCGACCGGTCGAGCGTGAACAAGATCGTGCGCGTCGACCTCGGCATCATCGCCGATGCCGGCCACGCGATGGAAGACATGATCCGCGTCTGGAAATCGCGCCAGCACCCCAAGCCCGACCTGTCGGCGTGGTGGGTGAGGATCGACGGCTGGCGGGCCAAGCGCTGCCTCGATTTCCCGGAAAGCGGAACCGAGATCATGCCGCAACGTGCGATCCGTGCTCTGTACGAGGCGACCAAGCATCGCGCGCCGATCATCTCGACCGAGGTCGGTCAGCATCAGATGTGGGCCGCGCAGCATTTCGGGTTCGAAGCGCCGAACAAGTGGCTGACCAGCGGTGGCCTTGGCACGATGGGCTATGGCCTGCCCGCCGCGATCGGCGCGCAGCTCGGCAATCCGGGCGCGCTGTGCATCGACATCGCCGGCGAAGCGTCGATCCAGATGAATATTCAGGAACTGGCGACCGCGACCCAGTATCGCCTGCCGGTCAAAATCTTCATCCTGAACAATGAATATATGGGCATGGTCCGCCAGTGGCAGGAGCTGACCTATAGCTCACGCTACTCGAACAGCTATTCGGACTCGCTGCCCGACTTCGTGAAGCTGGGCGAAGCCTATGGCTGGAAGGGTATCCGCATCGAACATCCGGACGAACTGGATGCCGGGATTCAGGCGATGCTCGACCATGACGGCCCGGTGATCGTCGACTGCATGGTGGCAAAGCTCGCCAACTGCTTCCCGATGATCCCGAGCGGCGCGGCGCATACCGACATGATCCTGCAGGCCAACGAAGTCTCGGGCGAGATGGACGACGAGGCGAAGGCGCTGGTGTAACCGAACTATCCTCCCCGAAACGGGGAGGGGGACGGCTCGAAGAGTGGTGGAGGGGGATAGCCTCATACGTATCGCCGGTGGAGGTCCCCTCCACCAGCCTGCGGCTAGTCCCCCTCCCCGTGCCGGGGAGGAATTTTCAGAATGCACATCAAGACCGAACAGACCGAACGGCACACGCTCGCCGTCCTCGTCGACAACGAACCCGGCATCCTGGCGCGCATCGCCGGGCTGTTCTCGGGACGCGGCTATAATATCGAAAGCCTGACCGTGTCGGAGATCACGGTAGACAAGGCGGTCAGCCGGATCACCATCGTCACCAGCGCGTCGCCGTCGGTCATGGAGCAGATCATCGCCCAGCTCGACCGGCTGGTGCCGGTGCACAAGGTCGTCGACCTGACCGTGCAGGGCGCGCATGTCGAACGCGAGCTGGCGCTGGTGAAGGTCGCCGGCACCGGCGAGCAGCGGATCGAGGCGTTGCGCCTCGCCGAAGTCTATCGCGCGCGCGTGGTCGACGCGACCGTATCGAGTTTCGTGTTCGAAGTGACGGGATCGATCGAAAAGATCGACAAGTTCACCGAATTGATGGCCGAAGTGGGCCTGGTCGAGGTTGCTCGCACCGGCATCGCCGCCATCGCCCGCGGACGAGAGGCCGCCTGAACCATCCATCGCGTGCCGCCGCTGTCGGCCGCGCCAATTTTCGAAAGGGAATCCACATGCGTGTCTATTATGATCGCGACGCCGATCTGAACCTTATCAGCGACAAGAAGATCGCGATCCTCGGCTATGGGTCGCAGGGCCATGCCCATGCGCAGAACCTGCGCGATTCGGGCGTCAAGAACGTCGCCATCGCGCTGCGCCCCGGTTCGGCCAGCGCCGCCAAGGCCGAGGGCGCGGGTTTCAAGGTCATGCCTAATGCCGAAGCCGCCGCATGGGCCGACATCCTCATGATCCTCGCGCCTGACGAGCATCAGGCCGCGATCTATGCCGACGACATCCATGCGAACCTGCGTGCCGGTTCGGCGCTGGCGTTCGCACACGGCCTGAACGTCCATTTCGGCCTGATCGAGCCGCGCGCCGATGTCGATGTCATCATGATCGCGCCCAAGGGCCCGGGTCACACCGTCCGCAGCGAATATGTGAAGGGCGGCGGCGTGCCGTGCCTCGTCGCGATCCATCAGGACGCATCGGGCAATGCGCACGACATCGCGCTCGCCTATGCCAGCGGCGTTGGCGGCGGCCGGTCGGGCATCATCGAAACCAACTTCCGCGAGGAATGCGAAACCGACCTGTTCGGCGAGCAGGCCGTGCTGTGCGGCGGCGTGACCCACCTGATCCAGGCCGGGTTCGAAACGCTGGTCGAGGCCGGCTATGCCCCCGAAATGGCCTATTTCGAGTGCCTCCACGAAACCAAGCTGATCGTCGACCTGCTGTATGAGGGCGGTATCGCCAACATGCGCTATTCGATCTCGAACACTGCCGAATATGGCGACATCGTGACCGGCCCGCGCATCATCACCGAAGAGACGAAGAAGGAAATGAAGCGCGTGCTGGCCGACATTCAGTCGGGCCGCTTCGTGAAGAACTTCGTGCTCGACAACCGTGCAGGCCAGCCCGAACTGAAGGCGGCGCGCAAGCAGGCGGCGGCGCATCCGATCGAGAAGACCGGTGCGGAACTCCGCGCGATGATGCCTTGGATCGGCGCGAACAAGCTTGTGGATCAGTCCAAAAACTGACGGAGCGCAGTGGCCAAGCCGCTGCACTCGACAGCTTTTGGACCGGCCGGCGCGACAAAGCCCGCCCTTCGGGGCGCGGCTTTGTCGCGACCGACGGGCGGGCGGGCCGCACCTACCCCGTCATCCCGGCAAAGGCCGGGATCCACGGACACGGCACCGACGCGATTCCATCGATACCACCCGACACAATGGATCCCGGCCTTCGCCGGGATGACGGCAGCAAGCGTACCCTTAGCCAACACCACGGCACCGAAACCGAAACCGATCGTTTCGCATCCGGCATTTGACCCGAAGCGCGGCACCTCCGACAACGGCGGCATCCCGACTTCGCCCCAACCGGAGAGCTTTTCCCATGCGCACCCCCCTGATCCTCGCCGCCGCGCTGTTCGCGGTCGCTGCCCCGACCGTTGCCCAGATGCCGGGCACGGCCGACAAGGCGCGCGTCACCGCCGGCAACTACACGGTCGACACCGCCCACACCCAGGTGGCGTGGCAGGTAAATCATATGGGCTTCACCATGCTCGACGGCCTGTTCGGCGCGACCGGCGGCACCGCTACCTTCGATCCGAAGAACCCGGCCGCGACCAAGGTCGCGATCGACTTCGACATCGCCAAGTCGCTGACCGTCACCAGCCCGCAATTCGCGCAGCATCTCCAGTCGAAGGACTTCTTCGACGTGGCGAACCATCCGACCGCGAAGTTCGTGTCGACCCGGATACAGCCGATGGGCGATCACTGGATGCTGGCCGGCAACCTGACGATCAAGGGACAGACCAAGCCGGTGCAGCTCACCGTCCGTTTCATGGGCGCTGGTGAAAACCCGATGAACAAGAAGAAGAATGTCGGCTTCACCGCGACGGGCTCGATCAAGCGCAGCGACTTCGGTCTCGGCATGGCCGCGCCGGTCGTGTCGGACAAGGTCGACCTGACGATCAACGCGGCCTTCGTCGCCGCTTGATCCGGCCTGCGCGCGGTTCAGGCCGCGCGTATCGCCGCAAATCCTTCGAACGTGCCGCGCACCGCCGGGGCGGCATGTTGGACGAGCGCAGCGACCCGCGCCACCATGCCGGCCGGGTCGCTGCCATCGTCGACCGCCATCGACCAGTCGCCGAACTCCCGATCAACAACGTCGCGTCGGGACAGAATGACGATCGCAAAATGGCGTGGATCCGCTGCGATCCGCGCATAGGTCACCTCGACCCGATCGGCCGGCCCTTCCAACGCCTGCAGGAACCGCCGGCCCCGGTGATGCAACAGCCCTGTGATCGCATCGCGTCGATTGTTGCGCCGCGACCGGTCGAGAATATCGTCCAGATCGATGACTGCGCCGGGTCGGGACGTACTCACATAGATCAACTGCAACATCACGCCCTCATCGACGACATCATAAGTATCTGGCGATAAGGCGTAATGCATTACCGAACCGTATCGCCGGTCGGGACTATGGACTTTTGCGCCACTTTTCCCCACAGACGCGCCATGGACCGTGCGAACCTCCGCATCCTGCGACTTAGCCGCCCTTAGGGCAGGATCGCACGCGCGTGCGCCTTCCCTGAGGGAGTATCGAACCTTTCGGCAGATACCGGCGCACCAACCGCGCCCAGAACAGGCTAGAGACGACATGTTGCGCCATCCTTCGACTAAATACCGCCCCTTCCCGACCGTCGACTTGCAAGATCGGCAGTGGCCGTCACGCACGATCACTACGGCCCCCCGCTGGCTGTCGACCGATTTGCGGGACGGGAACCAGGCGCTGATCGACCCGATGGGCGCGGAAAAGAAGAACCGGTTCTTCGACCTGTTGCTGAAAGTCGGGCTGAAGGAAATCGAGGTCGGCTTTCCATCGGCCGGCGCGACCGAGTTCGACTTCATCTCGGGTCTCGTCCAACAGGACCGTATTCCCGACGATGTCTGGGTTCAGGTGCTGACCCAGTCGCGCCGCGACCTGATCGAACGCAGTTTCGAAAGCCTCGATGGCGCGAAACAGGCGATCGTGCACCTCTACAACGCGGTCAGCCCGGCATGGCGCCGGATCGTGTTCGGGATGGAACGCTCGGAAGTCCGCGAGATCGCAGTGAACGGCGCGAAGGTGCTGCGCGACGAAGCCGCCAAGCGGCCGAACACCGACTGGCGCTTCGAATACAGCCCGGAAACCTTCTCGACCGCCGAACTGGATTTCTCGGTCGATGTTTGCGCGGCGGTCATGGACGTGCTGCAACCCACGCCGGACAAGCCGCTGATCCTAAACCTGCCGGCCACGGTCGAGGCGGCGACGCCCAACGTCTATGCCGACCAGATCGAATGGTTCTGCCGCAACGTGCCGAACCGCGATAGCGTCGTCATCTCGCTGCACACGCATAACGACCGGGGCACCGGGGTCGCCGCCGCCGAACTGGGCCTGATGGCCGGGGCCGATCGGGTCGAAGGCTGCCTGCTTGGCAATGGCGAGCGGACCGGCAACTGCGATCTCGTGACCGTCGCGCTGAACCTCTACACGCAAGGCGTAGACCCGGAGCTTGACCTGTCAGACATCGACGAGGTCGTGAACACGGTCAATTACTGCACGCAACTGCCGGTCCATCCGCGCACGCCCTATGCCGGCGATCTGGTGTTCACCGCCTTTTCGGGCAGCCACCAGGACGCGATCAAGAAGGGCATGGCGGCGCAGGCAGTACGCAATGACGGGCTGTGGGAAGTCCCCTACCTCCCGATCGATCCCGCCGATCTTGGCCGCAGCTACGAAGCGGTCATCCGCGTCAATTCGCAGTCGGGCAAGGGTGGCGTCGCCTGGGTGCTGGAACAGGACAAGGGCCTGAAGCTGCCCAAGCGGTTGCAGGCCGATCTCAGCCGCCATGTGCAGGCGATGGCCGACCGGCTGGGTCGCGAACTGAACGCCGCCGACATTTGGTCGGCGTTCCACGATGCGTATCTGCCGCAGGGCAAGGACCGGTACGCGTTGATCGACTATGCCGAGACGCATGCGCCCGGCGGCGGCCCGCCGCGCACCTTCGTCGGCCGCGTCCGGCTGGACGGCGAGGAACGTTCGATCTCGGGCAAGGGTAACGGCTTGCTCTCGGGCCTGCTCGCGGCACTGCGCGAAGAAGGCGGCATCGACATGGACGTGGTCGATTATAGTGAGCACGCGATCGGCCACGGCGCCGATGCGCAGGCCGCTGCCTATCTCGAATGCAGCCTGCCCGATGGCCGACGGGTTTTCGGGGTGGGGATCGACGGTGACGTCGCCACGGCAACGGTGCGGGCTGCGCTCAGCGCCGCCAACGCGACCACGCGGGGCTGAAGAAGCGGAGCAGACGGCGCAATGTTTGCGCAGTCTGCTCGTCGCCCCTGCGGACTGCGGCTCTTGTCCTGCGCCATCGCGAGGAGATTCCAGCCGGCACTGAAATGCCGCAGCTTGGCGACCGAACTGCCCTGTTCGCGACGAAGACGATCTAAAAACCGACCGAAATGCATCGCCGAGCGACCGTCATCCCGACACAAGCCGGAATGACGGTGCGTTAAGCTGCCGGCCTTTAGCCCAACCGTCCCAGTGCCGCGTGTAGCCGTGCGGCTTCCGCCATCTTGTCGGCATGATCCGCTCGCGCCTTTTCGACCGCCTCGGGCTTGGCACGCTCGACGAAGCTCGCATTGCCCAGCCGCCCGGCCAGCGCATCGCGTTCTTTCTCCGCCGCCGCGATCGCCTTGGTCAGGCGGCTGCGTTCGGCGTCGAGGTCGATGACCTCGCCCAGCGGCAGGACGAACGTCGCTTCGTCCACGACGATCTGCAACGCGCCACCCGCCGGTGCATCGCCCGCTACCCGGTCGACCCGTGCCAAGCGCGCCAGCACCGCTTCCTGCCGCGCGAGGCGCTCGCCCGTTTCCACCGACGCGTCACGAACATGCAGCGGCAGTCGCGCGCCCGGCGGCACGTTCAATTCGGTGCGCGCCGCGCGGGTTTCGCTGACCAGACGGATCAGCCAGTCGATCTCCGTCCGCGCCGCCGGGTCGATCGCCCGCGCATCCGCCATCGGCCAGCGCGCGACGATCAGGTCGCTCTCTCGCTGCCCAAACGCGTGCCACAGTTCCTCGGTGATGAACGGCATGAACGGGTGGAGCATCACCAGAATCTGGTCGAGCACCCAGCCCGCGACCGCGCGCGTTTCGTCACCGCCCTCGGCCCCGCCCTGCAGCACCGGCTTGATGAGTTCGAGATACCAGTCGCAGAACCGGCTCCACGTAAACTGGTATATGGTGTTCGCCGCGCCGTCGAAGCGCAGATCGGCCAGCGCCAGATCGAGTGCCTGCACCGTCTCGATCGTCTCGGCGATGATCCAGCGGTTGACAGCCAGTTCGGCCTTGGGCGGCTCCAGCGTGGTCGACGCCTCGATGCCGTTGGCCTGCGCGAAGCGGGTCGCGTTCCACAGTTTGGTCGCGAAGTTGCGATAGCCCTCGACCCGCTTCTCATCCATCTTGATGTCGCGACCCTGGCTCTCCATCGCCGCCATGAAGAAGCGCAGCGCATCGGCGCCGTAGCGGTCGATCAGCCCCAGCGGATCGACGGTATTGCCCTTCGACTTCGACATCTTCGCACCATCGGCGGCGCGGACGAGGCCGTGGAGGTACAGCGTCTTGAACGGCACCTCCTTCATGAAGTGGATGCCCTGCATCAGCATCCGCGCGTCCCAGAAGAACAGGATGTCGAAGCCCGAAATCAGGACGTCGTTGCTGTAGCGCCCGCCGAGCGTCGGGTCGGTATCGTCCGGCCAGCCGAGCGTCGCGAACGGCCAGAGCGCCGAGGAGAACCACGTGTCGAGGACGTCTTCGTCCTGCTTCAACGCAACGTCCTCGCCCGCCTCGGCCTGTGCCTCTTCGTAGGTTTCGGCAACGAAGACACGGCCATCGTCCGCAAACCAAGCCGGGATGCGATGCCCCCACCACAGCTGGCGCGACACGCACCATGGCTGGATGTTTTCCATCCAGTTGAAGTACGTCTTTTCCCACGACTTCGGCACAATCTTTACCGTGCCTGAGCGTACCGCATCGATCGCCGGTCGGGCGAGCGTCGCGGCGTCGACATACCATTGGTCAGTCAACCACGGTTCGATCACCACGCCCGAACGGTCGCCATAGGGCGTCTGGATCGTGCGTGCCTCGACGCGCTCCAGCAGATCCTCCGCCTCCAGCGCGGCGACCACCGCCTTGCGCGCCTCGAACCGATCCAGGCCGAGGTAAGCGTCGGGGATCAGCCCATCCGCCGTCTGGCACACCCGCGCCTGCGCATCGAGCATGTTGAGCATGTCCGACGCCTTGAACCCGGCGCGCTTGCCGACCTCGAAGTCGTTGAAGTCGTGGCCCGGCGTGATCTTGACTGCACCCGACCCCAGTTCGGGATCGGCATGGTCGTCGGCGACGATCGGGATCAGGCGACCGGTGATCGGCAGGCGAACCTGCTTGCCGATCAGCGCGGTGTAGCGCTCGTCCGCACCGTTCACCGCCACCGCCATGTCGGCCAGCATCGTTTCCGGCCGCGTCGTCGCGACCTGGATGAAGCCGCTGCCATCGGCCAGCGGATAACGCAGGTGCCAGAAGCTGCCATTGATTTCCCGCGTCTCGACCTCAAGGTCGCTGATCGCGGTGCCGAGGCCCGGGTCCCAGTTCACCAGTCGCTTGTCGCGGTAGAGCAGCTTTTCACGATAGAGTTGCACGAACACCTTCAGCACGGCAGCCGAAAAGCCCTCGTCCATCGTGAAGCGTTCGTTGGCCCAGTCCATCGAACAGCCCAGCCGCCGGAGCTGGCCGGTGATCTGCCCGCCGCTTTCGGCCTTCCATTCCCAGACCTTGGCGACGAAGTCGTCGCGAGTGAAGTCGGTGCGCTTCTGCTGGTGCTGCGCCATCTGCCGTTCGACGACCATCTGCGTCGCGATGCCGGCATGATCGGTGCCGACGACCCAGCGCGCGTCCTTGCCCTGCAACCGGGCATGGCGGACGAGGATGTCCTGCAACGTATTGTCGAGCGCGTGGCCGATGTGCAGGCTGCCCGTCACATTGGGCGGCGGGTTGACGATGGTCCACGGCGTCGCGTTCGGCCGCTCCGGCCGGAACAGGCCGTCCTGTTCCCAATGGGCATACCAGCGCGCTTCGATGGCGGCGGGGTCGAAAGTCTTGGGCAGTTCGCTCATACACCGCCGCATGGCGCGGATGCGGCGGCGTTGCAAGAGAGTGGGGGCAAGAGAGCGGCGTTACTCGCGCCCGCTGATCCGCGCGATCTCGCGCGCGACCATCGATTCGACGATCCCGGGCAGCTGCGCATCGAGCCATTCGCGCAGCATTGGGCGGAGCAGTTCGCGCACCAGCCCTTCGAGCGAATCGGCACCCGGCGTTTCCGGCTTCACCAGCATCCGCGACAATTGGTCGAGCGCGCCCCGGCTGGCCTCGGCGGCACGGTCCGACACGATCGACGGATCGACCTTGGGAGCAGGCGCGGCGGCAACCGGTTCCGGTTCGGGCTGCGGTTCGGGCGCGCGCACCCGCTCGGCACGCGGCGGATCAGCGCGCGGCGCCTCGACCCGCGGCGGCGGGGGCGGCGCCGCGACGCTCTGGTTCAGTTCCAGCACCTCGTCGCGATCGTCGAGGTCGCGAACCTGCGCCGTACGAATCGATTTGCGTCCGCGCAACGCCTGGGCCGATCCCTCGCCCTCTTCGGCGATGATCCGCTTGATCGAGGACAGTATGTCCTCCATCGACGTTTCGTTGCTGATATCCCCCATCGCAACCCTCATCTTTATCGCCTCTCGAACGCTTAGCTGTCGGGGTTGGCGCGCGGCGTGTCAACGCCCTGCGTGGCGCGCGGGGCGCCGCCCTGCCGATTGGGAGCGTCGATGCCCTGTGTCGGGGTGTAGGGATTGGGGCTGCGTTGCAGCGACGGATCGAGTTCGCGGGTGACGACCGGGGTCTGCGCCGGGCTGTTCACCGTGCTGGGCGCGATCGGGACCGGTGCGGGATCGCCGCTCCAGTCCCAGATGTTGTTGCGCACGCGGCTGTAATTGACCGTCGGATCGTACAGCGCACCGCCGTCCAGCCCAAGATCGCGCGCCTCGGCCTTGCCCATCGCCGCCAGCAGCGCGAAGCCCGCGACATAGGCGTCGCGACGGGCCGACACCAACTGCACCTGCGAATTGAGCAGTTCCTGTTCGGCGTTCAGGATGTCGAGGATCGTGCGGGTGCCGACGCTGTTTTCGGCGCGGACGCCCTCCAGCGACAGACGGTTGGCCGCGACCTGCACTTCCGACGACTGGATCACGCGCAGCGCCGACTGCCATGCGGCGAAGGCGGAACGCGCATCGGACACGACCGAGCGTTCGACCTGCGTCACCTGCTCGATCGCGGCCCCTTCCAGCGCCTGTGCACGGCGGATCTGGGCGCTCGGGCGACCGCTCTGCCACAGCGGCAGGCTCATCTGCAGACCGACCTGCGCCTGCCCGCCATCCTGCTGCAACACGGTGCCGTTGACCGACTGCGCCGATCCGAGGAAGCTGGTATAACCACCGCTGCCGACCGCGCTGATCGTCGGCAGGCGGCTGGCGCGGGCGACACCGACGTCGAAACCGGCCGCGTCGCTGGTACGCCGTGCGGCGATCAGCGACGGATTGTTGGCCACCGCCACGCCCACCGCTGCGTTGGGATCGAGCGGCAGGTTCGGCAGCACCGGCGGCGTATCGAGCGTCGCGGCCGGCGCGCCGGTCGTCGCTACATAATTTTCGCGGCTGCGGATCAGCGAAGCCTCCGCGTTGCGCAGTTGTGCCTGCGCCGAGGCCAGCCGCGCTTCCGATTGGGCGACGTCGGTGCGGGTCAGGTCGCCGACCTGGAACCGGTCCTTCGAAGCCTGAAGGTTCACTTCGAGCACACGGACATTCTGCTGGTTCAGCCGCACGATCGCTTCGTCGCGGATGACGTCGTTATAGGCGGCGACGACCAGCGTGAAGACATTCGCCTCGGAGCTGCGCAGATTGGCGCGGCCGGCATCGACCCGCGCATCGGCGGCGCGGACATTGTTGCGCACCGCACCGCCGGCGTACAGCGACTGCGACACGCTCACCTGCACGCTGCCCTGGCGCGGTGCCTGGGTGAAACCACGGCTCGACGGGTTCAGGACGTTCTCGA
This sequence comes from Sphingomonas sp. Leaf32, assembly GCF_001421765.1. GTDB lineage: Bacteria > Pseudomonadota > Alphaproteobacteria > Sphingomonadales > Sphingomonadaceae > Sphingomonas. The sequence goes on along the minus strand of NZ_LMLA01000001.1, from coordinate 1,001,948 downwards.
TCACCGAGCTTTGCGTCGTCACCTGCGGCAGGCCCTGCGACCGCGCCAGCGGCACGCCCTCATCGGTCGCGCGCTGGTTCGCGCGCGCGCCGGTCAGCTGCGGATTGGTGGCATAGGCTCGCGCCAGTGCCTCGCGCAGCGTCTCGGCACCGGCCGGTCCGGCCAGCAGCGCCAGCGCCGCCACACTCCCGATGAACTTCCCCCCCCGCATCATCTTCTTACCTTGCGAACTGGAATGTCTTGGGCTTGGCGAAGCCCGGCAGCTCGATGCAGCCGAGATCGGCGAACTCGACCAGTCCGAACCCGCCCTCGGTCCGGCGCCCCAGCGCCAGCCGGGTAACGCCGCGATCGACGATGCCGGTGGTCAGCCGCCCGCCGGGGGCCAGTTGCTCGACGATCGCGTCGGGCACCGATTCGACCGCGCCATCGATCACGATCACGTCATAGGGCGCGCCCTGCGCCCAGCCGGCGTTCAGCGGTCCTTCGACCAGTTCGACCGGCTCGTCAGCCAGCGCATCGCGCGCGGCAGTCGCCAGCGTGGCATCTTCCTCCAGAGCAACGACCGAATCGACCAGTCGCGACAGGACCGCCGCGCCATAGCCCATCGCGGCTCCTACCAGCAGCACGCGGTCGGTCGACTGCAATTCGGCAGCGGTAAGCAGGCGACCGGTAATCAGCGGCGGGTTGATCGCACGACCACCGGGCAGCGGCAGCGGCGCATCGCGATAGGCAATTTCGGCCTGTGCCGGCGGCACGAAGGCTTCACGCGGCACTCTGCCCATCGCAGCGACGACGGCCGGGTCGCTGACGGCGCTGGTGCGCAACTGGCTGACGACCATCGCATGGCGCATCGCATTGAGATCGGGACGGGTCGGGATCGAATCGGTCATGGTGCAATCCTGTCGCACAACTGTTTTAGCCGCGCAACACACATCGCGCGCCAGCCGCTGTCTATCGCGACGGATGCCCGCCGCCAAGGATGCCGACACGTATAATTTACGCGACCACAGTTGACACCGACGCGCGCGCCTCGCAAATGGCCGCCTCTCACCGTAGCGAGGCGCGATGGCGGAGTGGTGACGCAGAGGACTGCAAATCCTTGCACCCGGGTTCGATTCCCGGTCGCGCCTCCAACGGTAGAGATTTTCGCGACATCGCCGGAAAGCAGAACGGGGCCACGGCATCGCCGCAGCCCCGCGTCAGATGGACCACTGCCGGGTCAGGCGGCGAACTGGTTCATCGTATTGTGCGCGCCGCCGGCCTTCAGCGCCGCTTCGCCTGCGAAATATTCCTTATGGTCGTCGCCAATGTCCGACCCGCTCATATTCTGATGCTTCACACAGGCGATGCCCTGCCGGATCTCCTGCCGCTGGACGCCCTTCACATAGCCAAGCATCCCCGCATCACCGAAATATTCGCGCGCCAGATTGTCGGTGCTGAGCGCGGCGGTGTGGTAGGTCGGCAGGGTGATGAGGTGGTGGAAGATGCCCGCCCGCGCGCTGGCGTCGCGCTGGAACGTCCGGATGCGGTCGTCCGCTTCCCTGCCCAGTTCCGACGCATCATACTCGGCGCTCATCAGCTTCGCGCGGTCATAGGCCGACACGTCGCGCCCGTCCTCGACCCAGCGATCGAACACCTGCTGCCGAAAGTTCAGCGTCCAGTTGAAGCTGGGTGAATTGTTATAGACCAGCTTGGCATTGGGGACGACAGCACGGATACGATCGACCATCGATGCGATCTGTTCGATGTGCGGCTTTTCCGTCTCGATCCACAGCAGGTCGGCACCGTTCTGCAACGAGGTGATGCAGTCCAGCACGCAGCGGTCGGCACCGGTGCCTTCGCGAAACCGGAACAGGTTCGACGCCAGCCGCCTGGGCCGCATCAGCCGCCCGTCGCGTTCGATCACAACATCGCCGCGCAGCGCCGCAATGTCCTCCACCGCTTCGCAATCGAGGAAGGCGTTATACTGGTCGCCCAGATCGCCCCTGGCCGTCGAATAAGCGATCTGCTTGGTCAGCCCCGCGCCCAGCGAGTCGGTGCGCGTGACGATGATCCCGTCATCGACCCCCAGTTCGAGGAAGGCGTAGCGGCAGGCGCGCACCTTCGCGAGGAAGTCCTCGTGCGGCACGGTGACCTTGCCGTCCTGATGGCCGCACTGCTTTTCGTCGCTGACCTGATTCTCGATCTGGAGCGCGCAGGCACCGGCCTCGATCATCTTCTTCGCCAGCAGATAGGTCGCTTCGGCATTGCCGAACCCGGCATCGATGTCGGCGATGATCGGCACCACATGGGTTTCGAACGTATCGATCGCGTTGCTCAGCCGCTGCGCCTCCAGCGCGTTGCCGCCCGCCCGCGCCGCGTCCAGATCGCGGAAAAGCATTCCCAGTTCGCGGGCATCGGCTTGCTTCAGGAACGTGTAGAGTTCGGAGATCAGCGCAGGCACGCTCGTCTTCTCGTGCATCGACTGGTCGGGCAGCGGCCCGAACTCGCTGCGCAGGGCGGCGACCATCCAGCCGGACAGGTACAGATACCGTCCTTTGGTCGTACCGAAATGCTTCTTGATCGAGATGATCTTCTGCTGCCCGATGAACCCGTGCCAGCACCCCAGCGACTGAGTGTAGGCTGCGGGGTCGGCGTCATAGGCCGCCATGTCGCGGCGCATCACGGAGGCGGTATGGCGCGCAATGTCGATGCCGGTCAGGAAGCGGTTCTGCAGCCGCATCCGCGCCACCGCGTCCGCATCGATGCCATCCCAGGTGCCACGATGCTGCTGGATCAGGGACGCGGCACGGGCCGCCTGTTCTTGGTATGCCATGGTCGGTCCTTTGGGTGTCGGCGTCGAGCGGACGGCCGGAGGCGACCGCCGGCACGATGGGGAACCGCGCCGGCGATGTGCCGCTAATGCTGGTGGAAGATGCGCGGCTCGTTCCCGCGCGAGCCTTTAGCCGAGGCGGCCGAGGCGGTGGTACAGGTTCGAGAATTTCGACGAGCGCGGCTGCTCGGCGATCTGCCGGACATAGGCGCCGACGGCTTCCTTCAGCAGACCGAAATCTTCGGTGGAAAAAACGGCGCGGCTGCGTGGCGGCTCATTGGTCATGCTTCACACCCCTTCGCGAGTGGCGAACTATCCGCCACCGATGCAGTGGTATGAACATGACAGAACGGGCCAGGTAAACGTCTCAACTGCCCTGTGCAGTGTCGTGGCGTCGGCCCGCAGCCGATGATTGGTTGTCGTATTGTCATGAACTGACAAATAACTGGCCGCTTCCTCTGGCCAGGCGACCGGTCGTCGCAGCCGCGACCGACGCCCCGGATTTGCAGATGGACCACATCGCGCTACATGCCCCGCCATGCACGGCCTTCCCCTGACGCTCCACAATTCGCTGACGCGCAGCACGCAGCGTTTCGAACCGCTCGATCCGGCAAAGGGCGTCCGCGTCTATTCGTGCGGGCCGACGGTCTATAACTACGCCCATATCGGCAATCTGCGCGCCTATGTGTTCACCGACACGCTCAGCCGGGTGCTGCGGTGGAAGGGCTATCCGCTCACCCATGTCATCAACATCACCGATGTCGGCCACCTGACGTCCGATGCCGATGCCGGTGACGACAAGATGGAGGCTGCGGCCAAGGCACGCGCCCAGTCGATCTGGGACATCGCCGCGCATTATACGCAGGCGTTCAAGGGCAATCTGCGCGACCTGAACATCGACGATCCGACCCGCTGGTCGGTCGCGACCGACCACATTGCCGAAATGATCGCCTTCGCCGCACGCATCGCCCCGCAGCATTGCTACGAGATCGACAGCGGCCTCTATTTCGACAGCAGCACCGTGCCCCACTACGGCGCGCTGGCGGGTGGACAGGACGATGCCGGCGAAGGCCGCATCGATCCGGTGGCGGGCAAGCGCCATCCGCAGGACTTCGCGATCTGGCGCAAGACCCCGGCGGGCGAGAGCCGGCAGATGGAATGGGATTCTCCATGGGGCAAAGGCGCGCCCGGCTGGCACCTCGAATGCTCGGTGATGAGCATCAAGTATCTCGGCGCGCCGTTCGACATCCATACCGGCGGCATCGACCATCGCGAAATCCACCACCCGAACGAAATCGCCCAGAATCAGGCATATTGCGACTGCGCCGACAGCGGTGCCGCCTTCTGGATGCACAACAACTTCCTGGTCGAACGGTCGGGTAAGATGTCAAAGTCGAAGGGCGAATTCACCACGCTCCAGACGCTGATCGACGGTGGCGTGCACCCCCTCGCCTATCGCCTGATGTGCCTGTCGGCGCAGTACCGGTCCGAACTGGAGTTTTCGGCCGACAATCTGCTGGCGGCGCTGACCCGGCTGAAGCGGCTGGTGATGACCGTCGCGGGGTTGCGCGCACGTGCCAGCGGTGAAGGCGACGCGACGAAGGCCGCCGCCTATCGTGAACGCCTGGACGCTGCCGTGTCAGACGATCTGAACACGCCGCGCGCGCTGCCCGTGCTTGACGAACTGTTGGCCGACAAGAAGCTGACGCCGGCCGACCGGCTCGCCGCGCTGGCGGATTTCGACGCGGTGCTGGGCTTGCGGCTCGCTACCGTCGAGCGTGCCGACCTGCGCGTCCGCCCGGCGGATGCGACGATCGATGCGGTGACGGTCGACGCACGGCTGGCCGATCGCAAGGAAGCGCGCGCTGCCAAGGATTTCGCCGCCAGCGACGCGATCCGCGACGAACTGACCACGGCGGGCGTCGAGGTGATGGACGGCGATCCGCTCGGCTGGGACTGGCGCCCGACGCTGTCGTAATCGATCCGCTTAAACCACCGTCGCCAGGATCGTCATCCCGGCGCCGGCCGGAATCTCTCGGTAAAGGAGCGTCACGCCTCGCCGCCGGAGGCCCCAGCCTGCGCTGGGACGACGATCTTCCGGCGCCCTAACCCCTTGCTCCCGCCCCCGGTTCGCCTTCATACCCTGCCCGCGAATCATCGGGGGACGATATGCGAGGACAGGTGCTGGGCGTCGATCGGAACGGACGCGAGGGGCGGATCGCCGGCGACGATGGACAGCGTTACTGGTTCGAACCCGATGACTGGTCCGATCGGGTCGGCCCGGCAGTCGGCGCGCAGGTCGATTTCGAAGTGTCGAACGGCCGGGCGCTGCGCATCTATCACGTCCCCGGCACCGTCGCGCCGCGTCCCGCCGCCGATCCCGCCCGCCGCCGCCCGCGCAAGGACAAGGTTGCCGCCGCCCTCCTCGCCTTCTTCCTCGGCATTTTCGGCGTGCATCGCTTCTATCTGGGCAAGGTCGGCTCGGGTATCGCCATGCTTGCGCTCACCTGCACGCTGGTCGGCATCTTCGTCACCAGCATCTGGTCGCTGATCGATTTCATCCGCTACCTCGTCATGGACAATGAGGAGTTCCAGCACCGCTATGGCTGATCGAAGCGGTCGATCGGGGCGATGAACCTTTCCTTCATTGCGTGAACGGTCCGTTTCGCGCATGGGAATTGCCCTAACCGACTTGGATGGAACCTGACATGGCCGCAATCTGGGCCCCCGACAGCTGGAAGAAAGCCGAAGCGCGCCAGCTCCCGACCTATCCCGACGCGCAGGCGCTCGACGCAACCACCGCGCAGCTGGCCAGCTATCCGCCGCTCGTCTTTGCCGGCGAAGCGCGCAACCTGACCGCCGAACTGGCACAGGTCGCGGAGGGCAAGGCGTTCCTGTTGCAGGGTGGCGATTGCGCCGAGAGCTTTGCCGAGTTCCATCCCAACTATATCCGCGACACCTTCCGCGTCATCCTCCAGATGGCGGTCGTGCTGACCTTCGCGTCGAAGCTGCCGACAGTGAAGCTCGGGCGCATGGCCGGTCAGTTCGCCAAGCCCCGCTCGGCCGATACCGAGACGATCGATGGCGTCGAGCTGCCCAGCTATCGCGGCGACAACATCAACGACATCGCCTTCACCGCCGAGGGTCGCGTGCCCGATCCGCAGCGGATGATCCGCGCCTATTCGCAGGCGGCGGCGACGCTCAACCTGCTGCGCGCGTTCGCGACCGGTGGCTATGCGAACCTGCATCAGGTGCATCGCTGGACCCACGACTTCATGGGCCGCAGCCCGTGGGCGAAGAAATATGCCGACGTCGCCGACCGGATCGGCGAGGCGCTCGACTTCATGGCGGCCTGCGGCATCGACGCCGACAGCGTGCCGCAGTTGAAGGCGACCAGCTTCTACACCAGCCACGAAGCGTTGCTGCTCCCCTACGAGCAGGCGCTGACCCGGCAGGATTCACTGACCGGTGACTGGTACGACACCTCGGCCCATTTCCTGTGGATCGGCGACCGCACCCGCTTCGATGGGTCGGCGCATGTCGAGTTCCTGCGCGGCATCGGCAACCCGATCGGCATCAAATGCGGGCCGACGCTGGAACCCGACGCGCTGCTGCGGATGCTCGACACACTCAACCCGAACCGCGTCGCGGGTCGGATGACGCTCATCACCCGCTATGGTCATGACAAGATCGAGGCTGGCCTGCCCAAGCTGATCCGCGCGGTTCAGCGTGAGGGGCATCCGGTGGTGTGGTCGTGCGATCCGATGCACGGCAACACGGTGAAGGCGACGACCGGCTACAAGACCCGGCCGTTCGACCGCATCCTGGCCGAAGTGCGCGGCTTCTTCGCGGTCCATCGTGCCGAGGGCAGCCATGCCGGCGGCATCCATGCCGAAATGACCGGCCAGAACGTCACCGAATGCACCGGCGGCGCGATCGCGGTCACCGAACAGGCGCTAGCCGACCGCTATCACACCCATTGCGACCCGCGCCTGAACGCCGGGCAGAGCCTGGAACTGGCGTTCCTGCTGGCCGAGATGCTGAACACCGAGATGGCGGAGCGCCGCAGGATCGCAGCCTGACCACCGTCATCCCGGCGCAGGCCGGGATCCATGGTTACGGGACGATCGGCAAAAGCCGCCAGGTCGCCTGTACGTGAATCCCGGCCTGCGCCGGGATGACGGTCGAGGCCATCAGGGCCGATCGACATTCAGATACTGTTTCGTCACCCCGTACTTGTTCCGGGGTGACGAAAAGGCTGGCGGCGTCGATCAGGATCGACACCGGGAGTAGCCGAATGTCGATCGGCCCTAGATCAAACCGGCCAATATCTTGTCGAGCGTGATCGGATACTCCCGCACCCGCACCCCACAAGCATTATATAACGCGTTGGCGATTGCCGCGCCGACGCCGCAAATGCCCAATTCGCCGACGCCCTTCGCCTTCATCGGTGACGAATAGGGGTCTTCCTCGTCGAGGAAGACGACCTCCTGGTGCGGAATGTCGGCATGGGTCGGCACGTGATATTCGGCCAGGTCGTGGTTGATGAACCCGCCCAGGCGTGGATCGACCACCAGTTCCTCGGTCAGCGCCGCGCCGACGCCCATCGTCATCGCGCCCAATATCTGGCTGCGGGCGGCCTTCGGGTTCAGGATCCGCCCGGCGGCAAAGACGCCCAGCATCCGCCGGACGCGAACCTCGGCGGTATCGGCGTCGACACCGACCTCGACGAAATGCGCGCCGAACGTCGCCTGTACGAACTTCTTGGTCAGATCGCCGAACTCGATCCGGTCCTCGACCTCGATCCCGTCCGCGCCCGCCGCCTCGCCCAGGGCAACCGACTTGTTGCCCGACCATATCCGGCCGTCGGCAAAGCGTGCGGTCGCCGGATCGAACCCGACGGCCTGCGCCACCTTGTCGCGCAGGCCGACACAGGCGGCATAGACGCCTGCGGTCGAGCTGTTCGCGCCGAACTGCCCTCCCGATCCGGCGGACACGGGGAAGCCCGACTCGCCCAGCCGCACCGCCACCCGTCCCAGTTCGACGCCCAGCATCTCGGCCGCCGTCTGCGCCAAGATCGTGTAGCTGCCGGTGCCGATATCGGTCATGTCGGTCGTCACCGTCACCCGGCCATCACCGGCGATCCCGACCCGCGCGGCCGACTTCAGCACCATGTTGCCGCGATACGCCGCCGCCATCCCCATTCCGATACGCCAGCGCCCTTCGCGCCGCTGGCCGGGCATCGAGGCGCGGTCTCTCCAGCCGAAGCGTTCGGCGCCCTCGCGCAGGCACCCGATAAGGTCGCGATGCGAAAAGCGCCGTTCCGGCTTTTCCGGATCGACCTGCGTATCGTTCAGCACGCGGAGTTCGACCGGATCGATCTCCAGCTTCTCCGCCAGTTCGTCCATCGCCGCTTCGATCGCCATCATACCGACCGCTTCCCCCGGCGCACGCATGGCGCTGGATTCAGGCAGGTTCAGCTCGGCCAGCCATTCGACCACCCGCCGGTTGGATGCGGCATAGAGTTGGCGGGTCTGCGCGCCTGCCCCCTCGGGACTGCCGCCGGGCAGGTCGCCGGACCAGCTTTCATGCGCGATCGCCTGCAACCGCCCGTCGCTCGTCGCACCCAGCCGCAGCCGCTGGATCGTCGCCGACCGATGGGTCGTATTGTTGAAGATCTGGGCGCGGCTCAAAACGACTTTCACCGGCCGCCCGACCTGCCGCGCGGCGACGGCTGCCAGCACCGCATCGGCCCGGACCCACAGCTTCCCACCGAACCCGCCACCGACATGGTGCGCGACGATGCGCACCTTGTCCTTTGGCATGTTCAAGATCTTCGCCATGTCGCGCGCGGCCCAGTCGACCATCTGGTTCGCGGTCCACAGCGTCAGCGCGTCGCCTTCCCACGCGGCGATCGACGCGTAAGGCTCCATCATCGCATGGGCATGGTCGGGGGTCGTGTAGGTCGCGTCGATCCGCACCGGCGCGGCGGCAAAGGCGCGGTCGAAATCGCCATGTCCGTTCGATCGGAACGGCTTTTCCGTCCCGTGTTCGGCCGCCTTCGCCAGATCGAACGCCCCTTCCCCTGCGTCATAGGCGATCCGGATCAGACGCGCGGCTGCACGAGCCGTCTCGAAGGTCTCCGCGACGACCAGCGCCGCCGCCTGCCCCAATTGATCGACCTGCGGCCCGGCGAGCATCGGCACCTTGTGATCGTCGCCGATGCCCAGCGGCCCAGCATTCTCATGCGTCACCACCGCCAGCACCCCCGGCGCGGCCAACGCGTCCGCCACGTCGATCGCCACGATCCGCCCGGTGGCGATGGTCGTGCCGACGACGACGCCATGGACCTGCCCCGGCACGGCGAACTCGGCGGCGTAGGTCGCCTGTCCGCTGACCTTCAACGGTCCCTCGATCCGGTCCGTCGGATGGCCCAGCACGCGCAGCGCATCGGTCGGGTTGGCTCCGGCGGCTTCGGTGAACTTCATCGGACTACTTCCTCATTTCCGGCCGAACAGCTTTTCGATGTCGCCATGCGCCAGCTTGATCCAGGTCGGGCGGCCATGATTGCACTGGCCCGAATGCGGCGTCACTTCCATCTCGCGCAGCAGGGCGTTCATCTCGACGACCGACAACACCCGGCCGGCACGAACCGATCCATGGCAGGCCATGGTCGCGGCGACATGATCGATCCGTTCCTTCAGCGACAGCGCGGCGTCATGCGCACGGATTTCGTCAGCGAGGTCGGTGACCAGGCCGATGACGTCACCTTGCCCCAGCATCGCCGGCGTTGCGCGCACCAGCATCGCACGGGGGCCGAAGCGTTCGAGTTCCAGCCCGAACTCCGCCAGTTCCCCCGACTTGTCTTCCAGCGCGTCGCAGGCGACCTCGTCCAGCTCGACCACTTCGGGGATCAGCAACGCTTGCCGCGCCACCCCGCCGGTCGCCATCGCGGCCCGCATCCGTTCGAGCACCAGTCGTTCGTGCGCCGCGTGCTGATCCACCAGTACCAGCCCATCCTCCGCCTCCGCGACGATATAGGTCCGCGCGACCTGCCCTCGCGCGGCGCCCAGCGGAAACCGGGTGGAAGCGGGCGGCGGTTCGACCGCCACTTCGGCGCGCGCCTGCGGCGGCGGGGCGAAGAAGGTCGGTTGACGATCGTGGAAGGCAAAGCCCGGCGACACGGTCGGTTCGGCCAGCGGCGGCAGGGGCACGGCGGGACCCGCCACCGGCCCGACCGGCTCGGTCGTCCACGCCGCCATCGCATCGGCGGCGGGACGTTGCACGGCGCGAAAGCCCGCTTCGTCCAGCGCACGGCGCAGGCCCCCGACGATCAAACCGCGCGCCGCCGCCGGATCACGAAACCGCACCTCGGTCTTGGCCGGATGGACGTTGACGTCGATCAGATCGGGATCGACGTCGAGGAACAGCGCGACGACCGCATGACGATCGCGCGCGAGCATCTCGGCATAGGCCCCCCGCACCGCGCCCGACAGTAACCGGTCCCTCACCGGCCGGCCGTTGACGAACAGATATTGATGATCGGCCACCCCGCGATGGAAGGTCGGCAGCCCGGCGACTCCGCCAAGCCGCATTCCCTCACGCTCCCAGTCCAGCCCGACCGAGTTCATCGCCAGCGCCCGATCGGTCAACGCCGCGACTCGCTCCGGCCGCGACTCGCCCGCCTGTACCCCCAGCACGCGGCGGCCGTCATGTTCGAGGGTGAAGGCGATGTCCGGCCGCGCCATCGCCAGCCGCCGCACCTGGTCGACACAGGCGGCGAATTCCGACCGGGCCGAGCGCAGGAACTTCCGGCGTGCCGGGACGCGCGCGAACAGCCCCTCGACCCGGATGCGCGTACCCGGAGGCACCGCAGCCGGGCGATCCTCGACCACGTCGCCATTGTCGACGGTGCGCAGCCAGCCCTCGGCACCCGCCGGCCGGCTCTCGATCGACAGGCGCGCGACGCTGGCGATCGACGGCAACGCTTCGCCGCGAAATCCCAACGTCGTGACGGCTTCGATGCGGTCGTCGGGCAGCTTGGAGGTCGCATGGCGCTCCAGCGCCAACGCCATATCGGCCGGCCCCATGCCGCACCCGTCGTCGCTGACCTCGATCAAATCGATGCCACCGCCGGCCAGACGGACGAGCACGCGGGCGGCACCGGCGTCGATCGCGTTCTCGACCAGTTCTTTCAGCCCGGAAGCGGGGCGTTCCACCACTTCCCCCGCGGCGATGCGGTTGACTAGATGCTCGGGGAGACGGCGTATTGACATGGGGATCGCTCTAGCCCAAGCGGCCTCATCCCGCGACCTGGAACTGCCTTCGTGCAACCGATCGGATAGCCGACCGGACGGGTCGAGGTACAAGCTGCGAACCGCCGCGTCGGGACACGCGGACAAGGACGGAAGTATCGATGGCCTTCTCGCGTTTCTTCAAGTTCATGTCGCATGATATGGCGATCGACCTCGGCACCGCCAATACGGTGGTGTACCTGCGGGGGCGCGGTGTCGTGCTGAACGAACCGTCGGTCGTGGCCGTCGAAACGCTGAACGGCGTGAAGCGGGTCAAGGCGGTCGGCGACGACGCCAAGCTGATGATGGGCAAGACGCCCGGTTCGATCGAGGCGATTCGCCCGATGCGCGACGGGGTCATCGCCGACCTCGACGTCGCCGAACAGATGATAAAGCATTTCATCCAGAAGGTGCACGGCCAACGCCGTTTCATCCGCTGGCCGCAGATCGTGATCTGCGTGCCGTCGGGGTCGACCAGCGTCGAACGCCGCGCCATCCGCGATGCCGCATCCAATGCCGGTGCGTCGCAGGTGTGGCTGATCGAGGAGCCGATGGCCGCCGCGATCGGTGCCGACATGCCGGTCACCGAACCGATCGGCAGCATGGTCGTCGACATCGGCGGTGGCACGACCGAAGTCGCGGTGCTGTCGCTGCGCGGTCTCGCTTATTCGACGTCGGTCCGCGTCGGCGGCGACAAGATGGACGAAGCGATCGTCAGCTATGTCCGCCGCAACCACAATCTGCTGATCGGTGAAGCGACCGCCGAGCGGATCAAGCAGGAAGTCGGCACCGCCAAGCCGCCGGCCGACGGCATCGGCACGCTGATCTACGTCAAGGGTCGCGACCTCGTGAACGGGGTGCCGAAAGAAATCCAGATCAACCAGGGCCAGATCGCCGAGGCGCTGTCCGAGCCGGTCGCCGCCATCGTCGAGGGCGTACGCATCGCGCTGGAAAATACCGCGCCCGAACTGGCCGCCGACATCGTCGATCAGGGGATCGTGCTGACCGGCGGCGGCGCGCTGCTGCAGGGAATCGACGAAGTGCTGCGCGACGAAACCGGCCTGCCGGTGACCGTTGCCGAAGACCCGCTGACCTGCGTCGCGCTCGGCACCGGGCGCGCGCTGGAGGATCCGATCTACAAGGGCGTCCTGCTCGCCGTCTGACATAGAGCCTGATGACATGGTCTTGACCCATCGTGATTGCCCTGCGCCGTTTGCCGGTGAGGAGCGCCGCGCAGCGCGGGCGCATCGCCCGGGCAAGCGGGGCGACGATGTCCGGCGGGCGGCGCAGGGCAACCGCGAAGCGGCGGGCCGATGCAGGTCTGTGGCGGCGTCGTTCGTCCGTCACGGGGGGAAGGCCCCGTTCCGTCCTCTCTCCTATCCACAGACCCGCATCGGCTCCGTCCCGACGGGTCAAAACCATGTCATCAGGCTCTAGGGGTCCGGGGGCATGGCGCCGCCACGCAACCACCGTTCGGGATTTTCCCGGCGGGCGCAATATACGGTGTTCGCCGGCTATGTGCTGGCGGCGAGCGGCGCGCTTGTCGGTGCGATCCTGCTCCTCATCTCGATCATCGACCCCCGCGCCTTCGCCGCCCTGCGCGGCGCGGTCCGGGAGGCGACGACCCCTGTTTCGTCCGGTCTCGACTGGGCGTGGGACGGTGTCGCGTCGGTGCCGAGCGGTATCGGTGACTATTTCGGTGCGGTTTCGGAAAACCGCCGTTTGCGTGCGCGGGAGGAGGCGACCCGTCGTTACTTGATGCAGGCGCGGCTGCTGAACCGGGAAAACGCCCGGTTGCGCACGTTGCTGAACCTGCGCGACCGGTCCGCCGCCCCCGTCGTTACCGCCCGGCTGGTCAACAGCTCAGCCAGCAGCACCCGCCGCTTCGCCACGCTCAATGCCGGATCGGGACAAGGCGTGCTGCGCGGCCAGCCCGTGCGCGGACCCAACGGCCTGATCGGGCGGGTCATCGAAACCAGCCCCAACACCGCCAGCGTCCTGCTCATCATCGATCCCGAAAGCATCGTGCCGGTACGCCGCACCCGTGACGGGCTGTCGGCGATCGTCGTCGGCTTGGGCAACGGCATGGTCGAGGTCCGCGCCGCCGGGATCGCCAACGCCCCGCTGCTGGCGGGCGACGTGTTCGTCACGTCGGGCACCGGCGGCATCTACCCGCCGGGCGTGCCGGTGGCGCGGGTGTCGCGCAGCCAGCGCGACGTGGCGCCCGCGCGCGTCTTCGCCGAACCCGACGGGCTGGACTTCGCCTTGGTCGAGCGCGCCTTCCTGTCCGCACCGGTTCCCCGCCCGACCCCCAGCGCGACACCGACGCCCAAGCCCGCCGCCGAATGAAGCTGCTCGGTCCCGACGACGACCGGTCCGAGCGCATCGTTACGCGCAAGGCGGTCGCGAGCATCCTGGGTGGATCGCTGGTCACGCTGTTGCCGGTCGTGGCGACGGTGCCGTTCCTGCCGCCCTTCGGCCTGCTGATGTTCCTCGGCTGGCGCTTGCTTCGTCCCGGCGCGCTGCCCGTCTGGGCTGCGGCACCGCTTGGCCTGTTCGACGATCTGGTGAGCGGCCAACCGCTGGGCAGCGCGGTGCTGTTGTGGCAGCTTTGTTCGCTGATGCTCGATCTGGTCGATACCCGCCTCGTCACCCGCGATTTCTGGCAGGACTGGTTGCTCGCCGGCGGCTCGATCGCCGTTTGCCTGATCGTCGGGCGTGCCTTTGCCACCAGCCTTTCGGCGCATGTCGATACCGTGCTGTTATTTCAGATCATCGTATCGGTGGCGTTGTTCCCTGCTGCAACACGGCTATGTACGGCACTTGGTGGTAGCGAGGATGAATGAGCAGGATCGTCACCGAGGCGGCGCAGGCGTTCAGCTTTTCCCGGCGTGCGATGGTGCTGGGCGGGGCGCAGGTGGCGGTCGGCGTCGTGCTCGCCAGTCGCATGGCCTGGCTGTCGGTCGCGGAGAACGAGCGCTATAACGTCCTGTCCGAAAAAAACCGGGTCAACCAGACCAAGATTCCGCCACGGCGCGGCTGGATCATCGATCGGCACGGGGCGCCGATCGCCAACAATCGCACCGATTTCCGCGTCGACCTGATCCCGGACCGAATGGAAGACGGCGATCGGGTGCTGGGCGAACTGCGCAGCCTGCTGGCGCTGACGCCGGAGGATATGGCGCGCATCCAGACCGACCTGAAGCGCGCCGGCAAGTCGACGCCGGTCCAGGTCGCCGAAAATCTCGACTGGGAACGCTTCGCCGCGGTCAGTGTCCGCCTGCCCGAACTGCCCGGTGTCCAACCGACGCGCGGGTTTTCGCGCAGCTACCCACCGGGCGCCGCCGTCGCGCATCTGACCGGCTATGTCGGGCCGGCCACCGCCGAACAGTTCAAGGAAACCCGTGACCCGCTGATGGTCACGCCGGGCTTCAAGCTCGGCAAGGACGGCCTTGAGAAAAATCTCGAATCCGAATTGCGCGGTGTCGCCGGGGAAAAGCGGGTCGAGGTGACCGCACGTGGCCAGATCGTGCGCGAACTGGAAACCCGGCCCGACAAGCAGGGGCGCAACGTCCGCCTGACCATCGACCTCGGGCTGCAGGAATTTGCCGCCCGCCGCCTCGGTCCCAATTCCGGTTCGGCGGTGGTGATGGACGCGGTCACCGGCGACGTGCTGGCGATGGTGTCGATGCCTGCCTACGACCCGAACAGCTTTTCGGACGGCATCGGCCGGCTGGAATGGAAGATGCTGTCGGGCGACGACCACATCCCGCTGATGAACAAGACGCTGCAAGGGCTGTATCCGCCGGGATCGACGGTGAAGCCGATGCACGGCCTCGCCATCCTGAAGGCCGGCATCGACCCACATCGCCGGGTCAACTGCTCCGGCGTGCTGCAGGTCGGCACCGGCCGGTTCCACTGCCACAAGCGCGGCGGCCATGGGCCGCTCGACATGGTCGGGGCCGTGGCACAGAGCTGCGACATCTATTTCTACACCATGGCTCGCGAGCTGGGGTACGACGCGTTCGCGAAGACGGTGCGCGAGATGGGGCTGGGGCAGAAATTCGACCTTCCCTTCCAATCGCAGCGGTACGGCACCGTGCCGGATAGTGCATGGAAGCTACGGAAATACAAACAGAAATGGACCGTCGCGGATTCGGTCAACGCGTCGATCGGCCAGGGCTATGTCTTGACCAATCCGTTGCAGCTCGCGGTCATGGCCGCACGGCTGGCGCAGGGGCGCGCGGTGGTGCCGCGCCTCCTGCTCGACACCGCGCACACACCAGCGCCATCAATGGGCATCGATCCCGAGATGCTGGCGACCGTCCACAAGGCGACCTGGGCCGTGGTAAATGGCGGCGGCACCGGCGGGCGCTCGCGCTTTCAGGGGCTGCCGGCGGGCATCGAACTGGCCGGCAAGACCGGCACCGCGCAGGTTCGTCGCATCACCATGGCGGAGCGCCGAACCGGCGTGCTGGGCGACAGCGCGGTGCCGTTCCGGATGCGCGATCACTCGCTCTTCATCGGCTACGCCCCCGCCGCCGCGCCGCGCTATGCAGTGTCGGTCGTGCTGGAGCATTCCGGGCACATCTACACCGCCGCGCCGATCGCCAGCGACATCCTGTCGTGGCTGTTCGACCGCGACAAGGCGATGGCCCGCCTCGAACCGCTCGAACGCGAATGGGGCGGCGACGTCCAGACGCGCATGGCCGCGCAGTGGAAGGCGTTCGAGGCCGAACAGGCCGCACCCATCGCCACCGTACCCGCCACGCCCGCCGACGTCGAAGGCGCGACCAGCAACGTGGTGGACTCCGCCGCCAACCAGAGCGAACCCGACACGGCGGTCGCCCAATCCAACGTGACTGAACGCACCGAATGAAGCGCATCAACCAGACGACCTCGCACGGGCTAGGTTTCGTTCCGGCACCGCTGGCGAGGCTGCCGTGGCGCGTCCTGTTCCTGCTGATCGCGATCGGCGGGTTCGGGCTGGTGGTGCTGTTCTCCGCCGCCGGCGGCAGCGTGCAGCCCTGGGCCTCGCGACAGGGGCTGGCGTTCGCCATCTTCCTGCTCGCCGCCATCGGTATTTCGCGCATCCGCATGAGTTTCTGGCAGGGGATCGCCCTGCCCGCCTATGCCGTCATCACCGTCATGCTGGTGCTGGTCGAACTGGTCGGCGCGGTGAAGGGCGGGTCGCAGCGCTGGCTCGACCTCGGCTTCATCCGGGTACAGCCGTCCGAATTCATGAAGCCGGCGATCGTGCTGGCGCTGGCGCGCTTCTACGACCTGCTGCCAGCGGGCGAGATACGGCGTTTCGGCGCGGTGTGGCCGGCGGCGGCGATGCTGGGTGTGCCCGTCGCGCTGGTCATGCTGCAGCCCGACCTCGGCACCGCGCTGATGATTACCGCAGGCGGCCTGACGGTCATGTTCCTCGCGGGCCTTCCCCTGCGCCTGTTCATCGGTGGCGCGCTGGGCGTCGCCATCGCCGCGCCGCTCGCGTTCAACTTCGTGCTGCACGACTATCAGAAGAACCGCGTGCTGATCTTCCTCAACCCCGAAAGCGATCCGCTGGGCACCGGCTATCACATCAGCCAGTCGAAGATCGCGATCGGATCGGGCGGCATCTTTGGCAAGGGGTTCCTGAACGGCACGCAGAGCCATCTCGACTATCTGCCCGAGGGGCATACCGACTTCGTGTTCGCGACCATGGCGGAGGAATGGGGCCTGGTCGGCGGCGTGTTCCTGATTACCGCCTTCATCCTGCTCGTCCGCTGGGGCGTGGGGGTCGGCGTGCGGGCGGAAGGACGCTTCTCGAAGCTCGTGGCGGGCGGCCTTGCCACCACCATCTTCTTCTACGTCGCGATCAATCTCGCCATGGTCATGGGGCTGGCGCCGGTGGTGGGCATCCCCCTGCCGCTGGTCAGCTATGGCGGATCGGCGCAGATGACGGTGCTGGGCTGTATCGGCATCCTGATGGCGATCGACCGCGAAAACCGCGACCGGGTCCGGTTCTGACGCTGTTTTTTCGGAGATTTGAAAAATAGGGTTTGCGTGAGGGCAAAGGTTCGCTAAAGGCGCCGCTCCAACGGCGGATCGGCCAGCCCGGCCCGCCCCATCGCCCAGGCGACGGACGCATAGCTCAGTTGGTAGAGCAGCTGACTCTTAATCAGCGGGTCCTTGGTTCGAGCCCAAGTGCGTCCACCACCTGTCCAGCGCATGGACGCATAGCTCAGTTGGTAGAGCAGCTGACTCTTAATCAGCGGGTCCTTGGTTCGAGCCCAAGTGCGTCCACCATGCTGTTCACAGCGACATCGATAATCCGCCCGAACCGCGTCTACCGGCTCGGGTTTTGCGCGTCCGGCTGACAGGAAAAAGGCGGTGGCCCGGTTGGGGGCCACCGCCTTTTCGCATTTCACCGGATCGACCGGCGCGCCTGCCCGCGCCGGTCGGGTCGGATCAGAACCGCACCTTCACCGTGCCGCGATACGACTGGTTGCGGATGTCGCGTTCGATCGTGGTGTCGGCCGCGATCGAGAATTCCACCTTGTCGCTGCCGAACGCGAAGCCACCGCCGACTTCGCCCCATTCGTCGTCCCGGCTGGGCAGCGCGAAGGCGACGCTCGGTCCGATGCCGTTCGCGAAATTGGCGGTGAAGAACGCCGCGCGATCCTCGAACTCGCGGACATAATAGGCCGAGGCGAACGGGCGGAAGCCGCCGAACGCACCGTCCAGCACCGCGCCCGCGCGGCCCTGCAGGCTGGTGTAATTGTCGGCATCGTAGCGCAGGGCCGGGCCGCCACCGGTCTCGACCGTCGGCGTGAAGCCTAGCTGGCTGGCGCGGACCGCGACGCGCGGACCGATGTGCAACCGGTCGGTGCCGAACAGGTAGCCCGCGCCAACCTCTGCCGAGAGCGCAAGCGCATTGTCGCGGGCGCGCAGGGTGAACGGGGTGGTGCCCAGCGTCACGCTGCGGCTGGTGCGTGCCTGATACACGCCTGCGCCGAACTGTGCGTCGATGGTAGCGCCCATCGGTCCCTGCACCTTGCCGTACAGCGTGCCCTGGATCAACTCGCCGCGTGCGGTCTGGCCGAAGCGCTGCTGGCCATCTACATCGCTGTACGACAGGCCGAAACCGAGCACGGCGGTATCAGACAGCGCCTTTTCGACGCCGCCCGCGATGTAGAAGCCGTCGAATTCGTCGCGGCCACCCATCGGATTGGCGGTCGGCATCCCCGGCGCGCTGCCACGGATATAGCCACCCGCCAGAAACGCGCTGGCATCATCGGGCAGCACGCCTTCGCGGATCGACGTGACCGAGGCATCGGTCTGCGCCGCGACGCCCATGGTCGGCGCCATCACCGCCCCGACGACCACATCGCTCGGCCGACCCATGACGGCCAGGGTGCCGCCCAGCGGCTGTGCCGGATCGATCGCCGCCAGCCGCTCGCGATAGAAGCGGGCGACATTGTCCATCGCCGCCGTACCGATGGCGCGCTTGGTCGTCTCGGTACGCGGGGCCAGCCCTTCCAGCGATGCCTGGATACCGGCCTGCGTCTGCAGATCGAGAATGCCGTACGCTTCGGACAGCGCCGAATAATTGCCGCGATTCTGGTCGAGCAACTGGGCATAGGCGGTCTGGATCGGCGTCTGTGCGACGACATTGGCATAGCTGCCCGCATCGATCCGCGCGGTCACGCTGTTCGCGCTATAGCTCAGCACCGGCCGCAGGATGGCGCTCAGCGCGCCCGGCTGGGCAAAGCGGCCGCGGATTTCGCCGGCGGCGGTCAGGATCGTGTAGCTGTCGTTATAGCGGATGGTGCTGCCGGCGACCGGATTGAACAGAACCGAACCGCCGATGCTGGCCAGACCGTCGGTCGTGCCGTTGCGGACGACCGCGATCTTGTCCGACGCGCCACCGGTGCCGATGTCAATCGCCAGCTGGGTTCCCGATGCCAGGATCAGGTTGCCACCGACGGTCAGCGTGCCGATCGTCCCGATCGTGCCCGGCGCGACTGTACCGCTGACGCTGGTCAGGAAGCGCGAGTCGACCCGGCCCGACCCGCTGAGCAGGCCGCCCAGCAGGAAATAGTCGCCACCGGTGCGTACCCGCCCGTCGACGACCGTCTGGCCGTTCAGCTGGTTGATCTCGATCAGGCTGGTCAGCGAACCCGTGCTGGTGACGTTCAGTCGCGCCGCGCTGTTTGCGATCGACAGGCGGTCGATAGTGGCGGTGGTGTCGAGCGTCGTGGTTCCGGCGGCACCCAGCGTGACGTCGAAATAGCGCGCCACGATACCCGATGCCTTCACCGGATCGCTGTTGTTCGGCACGAAGTTCGACGCACCGGGCAGGCCATTGGCGAGCGTCGCGGCGGCACGCGCCACGGCGGCCGGGCCGGCGTCGACCGGATCGCGCGAAACCGCCACACCGTCCTGATAATAGATGCCGGTCGACAGGTCCTTGCAGATCGAGCTGGCCGCGCTTTCGAAGCACAATTGCCCGAAATCACCGCCCGATCCGGCCTCACCCTGCCCGGCGGTGGTCGGCACACCGTTCACTAGCTTGCCGTTCTGGAGTATCTGGTAGCTGGGGTCGAGTTCGGTCTGCCAATGGGTGGCGTCGGTCCACTTCGCGTCGCCCGCCTTCGCGCTGACATAGCGATAGGGGTTCGAGGCGACGATATAGTCCCAATAGAGATAGAGCGGCTGATAGAAGGACGTCGTGCCATAGGACGAGGACGGCTGTGCGTTATAGTAGCGCGTGCCGCCCGACAGCACGCCCAGCACGACCGGCTTGCCCAGCGCCTTGTCGAGGATCAGCGGACCACCCGAATCGCCGCCGGCGGTGATGCCTTCGTTGGGAAGCGCATTGTCTTTGAACAGGTTGAAGTCGAACCGGCTGGCCGACGCCGTACCGCGACGGGGGTCGTCGAGGTCGGTCATGTACAGGTTCTGGTTCAGCGTACGCGACGTGTCGCCATACAGGAACATGTCGACATCGCTGAGCGAGGTCAGCGCGCCGAGATAATTCTCCGCCACGCGACGACGATAATCGATGCCGCCGGTATCGCCGTTCAGCCCGGTGCCGTTACGGCCATAGCCGGTGATGACGACGTGATAGCCGGTGCCGGTCGCATTGTTGATCGACGACGGTGCCGGTAGTGCCGAGAACAGCAGCGCCCATGCCGGGATGCCGACCGCCGGGGTATCCAGCGTCGCGATGGCGACATCGGCCTGAAGGAACCCACGATTTTCAGGCTTCAGCGAGTCGGTCAGGTAGGACACCTGATTGACGTTGAACATGGCATTGGCCGGGGTCGACCGAAAGGCGGTGACACCGGTCGTCGCATTGCCGAACAGCCAATCACGCACGCCCTGCAGGTTATCGGCCTTGAACCCGAACGCCATCTGCTTGTTGCCGGTTTCGGTGCCATAGGCGCTGGCCGGGCTGGTGTTCATGCAGTGCGCGGCCAGGATGACCATGCGCGGATTGACCAGCGTGCCGGTGCATAGGCTCAGACTGCCGCCGCCCTGGTTGATGAACATCTGGCCGACGCCGGTGATGTCGTTCGGGTCGCGCGCGGTCGTCGGCGTGCCGGGCGGGTTGATGACCACCTGCGGCTCGTGCACCGACGATCCGCCCGGCATCACGCCACCCGGCGCGACACCGAAGGGCGCGACGCCGACCGGGGCGCTGCTGATCGGAGCGGTCGAGATCGTCCCGACATGCGGTGCGTCGAAGGACTCGACCGGACGCTCCTGTGCCTGTGCCTGCATCGCGAACGGCATCACCGATGTGAGCAACGCGCAACGAGCTACCCGACGAAAAGCCGCCGAACGACGCTGTACCATGTAACTTCCCCTGTACTTCGAACGGCCCGAAATCGCCGTTATCCCCGCATCCTATGCTTTGCCGGGGGGCTGTCAATTCGGGCGGCATAGTATCGATCATCAATAAACCGGGAAGTCCGCACCTGTTGCAAACCGGCATCACCGGCTGCGACGGCACGGGTGACCAAAAGTTCATGTGGCGCTCACCGCCCTGCCCGGTTCCATCTCCTAACGCGGCAGGACGGGGGCGCATCGTGCGCCCGGCACAGCCTTGAGGTCGTCGCTACGTGAGCAAGCCCATCTTCTTCGATCCCACCGGCCGGCGCGGCGTCTGGGCGCGGCGCGGGGTCGCGCTGCTGATCCTCGCGGTCGTGCTGGCGGCGATCGCCTTTGCCACGACGCTGGTGCTCACCCCGCGTACGCTGGGGATGCCGCTGCCGTTCACCCGCCGCCATGGCGAGACGTTCGCGCCGCGCGGCGACGGCCTTGCCAAACATGGCCGCTGGCTGCCGCGTGCCTCCGCCCCTTCGCCCGGATCGCCGCTGACCATCGGCTTCTACGTGCCGGACACCGCCGGCGGCCTGTCATCGTTGCAGCGGCACATGGCCGGGCTGGACTGGGTCGTTCCCGCCTTCGTATCGGTGGTCGGGCAACAGGTGCACGCGATCGACGATCCGCGTCTGGCCCAGCTGCTGGCCGGCGTGCGCCATGCGCCGAAGGTCCTGCCGATGGTGCAGAACCTGACCGATGCGGCATGGGACGGTGCCGGTGCCGACCGGATGCTCGCCGATCCGAAGGCCCGCGCCGCGCTGGTCGCGCAGCTTGCCGGCTATGTGCAGGCGCATCGCGCCGCCGGGCTGGTAATAGATTATGAAAGCCTGCCAGACGCCGCCGTCGCCCGCTATCCGGCGTTCCTGGCCCAGCTCCATGCGGCGCTGCCCAAGGGCGCGACCCTGGCCGTCACCGCCCCGGCGGGCGACCCCGACTGGCGGCTGGGCGACATCGCGCGCGCCACCGACCGGGTGATCCTGATGGCCTATGACGAACATTGGGAAAGCGGCACGCCGGGTCCGATCGCGTCGCAGCCCTGGTTCGTCGGACAGGTCGAACAGGCGATGCGCCAGGTCGGCCGCGACAAGCTGGTCGTGGCGCTGGGCAGCTATGCCTATGACTGGCACGACGGCGGCGCCGATGCGCTGTCGATCGAGGAAGCGTGGTTGGCCGCGCATGATTCGTCGGCACAAATCGGGTTCGACCGGTCGAGCGGCAATGCCGGCTTCACCTATGACGACGAACGCGGCAGCCGGCATCAGGTTTGGATGCTGGACGCCGCGACCAGCTGGAACGAACTGGCGGCGCTGCGCCGCATGGGCCTCGACGACGTGGCGCTGTGGCGACTGGGCAGCGAGGATGCCGGCATCTGGAACGATCTGGCCGCGTTCCGCACCGCCGACCGCGTTCCCCGGATCAACCAGTTGCAGAGCGCGGTGAATGTCGACGTCGAGGGGTCGGGCGAGGTGCTGCGGATCACCAACCGGCCGACCGACGGGCGGCGCGCGCTGCAATTCGATCGCGACGGCATGATCGCCGACGAACGCTATGCCGCGCTCCCCACGCCCTATGTCGTGCAGCGCACCGGCGCCGCCGATCCGAAGGCGATCGCGCTGACGTTCGATGACGGCCCTGACGCGACCTGGACGCCCCCGATCCTCAATGCGCTGGAAAAGGCCGGCGTGCCTGCGACCTTCTTCGTCGTCGGCGAGAATGCGCTGGAACATCCCGGCCTGTTGCAGCGGATGGTCCGCGACGGGGACGAGATCGGCAACCACAGCTATACCCACCCGAACCTCGCCACCACCGGCGAACGCACGACAAGGCTGGAGCTGAACGCCACGCAGCGGCTGATCCAGGCCTATACCGGACGGTCTACCACGCTGTTCCGCGCACCCTATTTCGGGGACGCCGAACCGACCACGATGGACGAAATCGCGCCGGCGCTGCTGGCGCAGGACCTGGGCTATACCGTCGTCGGGCTGCATGTCGATCCGAACGACTGGCAACGCCCCGGCACCGACGCCATCGTGCGCCAGGTCGTCGAACAGGTGGACGACGCCAGCGCCGACAGCTCGCGCAACATCGTGCTGCTGCACGATGGCGGCGGCGATCGACAGCAGACGGTCGAGGCACTGCCGCGCATCATCGCGATCCTGAAGGCCAAAGGCTATCATTTCGTCACCGCATCGCAGCTAGTCGGCGTCCCGCGCGCCGTCGCAATGCCTGCGGTCACCGGGCGCGATCTGATGGCAGTGCGCACCGACGTCGCGATCTTCATCGTGCTGGCGGCGATCTCCGTCGGCCTGGCGTGGCTGTTCTACCTCGCCATCGGCCTCGGCATGGCGCGCGCGGTGTTGATGGCGGCGCTGGCGTGGTTCCAGTCGCTGCGCAAGCGGCCGACCCCGCCCGACTATCACCCAAGCGTTTCGGTCATCATCCCGGCCTATAACGAAGAGCGCGTGATCGCCGATTCGGTCGCGCGGGTGCTGGCCAGCGACTATCCGGGGTTGCAGGTGATCGTCGCCGATGACGGGTCGAAGGATGCGACGAGCGCCGTCGTCCGCGACCGCTTCGCCGACGATCCGCGCGTCACGCTGCTGACGTTGGTCAATGGCGGCAAGGCGGCGGCGCTCAACCGCGCGCTGTTGCAGGCGGAGGGCGAGGTCATCATCGCGCTCGACGCCGATACGCAGTTCGAACCGACGACCATCGCCCGGCTGGCGCGCTGGTTCGCCGATCCGGCGCTGGGCGCGGTCGCGGGCGATGCGCGGGTCGGCAACCGGGTGAACCTCGTCACCCGCTGGCAGGCGGTCGAATATATCACCGCGCAGAACCTCGAACGCCGCGCGCTGGCCGGGTTCGATGCGATGACCGTCGTGCCGGGCGCGGTCGGCGCATGGCGACGCACGGCGCTGGACGCGGTGGGCGGCTATCCCGAGGATACGCTGGCCGAGGATCAGGACCTCACCATCGCCATCCAGCGCGCCGGCTGGCGCGTCACCTACGACCCGCGGGCGGTCGCATGGACCGAAGCGCCCGAGAGCTTCAAGGCGCTGGCCAAGCAGCGCTATCGCTGGGCATTCGGCACGCTGCAATGCCTGTGGAAGCATCGCCGCGTCCTGCTGACCGGCAAACCCGCCGGCCTCGCCCGGATCGGCCTGCCCCAGGCTTGGCTGTTCCAGATCTTCTTCGCCGCGATCTCGCCGTTGATCGACCTCGCGCTCATCCTGTCGATCGTCGGCACGGCGGTCCGCGTGGCGCAGCACGGCTGGGCGCAGACGAGTGGCGACGTGTCGCAGATGGGGCTGTATTGGCTGTGCTTCACCGCAATCGATGTCGCCTGCGGCTGGGTCGCGTACCGGCTGGATGGGAACAAGGCGCGTTACCCTGCGCACCTGCTGGTCGCGCAGCGGCTGGTGTACCGGCAGATCATGTACTGGGTCGTGCTGCGCGCCATCGCATCGGCGATCGGCGGGTTCGTCGTCGGCTGGGGCAAGCTGGAGCGCAGCGGCCGGGTCGACGCTGCGGCCTGACCATGGCGGGGGCGGTCGGCCGGCCGCCCCTATCCTGCCGCGCCGTCCTCCGCCGCCAACTGGTCGAGCCACGCCTGCGCCTGCCGGGGTTCGCCCATCGCCTGCGGACCGACCGGCCCGCGCGCCTTCAGGAATCGCTGGCGAAGGTCGAACGGCTCCAGCCCGAGTTGATCCCGCGCCTCGTCGATCGCCTCACCCAGTTCCTCCAGATGATCGATGACCGGCGCGATCGCGGCCCGTGTGCGGCGATCGGCCTGATGGTCGAACAGCCCCCACTTCCCCGACGCGGTGCGGCGAAGCGCCTCGATCAGCGCCGTACGATATTCCGCTTCCTGTTCCAGCCGGAGGTCGTCCAGCCGGGCGAGACGATCTGCCTTTGCCATAAGACCGCTTTAAGGCAGCGGGACCTGCCGCGCCACCGTCATCCGCACCGCCAGCCCCGGTGCATTGTCGCCAAGTTCCAGCGTGCCCCCATGCAGATGCGCGACGGCGGCGACCAGCGACAGGCCCAGCCCCGCCCCGCTTTTGGTGCGCGCCGCGTCCAGCCGGCCGAAACGACGCAGGGCATCGGCACGGCGGTCGGGCGGAATGCCGGGACCGTTATCGGCGACGGTGATCGTTACCGCATCCCCGGCTTCCGCAACGCCAAGCCGAATGACGCCTGCGCCGTATTTCAATGCGTTATCGACGAGATTTGCCACCGCCTGTCCGATCATCTCTCGATTGGCCGGCACGGTGATCGTATCGCCCTCCGCAACGACGATCGCCAGCCCGCGATCCTCTGCCACCGGTTCGAACATATCCGCCACATCGGCCACCAGCGCCGACAGGTCGACCGGCTGGAACGCCTCGCGCCCGATCCCCGCCTCGGCACGGGTGATGCGCAGCGCGGTGTCGAGCATACCGAGCAGCCGATCGCCCTCCTCCATCGCCCGCAGCACCGCGACGCGCCCTTCCTCGCTGTCCGCCGCCGCCAGCGCGCGTTCCAGCGTGGCGCGTAGCCGGGTAAGCGGCGAGCGCAGGTCGTGTGCCAGCCCGTCGGTCGCCAGCTTCAATTCGCCCACCAGCGTCGCGATCCGGTCGAGCATCGCATTGACCGATCGGCCCAGCGCCTCGAACGCGTCGTTGCCACCGTCCAGCGCGACCCGCCGGTCGAGGTCCCCCGCCGTCACCGCCGCCACCGTCTGCGCCGTCCGCCCCAGCCGCGCGGCGATCAGCCGGGCGGCCGCCCATCCGGCCAGCCCGGCGAGCAGCAGCGCGACGATCATCGCCGCGACCATCGCCACTTCCATCGCGCCCACGAACGCCAGTTCGCCCTCGATCACATGGCCGGTCAGCAGTCGCGTGCCATCGGGCAGGACGGTGCCGATCACCCGCATCGCTTCGGGTTGCGCGCGCGCCACGCGGAAGATCGCGATCGTCGTCGGCGGCCCGACGACGATATTGGGCGGCCACGCCGCGACGTTGCCGGCCAGCACCCGGCCGTCGCGACGCATCACCAGCACGACCGATTGCGGCCGGTCGCTGCGGTCCAGCCGCGCGTCCGCCGCGCGCACCACCCCATCGACGCCACCCGACGCCCAGCCGTCGAGCAGCAACGCCCGCAACCGGGTCGCGTGATCGGTGGCACTGGCGGTCAGCCGGTTCTCGGTGATCGTCCGGACGGTCAGCAGCACCACCGCCGACCCGGCGATCTGCAAGGCGAAGACCAGAACGGCGAAGCGCAACGTCGCCGACCGGCTCCACCGGATCAGGACTCGGTTCCCAGCTTGTAGCCCGATCCGCGTACCGTGTGCAGCAGGCGGCGCTCCTCGCCCTCGTCGATCTTGCGCCGCAACCGGCTGACATGCACGTCGGTCAC
The DNA here is from genome assembly GCF_001421765.1 of Sphingomonas sp. Leaf32. Classification (GTDB taxonomy): domain Bacteria; phylum Pseudomonadota; class Alphaproteobacteria; order Sphingomonadales; family Sphingomonadaceae; genus Sphingomonas. The sequence goes on along the minus strand of NZ_LMLA01000001.1, from coordinate 975,569 downwards.
GTTGCTGCCCGGGTCGAAATGATAGTCCCATACGCCTTCGAGCAGCATGGTGCGGGTCACCACCTGCCCGGAATGGCGGAGCAGATATTCGAGCAGCCGGAACTCGCGCGGTTGCAGGTCGATCGTCCGCTGACCGCGCCGCACCCGGCGGGCGAGCAGGTCCATTTCCAGGTCATCGCAGACCAGCTTCGTTTCAACCGCCGGACCGCCCGGCTGTTGCCGCCGCGTCAGCAGCCGGACGCGGGCCAGCAGTTCGGCGAAGACGAACGGCTTGGTCAGATAATCGTCGGCCCCTTGCGTCAACCCGGCCACCCGGTCGTCGGGCGATCCCATCGCCGACAGGATCAGGACGGGTGTCGCGATCCCGGCGGCGCGCATCGCCGCCACCGCCGCCATGCCGTCCATCTGCGGCAGCATCCGGTCCATGACGATGCAGTCGTACCCGCCATCGATGGCGTGGAACAGACCGTCGCGGCCATTGCCGGCGCGATCGACGTTGAAGCCGGCCTCGGTCAGTCCCTTCGCGATATAGCTCGCGGTTTGTTCATCGTCCTCGACGATCAGAATCTTCACCTTGGCCCTCCTGCGGACGCCGCAATAACAGCGTCCGGGCGGCGGCGTCACCCCTTGCCGCGACATGCAGCGTCGCGACATCGCCGGCCTCGGCGCGCAGCAGCACGGCGGGGGTCGGGGCGTCCCGTCCGTCGACCCGGTCGATCACGTCGCCGACCCGCAATCCGATCGCTTGCGATCGCCCGCCAGTCTCCAGGCTGGTGACGAGCAGTCCGTCAGGCGCATCGGTCATGGTCAGCGTAGCACCCCCTGCGGTGACGTCGACCGGATCGGCCTCGACCATCCCGAGGCCGGCCAGGGCGATGGCGCACGCGACGATGCCGGTGAGCGCGACGCCGCGCACGGGTATCCGGAATCCGCGCTGGCTCCTGTCCATCGGCCTGTCCTTTCGACGCCATCGTACCGGATGCCGCCGGTACGCAGCATGGGCGGCGGATGAAGACCGCGTCATGTTGGGCCAACGGACCGGTTGACATGTGCGCGGCGGCGTGGAGGAGATGCCCCATGAAGTCCCCCCGATCGCGTCCGTCGCGGCGCATCACCATCGTCGACGTCGCACGCCACGCGGCGGTATCGACAAAGACCGTTTCCCGCGTCCTGAACGGCGAACCGCATGTCACCGACGCGGTGCGCGACCGGGTGCGCGAGGCGGTCTCCGCGCTCGACTATCATCCGAACATCATGGCGCAGGGGCTCGCACGGCAGCGATCGTACCTGATCGGGCTGGTCTATGAAAATCCGTCGCCCAGCTACGGCGTCGACCTGCAGATGGGCGTGCTCGACCGGTTGCGCGGAGAACGCTACCGGCTGGTCGTGCTGCCGGTCCGGTCGGTCAACGACCATGCGGACGAGGTCGTCGGGCTGCTGCGCTCGGCGGCGATCGACGGGGTGGTGCTGGCGCCGCCGGCATCGGACAGCCGCCGCATCCTCGACGAACTGGTCGGGATCGGGATGCCCTTCGCGCGCATCTCGCCCACCCGCTTCGACGACATCGTGCCGGGGGTCGTGGTCGACGACGTCGTCGCCGCCGCCGAAGTCGCCGCTGCGGTACTGGCGCAGGGCCATCGCCGGATCGGCATCATCAAGGGCGACCCAACCCACGCCGCCAGTGCCGCGCGCATGACCGGATATGCCGATGCCTTTGCCGCCGCCGGAGTCGAAATCGATCCGGGGCGGGTGATCGACGGGCTGTTCACCTTCGATTCGGGCTTCGCCGCCGCGCGGAGGCTGCTCGACCGGTCCGACCGGCCGACCGCGATCCTGGCGCAGAACGACGACATGGCGGTCGGCGCGCTGATGGCCGCGCGCGAGGCCGGGATCGATGTGCCAGGCGAATTGTCGATCGTCGGGTTCGACGATTCGGAGATCGCCCGCATCACTTGGCCCCGCATCACCACCATGCGGCAACCGGTGTTCGACATGGCGGTCAGCGCGACGTCGCTGCTGCTCGACCAGCTGGCCGGTACGCCCGTTCCCGCCACCATCGCGCACGAACATCGCCTGATCCTGCGCGAATCGATCGCACCCGCGCCCGACCTTGGGGGGTAGCGTCGCGCCGCGACAGACAATACAGCACGCACAATCGGTATGCCGGTCGGCCTCGGCCGCGTACCACGGAGAGGTCCGGGTCGTTCCGCCATTCAGGGGGAGCGGGGCCGCCAGGGTTTAAGGGAACCGGTAGATGACCGACGAGACACAGATGGTTGCAGCCCTCGACACGCGGGCGCGCCGACGCGAGGAGCGCCGGGACTTCTTCCGCGCCTTCGGTGCGGTGGCGGCGGTTAGCGGTGGCCTCGCGCTGACCTCATGCGGCGGCGGGAACGGCACCTCGCTGACCCCGTCGCCGACGCCCACCCCGACGCCCACGCCGACAGCGACCAATTCCAGCGGGTTCACCGACCTCGACGTGCTGAACTTCGCGTTGAACCTCGAATATCTCGAAGCGCAATTCTATGCCTTCGCCGCCAACGGCACGGGGCTCGCCTCGACGCTGCTGACCGGCACGGGCACCGCCGGTGCGGTAACCGGCGGGCGCAAGGCCAATCTGAACGATCCGATCGTCGCCAACTACGCCCGCGAAATCGCGCAGGACGAACTGGCCCATGTCGAATTCCTGCGCAACGCGCTGGGTTCGGGGGCAGTCGCCATGCCCGCGCTGGACATCAGCGCGACCGCGACCAGCGCCTTTTCGAACGCCGCGCGTGCCGCCGGCCTGATCGGTCAGGGTGCCACGTTCGATCCGTACGAGAATGACGACAATTTCCTGCTCGCGGCGTTCCTGTTCGAAGACGTCGGCGTCACGGCCTATCGCGGCGCGATCGGCGGCCTGGCCAACGTGCTGATCCGCCAGACGGCGTCGGGCATCCTTGCCGCCGAAGCCTATCATGCGGCGATGATCCGCTCGGCACTGTACATGCGTGGCCTGACCACCCCGACGCTGATCGATTCGACGGAAGCGATCTCCACCGCCCGCGACGGGCTGGACGGCGCTGCCGACATCGACCAGGGCGTCCGCCCGATCGGGGATCAGTCGAACATCATGCCGTTCGATTCCACCACCGGCCTGCCCTATGGCCGCACCGCCGGACAGGTGCTCAACATCGCCTATCTGAACCGTAACGCGGTGACGGCGGGCGGGTTCTTCCCCGCCGGCGTCAACGGCGCCATCAAGTCCAGCGCGGCGAACTGAGCCTTTCGGGAGCGACCCAGATGACCAACGAATCGATCCTGTCGGTGCTCGACACCAACGATAGCCCCCGCGCACATCGCCGCGATTTCCTGCGCAACGCCGGCAGCGTGTCGGCCGTGGTGGCCGGTGCCTCGCTGCTGGCGGCCTGTGGCGGCAACAACAGCAACCCTGCGCCGACCCCCACGCCGACCGCGACGGCTTCGGCCACGCCGACGCCGACCGCCAGCCCGCTGACCGATGCCGATGTGCTGAACTTCGCGCTGAACCTCGCTTATATTGAAGCGCAGTATTTCAGCGTCGTCACCACCGGCGCAGGCCTGCCCGCCAACCTGCTGACCGGAACCGGCACTGCCGGTGCCGCCAGCGGGGGGCGCCAGCGGACCTTCGCCGATCCGGTGTTCGGCCAGTTCGCGCGCGAAATCGCCGCCGACACCCGCGCCCATGTCTCGCTGCTGCGCGGCGTGATCGGTTCGGCCGTCGTCGCCCAGCCTGCGATCGACCTGGGTGTCACCGCGACCAGCGCCTTTTCGAACCTCGCCCGCGCGGCGCAGCTCATTACCACCGCATCGGCGACCTATGACGTCTATGCCAGCGACGAACAGGTCATGCTCGGCGCGTTCGTGTTCGCCGACGTCGCCGTCACCGCCTATCGCGGGATCGCCGCGTCGGTGACCGGTGCCGCGTTCGTCGATGCGATCGCGGGCATGGTCGCCGCCAAATCCTATCATGCCGGCCTCATCCGCGCGGCGCTGTATCGCAAGGGGATCGCCACCGCGTCGATCATCGATGCGACCGAAGCGCTGTCGAACGCGCGCGACAGCCTCGATGGCGTTACCGACATCGATCAGGGGGTGAAGCCAGTCAACAACGCCTCGAACATCGTGCCGACCGACGGCAGCGGCCTGGCCTTTGCACGGTCGCCCGCGCAGGTGCTCAACATCCACTATCTTACCCGCGCCTCGGTCACCGCCGGCGGCTTCTTCCCGGCGGGCGTCAACGGCGCGCTGAAGACCAGCAACGCCTCTTAAGGCCTGACATTCGGGAGCGTATCGCATGGCCCCTCCGACCAGCGCCGACGCTCCCGAACGGCGCCCCAGCCTGCCGGGATCGTTCCGCACGATCCCGGTGCCGGCGGGTGCGGGGCAATTCTGGCGCAAGCTCGGCGCGTTCGCCGGTCCCGGCTATCTGGTCGCGGTCGGCTATATGGACCCCGGCAACTGGGCGACCGACATCGCCGGTGGATCGGCGTTCGGCTATACGCTGCTGTCTGTCATCCTGTTGTCGAACATGATGGCGATGGTGCTGCAATCGCTGTCGGCGAAGCTGGGCATCGTCACCGGCCTCGATCTCGCGCAGGCGTGCCGCGAATATTATCCGGCCCCCATCCGCTGGGTGCTATGGGTCCTGTGCGAACTGGCGATCATCGCCTGCGATCTGGCGGAGGTAATCGGCACCGCCATCGCCCTGCAACTCTTGTTCGGCATTCCGCTGGTCTGGGGCGTCTGCATCACCGCGGTCGACGTAATGCTGATCCTGCTGCTCCAGCAATATGGCTTTCGCAAGCTGGAAGCGTTCATCGTCGCCTTGCTGGTGGTGATCGCGGGCTGTTTCGCGGTCGAGCTGTTCCTGGCGCAGCCGTCGCTCGCCGCCATCGCCGGCGGGATGATCCCCACGACCGAGATCGTCACCAATCCGGCGATGCTCTACATCGCGATCGGCATCCTCGGCGCGACGGTGATGCCGCACAATCTCTACCTCCATTCCTCGATCGTGCAGACGCGCAGCTTCGATCGCAGCGTGGAGGGGCGGCGCGAAGCGGTGAAGCTCGCGACGATCGACAGTTCGATCGCGCTGATGCTCGCGCTGTTCATCAACGGATCGATCCTGATCCTTGCCGCCGCGACCTTCCACACCGCCGGGCGCACCGACGTCGCGGAGATTCAGGACGCCTATCAGCTGCTGACCCCGATGCTGGGTGCCGGGGCCGCCAGCATCCTGTTCGCGGTGGCGCTGCTCGCCTCCGGCCAGAACTCGACGATCACCGGCACGCTCGCCGGGCAGATCGTGATGGAAGGCTTCCTCAACATCCGTCTGCCCGCCTGGTTGCGCCGCATCGTCACCCGCCTGCTCGCCATCATCCCCGCCGTCGTCGTCGCCAGCCTGTATGGCGAGAGCGGGACCGCGCAGTTGCTGATCGCCAGCCAGGTCGTGCTGAGCCTCCAGCTGCCGTTCGCCGTCTATCCGCTCGTCCGCTTCACCGGCGACCGGGGAAAGATGGGCGACTTCGCCAACCGCCCGGTGCTGGCCTTGGCCGCCTGGACGATCTGTGCGGCGGTGATCGTGCTGAACTCGGTGCTGCTCTATCAGGTCGTCTCCGGATAAGCCGCTTGGTCGATCGGCCCGTCGCATGTGCAGCGGCCTGTCCGATGCGCCGAAGGTCGGCATCGTGCCCGATTGCTTCTAGGCATCGACGCCGGTGAACGGATCGATCCCGGCACGGCACCTGTCGGCCTGACCACTGGACAGCGAACATGGTTGCGCTATGAAACTCATATGGCGCTTCCTCCCTTGTTCGACAGGCTGACGATCCCGGTCATCGGGTCGCCGCTGTTCATCATCTCCGGTCCCGATCTGGTGATCGCGCAATGCAAGGCGGGGATCGTCGGCTCCTTTCCGGCGCTGAACGCGCGACCCCAGGCGCAGCTCGACGAATGGCTGCACCGGATTACCGAGGAACTGGCGGCGCACGACCGTGCCCATCCCGATCGTCCCGCCGCGCCCTTTGCCGTCAACCAGATCGTGCATCGCTCGAACGACCGACTGGAAGCGGACCTGACCACCTGCGCCAAATGGAAGGTGCCGATCGTCATCACCTCGCTCGGCGCGCGCGAGGATCTGAACACCGCCGTCCATGGCTGGGGCGGGATCACGCTGCACGATGTCATCGACGATCGCTTCGCACACAAGGCGGTGGAAAAGGGCGCCGACGGGCTGATCCTCGTCTGCACCGGTGCCGGCGGCCATGCCGGGCGGCTGAACCCGTTCGCCTTCACACAGGAGGTGCGCCAATGGTTCGACGGCCTGCTGGCCCTGTCGGGCGCGATCGCTAATGGCGGCGCGGTGCTGGCGGCGCAGGCGGCGGGGGCCGATCTGGCCTATATCGGCTCGCCCTTCATCGCTACCGCAGAAGCCAATGCGGTGAACGCGTACAAGCAGGCGGTGGTAGATGGCCGCGCAGGCGACATCGTCTACAGCAATTTGTTCACCGGAGTGCACGGCAATTATCTGCGCGCGTCGATCGTGGCGGCAGGGCTCGACCCAGATGCCCTGCCCGACAGCGACGCCTCCGCCATGAACTTCAGTTCGGGGGCCAAGGCGTGGAAGGACATCTGGGGTGCGGGCCAGGGGATCGGCGCGGTCGATGCCGTCGCCCCCGCCGCCGACCGGATCGCGCAACTGACCGAGGAATATCGCGCCACCCGCAGCCGACTGCTGGGATAAAGGCTACCGCTACAACTGCATCGCCAGACGTTCGAACATCGCCCGCGCCGGACTGGCCGGCGGCGGGCTGGTCTTCGACCGTTCGATCCGTTCGGCACGGCGATACAGGTCGATGCTGGCACGGATCAGCGCCTGCGTGGCCGACGGCATCGTCGCCAGCACCGCGTCCTCGGTCACCGGCGACGTCGCCAGCGCCCGCAGCGGATCGTCGTCCAGATCGGCGGCAAGCTCGCCCGCATCGATCGCACGCTGCGTCAGCAGCCAGGCGATGACATGCATCAACCGGGTGGTGATCTTCAGCGACTCGCACGACAGCACAACCCGCGCCATCGGGTCGAGCAGCGCCCGATCGCCCTGCCCCGCATCGTTGAAATAGGATCGCGCCTCGTCGGCCAGCAGCATGGCTTCGACATAGAGGGAGTCGATCAGTCGGCGATGAACGACCGCCCCGGTTCCGGATGCTTCCATAACCCCGTCGATGCCATGCGGGCCGGCGGGACGACAAGAGCGTGATCGCCGGCAACCGTCCCTGAACGCGACGGTTTGGACCTCACGCGATGATGTCGGGGATCAACTGGTCCTCGATCGCCGCGATCTCGTCGCGCAGGCGCAGCTTTCGCCGCTTCAGCCGGGCGAGTTGCAGCTGGTCGGCCTGCGCCGCCGTGGCCAACGCGGCGATGGCGTCGTCGAGGTCGCGATGCTCGATCCTGAGCAGCCCCAGTCGATGTTCGAGATCCGATTCGTCCATGGGCCGGCACTTTCGCTTGGGTGCAGGTCGCTGGCAACGGCCTGTCGGTCATTTTCGCACGTCGCGTCGAAAATGACCCAACGGGCATGGCGACAATCGGGGCCGGCTGTGTTCTATTCATTCCCCCAACAGCCAAGCAGGAGGATGCAACGATGCAGTCTGCCCACCTCAACGCCCTCGAAGCGAAACATGCGACGCTCGATCGTCAGATCGCAGCGGAAGCGCAGCGCCCCTCGCCCGACCAGTCGCTGCTGTCCTCGCTCAAGAAACGCAAGCTGATGGTTAAGCAGGAGATGACAGCAATCTGACGCTCCCCGCGCGCGGGGTCGGCGCCGGCCCCGCGCATCCCTATCCTCAATCTTCGCGCGAAACCTTTTCCTGCCGTTCGTGTCGGCTCTGCGCCTCGACCGTCATCGTCGCGATCGGACGTGCTTCCAGACGGCCCAGCGCGATCGGTTCGCCGGTCACTTCACAATAGCCATATTCGCCATCGTCGATCCGACGCAGCGCCGCCTCGATCTTCGCGATCAGCTTGCGCTGCCGATCGCGGGTGCGCAGTTCGATCGAGAAATCGGTTTCGCTCGACGCGCGGTCGGTCAGGTCGGCCTCACGCAGCGATTCATTCTGCAGATGCGACAGCGTATCCTGCGCCTCGCGGTGGATGGCGTCTTTCCAGGCAAGCAGCTTTGCGCGGAAGTAGGCCTGCTGCCGGGGGTTCATGAACGGTTCGTCCGCATGGGGACGATATCCGGTGCCATCGTCGTTCGCCGGCGGCGGTGGCATATCGAGAGGTTGTTTCGTGTCGCTCAAAACCGTGGCCATCCCCATGTCTCCGCCCGGGGGCATCCCTCTACGAAACCGTGGGGTCGCCCTCTCTAGTCCCGCGCGCCTATATCGAGCGGGGGGCGGCTCCACAAGCGCTGCGAAGCGAAGGACCATCCGTATGCCACGCAAATCGCAGCATTCGATCGATGGCAGTGTCGTCTCTCGTCCCTTTACGGCACGTTAACCGTATCGAACCGCTGGCGCGAAACGCGTTTCGGAAATATGACCCCGCTATTAGGGTCGTCATGGCGTGAACTTTACGGTTTCTTTCGCCTTGGTGATGCAGGACACACCGATACGTTGTCTTCGGATGCGCGTTCGGGGTCTTTTGGGAAGAGTGGTGCGGAATGTCGGTAAAGATGGCATTGGCGAAACTGTGCGCATGTGCCTGCGGCGGCGCCGTCATCGGCGGCGGGGCGGTCCATGTTGCCGAATCGTCGCATAACCGCGAAATCACCAAACGGGCGATCACCAAGCGCGCCATCACAAAGCGGGTCGCCGCCCGCCCGGCACCCAAGCGAGTCGTCAAGCGCATCGTCACCCGCACGAAGACGGTGTGCGCGCCGACGGTAGTGACCGTCGCCAGCCAGGCGGACCCCGTGCCGTTGCCCCCCGCCTTTATCGGTGCGGAAATGCCGCAACTGTCGGGTGGGGGCTTTGGTCCCGGCCCGGTGCTTGTCGGTGGTACCGGCGGTGGCGGCATCGGCGGCGGCTTCTTCGCCGGGGGTTTCTTCGGCGGGGGCGGCTCGGGCGGCGGGTCGAGCGGGATCGTCGTGTCGTCGACCTCCAGCACCAGCGGCTCCACCTCCACCTCGGCCGGCGGGTCGTCGACCAGCACCGGTGGCGTGTCGAGCACCAGCAGCACGTCCTCCGCATCGGGTGGCAGCAGCGGGAACGTCTCCACGTCGACCTCGGCGGGCGGCAGCAGCGGCAACGTCTCCAGCTCGTCCAGCGGCAATGTCTCGACCTCGTCGAGTGGCAACGTGTCGACGTCTACCTCGTCGAGCGGCAATGTCTCGACCTCGACCTCTTCGAGCGGCAACGTGTCGACCAGCACCTCGTCGGCTTCCTCGGCATCGACCAGTGCGTCCACGTCCTCGGCGTCGTCTTCCTCCACGTCGTCGTCGTCGAACGGCGATACACCTCCGGGTCCGCCGACGCCGGTGCCCGCACCACCGATGCTGCTGCTGTTCGGCGGGGCCGCCGCCGCGCTGGTCATGCGCAAGCGGTTCGCACGCAAGGCGACCGGCGAAGCCGCCTGATCCGATCCGACCGACACCAGAACGGACCGCGGGGAGACATCCCCGCGGTCCGTTCTCGTTCAGGCGTTCGCGATCAGCTTTTCGATCTGGTCGACCGGATGGCCGGTCAGGTCCTTGTCGAGTTCACCCGTCAGCTTGTCGCTGACAGCCTTGTGATAATGCTTGCGCATCTCGCCCAACGTCTTGGGCGGGGCGACGATGATGAGCGATTCGAACTCGTTGGCCAGCGCGCGCTTGCGTAGCAGGTCCGCTGCCTCCGCCGCGAACCGGTCCTCGGCCTGCTGGTGGAAATCGACCTCGCCCATGGTGCCGCCGGTGGTTGACGATGCCTGACCCGCCGCATCGGTCTTCTGGTGGCGATCCGCCGGGTTCGCCTGCAGCTTCTGATCCTCGACGATCAGGTTCGGGTTTTCCGCATCGCCTTCGTTACGGAAGAACAGCATCTTCCGACCGTCCGCGACCAATATGCAGGCGTCATGGGGAATCCGCATTGTCCATCTCCTTATGGCTTTGTGGGCGACTGAACGCGTCATTGGGCGCGGCGGTTGCGGGCTTGCATGGCTTCGCGTGCCTCGCCATAGCCCGGCCATGCACGATATCCGCCTGATCCGCGACGATCCCGCCGCCTTCGACGCCGCCCTCGCCCGCCGGGGCCTCGACCCGCAATCGACCGAGATCGTGGCACTGGACGAGCGCCGTCGCGCACTGCTGACCGAGGTGCAGGTGGCGCAGGCCCGCCGCAACGAAGCGTCGAAGGCGATCGGCGCGGCCAAGGCGAGCCGCGACGAAGCCACCGCCACCGCGCTGATGGCCGAGGTCGCCGCGCTCAAGGAACGGATGCCTGCGATCGAGGCAGAGGAAGCACAGCTGGGCGAGGAACTGAACGCCACGCTGGCGTCGATCCCCAACCTGCCGCTGGGCGACGTGCCGCAGGGCGCGGGCGAGGAGGAGAATGTCGTCGAAAAGACGGTAGGCGATCCGACCGCCTTCGGTTTCGATCCCGCCGAACACGACACGATCGGCCCCGCCATCGGCCTCGACTTCGAAACCGGGGTCAAGCTGTCGGGCGCGCGCTTCACGCTGGTCCGGGGGGCCGCCGCCAAGCTGCACCGGGCGCTCGGCCAGTTCATGCTCGACACGCTGACCGGCATCCATGGCTATGAGGAAGTGGTGCCGCCGGTGCTGGTGCGCGGCGACGCGCTGTACGGCACCGGACAGCTGCCGAAGTTCGCCGAAGACCTGTTCAGGACGACCGGCGACCATTGGCTGATCCCGACCGCCGAGGTGTCGCTGACGAACATCGTCGCAGGCGAAATCCTCGCCGAACGCGAACTGCCGCTGCGCTTCACGGCGCTGACCATGTGCTTCCGTTCCGAGGCGGGAGCGGCCGGGCGCGACACACGCGGCTTCATCCGCCAGCACCAGTTCGAAAAGGCGGAAATGGTGTCGATCACCACCCCCGACCAGTCGGACGCGGAGCATGAGCGCATGACGCAGGCGGCGGAGGATATTCTGAACCGCCTCGTCCTCCCCTTCCGTCGGATGAAGCTGTGCACCGGCGACATGGGCTTTTCGGCGGCGCGCACCTACGACCTCGAAGTATGGCTGCCGGGGCAGCAGCGCTATCGCGAGATCTCGAGCTGCTCGACCTGCACCGATTTCCAGGCGCGCCGCATGAACGCACGGTATCGACCGGAGGGGGAGAAGGCGACGCGCTTCGTCCATACCCTCAACGGATCGGGACTGGCGGTCGGACGGACGTTGGTCGCGGTGCTGGAAAACTATCAGCAGACCGACGGGTCGGTCGTCGTTCCCGACGTCCTGCGCCGCTATGTCGGGCAGGATGTGCTCACCCCCAGGGGCTGACGGCTTTTCCACGGCCGCCGGGATGATTAAGGTCGCGTTCGGGATGGGACGCAAGGGGGCGGCAATGGGGTTGAGAATCCGGGGCGCGGTGGCGCTGATCGTCATGGGCGCGGCTGGCGGGTGCATCCCCGCCTCGCCCGGCTACGACCCCGCCCCCGCCTTGCCGCAGGCACCACCCGTCGCCGCGCCCGGCACGCCGCCGGCGACCAAGCCGCAGGGGGATGGCGTCACCGCGCTCCCTTCCCCGCCGCCGGCATGGGAGGCGCGGCGCGTCAACGCCAACGCCCGCACCATTGCCGAAAGCGCCTATGTCGTGCGTCCGGGCGACACATTACGCGGCGTGGCCAATGCCACCGGTGCCGGATCGGAAGCGATCGCCCGCGCCAATCTCCTGCCCGCCCCCTTCACCATCCGCACCGGACAGCGGCTGACCATTCCCGGCGGCCGCTATCACACGGTGCATGAGGGCGAGACCGGGATCGCCATCGCCCGCGCCTACGGCGTCGACTGGTCGCGGATCGTCACCGCCAATGCGCTGAGCGAACCCTATATCCTGCGCACCGGGCAGCGTGTCCTGATCCCCGGCGACGCATCGCCGCGTTCGGCCGCCGAGCGGGCCGCCGCGTTCCGGCTCGACATCGACGACATCCTGACCGGCGGCGAACCCGCGATCCGGCCGAACGAGCGGCCGGCGGTCGCCGTCACTTCCCCGCGTCGGGTCCTGCCGTCGACCGCTGCCATCGCCGCGCCGACCACCACGCCCGGCACCTTCGCCTGGCCGGTCGACGGCCGCCTGTACAAGCGCTTCGGCGCCGGCGCGAGCGGGGAGCGGAACGACGGGATCAAGATCGCCGTACCGATGGACACGCCGATCGGCGCGGCGGCGGACGGCACCGTCGCCTATGTCGGGACCGGCGTACCGGGGCTGGGCGGCGTCGTCATCGTCCGCCATGGCGGCGGCCTTACCACCGTATACGGCCATGCCAGCCAGTTGCTGGTCCAGCGCGGGCAGGCGGTGAAGAAGGGGCAGAAGATCGCCCTGTCCGGCGATTCCGGCTTTGCCGACCGGCCGATGGTGCATTTCGAAATGCGATCGGGCCGCACCCCGATCGATCCGCTCGCCCGGCTGCCGCGGCGGTGAAGGCGCCCGCCCGGCGGGCGATTCTGCGCCAGTCGTCGCCCTTGCCGGTCTGGGCGTCGATCCTATGGCGGGTGGTCGCGGTGCTGGGGCTGGTCGGCATCGCGATCGGCGTGCACTGGTTCGACCGCGACGGGCTGCGCGACAATTATGACGGCGCGGTCAGCTTCATCGACGTCATCTATTTCACGATGATCTCGATCACCACGACCGGCTATGGCGATATCGCGCCGGTCACCGAACGCGCCCGGCTATTCGATGCGTTGATCGTTTCGCCGATCCGGGTGTTCGTCGTGCTGCTGTTCATCGGCACGACCTATCAATTCGTCCTTCGGCGCAGTTGGGAGCGTTGGCGCATGGCGTTGTTACAGGAAAAGCTGACCGGCCATATCGTCGTCGCCGGGTTCGGCAAGACCGGGTCGGAGGCGGTCGACGAACTGATCGCTCGGGGCGAGGATGCCCGCGCTATCGTCGTGATCGATCCGCTCGCCGCCAATATCGACGCCGCGCAGAAGCTCGGCTGCATCGTGCTGCAGGCCGACGCCACCCGCGACGCGACGCTGAACGATGTCTGCGTCACAAGGGCACGGGCGATGATCGTCGCGACCGGCCGCGACGATACGTCGATACTGGTGACGCTCACCGCCCGCCACCTCGCGCCCGACCTGACGATCAGCGTGATCGTGAAGGCGGAGGACAACGAATTTCCCGCCCGTGCCGCCGGGGCGACGACGGTCATCAACCCGGTCAGCTTTGCCGGCCTGTTGCTCGCCGGGTCGTGCAAGGGGCCGCACATCGCCGACTACCTGCTCGACCTCGCCTCGATCGGCGGACCGGTGGCCCTTGCCGAACGCCCGGTCGCCCCGCACGAGGTCGGCCAGCCGCTGTCGTCGATCACGACCGGGCTGGGGCTGCGCGTCTATCGCGGCGACGGCAAGCTGCGCTTCGACAGCCCCGAAGCGCAATGCCTCCAGCGCGGCGACATGATCGTGGAAGTGGTCACCCGCTGACAGGCGCGCGGGGTGCTACGCCGGCCATCGGCGCGGCGCGCCCGTAATCGCCACAAGGTCCGCTGCCCCTATCATTTTTCACTAAAATCGCTATGTCCGCCGCGATCATGGCAACTCGTCTTCCCTCGCCCCCCCGTGTCGGGATGGTTTCGCTCGGCTGTCCCAAGAACCTTGTCGACAGCGAACGCATCCTGACCAAGCTGCGCAGCGACGGCTATCAGATGTCGCCCGACTATGCCGGGGCCGATGTCGTGCTGGTCAACACCTGCGGCTTTCTCGATTCCGCCAAGGAGGAATCGCTGGAGGCGATTGGCGAGGCGATTGCCGAAAACGGCCGCGTCATCGTCACCGGCTGCATGGGGCAAGAGGCGGATACGATCCGCGCCCGCTTCCCGCAGGTACTGGCCGTCACCGGCGCGCATCAATACGAACAGGTGGTCGAGGCGGTCCACGAAGCCGCCCCGCCGATCCCCTCGCCGTTCGTCGATCTGGTCCCCGAAAGCGGGCTGAAGCTGACCCCACGCCACTACAGCTATCTGAAGATTTCCGAGGGCTGCAACCACCGCTGCTCCTTCTGCATCATCCCGTCGATCCGGGGCGACCTGATTAGCCGCCGCCCCGATGCAATCCTGCGCGAAGCGGAAAAGCTGGTCGCGGCGGGTACGAAGGAACTGCTGGTCATCAGCCAGGACACCTCGGCCTACGGCATCGACATCCGCCGCGAGCCTCGGACGTGGAAGGGGCGCGAGGTCGTGCCCCACATGACCGATCTGGCGCGCGAACTGGGCCGGATCGCGCCATGGGTGCGGCTGCACTATGTCTATCCCTACCCCCATGTCGACAGCGTCATCCCGCTGATGGCCGAGGGGCTGGTGCTGCCCTATCTCGACATTCCGTTCCAGCACGCCTCGCCCAATGTGCTGAAGGCGATGAAGCGCCCGGCGAACGACGCGAAGGTGCTGGAGCGCCTGCGCGGCTGGCGGGAAATCTGCCCGGACATCGCGATCCGCTCGTCCTTCGTCGTCGGTTTCCCGGGCGAGACCGAAGCCGATTTCCAGTATCTGCTCGACTGGCTCGACGAAGCGCAGCTCGACCGCGTCGGCGCGTTCCGCTTCGAACCTGTCGAAGGCGCCGCCGCCAACGCGCTGCCCGATCCGGTGCCGGAAGCGGTCAAGGAAGAGCGCTACGCGCGGATCATGGAAAAGACCGCCGCGATCTCCGCCGCCAAGCTCGCCGCGAAGATCGGGCGGACGATCGACGTCATCATCGACGAAGTGGGCGACGAAGGCGGCGCGACCGGCCGCAGCACCGCCGATGCGCCGGGGATCGACGGCGAAGTCTTCCTGCGCGATGCCGGCCATCTGGCCCAGGGCGACATCGTGAAGGTCGAGGTCGAGGACGCCGACGAACACGATTTGTACGGCGTGCCGCTGATCTAAAAATCCTCCCCGGCACGGGGAGGGGAACCAGCCGAAGGCTGGTGGAGGGGGGTGTCCCTGCAACGCAACCGTGGTGGATGCCGACACCCCCCTCCACCATCCGCTGCGCGGACGGTCCCCCTCCCCGTGCCGGGGAGGATTGCACTTCCCGATAGGACAGTCATACACCCACCCCATGACACCGACGATTACCGCCGACCGGGGGCAGGACGCCCACACCCTCCACCTGATCGACCCCGCCGGCTTCGACGGCTGGCTTACCCGGCAGCCGCCGCGCATCCGCGCCGCCGTCACGGCCCAGCGCCTGACCGCGAAGCCGGGCAAGACCGCGACCCTGCCCGGCGAACAACCCGATGACTGGTCGGTCATCACCATCGTCGCCGACACCGCTGCGTTGTCCCCCTGGTGCCTCGCCCATCTCCCGGCACAGCTTCCGCCCGGCAGCTACCGCCTCGCCGCCGGCACGCCGGGCGCGGCCAAGCTCGGCTGGGCGACCGCGCAATATCGCTTCACCCGCTATCGCAAGGCGGAGGACGACGCCCCGCGCATCCTGCTGTCGCGCGATCCGGCGCAGATCGACGAGGCGCTGCGCCAGGCGGCCGCCACCGCCCGGGTCCGCGATCTGGTCAACACCGCCGCCGCCGATCTCGGCCCCGCCGAACTCGCCGCCGAAGCGAAGGCGCTGGGCGAGGCGCATGGCGCAACCGTCACCGCCACCGCCGGTCGCGACCTCGAAACCGGCTATCCGATGATCCATGCGGTCGGAAAGGCCGCCGCCAAGGGTCGCGAACCGCGCCTGATCGAACTTGGCTGGGGCAACCCGGCGCACCCGAAGGTCGCGCTGGTCGGCAAGGGCGTCTGCTTCGACAGCGGCGGGCTGGACATCAAGCCGTCGGCGGGGATGCGGCTGATGAAGAAGGACATGGGCGGCGCGGCCCATGCCTTGGCGCTGGCCGGACTGGTGATGGAAACCCACCTGCCCGTCCGCCTCCACCTGCTGATCCCGGCGGTCGAGAACAGCGTGTCGGGCGACGCCTTTCGCCCCGGCGACGTGCTGAACAGCCGCAAGGGGCTGACCGTCGAGAACACCAATACCGATGCGGAAGGACGCCTGATCTTGGGCGATGCGCTGACCCGCGCCTGCGAGGAAGCGCCCGAACTGCTGATCGACTTCGCGACCCTGACCGGCGCCGCGCGCGTCGCGCTGGGACCCGACCTGCCTGCGACCTTCACCGATGACGAAGCGCTCGCCGCCGACCTGCTCCGGGCCGGAATGGCGGAAGGCGACCCGCTGTGGCGGATGCCGCTCTGGGACGGCTATGACGACATGCTCAAGTCCGACATCGCCGACATGGTCAACGCACCCGAGGGCGGCATGGCCGGCGCGGTCACCGCCGCGCTGTTCCTGCGCCGCTTCGTGACGCCCGGCACGGTCTGGGCGCATCTCGACACCTTCGCATGGCGGGCAAGCGCGAAGCCCGGCCGGGCGAAGGGCGGCGAGGCGTACGGGCTACGCGCGGCATGGCGGTTGCTGAAGGACCGATACACGCGGCCCTAAGCTCCTCCCCGCTGCGCGGGGAGGGGGACCAGCCGCAGGCTGGTGGAGGGGGCTGGCCACGCAACGCAACCGTCGTGGATGCCGACACCCCCCTCCACCACCGCTTCGCGGCGGTCCCCCTCCCCGTACCGGGGAGGACTTCGCTACGCCGCCTCCGCCGCCTCCGTCGTCCACCCCAGATGCGGCAGCGCGATCGACCGCTTGCCCGCCAGATCGATGCGACACACCATCAGGTCGCGCCCCTCGATATAGGCCAGCATCCGCTTCACCCGGCCGAGCGAGCTGGTGCCGTAGGTCCGCGCGATCTCCGCGTCGCTCGGGCACGGCCGTCCCTCCCGCGCCGCGCGCGCGATCAGCATGAACGCGCCCAGCATGTCGTCGGGCAGGACGTCGGCGATCGCCAGCGCCTGCGCCCATTCCGCGTCCGGCGCGTCATAGATCCCGGCGCGCGCGCAGGCCAGCCGCCGGGTGAACGCCGGCAGGTCCAGCGGCGGGCGGGCCAAGCCGACCATGCGGCAGCGCACGTCGAAATCCTGATACAGCACCGCCGCCGCGCGCTGCTGCTCGCCCTCATCCTCGACCAGCGCGCGCAGCACGTCGGCGACGATGCTGTCGGTTTCATCCGCCGACCGTTCGGGCAGGTCGGGCGCGACGTTGGGCCGCGGCGGCGCGGCGATCGCCGCCTCCACCGCCTCGGGCGGCGCGACGTGGCGGATCGGCGGTCCCAGCGGCAACATCGCCTCGACCGGGGCCAGCAACAGCCCTTTGATATCAGCGACCGGCGCGGTCGGCAGCGGGGTCAGCTTGGGACTGCCGCTGCGCGCCGACGTCTGCACCGGCCCGATCTTGATCGACAGCGGCCGCCGCGACACCGCCGGCCCCAGCGCGAGGAAATGGCCACGCTGCAGGTCGCGGATCGCCTCCGCCTGACGCCGCTCCATGCCCAGCAAGTCGGCGGCGCGCGCCATGTCGATGTCGAGGAAGGTGCGCCCCATCAGGAAGTTCGACGCTTCCGCCGCGACGTTCTTCGCGAGCTTCGCCAGCCGCTGCGTCGCGATCACGCCGGCAAGGCCGCGCTTGCGTCCGCGACACATCAGGTTGGTCATCGCCGACAGCGATGCGCGGCGCACTTCCTCGACCACCTCGCCGCCACCCGCCGGCGCGAACAACTGTGCCTCGTCGACCACGACCAGCGCCGGATACCAATGCTCGCGCGGCGCATCGAACAACGCGTTGAGGAACGACGCCGCGCATTTCATCTGCCCCTCGGCCTCCAGCCCCTCAAGGCTCAGCACCACCGACGCGCGATGTTCCCGCGCGCGGGTGGCGAACTTGGCCACTTCGCGCTCGCTATGGTCTGCCGCCTCGATCACCACATGGCCGTACGCGCCGGCCAGCGTCACGAAATCGCCCTCCGGATCGATCACCACCTGCTGCACATGGCCCGCGCTGCGCTCCAGCAACCGGCGCAGCAGATGCGACTTTCCCGACCCGGAATTACCCTGCACCAGCAGGCGGGTGGCCAATAATTCTTCGAGATCAAGGGGAACGGTCTTGCCCGCCGGGTCCGTCCCCATATCGACGTTCACGGTCATCGCGGGTCTTTAGGGCGTAGGGCCATGTCGGGGCAAGCGGTTGCATCGCGGCCCATCGCACGCCATGGCACGGTCGGGTTCGGGGGAAACACGATGCGGTTCGACACGCGCTATGCCGCGCTGACGCTGGCGCTGTTGCTGACGGAGATCGCCATCGCGCTGTTCGTCCGCGACGCGATCGTCCGCCCCTATGTCGGCGATGCGCTGGCGGTGGTGCTGGTCTATGCCGGGCTGCGCACCATCACCCGGCTGGACGTGCTCCCCGCCGTGCTGCTGGCGCTGGCCACCGCGATCGTGATCGAGTTCGGCCAGTATTTTCACCTGCTCGATCACATCGGCCTGGCGGGCAATCGCTGGGCGCGGATCATCCTCGGCAGCGGGTTCGACCGCCGTGACTTCGTCGCCTATGCCGCCGGGGCGCTGATCGTTCTGCTGGCCGAACGCTACCGCCGCGCATCCCGCGCCGCTGCGGGCACACGTACCGTCAGGTCGCCAAACGATTCGTCCAGCACGATCTGACACGCCAGCCGGCTGGTCGCGACCGCGCCCTCGGCGAAATCCAGCATGTCCTCTTCCTCCTCGCTGGCGGCGGGCAGCCGCGCGAAATCGGCCGGATCGACGATGATGTGACAGGTCGAGCACGCCATCTGCCCCCCGCATGTTCCCTCCAGCGGCAGATCATACGCCTGTGCCAGATCGAGCAGCCGGTCGCCCGCCGCCCCCCGTGCCTCCTCCACCCGGCCATCGGCACGCACGAAGCGGACGATCATCGCCGCTGCCCCCGCGCGGCCCGGTCGATCGCCTGCAATGCCTGCACCAGTTCCTCCTCGGTGGTATAGCGTCCAAAGCCGATCCGCACCGACGACCGCGCCTCGCGCTCGGTCAGGCCCAGCGCGCGCAGCACATGGCTGCTGCGTCCCGATCCGCTGGAACAGGCCGATCCGGCGGAAAAGGCGATGTCGCGGCATTCGCTCATCAACCGGGCGACATCCAGTCCATCCATCCGGACGTTCAGGTTGCCGTGCCAACGCCGATCCTCGCTTCCGTTCAGCACCCAGTCCGCACCCGACAGGATCGCCCGCGCCGCCGCCCACAGCCGCCCGGCCTGCGCGCGATCCTCCTCGCACAGCAGCGTTGCCGCCACCCCGAACCCAACGCACAACGCGGGGCTGAGCGTGCCGGATCGCAGGCCGCCCTCCTGCCCGCCGCCATGCAGGATCGCCGCTGGCTCGCGACCGTCGCGCACCCACAGCGCCCCGATCCCCTTGGGGCCATAGACCTTGTGCGCCGACACCGCGATCAGGTCGTAGGCATCGACCGGCAGGTCGACCCGCCCGAACCCCTGCACCGCGTCGCAGAACATGACCGCACCCGCCGCCCGCGCCAGCTCGCCCAGCCACGCGATCGGTTGCACCACGCCGATCTCGTTATTGACCAGCATCGCCGCGACGATCGCCGTGCGGCCGTCGATCGCGGCCATGGCGGCGTCCCGATCGACCAGCCCGTCGCGTGCCACCGGCAGGACCACCACCTCCGCCCCCCGCGCCGCCAGTGCCTGCACCGTGTCGAGGACGCAGGCATGTTCGGTGGCGATCGTCACCACCTTCGGCCGCTGTGCGCGCAGCCGCTCGAAGGTGCCGGCGATCGCCCAGTTCGCCGCCTCGGTCGCGCCGCTGGTGAAGAACAGCCGCCCGCCGGTCGCGCCCAGCGCCGCCGCCACCTGATCGCGCGCGACCTCGACCACCGCCTTGGCGCGCCGGCCCTCGCGATGCGGCGAATGGGGGTTGGCATGGCTGTCGCGCAGCCACGGCACCATCGCCTCGAACGCCTGGGGCGCAAGCGGGGTCGTCGCCTGATAGTCGAGATAGGTCACGCCATCGCCCTCCATGCGGCGGCGAAGGCGTCGACCTCTTCGGCCGTCGTGGTCCAGCCGAAACTGACCCGGATCACCTCGCTCGCCGCCTTGGTATCCATGCCCATGGCGGACAGCACATGGCTGGTCTTCAGCGTTCCCGACGAACACGCACTCCCCGCCGACACCGCGAAGCCCGCCGAATCGAGCCGCATCAATTGCGCCGCCGCCGACCGTCCGGGCAGGCGATAGGCGGCAATGGTCGCGATCCGGGGCGACGCATCGGCCACCACCTCGCCCCCGCCCGCACGGATCGCCGCATCGAGCCTTGCCCGCAACAGTGCCGCCGCCTCGAACCAGTCGCGCGGCGCCTCCAGTGCAGCGGCGAAGCCCAGCGCGCCGGGCAGGTTCTCCGTTCCGCCGCGATACCCCTGCTCCTGCCCCCCGGTCGGCGTCAGCAGCGCAAGGTCGCGCACCAGCAGCGCGCCGATCCCCGGCGGCCCGCCCAGCTTGTGCGCCGACACCACGATCAGGTCGGCGGACGGCAGCGGCAGTTTGCCCGCGCTCTGCGAACAATCGGCCACCAGCACACCCGCACACGCCGCCACCGCCGCAAGCGGTTGCATCACGCCGGTTTCGCTATTGGCCGATTGCACCGCCACGCGCCGCGCCGGAGGCAGCGCAGCAAGGTCGATCAATCCGTCCGCCCCCACCGGCACCCGCTGCTCGCCGGCGATGCGCAGCACCGCATCATGCTCGACGCTCGCCGCAGCCGCATCACGCCCGCGCAGCGCGATCGACAGCGCCTCGCTCGCCCCGCTGGTCAGGATCACCTCGCCGTCCCAGTCCAGTGCCGCCGCGATCCGCGCACGCGCATCCTCAAGCACCCGCCGCGC
The DNA here is from genome assembly GCF_001421765.1 of Sphingomonas sp. Leaf32. GTDB lineage: Bacteria > Pseudomonadota > Alphaproteobacteria > Sphingomonadales > Sphingomonadaceae > Sphingomonas. The sequence continues at coordinate 954,617 of NZ_LMLA01000001.1, read as the reverse complement.
GGCGCGACCCTCGGCATGGGGGCTGGACGGATTGGCCCAGCGCGCCATGCCCTCGGCCATGGCGGCGATCGCTTCGGGCCGCATCGGGGTGGTCGCGGCATGGTCCAGATAGATGCGGGTCGTCAAAACACTTCCGTTCCGATTGCGTGCGCCTATATAGCCGCGAACGCCATTTGCGCCATCAGCGCGCCCAGATCATAGCAGGACGTCCCATGCCCGAAGTCATCTTCCCCGGTCCCGAAGGTCGACTGGAGGGCCGTTTCGCGCCCGCGCCGCGCCCGCGCGCGCCCGTCGCGATGATCCTGCACCCCCATCCGTCGTCGGGCGGCACGATGAACAACCGCATCGTGCAGGAACTCTACAAGACGTTCCAGCGTCGCGGTTTCGCCACGCTGCGCTTTAACTTCCGCGGCGTGGGCAAGAGCCAGGGGACGTTCGACAACGGCGTCGGCGAACTGTCGGACGCCGCCTCCGCGCTCGACTGGGTGCAGAGCTTCCACCCCGAAGCGCAGACGACCTGGATCGCGGGCGTCAGCTTCGGCGCGTGGATCGGGATGCAGTTGCTGATGCGCCGCCCGGAAATCCGCGGCTTCATCTCGATCGCGCCGCCCGCGAACATGTACGACTTCACCTTCCTCGCGCCCTGCCCGTCGTCGGGCATCATCATCCAGGGCGATGCGGACGAGGTGGTGACGCCTGCCGCTACCCAGAAGCTGGTCGACAAGCTGCGCACCCAGCGCCACATCACGATCCATCACGACACGATCCCCGGCGCCAACCACTTCTTCCAGAACGAAATGCCCGAACTGATGGGCAGCGTGGACAAATATCTGGACATGCGCCTGGACCCGAACTCGCCGATCAAGTGAGGCTGGCGCGAGCGGATCAGCAAGGCTAATCCGCGCCTCGCACGCCAGCCCGGCCGGCGGCGCAATCGCGCCGACCGACGACGCGGCTTCGCCGCGTCGCGCGAGCACAGAATAAGATGCTTGCCCTATTGCAAACCCGGCATAGACTGGCGGCATCTCCTCCATCCGGATGTCCACCATGCTGACCCTGTTCCTGCTCGCCGCCACGCTGCAAGCCCCCGCCCAGCCCGCCGCCGAAAAGCCCAAGCCCGAAAAGAAGATCTGCCGTCGCGATGCCGCGACCGGATCGATCATGACGATGCGCACCTGCCGCACCGCGGCCGATTGGGCGAAGGTCGACGCGGATGCGGCCGACGCCACCGCCGAGGCGCTGCGCCAGCGCTCGAACGCCGGAACGTCGATGAATTCTACCCGCGACGGTTCCTGATTAGCCTATCAATCTAGCGACATTCCACTGCCAGCGCGGATTGCGGCGCAGGCGACCAGCGCTTGTGTAATCTGCTTTATGACGGCTGGTAGAATCTCGGGCGCAACCAAGGGCGGACCGACATTCATCGGCCTATCGTCACCCCGGACTTGTTCCGGGGTACACCGAGTCCCAGTCGCGGACGATAGAGGCTCACACCGCACCTATTGCCGCGCCGTGGACCCCGGAACTAGTCCGGGGTGACGAAGGGGCTGTAGGCGTAGGTCAGGAACGACACCGGGAGTAGCTGCAAGGTCGATTGGCCTTAGCGCCCCGCCGAAAACGGCGGCCCATCCCCAACCACGATCCCGACCTTACTGCTCAGGTGCAGCGGGAGGGCCATGGCCAGCGCACCCAGTCGGTCACCCGGAAGCAGCGGAAAGACCAGCGCAGCATCGCCATCGCCATATTCGACCCTGCACGGCGCGAAACCCCGCTCGCCGAGCCACGCGATCGCAGCATCCACATCCGCCGCCGCAACACTGAACCGCGTTTCCATCGCCCCTAAACCGTCCATATCGCGACATTGCCCATCATCACGACGGCACACAACAGCATCAGGCTGCCATTGCGCCGCTCGCCCCGCGCGATCATCCGTACACCGAACACGATCAGCAGCACCGCGACCAGCATCAGGATCGCGAGCAAGGTGCCTGCCGGTCCCGCCGTCATGCCGCCACCACCCGGGCATAGTCGGCGGCATCGACATTGCCGCCGGACACCAGCACAAGCGTCCCCGGCACGATCGCCACGCGTTTCGACAGCATCGCCGCCAATGCGACCGCGCCGCCTGGCTCGACGACGGTGCGCAGATGCCGCATCGCCCAGCGCTGCGCATCCGCGATCTCCGCCTCGCTGACGGCCACCCCCGTCGCCCCGCGCCGCGACAGGACATCGAACGTCCGTTCGGCCACGCGCATCGTCTGGAGCGCGTCACAGGCGGTCGGGGGCGGTGCATCGCCCACCGGCTCGATCCACCCGGTCTCCAGGCTGCGGCGCATATCGTCCCAGCCTTCCGGTTCGACCGTCACTACCTCCGCATCGGGCAGCGCCAGCGCCAGTCCGGCGGCAAGGCCACCGCCGCCGCACGGGACCACGACCCGTGCCACGGCGGGCAATCCGGCCGCTGCCATCTGCGCTGCCGCCTCGATCCCGGCCGATCCCTGCCCCTCGATCACCCATGCGTCGTCGAAACTCGGCACCAATGTCGCGCCGCGCGCATGGGCCAGATGCGCCGCAATCTTCTCCCGACTCTCGGTCGCGCGGTCGTAGCGGACCACCTCCGCGCCCAGCGCCATCGTCGCCGCCAGCTTCGCCTGCGGGGCGTCGGCCGGCATCACGATCGTCGCCGCGATCCCCAGCCGCTTCGCCGCCCATGCGACCCCCTGCGCATGATTGCCGGACGAGAATGCCACGACGCCCCGCCCCCGCGATTCGTCGCAAAGGGCGGTCAAACGGTGCAACGCCCCGCGTAGTTTGAACGCACCGACAGGCTGCAACGCCTCCATCTTGAAAGCGACGGCCAAGCCATTGATTTCACGTATCATAAGCGGTGACGGCGGCAGGATTTCCGCCACCTTTGCCGCTGCATCGCGCACCCCGGCGCGGGTCGGTTGTCGCATAATCGTCATAAATTGCACTTTCCGCCGCACAAACACTTTACATCAAGGTTTGTGGGTCATAGATCGCGCCTCCGCTGCCCCATGGGACTTCCAACCGCAAGGCAGCTTTTGTCACCGTATGCCGAAAGGCAATTGGAGGTCCCTTGAATTGGCCAAGCACTATAGCGCGCTGGGGCTAGCTGCCCCCTTTATCGCCCGTAGCTCCTCCTTCGAGCGCGGGATCGACATTGCAGAGCGCCGACCGGTCGAACCGGTCACGCTCGTTCGCCCGCACGCCGCCGCGCGCGCCGCCCGATTCTTCGTGGAGAAGTTTCCGGGGCGCTCGATGTATGCGGTGAAGGCGAATCCGTCGCCCGACCTGCTGCATGTCCTGTGGGACAACGGCATCGTCCACTACGACACCGCGTCGATCGGCGAGGTTCGTCTGGTGAAGGCGACGCTGCCGGACGCGACCTGCCACTTCATGCACCCGATCAAGGCGCCGGAGGCGATTGCCGAAGCCTATTTCGAGCATGGCGTGCGTACCTTCTCGCTCGACAGCATGGACGAACTGCACAAGATCGTCGCCGCGACCGATGGCGCGACCGACCTGACGCTGTGTGTCCGGATGCGGGTGTCGTCGGAATATGCGAAGCTGTCGCTCGGATCGAAGTTCGGCGTGGGCCACGCGGACGCCAGGGAACTGCTGATGGCGACCCGCCAGGTCGCCGACGCGCTGGGCATCTGCTTCCATGTCGGCAGCCAGACCATGTCGCCCGACGCCTATAGCAATGCGATGGAGCGCGTCCGCGCCGCCATCGTCGACGCAGGCGTCACCGTCGACGTGATCGATGTCGGCGGCGGCTTCCCGTCGCGCTATCCCGGCATGACCCCGCCGCCGCTGGAGCGTTTCTTCGAAACCATCCACCGCGCGTTCGAAAGCCTGCCGGTCAGCTATTCGGCCGAACTGTGGGCGGAGCCGGGCCGGGCGTTGTGCGCCGAATATGCTTCGGTCGTCGTCCGCGTCGAGCATCGCCGCGGGGCCGAGCTGTTCATCAACGACGGTGCTTATGGCTCGCTGTTCGATGCGGCGCATATTGGCTGGAAATATCCGGTGCAGCTGCTGCGGCAGCCTGAGTCGGACGCCCGCGACATGGACTTCAGCTTCTGGGGTCCGACCTGCGACGATATCGACCAGATGAAGGGTCCGTTCCCGCTTCCGGCCGATACCCGCAGCGGCGATTATTTTGAAATCGGAATGCTCGGTGCCTATGGCTCGGCCATGCGCACCGCGTTCAACGGCTTCGGCAATGGCGAAACCGTGCTGACCGACGACGAACCGATGGAGTCGATGTACGTCGAACTCGATCCCGTTCCGGCGTTCGTGTCGAACAACGTCGTCAAGCTGTAACCAGCCTCCATTAACCGACCACCTCCCCCTTCCCGCAGCGATGCGGGAGGGGCCGGGGGTGGGCTTTGCATGGCTTTGCCGCTATGCGACCGCCATCGGCTCCTCCCGCACCTGTGGGCAGGAGGCCAAACCGGGTTTCCGCGTCCCCATAACGACGACGGCTTATCGATGATGATGGGACCATCATGACCGACACGACGATCAACGACACCCGCAAGGCCGAACTGCTTTCGACCACCGTCGAGCATGTCGACATCACCAAGTTCGACGCCCGCCCGATCATCGACGCCATGGGCAAGATGAGCTTCACCAGCCGCGACCTCGCGCGCGCCACCCGCATCTACAACCAGATGCTGGAGGACAAGGACTGCTCGATCTTCCTCGTGATCGCGGGTTCGACCTCGGCCGGCGGCTGCATGGACCTCTATGCCGAACTGCTGCGCTCGAACATGATCGACGGCGTGGTCGCGACCGGCGCGTCGATCGTCGACATGGATTTCTTCGAAGGGCTGGGCCACAAGCACTATCAGGCGCTGGAAATCCCCGACGACAACGTGCTGCGTTCGCTCTACATCGACCGCATCTACGACACCTATATCGACGAAGAACAGCTGCAGGATTGCGACCACACCATCGGTGAGATCGCCAATTCGCTCGAGCCGAAGGCCTATTCGTCGCGCGCCTTCATCCGCGAGATGGGCAAATATCTGTCGGAGCACGGCAAGAAGGAAAACAGCCTCGTCAAGCTGGCGTACGAGCATGACGTGCCGATCTTCTGCCCGGCGTTCGTCGACAGCTCGGCCGGCTTCGGTCTGGTCAAGCACCAGGTCGACCGCGCAAAGGAAGGCAAGCCTTACATGGTGCTCGACGCCATCGCCGACTTCCGCGAACTGACCGATATCAAGATCAAGGCGGGCACCACCGGCCTGCTGATGATCGGCGGCGGCGTGCCGAAGAACTTCATCCAGGACACCGTCGTCTGCGCCGAAATCCTCGGTCACGACGATGTCGAGATGCACAAATACGCCGTGCAGATCACCGTCGCCGACGTGCGTGACGGCGCCTGTTCGTCCTCGACGCTGAAGGAAGCGGCGAGCTGGGGCAAGGTCGACACCGCGCTCGAACAGATGGTCTTCGCCGAAGCCGGCTCGGTCATGCCGCTGCTGGCGTCGGACGCCTATCATCGCGGCGCGTGGAAGAACCGTGCGAAGCGCGCCTTCGGCAAGATGTTCGACTGATCGTCGGCACATCGTCGAAACAGGAAACGGCGGGGGAGCGATCCCCCGCCGTTTTGTCTGGGCAGGTCACCGGCCCCACCTTCCCTTCGGCCCGTCACCCCGGACCTGATCCGGGGTCCCGTTTCTTCTTCCGCCCGGAGCCACATCCGCCCCGTACCTCCGCGAAGGCCGGGGTACGGATCGTCGAACGCCGCCCCTACATCTTGAACCCATAGCGGGCATATTGCCGGTCGATCATCGGATAGATCCGCCGCGCCAGCGCGAGGTCGCTCGCCGCCTCCGGATCGCGCTTGGTTGCCTTGTAGATCGCCGCACGCAGATAGCGGCTGCCGGCCATGTCCGGATTGGCCGCCAGCACGGTGTCGAGATCGTCCAGCGCCTCGGGATAGCGGCCCATCCGGTACCAGACCATCGCCCGGCTATCGAGCGCGGCCAGCGTGTCGTCGCTCAGTTCGATCGCCTTGGTACAGTCCTTCAGCGCGGTATCGAGCATGACGTTGCGGGTCCCCTTCGCCCAGCAGCGCCCGTTGAGGAGCGTCGGCGACCCCGGCTTCTCACCGATCAGCGTGTCGAACAACGCCACCGATTGCGCCGGATCACCGAACTCGCCCAGCACGCTGGCCTTCATCTGGCGCAGCGAGGACCGGGTTTCCCCGCCCAGCGCGATCCGTTCATCGAGCAGCGTCATCGCACTCTTCAGATCGCCGGTTTCCGCCCGCGTCTGCACGACCTGCCCGATCGCGTTATACGCCGCCGGATCGAGCGCGCGTGCGCGTTCGGCATCGGCCAGCGCCTTTGCCGGATCGCCCAGATTGAACTGGGCGTAGGATCGCTGGAGATACAGGTCGACCGTCGGTTCCTTGGCGATGACCTTGTCCAGATCGACCAGCGCCGCCCGGTGGTCACCGATTCCCGCCTCGAACGCGGCGCGGCTTTGATAGCCGCTCATCTCGTCCGGATCGGCGGCGATCGCCTTGCCATAAATCGCACGGATCGCCTGCACCTGACTCGACTTGCCCAGGGTCACGGCGTCCAGCGTCCAGCGGCGCGGAGTGTCGACCGGAGCGACGACCCGCGGGACATTGGCCTTGGCCGTCGCCACCGCGTCGCGCTCGACCGCGATCCGCGCCGCCGGCACCTCCACGCCCGCCGCGTCGAAGCGTTCGTCCATGCTGAGCGTCCCGCCCGACAGCCGGGTCGTCCGCTTGACGACATGGCCGGCCAGGCGCTGGTCGGCGTCCGCCGTCCCCTCCATCGTGAAGCCGCGTCCGCCATCGGGCAGCTTCACCCGCACATGGCGCTCCACACCAAAGGGCGGGGGCGCGGCGACCGGGATCGCGCTCCAGTCCGGTCGGCTGCGGTCGGGAGAAAAGGTCCACTCGCCCAGCGCCCCGCCCAGCGACCGCTTGCGCCGCCGATCCTCCACGCTCCAGCTGGTGTTGACGACCCCTTTTGCGCGCACCACGACGTCGCCGGTCGCCGGATCGGGCGTGATCGTTCCATCGGCGAACTGCCCTTCCCCCACCGCCTGTTGCAGGATGGTGGAGATCAGCTCGCGCTGTTCCTTCGGGCCGATCTGGCTCTTCGCCGCGCGCAGCTGCGCCGCCATCTGGCCATGCGTCACCATCGTCACCTCGACCGGGCTGGGCAGGTCGACCGCGCCGCTCTCATCCGCCTCGACCGTCACGCTGGCGATCGCGCGGGCATTAGGATGCGTTTCGATCCGGATCGGCGCGGCACCCTCCGCCCGGATCGGCAGGACATAGCCGACGCCCGGCGTATCGCGAATGTCGGGCAGGCGCGCATTGCTGCCTGTCCCGTCCAGCCACAGCACCTGCCCATCGATCGTCGCGCGGACGAACACATGGTTGAACGCGGCCGCACTCGGCAAACGCTCGGGCACCGCATCGCCCAGCCCGACATTGGCGACGACCGGCTCGGCCTCGATCCCCATGGCGTGCAGCATCGCCAACAGCATCAACGTCTTCGCCTTGCAGTCGCCGTAACGAACTTCCCACGTCTTTGCAGGGGTTTGTGGCACATAGTTGCCACCATCCATCCCGACCGCGAGATAACGAATCTTGTCCTGCACCAGCTCCAGCGCGCGCTGCGCCCGACCGATCGGAGTCGCCTCCGCCTTTTGGATCGCCGCGACTTCGTTCGCCAGCGCACTGTTCGGCGCGATCAGGCCATCGGTCCCGTACAGCGGCACGAACGTCCGCGACACATCGGCCCAGTCGGTAAAGCTCGCCACCTCGATCAACGGCGGACGGCGATAGCGTGCCGGCGAATCGTCTGGCATGTCCTTGGGCTTGGGCGCGGGCAGCGCGAAGCTCAATTCGGTCATGTCGCCCTTGCGTACCGGCGTCGCTGCCACGCCATCGACCAGCAGCTTGTACTTGGGGGCGCTGTCGTTCGACCACAGATACCGCACCCGGCCGGCCCCGATGCGCAGCGGCAGCGCGGGCAGCGGGACGACATCCTGCACCCGCCCGCCCAGCGCCGGATCGCGCCCGGTGACCGAGAAGCGGAGGTCGAGCAGGTCGCCGACCTCCAGCCCCTCGACCGCCAGCGTCGCGGTCAGGATGCCGGTCAGCTCGCGCTGTTCCAGCGACTGTTCACGGCGCAGCACGGTGAACTTCTGCCCCTTGGCCAACAGATCGATCCGCTGATCGCCGCGCAGGATGGTCAGGCCATGGACGATCAGGTCACCCTTGTCCGGCGCCCAGGGCAGCGTCAGCGTCGCTGCCTGCGACAGCATCTCCGCACTCGCGATCCGGGTGCGCTGATGGACATAGGAGGTCAGGCGGTCACCATTGATGCGCTTCTGGAAATCGAGCAGCACCAGCGGCGGCAGTTCGTCGGCAGGACCGGCCGGTACGGCGGGCGGCGCAGTGACCCAGGCGGGGGCCGGTTGATAGAGCGGCGTTTCGCTCGCCCAGGCAAGCGCCGGCAACCCCGCCGCCGCCAACGCGACCGCTTTCACCACGACGAAACGCTTCACTCGAAATCCCCCTGTATCCGGTCGGCCCCCGCCGACATGGCCAAAGGTCTATCGCCCCGCCGGGGATTGTCGAGCGCTTTGGCCGATCGCCGGCTATCCCGAAGCGCGGCCGGACGTTAGGCTGACCGAAACAACAGGGAGTGGAGCGGATGATCGACCGGCGGACCATCTTGGGGGCGGCCATGGCATTGCCCGTGGCGACAAAGGCGGCGGCACAGCCTGCCCTGCCGGCACAGGACGGCGAACGACTCACCCCCTGGCCCCCGCGCGAACGTTTTCGCCTGTGGCCCGGCCGCGCCCCCGGTGCGCGCACGACGCTGCCGACCTATGCCCCGTCGATGAACGGACGGCCCGACCTGCGAGAATTGTGGCTGCGCGGCGTGTCCGATCCGGTGGTCGGCGTATTCCGCCCGGCAAAGCCCAACGGCACCGCCGTCCTGTCGATCCCTGGTGGCGGCTATGGCTTCGTATCGATCGAGAATGAAGGGATCGACGTCGCCAAGGCATTGAACCCCGCCGGGATCACCGTCTTCGCGCTCGCCTATCGCCTGCCCGGCGAAGGGTGGAACGACCGGCAGGATGTGCCGCTACAGGATGCCCAGCGGGCGATGCGGCTGATCCGCGCCAATGCCGCGCGCTACGGCATCGATCCGGCAAAGCTCGGCATTTGCGGCTTTTCCGCCGGCGGGCACCTCGCCGGGTCGCTGACCATCGCCCATGACGATCCGGTCTATCGACCGATCGATGCCGCCGACCGCCAGTCGGCCCGCCCGGCCTTCAGCGGTCTCGTCTATCCGGTCACGAACATCGCCGCGATGGACCGGGGTGGGCCCGGCCAGCCCGACGGCCCGATGACCGTCTATCGCCGCTACAACGTCCCGGCGCGGGTGACGCCGCAGACTCCGCCGGTCTTCCTTGCCCATTCGGTCGACGATCCGGTCGTTCCGCTCGATCAGTCGCTGGAGATGCTAGCTGCCTGCCGCCGGGCGAAGGTCCCGGTCGAGGCGCATCTGTTCGAAAAGGGCGGCCATGGCTGGGGGGCGCTGCACGCGCCGGTCGACAGCCCGCAACGCGTCTGGACCGACCTGTTCCGCCGATGGATCGGGGAGCGGGGATAGGGCTTTCCTACAGAACCCATATCCCATTACGTTACCCCGGCGAAGACTGGAGTCTCCTGCGGTTCTGGCACCGCCTCTTCGCCAGGGTAACGTTTTTTCTTTGAAGGGTGAGAACGCACGACACGCAAATAGCGCACGAGTGTGAACTTCGTGAACTTTGGCCTAGCCGAACAGCCGCCGGGCGCTACGCTCCAGCATCACCAGCTGCCACAAGGTCCGGCCATGCTCCGCCTTGCCCGACCGATGATCGGCCGCCAGCCGCTCGATTGCATGGGGGTCGAACCACGTCGCCAGCACCGGTGATCGCGCCAGTCCCGCCGCCTCGTCGGCCAGTGCCCCCCGGAACCATGCGCTGATCGGGGTCACGAACCCCATTTTCGGTCGATACAGAATTTCGCGCGGCAGCCACGGCTCCAGCGCCTTCTTCATCAGCCATTTGCCCTCGCCCCCGCGCAGGCGGAGCTTCGCCGGCAGGGTGGCGCAGAACTCGATCAGCCGGTGGTCGAGCAACGGCTCGCGCGCCTCCAGCGCCACCGCCATGCTCATCCGGTCGACCTTGGTCAGAATATCGCCCGGCAGCCAGTGGCGGAAATCGGCATATTGCGCCCGGTCCAGCGCATCGCGTCCCGGCGCCTGCCGCATTGCCGCGACATAGCGTTCCTCGCCGCGATAGCTCCCCAACTGCCGCGCCATCGCCTGCCCGTACAGCCCCTGCCGCACCGCCGGTGTCGTCACCCCCACCGCCTGCGCATAGGCCTCGTCACCATCCTGCGCGAGCGCCAGGAGCGTCGTCTTGGCGCGAAACGGGCGCGGTGCCCAGTCGGCTTTGGGATAGACATCGCCCAGCGCGCCGAACACCGGCTCCCGCAGCCCCGGCGGCAGCAGCGACCGCACCCGCTCCTCCGCCGCATGGAATTTGTACCGGCGATAGCCGGCCAGCGCTTCGTCCGCGCCATCGCCCGACAGCGCCACCGTCACCCGCTCGCGAGCCAGCGCGCACACCTGATAGGTCGCCAGCGCCGACGCATCGGCAAAGGGTTCGTCGAACGCCCCGACCAGCGTGTCGATCAGCCCAAAGTCGTCCGAGCGTACCGTCCGTACCGCATGGTCGGTCGCGAAGCGCTGCGCCACCAGCCCGGCGGGACCCCGCTCGTCATGGCCCGCTTCCTCGAACCCGATGGTGCAGGTCTGGACCGGCGACCGGCTCGCCTCCGCCATCAGTGCGACGACCGCCGACGAATCGACCCCGCCCGACAGGAACGCGCCCAGCGGCACGTCGGCGACCATCCGTGATCGCACGCCCTCGCGCATCCGCTCGACCAGCTCCGCCGCCAAGTCGCGCGTGCTGCCCTTCGCACGCTTCGAAAAGTCGATCTCCCACCACCGGACCGGCTGCGGCACGCCCCGCCCGCGCTCGATCAGCAGGAAATGGCCGGCGGGCAGCTTCTTCACCCCCGCGACGATACAGGCGTCGTCGGGTACATAGCCCAAAGCCATGTAATCCTCGATCGCCGCGACATCGGGCGTCCGCCGCACCAGCGGATGGGCGAGTAGCCCTTTCAGCTCCGACGCGAACGCCACCGCCCCGTCGCCCAGCTCGACATAGTGGAGCGGCTTCACCCCCATCCGGTCGCGGGCGAGGAACAACGCCTGCCGCCCCGCATCATGGATGGCGAAGGCGAACATGCCATTCAACCGCGCCAGCATGTCCGGCCCCCATGCCGCCCAGGCATGGAGCAGTACTTCGGTATCGCCCTGCGTCCGGAACGCCGCGCCCTTGGCCTGCAACTCGGCGCGCAGCTCCGCGAAATTGTAGATTTCGCCATTGAAGCTGATGACGACCTGTTCGCCCGGCAACGCCATCGGCTGCGGGCTGCCCGCCACGTCGATGATCGACAGCCGGCGATGCCCCAGCCCCACGCCCGGCGCGGTCCACACCCCCGATCCGTCAGGTCCGCGATGCGCCTGCGCATCGGTCATCGCCGCGATCCGCGCCGGATCGACCGGCTTGGGGCACGCGCTGTGATAGAGGCCGGCGATCCCGCACATCTCAGCGCATCCCCGCCGCATGGTCGGCGATCACATCGACCGGCCCCGCCGCCGCCACGAAATCGGCAATCGCCTGTCGCGGGTCCTGCCCGTCCCTGCGCGCCGACAGCAGCACCGCGACCCCACGCTGCGGCCCGCCCAGCAGCTTGGCCTTCAGCGTTTCCAGCTTCACGCGGTCGGCGCTGCCGGTGGTCACCGATCCGATGCGATACCAGGTCGCGACCTCGCGCTCGACCGGGCCGGGCGCGGCCATGCGCAGCGACGCGCTGCCCGCGATCGGCGCGGTATCGGCGATCCGTACCCAGCGGTCGTTCTCGCGGATCGCGCCTGTCCCGAACCCTACCAATTCATGCCCCTCGCCCTGCGAACCATAGACCGCGACGATCATGTCGACGCTGCGCCCCCGTGCATCCCCATAGCGTCCGATCAGGAAATGGTCAGCGCCCGGAAAGTTCGGGACCCACGGTTCGCCATCGACCGCCACACGCCGCCACCCCGGCACCTGCGGCAATTCGATATGCGCCGGCAATGGCTGCGCCCGCCGGTCGACGATCCAGCCCCATCCGGCAAAGCCGACTGCGACCGCCAGCACCGCCGCTGCGGCCAGCGTGCTGTCGGCGGCGCGCATGGGCATCTCCCGCACCGTCGCCACGTTGAACCACGCCGCATCGGGATCGCGGTCGAACCAGCGCCAGCCAATCGCCAGCACCCCGGCCATGGTCAATGCGAAAAAGACCCAGCCATAGACGATGTGGTCGAACCCGGTCGCCGCCTCGACCGAGGTCAGGTGCGCGGCATAGATCGTCCCCGCCGCGCGGATGCCATTGGCGATCACCGGCACCACCAGCGCCAGCACCATGAACGCCACCCGACGCCGCCATGCGACGTAGCAGACATTGGCGACCAGCGCGCCGTAGGCGACCATGGCGATGACGAACTTCGATCCCGAACACGCCTCCGCCACTTCGAAATAGCCGTTGGGGATGGTGATGAGCACGCCATCGACCGCCGCCGGCACGCCCAGCAGATGGAGGAGCGGCATCGTCAACGACACCGTCGCCGATTGCAGCCACGGTTCGAGGAAATCGCCGAACGGCACGAGGAAGACCATGTACGCCAGCGGAAAGGCAATGCCCCGTGCCACCCGCGCGCCCAGCAGGGTGACGACCGCCCCCTGCAACATCGCGACCAGTCCGACGTGACGGAACAGCGCGACCGCCGCCGCTTCGCCGACCAGCCACACCGCACCGCCGCCCGCGACGATGGCGATGCCCGGCCACCACCCTTCGGGTGCGAGTTGCGCCAGTTCCTGCCGCCGTTGCCACATCAGCCAGCCGATGATCGGCACCACGAACAGGCAATGGCCATAGGTGGTCGAGTTCCACCAGATATCGGCCATGCCCGCCGCATCGCGGTGAAAGATTGCCAGCAGCGCCGCCCAGATCGCGCCGAGCGCTGCCAGCGTCCGTCGCCACGCCGGGTCCGCCACCATCCCCAACCGGTCGAGCGCCATGCTGTTCATGCCAGTCCCAGCAGTCCGGCCAGCGGAGCCAGCCGGGCGTCCCATCCGTACCGCTCGATCGTCCGCGCGCGGGCCGCCTGTCCCAAGGCGCTCGCCGCCGCCGGATCGGCCAGAACTTCGCGGATTTCCTTGGCAAACCCCGCCGCATCGCCGGCAATGCCAATCGTCCCGTTGTGATCGATCCCCTCGGCAGCGGCGACCGAAGCAACCACCGGCCGCGCCATCGCCATCGCTTCCAGCACCTTGTTCTGGATGCCCCGCGCCAGCAGCAGCGGCGCGACGACCACCGCCGCCGCCGCGATCCAGCCGCGCACGTCGGCGACCTCGCCGGTCACGATCACCCGCTCGCTTTCCAGCGCGCGGACGGCGGGGGTCGGACTGCGCCCGACGATCGCGAAGCGCGCGTCGGGGATCAGCGGCAGCACCTCGCTCACGAACCAGCGGACGGCCTCGACATTGGGCCGATAATCCATCTGTCCGGTGAACACGATCAGCGGCCCGGCCTGCTCGACCGGCACCACCCCAGCGGGGTCGAAAAAGGCGGTGTCGATCCCGTTTTCGATGGCATGGACCCGCCCGGCGCCCGACATCCGCCGAAACAGATCGGCCTCCGCCTCGCTCACCAGCAGCGACGCCCGCGCCCGGCCCGCGACCACCGCCTCGAACGCGGCGAGCTTCGTAGCCTCGCGCCGCATCACCCAGCGCATCGGCCCGCGCGCATCCTCGGCATAAGCGGCGAACTTCGCCGAATCCATGTCGACGAAATCCATTACGAACGGCAGGTCGGCGGGCACATACTGCGCCATCTGCCCCGAATAGACATAGACCGCATCATAGCGCCGCTCGGCCAGCAGTTCGGCGACCGTAGCCCGCATGGCCGCACTGTCGAACGCCGCCTCCGACACCGTCCGCCCGCTTGCCAGCGCCTCGACTGCCGCCCGCGCATTGCCCTTGGTCCGGGGCAATACCTGCACGCTGGCGCACCACTGCCCCAACGCCCCCTCATGCCCCATGTCGCGTGGATCGTCGGCAAAGGTCGCCAGATGCACCCGCCCCAGCGTCGACAGGTGCCGCATCACATGGTGGCTGCGTACCTTGTCGCCACGGTCGGGGGGATAGGAAACGCGGTGGGCGAGGAACAGGATGTCGCTCACCCCAGCCCCTTCGCGATGAACGGCCCGACGCGGTTGGCGACCGCGACCGGCAGCTTCTGCCACGCCGCGATCTTCAGCCGGTATTTGGGGTTGAGCGGGCTGGCATCGCGCGGTGCCGCGCCATCCGCCGTCCAGGTCGGATAGCCGAGCGGCTCCCCGACGAAGCCCCAGTTCTTCTTGTATGCCGCAGGGCCGGTGCCGACCTTCGACCGACCGAAATCGAACGCGGTACAGCCTTTGGCGCGGGCATGGCGCATCAGTTCGAAATACATCCGCTCATTGGCGCGCAGCCCCCGCGCCGCCGCCGTGCCGCCGCCCCAATAGGGATAGACCGTGCCGCGCCAATAGACCGACAGCACGCTCGCCACCGCCTGGCCCCCATGGCGCACGGTCAGCACATCGGCATCCTCACCGAACCGCGCGATCACCTCGGCGAACAGCGCACGCGGAAAGACCGGTGTGCCGAGATTGCGCACCGATGTCCCATAGACCCGGAAATGTTCGGCCAGCGCCGCCCGGTCGCGCCCGATGGCGATCTCGAACGGCTCGGCCAGCGCCTTGCGCACGTCGGCGCGCTGCTTGCGCGGAATCGCCAGCAGTTCGGCATCGTCGTCGACCGCCAGAGGACGAACGAAGCCGACATAGCGGGTATCGTCCCATGTCCAGCCCTTACCTTCAATCGGAACGCCACCCCGCATCTCGATCGTCGGACAGCGCAGCTCCCGCGCCACCTCGACCGCCGCCACCGCCAGCGCCGCGCCCGCCGCCGGATCGGTCGCCAGCACGCCGCCGCCCACCCCAAACCCGGTCGACACCAACGCCGCCCCGAACAGGGGCGACCGAACATGAGTCAACGGGACGAGGCCCACCAATTCACCACCGGCCTCGGCCAGCAGCATCCGGAAATTCTGCCTGCACCCTGCTGCCGTGGCCTCGCCCCAGACGGGCAGGTGGAACGGCGTGCCGTCCGGGTGGGCGGCCACGAACGCTTCGATCCGCGCGCGTTCCGCCGCATCGGCCAGATCGGCCCGCCGGATGACGGTCACAACGCCGCCGCGCGCTCGGCGACGATCCGGTCGGCCCGGCCCCAGTCGTGGTTCGCCATCAGCCGTTCGAGCTTGCCCGCCATCGCCCCCAGCCGCGAATAATGCCGGACCTTCGATTTCAGCGGTGCATTACGCACCCGTGGCTGGCCGGGATCGATCTCCCACGGATGGAAATAGAACATCGCCGGGTGCGCGTCCTTGTCGTTGCTGCGCACCACCGCATCCTCGACCACCCGGTTCGGCAACAGGCGGAAGAACCCGCCCCCCGCCGACACTTCGCGCCCCAGCACCTTCGCCAAGGTGATCGGCCATTCGATCAGGTCCGACCCCGCCACCGGCCGGTGCAGGACGCGCGGCGCATCGGTCCAGCCATAATGGTCATGGACCACCGGCGCGACCGAAGAGGAATAGGCATAGCCTTCCTCCGCCAGCACTTCATGCGCCCACGGCGTCCGCCGATCGATCGAGAAACTGGGCGCACGGTATCCGGTCACCGCCTGCCCTCCAGCATCCTCCAGCGCCGCCTTCGCCCGCGCCAGATCAGCACGGAACGCTTCCGCGGTGAAGGTAAAGACGCGCTTGTGGTCCCAGCCATGGCTCGCCAGTTCATGCCCGCCGTCCACGATCCGCCGCATCAGGGCCGGAAAGCGATGCGCCACCCAACCCAGCGTAAAGAACGTAGCCTTGACGCCGCTCGCCGCGAACAGGTCGAGCACCGCGTCGGTATTCGCCTCCACCCGGCATTCGAGCGTATCCCAGTCGCCCCGGTCGATCACCGTCTCGAACGCGCCGACCTGGAACCAGTCCTCGACATCGACCGACATCGCGTTGCGCATGGGCAAGGGCATTGTTCGTTCAGCCGGCAGCGCGGATCGACGACAGGTCGGGGCGACGTTGCTCGCCCTCCACCCAGTCGACCAGCAGCGTCAGCACCCGACGCAACGCCGCATCCTGATCTTCCAGCCGTTCCTCCAGCGCTGCGATCCGCGCCACCAGCGCGTCCCGATCGGCGGTATCGACCGTCGCGGGTACGGGCGCACCGACGACCGGCGCGGTCCAGCTCGGCGCATCGACCACTGACAGATGGATCGGGCGCGGCGGCATAGGCGGCGGCGGCGGGGTCATCGGCAACGGATCGGCATCGACGATCGGCATCGCCTCGGCAACCGGAGCCGCCTCGACACGTGCCGGCGGGGAGGGTTCGGGCGCCGTGGTGCCCATGCCGTCGCCGTCCAGATCATCGATCACCTGCTCAACATCCAGCGACCCGAACTGCTCGATCCCCTCGATCGCGCCATACAGCAGCACGCGTCCGGCCAGCTGGTTCAGCCGGCGCGGCACACCGCCCGACCAGCGATGCAGCGCGGCCAGCGCATCCATGCTGAAGCTCGGGCTGCCGGTCCATCCGACCACGCCCAGGCGATGTTCCAGATACGGCCCTACCTCCTCGACGCCCATCGGGTCGAGATGGTGCATCGCGATCACCCGCTGGCGTAGCTGCTCCAACCGGTCCGAGCCGTGCAGCCGCTGGCGGAACTCGGGCTGGCCCAGCAGGAAGATCTGCAACAGCGCATATCCCCCCGCCTGGAAATTGGACAGCATCCGCAATTCTTCGATCGACGCCACCGGCAGCGACTGCGCTTCGTCGATCACCAGCAGCGTGCGCCGCCCCGACCGCGCTACATTGTGCAGCCCGCGCTCGATCCCCTCCAGCAACTGCGCCTTGGTCAGGCCGTGATGATCGACGTCGAGACCCGCCGCGACCAGCCGCAACAGGTCGTCCGCCTCGATCTGCGTCGTAACGATGCGAATGACGTTCAGCCGTTCCGGATCGATCGTCTGCATCAGGTGGCCGAGCAGCGTCGTCTTGCCCGTGCCCGGATCGCCGGTGATGACGATGAAGCCTTCGCCCTGGCTCAACCCATAGCCCAGATACGCCATCGCCTTGCGGTGCGTGGCGGTGTCGAACCAGAATGCCGGATCGGGCGTCAACTGGAACGGGCGACCGGTCAGGCCATAATGGTTGTCGTACATCATCGTCTCCAATGGAGGGCTTGTACCCGCCAATCGGTTGAATGTTCGTTTATATCAGCACGGGTTGTAATGCGAACCGTTCATGCCGGGCAGGGCTTGCACGACGCCACGCCGCCCTCGGCGGCGTGCGCTATCTTTCCCTAGAACCGGAACCCCACCGCCAGCAACGCCTGCGCGATCAGGTCCGACTGGCTGCGTTCGACGTCATAGCCGTACACCCCGGCGGTCAGGCTGCCATAGGCGCGGCCGAAGCTGCGATAATAGCCGCCCTGCGCGCCGCCGCCCCATGCGTCCAGCCCGCCCTCGATCCCGCTGGCGAAGTAGTTCGCATACAGGTCGGCGCTGATCGACGACCGGCTGTCGAGCGCCCATTGGCCGAAGCCCTGGACATAATAGCTTTCGTCGCGCGAGCGATAGATGACCGCTCCCGGCACCGGCGGAATATAATAGCGCCGGCTGGCATAGCCCGCGCCCAGCCCCAGCCGGGTCGGCCCGCGCGTGATCGAATAGACCGCGTCGATGCCCTGCGCCCGGAACGTCGCGGCGCTGACCGACTGAAATACGGGGGTCAGGCAGCCGCCGGCATTCGACGCGCCCTCCGGCGTCACGCCGCCGCCGAACACGCACCCGCCATAGCGCGCGCCGAACGGGTCCTCGCCGCCGATATAGTTGATCGGCAGCTGCGACAGCGATCCGGTAAGTTGCCGCCCGAACGTCGTCACGCTGTCATAGACGCCGACCTGCACCGCCGATGCCGGGCTGACCTGCCATTGCAGCGACCCGGTATAGCTCATCGACCCGTACCGCCGCCCCAGCCGCGCCTCCAGCGCGGTGCGTGGGGAAGGCCGCCACAACACGCCCGCGTCCCAGATGATGCCGTCGGTGTCATAGGCGATACGCGGCGCCGAAGCCGGATCGGTGACGAACCGCCCCGCGCCGTCGGTCACCGGGATATTCTGCGCATCGAGCAGCGGATCGCGCTGCGTCACCTCGATCTTTTCGTACCCGACGCCACCGACCGCCGCGAGGGTCGGCGTGATCGGCAGCACCGCATCGACCCGGCCGTACGCACCCTCGAACCGCTGGTCGAGCTGTCCGGCATCCTCACGAACCCACGCACCCGACACGGTGAACCCGATCGGCAGCAACGTGCCCGCGCGCGTGCCGGCGCTGCCCATCACCAGATGGCTGGTCGCCTCGTCATAATAGTCCAGCCGCCGCTGACCCGGTGCCAGGTCGACGACGCCCGGCGTCTCCGCCTTCACATAGCCGAACTGATAGGTGCCGTTGACCGCGAAGGGTCCCACCCGCGTATTGACGCTCGGCCCGGCATACAGGCCGTATACCTGCGCGGTGTTGACGTTGCTGGCATTGACCAGCGGCCCGAACCCGCCGCCCCGCGTGTCGCCCTGCGCCCGCGTGGCGATCGCGCCACCCTCCAGGTTCAGCCAGCGCGTGATCTGCACATTTGCGCGCGCCAGACCCGAATGCACCTCGCCATTGCCGAAGTCGTCGCCCCAGTCGATCAGGCGCTGATACTGGTAATTGGCCTGTACCTGCACCCGCTGGGTCGTGATCGTTGCGTCGACCCCGGCGGTCAGCTGGGTATAGGTCACGACATCGCCATCGTTCAGGTCGGCCAGCAGGACCTGTCCCGCCTCGACATAGGGCGATATTTCGATCCGCTGTGCCAGCGCCGGGCTTGCCGACGCCGCGACCGCTACCGGCAGGGCCAGCCAGCGCATCATTCCTGCTCCTGTCCGTAATAGCCGAACCGCGCACCCTCGGCGCGGTAGGTCGTGGCGTTCAGCAGCAGCTGGATGTCGTCGCATCCGTCCAGCAGCGCCACCGCTTCGCGCAGGTCCGATTCGCTGCTGCGGTCCGCGCGCACCACCAGCACCGTCTGCCCGACCAGCGACGCCAGCACCGCTGCCGGCGACGCAGCCAGCGCGGGTGGCGAATCGAAGATGACGATCCGGTCCGGATCGGCGGTCAGCAACCGCTGCATCACGTCCTGCGCATGGTCGCTGCGCAGCAATTCGGTGTCGGCATTGGTCCGCTTGCCCGCCGGCAGCACCGACAGCTGCGGCACGTCGGTCGGTATCACCAGTTCCTCGACATCGATCGCCGGATCACCCAGCGCGTCGAGCAGGCCCTTGCTTGCGGGCAGGCCCAGCCGGTCGAGAATGTCGGGCTTCGGGAAATCGGCATCGACCAGCAGGATCTGCAGGTCACGTTCGGCTGCGAGCGACAAGGCCAGGTTGATCGCGCAGAACGTCTTGCCGTCGCCCGGCTGCGCCGAACACACCAGGATCATGCGCGCGGCGTCGGGATCGCACTTTTCGATGTCGGCGGCGGTGGTCAGCAACTGGCGCTTCACCAGCCGGAACTCCTCGGCCAGCGCAGTCACCGGACCGCCGGGCACCAGCATCCCCGCCTCGGCCAGCATATCGCGATCGATCCGCGCCGGATCGACCGGACGGATGCGGGCCGACGGCATCTTGCGCGGGGGTGCCTTTGCATTCGACACGGCGATCGGCGGCGGGGGCGGCAGGTCGGGCATGGCGACCGGTGGCAAGTCGGGCTTTGGCCCCAGCTGCCAGCGATCCGCCGCGCGCTCCAGCAACGATGCGCGCATGGCCCGGTGCGATTGGTCGTTCACCTTGTCATCCCCACTCACGCCACCAGCCCGCGTTGGGCGAATTCCAGCCCCAGCAACAGCACGAATGCCGCCATCAGCGCGCCCGCACCACCGGCGAACAGCTTCAACCGCCGCTTGCGTTCGCTGCGGACTGCATCGGTCACGACCTCGCCGATCGATCCCAGCACCGGCATTCCGCTGATCTTCTCCAACTTCTGCGCGGTGGCAAAGCTCGTCTTCAATTTGCTCAGTGCGAACGCCAGCGCAACGCCCGCACCGATGCCGACGATCAGCACGCCCAGCAGCAACAGCGGCCGGTTGGGCGCGGTCGGCTTGCTCGGCTGGGTCGGAGGATCGATGACGTTGAACTTAACCGCATCGGTGTCGGTCTGCACGCTGCTGCGCAGCCGCACCTGTTCGCGATCCTGGAACAGCGAGTCATATTGCTGTTTCAGCGAGCCGATATCGCGGTCGAGCTGGGACTGCTGCGCCGCCGCCTGCGGATCGGCGGAAATCTTCGCCTGCAACCCGTTCAGCTGGCTTTCGATCTGGTTCTTGCGCTGCTGCAACTCGGCCACCCGCGCCTGCCGGTCGGCCTGCGTCGCGCGCAATTGCAGGTAGAACGGGTTGGCCGACGCAGCGGTCCCGCCGCTGACGCCCCCGCTCTCGCCCCGCGCCGCCGCGCGTGCCGACGCCAGCTGGCGATTGAGCGCCACCATGTCGGGATGCTGATCGGTCCAGCCACGGCTGCGTCCCTCGGCAATCTGCCCCTCGATCGCGTTCAGCCGCGCACGCGCCGGCCCGACCATCGCCGTGCCCGCCGATCCGGGCAGCGTCGCCGCCGTGCCCGCCATCTGCGCATTGGCGGCGCCCAAACTGGTCTGTGCCGCTGCCAGATCGCCGTCGATCTGCGCCAGTTCACTGCGGGCGTTCGACATCCGGTCGTCGAGCGAACCGGTGCCGGGCAGCATCGCCATATATTGCGCCTGAAACGCCTGTCGCCGCGCCTCGGCATCGGCCAGCTGTTTCTGCCGTTGCGAAAGCTGCTGGTCGAGGAAGCGCAGCGACTGCACCGTCGCGTCGCGGTCGCTGGCCAGATTGTCCTGCACGAAGATGTCGATCATCTTCTGCACGACCTCGCGCGCGACCTTCGGATTACCCGACGTCGCCGAAATCTCGAACAGATTGTCCTGCTGCTGCGTCAGCTTGATCGCGTTCTGGAGCGACGCGATCCGGTCCGCCACGTCACGGTCGTTCGCGACCGTTTCGTTGAGCGACGTGCCGCGCACGACCTTTTCCAGATTCACCGCCGAGGTCAGCGTCTGGCGGATGCGGTCAATATTCTTAGCCTGGTCGTTCTGTGCGACGGCCGCCTCGGCACCGGGCAGCACCTGCCGCATCTGCACCATGACCCGCGCGGTCGATTGATAGCTGTTCGGGATCTGGCTCACCGCCAGCCAGCCGCCCAGGCACACCACCCACGCGACGCCCAGCGCGATCCAGCGCCGCTGCCAGATCGCGTGGAGGATCAGCTTCAGTTCGTCATACAGCCCGTCCATTTCAGAACATGCTCTCTGGGATGATGATGACGTCGCCCGGCTGCAACTTCACGTTCGCACTGGAGTCGCCGTTCTTGAGCAGGCTGGAAATCCGCAACCCGAACTCCGACTGCTTGCCCGTCGCCCGATCGTACCGCACCAGCCGCGCACGGTTGCCCGACGCATATTGATTGAGGCCCCCGACCGCGATCATCGCGTCGAGCAGCGTCATGTTGGCGCGATACGGGATCGCCGCGGGCTTCTCCGTCGCGCCGACCACGCGCACCTGCTGGCTGAACGTGCCCGAGAAATTCTCGACGATCACCGAAACCAACGGGTCCTTCACATACTCGCCCAGCGCCAGCTTCAGGTCGTCGGCCAGCATCGCCGGCGTCTTGCCGGTGGCGGGCATGTCGTTGATGAGTGGCGTGGTGATCCGCCCGTCGGGGCGCACCTGGACCTTGGTGGATAGTTCGGGGTTGCGCCAGACGAAGATGTTCAACTGGTCGAGTGGCCCGATGACATAGGCCTCGCCCGGTGCTTCCTTCGCCTGCACGAACGCGGCGGGCGGCAGTTCGGGGCGCGTCGCCCCCCCGGCGCACCCGCCCAGCAAGGCCGTCAACGCCACACCCGTTCCCAAACCATGCCAGCGACGCATTACATTACCTCGTTCCGAACGAGCGCAGCCGCATCGGGACTGCGCAGGACTGCCCCTGCTATGCTGTCAAAGGGGTAAAGATAGGGTTGAGTATAGCCCCAATTCCCGTGCGGCGCACCATTACGGGATTCCCTGACGCTATTCACTGGCCGCGACGAAGACCTCGCGCGCCGGCGGATGGCCCAGAAACGCAGCGGGACTGGCTGTCGCGCCATATGCCCCCGCCTGAAACAGCACGATCGTGTCGCCGACGGCGACCTCGGGCAGCACCACCCGGTCGGCCAGCCGGTCGAGCGGGGTGCACAGGCACCCGACCACCGACGCGGTCATCGCCGGCGCGCCGTCCATCCGCTCCGCCACCGCCACCGGATAGTTGCGCCGCACGACCGTCCCGAAATTGCCGCTCGCCGCCAGTTGATGATGCAGCCCGCCGTCCACCACCACGAAGGTCTCGCCGCCGCTCTCCTTCACATCAATGACGCGGGTGCAGTACACCCCCGCCTCGCCGACCAGCCACCGGCCCAGTTCCACCGCGAAGCCGGTATCGGCCAGCACCGCGCCCCGCCGATCCAGCGCCTCGCCCAACGCCTGCCCGATCCGCTCGACGTCCACGGCCGCATCGCCAGCGAAATAGGGGATGCCGAACCCACCGCCCAGATTGACGAACGCCGGCACCGCACCCGCCTCCTCCGCCAGCCGTCCGGCCAGCGCCAGCGTCGCCGCCTGCGCGTCGATGATCGCCGCGCTGTCCAGCGTCTGCGAACCGGCGAAGATATGGAAACCATGCCAGTCCGCCCCGGTCGCGACCAGCCGTCGCACCAGCGCCGGCACCCGCACCGCATCGATGCCGAACGGCGAGGCGCGCCCGCCCATCCGCATCCCCGACCCGCGCAGTTCGAAATCGGGGTTCACCCGCACCGCGATGCTCGGGATCAGCCCCAGCCGATCGCCGATCGCCAGCGCCCGATCGGCCTCGCCCTCGGACTCCACATGCAGCGTCGCGCCGGCCGTGATCGCCGCCGACAGTTCGTCGTCGCGCTTGCCCGGCCCGGCAAAGCTGATCGCCGCCGCCGGTTTGACCGTCAGCGCCATCGCCAGTTCCCCGCCCGACGCCACGTCCAGCCCGTCGACCAGCCCTGCCATCGCCGACAGAAGCGGGGGGTAGGGATTGGCCTTGATCGCGTAATGTACCCGTACCTGCGGGGGGAGCGCCGCGCGCAACCGCGCTACCCGCACCGCCATCGCGCTGCCGTCATACAGGAACGCCGGGGTGTCGCCCGCCCGCTCCAGCAATTTGGCGAAGTCCACCCCGCCCACCGTCAACCGCGACTGTCCGGCAAAGCCCGCCGGGATCGGTCCGACCGGCTTCACGACCGCACCGCAGCTTCGGCCAGCGCGCGCACCGCCACCCGGTCCAGCTTGCCATTGGCATTGCGCGGCAGCGCGTCGACCCAGACATAATAAGACGGCTGCTGGAAACTCGGCAGTTCCCGCCGCAGCCGCGCGCGCACCAGCGCCTCCGCATCCGCGACCGACCCGCGCGCCACCACCGTGATCGCCTGCCCCTGCCGTTCGTCGGGCAGGCCGACCGCGACCGCCTCCGCCACTTCGCCGCCCGCCAGCACCGCTTCCTCCACCTCGGTCGGGCTGATGCGATTGCCCGCCACCTTCATCATCTCGTCATCGCGACCGACGAAGCGCAGCAGTCCGTCCTCACCCAGCGCCGCCGTATCGCCCGACCACACCGCCATGCCACCGCTCGCCATCCACATTGGGGCGGCACGAAACCGCGCCGCCGTCCGCTCGGCATCCCGCCAATAGCCCTGCGCGACCAGCGGCCCGGCATGGACCAGCTCGCCCGGTTCCCCGGCATCGGCGCGACTGCCATCGGCGCGCACTACCGCCACCTCGGCAAAGGGGATCGCCGACCCGATCGCGTCGGGGTTCGCATCGATCAGCGCGGGGTCGAGATAGGTCGACCGGAACGCCTCGGTCAGCCCGTACATCGCGTACAGGTCGGCCCCGGCGAAGCGTCCGCGCAAGCCCCGCACCATGCGCGGCGTCAGCGCCCCGCCCGAATTGGTCAGCCGCCGGAGCCGCGCCGCCGTCTCCGCCGGCCAGTCCGCCTCCAGCAACTGCGTCCACAGCGGCGGCAGCCCCGCCAGCGTCGTCACCTCGAACCGCTCGACCGCCTTCACCACGTCGCGCGCGGTCAGGTAATCGAGCGGGACCACCGCCCCGCCGGCCGCCCAGGTCGAGAAAAGCTGGTTCTGCCCGTAATCGAAGCTGAGCGGCAGCACCGCCAGCACCCGGTCTTCTGCCGACAGTTTCAGATAGCGCGCGACCGACACCGCCCCCAGCCACAGATTCGCATGGGACAGCATCACCCCCTTGGGCCGCCCGGTAGATCCGGAAGTGTAGAGGATCGCCGCCAGCGCGCTCGGATCGCGCTCGGTTGCCTCAGCCGCATCACCGTCCGGAGCCTCGGTCAGCACCCGACACCCGTCCGGCACATCGCCCGGCTCCAGCGCGGCCATCCGCGCGGTCTGCGTCACCAGCACCGCCGCGCCACTATCCGAAAGGATATGCGCGACCTGCGCGCGCTTCAGCGCCGGGTTGACCGGTACATGCACCAATCCGGCACGCGCCGCCGCCAGCGGCATCAGGCACGCGGCCCGCGTCTTGGGCAGCCACGTCGCCACCCGCGCACCCGGTTCGAGATCGAGCGCCAGCAATCCCCCCGCCATTCGCGCGACCGCCGACTCCAGCGCGGCGAAGGTCACGATGCCCTCCCGGTCGATCAGCGCCGGAGCATCGACCGCGCCCATCAAGGGCAGGTGATCGATTGTCCGGGCAGGCGGGATTTCCATTGCCGCGTCCTAGCGCCGATCGGGTGGCGGATACAGGGGGCACGCAGCGATCGGAGGATATATGAAGGCGTGCGGCTGATCCTACCCAACCCCGTCGCCCGGACTTGATCCGGGGTGACGAAGCGCGCTTGGCAGCATCCCGAACAACCCCTAAACCCCCGGCCAAACAGGGGAGTATCCAGGTGATCCAGGCAGGTTTGGGTTCGATCGAGGCAACGGTCCGCGCGGTGTTGCGCGACGTGCTCGGCCTGTCCGATGAACGCGCGGCGGCGTTCGATGACGCGACGCCGCTATTCGGCGCGCTGCCCGAACTCGATTCGATGGCGGTCGCCGGTGTCCTGACCGAGATGGAGGATCGCCTCGGCATCCTGATCGAAGATGATGACATCGACGGCGACACGATGGAGACGTTCGGTTCGCTGGTCGCCTTCGCCCGCGCCAAGGTTCCCGCTTGATCGACCGCTACGACTGGCCCGGCGGGCACGAGGCGCTATGGCGCTTCGGTCCCGATACCGGTCCGGTCGCGCTGCTGCTGCTGCTGCCCCCGTTCGAGGAGGCGAACCGCACCCGGACCTTCGCGGTCGGGCTGTTGCGCGCGCTGGCGATACGCGGGATCGCTTCGCTCCTGCCCGACCTGCCCGGGCAGGGGGAGAGCCTGCTGCCGACGGAAGCCGCGACGCTCGCCGACTGGCGCGCCGCCATCACCGCGCTGGTGGACGCGACCGATCGCCCGGTGATCGGAGCGTCGATCCGCGCCGGGGCGCTGTTCGACAGCGACGCCGACCTCGCCGGCCGGTGGCAGCTCGCCCCGCAAACCGGAGCCGCGCTGGTCCGCGAACTTTCCCGCATCGCCCGCCCGGCCAGGATCGACCGAAGCACGAAGGTCGTGGAGGTCGGCGGCAACCGCATCGCCACCGTACTGCTCGACGAACTCGACGGCGCGGTGCCCGCAGACACCCATCCCCGCCGCATCGTCCGCCTCGGCACCGATCCCGCGGATGCCGACCTGCGGATCGACGCCGCGCCATTATGGCGTCGCGCCGAGCCAGGCGACGATCCGGCGCTCGCCGAACAGCTTGCCGACGACCTCGCCGCATGGAGCCGCGCGTGCGTAGGCTGGTGACCTTTCCCTGCATGGGCGAGACGCTGGCGGGCACGCTAGACGCCGCGCCGGGGACGACCGGGCTGCTGATCGTTTCGGGCGGCAACGAATTGCGCATCGGCGCGCATCGCGGACAGGCACTGCTGGCGGCCGCCATCGCCGCCGCCGGTCATCCGGTGCTGCGCTTCGATCGGCGCGGCATCGGCGATTCGACCGGCACTAACGAAGGCTTCCGGTCCAGCGCGCCCGACATCGCCGCCGCCGCCGCCGCGCTGCGCGATCAGGCCGGCGTCACGCGGATCGTCGCCTTCGGCAATTGCGATGCCGCGACCGCGCTGGCGCTGTTCCATGGGCAGGCCGGCATCAATCGGCTGGTCCTTGCCAATCCGTGGATCGTCGAGCCGTCCGGAGACCTGCCCCCGCCGGCGGCGATCCGCGCGACCTATGCCGCGCGGCTGTCGTCACCCGCCGAATGGAAGCGGCTTGCGACCGGCGGCGTCAACCTCCGCCGTCTTGCACAGGGCTTGGTGACATTGGCCACCTCACGACGGGGCCAGTCCGGTCTGAGCGGAGCCTTCGCCGCCGCCTTTGGCGGAACCCCTGCCGATATCCTGCTGGCGACCGGCGACAACACCGCCATCGCCTTTCTCGACACATGGCACCCTCGCCAGCCTGCCACCGTGCATCGGCGCGACAGCGACAGCCACAGTTTTGCCCGCCCCGGCGACGCGGACTGGCTCCGCGATCGCCTGCTGGATGCGCTTAGTCGAGATTAGGCCGCAGCCAGCGTTCGGCCTGTTCGATGCTCACCCCGCGCCGCGTGGCATAGTCCTCCAGTTGATCCCGCCCGATCCGCGCCACGCCGAAATAGGCGCTGTCGGGATGACCGAAGTAGAAGCCCGATACCGCCGCCGTCGGCAGCATCGCGAAGCTGTCGGTCAGCGTGATGCCGGTGGCTTCCGTTGCGCCCAGCATGTCGAACAGGATCGGCTTCTGGCTGTGATCGGGACAGGCCGGATAGCCCGGCGCCGGGCGGATGCCACGATATTGTTCGCGGATCATCGCCTCGTTGGTCAGCTGCTCGTCCGGTGCATAGCCCCATAGGTCGGTGCGGACATGATGGTGCAGCCGTTCGGCGAACGCCTCGGCCAGCCGGTCGGCCAGCGCCTTCAGCAATATGTCTTGGTAATCGTCGTTCTCGACCTTGAACCGCGCGATATGCGGGTCGATGCCGTGGATGCCGACCGCGAAGCCGCCCATCCAGTCACCCGCCGGATCGACGAAGTCGGCGAGACACATGTTCGCGCGGCCTTCCCGCTTCTTCACCTGCTGGCGCAGGAACGGCATCCGGATCGCATGGGTGGCGTGGGTCGTCTGCATCGGCGTCGCGAAATCGTGCGGCACACCCGACAGCGGCGAGACCCGGCCCGCCTCCATCGCCGGTTCCAGCTGTTCGGCAGGCACATCGAGGATCACGTCGTCGCCATCGCGCCGGCAGTGCCACAGCGCCGCGACGCCGCGTGCCGTCAGCCACTTCTCGGCTATGATCCGGTCGAGCATCGCCTGCGCATCCTCGAACAGCGAGGTGGCGCTTTCGCCGACCACCGCGTCGGTCAGGATCGCGGGAAAATTGCCCGCCAGTTCCCACGCGCGGAAGAACGGCGTCCAGTCGATATAGTCGCGCAGGTCGGCCAGGTCCCAGTCTTCGAACACATGCCGTCCCGGCTTGGCGGGTGCAGCCGGCTTCTGCGCGAAATCGACCACGAAGGCATTGGCGCGTGCTTCGGCGATGGGGGCGAGGTCGCTTTGCCCCTTGCCCGCGCGGGCAACGCGCACCGCCTCATATTCTGCCGCGACCTGCTCGACATAGGCATCGCGGCCGGTATCGCTGACCAGCGTCGTCGCCACGCCCACCGCCCGGCTCGCGTCGAGGACATGGACGATCGGCCCGTCATAGGCGGGCGAGATGCGCAACGCGGTATGGACCTTCGACGTCGTCGCCCCGCCGATCAGCAGCGGCATGGTCATGCCCGCGCGCTTCATCTCCTCGGCGACGGTCACCATCTCGTCCAGCGACGGGGTGATAAGGCCCGACAGGCCGATCATGTCGGCGTCGTTCTCGTTCGCGGCCTCCAGAATCTTCGTCCACGGCACCATCACGCCCAGGTCGACCACGTCGAAGCCGTTGCATTGCAGGACGACGCCAACGATGTTCTTGCCGATGTCATGCACGTCGCCCTTGACGGTCGCCATGATGATCTTGCCCTTGCCCTTGGCGCCCGGCTCCTTTGCCGCCTCGATGAAGGGCAGCAGATGCGCGACCGCCTTCTTCATCACGCGCGCGGACTTGACCACCTGCGGCAGAAACATCTTGCCCGATCCGAACAGGTCGCCGACCACGTTCATCCCGTCCATCAGCGGGCCTTCGATCACCTCGATCGGGCGTGCAAATTGCTGGCGGCATTCCTCAGTATCGTCGACGACATGCGCGTCGATGCCCTTGACCAGCGCATATTCCAGCCGCTTGACGACGGGGAGCGAGCGCCATTCCGCCGCCGCTTTCTCGGCGACCGCGTCTGTGCCCTTGTACTTCTCGGCCAGCGCGATCAGCCGGTCGGTGGCTTGCGCGTCGCGGTTGAGGATCACATCCTCGCAGGCGGTGCGCAGTTCGGGATCGATCGTGTCATACACGTCGAGCTGCCCGGCATTGACGATTCCCATGTCCATCCCCGCCGGGATGGCGTGATAGAGGAAGATCGAGTGCATCGCCCGGCGGACCGGTTCGTTGCCGCGAAAGCTGAATGACAGGTTCGATAGCCCGCCGGAGATATGGCAATGCGGACAACGCGCCTTGATCTCCCGGCACGCCTCGATGAAGTCGACGCCATAGTTGTTATGCTCCTCGATCCCCGTCGCCACCGCGAAGATATTCGGGTCGAAGATGATGTCCTCGGGCGGAAAGCCGATGGTCATCAGCAGGTCGTAGGCGCGCGAGCAGATTTCGACCTTGCGCGCCTGCGTATCGGCCTGCCCGACTTCGTCGAACGCCATCACGACGACCGCCGCGCCATAGTTCATGCAGATGCGGGCGTGGTGCAGGAACGCTTCCTCGCCCTCCTTCATGCTGATCGAGTTCACGATCGGCTTGCCGCTGACGCACTTCAGCCCCGCCTCGATCACGTCCCATTTCGAGCTGTCGACCATCACCGGGATGCGGGCGATGTCGGGCTCGGCCTGGATCAGCTTCAGGAACGTCGTCATCGCGTGGTGCGCGTCGAGCAGCCCCTCGTCCATGTTGACGTCGAGGACCTGCGCCCCGCTTTCGACCTGCTGCAGCGCGACCTCGACCGCGGCGGCATAGTCGCCCGCCATCACCAGCTTCTTGAAGCGGGCCGATCCGGTCACGTTGGTGCGTTCGCCGATATTGACGAAATTGGTCGAGGCGTTGGTCATCTATATCTTCCGATCCTCCCCGGCACGGGGAGGGGGACCGCCGCCGACAGGCGGTGGTGGAGGGGGGTCTCCACAAATGAAACGATGGCGATGGTGGAGACCCCCCTCCACCATGCTGCGCATGGTCCCCCTCCCCGTGCCGGGGAGGATCTTTTCGCGGCCTTTACGCCGCCATCGTGAACGGTTCCAGCCCGGCAAGACGCGTCTGGACCGCCACGTCCGGCACCTTGCGCGGGGCGATCCCCCGCACCCGCTCTGCCATCGCCTTGATATGCGCCGGCGTGGAGCCGCAGCAGCCGCCCAGCACGTTCACCTGCCCATGGTCGGCCCAGTCGCCGACCAGTGCTGCGGTCGTCGCCGGCGCCTCGTCATAGGCGCCCAGTTCGTTGGGCAGCCCGGCATTGGGATAGACCATGATGAGCGTGTCGCAGATGTCGCTCAGCACCTTCACATGCGGGCGCAGCTGTTCCGCGCCGAACGAACAGTTCAGCCCGATCGTCACCGGCTTGGCATGGCGGATCGCGTGCCAGAACGCCTCGACGGTGTGACCCGACAGGTTGCGGCCCGACAGGTCGGTCAGCGTCATCGACAGCATGATCGGCAGGTCACGGCCCAGCGCCTGCCCCGCCTCGATCGCCGCCAGCACCCCGGCCTTGGCGTTGAGCGTATCGAACACCGTCTCAATCAACACGAAGTCGATACCGCCTGTGACCAGCGCATCGATCTGTTCGCGGTACACGCCCTTCAGGTAATCGAAATCGATTTCGCGATAGCCGGGATCGTTGACGTCCGGGCTGAGCGACAACGTCTTGTTGGTCGGCCCGATCGCGCCCGCCACGAAACGCGGGCGGCCGTCGCGCGCGGCATAGTCGTCGGCGAGGCGGCGGGCGATCTTCGCGCTCTCGATATTGATGTCGGCGACCAGCGCCTCGGCACCATAATCGGCCTGGCTGATAAGGTTCGCGCTGAACGTATTGGTCGACACGATGTCCGACCCGGCGTCGAGATAGGCGCGCGTAATCGTTTCCGGCACCTCCGGCTTCGTGATCGCCAATATGTCGTTATTGCCCTTCTGGTCATGGCCGAGGGTCAGGGCGCCGGCATAATCGGCCTCGGACAGCTTCCAGTTCTGGATTTCGGTGCCGAACGCGCCATCGGTGATGAGGACGCGCTTGGCAGCTTCGGCGTTCAGCCGTTGACGGGCATCAGACATATTCATTCCCCTCAGGCCGCAACCGCGACCGGCTTCGCTTTTGGCCGCAGCCCGAGCAGGTGGCAGATGGCATAGGACAGTTCGGCGCGGTTGAGCGTGTAGAAATGAAAGTCGCGCACCCCGCCGGCGTACAGCTTGCGGCACATCTCCGCCGCGACGGTCGCGGCGACCAGTGCGCGCGCGCCGGGATGATCGTCCAGCCCTTCGAACAGGCGATCCATCCATGCCGGGATCGACGCCCCGCAAAGCCCTGCGAACTTGCGCACCTGCGCGACGTTCGACACCGGCAGGATGCCGGGCACCAGATCGGCATGGATGCCGGCAGCGGCCGCCGCGTCGCGGAAGCGGAAGAACGCTTCGGGCGTGAAGAAGAATTGCGTGATCGCCCGGGTCGCGCCCGCATCGATCTTGCGCTTCAGATTGTCGAGGTCGGCGGCCTGATGCTCCGAATCCGGATGGCATTCGGGATAGGCCGCGACCGAAATCTCGAACGGGTGCAGCTTCTGCAACCCGGCCACCAGCGCCGCGGCATTCTCATAGCCTTCCGGATGGGCGACGAATTTCTGCCCCATCGTCGGCGGATCGCCGCGCAGCGCGACGATGTGGCGGACGCCGGCCGTCCAATATTCCTGCGCGACCTGATCGATCTCAGCGCGGCTCGCCTCGACACAGGTCAGATGGGCGGCGGCGGGCATCGACGTCTCACGCGCGATGCGGGCGACGGTCGCATGGGTGCGCTCCCGCGTCGAACCGCCCGCGCCATAGGTGACGCTGACGAACTTCGGTGCCAGCGGTTCGAGCGCGCGCACGGTTTCCCACAGCGCCGCTTCCATCTTCTCGGTTTTGGGCGGAAAGAATTCGAAACTGACCGCGCAGTCGCCCGCCAGATCGGCGAACAGCGGCGCGTCGAGCGCGCGGCGCGCCTCTTCGAGATCGGAAATGGTAGGAGTCATGCCGCCTTCACCTCTTGTACGTCGTAGGCGCGCCGCGCCATCCACAGCTTCACCGTCAGTTCGCCACCGCCCAGCGTCTCGATCGACACCGGCGCCAGTCCGGCATCCGCAAACCATCCGCGCATCTGATCGTCGGAAAAGCCGAGCCGCGCATGGGCGTCGCGTACCCGCAGTTCCTCGCGCTCGTGCGGCGCGAAGTCGCAGATCAGCAGGCGTCCGCCCGGTCGCAGCACCCGTGCCGCCTCGGCGATCGCCGCGCCCGGATGCTGGACGAAATGCAGCACATGATGCAGCACCGCCGCGTCCGCCGCACGATCCTCCAACGGCAACGCCTGAATATCGGCCTGACGCAGTTCGGCATGATCCAGCCCGCGCTCGGTGAGCTTCGCGCGCGCCAACCGGAGCATTTCCGACGAACGGTCGATCCCGATCGCCTGCTCCGACTGCGGCGCGAACAGCTCGAGCATCCGCCCGGTCCCGGTGCCGATGTCGACCAGCAGTCCGATCCGCGCCGTGCCCAACGCCGCCAGCATCGCCCGCTCGACCTGTTCCTCGGCAACGTGCAGCGACCGGATCGCATCCCATTCACCGGCATGTGCTTCGAACCACGCGGCAGCGGCGGTGGCGCGGTCGGCGCGTACCTCGGCCAGTCGCGCACTGTCGACGGCACGCCACGGATCGTCGGTCGCGACCCAGGCGTCAAGCGCGGCCAGCAACGGTCCGACGACTGCAGGCTGCCCAAGTGCGACGAACACCCAACTCCCTTCCTTGCGGCGGACCGTCAGCCCGGCGTCGCACAGGATTTTGATGTGGCGGCTGACCCGGGGCTGGCTCTGTTCGAGCACTTGCGCCAGTTCGCCGACCGACAATTCCATCGATCGAAGCAGCCCGATCACCCGCAGACGGGTGGCGTCGCTTGCCGCGCGGAATATATCGAGGGCCGGTGCCATGGTGACTGATATAAAGAAATCTTTATATGAGGTCAATCGATCATCTACTTCGGTGACGACGTTGCGCGTGATGCAACCGCGATTGCACTGGCGCGTTGTGCCGCCGATCATAACGGAAGGGAAACCGCCATGAAGAAGCTCATTCTGCTGCCGCTCGCCGCCGCCGCATTTTCGATCGGTGCCTGCAGCCAGAAGGCGCAGAACGAAACCGGTGAAGCGGCCGACGCCGTTGCCGCCGACGTGAATGCGACGATGGGTGAAGCGGTCAGCGATGTGAAGACCGCCGGCGACCGCGCTTTCGGTGCGGCGGAAAACGCCGCCGACCGTGCGGGCGACAAGATCGACAACGCCACCGATCGCGCCGGTGCAGCAATCGATCGCGGAGCTGCAAAGGCGGATGCAGCAGCCGACAACGCCCAGCGCGAAGCCGGTCAGGAACTGGAAAAGGCCGGTCGCGACATGCAACGCTGATCGCATTCGGTTAGGAAAGGAGGCCGTGTCCCGACGCAACGGGGCGCGGCCTTTTTCGTTTGGAGACCATTGATGCGCCCTGCCCTACTTCTTGCTGCCCTCTTCCTTGCCGGATGCAGCGGATCAGACGACCGATCGGCACCCGGCGGCGTGACGCAGGACGAGGCGGCGGCGCTGAACGACGCTGCGGCGATGCTCGACAATGCAGCGCTGGACGCGAACGCCATCGCCCCCGATCCGAAGGAACGACCATGACCGATACTCCCCGCCGCACGCTGGGCGCGACCGACCTCGAAACGCCGCCGATGATCCTGGGCGGCAATGTGTTCGGCTGGACCGTCGACAGGGATGCCAGTTTCCGCATCCTCGACGCCTTCGTCGATCTGGGCGGCACGATGATCGATACCGCCGACGTCTACTCCGCCTGGGTCGACGGGCACGGCGGCGGGGAGTCGGAAACGATCATCGGCGAATGGCTGCGCCAGTCCGGCAAGCGCGATCGGGTGTTGATCGCGACGAAGGTCGGGATGCTGCCCGGTGAGGGTGGCAAAAAGCTGGCGCCGGCCCGCATCGTCGCTGCGGCGGAAGCGTCGCTGCGTAGGCTCGGCACCGGCCATATCGACTTGTATTATGCGCATCAGGACGACGAGGATACTTCGCAGGCCGATTATCTGGCAGCGTTCGGACGGCTGATCGACGCCGGAAAGGTGCGGGTACTGGGTGCGTCGAACTTCCGGGCGATGCGTTTGAAATCTGCACTGGATTTGGCGACGTCGGATGGCCTGCCCCGCTTCCACGTCCTCCAACCCGAATATAATCTCGTCAGCCGCCACAAATATGAGGGCGAGTTGCAGAATTTGTGCGTCGAACACAATATCGGCGTTGCGCCCTATTACGGTCTCGCCGCCGGCTTCCTGACCGGCAAATATCGTTCGACCGCCGATCTGTCGAAAAGCGTGCGTGGCGGCGGAATGGCCGATCTGCTGGCTGGCAAGGGTGCTGTCGTCCTGTCTGCGATGGACGCAGTCGCCGCCGAAACCGGCGCGACCCTGCCCCAGATCGCGCTGGCATGGCTGGCGGCACAGGAGGGCGTCGTGGCCCCGATCGCCAGCGCGACCAGCGTCGAGCAGTTGCAAGAGCTGGTCGGCGCGTGGCAGCTATCGCTCACCACCGAACAGCTAACCCGCCTGACCGACGCGGGCGTATAAGGCGGTTGGCCGGGCGCCATGCCCGGCCAACCGCTACTCGGCTGCTTCAGCCACCTCGGCAAACTCCACCGCCTGCAAAAAGCGTTCGGCATCCAACGCCGCCATGCAGCCGGTCCCGGCCGCCGTCACCGCCTGCCGATAAACCTTGTCCATCACGTCGCCGCACGCGAAGACACCGGGCACGCTGGTCCGCGTCGAACCGGTTTCGACCGCGATGTAGCCGTCCTCATCGAGCGCGAGATGCCCGCGGAACAGCTCGGTTGCCGGGTGGTGCCCGATCGCCACGAACCCGCCATCGACCTCCAGCATCGACAATTCGCCGGTAACCGTGTCCTTCAGCTCGATCCCGATCAGCCCATGAGGATCGCCACCGCCGACGAAGCGCTCGACTTGCTTGTTCCACAGCACGCTGATCTTGTCGCTGGCGAACAGCCGCTGCTGAAGTATGCGTTCGGCGCGAAAGCTGTCGCGGCGGTGGATGATGGTCACGTCGTCGCTGTGGTTGGTCAGGTACAGCGCCTCTTCGACCGCGGTATTGCCGCCGCCGATCACCGCGACCTTCTTGCCGCGATAGAAGAACCCGTCGCAGGTCGCGCAGGCCGACACGCCCTTGCCCTTCAGCAATTCCTCGCTGTCGAGGCCCAGCCAGCGCGCCTGCGCGCCGGTGGCGATCACCAGGACCTCACCCTCATACACATCACCACTATCGCCGGTCAGGCGGAACGGGCGGCGGCTGACATCGACGTCGACGATCGTGTCCCACATCATCCGGGTGCCGACATGCTCGGCCTGCGCCTGCATCTCCCCCATCAACCATGGACCCTGCACCACTTCGCGAAAGCCGGGATAATTCTCGACGTCGGTCGTGGTCATCAACTGGCCGCCGGGCTGGATACCCTGCACCACGATCGGCTCCATGCCCGCCCGTGCGCCATAGATCGCGGCGGAAAGGCCCGCCGGTCCCGAACCGAGGACGAGCATACGGGTGTGGTGCGTAACAGCCATGACATCATATTCCGTTCGAAGCGAGCGGCACGTCTATGCCGGTCGCGGGGTCGAACGCAACATGGGGAAGGTCAGGTACTTCGCAACCGGTCCGGGCTGGCCTTCGTGCCCCTACAGCACGACAGCGAGGATCGCGGCCCATAACGGGATCGCGAGCAGCAATCCGTACAACAGCCCCGCCATACGCGGCGGGCGGTCCTGATCGGCCGGAATCATGACGGGACGGTTTTGGGCAACGACTGGCATGGCGGCTATCCTCTCTCGCTGATGTCGTTAACCATCAACGAACGAAGCGCGCATCGGTTCGATCTATCTGAACGCTGCCTGAATATTTGGCGAGCCGAGCGGGCATGTCCGAGAGGCGATCACGCCATGGCGGGTGGTAGCGAAGGAGGGATTTGAACCCCCGACCCCAGGATTATGATTCCCGTGCTCTAACCAACTGAGCTACTTCGCCCCGCCGCATCCCCATCGGGGAGGGCGGCCCTATACGAACGCGAATCGCTTCGGTCAAGCGAACATGTGTCGGGAAAATACTTCCCACGGTCCGCCACGATACCACCAGCTTGCCAGACCCGCGATTTTCAGCGGACGCGGGCTGAATCCGACTAACAATTCCGCCAGCAACGCCTTGGCTGCGGACGGCTCGACCTTGTTCTGGATCGTGACATGCGGGCGCCAACCCGCGCGGTCCTGCGGGGTCAGCATCGCCCCGAACGCATCGGCGAGGTCGGCGCGCACCGATTCGAGATCGGGCGACTCAATGCGATAGGCGACGCCCCGGCCGAGGTTCATCAGGCCGCCGACCCGCGCGACCGGCGCCGGCACGCCACGCGTCAACGCGCTCAGCCGCTGCTTGAGTTCAGCGGCCAGTTCGGGGGCCAGATGGTGGAACATCGTGCAGTGCGCCGCCAGCACGTTGCGTTCGGGCGGGAAATAGGCGCGACGCTGCCGATCGAACCACGCCTGATCCTCATGACCGAACAACGCGGTGATGATGATCGGGGCGGGTTCGGGCGGCGTCAAATCTCCACCTGGCTGCCCAGTTCGACGACGCGGTTGGTCGGCAGGCGGAAGAATTCCATCGCGCTTTCCGAATTCTGAAGCATCCACGCGAACAGCTTTTCGCGCCAGATCATCATCCCCGGTCGCGACGACGGCAACAGGGTCTGCCGCGCGAGGAAGAAGCTGGTGTCCATCATCCGGAAGTCGCCGCCACAGCACCCCACCGCCTTCAGCGCGCCCGGCACGTCGGGGTCCTGCATGAACCCGAATTTCAGGATCATGCGGTGGAAGCCCTGCCCCAGATCCTCGTTCTTCGTGCGAAGCTCCGGATCGACATAGGGCGTGTCGGCGATCTTCACCGTCAGCAGGATGACCCGCTCGTGCAGCACCTTGTTGTGCTTCAGGTTGTGAAGCAGCGCGTGCGGCACCCCTTCCGGCGTCGACGTCATGAAGACGGCGGTGCCGGGCACGCGCGTCGCGCTGCTGGCGGCCGACTGGATGAAGACCTTGATCGGCATCGCGGCCTCGCGCATCCGCTCGATCATCAGCTTGCGCCCCTTGGCCCAGGTCGTCAGCAGGACGAAGACGACGATGCCGACCAGCAGCGGGAACCACCCACCATCGGGGACCTTTGTCAGGTTCGACGCGAAATAGGCACCGTCGATGCACAGGAAGATCGCCATGAACGCGGCGACCGCCGCCGCCGGCCAGTTCCACACCCGCTTGACCAGCACCGCGATCATGCAGGTGCTGATGAACATCGTCCCCGTCACCGCGATGCCGTAGGCGGCGGCAAGGTTCGACGATTCCTGAAAGCCGAAGATCAGCAGCAGGACCATGACCAGCAGCGCCCAGTTGACCGCCGGGATGTAGATCTGTCCCGCCGCATCGGCGCTGGTATGTTCGATGCGGAGCCGGGGCATCAGGCCCAACTGCACCGCCTGCTGCACGACCGAGAAGGCCCCGGTGATGACCGCCTGGCTGGCGATGATCGTCGCCAGCGTGGCGAGGATGACCAGCGGCAGGCGGAAATCCTCCGACGCCATGAAGAAGAACGGGTTGGACGCCGCATCGGGGTTTTCGAGCAGCAGCGCTCCCTGCCCCAGATAGTTGAGCATCAGCGCGGGGAAGACGACGTACAGCCACGCCACCGAAATCGGCCGCCGCCCAAAATGGCCCATATCGGCGTAGAGCGCCTCTGCACCGGTCACCGCCAGCACGACCGACCCGAGCGCGAGGAACGCCATGATGCCGTCCTGCGCGAAGAATCGGACTGCCCAGATCGGGTTCAGCGCCTGAAGAATATCCGGACGTTCGAGGATGTTGATGACGCCGAGGAACACCAGCGTCGCGAAATAGGCGATCATGATCGGACCGAACAGCCGACCCACGCTGGCCGTGCCGACCGCCTGCAGCCAGAACAGCGCGATCATGATGACAACCGCGATCGGGATCACGAACGGATCGAACCCGGCATTGACCGTCGCCAGCCCCTCGACCGCCGACAGCACCGACACGGCGGGCGTAATCATGCAGTCGCCGAAGAACAGCGCCGTCGCCAGCACGCCCAGTATGACGAGGCTGGCCGTCCAGCGCCCACCCCCGCTCTTGCGCTGGATCAGCGCCAGCAGCGCCAGGCTGCCGCCCTCGCCATTATTGTCGGCGCGCATGATGATGAAGACGTATTTCAACGTCACGATCAGCATCAGCGACCAGAAGACGAGGCTGACCACGCCGAAGATGTTCAATTGGTCGACCGGCAGCCGGTGATGGCCGACGAACGTCTCCTTCATCGCATAGAGCGGCGAAGTGCCGATGTCGCCATACACGATACCGAGCGCACCCAGCGAGAGCTTGGCGAGCGACTGACGCGGTCCATGATGGCCCGCGCCCGTGTCGGGCAGGTCGGTGGCTTCCGACGAAGCCTCTCGGGAGAAGATCACAGGCGCGGGAACCGCGCCAAGCAGGCAACGAGTTTGGTCATGTCGACCGCGTCCCAGTGGTTCAAGGCCGGGCCGTTAGCACGCGCAATATGGCTGCGCAATCGTCCGCTATGCGTGGCGGGGCCTGCATGAAAGATGAACGGGCGGAACCAAAGGGCCATCTGACGCAAAACGCGCGGTGCTAGGGTCGATCGACATTCACCGGTCCATCCTCACCCCGGACTTGTTCCAGGGTCCACCAAGCCGCGATCGCGGTCGCTAGAGGCTCACGCCGCGCCGATTGCCTCGCCGTGGACCCCGGAACAAGTCCGGGGTGACGGAGAGGCTGGAGTCGGCGATCAGGAACGACACCGGGTGTAGCTGAAGGTCGATTCCCGCTAGCAATGTCGCCTTTGGCGGCAGAACGTTAGCGGCGGCGACGTGCTACCGGTGTCGGCACGACGCATCCGATGGGAAACGTAGCGTTCTTGGGTGTGGCAGGGGTACTTCTTTAGATCCAACGTCACCCCAGCACTGCACCGGAGCCCTGCTTTCGCCAACAAAAGCAAAATGCGGGACCCCGGATCAGACACGGGGTGATGGAAAGATTTCAGACTAGGTCAGCCTGCCAGCAATGCGCGAATCGCGGCCAGGGCCTCGTCGCCCTTGGCGCCGTCGGGACCGCCGCCCTGCGCCATGTCCGGGCGACCACCGCCGCCCTGCCCGCCCAATGCCGCGACCGCCGCCTTGACCAGATCGACCGCGCTGACGCGACCGGTAAGGTCGCTCGACACGCCGACGCCGACCGAGGCGCGGCCGTCATTGACCGCGACCAGCGCCACGACGCCCGACGGCACCCGCGCACGCGCTTCGTCGATCGTGCCGCGCAGCGCCTTGGCGTCGAGGCCGTCGATGACCTGCCCCAGAAACGCGATGCCGCCGACCTGCTCGGGACCCGCCGGGGCTGCCCCCGCGCCGCCACCCATGGCTAATGCCTTTTTGGTGTCGGCCAGTTCACGCTCCAGCCGGCGACGATCCTCGACCAGTTGCGCCACACGTGCGGGCACTTCGTCGGGCGTTGCCTTCAGTGCCGCCGCCGCCTCACGCAGCTTGGCGTCGCGATTGCCCAGCCATTGGCGTGCGGCCTCGCCGGTCAGCGCCTCGACGCGGCGGACGCCTGACGACACCGCACCTTCCGATACGATCTTGAACAGGCCGATCTCGCCCAGCGCGCTGACGTGAGTCCCGCCGCACAGCTCGATCGAAT
The DNA here is from genome assembly GCF_001421765.1 of Sphingomonas sp. Leaf32. Classification (GTDB taxonomy): domain Bacteria; phylum Pseudomonadota; class Alphaproteobacteria; order Sphingomonadales; family Sphingomonadaceae; genus Sphingomonas. Next base: position 914,849 of record NZ_LMLA01000001.1, on the reverse strand, counting down.
AGGTGCCATCTGCATCCTGCCCCATCGACACGACGCGGACCTCGTCGCCATATTTCTCGCCGAACAGCGCCATCGCGCCCATGGCGATCGCGTCGTCGGGGGTCATCAGCCGCGTGGTGACGCTGCCGTTGCCGCGCACCTGCGCGTTGACGTCGGCCTCGACCAACGCCAGCGCGTCCGTGGCGATCGGCGTCGGCTGCGAAAAGTCGAACCGCAGGCGTTCGGGGGCGACCATCGACCCCTTCTGCGCGACATGGGTGCCAAGCCGTTCGCGCAGCGCCTCGTGCAGCAGGTGGGTCGCCGAATGGTTGGCGCGAATCTGCGCACGGCGCGCGGTATCGATCGTCAGCGCGACGCTGTCGCCGACCTTGAGCGTGCCCGTATCGATCGTCACGACATGGGCGTGGAGTTTGCCGAGCTGCTTGGCGGTATCGGTGACGGTAGCCTTCAGCCCCGCCTCGGTCGCCATGGTGCCGGCATCGCCGACCTGCCCGCCGCTTTCGGCATAGAAGGGCGTCTGGTTGGTCAGTACCAGCACGTCGTCGCCGGCTTGCGCCGACTCGACGCGCCCACCGTCCTTGATGATCGCAACGACCTGCCCCTCGCCCGCCTCGACCGAATAGCCGATGAACTCGGTGGGACCGGCAGTTTCGAGGACGTCGAACCAGACATCGTCCGACGCCTTGGCCCCCGAACCTTTCCACGCGGCACGCGCGGCGCGCTTCTGTTCGGCCATCGCCGTGTCGAACCCGGCGCGATCGACGCCATAGCCCTGCGCCCGCAGCGCGTCTTCGGTCAGGTCGTAGGGAAAGCCAAAGGTGTCGTAGAGCTTGAACGCGGTTTCGCCCGACAGCGTGGCGCCATCGGCCAGATCGGCGGTCGCTTCGTCGAGGAGCTTCAGCCCCTTTTCGAGCGTGCGGCGGAACTGCGTTTCCTCCTGCGCCAGCGTCGCCTCGATCAGCGGCTGCGCGCGGACCAGTTCGGGATAGGCGGCGCCCATTTCGGACACCAGCGATCCGACCAGCCGGTGCATCAACGGCTCCTTGGCGCCCAGCAGGTGCGCGTGGCGCATCGCGCGGCGCATGATGCGGCGGAGCACATAGCCACGGCCATCGGCAGCGGGCAGAACGCCGTCTGCGATCAGGAATCCCGACGCGCGCAGGTGGTCAGCGATGACGCGGTGGCTGGCCTGCATCTCGCCTTCCGCCCGCGTGCCGGTCAGTTCGGACGATGCGGCGATCAGCGCCTTGAAGGTATCGGTGTCGTAATTGTCCGACATGCCCTGCATCACCGCAGCGATCCGCTCCAGCCCCATGCCGGTGTCGATCGACTTCTTGGGCAGTTCGCCGACGATCTCGTTCGCGTCCTGCTCGAACTGCATGAACACGAGGTTCCAGATCTCGACGAAACGGTCGCCATCCTCGTCCGGGCTGCCGGGAGGGCCGCCGGGGATATGGTCGCCATGGTCGTAGAAGATTTCCGAACACGGACCACATGGGCCGCTGTCGCCCATCGCCCAGAAATTATCCTTGGTCGGGATGCGGATGATCCGGTGATCGGGCAGCCCGGCGATCTTCTTCCACAGGGCGAACGCTTCGTCGTCGGTATGATAGACGGTCGCGGTCAGCTTTTCCGCCGGCAGGCCCCATTCACGGGTCAGCAGCGTCCAGGCATTCAGGATCGCCTGTTCCTTGAAATAATCGCCGAACGAGAAATTGCCGAGCATCTCGAAGAAGGTGTGATGCCGCGCGGTATAGCCGACATTGTCGAGATCGTTGTGCTTGCCCCCGGCGCGCACGCATTTCTGCGACGACGTGGCCGTCACGTACGGCCGCGTTTCGAGGCCGGTGAACACGTTCTTGAACGGCACCATCCCCGCATTGACGAACATCAGCGTCGGGTCGTTCTGCGGAACGAGCGGCGCGGAGGCGACGCGGGCATGGCCGGCCTTCTCGAAAAAGTCGAGGAACGAGCGGCGGACGTCATTGGTCGAGGTCATTCCGGCTCGATACGCAGCGGCGCGCCACTTGCCAAGATGCACGAATGCACCGGGGGTTGACCCGGACGAAACATTCCCCTCCCTTTGCGCCCAAACTTTCAGGGACGACGCATGGCCAAGCGGCTTACGACTTTCATTCTCATCGCGCTGGTGGCGGGCCTTGTGCTCGGCTGGGCGCTGAACGCCGGGCTGGACGATGGCGGCGGATCGGGCAGTGCGATGCTCAAGAGCATCGCCTATTACCTGTCGGCCGTGACGACCGTGTTCCTGCGGCTCATCAAGATGATTATCGCGCCGCTGGTCTTCTCGACGCTGGTCGTCGGGATCGCGCATATGGGCGACAGTTCGTCGCTGGGCCGTGTCGGGCTGCGCTCGTTCGGCTGGTTCGTCATGGCGAGCTTCATCTCGCTGATGCTCGGCCTGCTGCTGGTGAACCTGTTGCAGCCCGGCGTCGGCCTCGGCCTGCCCGTGCCGCCGGTCACGGCCGACAGCGGCGTGGTGAAGCCCGCGTTCGATTTCGTGAAGTTCGTCGGCCACATCTTCCCCGCCTCGGGCATCGAGGCGATGGCGACCAACGAAATCCTGCAGATCGTCATCTTCTCGCTGTTCATCGGCGTCGCGCTGACCGCGGTCGGCGAGAAGGGCGCGCCGATCGTCCGCGCGCTCGAAGGGCTGGTCGCGGTCATGTTGCAGGTTACGGATTACGTCATGCGCTTCGCCCCGTTCGCGGTGTTCGCGGCGGTGACGGCGACGCTGGCCGAACGGGGTCCGGGGATCATCGGCGACCTCGCCTATTTCATGGGCAGCTTCTACCTCGGCCTCGCGACGCTGTGGACAGTGCTGATCGGCATCGCATTCCTCATCATCGGTCCGCGGGTGAAGATGCTGCTGCGCTATCTGCGCGATCCGATCCTGCTCGGCTTTTCGACCGCATCGTCGGAGGCCGCCTATCCGCGTACCCTTGAGGCGCTCGACCGGTTCGGCGTGCCGCCGCGCATCGCCAGCTTTGTGCTGCCGCTCGGCTATTCGTTCAACCTCGACGGGTCGATGATGTACATGACGTTCGCGTCGATCTTCATCGCGCAGGCCTATGGCATCGATCTCAGTTGGGGTCAGATGATCCTGATGCTGCTGGTGCTGATGGTCACGTCGAAGGGGATCGCCGGCGTGCCGCGCGCCAGCCTGGTCGTGATCGCCGCGACGCTGGGCATGTTCAACATTCCCGAAGCCGGGCTGTTGCTTATCCTCGCCATCGATCACTTCCTCGACATGGGCCGCACCGCGACCAACGTCGTCGGCAACGCCATCGCCGCCAGTGTCATCGCCAAATGGGAGGGCGGGTTCGACACGCCGGAATCGCCGGTGATCGAGCCGCTACCGACACCCTCCGGTCATCCGCGCGAGGATGCGCCGGACAGCTTCCGCGACATGGGCGGGCCGCGATAATGGAAAGCCGCGAGGCGGATCGGCCGGCCCCGCCGACCAGCGGGCCGACCTATACCAGCTATCTGCGGCTCGACACCCTGCTGGCCTGTCAGACGCCGCTGTCCGACACGCATGACGAATTGCTGTTCATCGTCATCCACCAGGCGTCCGAGCTGTGGATCAAGCTGTGCCTCCACGAACTGGAAGCGGTGCGGCAGGCGCTGATCGCAGATCGGTTGGGCAGCGCTTTCAAGATGATGGCGCGCGTCGCCCGAGTGCAGCAGCAACTGATCCAGAGCTGGGAGGTGCTGGCGACGATCACCCCGGCCGACTACTCCGCGATGCGGGGGCAATTGGGCGGCAGTTCGGGGTTCCAGTCGGTGCAATACCGGCTGCTCGAATATATGCTGGGCGCGAAGAAGGCCGGGATGCTGGCCGCGCATGACGGCGACGCGCCAGCGCAGGCCGTGCTGACCGACGCGCTCACGCGCACCAGCCTGTATGACGAGGCGCTGCGGCTGCTCGCCCGGCGCGGGTTCGACATTCCCGCCGACCGGCTGGAGCGCGACTTCACCCAACCTTATGCCGCATCGCCCGCCGTCGAGGCGGCGTGGAAGGCGGTGTATGAAGACCCCGACCGCTGGTGGGACCTGTACGAACTGGCCGAAAAGCTGGTCGACCTCGAATATCGCGTCCAGCTGTGGCGGTTCGGGCATCTGAAGACGATCGAACGCATCATCGGCTTCAAGCGCGGGACCGGCGGCACCGCGGGCGTCCCCTATCTGGCGAAGGTGATCGACGAAGTGTTCTTTCCCGAATTGCTGGCCGTGCGGGTCGCGCTGTGACCGCGATGACGCTGGCCGAGGCGCAGGCGCGCGATGCCGCCGATCCGCTGCGCGAGTTTCGCGAGCGGTTCGCGCTGCCCGATGGTGTCGTCTATCTCGACGGCAATTCGCTCGGCGCCCTGCCCCGCAGCACGCCGGCGCGGTTGCAGGCGGTCGCGACCGAGCAATGGGGCGAAGGACTGATCCGCAGCTGGAACGCACATGACTGGATCGGCGCAGCGCGGCGGATCGGGGCGAGGATCGCGCCGTTCATCGGTGCACGGCCGCATGAGGTGGTCGTCGCCGATTCGACCTCGGCCAATCTCTACAAGCTGCTGGTTGCCGCGTTGAAGGCGCGGCCCGGCCGCACCACGATCCTGTCCGAACCGGGCAATTTCCCGACCGACCTGTACATGGCCGACGGCGCGGCATGGAGCGTCGGCCACGCGCGGGTAAGGACCGCACCGGCCGCCGACATCGTCCCGGCGATCAACGACGATGTCGCCGTGCTGCTGCTGACCCATGTCCATTACAAGAGCGGCGCGATGCTCGACATGGCCGGCATCACCGCCGCCGCGCAGGCGAAGGGCGCGCTGGTGCTATGGGACCTCAGCCACAGCGTCGGCGCGGTGCCGGTCGACCTGAATGGCTGCAACGCTGATCTGGCGGTCGGCTGCGGCTATAAATATCTGAACGGTGGCCCCGGTGCGCCGGCGTTCCTGTACGTCGCCGAACGGCAGCAGGCGGAGTTGCGATCCCCGCTATCGGGATGGCTGGGCCATGCCGCGCCGTTCGACTTCGACGACGATTACGCCCCGGCCGCCGACATTTCGCGGTTCCAGTGCGGGACGCCACCGATCCTCGCGCTCGCCGCGCTGGAGGAAGGGGTCGCGCAGTTCGACGGCGTGGACCGGGATGCGCTGTTCGCCAAATCGCGGGCGCTGGGCGACGCCTGTATCGCGCTGGTCGAGGCGCATTGCCCCGACCTGACGCTCATCAGCCCGCGCGACGCGATGCAGCGCGGCAGCCATGTGTCGTTCCGCCACCCACAGGCCCATGCGTTGTGCCAGGCGCTGATCGATCACGGCGTCATCGGCGATTTCCGCGCGCCCGACGCGCTGCGGCTGGGTTTCGCGCCGCTCTATGTCGGCTTTGCCGATCTGTGGCGCGCGATCGATACGCTGCGGCAGTTGCTGACCGACGGCGGCTGGGACGACCCGAAATATCACGCCCGCAATGCTGTGACCTGACGGAACGAATTGGGAACGACCGGGTTGGTGGCGGGGAAAGGAACCTGCCCATGACCGACCACCCCAATCCCAAGAGCGAACCCTTCTCCAACGCGGAAAAAGACCCGGACGACTGGACGACCGGCGACGAAGCGATGACTGGCGCGCAGGCATCCTATCTGAAGACGCTGAGCGAGGAAGCCGGCGAACCCTTCGACGATTCGCTGACCAAGGCCGACGCATCGAAGGCGATCGACGCCTTGCAAGCCAAGACCGGGCGCGGCGCATAAACCATTGCGCGGTGGGGCGGGCGCCGCCGTCCTACCGCGCTGGCGCTGCCGGTCGGATCGCCATCAGCCGGTCGAGCAGGACTAGCCGCATGGCGAAATCCTCGCGGTAGGATGCGCTACGCGGCGCACGGGCCAGCGCCGCCAGCCACGCCCGTTTCGCTCCGGCCAGGTTTCCGGTCTGGATCAGCGCCATGCCGTAATAGAAATACGGTCCGGGATGATCGGGCGCGGCGGCGATGCCGCGTGCGAAGGCGGTGCGGGCAGCAGGTGACAGGACCTGCCCGCCGTCATGTGCGAGGATCGCCGTTCCCAACCGGGTCCAGAGCCTCCCGCTTTCCGGCGCACGCTGCAATCCGCCCAGCACCGCATTCGCCGCCGCCTGTGTCGCGCCTGCGCGGGCAAGGCCGTCGGCGGCTACCGCATAGGCATAGTCGTAGGTGAACCGACCCCATATCGCGTCGCGCAGGTCGTCGGCGGCGATGTCGGGGGCCTGTATGGTGCGCTGGGCCGCGCGCGGTTCGCCGGGCAATGCCGGTCGCCCCTGCCACGCATAGCCTGCCGCACCCAGCATCAGCGCCGCGCCGACGAAGCCCCATAGCGGCTTCGACACCCGCATCGCGACCAGCAAGGCGAAGATGGCGAGCAGCAACAGCGCGAGGATCAACCAGCCGTTCATCGCCGCCGCCCCTTCAGGCTGCGCCGCGCCAGCCAGCCGCCGATCACCAACAGCACGATCGGCGCCAGCCACAGCGGACCGGTCGCGCCCGACAGCGGCGGATCGTAGCTGACATAATCGCCATAGCGCTCGATCAACCAGTCGCGCACCGCCACCGGACGTTCCCCGGCGGCGATTCGTTGCCGCACCAGCGCGCGCATGTCGGCGGCCATGTCGGCATCGCTGTCGGCGATCGACTGCCCCTGACAGACGAGGCAGCGCAGCGTTTCCATCAACGCCTTGGCGCTCTGCTCCTGCGCCGGATCGGGAAGCTGCGTATCGGCCAGTACCGGCGGCGGCACGCGCGATTGGCCGAATGCCGGCGCGGCGATCAACAGGGCGAGCGCAAGCAACGACTTCATCGCGCCGCTGCCAGTTTTTCGAGCAGCACCGGCACGTCCTCGTCGCGGATCGCGCCGATATGCTGGTGCGCGATGCGGCCCCGCCCGTCGATGACGAAGGTTTCCGGCACACCCGACGATCCCAGCGCCAGTTGCACGCTGCTGTTGCGGTCGTCGCCGATCGCGGCGAACGGATCGCCATTGGCCGACAGGAACCGCGCGACATCGGCCGGCGTATCGCGGATCGCGATGGCGTCGATCACCGCTCCGGCCTTCGCCAGTCTGGCGAGTTGCGGTGCTTCGGCGGCGCAGGGCACGCACCAGCTGCCGAAGACGTTGAGCAGCCGGGGCTTGCCGGTCTGAAAGACGGCCGTCGCAAGGCCCGGCTTGCCCGGCGCGGCCGGCGGCAGGGCGAACGCCGGCAACGGCTTTCCGATCAGGCGGGACCGGACCTGTCGGTCGCTGTGCTGCGACAGCATCCACGCGAACAGTCCGGCAATCGCGACGAAGGCCAGCAACGGCATCCAGAGCAGACGGCGGTTCATCGCGCCCTCCGCCGACGCACCCGCCCGACCAAGGCGATCGCGCCACCCAATGCGATCAGCCCGCCGCCCGCCCAGATCAGCGTCACGAACGGCTTCCACCACAGGCGCAACTGCCGCCGTCCCCCGACATCGTCCCGGCCGAGCACGGCGTATAACTGCCCGTCCCAATAGGTCGCGAGCGCGGCTTCGCTCGTTTCGGTCGGGGGGTTGGCGAAAAACCGCTGTTCCGGCCGCATCACGAACGGAACGGCGGCACCCCGCGTCACGGTCAGATGCCCCTGCACCGCCGACCAGTTGTCCCCTACGACCGGCTTGATCCCGTCGAAGCGGACGTCGAACCGCCCGACCGTGTGATGCTCGCCCGGCGCTGCGGCAACCAGACGCTCCTGCGTGAAGGCGCTGTCGCTGGCCATGCCGGCCAGGCTGACCGCGATCCCCAGATGGGCGACGACCATCCCCCAGATCGGCAGCGGCGTCCGCCACGGACTGCGCCCGACCAGCGGCAGGACGCTGGCGGACGCCAGCCCGGCGGCCAGCGCCAGCCCGAATTTCGGCAGCCAGCCACTGTCGACCCACAGCATCGCGGCGAGGAACACCGCAATCGTGATGCCACCGGGCGCCGCGACCCGCCGCAATACCGCGATACCCCGATCGCGCCGCCACCGCAGCAACGGCCCGACGGCCATCCCGGCGACCAGCAGCAACGCGATCGGCCCCGCCGCACGATTGAAAAACGGCGGTCCGACCGACAACTGCACCCCGAACGCCTCCGCCACCAACGGATAGAGCGTCCCGATCAGGACGATGCCGAGGATGACCGAGAGCAGCAGATTGTTGAGCACCAGCCCGCCTTCGCGGCTGACCGGCTCGAACAGCGCGCCCTGTCGTACCGTCCCCACCCGGAACGCGAACAGCGCCAGCGCGCCGCCGATATAGAGGATCAGCAGCGCGAGGATGAACCCGCCGCGCGTCGGATCGACCGCAAAGGCATGGACGCTGGTGAGAATGCCGGACCGGACCAGAAAGGTGCCGACCATCGACATCGAAAAGGCGACGACCGACAACATGATCGTCCAGGCGCGAAGCCCGTCGCGGGTCGCCAGCACCGTCACCGAATGCAGCAGCGCCGTCGCCGCCAGCCACGGCATCAGCGACGCATTCTCGACCGGATCCCAGAACCACCAGCCACCCCAGCCTAGCTCGTAATAGGCCCAATAGCTGCCGGCGGTGATCCCGATCGTCAGGAAAATCCACGCCCCCAGCACCCAAGGCCGCATCGCGCGGGCGAAATCGCGCCCGACGTCGCGCGTGACCAACGCCCCGACCGCGAACGAGAAGGCGACCGACAAGCCGACATAGCCGAGGTAGAGCGTCGGCGGATGGAAGGCGAGGCCGGGGTCCTGCAACAGCGGGTTGAGGCCCAGGCCATCCCGCGGCGCGGGCGACAGGCGGGCAAAGGGGTTGGAGGCGAACAGCAGAAAGGCATAGAATCCGGCCGCGATCGCCGCCTGCGCCGCCAGCGTCGCTACATGGGTGCGCGTCGCGAGTAGCCGTTCGAACAGCGCGATTCCTGCCCCCGCCAGCGCCAGCACCGTGACCCACAGCAGCATCGACCCTTCGTGATTGCCCCAGGTCGCGGCGATCTTGTACAGCATCGGCTTGGCCGAATGGCTGTTTTCCGCGACCAGCAGCACGGACAGGTCGGTCCGCGCGAACACCGTGACGAGCGCCGCGAACGCCCCTGCCGCCAGCAGTCCCTGTGCCACCGCGACCGGCCGCACCGCCGCCAGCAGGTCGCGGACGATTGCCGGCGGCTCGGCCACACGCGACGACAGCGCGAGCGCCGCCAGTGCCAGCTGCAACAGCGCCATCGCCGCCGCCAGCCAGAGCGCCGCAAGGCCCGCTTCCGCGATCACTTGGCGATACTCTCGCTCTTGTGCATTTTCCCCGCGACCTGCGGCGGCATGTAGCGCTCGTCATGCTTGGCCAGCAGATTGTCGGCGACGAAGCCTCCCCCCGGCACGAACCGTCCCTCAGCCACCACGCCGGAGCCTTCGCGGAACAGGTCGGGCACGATGCCCGCGAAGCGTACCGGCACGCTTGCCTTGCCATCGGTCACGGTGAAGCGGATCGTGACGCCATCGGGTGCGCGGCGGACCGACCCGGCGGCGACCATGCCGCCGAGGCGCACCGGCTTGCCGGTCGGCGCCGACGCCGCATCGGCGGGGGCGTAGAAGAACGCCGCCTCATCGCCCAGCGCCGACATGGCGAGCAGCACCGCGCCGACGATCGCGACCACCGCCAGCAGCGCCAGCGTCATGCGTTGCCGTTTCGGACTCATCCCCGCTCCGCGCGCCGCATCGCCACCCACGATGCGATGGTGATCGCGACGATCCCGCAGATCGTTACGCCGTAAGCGGCCGTGATGAACGCCCAATGGTTCATGCCGCCGCCCGCCGACGCATCCGCGCCGTCGCCTTGATCCGTGCCAGATCGGTCCGCATCCGCATCAGCACGATGCCGCCGAACAACAGGCTGGCCCCGCCGGCGGTAAGGAACAGCGGCCACAGGATCGCCGGATCGATGGTCGATTTGGTCAGGGTGATGCTCGGCCCCTGGTGCAGCGTCCGCCACCACAGCACCGAATAGCGGATGACCGGCAGCAGCGCCGTCCCGGCGATCCCGAACAGCGCCGGAATCCGCCCGTCGCCATCCCGATCGGCGTCGGCCCGCGCCAGCGCCAGATAGGCGAGGTAGACGAAGAACAGCAGCAGCATCGACGTCAGCCGCCCGTCCCATTGCCACCACGTCCCCCAGGTCGGCCGGCCCCAGATCGATCCGGTCACAAGGCAGAGTGCGGTGAACAGCGCGCCGGGCAATGCGATCGCCCGCGCGGCGACGGCGGCCAACGGATGCCGCCATACCAGATAGACGATGCTGGCGATGGCGAGGCTCGACCAGCCGCCCATGCCCAGCCACGCGGCCGGCACATGGACGTACAGGATGCGAACGCTCTGCCCTTGCAGATAATCGGCGGGAGTCTGTGTCAGCCCGGCCCAGCAGCCCAAGCCGAACAGCACCAGCCCCGCCCACACCAATATCGGCGTCAGCGGACGGGCGATCGCAAGGAATCGGCGTGGATTGGCAAGGGTGTGAAGGCTGGGCACGGTCGCGCCCTGTCTATGCAAGGCTCGGGCAAACGGCAATGCGGATCGCAAATCCGACGACGACGAGAGGGATAGAAGGACGACGGTTCGCGTTTGCCTTGTCACCAATGGCGTGGAAAATGTCGAGCATGATGACCCTATCGAACGACGTTGCCAGCCATTCTCATGACAACAACACCCGGACTGGCGAGAACCGGCTGCTTGCCGCGCTGTCGACGTCCGATCGCGCGTTGCTGGAACCGGGGCTGGAACGGGTCCGGCTCGCGGTCGGCGATACCCTGCTGCGCGTCGATCAACCGATCGAGCATGTCTATTTCCTCGAAGGGGGGATCGCCGCCGTGCTGGAGGTGATCGAGGGCGAGCGACAACATGCCGTCGGTTTGCTGGGCGCGGACGGCTATGTCGGCTGGCCGATCCTGCTGGGCGACGACCGTTCGCCGCATGACGTGGTGTTGCGCGCCGAACCCGGCACCGCGCTGCGCATCCCGGCGGCGCGTTTGCTGGAGGCGGTCGAACGCAGCGACACGCTGCGCGCGCCATTGCTGCGCTTCATCCAGGTATTTCTGATCCAGATGGGCCGAACCGTGGTGTCGGCGCTGTCGCACCCGGTCGAACGCCGGCTCGCGCGGTGGATTCTCCTCTACCACGATCGGGTAAGCGGTGACGAAATCTCGATGACGCACGAGGAATTTCGCCTGATGCTTGCGGTTCGGCGCAGCAGCATCACAGATGCGCTGCACCGGCTGGAAGAGACCCGCGCCATTCGGTCGGTACGCGGCCGGGTGATCGTGCGGGACCGCGACAAGCTGCTGGAAATGGCGGCGATGACCTATGGCCCGCCCGAAGAGGCGTATGCGCGGCTGGTCGGCACACCCACGGTTTGACGGAAAGGCGGCGCGCCTGACTATGGCGCGCCGCCCACCGGTCAGTTCGCCGCGCTCGAGCGGATCGTGCCGTTGACGCCGTTCGGGAAGAACCCACCCGCCGTCTTTGCCGTCCGGTCGAGATAGACGATGTTCAGCACCTGCCCCGGCGTCCGGCTAAATGCGATACCGCTGCCATCGGTCGGAACGATGTTCGACGCGGTCGCGCTACCGCTGCCGGTCGCGCGGATACCCTGATCGAGATCGCTGCTACCGTCGAGGCTGTCGCGCGCGGTCGAGATCGCTTCGGTCGCATCGATCAGCGCAGGCGTGGCCACGCCCTTGCGATACAGCACGGTGCGCACCAGCCCGGCATGATAGGCTTCCGCCGCGTGAATGCCGGCTGCCGCCTCGAGGAAGGTCTTGTTGCTGATAAAGCCGACCGCGCCCTTGTACGCCGTGACGCCGACATCTTCGAAGATGAACGCACCCAGCAGGAAGTTCTCGTCGGTGGCATAGACGTCGAACGCCGCGCCCGTGCCGATCAGCCCGGCGGCCCGCGCCGCGTTCGAAAAGGCGCTGGTCGCCGTCACGCCGATGTCGATCGCCGGCTGTGCGACCGCCGCCGATCCCAGCGCACTGCGCAGGAAATTGACGTGCGCGATCTCGTCCGCCGCGATTTCGCGGGCATAGCGGGCGACGAGCGGATCGGTGAACGTGACCTGCCGCCCGCCGGTGACGGCCCCTTGCGTCCCCGTGCCGGTCAGGCTGCTGTTGGGCAGGCCCGCGCCGGTCGCGGCGAACGAATAGAATTGCGCCTCGAGATATTCGAGGTTCAGCGCGAAGTTGAGGACGTCGGCATCGGACAATGCCGTGGTAGCGGTCGGCGTAGGCGTCGGTGTCGGTCCGGGGGTGATGAAGCCGCCGCCGCTGTCGCTGCACGCAGACAATACCGTCGCGCCCGCCGTGGCGATCGCCGCGCCGCCGGCATAGCGCATGAAGTCGCGGCGCGCATTGCGCCGCTGGTCGCAGGCTTCGAGAACCTGCAGGATCGGATCGTTATGCATGATGTCTTTCCTCAGGTTCAGTTGGCGGCGCTGGCGCGGATGGTGCCGTTCACCCCGTTGGGGAAGAATCCGCCGCCATTCACCTGGGCATTGTTGAGATAGACAATGTTCAGCGTCTGCCCGGCCGAGCGGCTGTACGCGAGGCCGTTGGTGTCGAGCGGCACGATGTTGCTGGCGTTCGGATTGCTCGCCAGCGGGGTCAGCCCCTGGTCGAGATCGGTGCTGCCATCGAGGCTGTCGCGCGCGTTCGAGATCGCGTCCGTCGCCTGGATCAACTGCGCCGACGGCGTTGCGATTCCCTTGGCATAGAGCGTCGTGCGCACGATCGCGGCGTGATACGCCTCGACCGCGAGGATGCCGGCGGCGGCTTCAAGGAAGGTCTTGCTGGTCAACAGCGGTGCCGCGCCCTTGTAGGCGGTGACTCCGACATCCTCGAAGATGAAGGCGCCCAGCAGGAAATTCTCGTCGCTGGCATAGGGATCGAACGTCGCGCCCGCACCGATCAGCCCCGCCGCGCGTGCGGCCGAGGAGAATGCACCGGTCGCGGTCGCGCCGATGTCGATCGCCGGTTGCGCGACCGCCGCGCTGCCCAGTGCCGTGCGCAGGAATTCGACATGGGCGCGTTCGTCGGCCGCGATTTCGCGTGCGTATTGCGCGACCAGTGGGTCGGAAAAGCTGACCTGTCGGCCGCCGCTGACCGCGCCCTGCGTGCCCGTACCCGTCAGGATCGAATTGGGAAGTCCGCTACCGAACGCCGCGAAATAATAGAATTGCGCTTCCAAATATTCGAGGTTGAGCGCGAAGTTCAGAATGTCTGCATCGGTAGGTGCGCTCTGCGCCTGTGCCTCATCCGACTGTGCCATAACAAAAGCGGCGCCGCCTACTGCTGCCGCGCCGCCAAGCATCTTGAAGAAATCGCGTCGTTCTTCACGCCGCTTCGCACGCGCATCGAACGCGTGCGTCACCGTCATCTGCTCGTCCATGACACCATCTCCCTGGGTCGTTGCTAAGACCGAACGAACCGGCCTCGACGAACGATGCAAAAAGCGGGATGGACGTACGGTTCCGTACAGGGTGCATTGGGTGACTGGATTGCACCAAATCTTGCAGGCACAAGGTGCGAAATGGCTTTCGCAATTAATATCGATCGCGTGGGCGAACCGTGTACTACCCTGCCCACGACGGATAACAGGCTGTTGGGTGCCATGCGCCCCGACACGCGGCGCAAACTGGCCATGGTCGCCAGTCGTGTCGCGCTGCAACCCGGCGAAATCCTGACGCGTAGCGGCGAATCGATCGACAAGCTGGTGTTCCCAGAGGGCGCCCCGGCCATGCTGTCGCTGTCGACCGGGGGGTCGTCGCAGGATGTCGGGATGATCGGTCGCGACGGCGTCGTCGGCTGGTCGCGACTGTTCAGCGATCAACCGACCCCGTTCACCGCCCGCGCGCACATCCAGCCGGGCAGCGCCATCGTCATCCCGGCGACCGCCGTCGTCGAGGCCGCGAACGAGGACCATGCGCTGCTGAAGGCCATCCTGACCTTCGCTCAGCGATTCTCGATGCAAATGGCGCGGACGCTCGCGTCGGCGCTGCGCGATGTGCCCGAGCGCCGCATCGCCCGGCTGCTGCTGATGATCGACGACCGGATCGACGGCGACACGATGTCGGTCACCCATGCCTCGATCGCGGCCACGCTGAACCTGCGGCGCGCGACCGTCACCGATTGCCTCCATATTCTGGAAGGCGAACATATGGTGCGGTGTTCGCGCGGACGGATTGTGATGCGCGACCGTGCCGCCCTGGAAGCGCGCGCCGGCCTCGCCTATGTCTCCGACGACGGGTTGAACTGATCGCGGATTACTGGCCGCGCAGGCTTTTCAGATCGATCCCCAGCCGCTGAACCTTGTAGTAGAACGTCTTGCGCGGGATACCGAGGCGTTCGATCGCTGCGCCGATCTCTCCGCCGGTCGCGGCGATCGCCGACAGGATCGCCTCTCGCTCGAACGCGGCGATCCGTTCGGGCAGCGGGCGGGTCGCATCGGTGCCGCCCTCCCCCGCACCCGTTCCCTCCAGCCCCAGCACGAACCGGTCGGCGAAATGCGCCAGCTCGCGGACATTGCCCGGCCAGTCGTGCCGCGCCAGCAGGTCGCGGGCGGCGTGCGTCAACGCCGGCACGTCGCGCCGCAGCCGCTTCGCCGACAGGTCGACCAGATGGGCGAACAGTAGCGGCACATCGTCGCGGCGTTCGCGCAGCGGCGGGATGCGCAGCCGGACGGCGGCCAGCCGATACAGCAACGCCGGCGCGATGGCGTCGGTGCCGCGCTGCGCCTCTTCCGCCGCAGTGGCGATGACGCGGACGTCGACCGGCACGACGTCGCGCGGGCCGCGGATCGCGCGATCCTCGATCACCTGCGTCAGCCGCCCCTGCAGCCCGCGCGACGCCTGGTCGATGTCGTCGAGGAACAACGTCCCGCGTTGCGCGCCGACGATGCCGCGATCGCCGACCGTCGCGAACAGCTCGTCCTCGATCGCCGGCCCCGGCAGCGCGGCGCAGGCGATGGTGACGAAGCGATGCCGCGCCCGTCGTCCGGCACGGTGGATCGCGCGGGCGAGCAGTTCCTTGCCGGTCCCCGTCTCCCCCTCGATCAGCAGGTCGATGTCGGCATCGGCGAGGACGGGGATCATCTCGCGCAGCCGCGCGATCGCCGGCGTTCGTCCGACCAGCGCCGTCTCCTCGCCGCTCGCCGCCTCCGCCCGCAGTCGCCGGTTGTCGAGCGCCAGCGACCGGGCCGCCATCGCGCGGGTGGCGGCGGCGATCAGGGCGTCGGGATCGAACGGCTTGGACAGGAAGTCCCATGCACCGCCCTTGATCGCATCCACGGCGGTCTCGACATCGGCATGGCCGGTCACCAGCACGACCGGCAGCGTCGGATCGCGTTCGCGCAGGGTCCGGAACAGCTCGATCCCCGACATGTGCGGCATCCGCACGTCGGTGACGACGATCCCGTCGAAATCGGCATCGATCGCCAGCAAGGCGGGCGGGGCGGCCGGAAAGGCGACGACATCGAACCCGGCCAGCGTCAGCAACTGCGCCGTCGATACGCGCAGATCCTCGTCATCCTCGACCAGCGCGACCCGGCCGATCCCCGCCCCGCTCATGGCACGCGGCGCAGCGTAACTTCGAACCGCGCCCCCTGTTCGGCGGGCAACAGCCGCAACGTGCCGCCCAGATCGGTCATGATGTCCTGCGCGATCACCAGCCCCAGCCCCAGCCCGGTCGCGCGACTGGTGACGAAGGGGGTGAACATCCGCTCGGCCACCGTCGGATCGATGCCCGGTCCGTTATCGGCGACGATCAGCGATATGGTCTGCGGCTCGATCCCCAGCTCGATGGCGATGCGCGGATCGGGCGTCGTGCCCAGCGCCTCGATCGCGTTCTGCAACAGGTTGACCAGCACCTGTTCCAACCGGACCCGCCCGGCGACGACGATCAGGTCGTCGGGGATCGGCGGCACCACGAAGGAGACGTCGGACAGCCGTTCCTTCAGGATCAGCCGCGCGCCATCGATCACATCGGCCAGGCGGATCGGCCCGATGGTGCCACTGCCTTTTCGCGCAAAGCCGCGCAGTTCGGCGGTCACCAGTCCGATCCGGTCGGTCAGCCGGGCGATCGCGCCCAGATTATCGTCGACCGCCGCCGTATCGCCACGCGTCAGCAACTGGCGCGCGGCCGCGACATAGTTGCGGATCGCGGCCACCGGCCGGGCGGTTTCATGCGCCACGCTGGCGGTGATCTGCCCCAGCGCGGCGAGCCGGTTGGCCTGTCGCAACCCCTCGCGCAATTCAGCGGCGCGGGCTTCGGCGGCGATCCGCTCCTCGATTTCGTCACGCAGTTCGCGGGTCCGGTCGGCGACCGCCGCTTCCAGCTCCACGGTGCGCAGCGCCCGACGACGCGACCGTTCCGACAGGCCCCAGAGCGCGCCGACCATCGCCAGCATGACCGCCGCCGCCGCCAGCGCACTCGTCCGGACGGCGCTGCCGATCGTCGGCGGCAATGGCATCGCCAGATGGACCTGCCACCCCTCGTCCCCCGGCGCCGTCACCGCATGTTGCAGCGTGCTGCGCTGCCCGTTGAGACGCAGCGCGTCGCCGAGAATGGCGAAGGGCGGTGATCGCAGCACCGCCGCGCCACTGTCCGCGCGGACGGCGGCCGCGACCGACGGATCGATCCGCCTGGTGGTCGCAAACCGCCAGCGCGTATCGCTCGAAATCAGGACGACGCCGGCCGCATCGGTGACGAAGGTCAGTCCGCCCGCCGCACGCCATTCGCTCTCGATCCGGTCGAATTCGAGCTTCACGACGACCACGCCGCCCTCCGGCGTACGGCGGCTGAGATAGAGCCCGGGACGATGGCTGACCGTGCCGAGGGCGAACTGCGTGCCCGCACCGGTTCGCACCGCATCCCGGTAATAGCGCCGGAACGCGTAGCTCTTGCCGACGAAGCTCTGCGGTTCCGCCCAGTTGCTCGCCGCGATCGCCAGACCGTCGCGCCCGACGACGTAGATGACACTGGCTGAGGTCGATCTGGCGAGGGCAGTCAGCTTGCGATCGAGCGCGCGCCGCGCGACGTCGCCGCCGCGTACCGCCGCAGCCACGTCGCGGTCGTCGGCCAGCGCCAGGGGCAACAAACGAAAGCGGGCGATCTCGCTGGTCAGCAGCACCTGCCGCAACCGTGCATCGCTCTCGATCTTGGCGAGCGACTCGGCCTGCGCACGACGCTCAACCAGCTGCCCGACCAGCGCGGCTGCGGCAACGCTGAGCAGCAGCCCGCCCAGGATCCACCCGATCCACCATGTCCGCCCGGCATTTCGCATCCATGCGGTGTAAATGGGTCAACGACCATGTGCAACTATTTGCACCTTTGCCGCGAAAGCTGGCGAAAATCTGGCCAACTCACAAGACCCTTCGATATTTTATCATTACTTATCAGTAGGATAGATAATACGAATGCGTTTAGGACAAGTCGGGTTGCAGCGGGGTAAACCGTTCCTGTCGCGCCGACCGCCGCCAAGAGCAGGACCGGGCGCTAACAGAGGATGAAAGGTCGCCGCATGATCCTTGCCACCGACACCGCCCACCCGCCCGTACCCCCGGCCGCAAAGCCCTGGTACCGGCATCTCTATGCCCAGGTCCTGATCGCGATCATCGCGGGTGTCCTGCTCGGCCACTTCTACCCGTCGACCGGCGAAGCGCTGAAGCCGATCGGCGATGCCTTCATCAAGCTGGTGAAGATGATCATCGCGCCGGTCATCTTCCTGACGATCGTCACCGGTATCGCCGGGATGCGCGACCTCGCCAGCGTCGGTCGTGTCGCGGGCAAGGCGTTCGCCTATTTCCTCACCTTCTCGACCCTCGCGCTCATCATCGGCATGATTGTCGGCAACGTCATCCAGCCGGGCGCGGGGCTGAACATCGATCCCGCGACGCTCGATACGTCGAAGGTTACCGAATATGCCGCCAAGGCGCATGACACGACGATCACCGGCTTCCTGACCGGGATCATCCCCGACACCTTCCTGTCGGCGCTGACCGAGGGCAACATCCTCCAGACGCTGTTCGTCGCGATCCTGTTCGGCATCGGCCTCGCCATGATCGGCGACAAGGGCGAGCGCGTGCTCGATGCGCTGAACGACATCTCGATCGCCTTCTTCAAGGTCGTCGCGATCGTCATGAAGGCGGCGCCGATCGGTGCGTTCGGTGCGATGGCGTTCACCATTGGCAAATACGGCATCGGCACGCTGTTCAGCCTCGCCGCGCTGGTCGGCACCTTCTACCTCACCGCCTTCCTGTTCGTGACGGTGGTGCTGGGGGCGGTCGCGCATTTCTGCGGCTTCTCGATCTTCAAGCTGATCTCGTACCTGAAGGCCGAATTGCTGCTGGTGCTGGGCACGTCCTCGTCGGAAAGCGCCCTGCCCTCGCTGATCGAAAAGATGGAGCGCGCCGGCATTCCGAAGTCGATCGTCGGCCTGGTCGTGCCGACCGGCTATTCGTTCAACCTCGACGGCACCAACATCTACATGACCATGGCCGCGCTGTTCATCGCCCAGGCGTGCAACGTGGAACTGACGCTCAGCCAGCAGATCCTGCTGCTCGCCGTCGCGATGCTGTCGTCGAAGGGGGCAGCGGGCGTTACCGGTGCGGGCTTCATCACGCTGGCCGCCACGTTGTCGATCGTACCCTCGGTCCCGGTCGCGGGCATGGCGCTGATCCTCGGCGTCGACCGGTTCATGAGCGAGTGCCGCAGCCTCACGAACTTCATCGGTAACGCGGTAGCAACCGTTGTCGTCGCAAAATGGGAAGGCAAGCTCGACAAGCACCAGTTCGACGAGGCTCTGGCCGGTCGCAGCGTGCGCGTCGATCAGATGCCCGAAGGCGCTGTCGCCGCCGAGTAATTCCCATCTGCCGGCCCGGTCGAACCCGGGCCGGCATCGACGTTATCGCCCACCGGGGCGAACAAAGGTATGCCGAGATGAAGACGCTGCTGCGGCTGTGCGCCGCCACCGCCCTGACTGCCCCCGCCGCCGCCTGGGCCACGGAACCCGCCGCCCCGGCCACGACGCAAGTCGCCGATCGCGGCAATGCCCGCCCCGCCGCGCAGGAATATCCGACCGCCGGCGTGGGCGACGGCATCACCGCCGGCGGCTACAACCAGTCGCGCTGGGCCGAGGACTGGACCAAATATCGCGATCCCAAGAAACGCGACGATGTGCTCGACCGGCTGAAGTATATCCCGATCGCTGGCGACGACGTCTATCTGACGCTGTCGGGCGAGTTCCGCTACCGGGTCAACCTGACCACCAACCCGAACCTGCGCGACCGTGAGGCACAGCGGCAGGACATCAACCGGATCGTCGGCGGTGCCGACCTGCATCTGGGCGACCATGTCCGTTTGTATGGCGAACTGGCCCATGCCGGCATGTCGGGCCGCAATCTGGGCGTGAAGGCGGGACAGCTGCACAACGACCTTGTCGTGCAGCAGAGCTTCGTCGACGTGACCGGCACGGTCGCCGGCGTCGATCTCGGCGTGCGCTATGGGCGGCAGACCTTTGCCGACGGCCCGAACCTGATGACCGTGCCGCGCGACAACAACACGATCTTCTTCGTTTACAACGGCGTGCGTGCCTGGGCCAAGGGCGACAAGATCCGCGGCGACGTGTTCGATTTCAAGACGACGCGGCTGGGCGTCGGCGGCACCGGCGACGACATCGTCGACGACAATCGTCGTTTCTCGGGCGGGACCGCCGGCTTCGTCCTGCCCAAGACGCTGCTGGGCGGATCGAACCTCTATTTTGACCCCTTCTTCTGGCGGCTGCGCAACAGCAATGCGACCTGGGGCACGCGCACGACCGAAGAAGTCCGCAAGTTCTACGGCCTGCACCTTTACGGCGATACCGGCCCGGTCAATCTCGACTGGACCGTCAACTATCAGGGTGGCGAGTTCGACAACCGCCCGATCTCGGCTTGGCTGGTCCTGCTGCAACAGACCTACAAGGTCGGCAAGTCGAAGACCGCGCCGCGCGTCGGCTTCCACTTTGACTATGCCAGCGGCGGCGGGGCCTATGGCAACGGTACGCTGAAGACCTCGCTCGCCCCGTTCGGCAACAACATCTACTACAGCTATCAGTTGTACGCGACGCCGACCAACCTGATCGCCTTCGCGCCAAGCGCCCAGTTCCAGCCGACGCCGAAGCTGCGCATCGCGACCGAATATCAGCTGTCGTGGCGCGACAGCCTGAACGACGCGGTGTACCGCGCCAACGGGCAGGCGTTCGCCGGCACGCAACTGGGCAATGCGCGCAAGATCGCCGACACGATCCGGTTGCAGGCGATCTATGCGGTCAGCCCGCGCGTCAGCCTGACGGCACGCTACGAGCATCTCATCGCCGGTCCGGCACTGACCGATGCGAATTACAAAAGCTCGGACTTCCTCGCGGGCTGGATCAGCTTCCGCTTCTAGTTCCTTGAGCAAACTCACGCCCCGGCGGAGACCGCCGGGGCGTTTCTTTTATTACAAGACCGAAGGGCCAGACCATGTCTCCCGCTGCCCATGCCGCCGCCCGCGCGCTGCTTGCCGATCCGCTGACCAACAAGGGCACGGCCTTTACCGAAGCGGAGCGCGACCAATGGGGGCTGCACGGGTTGCTGCCGCCGCATGTCGGGACGCTCGACAGCCAGATCGAACGCCGGCAGCGCGCGCTCGCCCGGATGCCCGATGATTTCCACCGCTATTCCTTCCTGCGCGAGCTTCAGGATTCGAACGAAATCCTCTTCCACGCGATGGTCCAGCGCGACCTGCCCGCCATGTTGCCGCTGGTCTATACCCCGACCGTGGGCGAAGGGTGCGAGCGGTTCAGCGAAATCTGGCGGCGGCCGCGCGGGCTGTTTCTGTCGTGGCCCAACCGACATCGCATCGCCGAAATGCTCGGTGATCCTGCGCTCGACCGGGTGAAGGTGATCGTCGTCAGCGACGGCGAGCGCATTCTGGGCTTGGGCGATCAGGGCGCCGGCGGCATGGGTATTCCGATCGGCAAGCTGGCGCTCTACACCGCCTGCGCCGGCATCCACCCGTCCGAGGTGCTGCCGATCCTGCTCGACGTCGGGACCGACAACGCCGCCCGGCGCGAGGACCCGCTCTATGTCGGCTGGCGCCACCCACGCATTCGCGGCCCCGAATATGACGCCTTTGTCGAGGATTTCGTCGGCGCGGTCGCGCAGCGCTTCCCCGGCGTGCTGCTGCAATGGGAGGATTTCGCCGGTCACAACGCCTACAAGCTGCTGGATCGGTATCGCGACCGGCTGCTGAGTTTCAACGACGATATTCAGGGTACCGCCGCGACGGCGGTGGGCACGCTGCTTTCCGCCATCGGGCGGACCGGCGCGCCGCTGGCCGATCAGCGTATCCTGCTATTCGGTGCCGGTGCCGCCGGGTGCGGCATCGCGGACATGCTGGTGCAGGCATTACAGGCCGACGGCCTGACCGCCGATCAGGCGCGGGCGCGTATCTGGGCGGTCGATCGCGACGGGCTGATCCTGTCCGATATGGGCGAACTGTCGACCGGACAGCGTGCCTATGCCCGCGATTCCGCAGAGGTGCAGGACTGGACCCGCACGTCGCACGGCGGGATCGACCTGTTCGACACCGTCGCCAACGTCCGCCCCACCGTCCTGATCGGCGCATCGGGACAGCATGGCGCGTTCGGCGAGGCGGTGGTCCGCACCATGGCCCAGTCGGTCGACCGACCGGTGATCTTTCCGCTGTCCAATCCGGTGTCGCGCGCGGAGGCGCATCCGCTCGACCTCGCCCGCTGGAGCGCCGGGCGTGCGGTGATCGGTACTGGCAGCCCGTTCGGCATTGCGGACGTCACCCAGGTCAACAACGTCTATATCTTTCCCGGCGTTGGCCTTGGCGCGTTGGCGGCGCAGGCGCGGACGATCACCGACACGATGTTCATGGCCGCCGCCCGCGCGCTGGGCGCGATGGGGGGCGATGCGACGCTGCTGCCCCCGATCGAACGGCTGCGCGACGTGGCGCTCGACATCGCCGTCGTGGTCGCCGCGCAGGCGGTGGCCGACGGAGTCGCCGCCCCCGACGTGGCGATCGACCGCGACACGATCGCGGCGCAGATGTGGCAGCCCGCTTACTGACCCCCTGCCCGAATCGGGAACCATCGACGCGCACGAAGTCTTTCCAACTGCTGTCAATCCTGTCCAGCGGGGGTTCACACGAATCCTTGCAGGACAGCGGCAGAGAGGAAGCGAACATGAAGCAGTTGATGAGCATTTTCGCCGGTATCGGTCTGACCCTGGCCGGACTGACCGCCGTTCCCGCCGTTGCCGACGCACAGCCCGGCCGTCACGGATACCGCGACCATGGCCCACGGGCGCATCACGACGATCGACGCTGGGACGATCGACGCTGGAACGACCGTCGTCACCGGGACGATCGTCGCGCGTGGAATGACCGGCGCGGTTATGACGGCCGGCGCGGTTATGACGACCGTCGCCGCTGGGATGAGCGCCGGCGCTGGGACGCACGTCGCGACCGCTACGGCTATCGCGGGGAACGCGTCGTTCCCGGCTGGTCGCGCGAAGCCGCGGCAATGGGCGTCGATTATCGTGGCCCCTGCCACTACGTGATCCGGGGCGGCCGCCGCGTCTGCGACTAAGCGTTTCGCCCCCTTCCGGCTCCCGCCGGGAGGGGGTTTATTTCCTGGGCGTGACCCATACCGAAACCGGCACCACCACCTTGCCCGGCGCAGGCTTCCCAACATCCACCCGGTCCGCCGTGACCAGTTCGCCGGTTTCGAGATTGAACGAGGCCCAGGGCTTCGGCATCCGGCCGAAGGTCATCTTCTGGATCGGCTGGCCGGTGGTCGAATTCATGATGGTGGCAGTGACAGGCATGGGTGGCGACTAGCCGCCACCCCGCCTTGCTGTCCAGCCCGACTCAGAACCGCATGTCCCAACCGAGGGTGAAGGTCCGTCCGCGACCGGCGAAGAACGCGAAATTGTCGTTCGGCAGGCGGGTGTCGCTGCTATAGTCGATATAGAAGCGATCGAAGATATTCTGTGCGCTGAGCGACAGCCCGCCGAATTTCGTCTGATACCGAACCGACGCGTCGGTCACGTCATAGCCGCCGAAATTATTGTCCGGGCTGGGGTTCGCCTTCCCCCGGAAATTGCGCGAGAGATAATATTGCGTCTGCACCCTGGCGGTGATCGGCCCGGTCGCCAGATCGGCGGCGAGGTTCAGCCGATCGGGTGAGATGTTGGTCCCGTCGAGATCGGTATCGACCACGCCGTCCGCCGGGGTGCGGTCGCTGTCGTAGCGGCCGAGGATGTGGGCATAGCCGGTCGACACGCGCAGCCCCGGCACCGGGGTGCGCACCGCCAGGTTCACCTCCAGCCCCTCGATCTCGACCCGCTGGCGCTGCACCTCGAAAATGCCGTTGCCCTGTGCGACCAGCAATTGCCCCCGGTCGCTCGACGACCAGAAATAGGTCGCGCTTGCGTCCAGCGGACCGCGCTTCGCCTCGATGCCGACCTCGCGGTTGTTCGACACGACCGGCTGGATGTCGAGGAAGCTGTCCAGCCGCACGCCCGGGGTAGCGATGGCGCGGGTGATGCGCCCGACATCGGCCATGGTGAAGCCCTGCGCGTAGCTGGCATAGGCCCGCACCCCGGTCAGCGGTTCGACGATCACGCCGCCGTTGAACAGCACGTCGCTGAACTTCGGCTTGCCACCGGTCACCGCCACGCCACCGAAGGTCGCCGGGTTCCGTCCGTTATAGGTGGTCGACGCCAGCGTGCGGAAATCGTCGATGCGGACCTGCACATTCTCCCACCGTGCACCGCCCGCCACGCGCACCAGCCCGTCCGCGAGCTTCAGATTGCCCTGGACGAACGGCGCGAGGCTGCGGAAATCGGCGGGCGGAACCCAGACGCGATTGGTCGCGATCAGCCGCTGTTCGGTCTTGTCGAACAACGCGTCGAAGCCGATCGTCGCGACCAGCGCCTCGAACCCTGGCACGGCGCGTTCATAGCTGGCCTTCGCCCCCAGCTTGCGCGAACGATTCTCCGACTGGTCGAACAACGTGCCGACCGGAGCGATCGCGGGGTCCTGGAACGTCGCCTGGATCGCGACCTCGCCCCCGAAGGTATCGTGGGTCCGGTTGAAGAACAGCTGCGTGACGAGGTTCCCGCCCAGCAGGTCGGTATCGGTATAGGACAGGGACAACGCCTCCGCCCGGTTGGCGGCGGGCTTGCCCGGCGGGTTCCCCCGCACCGCACTGGTCGGCATCCCGGTCCGGCGATTGCCGGCGGTCGCGAGGTAATCGCCGTCGCCCTGCAATTCGAACCGGTTGGCGATCAGGTCCAGCCGCCCGGTCGCGCCGACCTCCATCCCCAGCCGCGCGAAGAAATCGGTCGCGCGCGAATCCTGCGTCTCCCCTTGCGTCAGGTTGATGCCGACCCGCCGGTCCCGCGCATCATAGAACGCGCCGCGCCGTTCGAAGCTGGCGCCGATCGTCGCATCGAACCGGCCGGATTTCGACTGGACCAGACCGGCGACCTTGCCGCCGAAACCATCGCCTTCGAACCCGTCGGACGCGGTGCCCTGCACCAGCGCACGGCCGCTCACGCCCTCCACGCGCGGCGCGCCGACGGTCACCTGGTTGACGATGCCGCCGGTGCCGCCGACGCCCTGCAAGGCGTTCGACCCGTAGATCAATTCCACCCGATCGATGAAGAATCCGTCGATGGTGAAACCGTCGCGGCTGCCGTCGCGCAGCGGCGTCGTCTGCGGGATGCCGTTGATGGCATAGAGCGGCGAGCGTCCGCGCAGCGTTTCCCCCGCCCCCGACAATTTGCCGCGCGTCGGCGAAAAGCTGGGCGTCAGCGTCGCGACCGCATCGGTGATACTGCCGGAAATCGCGATCTGCTGGTCGATCGCCTGCTTGTCGATGATATCGATGGTCAGCGGCAGTGCGTTGGGCGGCAGGATGGTGCGCGCGGCGGTGACGACGATTTCCGCGTCCGCCGACGCATCTTCGGCCTTGGGCGACGCCGGATCGGCGGTCTGCGCCAGGGCCGGTGTCGCCAGCAGCGCGAGACCCGCTACACTTGCCATCAGCGGCAGGCGCGTGTTCCAACCCATTGTCATTTCCCTTGCGTAATATTGACCCTGAACCGTCGCGCCGCTAACGCGATCCATTATCAATATCAAGTTACTTTGGGCGCACGACATGACCCGGAACATCCTGTTTCAAATCCACTGGTTCCTCGGCATCACCGCCGGGCTGGTGCTGGCGGTCATGGGCGTCACCGGCGCGGCGCTGAGCTTCGAACCGGAGATCCTGGCGGCATTGAACCGCGACCATCCGGCCGCCACGGCAACGCCACGCCTGTCGGGACTCCAGTTGATCGCGCAGGTGATGCGCCAGCGTCCCGAAGCGAAGATCTCTCGGGTCACGGTGGCGAATACGCCCGACGAGATGACCACCGTTTCCTATCAATCGGGCACGTCCAAAAAGCGCAAGGTCGAGCGCCTCGATCCCTATACCGGAACCCTGCTCGGCGAACCGCGCGGGACGGAAGTGCTGGAGGTCGTGGAGCATCTGCACCGCTGGCTGGCGCTGCCGGGGGAAGGCAACGGGATCGGTCGACAGATCACCGGCTTTTCCGCCATCGCGCTGATCTATTTCGCGCTGTCCGGCCTGTATCTGCGCTGGCCCAGACGCCCGCTCGACTGGCGCAACTGGTTCGTGCTCGATTTTCGCAAGACCGGGCGCAACCTCTACCGGATGCTTCACGCCGTCATCGGTGGCTGGGTGTTGGTCTTCTACCTCGTCAGCGGCTTCACCGGCCTGTGGTGGTCGTATGACTGGTATCGACAAGGCGTCCGCGCGCTGCTGGTCGCCGAAGCGCCGGCCGAGCGGCATAAGGGGCCGAAGGACGTCGCGGTCGATCTCCCGCGTGCCTGGGACGGTTTCGTCCGGGCAACCGGCGGGCGGACCTATGACCGCATCACGATCAACGTACGCGACTATGGCGAGGTCCAGTTCCGCGCGAAGCTGCCGGACGCGCGGCACGACCGGGTCAGCGACGAACTGACCATCGACGGCACGACCGGCGCGGTGATCGACGATCAGCCCTACGCCACCCGGCCGCTGGGCGAAGACATCGTGACCAGCATGTTCGAACTGCATCGCGGTGCCTATTTCGGGATGGTCGGGCGGATCGCGATGCTGCTGGCCAGCCTGACGATGCCGCTGTTCACCATCACCGGCTTCCTGCTGTATTTCGCGCGTCGACGGCGCAAGGCGGCATTGGCGGCGGTGGTCGCCGACGTCGGCGTCAGCCCCCCGACCGACAACGCCACCACGATCGTCGCCTATGCCAGCCAGACCGGATCGGCCGAACGCATCGCCCGGCTGACCGCCGACGCCCTGCCCGATGCCGCCGCGCTGCCCATAGCCGCGCTCGACCGCGATACGCTGTCGCGCGCCACCCGGCTGTTCGTCGTCGCCAGCACCTATGGCGAGGGCGAGCCGCCCGACAATGCGCGCGGCTTCGCCCGGACCATGGAGCGCGAAGCGCCCGACCTGTCGCATCTCGATTATGCGGTAATGGCGTTGGGCGACCGCGAATATGCCGAATTCTGTGCGTTCGGTCACCGGGTCGACCGCTGGCTGCACGACCAGGGCGCGACCCGTCTGTTCGACGCGGTGGAGGCGGACGGCAACGATGCCGATGCCCAGCGCCAGTGGCAGCACCAGCTCGCCGGCCTGGGCGCGCGGACCGACCAGCCCGACTGGGCGCCGGCCGCGATGGAGGACTGGCGACTGGTCGAGCGCCGCCTGCTCAACCCCGGCAGTTCCGGTGGCGAGGCGTGGCTGGTGACGCTGGAACCGGTTGCGGCTGCGGCCGACTGGATGCCGGGCGACATCGTCGAAATCCTGCCGCAACAGGATGTTCGACGGGTCGATGCCTATCTGGCGACGCCCGGCCTGCCCGAAGCGCTCGACCGGGCCGTACTGATGACCCACATCCTGCCGACCGGGGTAACCGATGTCGCGACACTGAAGCCGATCGGCCACCGCGAATATTCAATCGCGTCGATCCCGGCATCCGGCCGGGTCGAGCTGATCGTACGCCGCTGTACGGCGGCGGACGGCTTCGACGGGCTGGGGTCGGGCTGGCTATGCAACGGCGCGCCGATCGGCGGCATCGTGCAGGCGCGGGTCCGCTCGAATCCCGCCTTCCACCCGCCCGCCGACAATGCCGTGCCGCTGATCCTGATCGGCAACGGCACCGGCCTTGCGGGTCTGCTCGCCCATCTCCGCCATCGAGGGGCATCGGGCGGTGGTCCGGCCATGCTATATTGGGGCGAACGGCATCCGGCGCAGGACGACTTCCTCGCCGGGGAGCGGCAGGCATTGGTCGATACCGGCGTGCTTGCGGACCAGCGCATCGCCTGGTCGCGCCGGCCCGGCGGGCATCGCTATGTTCAGGACGCCGTCGCAGCGGATGCCGCGAGCATCCGGACAGCGGTCGACTCCGGCGCGGCGATCTATGTCTGCGGCAGCGTGCAGGGCATGGCGCCCGGCGTCCACGCCGCGCTGGCCACGATCCTCGGCGAATCGCTGCTGGAGGAGATGCTCGGCAGTGGTCGCTATCGCCGGGACATCTACTGACCGGCGACGCCGCTTAGTGGCGATGCTCGCGGCGCAACTGGTATCGTCCGTCGGCATAATCGTCGAACAGCCCCCGGATGGCGGGATGGTCGACCGGCTCCTCGCTGTCGTCGACGATCAGGTTCTGCTGGCTGACATAGGCGACATAGCTCGCCTCGGCATTTTCGGCGAGCAGGTGGTAGAATGGCTGGTCCTTGCGCGGACGGGCCTCGGCGGGGATCGATTCATACCATTCGTCGCTGTTCGCAAACACCGGGTCGATGTCGAACACGACCCCGCGAAAGTCGAACAGCCGGTGGCGCACGACCTCCCCGATCGAAAAGCGGGCATGGGCGATCGGCGGCAACGGCGTGCCGAGGTCGAGCAGCGGGGCGGAAAGGGCCTTCATGCGAAATAATCTAGGGTCGATGTGCGATTGCAGCAAGGATGCGCTTGCACATCCCGAATCCTTGGGCTAACCGACCGCCCTCGCTGACCAACGTGCCGCGTCAAACACGGCATATGAGCGGAAAACCTCTGCGGAGAGGTGGCAGAGTGGTCGATTGTACCGCACTCGAAATGCGGCGTGCCTTTACGGGTACCGAGGGTTCGAATCCCTCCCTCTCCGCCAGATACCCGACAAGCTGAACGAACAGGTCCGCCCGCTACGGGGCCGCTTGCGCATTGCGGCGACCCGCGCCAAGCAGCGTCATGCGTATCGCGCTTTACGAACCCGAAATCGCGGGCAATGTCGGGGCCGTCCTGCGGCTGGGGGCCTGTCTGGGCGTGGCGGTCGACCTGATCGAGCCGCTGGGCTTCGCATGGGACGATCGTCGCGTCCGGCGCACCGCCATGGACTATATCGACCATGTATCGGTGACCCGCCATGCCGACTTCGCCGCCTTCCGTGCGGCGCGTGCCGGCGCCCGGCTGATACTGTTCACCACCAAAGCGACGCGATCCGCCTACGACTTCCGCTTCGAGGCGGACGACATATTGCTGTTCGGCAAGGAGAGTGCGGGCGTGCCGCAACCGGTCGCCGATAGCTGCGATGTCGGCCTGCGCCTGCCGATCCGGGCGGAGGTGCGATCGATGAACCTCGCGACCGCCACCGCGCTGGCGCTGGGTGAGGCGCTGCGGCAGACCGGCGCGCTGCCGGGGTAGCGAAAGGGCGCCGATCCCTCGACCGGCGCCCCTGCCCTTTACCCGAGAACGGCGTCGCCCAGATGGCGCCATTCGACGACTTGCTGCGTCTGTTCGCCGAGGCCCGCGATGCCGAGCGTCATCGTGTCGCCGGCCTTCAGATAGATCGACTGCGGCTTCTTGCCCTCGCCCACGCCCGGCGGCGTACCGGTAATCATCAGGTCGCCGGGATACAGGGTAATATATTCGCTGACATAGGAAATAAGTTCGGCGACGTCGAAGATCATCGTCCGCGTGTTGCCGGTCTGCATCCGCGCGCCGTTGACGTCGAGGAACATGTCGAGGTTTTGCGGATCGGCCAGTTCGTCCGGCGTCACCAGCCACGGGCCGACCGGGCAGAAACTGTCATGCCCCTTGCCCTTCGACCATTGCGACCCGCGCTGCTTCTGGTTGAAGCGTTCCGACACGTCGTTGGCGATGGTGAAGCCCGCGACGTGGGACAGCGCGTCTTCCTTCGACACATAGCGGGCAGTCTTGCCGATCACGACCGCCAGCTCGACTTCCCAGTCGGTGTGGGTCGATCCCTTCGGCAACATCACCTCGTCGTTCGGGCCGGTCAGCGACGACAGCGCCTTCATGAACATCATCGGTTCGGCTGGCACCGGCAGGTTCGATTCGGCGGCATGGTCGGCATAGTTAAGGCCGATCGCCACGATCTTGCCGATGCCCTTTACCGGCACGCCGTACCGGGGCGTTCCTTCCACCACCGGCAGGCTGGCGACATCGACGGAAAGGTCACGGATCGTATCGACGGTGATGTCGTCGACCACGCCCGACAGGTCGCGGATATGGCCATCGGTGTCGACGATGCCCGGCTTCTCGGCGCCCCGGTGTCCAAAACGGCAGAATTTCACTCTACGTCTCCCCAAGCTTCGCAGCGACCGCATGGCGGCGGTCCGTTGCAGCCTCCTTGCCCCCCGCCCCCGACACGTCAAGCGATGACGGGTATCGACGGCGGATCGTTCGCCGGCCATGCTGTACCCCGACAAGACGGATCGCGGCGAGGGGCTGAACATGACGACCGGAACGGCCAATCTGTTGGGCCGCCGTGCCCTGATCGGCGGGAGCATAGCGACCGGGATCACCGCGACGCTGCCGGCACGGGCCGCCGAGGCTCTGCGCTTTCGCCCGATCTGGCCCGGTGGACCGCCGGGCAGCGCCGCGGTCCATGTGGTCGAACGCGAAGTACCACGGTCGGCGACGGGGCCGGCGGACGATACCGCGTTCGTCCACGTCCGTACGCCCGCACTCGTCCACGCGATTCCCGCCCGACCGAACGGCGCGGCGATGCTGCTGATCCCCGGCGGCGGGTATCGCCGGGTGGCGATCGGCCATGACGGCCGCGACATGCTGCGCTTCTTCGCCGAACGCGGCTACCACGTCTATCTGCTGAAATACCGGCTGCCGGGGGATGGCTGGGCGGCGGGGCCGGATACGCCGCTGCAGGATGCCCAGCGCGCCCTGCGGATCGTTCGCGCCGAAGCGGCGGCGAACGGGGTCGCGAAGGACCGGATCGGCGTCATGGGGTTTTCGGCGGGCGGGCATCTGGCGGCGATGCTCGCCTGTCGCAGCGATGCGACCTATCCCGCGACCGATGCGATCGATGCCCAACCCTTGGGCGTCCGCATCGCCGGACTGCTCTACCCGGTGGCGTTGATGGGTGTAGCGGGCACGCACCGGGCATCGCAGGAGCAACTCCTCGGCCCAGCCCCCTCACCGGAACGGGCCGCGCGATACCGCAGCGACGCGCGCATCACCGGGGCCAGTCCGCCCACCTTCCTGACCCACGCGCTCGACGATGCCATCGTAGGGGTCGATAACAGCCTTGCCCTGCTCGGCGCGCTCCGCCGGGCGAAGGTCGCGGCCGAAGCCTATTTGCCGGAACTGGGCGGGCACGGCTTCGGCGTGCTGCGCGACGGTCGGGCGGCACCCTGGACCGCACTGTTTCTCGATTGGGCGCGACGACATGGATTGTAAGGATTTGGCTGTCACCGGAACGACCCGGTTTGCGCATACGTATTGCGCGTGACAAGCGTTCGACATTCGATACTGTCGTTCGCGCTCCCTTTCGAGGAATCTGCGTGACCCAGCCTGCCCTAGCCGCCGTTGCCCCGACCACGCCGCCGCTCGCCGAAGCGATCCTCGAAACGCTGGTCCACCGGATCGGCAAGGATGCGCAGGCCGCGCTGCCGCACGACTGGCTGGCAGCGACGATCCTGACGGTGCGCAACGACATCATCGAACGCTGGATGGCGTCGAGCAAGCAGGCCCATGCCGCCGGTGCCAAGAAGGTCTATTATCTCAGCCTCGAATTCCTGATCGGCCGGCTGCTCCGCGATGCGATCGCCAACCTGTCGCGGACGGACGAGGTGCGCGAGGCGCTGGCGTCGCTGGGAGTGAACCTCGCCGATCTGGAGGGCGAGGAGCCGGATGCGGCGCTGGGCAATGGTGGCCTCGGCCGGCTGGCGGCGTGCTTCATGGAGAGCCTCGCCAGCCTCGACCTACCCGCCTATGGCTATGGCATCCGCTATGTGAACGGGATGTTCCGCCAGCGGATCGACAATGGCTGGCAGGTGGAACTGCCCGAAACCTGGCTGCGCCACGGCAATCCGTGGGAGTTCGAACGTCGCGAAAGCGCCTACCGCATTGGCTTCGGCGGAGAGGTCGTCGGCGACGAGAATGGCGACATCCACTGGATGCCGGGTGAGAGCGTCGAGGCGATCGCCGTCGATACGCCGGTGATCGGCTGGCGCGGCGCGCGGGTCAATACGCTGCGCCTGTGGACCGCGCGGGCGCGCGATCCGATCCGGCTCGACCGGTTCAATGCCGGCGACCACGAAGGCGCGCTGGCGGCGTCGGTGCGCGCCGACACGCTGGTCCGCGTCCTCTACCCGGCCGATTCGACTCCGGCGGGTCAGGAATTGCGGCTGCGGCAGGAATATTTCTTCTCCTCGGCATCGATTCAGGACATCGTGCGCCGGCACGTCCAGTATTTCGGCGACATCCGCACCCTGTCGGACAAGGCGGCGATCCAGCTGAACGATACCCATCCGGCGGTGTCGGTTGCCGAACTGATGCGTATCCTGATCGACGATCATGCGCTCGATTTCGACGGCGCGTGGGAAATCACCAAGGCGACGTTCGGCTATACCAACCACACGCTGCTGCCCGAGGCGCTGGAAAGCTGGCCACTGCCGCTGTTCGAACGGCTGCTGCCGCGCCACATGCAGATCGTCTATGCGATCAACGCGAAGGTGCTGCGCGAGGCACGGGCGCAGGGGCAGGACGATGGCGCGATCGCCGCGATCAGCCTGATCGACGAAGGCGGCGAACGGCGGGTGCGGATGGCGAACCTGGCGTTTACCGGCAGCCATAGCGTCAACGGCGTCGCGGCGCTCCACACCGACCTGATGAAGCAGACGGTGTTCGCCGACCTGCACCGCCTCTATCCCGACCGGATCAACAACAAGACCAACGGCATCACCCCGCGCCGCTGGCTGTTCGAGAGCAATCCGGGGCTGACCGCGCTGATTCGCGAGGCGATCGGCGACGGCTTTCTCGACGATGCGACGAAGCTGGCCGACCTCAAGCCCTTCGCCGCCGATGCGGCATTCCGCGAAAAATTCGAGCAGGTGAAGCGGGCGAACAAGGTCCGCCTGTCGCAGCATCTGCGCGAGGTGATGGGTGTCCGGCTCGATCCCGATGCGATGTTCGACGTGCAGGTGAAGCGCATCCACGAATATAAGCGCCAGCTGCTCAACATCCTCGAAACGGTCGCGCTCTACGACCAGATTCGCAGCCATCCCGACCGGGACTGGACACCCCGCGTGAAGCTGTTCGCGGGTAAGGCGGCGTCGAGCTATCACAACGCCAAGCTCATCATCAAACTGGCCAACGACGTCGCGCGACGGGTCAATGCCGATCCGGCGGTGCGCGGGCTGCTGCGCGTGGCGTTCGTGCCCAACTACAACGTGTCGCTGGCCGAACTCATCATGCCCGCCGCCGACCTATCCGAACAGATCAGCACGGCGGGAATGGAGGCATCGGGCACCGGCAACATGAAGCTGGCGCTGAACGGCGCACTGACCATCGGCACGCTCGACGGCGCGAACGTCGAAATCCGCGATCATGTCGGGGCCGACGACATCGTGATCTTCGGCCTGACCGCCGATGAAGTCACCGAAAAGCGCGCCAATGGTTACGACCCACGCGAGGTGATCGCCGCCTCACCCGAGCTGCAACAGGCGCTGTCCGCGATCAAGGGCGGGGTGTTCAGCCATGACGAACCGGGCCGCTATGCCGGGCTGATCGACGGGCTGGAAAACAGCGACTGGTTCCTGTGCTGCGCCGATTTCGACAGCTATGCGCAGGCGCAGCGGCAGGTGGATGCCCGCTGGAGCGACCGCGCCGGCTGGAACGCCAGCGCCATCCGCAATGTCGGCGGGGTCGGCTGGTTCTCGTCCGACCGTACTATCAGCGAATATGCCCGCGACATCTGGAAGGTGATGTGACCCCCGGCGACGACGCCATCGCCGCGCTGCTTGGCGGTCGTCACGCCGATCCTTTCTCGCTGCTAGGACCCCATGCCGGCCCGGCGGGTACGTTCGTCCGCGCGTGGCTGCCCGGTGCGCAGAAGGTGCTGGCGCACGACCTGTCGGGCAAGGTGCTGGGCGAGCTGCGCCCGGTCGGCGACGGTATTGTCGAGGGGACGATCGACGCCCCGCCCCAACCCTTATGGTATTATGCGCGCGGCGGCGGTGGCGAATGGTGGGTGAAGGACCCGTACAGTTTCGGCCCGGTCCTCGGCCCCACCGACGATTTCCTGCTGGCGGAGGGGACGCATCTGCGCCTGCACGACAAGCTGGGCGCGCATCCGATCCGGCACGAAGGCGCCGACGGGATGCACTTCGCGGTCTGGGCACCCAATGCGCAGGTCGTCAGCGTCGTCGGTGACTGGAATCTGTGGGACGCCAAGCGCCACCCGATGCGGCGGCGCGGCGATGTCGGCGTGTGGGAAATCTTCCTGCCCGATGTCGGGCCGGGACAGGCGTACAAGTTCGCGATCATCGGTCCGGACGGCGCGCGCTTGCCGCACAAGGCCGATCCCTTCGCGTTCGAAAGCGAACTGCGCCCCGCCACCGCGTCGCGCACCGCCGCGCCGCTCGACCATGACTGGCGCGATGCGGCGCACCGCGAACACTGGGCCTCGGTCGATCCGCGCCGGGTGCCGATCTCGATCTACGAAGTCCATGCCGGCAGCTGGCAGCGGGGCGATGATGGCTGGTTCCTCCCCTGGGACCAGCTGGCGGACCGGCTGATCCCCTATGTCGTCGACCTGGGCTTCACCCATATCGAGTTCCTGCCCGTCAGCGAGCATCCCTACGACCCGTCCTGGGGCTATCAGACGACCGGTCTCTATGCCCCGTCGGCCCGCTTCGGCGATCCGGCCGGCTTCGCCCGCTTCGTCGATGGCGCGCACAAGGCCGGGGTCGGCGTGCTGCTCGACTGGGTGCCCGCGCATTTTCCGACCGATGCGCACGGTCTGGCACGCTTCGACGGCACCGCGCTCTACGAACATGAAGATCCACGCTTGGGCTTCCACCCCGACTGGAACACCGCCATCTATAATTTCGGCCGGCGGGAGGTGTCGCAGTTTCTGGTGAACAACGCGCTGTTCTGGGCAGAGCGCTATCATGTCGACGGCTTGCGCGTCGATGCGGTCGCATCGATGCTGTATCGCGACTATTCGCGGCAAGCCGGCGAATGGATTCCCAACGCCGATGGCGGTCGCGAGAATTGGGAGGCGGTCGCGTTTCTGCGCGATACCAACCGCGCGGTATATCGCGAACATCCCGGCTTCTTCACCATTGCCGAGGAATCGACGTCATGGCCCGGCGTGTCGATGCCCGCGCATGAAGGCGGCCTGGGCTTCGGGTTCAAATGGAACATGGGCTTCATGCACGACACGCTCGCCTATATGGCGCGCGAACCGGTGCACCGGTCGCACCATCACGACGAAATCACCTTCGGCCTGACCTACGCCTTCAGCGAGAATTTCGTGCTGCCACTCAGCCATGACGAGGTGGTGCACGGCAAGGGATCGCTGCTGACCAAGATGGCGGGCGACGACTGGCAAAAATTCGCCAATCTGCGCGCCTATTATGCGCTGATGTGGGGCTATCCCGGCAAGAAGCTGCTGTTCATGGGGCAGGAGTTCGCCCAGCGCCGCGAATGGTCGGAGGAACGCGCGCTCGACTGGGAGTTGATGGATGCCCCCGCGCATCGCGGCGTCGCGGCGCTCGTTCGCGACCTGAACCGCCTCTACCGCGATACGCCCGCGCTCCATGCGCGCGACTGCGAGGGCGACGGGTTCCATTGGGCGGTGGTCGACGATGCTGCCAATTCGGTCTTCGCGTGGGAACGCCGCGCGCCGGGCGCGCCGCCGGTGCTGGTCGTCAGCAACCTGACCCCGGTCGTCCGCGAGGGCTACCGGGTGCCGGTATCGGCGAACGGCGTGTGGCGCGAAATGCTGAACAGCGATGCGCAACTCTATGGCGGCAGCGGCATCGGCAATCTGGGCGAAGTGACCGCCACCGATGGCGCGGTCGTGCTGACCCTGCCGCCGCTGGCGACGATGTGGTTCGAATATAAAGCATAAGTTTTGGGGGAGAGTGCTGCGTGGAGAGGCGAGGACAACCATTGGCGCGTGACGCCATGGCTTATGTATTGGCGGGCGGCCGCGGCAGCCGCCTGTTCGAGATGACCGACACCCGTGCCAAGCCGGCGGTCTATTTCGGTGGCAAGAGCCGGATCATCGACTTCGCGCTGTCGAACGCGATCAATTCGGGCATCCGCCGCATCGGCGTGGCGACCCAGTACAAGGCGCACAGCCTGATCCGCCACCTGCAGCGCGGCTGGAACTTCCTGCGCCCCGAACGCAACGAGAGTTTCGACATCCTGCCCGCCAGCCAGCGGATCAGCGAGTTCCAATGGTATGAAGGGACCGCCGACGCGGTGTTCCAGAATATCGACATCATCCAGAGCTATGGTCCCGAATATATGGTCATCCTTGCCGGGGATCATATCTACAAGATGGACTATGAGCTCATGCTCCAGCAGCATGTCGACACCGGCGCCGACGTGACCGTGGCGTGCATGGAAGTGCCACGGGCCGAAGCGGTCGGGTTCGGCGTCATGCATGTCGATGCCGATGACCGGATCATCGATTTCGTCGAAAAGCCGAAGGACCCGCCCGCCCTGCCCGGCAATCCCGACATGGCGCTCGCCAGCCTCGGCATCTACGTCTTTCGCACCGCTTTCCTGTTCGAACAGCTGCGTCGCGATGCGGATACCGAAGGGTCGAGCCGCGATTTCGGCAAGGACCTGATCCCGTATCTGGTCGAGCATGGCCACGCGCAGGCGCACCGCTTCTCCGCCTCCTGCGTCCGCAGCCCTGAGGAGCCGCGTGCCTATTGGCGCGATGTCGGCACGGTCGACGCCTATTGGGAAGCGAATATCGACCTGACCGACGTCGTGCCGCAACTGGACCTGTACGACCGTAGCTGGCCGCTGTGGACCTATTCGGAGATCACGCCGCCGGCCAAGTTCGTCCACGACATCGACGGCCGGCGCGGCAGCGCGGTGTCGAGCCTGGTCGCGGGCGACTGCATCGTGTCGGGATCGACCGTGCATCGCAGCCTGCTCAGCACCGGCGTTCGCGCGCACAGCTTCAGCAGCATCGATGAATCGGTGATCCTGCCGATGACGCGGATCGGGCGGAACGCGCGGCTGACGCGCTGCGTGGTCGATGCCGGCGTCACCATTCCCGACGGGCTGGTGATCGGTGAGGACCCGCTGCTCGACGGGCATCGCTTCCGCCGGACCGAACGCGGCATCTGCCTCATCACCCAGCCGATGATCGACCGGTTGGAGGCGTGATGCGCGTCCTGTCGGTCGCGTCCGAAGCCTATCCGCTGGTCAAGACCGGTGGCCTCGCCGACGTCGTCGGCGCCCTGCCCGCTGCCCTCTTGCCCCATGGGATCGAGATGACGACGCTGCTGCCGGGATACCCGTCGGTCGTGAAGTCGCTCGGTCGGGCGAAGGTGGCGCGGCGCTGGGACGACCTGCTTGGTGTACCGGCCCGCCTGCTGACAGGGCAGATCGATGGCCATCCGCTGCTGGTCCTCGACGCGCCCGAGCTGTTCGCGCGCGACGGCGGTCCGTATGGCGATGCGACCGGGCGCGACTGGGACGACAATTGGCGGCGCTTCGCCGCGCTGGGCCGGGCGGCGGCCGATCTGGCGACGCAATTCGATCTGG
Organism: Sphingomonas sp. Leaf32; assembly: GCF_001421765.1. Lineage (GTDB taxonomy): Bacteria > Pseudomonadota > Alphaproteobacteria > Sphingomonadales > Sphingomonadaceae > Sphingomonas. The sequence continues at coordinate 877,629 of NZ_LMLA01000001.1, read as the reverse complement.
TCCACGCCCATGACTGGCAAGGCGCGATGGCCCCGGCCTATCTGCGCTATGACGACGCGCAGGTGCCGAGCATCCTGACGATCCACAATATCGCGTTTCAGGGCCGGTACGACGCCGCCGTATTCGCCGGTCTCGCCCTGCCCGACAGCGCCTTCGCCCTCGACGGCATCGAATATTATGGCGGGGTCGGGCTGCTGAAGGCCGGCCTCGCCTCAGCCGACGCCATCACCACCGTATCGCCCAGCTATGCCGAGGAAATCCGCCGTGCCGAGTTCGGCATGGGTCTGGAGGGGCTGATAGAGGCACGCCGCGACCGGGTGAGCGGCATCGTCAACGGCATAGACCCGGCGGTCTGGTCGCCCGAGAGCGACAGTGCCCTGCCCGCCCGCTATACCGCGCGCACCCTGCCTAGGCGGCGGACCAACAAGCGCGCGGTAGAGCAGGCGTTCGGCATCGAAACCGGCGACGGGCCGATCTTCGTGGTGGTCAGCCGGCTGACCTGGCAAAAGGGCATGGACGTGCTGGCCGGCGAACTCGACGCGCTGGTCGCGATGGGCGGTCGCCTCGCGCTGCTGGGATCGGGCGACGCCGCGCTCGAACAGGCGTTTGTCGCTGCCGCCAGCCGCCATGCCGGGCGCATCGGGGTACGGATCGGTTATGACGAAGGGCTGTCCCATCTGTTGCAGGGCGGCGGTGACGCGATCCTGATCCCGTCGCGGTTCGAACCCTGCGGCCTGACCCAGCTATACGGCCTCGCCTATGGCTGTGTACCCGTCGTCGCGCGGACCGGCGGCCTCGCCGACACAGTGATCGACGCGAACGAGGCAGCGGTGGCGGCCGGCGTTGCGACCGGTGTCCAGTTCGACGCGGTCACGCCCGCCGGCTTGTCGCAGGCGCTGCGCCGGACGATGGCGCTTTATGCCCGCCCCGATTGCTGGACGACGATCCAGAAACAGGGGATGCGCGCCGACTTCTCGTGGACGCGCAGCGGCGCGCGCTATGCCGGCCTGTATCGGAGCCTGCTCGCAGCATGACGCTCGGCACCTGCGCGATACCCGGCGGCACCCGCTTCAGCGTCCGCGCGCGGGACGCGGCGGCGATGTGGCTGTGCCTGTTCGACGGCGACGCCGAACGGCGCATCGCGATGACCCGGGACGGCGACGGTTTTGTCGTCGAGGTTCCGGGCGCCGGTCCGGGCCAACGCTACGGCTATCGCGCCGCAGGGGAATGGGCGCCGGCCGCCGGCCGCTGGTTCGACCCCGCCAAGCTGCTGGTCGACCCGTACGCCGTCGAACTAGACCGCCGTTTCGTCCATGATCCCGCCTTGTCGCAATTCGGCGCGGACACCGCCGCCATCGTGCCGCGCGCCATCGTGCCCGCATTATCCGCCCCGGCCCCGGTCGAGCGCCCCCGGATCGATCCGGCGCGACCGATCTACGAACTCAACGTCCGGGGCTTCACGATGCAGCACCCGGACATACCGGAGGAACAGCGCGGGACCATCGCCGCGCTCGCCCATCCATCGATCATCGCCCATCTGCAAGGGATCGGCGTTGGCACCGTAGAACTGATGCCGATCGTCGCTTGGATCGACGAACGCCACCTCCCTCCGCTGGGCCTGCGCAATGCGTGGGGCTATAATCCGGTCGTGCCGATGGCGATCGACCCCGGTCTCGCTCTCGGCGGCGTCGCCGAACTGCGCGAGACGATCGCCGCGCTGCACGCCGCCGGGATCGGCGTCATCCTCGATCTGGTGTTCAACCATAGCGGGGAAAGCGACCGCGACGGCCCGATCCTGTCGCTGCGCGGGCTGGACGATCGCAGCTACGCCCACGCGCCGGACGGCACCCTCATCAACGATACCGGTACCGGCAATACGCTGGACGCGGGCGATGCGGGGGTGCGCGACCTGATCCTCGCCACGCTCCGCCATTTCGCCGCGTTGGGCGTCGATGGCTTCCGCTTCGACCTTGCGCCGGTCATCGCCCGCTCGCCCGGTTTCGACCGCCACGCCCCGATCTTCGCCGCGATCGCCGCCGACCCGTTGCTGCGGCACAAGGTGATGATCGCCGAGCCATGGGACATCGGCCCCGGCGGCTATCAGCTGGGCAATTTCCCGCCCGACTGGCTGGAATGGAACGACCGGTATCGCGACGATGTGCGCCGCTTCTGGCGCGGCGACGGCGGCGTCGGGCAGCTGGCGACGCGGCTGATGGGATCGGCCGACATCTTCGGACCGGTCACCCGCAGCGTGAACTTCCTGGCGGCGCATGACGGCTTCACGCTCGCCGACCTAGTGTCGCATGTCGAACGCCACAACCATGCCAATGGCGAGGACAATCGCGACGGGCATGGCGACAACCTGTCGTGGAACCACGGGGTCGAGGGGCCGAGCGACGAACCCGCCGTCATCGCCGCGCGCACCGCCGACCTGCGCGCGCTGCTCGCCACGCTGTTCGCGACGCGCGGTTATATCCAGCTGACCGCCGGCGACGAATTCGGCCGGTCGCAGCGCGGCAACAACAACGCCTATGCGCAGGATAATGCGATCGGCTGGGTCGACTGGGACGCCCGCGACGTCGCGCTGGAGGAGCATGTCGCGACGCTCGCCGCGTGGCGTCGTGAACGCCCCACCGTATTCGACACCGATGTGCCGCAGCAGGCAACATGGCTGGCACTCGACGGCCAGCCGATGACGGCGGAACGGTGGGAAGCGCCCGACTGCCCCGGCTTCGAACTGCACCTGCCGGGCGCGACGATCCGGATCGATCGCCCCGCCCGGACGGTCACGCTGCGATAGGCTCGCGCACCCGCAGCATCGCCACCGCCGCCAGCGCCATCACCGCCGCCGCGACCAGCATCGTATAGGCCGGCTGGGTCGGGAACCACGTCTTGATGACACCGCCCATCACCGTCGCGACGATCAGCTGCGGCAGGACGATGAAGAAATTGAAGATGCCCATATACACGCCCAGCTTGCGCTGCGGCAGTGCGTTGGCAAGCAGCACATAGGGCATGGTCAGCACCGACGCCCACACGATGCCGATGCCGATCATCGGCACGATCATGCCCAGCCGGTCATGGGTCAGGTAGATACCGATATAGGCCGCCGCCCCGACGACCAGGCACAGCATATGCGTCCGCGCCGCGCCGAAGGACCGCGCCAGCACCGGCAGCGCGAACGCCGCCACCGCCGCCACGCCTGAATAGATCGCAAACAACACGCCGACCCAACTGCCCGCCTGGTTATACCCGTCCGACGCCGGATCGATCGTGCCCCATATCTGCTGCGCGATGACCGGGGTCGTATAGACCCACAGGAGGATGAGCGCGCCCCAGGTGAAGAACTGCACCAGCGCCAGCCGCCGCATCGTGTCGGGCATGGTCGCCAGATCGCCGATGATGTGGCTCAGCACATTGTCGCCCCGTCCGGCGCGCACCAGCGCCGCCGACACCATCTGCGCGACACCGTAGAGCGCGATGCCAGCGGCCACGAAATAGGCCTCGCGCCCGCTTTCCAGCGCACCGCTGGCCTCGGCCCAGGCGATCAGGGCGGCAACGATGCCACCGCCGACGATCCATAGCGGTCCGCGCGCCGGAATGACCGGCGGGGTCGTATCCGCCGGTTCCTCGGTCTCCTCGCCGAACGCCGCCAGCTCCGCCGGGCTGTATTCGCGCACGGTCAGCACGGTCCACAGCACCGCCACGAGCAGCATCACGCCACCGAAATAGAAACCGTAGCGCACGGCATCGGGCACCTGCCCCGCCGGGGCCGTATTGCTAACGCCGAAGACGTTTTCCAGCACATAGGGCGCGATGCTGGCGACGACCGCGCCCGCGCCGATGAACCACGTTTGGAACGCATAGCCCGCCGGTCGCTGTCGGGGCGCCAGCATGTCGCCGACGAACGCCCGGAACGGCTCCATCGACACGTTCAGCGACGCATCTAGGATCCACAAAGTGATCGCCGCCGCGAGGATGGTCGGCGAATTGGGCATGAAGAACAGCGCGCAGGTGCACAGGATCGCACCGATCAGAAAATAGGGCCGCCGGCGCCCTAGCCGCCCCCACGTCCGGTCGGAATAATGGCCGATCAGCGGCTGGACCAGCAGCCCGGTCAGCGGCGCCGCGATCCACATCAGCCCCAGCTGATCGATCGGCGTGCCCAGCGACTGGAAGATGCGGCTGGCATTCGCATTCTGCAGCGCGAAGCCGATCTGAATGCCAAAGAAACCGAACGAGATGTTCCAGAGCTGGCCGAAGCCGAGCGTCGGGCGGGTCTGCATCTATATCCTCCCCATATATGGGGAGGGGGACCGTCCGCAGGACGGTGGAGGGGGGTTGCCCCGCGCGCCATCGTTGCGTTCGGGGCTGTCCCCCTCCACCACCGCCTTTGGCGGCGGTCCCCCTCCCCGTTCCGGGGAGGATCGTTTAGCGCTTCTTCGGTCCCACGAACCGAATCGCCTCGCCACCGCCGGGTGCCAGCGCGATCGTCAGCGTGTCGCCCTTCTTCACCTGACGCTGTTCGATGGTGATCGAATGGCGGGCATCGGTGCGATAGTCCGCGCCGGGACCGTCGCGATAGATTTCGGCGGTATAGGTCTTGCCGGCATCGAGGAAATCGAGCTTCACCGTGCTGCTGCGCGCCTCTTCATCGCCGATCGCGCCGAGGAACCAGTCGCTGCTGCCCGCCGCCTTGCGCGCGATCGTCGCATAATCGCCGACCTCGCCGTTCAGCACGCGGGTGTCGGACCAGTCGGTCGGCACGTCGCGGATGAACTTGAACGCGGCGGGATAGCGCGCGTAGTTTTCCGGCGTATCGGCCGCCATGACGACCGGCGAATACAACGTGACATACAGCGCAAGCTGCTTGGCGATGGTCGACTTGATCGCGCTGCCATTGCTGCCGGTCAGGCTCAGCACGCCGGGCGTGAAGTCCATCGGTCCGCCCAAAAACTGGGTGAAGACCATGTTGGCCTCATGCTCGGGCGGATTCTTGCCGCCTTCCCACGCATTATACTCCATGCCGCGCCCGCCTTCACGGCTCAGCCAGTTGGGGTAGGTGCGACGCAGCCCGGTATCCTTGACCGGCTCGTGACTGTCGATCGACACCTTGTAGCGGGCAGCGGCATCCAGGACGCGCTGATGGTGGTTCACCATCCACTGCCCCTCATGCCACTCGCGATGCTTCGACCCATCGGCATCGACGCGTTCGATCTGGCCGGCATCGGTGACATAGCCCGTCTTGACGACGCGTTCGCCGTGATCGGCGGCCCATTTGAACGCGGTGTCGAGCTGCCGGTCGTAATTGCTGACCGACCCGCCGGTTTCGTGATGACCGATCAGGCGCACGCCCTTCGACTTCGCATAGGCCGCCAGGCCCGCCGCGTCGAAATCCTCGGTCGGCTGGCTGAAGTTCATGTCGTTGCCGTTGCCGAACCAGTCGCCGTCCCAGCCGACATTCCACCCCTCGACCAGCACGCCCTGAATGCCGTTGGCGGCGGCGAAGTCGATGTAGCGGCGGACATTCGCGGTGGTGGCGCCGTGCTTGGCCCCACGCGCCCAGCTCCAGTCGCCCTTTATCATGTTCCACCACACGCCGACGAACTTGCCCGGCTGAATCCAGCCCGACGTATCGCCCAGCTTGTTCGGCTCGTTCAGGTTCAGCCCGATGCGGCTGGCGTTGTAGAGGCCCGGCGCATCGTCGGCGATGGCGATGGTCCGCCACGGCGTGGAGAAGCCGGCAGCGCGCGACACCTTCGGCCCATTCGATCCTGGCGTCAGCACCGCACGGAAGGTCGTCCCCTCCGCCCGTGCGAGGTTCATCGCCGAATAGTCGCTGAGCGCCGCTTCATGGATCGCGACATGGCGACCGCTGGCGAGCTTTACCGTCATCACCGTCTGCGCGGTGCCGACCGCGTCGAGCGGCGTCTTGTTGTAGAGATATTCCTCGCGGTTCCACTCGAACGCCGGCTTCCACCATGCGGTGCCAGGCTCGGCGAAGGCGAACTGGGTCAGTTCGTCGGCGATGTTGGCCGTCGTCAGGTTCGCCTGTTTCGGCAGCGTGTAGCGAAAGCCGACACCATCGTCGAACAGGCGGAAGGTGACCGCCATCTCGCGCTTCAGGTTCTTCGCCTCGCGGAACGTCACCGTCAGTTCGGTGTGATTGTCGCGGATCGTCTTCCACTCGCCAAACGGCTGCGTCCAGGTCGTATCGGCCCGGTCGCGCTTCGTGCCGGCCAGCGTCAGGCCGCGCTCGATCTTCGGCGCGTCGGTGAACAGGAAGCCGAGCTTGCTGTCGTTCAGCACCGCCTTGCCGTCCTTCGCGACCGAGTAGCTCGGACGGCCCTCATTATCCAGGCTGACCGCCACCGTCAGCTTGCCATCGGGCGAGGCCGCCCGTGCCACGACTTCGGCAAAGGCGGGCGAGGCCATCGCAGTCACGCCGGCCAGCGCCAGCGCCCATTTCATCATCCTCATCGCCTTCTCCCTATTATCTTTGTCAGTCGCGAACCGCGACCTGCGCCGCGAACGGGCCGAACTGGTCCCCCTCCACGTCACCGATGGTTTCGATCGCGCGCGTGCCCGCGCCGCCCGCGAAGGTCGCCGGCGCATCGGACAGGTTGAACACGCAGAGCATGTGCTGCCCGTCCAGTTCACGCTCGAACGCGAAGATCGCGTCCGACGCCTCGACGATGGTCATGCTGCCCGATCGCAGCGCCGGATGCGCATTGCGCAGCGCCAGCACGTGCCGCGTGAAGTTCAGCAGCGACGCCGTGTCATGCACCTGCCGGTCGACCGCCAACGCGCGGTGCGCCTCGCCCGCCGGCAGCCACGGCTTGCCCGCCCCGAAGCCCAGATTTTCGGCATCGGCCGCCCATGGCATCGGCGTACGGGCACCGTCGCGCGACAGGGTCAGCGGCCAGTTGGCGATCGCCTCCGGGTCCTGCAGATCCTCGAACGCGATGTCGACCTGCGGCAGCCCCAGTTCCTCGCCATTATACAGGAAGATATTGCCGCGCAGGCAGGCGAGCAGCAGCATCTTGATCCGGCCGAACGCGCCGGCCTGCGCCGGATCGGTCAGCCAGCGCGAGACGGCACGCGGCGCGTCATGATTCTCGAACGCCCAGCTCGGCCACGGCGCGTCCTCGCCCCAATTGTCGAGCGCGTCGCGCAGGATGCGGGGCGACAGTTCGGGGGCGTAGAGGAAGTCGAAGCCATAGGCGGTGTTCAGCCGGCGATCGCCTTCGCAGAACAGCTTCATCTCGCGCGTGGCGTCGTCGCCGCCGATCTCCGCCACGGTGAAGCGGTCGCCATAGCCGTCGAGCAGCGCACGCACCCGTTCGAGGAACGCCGGAATGTCCGGATGCCCCTGATTGTAGAGCTTGCGCTGGAAATCGAACGGGCGGGTGCGGGTCTTGCCGTTGCTCGGCATCGGCGGATTGTCGCGCAGATCGGGGTCGTGCATCGCGAAGTTGATCGCGTCCAGCCGGAACCCGTCGACCCCGCGATCCAGCCAGAAGCGCGCGGTATCGAGCAGCGCCTGCTGCAAGTCCGGGTTGTGGCCGTGGAGCTGCGGCTGTTCCTTCAGGAAATTGTGCAGATAATATTGCCCGCGTCGGGCGTCCCACGTCCAGGCCGGGCCGCCGAACACCGACTGCCAGTTGCTGGGCGGCGAGCCGTCGGGCTTGGCATCGGCCCATACATACCAGTCGGCCTTGGGGTTGGTGCGGCTCGACCGGCTCTCGACGAACCACGGATGTTCGTCGCTGGTATGCGACCATACCTGATCGATGATGATGCGCAGGCCCAGCGAATGCGCTTTGGCGATCAACGTGTCGAAATCGGTGAGCGTGCCGAAGATCGGGTCGACATCGCAATAATCTGCAACGTCATAGCCGAAATCCTTCATCGGCGATGTGAAGAATGGTGACAGCCAGATGGCGTCCACGCCCAGCGCCGCGACATAGTCGAGATGCGCGGTAATACCGGGCAGATCGCCGATCCCGTCGCCATTGCTGTCGGCGAAACTGCGCGGATAAATCTGATAGATGGTCGCACCATGCCACCACGGGCGGGCGGCGGCGGGTTCGGGGGCGACGGCCCGGACGGCAGCTTCGGTCATTATCGGGTCTCCGCGGCGCACACCGCATAGCCAAGGGCGGGAAGGTCGACGCGGATCGCGCCGGGAGCGGTCACGGTGCCGCAGCGGCCGGTAAGCGCCCGGAACCGCGTCGATGCCGTCTCGACCTGCACGTTGCGCGTGATCGCCGCGTTCGCGGTGTTGAACAGCAGCAGGACTTCGGCATTGCTGGTCGGATCGAACCGCGAGATGGCGAGCAGGCCCGGCTTGTCCTCGCGTGCGCGCAGCAACTGCCGTCCGCGCGTGAGCGCCGGGGTCGACGTCCGGAGCTTCGCCAATTGCGCGATCTGCCGGTACAGCGGATGGGTAGGCGCGAAGTTCGCGGTCGCGGTGGTGGCGGTCGTGCCGACCAGCTTGTTGTCGTTGTACGACGCGACCTGCGACGCGAACATGTCTTCACGCGCGTCCTGGTCGTTGCCGTCGCCGGCAAAGCCCTGCTCGTCGCCCGAATAGATGGTCGGCACGCCGCGCAGGCTCAGCAGCATCGCGTTCGACAGCATTACCCGCGACAGGATTTCCGCGTCGCTCGCCTGAGGTCGCGCCTGACGCAGATAGAAGGCGAAACGGCCATTGTCGTGATTACCGGTGAACGTCGGCAACTGCCGCGCTGTCGCCTCACCGCCGGCATAGAGGACGTCGCCGTCGAACACCGTTTCGAACACGTCAGTGCCCTTGGTCCCGGCGACGCTCTGCAATACCGCCTCGCGGAACGAGAAGTCGAGCACGGCGGGAAACTTGCCCGTCTTGGTCCAGACGGCAAGGCCACCGGCATCGAGCGACGACAGCGCGACCTCGCCGAAGACATGGAAATTGGGAATGCCGCGCGCCTTCGCCCGCGCCTGCATCGCCGGCACGAACGCCGCCCAGAATTCCGGGTTCACATGCCGCGCGGTATCGATGCGATAGCCATCGATCCCGAACCGGTCGATCCACCCGCCGAAGATGTCGATCATCCCCGCCAACACGCGCGGGTTTTCGGTCATCAGGTCGTCCAGCCCGACGAAATCCCCCATCTGCGAGCTTTCGTTGCTGAACGTCGTGTTACCGCGATTATGGTAATAGATCGGATCGTTCAGCCAAGCCGGCGCCTTCACCGACCGCTCGGCCGCCGGTACGAACGGGGTATAGGCGAACGACGGATCGGTCAGCTTCGCGAAATTCTCCGCCGTCTGCACGCCGTCGCCGGCGAAACCCTTGTTTTTGCCCTTGGCAGCATAGGGATAGTCGGCCCGGCTGCGATAGGCGCATTCGCGCTTGCCCGCGCATTCGCGATACTGGATCACGTCGGCGGTGTGGTTGGCGATGATGTCCATATAGACCTTCATCCCCCGCGCGTGCGCCGCATCGACCAGCGCCTTGAAATCGGCATTGGTGCCCAGATGCGGATCGACCCGGGTGAAGTCCGTCACCCAATAGCCGTGATAGCCGGCCGACTCGTTGCCCGGACCGCCCTGAACGGCCTTGTTCCTGAAGATCGGCCCGACCCAGATCGCGGTCGCGCCCAGCGACTGGATATAGGGCAACCGCGCCATCAGCCCCTTCAGGTCGCCGCCATGATAGAAACCCTTAGCTGTCGGATCGAAGCCATGGGCCAGCCGGTCGCCGGTCATGCCGCCCCGGTCGTTCGCCTTGTCGCCATTTTCGAACCGGTCGGGCAGAACGAAGTAGATTACCTCGTCCTCCGGCGCGCGCGCACGAAAATCCTGCGCGGCGACAGCGGACGGCAGCGCACTGGCGCCGAGGGTCAGGGCGAGGAGCAGGGATCGGATCACGCGGCAACCTTTGTGGCAGGCGCCGGGCAATGGGCGCGCAGATATTGGTCATGGGTCGGCATCCGCGCGACCGTGGCGGCGACATGCCTCGCCGAAATGTCGAGAAACTGGTCGCGGCGCGCGGCGGGCAACGCGTCGGCCAGCGGATGATAGCCCCCGGCCACCACCCCCTGCCCGACGAAAAGCTGCAACCACGCCACCTCGGCGAACAGTTCGTGCTCGTCACGCACGATCCGGCCCGATTGTTGGAACAGCGCGATGCGTTCGCGCAAGGTATCGGGCAGCGGCGCCATGCGGCGTTCCTGCCAGAACGGCTCGTCCCGTCCGTTCAGCGCATAATGCGCGATCAGGAAGTCGCGGATGCACAGCCATTCGCGCGCCGACTGGCGGTTGAACTCGGCGATGTCGGCGGCGCGTGGGGTCGCGCTCGGCCATAGCGACAACAACCGTGCGATCCCCGACTGCACCAGATGGATCGACGTCGATTCCAGCGGCTCCATGAACCCGGCGGCCAGCCCCAGCGCGACGCAGTTGCCGATCCACGGCGCAGCCCGCCGCCCAGTCGTGAAACGCAGCGGCCGGGGATCGCCCAACGCTGCCCCGTCGAGATTGCCCAGCAACGTCGCAGCGGCCTCGTCGTCGGACAGATGCGCACTGGAATAGACCAGCCCGTTCCCGGTCCGCTCCTGCAACGGAATGCGCCATTGCCATCCGGCCGCGCGGGCTGTGGCGCGGGTATAGGGCGTAACCGGCGCGACGGCCGCGCACGGCACCGCCAGCGCCCGGTCGCACGGCAGAAGCGCCGACCAGTCATCCCAGCGATCGCCCGCCATCCGCCCGATCAGCAGCGCGGCGAAACCCGAACAGTCGACAAAGAAATCCGCCTCGATCCGCCGACCGTCGTCCAGCATGACGGCGGCAATCAGGCCGCTGTCGCCATGCTGCGCCACATCGACCACGCGTCCCTCGACGCGCACGACACCGCCCGCCTCGGCGCGTTCGCGCAGGTAGGCGGCATAGCGCGCGGCGTCGAAATGATAGGCCCAGGCGGTGCCCGCCGGAGCCTGCGGGTTGCCGGGATCGCGGTCGAACCGGTCCTGCGCCGCCGCTTGCGCACACGCGCTGTGCGACCACAGCGACTGCGGCCGCTCCCCGCCGCCCGCCGCCAGCCAGTAATGCTGGAACGGCACCAGCCCGACCGCGCGGCCGATGGTGCCGAAGGCGTGGAGGTAGCGGCTGTCCGCCCCGTTCCAGCCGGCGAACTCGATGCCCAGCTTGAAGCTGCCCCCGGTGCGCGCGACGAAATCATCCTCGTCGATGCCCAGATGCTGGTTGAACAGGCGCAGCTGGGGGATCGTCGCCTCGCCGACCCCGACCGTACCGATCGCGTCGGATTCGACCAGCACGACGTCGGTGCCGGCGGGCAGGAAGCGGGCGATTGCCGCCGCCGCCATCCATCCGGCCGATCCGCCCCCGATAATGGCGACCTGCCGGACCGGTTCCTGATCGATCGCCATCCACGCCTCCATCAGGTCAACCCGCCCGCCTCGTGCAAAGGCGGGCGGAGACAGTGCATCAGAACCGGAACGATGCCCCGGCAAGGAAGCGCCGGCCATAGCTTTGATAGTCGATTACGGCGAGGTCATATCCCGGATCGACGGTCGAGAAGCGCTCGTCGGTCAGGTTCTGGCCCTGCACGAAGATCGACAGTCCTTCGAGCGCGGTGCCCTTCTGGAACTCATAGCCGATCTGCGCATCGATGATCGTCTCGTCCAGCGCGCGGCGGCGCTGGCGATTGCCGCCGAAGCCCGACAATTCGCCGACGAAGGTCGAGCGGTACCGCGCCGATCCGCGAGCGCTGAAGCCCCACTTCTCGAAATACGCCGTGCCGTTGACGACCCACTTCGAATAGCCCGGAATGTCCTCCGCCGGTGCGTTCGGCGACGGCTTGATCTGCGTCTTGGTCCACGAACCGCCGCCCGTCACGCCGAACCCGTCGAGGAACGAAGCGAAGGTGCTGAGCGGCAGCGTCGCCGCCAGTTCGACGCCATAGATGCTGCCGCCCGCCCCGTTGATCGGCACGTCCGCGCGGCCCAGCGTCGTGGTGCCTGCCGGGGTGCCGGTCGGCGTCGGGAAGCCCGCATAGTCGAACGGGATCGTCTGGTTGTACACGAACGACTTCAGGTCCTTGTAGAAACCCTGCGCCGCGATGTAGCCCGACCGGCCGAAATATTTCTCCAGCGTCAGGTCGAACGAATTGGACCGGATCGGACGGAGATACGGGTTGCCACCGCTGCCGGTGATGATCCGTTCAGCGACGTTATAGCCATAGCCCTGCGACACGCGCATGTCGTCCAGTCGCGGCCGCTGCACTTGCCGTGCGGCGCCCGCACGGATCACCCAGTCGCCGGGCATACGCAGCGACAGGTTGAGGCTGGGCAGCAGGTCCCAATAATCGGCCCCACGGATGGTCGGCACCAGCGTCCCCGCCGCCGCGACCAGGCCCGACGACTTCTGCTCGGTATTGACCGCCTGCACGCCGATATTGCCGGTCAGGATCGAGCTGCCGATGTCCTGGTTGATGTCCGCCTGGACGTACATCGTCATCAGGTCTTCTTCGATGCGGAACGCCTTGGCCGGCACGTCGAGACTGGTGTTCGGGTTCAGCTGATAGACCCCGCCCGCCAGCAGGTCGCGCGGATCGTAGCTGAGCATCGGCCCCAGGCCCAGATAGCTGAGGCTGGTCGGCTCCTTCACATATTGGTCGGGGATGCGGAGCTGGCGCAGGCCGCCGGTCAACGCCAGCAGCGCCTCGTCCGGGGTCAGCGACTTGTCGCGGTCGGTATAGTTCAGCCCGACCTTCACCGCGCCGAAGAAGTTGTCCAGTTCCTTCTCGACCTCGAAGCGATACTGGGCGATCCGGTCCTTGACGATCCGGTCATTGAAATAACCGGCCTGAAGGTTCGTGCCGCCCCAGCCGAGCGGATCGGTCAGAAGGATCAGGTTCGGATCGGAATAGTTCAGCGTCGGCTTGAACGCGGTGCCGGTCCTGCCGCTGGTAAAGGAGATCGTGTCCTTCGCGCCGACATTCTGGCCGTATCCGGTACCGGCATAGCTTTCGAGGATGATTTCCTCACGATCGGTCTTCGAATAGCTGGCGTCCAGCGTCGCGTTCCAGCCGTCGTCGCCGCGCCATGCCATGTTGTAGCCGAACGAATACAGCTTCGCCTTGCGCTCGAACGCGTCGTTGCGGACCACGCCCTCGACATTGCCGAACGTGCCCGACGTGACGAACCCGTCGCTGTTGGCGGTCGTGCCGGTCAGCTTCACGCCATTGGGATTGGCGGCGTTGTTGAAATCCTGACCATAGCCCAGCGGCAGTTCGATACCGCGCTTGATCTGGTCGTCGTTGAAGTCCGAATAGAAGCCGTCGACGGTGACCGTCAGGTTCGGCACCGGCCGGTACTGCAACGTACCCGACAGGCCGAGGCGCTTCAGCCGGGTCGAGGTCACGTACGACTTCGACCCGCCAATCACGCCCTGCCCGTTGAAACCGGCATAGCCCCAGGCGTTGAATTCCTGAATCTGATACGGCTCGTCCAGATAATTGCCCGACAGCGCGATGCCGATCTTTTCGTCGGCGAACTGGTCGATATAGGTGCCCGAAACGCGGTAGCCCTTGTCGCGCGACCCGGCGTTCAGCTTGCCGAGATCGGCATAGGTGCCGCGCGCGCCGATCGAGATCGCCCGGCGGCCATATTCCAGCGGGCGGACGGTGCGCAGGTCGACCGTACCCGACAGGCCCTGTCCGACCAGGTTCGCTTGCCCGGTCTTGTACACCAGCACCTGGCTCATGATTTCGGCCGGATACTGGTCATATTCGACGGCGCGGTTGTCGCCGGTCGACGTCTGTTCGCGGCCGTTCAGCAGCGTGGTCGAGAAATCGGGTGCGAAACCGCGGATCGAGATCGAGTTCGAACGACCCGAGACGCGCTGCGAGGTCAGGCCCGGCAGGCGGGCGATCGATTCCGCGATCGACGCGTCGGGCAGCTTGCCGATGTCTTCGGCCGAGATCGATTCGACGACCTGATCGCGGTTCTTCTTTTCGGCGACAGCATTCTCCAGGCTGGCGCGGAAGCCGGTGACGACGATGTCGACGTCCTCTTCCGCCGCCGGGGTCGCGGTCGGATCGGTCGCGTCCGTCGGCGCAGTCTGCGCGAACGCGGTGCCGGCACCTGCCAGCAGCCCTGCGACCATCAATGCCGTGATGCTCGACCCTCGCGCCAACTTGGCGCACGTCGACGCTTGCGATGAATACCGCATGATCCAATCCTCCCCAACGATGGTTGATTCCCCGGCTCTTGCGTCCGGTTCGTCCGTACCCTCCTCTTGAAACGATTGCGGATTGTTGAGAAGCGAACAGCATACGTATTCAGTCGATACTTGCCGCGCCTGATGCGTCGCCGCTACACCGGGGCGAAACGCCCATGGCGGGCCACGGAAGGACAGCTATGGCGGTGGGCGACAAGCCGACCTCGTTCGATATCGCAGCGCTGGCGGGCGTGTCGCAACCGACGGTCAGCCGGGCGCTGCGCGGCGACCGTACGGTCAGCGCCGCCACCCGCCTGCGGATCGAGGCGATCGCGCGCCAGCTGAACTACAAGGTCGACAAGAACGCCTCCGCCCTGCGTCGCGGCAGCACCTCCACGCTCGCGCTGCTGTTCTTCGAAGACCCCGCCCCCGACGGATCGCGGATCAATCCCTTCTTCCTGTCGATGCTCGGATCGATCCTGCATACCTGCGGCGCGCGCGGCTATGACCTGCTGACCTCGTTCCAGCAGCTTTCCGCCGACTGGCACGTCGATTACGAGGACAGCCGCAAGGCCGATGGGCTGATCCTGCTGGGCTATGGCGATTTCGACGATTATTCGCGCCGGCTCGATCAGCTGGTGACACAGGGGACGCATTTCGTCCGCTGGGGATCGGCCGATCCGGCGCATCCCGGCACGGTCATCGGCTGCGACAATTTCGGCGGCGGGCGCGATGCCGGGCAGCATCTGATCGGGCGCGGCCGGCGAAGCATCGCCTTTCTGGGTGATGCGTCGAGCCATTATCCCGAATCGCGCGACCGCTATCGTGGCCTTGCTGCCGCGTTGCAGGCGGCGGGCCTGCCGATCGATCCGGGGTTACAGGTCGATGCGCTGTCGAGCGAGGCATCGGGCTATGACGCCGCCAGCCGCCTGCTGGCGCGGAATATCGCGTTCGACGGCATCTTCGCCGCGTCGGACATGATCGCGCTGGGGGCGATGCGCGCCCTGAGCGAAGCGGGCCGCAGCGTCCCCGGCGACGTCGCGATCGTCGGCTTCGACGACATCCCCGCCGCCTCGCTCGCCCAGCCGCCGCTGACGACGATCCGACAGGATTATGCGCGAGCGGGTGAATTGCTGGTCGACATGCTGATCCGCCGCATCGGCAGCCGCGAAACGGCCCCCGCCCTGCTTCCGCCCGAACTGGTGATGCGCAAGTCGAGCTGATCGGGGTTGCTACCTGCAACCGAACGTCATCCCGGCGATGGCACGGGACAAGAGCGGCCTAAGACCCCTGCTTCTGTAGGTGCGACGTTCCCTGCCTGACTGGATCGATATTCAGCCGATGCGGACGGAGCATCGGCGTTTCCAGTCGAACTATCCGTCCTTTCCGTCACCCCGGGCTTGACCCGGGGTCCCGCTTCTTACTGTCGTCGAGAGAAAACGGCACCCAGGGTCAGGCCCGGGGTGACGATACACCCGTAAATGTCGATCCGACCTTGCTAAACGACGCATCAAATCCCGACCGAAATCTCGGCCCCCGCCACCCCCGGCACCTCAACCTCGAACTGGAACAGATTGCCCGCCAGCGGCTGCGCTGCGGCCTGTTCCGCATCGTGATGCTTGTTGGCGGTCGTCGCGAACACCGTCCGCAGGTCCGGCCCGCCGAACGCGACCTTGGTGATCGCGTCGACCGGCATCCGCACCGTCTCCAGCAGTTCGCCCTTCGGCGAATAGCGGCGGATGCCCCAGCCGGCGTAGAGGCCGATCCACACGCAACCCTCGGCATCGACGGTCGGGCCGTCGGGATAGCCTTCGCTGCTGGGGATGCTCACGAACAGCCTGCGGTCTGTCAGCGATCCGTCCTGCGCCACTGTACAGGCATAGATATGCCCGCCCAGCGTATCGACATGATACAGCGTCCGCCCGTCGGGGCTGACCGCCGGGCCGTTGGTGATCGCGACCGGCGGCGCGGAGGCTACCGCGCGACCATCCGCGCCCAGCCGATAGATGGTGCCGGTCGCCGCGCTCTCGCCATCGTCCATCGTCCCGAGCCACAGCCGACCGCTCGGATCGACCGTCGCATCGTTCAGCCGGTTGCCCGGCAGATTCGGTTCGGGATCGACCAGCATTTCGAACCCGCCGGTGACGGGATCGAACCGGTGCAATCCGGTCTGCAGCCCGGCGATGAACTTGCCATCCGCCGACGGCAGCACGAACCCGCATTGCGCGGGTGCCGCCCAGCTGCGCCGCTCGCCGCTCGCCGGATCATAGCGGTGGACGCGCGGCGTCTTGATACAGCCGAACCACAATGCCTGGTCGCGGGCCACCCACACCGGCCCTTCGAGCAGCGGCGCCGACAAATCCCATATGCTGACCGGTTCCGAACGCTGTACCGTCGTCATCTTAGCGCCACCCTGCATCCACGAAGAAGCTGTGCCCGGTTACCAGTCTCGCATCGTCGGAGGCAAGGAACAGGATCATCGCCGCGATGTCGCCCGCGACCAGCCGACCGTTCAGGCATTGCGCCTTCACGATCTCCGCTTCGCCCTCCGGGGTGTACCATTTCAGCTGACGCGGGGTCCGGACATTGCCCGGAATGACGCAGACCGAACGGATGCCGTCACCGCCCAGCTCGCGTGCGAAGCTGCGGGTCAGCCCCTCGATCGCGGCCTTGGCGGTCTGGTACAGGGTCAGTTCCTCCAGCGCGAGGTGCCAGCTGATCGACCCCATGTTGACGATCACGCCCTTGCCCGCCGCCTTCATACCCGGAATGACCGCCTGCGCCGCGAAGAACAAGTGGCGCAAATTCACGCCCATCCGGTTGTCCCAATAGGCTTCGTCGACCTGCTCGATCGAATGGCGGTCGTCGCTGGCCGCGTTATTGACCAGAACGTCGAATTCGCCGCCCTCGGCGATCGCATCGGCAATGGCCGCCTTGAGCGCCGCAATATCGGTCAGGTCGACCCGCTTGAACACCGGCACCGGACCGGCGCCCGCCAGTTCCTCGATCAGCTTGCGCGAATCATCCTCGGCAATGTCGAAGAAGGTGACGTGTGCGCCCTGACGCACGAACCCTTCGACCACGCCCGCGCCGATCCCCGATCCCCCGCCGGTGATGAGCACGCGCTTGTTGCTGAGGGACGGATAGGATGCGCGCTGGTCGGGCGCGATCGGGTAGGCGAAATCGTCTGGCGACATGGCAGTTTCCGGCAAAGAGAATCAGGCGGCGATCAGGCCACGGCGCGCGAGATTGCGCATCAGGTCGCGGATGCCGAAGCCCCAAGGCTCGGCCGCCTTCGACGTGGTGACGGTATTCGCCAGCTCGCCCAGCGACGGTGTCGAGATGCGCACCACGTCCCCAGGCTTGTGGGTGAAGCCCCGGCCCGGTTCGTCGCGGTCCTGCACCGGCGCGAACAGCGTGCCGAGAAACAAGACGAAGCCGTCGGGATATTGATGTTCGGACAGCGCCTGCCGCACCAAATCCTCCGGATCGCGGCTGATCTCGCGCATCGTGCTGGTACCGGTCAGGACATAGCCTTCGGGACCGTCGATCCGCAGGTCGACCACGGCATCGCGCACCGTATCCATGGTGAAGTGATCGTCGAACAGGCGGATGAACGGGCCGATCCCGGTCGAGGCGTTGTTGTCCTTCGCCTTGCCCAGCAGCAGCGCCGAACGCCCTTCGAAGTCGCGCAGGTTGACGTCGTTGCCCAGCGTCGCGCCGACCGCCTTGCCGTCGCTGGTCGCGACGATCACGATTTCCGGTTCCGGGTTGTTCCACGACGAATCCGACCGGATGCCGACGTCTCCGCCCCAGCCGATAGTCGACAGCACCGGCGCCTTGGTGAACACCTCCGCATCAGGGCCGATCGCGACCTCCAGATATTGCGACCACATGCCCGCCTCGATCAGCGCGGCCTTCAGTTCGGCGGCTTCGGGCGAACCGGGCTTCACCGAACGGATGCCGCCGCCGATCCGCGCTTCCAGATCGCCGCGAATGCCCTGCGCCGCATCGGCGTCGCCCCGCGCACGCTCCTCGATCACCCGCTCCAGCGCGGAGACGGCGAAGGTGACGCCTGCTGCCTTCACGCATTGCAGGTCGATCGGCGACAGGATCGGCGGATGTTCGCCGTTCGGATCGGCCAGCGCAGCGACGTCGCAGACGACCGGGCCGTCGAGTGTCGCCACGTCGCTGCGCTCCAGCAGGTCGGCGACGGTCGCGGCATGGGCCGACACGTCGATGACATTGCCCCCCTTCAGCACGACCGGCGTCGGCCCTTCGGCCAGTTGCATCCGGCCGACCAGCAGCGCCTTGTCGTGATCCGCCGGCAGCATCCGCGCGGCATGTTCGGTCTTCATGTCCACCACCCCTTAGTGATTGTGGCGCGGCGTCGTTTCCGACGTCCGGCGATATTTGAGCGCGAGATCGAGGACGCCGCCGTCACCCAGTTGCCCCACCTTCTCGCGATAGATTTCTTCCCACGGCGTCTGGCTGGCCGGGACCGGAGGAACACCCTCACCCTTGCGCCGCGCAAGCTCCGCATCGTCGACCAGCATGTCGCAGCGACCATGGTTCAGGTCGATGCGGATGGTGTCGCCGGTGCGCAGCCACGCCAGCCCCCCGCCCACCGCGCTCTCGGGCGAGGCATTCAGGATCGACGGACTGTCCGACGTTCCCGACTGCCGCCCGTCGCCGATCGTCGGCAGGCTCTGGATACCGCGCTGGAGCAATGCCGCCGGCGGCTGCATGTTGGTGACCTCGGCCGATCCCGGCCAGCCGATCACGCCCGCGCCGCGAATGACGAGGATGCAATTCTCGTCGATCTCCAGCGCGGGATCATCGATGCGGTGGTGGTAATCGTCCGATCCGTCGAACACGATCGCGCGGCCTTCGAAACAGCCCTCATGGCCGGGCCGCGACAGATAGCGCGCGCGGAAATCGGGACCGATCACGCTGGTCTTCATGATCGCCACGTCGAACAGATTGCCCGACAGGACCAGGAAACCGGCCTGTTCCTTGAGCGGCTGATCGTATGGCCGGATGACCTCACGGTCGGTCGCGACGCGGTTGGCGACATTTTCGCCCAGCGTCCTGCCGGTAACGGTCGCGACGTTGCCGTCGACCTTGCCCACCGCGATCAGCTCGCTCAGCACCGCCGGCACCCCGCCCGCACGGTGGAATCGCTCGCCCAGGAACCGCCCGGCCGGCTGCACATCGACCAGCAACGGCAGGTCATAGCCGAACTCCATCCAGTCGGACGGATGCAGCTCGATATCGGCATGGCGCGCCATGGCGTGCAGGTGCGGATGCGCGTTCGACGACCCGCCGATGGCGGTGATGAGCGCGATGGCGTTCAGGAACGACTGGCGCGTCAGGATCTTCGACGGGCGCAGGTCGTCATAGGCCATCTCGACGATGCGCTTGCCGGTCTCGTAGGCGATCTGCCCGCGTTCGCGATACGGCGCGGGAATAGCCGCGCAGCCGGGCAGCGACATGCCCAGCCCTTCGGCGATGGCGTTCATCGTCGATGCCGTGCCCATGGTATTGCAATGCCCCGCCGACGGCGCGGAAGCGGTCGCGGCTTCGAGGAACTCCTCCTCGGTCATCTCGCCCGCCGCCAGCTTGCGCCGCGAGCGCCAGATGACCGTGCCCGATCCGACCAGCTCGCCGTCATGCCAACCGTCGAGCATCGGCCCGCCCGACAGGACGATCGCCGGAATGTCGACCGTCGACGCCGCCATGATCGCCGAGGGCGTGGTCTTGTCGCAACCGGTCGTCAGCACGACGGCATCGATCGGATAGCCGTTCAGGATTTCGACCAGCCCGAGATAGGCAAGATTGCGATCGATCGCCGCGGTCGGCCGCCGGCAATTCTCGAAGATCGGATGGGTCGGAAATTCCATCGGAATGCCGCCCGCCGCCTCGATCCCCGCCTTCACCCGCTTCACGGTTTCGAGATGGATGCGGTTGCACGGCGTCAGGTCCGATCCCGACTGCGCGATGCCGATGATCGGCCGCCCGCTGGTCAGTTCCTTCGGCGTGATGCCATAATTCATGAACCGTTCGAGATACAGCGCCGCCATGTCGAGACGGCCGGGCGCGGCGAACCATTCGCGCGAACGAAACGGGCGGGCGGGGGTGCGGGTCATCATGTCCACTCGGTCAGAAAGAAAAGCCCCCGCCCGTCGCGAAACGGGCGGGGAGCGAGGTCAGCCCTGCATGTCCTCCAGCTCCTTGCCCTTCGTCTCATGAATGAACTTCTGGACGAGGAAGAAGCTGATGACGGCACAGGCGCCGTAGAAGCTGTAGGTGATGGTCAGACCGAGTTTCGCCGCCATGATCGGGAAGCTCTGCGCGATCAGGTAATTGGCGAACCACTGGGCAAAGCCGCAGATCGCCAGCGCCGATCCGCGCATCTGGTTCGGGAACATCTCGCCCAGCATGACCCACATGATCGGGCCCCAGCTGACGTTGAAGAACACGACGTACAGGTTCGCCGCGATCAGCGCGACGGTGCCGAGATCGGCCGACAGTTGCAGCTTGCCGGCCGCGTCCAGCGTGCCGTTGTGGAAGCAATAGACCAGCGCCCACAGCGTCACCGCCATGCCCGCCGAACCGATCAGCAGCAGCGGCTTGCGCCCGATCTTGTCGACCAGCGCGATGGTGACGAAACACGCCGCGATCGACACGACGCCCGACAGGATGTTGATCTGCAGCGACTGGTCTTCGGTGAAGCCCGCAAGCTGCCACAGCGTCGCGCCATAATAGAAGATCACGTTAATGCCGACGAGCTGCTGGAACACCGCAAGCACCAGCCCGGCCCATACGATCGGGCGGATGCCGCCCTTCACGGGGTCGAGGATGTCGCGGAGCGCGGGCTTGTGATCCTTGCTGAACGACGCTTCGATGTCGCGGATCTTCGTCGCGGCGGCGGCTGGTCCGAACAGCCGCGTCAGCACGATGCGCGCTTCGTCCAGACGGCCCTTCTGCACCAGATAGCGCGGGCTTTCCGGAATGAAGAGCAGTGCGACGAGGAACACGGCGGCCGGGATGGCCTGCATCCAGTACATCCAGCGCCACGCTTCGTAACCGCCCCACCAGATCGAGGTGGACGCGCCCGCCGCGGCGGCCAGATAATAGTTCACGACGAACGCGGCGGTCAGGCCGGTAATAATCATGATCTGCTGGATGGTGGTCATCCGCCCGCGAATGTTCGCAGGCGCGACTTCGGAGATATAGGCAGGCGACAGCACCGATGCCGCACCGACCGCCATGCCACCCATGAAACGTGCGACGACGAACAGCAGCTGGACATGGCTGAACCCCTGGACCAGCGCGCCGATCAGGAACAGCACCGCCGCCAGCATCATCACCTTGCGACGACCCACCGCGTCCGCCAGCTTGCCCGCCAGGAACGCGCCGACGAAACAGCCGATCAACAACGAACCGACCGTGAAGCCCAGCCCCGCTTCGCTCAGCCCGAATGCGGTCTTCAACCCTTCCTGGGTCCCGTTCACCGCACCGCTGTCATATCCGAACAGCAAACCGCCGATCGTCGCCACCGCGACGATGGCGATGACAAGCGCGATGTTCACGCGCTCCCCGCTCGCCTCTGTCATCCCCATCCACTCCCAAGCTCACTGCCGCGCTTGACGGCGTGTTAGCGGTAACGGTGGCGAATAATCATGATAAATGCAAGCGCCGCCGAAACCACCCGGTGATTTTGCCGCGACCACGCCGATATCAGGGCCGATCGACATTCACATTCTATTTCGTCACCCCGGACGCGTTCCGGGGTCCACCGACCCGCGATCGCGATTGCTGGAGGCTCACGCCGCATCGATTGCCGCGCCGTGGCCCCCGGAACAAGTCCGGGGTCACGGCGAGGCCGGAGGCGGTGATCGGGAACGGCTCCAGGGCCGATCGACCTTCAATGTGCGAATGCGCGATGTTCGTGCGAAGCCGCGAAGCAAAGAAAGAAGATGGTTCGCGCGGAGGCGCGGAGGACGCGGAGGTGTCGCGCACGGCGGTGATCGCAGGGTCGATTACCGGTCGGCCCGAGATCGTTGCGTCGGCCACGAAGTACCGCTTTGCGTCAAGCGCCGTTCTCTGCGTCCTCCGCGCCTCCGCGCGAAAATCCGACTTCCGGGGGTTTTCGCCGTCGCCGCGTGATATCCCGCCCCGGCGTCTGATGTCGATCCGGCCTGTGACCGATCGACATTCCCATCTGTATCGTCACCCCGGACTTGTTCCGGGGTCCACCGAGCGGCAATCGGTGCGCTTTGAGGCTCTAACAACAGCATTTGCGGCCTGGTGGACCCCGGAACAAGTCCGGGGTGACGAAATGGATGCCCTCAAGCCTGTCTGAACCTGAATGTCGATCGGCTCCAGAACTCAGCGCGGCGCCGGCCCCGAGGATTCCCGCACGACCAGTTCATGGTCCAGCACCCGGTCCTCGCCTTCGTCATCGCGCACCCCGGACCGCCGGTCGCGAATCCGGGTCAGCAGCATCTCGACCGCCGCCTCCGCCATTGCCGCGATCGGCTGTCGGATGGTGGTAATCTCCGGCCAGGTCGTCGTGGCGAGCGAGGTATCGTCGAACCCCACGATGCTGACATCCTGCGGCACATGCAGACCGCGCCGATGCGCGACGTTGATCGCCGCCGCCGCCATGTCGTCGTTGCTGGCGAAGATCGCGGTCGGGCGGTCGGGGCGATCGATCAGCCCCTCTGCCGCATCGATGCCCGACCGATAGGTAAACAAACCCTGTTCGACCGGCATATCGGCCAGCGGCAAGCCGGCCTCCTCGATCGCCGCAGCGAAACCGCGCCAGCGCTCCCCGCTCGCCCCGTTGTTCGGATTGCCGCGCACGAAGCCGATCCGGCGATGGCCGAGGCCGATCAGATGCTCGGTCATCGCCTTCGCCGCCGCGAAATCATCGATGCGGACCGACGCGCGGTCCGCCTGCGCCACGCCGACCGCGACGGACACCGATGGCGTACCCGCCGCATCCAGTTCGTCCTGCACCAGCGGCGCATCGGACAACGGCGGCGGCAGGATCACGCCCTGCACCGGCGTCGACGCGAAACGCCGGGCGCCTTCGGCCTGCGCTTCCGGACTGTCCCCGTCACACGGCTCCAGCACCAGATGACATCCGACCTTGCGCGCGCCTTCCAGCGCGCCGATCAGGAAATGCGACAGATAGGCCATGGACGGGTTGGCATAGAGCAACCCGATCTGCGCCGCCTCCCCCGCCGCCAGGCTGCGTGCCGCGCTGTTCGGCGAATAGTTCAGCTGGTCGATCGCCGCCAGCACCGCCTCGCGCGTCGACGGACGGACATTGACGCCACCGTTCACGACTCGGGAGACGGTCATCGCCGACACCCCGGCGGTGCGCGCGACATCCTGAATCGTGACGCTGCCACCGCTGCGACGACTGGGCTTTTCCATGAATTGTGACGGCTCCTTCACCATGCTGATTATGGTGCGGCAACGCCGATTGCAAATCCACGATCGGTTGACGCATCGCGGCCGGATCGATAGCTGATAGCGCTACCAAATACGGTGACGGCACTGCCGTATGCCGAATATCATGGGAGAGAGATCGTGACCCTTGCGTCCAAGCCCGTTCGCCTTGCGCTCGCCTGCCTGCTGGCGACCGCCGCCACCGGTACCGTCATCGCGCAATCGCGCCCCGTCCGTCCGGCCGCAGCCGAAAAGATGCTGTACAAGGACGCGTCACAGCCCGTTTCGGCGCGCGTCGAGGACCTGCTGCGTCGCATGACGCTGGAGGAAAAAGTCGCCCAGATGATCGGCGTCTGGGAAAAGAAGGGTGATATTCAGGACGCGAAGGGCAATTTCTCGGCGGCGAAAGCCACCCGGGCCTTTCCCAACGGCCTCGGCCAGATCACCCGCCCCTCCGACAAGCGCGGCGTGACCATCAGCAACAATGCCGCCGGTGTCGCGGCGGATGCGGTCAACCGCACCGCGCAGGAAACCGCCGACTATATCAACGCCGCACAGCGCTGGGCGGTCGAACAGACCCGCCTCGGCATCCCGATGATAATGCACGAAGAGGCGCTGCACGGGTATGTCGCGCGCGGCGCAACCAGCTTTCCCCAGTCGATCGCCCTCGCATCGAGCTGGGACCCGGCGCTGGTCGAACGCGTCTTCAGCGTGGCCGCCCGCGAGATGCGCGCGCGCGGCGCGAACCTTGCCCTTGCTCCCGTGGTCGATGTCGCGCGCGACCCGCGCTGGGGCCGGATCGAGGAAACCTATGGCGAAGACCCGCATCTGGTCGGTGAAATGGGTCTTGCCGCGATTCGCGGATTCCAGGGGACGACCCTGCCGCTCGCCCCGACCAAGGTGATGGTCACGCTCAAGCACATGACCGGCCATGGCCAGCCCGAAAACGGCACCAATGTCGGCCCGGCGAATATCTCCGAGCGAACCCTGCGCGAGAATTTCTTCCCGCCGTTCGAACGCGCGGTGAAGGAACTGCCGGTGCAGGCGGTGATGGCATCGTATAACGAGATTGACGGCATCCCCAGCCACGCCAACAAATGGCTGCTCGACGACGTGCTGCGCCGCGAATGGGGTTACAAAGGCTCGGTCGTCAGCGACTATTTCGCGATTCGGGAACTGAACACCCGCCACAAGCTCTACGGCACCGACATGGCCGCCGCCGGTCGGCGCGCGCTCGATGCCGGGGTCGACATGGAACTGCCCGATGCGGAGGGCTGGTCGACGCTCGCCCAGATGGTGAAGTCGGGCCAGGTACCGATGGCGCAGGTCGACAATGCGGTGCGCCGTATCCTGGCGATGAAGTTCCAGATGGGGCTGTTCGAAAACCCCTATGCCGATGCCCGTACCGCCGAGGCGAAGACCGCGATGCCCGACGCGATCGCGCTGGCCCGTGAAGCCGCCGTCCGCTCGATGGTGTTGCTCAAGAACCAGAACAACCTGCTGCCGCTCGACCCGGCCAGGATCGGCAGGATGCTGGTCGTCGGCACCCATGCGCGCGACACCCCGATCGGCGGCTATTCGGACGTGCCCAAGCATGTCGTCAGCGTGCTGGAAGGGATGCAGCAGGCCGCACAGGGCCGCTTCAGCGTCGATTATGCCGAGGGGGTACGCCTGACGCGCAGCCGGCAATGGGCTGCCGACAAGGTCGAACTGGTCCCGGCGGCCGAAAACGCTCCCTTGATCGAGGAAGCGGTGCGCAAGGCCGCGCAGGCGGACACGATCCTGCTCGTGCTGGGCCAGAACGAGCAGTTGAGCCGCGAAGCCTGGGCCGACAATCATTTGGGCGACCGGCAGAAACTGGACCTGATCGGCGAGCAGAACGAACTGGCCCGCCGGCTGTTCGCCACCGGCAAGCCGGTGGTCGTCGTCCTGCTGAACGGCGGACCGCTGGCCGCGACCTATCTCGACGCGACGGCCCCCGCGATCCTCGAAGGCTGGTATCTGGGGCAGGAAACCGGCCATGCCGTCGCTGACGTCGTGCTGGGACGCGCCAATCCGGGCGGCAAGCTGCCGGTCTCGGTCCCTCGCAGTGAGGGGCAGTTGCCGATCTTCTACAACCACAAGCCGACGTCGCGGCGCGGCTACCTGTTCGACAGCACCGCCCCGCTCTATCCGTTCGGCTACGGCCTGTCCTACACCAGCTTCACCGTCGGCGCGCCGCGGCTGGCAAAGGCGACGATCGGCCGCGACGAAACCGTCCGTGTATCGGTCGACGTCGCGAACACCGGCCGCCGCGCCGGTGACGAGGTCGTCCAGCTCTATGTCCGCGACGACGAGGCGACGGTGACCCGCCCGGTCCTCGAACTGAAGCATTTCCAGCGGGTGACCCTGCGACCGGGCGAGCGCCGGACGGTGACCTTCGACCTGAAACCGAACGACCTCGCCTTCTGGAACGTCGACATGAAACATGTTGTCGAACCCGGAACTTTCACCCTATCCGCTGGCAACAGCTCGACCCAGTTGAAAACGGCGACACTGATCGTCCGCTGATTGGGGAGGATTTCATCATGCCGGTACGTCGTGCGTGCACGACGTACCGGCACCTCAGCATGGGTCGGTCCGAACAAAACTGTAGGGCGCTGGCAGCATTTTTCTTGTGCGAACCGAGCTACTGACATGCCCCCCGCCTTTCATCCAACGTTGACCTGCGACTGATCTGTGTTGTCGCGCATGAGCGCAAGTGAAGCAACGGTCAGGGTCAACCCCGACCGTTGCTGCTCGAGCCCAGCGGCGAACGCCGCAGAGGCGGCGTAGGCGAGCGAGGAGTGCGGTCACTTGGTGTTGTAGTCGTCAACCCGGCGCGCCAGGATCGAGAGGGCCTGGCCGATGGTGAAGAACAGCGTCTCGTTGACCAGCTCGTCGCGCATGCGACCATTTAAGCTCTCGACGAACCAGTTCTGAGTTGGCTTGCCAAGTGCGATGTAATGCCATTCGACGCCCAAGTCGCCGGACCAGGGGAGCACCGCGTTCGAGGTGGAGTTCGGCCCGTTGTCGCTGACGATCATCTTCGGGCTGCCACACTCGGCGACCAGATGGGTAAACTCGCGCACGACCCGCCGACCCGAGATCGACGTATCCGCCACCGCCCGGAGACATTCGCGCGTCACGTCGTCCACGGTGTTGAGCACACGGGTGACGAACTGGTCGTGGACGAAGTCCAGGCTCCAGCGCTGGTTGGGAAGTGGCAGCGCCGGCGCGGGCGCCCGCGCGCCGACGGAACGCTTTCGTCCCTTCCTGCGCCGACCGTGCAAACTCTTCTCACGGTCGAGCCGCTGGGTCTTCTTGCGGTTGATCGTGATGCCGTCCCGGCGAAGCAGGATGTGCAGCCTCTGATAGCCGAACCGCCAGCGCTGCTGCTCCAGTTCGCAGAGCCGCGACCGCAGGTCAACATCATCCGCCCGGCACGAGTGATACCGCATGTTCGTGCGGTCCGCCCCGACAACCATGCACGCCCGCCGCTCACTCATCCCCAGCGTCGCCTGAAAACGCGCGACCGCTTGCCGCTTCGCGGCGGGCGTTACCATTTTCTTGACAGCAGATCCTTCAGAACCGCGTTGTCGAGCATCGTATCTGCGAGCAGCCGCTCGGGCCGTGTGTTCTCTTCCTCGAGCGACCGCAGACGCTTCCAAGCCACCAAGCTTCGCAGCGAACATTCTGCTCAGGATACGCTATAAGTTCGTAGAATTCTACCCTGCTCGTCATACCTTACTATGTAAGGAAATAACAAACAACTTTCCAAAAAACCCCGGGCTTAGAGCTTTAAGACTGCTGATAAGACTAATCTTGTAGTTCTGCAAAACCCGACCACTTAATCGATCCAGCTCGCTGAACGGAGCCGGACCGATTAGAACATATGTCAGCGCGCCGTGAGTTGTACGGAGCTTGGTTGCTCCAGTAAACGCAGACCACGGCGAGCCACGTCGTGTGAACCGGCCACCTGCGAAGACGGCATCACAAGCGACGTATCCTTGGCATCAAGCACCCGCTGATACAAGTCGCGCGCCGCGGATGGGCGCTGCGTCATGGCATATACCGCAGCAAGATTCAGCAGTACCTCCGGCTCGCGACTCCCGGCGCGGGTTTCGCGCTCCAGTGTGCGTTCGGCGGAGGATAGGTGGCCGGCGGTGATTGCGGCATGTGCATATTCAACTTGCTGGGCGTTCGCGCTGGAGGCGATCCCCATCACCGCCAGCGCCGAGCCAAGCAGTGCCGCTGTTCCGATTCGCATGACATCATCTCCTGTTTGTTACATCGTGATGACATCAATGTTTCACTTTAAAGACGGTTGCGCAAGCGACCCGATTGGCTCCGGACACAAAAAAAGGGCGGCCCGAAGGCCGCCCCTGATCCGCCGTTCTACCGGCCGGGCAATCCGCGCGTCAGAAGTCGCCGCGATACTGCTCGTTTCCGACGAAGCCGAGCTTCGTCACGTTGGCGCGCTTGATGATGGCCAGCACCCCGTCGACCACTTCGTACCGCGCGGTCGCATCGGGCTGGAAGTGAAGTTCGGGCTGCGGGCTCATCGCGACGGTCTGATCCAGATACTGGGTCAGCGTGACCTCATCGACCGGCGTACCGTTCCAGAAGGTCTGGCCCTGCGCGTTGATCGAGATCTTGTTCTTCTGCGGGTCGATATTGTTCTGCGGCCGGTTGTCCGGCTGCGGAAGATCGACCTTCACCGCGTGGCTCTGGATCGGGATGGTGATGATGAACATGATCAGCAGCACGAGCAGCACGTCGATCAACGGCGTCGTGTTCATGTCCATCATCGGTTCGTCGTCGCTGCGACCGCCGCTACTCATTGCCATGTCAGGCTACTCCTATTGACGCGCGCGCGGCGTGGTGTTCGGGTCCGGTTCGGAAATGAACCCGACCTTGGTGAACCCGGCCGACTGCATCGTGTAGATCGTCCCACCGATGCAGCGGTACGGCGTGTTCACGTCACCGCGAATATGCACTTCCGGCAATTCGAGGTTCGGGTTGCCGACGCCACCCTGGCGAGCGATTTCGTCTTCCAGCTTCTTGACCGCACGAGCGCGCAGTTCGTCCGCCGTGACGCGGGTCAGGCCCCAGTACACGGCGCACTGGCCGTCGATACCCTGGACCGACAACGAGACGTTTTCCGGCTTGGTCGTCGTCGGTTCGAACACGACCTTCGGGACCTTGAGGCCGCTCACCTGCTGGACCACGACCGGAACCGCGATCAGGAAGATGATCAGCAGCACGAGCATGACGTCCACGAGCGGCGTGGTATTGATGTCCGAGAGAGGGGCGTCATCGCCGCCGTCGCCAACACTCATCGCCATGAGGCTATCCTATCCACTTCTACTCAATCGAACCGCCAGGCCCGATCACGGACCCGGCGGTATAGCGCCGTCGGATCAGACGCGCGGTGCGGTCGGCACGCCACCGGCCTGGCCGGCGGTGGTGCTGCCGACTGCCGGCTTGGCGACCGGGGCCGGGCCACGGGCGGCGGCGATGGTCGGACGAACCGCGCCGTTCGAGGCGAGGTAGCCGAGCACGTCGTTCGAGAAGGACGACAGGTCCTTCTGGATCGACTTGTTACGGCTCTGCAGCCAGTTGTAGGCGAGCACGGCGGGAACCGCGACGACCAGACCGATGGCGGTCATGATGAGCGCTTCACCGACCGGACCGGCGACGTCACCGATGGCGGCCTGACCGGCGGCACCGATCTTCACCAGCGCGCGGTAGATGCCGACCACGGTACCGAACAGACCGACGAACGGCGAGGTGGCACCGACGGTCGCGAGGAACGGCAGGCCGCTGCTCAGCTTCGAGTTGATCGCCGATTCCGAACGCGCGAGCGAGCCGTGCAGCCAGTCATGCGCTTCGACCGGATCGGTCAGCTTGCCATGCTGTTCCTGCGCGGCGAGGCCGTCGTCGACGATCTGGCGATAGGCCGAGTTCTTGTCGAGCTTGGCAGCGCCTTCGCGCAGCGAGTTCGACTGCCAGAACGTGGCGCGGACGCGCTTCGCCTGGTTCATGATCTTCTGCTGTTCGAACAGCTTGGTGAAGAGAATGTAGAACGAACCGACCGACATGATGACGAGAATGACCAGCGTGCTGATCGCGATCGCGCCGCCCTGCTGCAGTGCCTCGTAGAAGCCGAAGTTCGGAGCCCCGGCAGGCGCACCGGCGGCAAGGATGGGGGTGAGCATCGAATAGTTTCCTTAGAGCTGATATGTTCTGGAAGAATATTGCCCCGGACGGCCTCGCGACCCGTAAGGTCGCGAGGTACCCGGTCTTACCGATCGGCCGGCAGCTGCCAGCGGACGCGACGCGACGAACTCGACCGGATCGCATTGCCGGCCTGGTCCAGCGCCGGACTGTACCGGCCACGACGGGTGATCGCGGCGCAGGCGGCGCGATCGAGCGCGGCCGAACCCGACGATGCCGTCACGCGGCAGTTTTCGACACGACCCTGCGTGTTGATGTCCCAAGCGATCGCCGTCACACCTTCGTCGCCGCTG
Source organism: Sphingomonas sp. Leaf32 (assembly GCF_001421765.1). GTDB lineage: Bacteria > Pseudomonadota > Alphaproteobacteria > Sphingomonadales > Sphingomonadaceae > Sphingomonas. The sequence continues at coordinate 847,387 of NZ_LMLA01000001.1, read as the reverse complement.
TTCAGCGCACTGGGCGGATAGTCGTCGTTGGTGATCCACTGCGCGGGATCGCCCTTGGCTCCTGCGGCCTTGCTGACCACGGGCGCCGGGGGCGCCGGAGGCGCAACCGGTGCCGGCGGCGCGGGCGGACCGGCAGTCGGAATCGGCGCATACACCTTGGGCGGCGTCGTCACCGACTGAATCGTCACCGGAGGCGGAGCCTGCGTCTGAACGATCGGCGGCGGCGTCACGACCGGCGGCGGCGATTGCGGCTGCGGCTGTTCGGGCGGCGGCGGGGGAGGAGGAATCTCCTCGGGCGGGGGCGGCGGTTCCTCGACGTCGAACGTCTCGGTATCTTCGACCGCCTTCTTCACATATTTGTAGGCAAGGCCGGAAATGAACGCATAACCGATCACCACGTGGAGCAACCCCACGATGATCAGTGCGACGATCCGGCCACTACCTGCTTTTTGGTCAGCGTAAGCCATTCAGCAACCAAACTCCTCTAGCCCGGTACATTGGGTCGGTCCGTCCGGCGGAAACCGGCACGCAACGACCGCGTGTCCGGGGCTACGCGGCATTCCGGACCGCGATTGTCTATCGCGGCCTTTTAAACGACGCAAACGCTTTGTCGGACGAAACATTCGTACAATCGCCCCATGACCGAAATAAGTCTGTAACCACGGTTTTCCGGGGGGTAAGAGCGATTGCATGAAACGCACTCCACTCGCTACCGCAGCGATATCGCTTTGCATAGTCGCATGTTCGCCGGTTTCGGCCAGTCAGGGTGGCCCCGTTTCTGTTACCGCTACCGCCGATTCGGCACCCGTCGCCTATGCCCGGCTGGCCCGGCTGGGGCTGGAAAGCGACATCGTGCTCGACGCCACGATTCGCTCGATCGCGCGGATCGCCCCGGATGAGGCACCCGGATTGGCGCCGGGGCATGTCCGGTTCTACGTCACCGCCGATGTCGGCGCGCTGATTCGCGCGAACGGCCCCCTGCCCGCGCGGATCGGCTATCTGGTCGATGTGCCGTTCGACCCGCGCGGTCGCGCGCCGAACCTGAAGCGGCAGCGGGTCATCGCCTTTGCCCGCGCGGTGGCGGGGCGTCCCGATCAGGTACAGTTGGTGACGCCCGACGCCCAGTTCGCCTGGGCGCCGGCGCTGGACCAGCGGGTGCGCGACGTGGTGCGCGAAGTCATCGCCCCCGATGCGCCGCCGGCAATCACCGGCATCGGTAACGCCTTCCACGTCCCCGGTACGCTACCGGGCGAAGGCGAGACGCAGATCTTCCTGCAGACGACCACCGGCGCGCCGGTATCGTTGCTGGTCCTGCGCCGTCCGGGCGAGGAGCGGCGCTGGGCCTTGTCGCTGGGCGACATCATCGACGAAGCGGGCGGTGCGCCCAAACCGGATACGCTCGCCTGGTATCGCCTTACCTGCGGCCTGCCTGCCGAACTGCCCGAACCCAGCCTGCAATCGCAAGAGGCAGGCAATGCGACGATCGCGCGCGAAGACTTTGCGTTCGTGCGCGAATCGCTCGGACGCTGCGACGACGGTCGGTCGGGTTGATTCAGGGCGCGATGACATCGGACCGAAGCGTTCGTCCCGAGGTGCCGCTGAGTTTGTCGAAGCGGCGTATCGAAGGACCGTGGTGGAGGTACTTCGAAACGGGCCTTCGACAAGCTGGGTCCCTACTCAGCACGATCGGCTTTACCTGATCCCATCGCGCTCTGGCGTCAGCGGGCGAGGTGGACGAAATCGCGTTCGAACCATACCAGCCCCGCGCCGCCATCGACGAACAGCACCTGCCCGGTCGACGCAGCCGCCCCAGCCAGGAACAGCACGGCGTCGGCCACCTGATCGACGGTCGGGAGGCGTCCGAGCGGCATGAGCGCGGCCAGCCGGTCGACCTGTTCCGCGCTGTAATCGTCGGTCGCGAGCGTCAGGCCGGGCGCGACGCCGTTGACCCTGACCCGTGGCGCGAGGGCCAGCGCGAGGGTGCGCGTCGCCTCGGCCAGCGCCTGTTTCGACAGGGTGTAGGCCAGCTGGTCACGATGCGGATGGGCGATGCGCTGATCGAGGATATTGACCACCGCGCTACCGCCCTGCTCCGCCAGCGCCGTCGCCAACACGAACGGTGCGGCGGCGTTCACCGCGAAATGCGCCGCGAGCGATCCGGGGGTGGGGTAGCCGGCATCGTCGGCGCGGAAGCAGGAGGCGTTGTTGACCAGCAGGTCGACCCGCCGACCGAACCGGTCCGATACCGTCGCGATCAGGCCGGCCGCGGCATCGCCATCGCCCAGATCGGCGGCGAAGACGTGATGCTCTGCGCCGGCCGCCGCGATGGCCGCCACGACTTCGGTGTCCGGATCGCCGGGATGCGACGCATGGAGGGCGACGTCATGGCCGGCCTGCGCCAGCCGCACGGCGATATGCCCGCCCAGCCGCCGGAAGCTGCCGGTGACGAGCGCCAGCGGGCGGCTCACCGCCGATGCCGGACCATGGTGACGCCGATCGATTCGCCCGCTTCGGCGATGGCCAGCTTGACGATACGGATCTTTACCCGCTGCACGCGCGGATCGGACAGGAACAGCGTGTCGACGATATGGTCGGCCACCCCCTCGATCAGCGTGAAATGTACGCCCTGCGGCAGCGACGTGGTCGCCGCTTCCTTCAGGTCCATATAGCTTTTCGACGCCGACAGCGGCGTGTCGGGCGTGAAGCGTTCGGGACAATCGAGGTCGACCGTCATCGAGATGCGCAGCGGTTGCGGCAGATGAGTTTCCTCGGAATAAATGCCGGTCAGGACATTCACTTCGACATCATGGACTTCTAGCTGAAGCGAATCGCGCAAGCGGCACCTGTCATCATCTGGGAATATGCGCGCGATAGCAGAAGGGCGCGGGGACGTAAGCCGCCGCTCGAATCTTCGCTTGTGCCCCGCCCGCGCGGCGGTACAGGCGCCAGAATCCCGTTTGTCGACTGGACCGAACTTGACCGACCTGTTGCCCCTTGCCGCCATTCCCGCCGCCCAGGTCGAGGCGTTGCTCGACGCCGCCTTCGGTCCCGACCGGCGCGGGCGTACGGCCTATCGCGTGCGGGCCGGGCTGTCGGTGATCGACGCGCTGAGCTTCGCGCAGGTCGAGGATGGGCGACTGGTCGGGTGTATCCAGTGCTGGCCGGTCCAGCTCGACGGCGACGATGGCGGCGTGCTGCCGCTGGTGATGGTCGGTCCGGTCGCGGTCGCGCCCGATTGGCAGGGCATGGGCATCGGCCATGTCCTGATGCACCGGGCGATCGCGGCGGCGGGGGATGACGCCCCGCTGATGCTGGTCGGTGACGCACCCTATTATCGCCGCTTCGGCTTCACGGCCGAGCGGACCGGCGGATGGCGGATGCCGGGGCCGTACGATCAGGCACGGCTGCTGGCGCGTGGCGACGTGCCGCTGCGCGCGGGCATTCTCGCCCCCCGGATCGCGCTGGCGGCGTGACCCCTTGTCGGGGGCGGGCAGAGCGAGCTAACGGATTTTCATGCCCATGCAGCCCCCCGCCGATTTCGCTTCGCTGTCGCTCGCCGAAGTGGCGCGCCTTGCCGCCGAGGCGAAGCTGCCGCCCGTCGAGCGCTGGAACCCCACGCATTGCGGGGACAGCGAGATGCGGATCGCGGCCGATGGCGGCTGGTTCCACCAGGGCAGCCCGATCACGCGGACGGAGATGGTGCGGCTGTTCGCGACGATCCTGCGACGCGAGAACGACGGCTCCCATGTACTGGTGACCCCGGTCGAAAAGCTGTCGATCGCGGTCGATGACGCGCCGTTCGTCGCGGTCGAGGCGAAGCTGTCGGGCGAAGGCGATCAGGGACGCATCGCGTTTCGCCTGAACACCGACGAGATCGCGGTGGCCGATGCCGATCACCCGATCCGGATCGAAGGGACGCCGGAGGCTCCCCGCCCCTATCTGCGCATTCGCGGCGGCATGGACGCGCTGATCGCCCGGGCCGTCTTCTACGAACTGGCCGAGCAGTTGGTCGCCGGGCCGGACGGACGGCGCGGATTGTGGAGCGAGGGCGCGTTCTTTCCGTTCGAGCCGGCATGACGCTGGCGGAGCGGCTGCGGGCGCGGCTCGCGGCGCCCGCCGAACCGCTGCTGGTGGGGGATTTGAACGGCGAGGCGCCGATGCCCGAGGGGGGATGGCGCGCCGCCGCCGTGCTGATCGCGGTGACCGACCGGGCGGAACCGGGGGTGCTGCTAACCCAGCGGACGGACGCCCTGCGCACCCATGCCGGACAGGTCGCGTTTCCGGGCGGCAGTGTCGATCCGGGCGATGCCGGTGCAATCGGCGCGGCGCTGCGCGAGGCGGCGGAGGAAATCGCGCTGCCGATCGGGGCGGCGGAGGTCATCGCGACGCTCGACCTTTATCATACGGTGACCGGGTTCGAAGTGACGCCGGTGCTGGCGACCATTCCCGCCGATCTGCCGCTCGTCCCCCATCCCCGCGAGGTCGATGCGATCTTCGAAGTCCCGCTCGCCTTCCTGCTCGACCCCGCCAACCATGGCCGTGGCAGCCGGTGGCATGACGGGCGGGAGCGGCATTATTACGAACTGATCTTCGGCGATCGGCGCATCTGGGGTGCGACCGCCGCCATGATCGTGAACCTGGCGCAAAGACTGACATGGCCGTGACCGAACCGACCACCCTGCCCCCCGCCGCCTGGATGACGCGGCCCGGCCTTGCCCGGCTGGCCACGGCACTCGGCGCGGACGAGGGCGCAGCGCGCTATGTCGGCGGGGCGGTACGCGATACGCTGCTCGGTCTGCCCGTCGCCGATATCGACGTCGCGACGATCCATCCGCCGCGGGAGGTCGTGCGCCGTCTCCAGGCGGCAAGGATCAAGGCCATTCCGACCGGCATCGCGCATGGCACCATCACCGCCGTCGCCGACGGCACGGTGGTCGAGGTGACGACGCTGCGCCGCGACGTCACCACCGACGGCCGCCACGCCGAGGTGGCGTTCACCGACGATTGGCAGGCCGATGCCGCGCGGCGCGATTTCACGATGAACGCACTCTATGCCGACATGGGCGACCATCGGCTGTACGATTATTTCGGCGGCATCGCCGATCTGCGCGATGGCCGCGTCCGCTTCATCGGCGATCCGCTGCGCCGCATCGCCGAGGATCACCTGCGCATCCTGCGCTTCTTCCGCTTTCTCGCGCGGTTCGGCGACGCACCCGATGCGCAAGGGCTGGCGGCGTGCATCGCACGGGCCAACGACCTGATGGCCCTGTCGCGCGAACGGATCGCCGACGAACTGCTCAAGCTGCTGGTAGCGCGCGACGCGGTCGGTGTCGTGCGGCTGATGGTCGATCGCGCCATCTGGCAACCGGTCCTGCCCGAATTCGACGCGGCAGCGGTCGAACGGCTGGCGGCTCTGGTCGACGCCGAGGCAAGCGCCGGGATGGCACCCGATCCGGTCCGTCGCCTCGCCGCGCTGCTGAATGCCGGCAATGCGGAGGGCGCCACCGCCCGGCTGAAACTGTCCAATGCGCAGCGCAAGCGGATTGCCGTGGCACTGGGAAGCATCACCGATGCCCCGCTGGCGCTCGGCTATCGGCTGGGCGTCGAGGGGGCGGTCGACCGGCTGTTGCTCGCCGGCGATCCGACCGCCGCGACTACCGTCGCCGCATGGACGCGTCCCACCCTGCCGCTGTCGGGCGGAGCACTGGTCGAACGCGGCCTGGCGCGCGGACCCGACGTGGCACGCGCGTTGCGGCAGGTCGAGGATCGGTGGATCGCGGAAGGCTTTCCCGACACGGAACGCACGGCAGCCATCGCGGACGCGGTCGTGGCTCAGGCGTTGCGGGCGAGCAGCAACGCATAGGCGGCATCGGCATCGACCGGCCGCGAGTAGAAATAGCCCTGACCGAAGGCGCAGCCGAGCGCGACCAGAGTGTGTTCCAGTTCCTGCGTCTCGATCCCCTCCGCCGTCGTGCGCAGGCCGAGCGCCTGCGCGAGGCTGAGGATCGCACGCACGATCGCCACCTTGTCGCGATCGGCCAGCATCCCGGTAATGAAGCTGCGGTCGATCTTCAGCTTGTCGATCGGCAGTTTCTGCAGATAGGCGAGGTTGGAATAGCCGGTCCCGAAATCGTCCATCGCGATCGACGCGCCCATCTCTTTCAGCGCCAGCATCGTGCACAGCGTCCGGTCGGGATCGACGATGAACGCGCTCTCGGTCAGCTCGATGGTGAAGCGGGCGCCCGGCAGCCGGTGCTGCGCCAGTACCTCGGCGAACATCGCCTCGACATTGTCGCGCTGCAACTGCACCGCCGACAGGTTCACCGCCATCCGTGCGCCGCAATCGCCGCCTGCCATCCGGTCCCACGCGGCCAGCGTCCGTGCCGCCTCGTCCATCGCCCACCGCCCGAGCGGCACGATCAGCCCCGACTCCTCGGCCACCGGGATGAAATCGACCGGGGAGATATTCTCGCCCTCCGTGGTCGTCCACCTTGCCAGCGCCTCGAAGCTGCTGATCCGGCCTTTGGACAAGTCGCAGATCGGCTGGAACGCCAGATGGAGCTGTCGATCCTCCAACGCGTGACGCAGCCGGGTCTCGATCGAGAACTGGCTGCGCACGATGTCGAACAGATGCGGGCGATAGACTTCCGTCTGGCCGGTGCGTTTCGATCGCTTGACCGCGAACTGCGCGTGGCGGATCACATCCTCCGCGTCGGCATCGGCATCCTCGCCCAAGGCGATGCCGATCGAACATTCGACTCGGATGCTGAAATCGGACAGTTGGAACGGCTGCACCAGCGCCTGCTGCAACCGCGATGCGGCCTGCAGCGCGTCGTCGGCACCTTCGCGCAGGCCCAACAGCACGGCGAACTCGTCCCCGCCGGTCCGGGCCAGCACGTCGCAGCTGCGCAAAACGCCCCGCAACCGGCGCGCGACCGAGATCAGCAGCTCGTCACCCGACAGCGATCCCATGCAGGCGTTGACCCGGCTGAACCGGTCGAGATTGATCGCCAGCACGGCATAGCGCGCACGGTCGCCATCCGCCACGCGTTCCTCGACCAGATCGCCGAACCCGGTGCGGTTCGGCAGGCCGGTGAGCGAATCGGTGCTCATTTCGCGACGCAGGCTGGTTTCGGTGCGCTGTTCGGGGGTTTGATCGACCAGCGACATCATGCAGCGCGCGATGCCCACCGATTCCGTCCGGCGCGCCAGCGTCACGTCATAATGGCGGCTGTCCACCGCATCGCCCAGCCGTAGCTGCATCCGCCGCCGGGTATCCTCCGATACCAGGAACGCCAGCACCTGATCGCCGATCTCGTGCAGCAGCGCCCCGCGCCCGACGATGCCGGTAAATCCGGCCGCACGAAAGGCGTTGTTGACCGCTTCGAAAACCAGCCGCCCGTTATTCGCCGCGACGATCGCGGTCGGCACCGGCAACAGATCGAGGATCAGCTCGCGGGGATCGACAGGCGGCGTATCCGGCACGACCGCGACATCGCCGACAGGCGCACACTCCGCCTGATCCGGAATCGGCGAAGCCTGCGACCTGAATGCCGAAAATATCTGCCTGCCGAACGCCATCGGAATCGATATGGCGGATGGAGGTTAAAAGCTTCTGAAACCGCAGGTCTTTCGATTCAAAAACGATTGTCGCGCGGGAAACCGTTGGGCGGCATCCGCCCGGCGGCACCGCGCGCGGCGCGCCAGGGCGACAGGTCGCTCTCGGTCCGCATCCGCCCGGTCTCGCCGCCCATGGTCCAGTGCAGCCCATCGGCAAAGCGCAACGTCCGCGCATCGGACAGGCCGCCATCGCGGAAGCGCTGCAACTGCACCCCCTGCCCGCGCGCCATTTCCGCCAGTTCGGCAAGCGGGAACAACACCAGCTTGCGGTTGTCGCCGATCGACGCGACGTAATCGTCCTCGGCAGCGATCGGGCGCACGACCTTCAGCTTCGCGCCGGGCCGGGGCGACATCACCTGTTTGCCCTTGCGCGTCTCGGCCAGCACATCGGCCACCCGCACCATGAAGCCGCGCCCATCGGTCGCCGCCAGCAACAGCCGTTCGGACGCCGCCGCGCGCGACAGGCCGACGATCCGCGCTTCACCGTCGAGGTCGATCATCGCCCGCACCGGTTCGCCGAACCCGCGTCCGCCGGGCAGCTTGTCGGCGCCCAGCGTGTAGAACCGGCCACCATCGGTCGCCAGCAGCAGCTTGTCGGTCGTATGCGCGTGGAAGGCAAAGGCCGGGCCGTCGCCTTCCTTGAACCGTGCGGTATCCGCCGACGCCAGGTCGACATGCCCCCTCAGCGCGCGGACCCAGCCGCGCTGCGACAGGATGACGGTCAGCGGCTCGCGCTCGATCATCGCCTCGGCCGGGATTTCGCGGGCCGGGGCCGCTTCCTCGATCGTGGTGCGACGGGCGCCCAGCACCGTGTCCTGCCCATAGCGGTCGCGCATCTTCGTCAGGTCGCGCTTCATCCGCGTTCGCTGCCGGGCCTCGCTGGACAGCAGCAGCGTCAGGTCGGCCTGCTCCTTCTCCAGCTTTGCCCGTTCGCCCCGGATTTCCATCTCCTCCAGCTTGCGCAAGCTGCGCAGCCGCATGTTGAGGATCGCCTCCGCCTGCCGGTCGGTCAGGTCGAACTCCGCGATCAGCACGGGCTTCGGCTCGTCCTCGGTCCGGATGATCGCGATCACCCGGTCGAGATTGAGATAGGCAGCGAGATAGCCATCGAGCAGTTCGATCCGGTCGGCGATCTTTGCCAGCCGGTGTTCGCTGCGCCTGCGCAGCACGACGAACTGGTGGTCGACCCACGCCTTCAGCGCCTCACGCAACGGCATGACGCGCGGGGTGCGATCCTTGTCCAGCACGTTGAGGTTCAACGGCACGCGCGTTTCGAGGTCGGTCAGGCGGAACAGCCCGTCCATCAGCACCTGGGGATCGACGGTGCGGCTGCGCGGTTCGAGGACGATGCGGATTTCGGCGTCCGATTCGTCGCGGACGTCGGTCAGGATCGGCAGCTTCTTGTCGTTGATGAGCGCGGCGATCTGCTCGATCAGCTTGCCCTTCTGCACGCCATACGGAATCTGGGTTACGACGATCTGCCAGCCGCCGCCCTTTTCCCGCTCGATCTCATGCCGCGCGCGGACGCGAAAGCCGCCGCGGCCGGTCGCATAGGATTCGCGGATCGCGGCGGGCGAATCGACGACGATGCCGCCGGTCGGGAAATCGGGTCCGCGAACATGCGCCAGCACCGCCGCATCGTCCGCTTCGGGCTGATCGACCAGGATGATGGCGGCGTCGAACAGTTCGGCGGCGTTGTGCGGCGGCACGCTGGTCGCCATGCCGACCGCGATGCCGCTGGCGCCATTGGCCAGCAGGTTGGGGAACATGCCGGGGAACAGTTCCGGTTCCTGCTCCTCACCGTTATAGGTCGGGCGGAAATCGGTGGCGTCTTCGTCGAGACCCGCCATCAGGTCGATCGCGACCTGGGTCAGCCGCGCCTCGGTATAGCGATAGGCGGCGGCGTTATCGCCGTCGATGTTGCCGAAATTGCCCTGCCCGTCGACCAATGGATAGCGCAGCGCGAAATCCTGAGCGAGGCGGACCATCGCGTCATAGACCGACTGGTCGCCATGCGGGTGATATTTGCCGATCACGTCGCCGACAACGCGGGCGCATTTCTTGTACCCCGATGCCGGGTCCAGCTTCAGCAGCCGCATCGCCCAGAGGAGGCGGCGATGCACCGGCTTCAGCCCGTCGCGCACGTCGGGCAGCGAGCGGGCGGTGATCGTCGACAGCGCATAGACGAGGTATCGTTCGGACAGCGCGCTGTCGAACGGCGCATCGAACACGCCGATCGGCGTCACGGGGTCGGTCAGATCACTTGCCATCGCACCTGCGATAGCAGGGGAATGCGCCCCCCGCGAGGGGCGAAATGGAACGAACCGGGATCAGGCGGCCTGTCGCCCCGACTCTTCCGCGCAACCCGGCAGTTTCCCGTCGCACAAGGCCCAGACATCGGCGACGATCGAGCGCCATTCGTCGCACTCCATCTCGATCAGCCCGAATAGCCGCATCAGGAACGCGCCCTCCAGCGCGACGAAGGCGAGCCGCAGCCAGCGTCCCTCGGCGGTCGAGACGTCGATCGCGTCCAGCCGGTTGCGATACCAGCGCCGTACCTGCACCATGTGCTGCGGCGAATTGAGCAGCGAGACCAGCAGCGTGGGAGCACCGCGCTTCGACCGGTCGTCATAATTCGCGCCATAGGCGATATGGGCGCGGATGCGGGACGCTTCATCGTCGGGAACGGCGCCCAGTTCGATCATGTGGTCGGCATATTCCTGCTGCCACCGCTCGAACATCGCCGCGATCAGCGATTCCTTGCTGCGGAAGCTGTACTGCACGCCGCCATTGGTGATGCCCATCCGTTCGGCCACCGCCGCGATGGTCAGGCCGGCCGGCCCCTTTTCCATCGTCACCGCTTCGGCGGCATCCAACAGCTTGTCACGCTCGATCGTACGAATTCTACCCACGATATACGCCCCCTGCCGCTATCCCCCGGATAGCGTTGCCTTTCCCCGGCGTCCCCTTAACCAACGATCCGCCGAGGTACAATTTTATTATACGATATTGCCTATCGATTGTCGTTTAATGTCACCTATCGGAGGATCGACCGTATGATACCGACAGGCAAGCGCGATTTACCCTGGATTCCGATGACCTGGCCCGACCTGACCGGACGGCCGCGGCCCGAGCCGGACCATCAATTGCGCTATGGCGACGACAGCCTGCAGGTCGTCGACCTGTGGGTGCCGGCCGGGCGGCCAGCGCGGCAGCACTGGCCGACGGTCGTGATGGTCCATGGCGGATGCTGGCAAAGCGCGATCGCCGACCGCCGCCTGATGGACTGGGCGGCGGCAGACCTGCGCGCGAACGGCTTCGCGGTATGGAACATCGACTATCGCGGGGTGGATCGCGACGGTGGCGGCTATCCCGGGACCTTTCGCGATGCTGCCGCCGCGACCGACCTGTTGCGGCTCCATGCCGACGCGCACGACCTCGACCTGTCGAGGATCGTCGCGCTTGGTCATTCGGCGGGCGGTCATCTCGCGCTGTGGCTCGCCGCGCGCCATCGCCTGCCGCCGGACAGCATCCTCGCCGGCGGTCGGCCGCTGCCGATCGCCCATGTCGTCAGCCTGGGCGGGCTGCCCGATCTCGCCGCAGTCGAAGCCAGCCCGGACAATGGCTGCGGCACCGACGTCATCGCCAGACTGGTGGGCGACCGGGCGGACCGCTTCGCCGACACGTCGGTCGCGTGCCTGCTGCCCATCGGTGTGCCGATCGATCTGGTCAACGGCCGCGACGACCGGATCGTCCCGGCCCGCATGGCTCCGGCCTTTGCCGAAATGGCCCGGCGGCAAGGTGACGACGTGACGCTTCACGAGGTCGCCGACACCGGTCATGTCGAGCTGATCGCTCCGGGAACCGCTGCCTGGGAGGCGGCCGTCACCCTCGTTCGACAGGCGACCAAGCCCTGCTGAACGCTCGCCGTTTGACTCTTTGCCGTATTTGTGACACATTTTTGCCTCAATTAAGGCAAAGGTGGCCCATGCGGTTTCGCACTTCCTTTCTGACGTTGCTGATCCTCGCCGGCTGCAGCCAGGCACCCGACCATGCTTCGGAGCAGGCCGCGCCCGGCGTCGATGTCACGGCCGCACCGGGTGTCGCGTTCAGCTACCGCTACGGCTTCCGCCTGCCGGCGGCGCGGATCGCGGCGGTACAGGAGGCACATGCGGCCGCCTGCGAACGGTTCGGCGTCGCCCGCTGCCGGATCACCGCGATGCGCTATACCCGCAGCGAGGATAACGACATTTCGGCGATGCTCGGCTTTTCGCTGGCCCCCGACCTGGCCCGCAGCTTCGGGCGCGACGGCATACGCGGGGTCGAAGCCGCCGAGGGTATGCTGCTCGATTCCGAGATCACCGGCGAGGATGCAGGCGCCAGGATCGACCAGCTGGCGCAGACGCGCGACGCCGCCGCTGCCGACCGCGCCGCGATCGACGGGCGCAGCGGCACCACCAGCCGCGAAGCCCGCGCGGAGCTGGAGCGGCAGCGCGCCGCCGCGACCGGATCGGAACGCGAAGCCGCCGCCGCGATCGCCGAACAGCGCGCCGCGCTGGCCGCGACGCCGGTGGTGTTCGAATATCGCGCCGGTCAGGCGATCCGCGGCTTCGATCCGGCGTCCCCCTTCACCCGCGCCGCCGATCTTTCGGTCGCTTCGGCCCGCTGGACGATCGGCACCGTGCTCGCGCTGCTGGGCCTGGCGCTGCCGCCCTTGCTGCTGGTCCTGTTCGGGCTGCTGCTCTGGCGCCGCGTCCGGCATCTGTTGCCGATGCGCGTACCGCACGCGGGCTGATTGCGCGGACGCGCCCCTTCCGCTATGCGGCGGCTTTCCGCAGGGGGCCGGACACGACTGCTCTGGCCCATGCCGTCTCGTTGAAGGGAATCGCATGGCTCGCCGCCGCCAGATCTACGAAGGCAAGGCAAAGATCCTCTATGAGGGTCCGGAGCCGGGTACGCTGATCCAGTATTTCAAGGACGATGCCACCGCCTTCAACGCCCAGAAAAAGGGTACGATCAGCGGCAAGGGCGTGCTGAACAACCGGATTTCCGAGCATGTCTTCACGCTGCTCGGCAATATCGGCGTGCCGACGCATTTCATCCGCCGCCTGAACATGCGCGAGCAGTTGATCCGGCAGGTCGAGATCGTGCCGATCGAGGTCGTCGTGCGCAACGTCGCGGCCGGATCGCTTTCGAAGCGGCTGGGGATCGAGGAAGGGCAGCAACTGCCCCGCACGATCGTCGAATATTATTACAAGGACGATGCACTCGGCGATCCGATGGTATCGGACGAACATATCCTGTGCTTCGGCTGGGCGGCGCAGGACGAACTGCACGAGATGGCCGACATGGCGATCCGCGTGAACGACTTCCTGTCGGGCATGTTTGCCGCGATCAACATCCGTCTGGTCGACTTCAAGCTCGAATTCGGCCGTATCTGGGACAATGACTTCAGCCGCATCATCCTGGCCGACGAGATCAGCCCGGACGGTTGCCGCCTGTGGGACATGACCACCAACGAGAAGCTCGACAAGGATCGCTTCCGTCGCGACCTGGGCGGCGAAGTCGAGGCGTATCAGGAAGTCGCGCGGCGGCTGGGCCTGCTGCCCGAAGGCGCGGATTCGGCGGTGCTCGACCTAGAGACGCATCGCAAGAAGCGCGAGAAGTAAGGGCCAATCCCGACAACGAGCGTCACCCCAGAGCAGGCTGTGGCCTTTCTCGGTCCGGCGTTGCGGTGCCCGCGAGAGAGACCCCAACCTGCGCTGGGGTGACGTCTTTGGCCGGTTTCGAAAGGTGCGAGGCTCGGCCATCGTACACCTGTCATCCCGGCGAAGGCCGGGATCCATGGACGGGGTGTCGCCGATGGCAGGAACTGCCGCGGGTGTCGCCTATCCATGGATCCCGGCCTTCGCCGGGATGACGGTTTTAGTGATGCCGCCTTACCCCCGCGCGAACAGCGCCGGATCGAGCGCCATGACCGCATCCGCCCCGCCCTCGATCTTGCGCCGCAATGCGCCGGTCTCGGGGATGATGCGCTCGGCATAGAAGCGCGCGGTCACCCGTTTGCCCTCGATGAACGCCGGATCGCCCTCGCCCGATGCCGCCAGCGCCTCGGCCGCCGTCAGCATCCGCAGCCACATCAGGCCGGTCGCGACGACGCCCATGATGTGCATATAGGAATGCGCGCCGGCCCCGACATGGTTCGGGTTCTGCATCCCGTTGGCCATGAACCACATCGTCGCCGCCTGCAGGTCCTTGAGGCCCCGCTCCAGCCGCTCGGCAAAATCGCGGGTCGCATCGGCATTCTTGGCGACGGCGATCTCTTCGCCGACGATGCGGAAGAAATGCTGGATCGCCCGACCGCCATTCTGCGCCAGCTTGCGCCCGACCAGGTCCATCGCCTGCACGCCGTTGGTGCCTTCATAGATCATCGCGATTCGGGCATCACGGACATATTGCTCCATGCCCCATTCGGCGATGTAGCCGTGCCCGCCATAGACCTGCTGCGCGTTGGTCGCGACGTCATAGCCCTTGTCGGTGCCATAGCCCTTGATGACCGGGGTCAGCAGCCCGACCAGATCGTCGGCCAGCTCGCGCGCCGCCGTATCCTCGCTCATATGCGCCAGGTCGACCTGCAACGCCCCCCACAGGCACAGCGCACGCAAGCCCTCCGTCAGCGCCTTGCCCTCCATCAGCATCCGGCGGACATCGGGATGAACGAACAGCGTGTCCGCCTTTTCCTGCGGCTGGGCCGGACCGGTCAGCGCCCGCCCCTGCCGCCGGTCGCCGGCGTAGATCACCGCGTTCTGGTACGCGGTCTCCGCCACGCCTAGCCCCTGCAACCCGACGCCCAGCCGCGCGGCGTTCATCATGATGAACATGGCGGCGAGGCCCTTCATTTCCTCGCCGACCAACCAGCCCTTTGCCCCGTCATAGTTCATGACGCAGGTCGAATTGGCATGAATGCCCATCTTGTGTTCGATCGACCCGCAGGTCACCGGGTTACGGTCGCCCAGCGATCCGTCGTCGTTCACCAGGAACTTCGGGACCACGAACAACGAAATCCCCTTCGAGCTTTCCGGCGCGCCCGGCGTTTTGGCGAGGACGAGGTGGATGATGTTGTCGGTCAGGTCATGCTCGCCCGACGAGATGAAGATCTTGGTCCCCGTGATCGCCCACGATCCGTCGTCGTTCGGCACCGCTCGGGTCTTGATGAGGCCCAGATCGGTGCCGCATTGCGGCTCGGTCAGGTTCATGGTGCCGCCCCATTCGCCCGACACCATTTTCGGCACGTACATCGCCTGCTGTTCCGGGCTGCCCTTCACCAGCAGCGCGGCGATCGCGCCATGGGTCAGCCCCGGATACATGGCGAACGCCATGTTGGCCGAGATCAGATATTCCTCGAACGCGGTCGCCACGACATGCGGCATCGCCTGTCCGCCGAACTGCTCGGGCGCCGACAACGTGCCCCAGCCCGATTCGACGAACTGGCGATAGGCGTCCTTGAACCCGTCCGGCGTCGTCACGCTGCCATCGGCATGGCGGGTGCAGCCCTGCTGGTCGCCCGATGCGTTCAGCGGGAACAGCACTTCGGCAACGAAGCGGCCGCCCTCTTCCAGCACTGCCTCGACCGTGTCGGGCGTCGCATTGGCGAAACCGGGCAGCGCGGCATGATCGCCGATCTTCAGCACATGATCGAGAATGAAGCGGGTATCGCGGACGGGCGGGGTATAGCTCGGCATGGGGTCAATCCTTCTCCGGGGAAGCGCCCTCTTGTGGGGCATTCTGATGGGGTAGCGCCTCGATCGTCGCGACGAATTCGCCCAGTTCGGCGATCGCGGCGTCGATGTCGCGGCGCTGGTTTTCGAGCAGCGCGATCCGGTCGCGGCACTTCTGCACCGTGACCTGCCGCTGCACGACCCGACCATCGCCGATGTCGTACAGGTCGATCATCTCGCGGATGTCGGCGAGGCTGAACCCGACGCGTTTGCCGCGCAAAATCCACGCCAGCCGGGCGCGGTCGCGCTGCGAATAAATGCGGGAAAGGCCACGCCGCTCCGGCGCGATCAGCCCTTCATCCTCGTAGAAACGCAACGCCCGCGCGGTGACGCCGAATTCGTTGCACAGATCGGTGATCGAGAAGCGGTCGGCTTCGGGCGATTCGACGGCGAGGGCGGTGGAAGCTGCCATGCCGTCGAAGCTAGTTTACGTTGACGTGAACGTCAACTATCGTCGGCGGTGGTGGTCGCCGGCGGACATTCCACCCGCCGCTTCGGCTTGCGCTTCACCGCGGTCGTCGCGAACTCGGCGGAGTCGAGCGCGCCGTCGCGCCCCTTGTCGGCCGTCGTGAACTTGGTCGCAGTCTTCGCCGCCCATTCGTCGAAGCTCAGCCGCCCGTCGCCATTGGTGTCGAGCTTCGTATAGGCCTTGCGCCGCGACGCCAGATACTCGTCGCGGGTGATGCGGCCATCGCGATCCTTGTCATAGCGGTCGAACCGCTTCTGCTCGCGCGTGCGCGCCGTCGCGGCGGGAGAGTCGTCGGGCAATGCCGCATCCGCTTCGGGCATGGCGGCAGCCATGGCCGGCGGCGGGGGCAGCTTCTCGGTCGCGGCATTGCTGCGAAACAGGAACAGCCCCGCCGCGACCAGCGCCAGCGCCGACCCAACCCCTGCCAAGAATCGCCACATCGCCCGCCCCCCGATTTCGACCCGTTACACGCGAACCGTCATCGCCCGGCAAGTCCGAACCACATCAGCCTCGCCGCACGCTTCGGCCCGCCCTGCGGCACACCCGCCAGTTCCAGCCGGGCCGACAGCGCCAGCATCCCGAGCGACCGGGCGACCCCGGCCAGCGATCCGGTCAATGCCGTTTGCGCCAGCGCATCCGCCCGTGCGGCGGTTGCGGGTTCACTTTGATGCCGGGCGAGGTCGAACAACGCCCAGCCCTGCCCCAACCGCCGCGCCACCGCTGCATCACCACCTAGAATCGCCGCTGCCAACGCGAACAGACGCCCGCCACGCTCCTCGGCGAAACGTTGCAACGCGGCATCATCAAGGGTCTCCTCTTCGATCAGCACATCCCAGCCGTCGACGATCCCCGATAGGTCGGTACCGCCCACTCCCAGCGGCAGGACATCGGCATAGAGTGCTTCTAGCACCGGCATCGCCGGTGGCGCTGCGCCGTCCAGCTTCGCCAGTTGCTCGCGCCACCATGCCAGCCGGATCTGCCCCAATGCCGGCTGGGTGGTCGATCGCACGACGTCCCCCAATGCCGTATCGAGCGCCAGCAGCGCGGACAGCGCGGCACGACGGCCGTTATCAGGGGCGTAGGCAAGCGCAAGGGCGCGTTCGGGATCATGGTGCATCGCGGCGATCAGCCTGCGTCTTAAACATCCGTCAACCCCGTTCAGGCATGAAAGCCTGTGATATGCGCAGGGTGCGACTCCTGCGCCAGGGCAGATGGACTGGGCGGGCATGATCGGATCGGCGGGCGAGCAGCATAAGGCAAAGGCCGGGGGCATCCTCAGCCGGCTGGCACGCGACCGGCGCGGCAATACGCTGGCGATGATGGCGGTCGCGCTGATCCCGCTGGTCGGCATTGCCGGGTCCGCGATCGACACCGCCCGCGTCTATTACGTGAAGGTGCGGCTGCAACAGGCGTGCGACGCGGGCGTGCTGGCGGGCCGCAAGTTCATGGACGGCACCGATTTCAACACGAATGCGCAGCAGCAGGCGCAGGCGTTCTTCGCGAACAATTTCAAGGCCGGGATGATGGGATCGGAGTCGCCATCCTTCGTTCCCGTACGGACGGTCGAGAACCAGGTGGCGGGAACCGCCAACGCAACGGTGCCGATGACGTTGATGCGGATGGCCGGCTTCGCGCCGGTGACCATCTCGGTCGCGTGCGAAGCCAAGCTCGAAATCCCCAATCTGGACGTCATGTTCGTGCTCGACACCACCGGGTCGATGGCCGACACCAATCCGGGGGACAGTGCGAACAAGATCACCGGGCTGCGCAAGGCCGTCATTAATTTCTACGACACGGTGGAATCCGCCAAGAAGACGGGGACGCAGGTCCGTTATGGCGCGGTCCCGTATTCGTCCAACGTCAATGTCGGGATGCTGCTGAAGCCCGAATGGGTCGCCGACAAATGGACCTATCAGTCGCGCATTCCCGATGGCACGACCACGTCGAATTCCACGACGACCGACAATGCCGACTATGTCTGGTATAAATGGAGTGGCTGGACACGACAGAGCGGGACCTCGGGCCAGCGCAACTGGCGGGGATCGAACGAAAACTGCGTGGCGCCGGCCAACACCTACGCGGAACAATGGAAAAGCGATCCGTGGCAGTCCGCGCCCAACAACGAATATACCCAGTACAGCACGGTACGCGCGAACGGCAGTACCTACTCGGCAAGCATTTCGAACGGTGTCTGCACCGTCTACGAAAACTGGTGGGACAATGTCGTCCAGACCCGCACCGACTATTACAAGCCGAACCCGAACAAGGGTAAGACCACGACGACTTCCAAGACGACGTACAACTGGCAGTATCGCCCGGTCGAATATGACGTACGGACGTTGAAGGGCACCGGATCGACGGTCAGCGGCGGTACGATCAGCCTTCAGGTCGGCGATAACCATGCGTTCCGTAACATTTCATGGAACGCCGCATCCGCGTGCATCGAAGAGCGGCAGACGGTCAAGCAGGACACCTATCCCACGATCCCTGCGGCGGCGTATGACCTCGACGTCGACATGATCCCGACATCCGACCCGGCGACACAGTGGAAGGTCTGGCTGCCGTACGTGGTCTACGCGCGGCACGCGATCAACAACTGGCAGACGCAGACGGTAAAGACGAGTTCGAACTACCAGAATATCGGCGACTATAATGTCAACGGCAACCGCCTCGCCTATTGCCCCAGCCCTGCGCAGAAACTGCAGGTTATCAACAAGGGCAATCTGGTAAGCTACGTCAACGGCCTGACCGTCGGCGGTGGCACGTATCACGATATTGGCTTTCTTTGGGGCCTGCGCCTCCTGTCGCCGACCGGCCTGTTCGCCAGCGAGAATACGGCCGCGCCGAACGGCAGCCAGATTTCGCGCCACCTGATCTTCATGACCGACGGTCAGACCGATACCAGCCGCCAGATCTACGATGCCTATGGCCTGCCCGCGCTCGACCAGCGCCGGACGAACGGGATGCCGACCGACACGCAGCAGAACGACATCGTCGCCAACCGCCTGTCTGCCCTGTGCGACGTCGCGCGCCGTAAGAACATCACCGTCTGGGTCATCGCCTTCGGCACGACGCTCAGCCCGATGCTCGAGCAATGCGCCGCCGGGGGCCGTGCATATCAGGCGGCGAACACCGCCCAGCTCAACACCGCGTTCAGCAACATCGCCGCGCAGATCGCCAAGCTGCGGGTATCGAAATGATCCGTCGCGTCATCGACGACCGACGCGGCGCGACGCTCGTCGAATTCGCGCTGATCGCGCCGGTGATGCTGCTGTTGCTGATGGGGCTGTTCGACCTGTGCTACCGATCCTATGCGCAGGCGATCCTGACCGGCGCGGTGCAGCAGGCAGCACGCCGCGGCACGCTGGAGGGCAATAGTGGCAACGACACGCTCGCTAGGATGGACGCCTCGGTCATTTCCCAGATGCGACCGGTCGCCAACAACCTGACGTGGCAGAGTAGTCGCAAATTCTATCGCGGCTTCGCCAGCATCGCGCCCGAAACCTTCGACGACGCCAACCACAACAACCGCTACGACCCCGGCGAATGTTTTTCCGACATCAACGGCAACAAGCGATGGGACACCGACCCCGGCAACGAAGGACAGGGCGGCGCGAACGACGTCACCGTCTATACGATGCGCGTCACCTATCCCCGGCTGTTCCCGCTGGCGGGTCTGATGGGCATGTCGCCGACCCAGGAAATCTCTTCCACGACCGCGCTGAAGAACCAGCCCTATGGCTCGCAAAGCGTCGATGCGCCGGAGACGATATGCAACTGACTTCTCGCGTCCCGGCCCTGCCCAACATCAGCCGCCTTCGTCGTTTGTGGCGGGATCGGCGAGGGGTGGCGATGCTGGAATTCGCATTGGCGCTGCCGGTCGTGCTGCCGATCGGGTTGTATGCGGTCGAATTATGCAACTTCGGCATTTCGCAGCTGCGTCTCAGCCAGTCGACCTTGGCGCTCGCCGACAATATTTCGCGCGTCGGCGTCGACACCACCATGGCGACGCAACAGCTGCGCGAAGCCGACATCAACGAGGTGATCGAGGGGCTGCGCCAACAGGCGAAGAACCTGTCGCTCACCGCCAACGGCCGCGTCACCATCTCCAGCCTGGAGAAGAAGAATGGCGCACAGTGGATCCACTGGCAGCGCTGCGTCGGCGTGAAATCCGGCCCCGGTTACGATTCGACCTTCGGCCGCGAAGGCGATGGCGGAACGTCGGGCAGCGGGTTTACCGGAATGGGTGCCGGGGGGACCAAGGTCGTCGCGCCCGACAATTCGGCGGTGATCTTCGTCGAAATCAATTACGACTATCAGCCGCTAATCTCGCGCTATTTTCTGGGGCAGCGCAAATTACAGCAGACGGCGTCGTTCATCGTGCGCGACAACCGGGAATTGACGACCGGGATCGTCAATCCCGCGCCGGTGGTGCAGGACCGCATGACCTGCGACCGCTACACCGAATAGAGCGGCCGCTGCGGATCGGATGTCCCGATCCGCAGCGCACCGGCCTTACTTGTAGGTGACCTTCTTCACCGCCGCGACGACCTTGTCGCTGGTGATGAGCGCCAGCTTTTCGAGGTTCGCGGCATAGGGCAGCGGCACGTCCTCGTTGGTGACGCGCAGCACCGGCGCGTCGAGGTCGTCGAAGCCCTGCTCCATGACCACCGCCGCGATTTCCGACGCGATCGAGCAGGTCGGCCAACCTTCCTCGACCACGACCAGGCGGTTGGTCTTCTTGAGCGACTTCAACACCGTCTTGGTGTCGAGCGGGCGCAGCGTGCGCAGGTCGATGACCTCCGCGTCGATGCCCTCGCCGGCCAGCTTTTCGGCGGCTTCGAGCGCGAGGCCGACGCCGATCGAATAGCTGACGATGGTCACGTCCTTGCCCGGCTTCATGATCCGCGCCTTGCCGATCGGCAGGACGAAATCATCGAGCTTGGGCACGTCGAACGACCGGCCGTACATCAGTTCGTTTTCGAGGAAGACGACCGGATCGGTCGAGCGGATCGCCGCCTTCAACAGGCCCTTGGCATCGGCCGCGTCATACGGCGCGATCACGATCAGGCCGGGGACCGAGGCATACCACGGGCCATAGTTCTGCGAGTGCTGTGCACCCACGCGGCTCGCCGCACCATTGGGACCACGGAACACGATCGGGCAGCGCATCTGGCCACCCGACATGTAGTTGGTCTTGGCGGCCGAATTGATGATGTGGTCGATCGCCTGCATGGCGAAGTTGAACGTCATGAACTCGATGACCGGGCGCAGGCCACCCATCGCCGCGCCGGTGCCGATGCCGGCAAAGCCATATTCGGTGATCGGCGTGTCGATGACGCGACGGTCGCCGAATTCGGCCAGCAGCCCCTGCGTCACCTTGTAAGCGCCCTGATATTCGGCGACTTCCTCGCCCATCACGAACACGCGGTCGTCGGCCCGCATTTCCTCGGCCATCGCGTCGCGCAGCGCGTCGCGGACCGTGGTCTTGACCATTTCGGTGCCGGCCGGGATCTCCGGGTCCGCTTCACCCTCCTGATCGGCGGCATCGAACAACTGGCGCGCGCCGGTTTCGGCATGCTGCGGTGCCGTGCCTTCGGGGGCGGGCGGTGCCTTGTCGTCGTTCTTCGTCTCGGCCTTCGGCTCGGCAGCGGCGGCCTCGCCGGCGCGCGCTTCGGTCGGCGGTGCCGACCTGGCGGCGTCGACATCCTCGCCCTCGGCGGCGATGATCGCGATGACCGCGCCGACCTTCACGTTATCGGTGCCCTCGGCGACCAGGATCTGGGCGATCGTGCCCTCGTCCACCGCCTCGAATTCCATCGTCGCCTTGTCGGTTTCGATCTCGGCCATGATGTCGCCCGACTTGACCGTGTCGCCTTCCTTGACGAGCCACTTGGCCAGCGTGCCTTCTTCCATCGTGGGCGACAGCGCCGGCATCTTCAGTTCGATCGGCATCTTAGTAGCTCTCCACCAGTACGTCGGTGTACAGTTCCTTGGCGTCCGGTTCCGGCGCGCTCTCGGCAAAGTCGGCGGCGGCGTTCACCACCTTGCGGATTTCGGCCTCGATCGCCTTCAGCTCGTCTTCCTGCACGCCGACGGCGTTCAGCTCACGCTTCAGCCCCTCGATCGGGTCCGAATTGTCGCGCATCGCCTGCACTTCGTCGCGGCTGCGATACTTGGCCGGATCGGACATCGAATGGCCGCGATAGCGATAGGTCTTCATCTCGAGGATGATCGGCCCCTTGCCCGCGCGTACCCATGCCAGCGCTTCCTCGGCCGCGCCGCGGCACGCCAGCACGTCCATGCCGTCGACCTGGATGCCCGGAATGCGGAAGCTCTCGCCGCGCTTGTACAGCTGATCCTCGGCCGAGGCGCGATTGACGCTGGTGCCCATGGCGTACTGGTTGTTCTCGATCACGAAGATGATCGGGAGCTTCCACAACTCGGCCATGTTGAACGATTCGTAGACCTGGCCCTGGTTCGCGGCACCGTCGCCGAAATAGGTCATGCAGACGCCGCCGTCGTTCGCATATTTGTGCCCGAACGCGAGACCCGCGCCCAGCGACACCTGCGCACCAACGATGCCGTGCCCGCCATAGAATTTATGCTCGGTCGAGAACATGTGCATCGACCCGCCCTTGCCGCGGCTGATGCCTGCTTCGCGCCCGGTCAACTCAGCCATGATGACCTTGGGATCGATGCCGTAGGCCAGCATGTGACCATGGTCACGATAGCCGGTGATGACCGAATCCTTGCCGGATTCCAGTGCCGACTGCAGCCCGACCGCGACCGCTTCCTGACCGATATACAGGTGGCAGAAGCCACCGATTAGGCCGAGGCCATACAACTGCCCCGCCTTCTCTTCGAAACGGCGGATCAGCAGCATTTCCTTGTAGAAGGAAAGCAGCTCTTCTTTCGACGCCTCGTACCGCTTTGGCTCCCCCGGCCGTTCGCGATTGGGAATGACGGGTTCGCTGGTGCGGCCTTGCGCCGGTGCTTTTGCCACGGTTCGGATGCCTCGTTCCTGAAAGGATTGGGTTAGGAGCGCCGCCTATGGCGTGATTTCCTTGCCCGCGCAACCGAGGCGCAGCGGCTTACGCTGCGGAAATCAGTCGTCCAGCCGGATTCCACACCGTGACCGCGCCGCCGCCTCGCCGGTAATCGGCACGATGAATTCGTCCGGATGCGCGACGTTCAGCTTTCGCCGGACCAGTTCGTCGACCATGTCGGGATCGGCGTGGCGCGGATCGAGCAGTTCGACCCGGTTGCGCAGGTCGGCGCGCACTTTTTCCAGACACGCATATTGCGCCTTTCGCATCGTCAGCTTGCGCTGATAATCGCGATACGCCAGCACCCCGTTCGGCCCCAGCACCGCGTGATAGGCGAAAAATCCCATGACGAGGATCACCAGCGCCGGCCATCCGGCGCGCTTGAGCATCTGGCGAAGGGGAGACGAACGCGGCATCGCGCGTATGTCGTGTATAGCCGGTTTCCACGCAAGCCGTCTGTGATGCTACCGGAGCCGATATGCACCTTCTCCACGACCCTGCGCAGCGGACCGAGGCGACCGATTTCGACACCTTTCTGAAGATCGACATCCGCGTCGGCACTGTCCTGTCCGCCGAACCCTATCCCGAGGCGCGCAAGCCCGCGATCAAGCTGCTGATCGATTTCGGCCCGGTGATCGGCCAGAAGCGATCGAGCGCGCAGATCACCGAACATTATGACTGCGCGGCGCTGGTCGGGCGGCAAGTCGCGGCGGTGGTCAATTTCCCACCGCGCCAGATCGGCAAGTTCGTGTCCGAAGTGCTGACGCTGGGCTTTCCCGACGCCGACGGCGCGGTGGTGCTGTTCGCACCGGATGAGCGGGTGCCCGACGGCGGGCGGCTATTCTGAAGCCGGTTGCCGCAGGGCCAGCGCGAACAATGCCATGCCGCCAGCGATGTCCCATGTCAGGATGCGGTCCATGAACCACGCATGTTCGGCACTATGCTGCCAGAACAGCACCAGCCACAGTGGCGGGACCAGCAGCGATGCCGCCAGCGCCGTCGCCCGAAACCGCTCCCCCGCATCTGCTGACACCCGCAACCGCCGGTAGCCCCATCCGCCCGCGACCAGCGCGATCGCCAGCGACCCGAGCACCAGAATGTGCATCCCCGATGCCATCCCCTCCAGCCCGGCCCAGAGGTGGGTGACGAACTCATAACCCCCGACCGCCGTATCGCGCCGCGCCGCCTGTTCCAGCCCGACCCGAAACAGCAATTGATGCTCGATCGTCGCCAGCGCTCCCGCTGGAAACATAATGGCGACCAGCAGCAGCTTCGCGATCATCGTCGCCCCCGCCGCGATGGAAAAGGCGATCACAGCGCGCAGCAAGGTCCGGCCGTTCCCCACGTCGACCGACAGCGCCAGCGGAACCGCACCGAGCACGACGGCCAAACCAAGCGGCAGCCCGCCCGTCAGGAATTCGAACTGCATGGTGAGCGCCCCAAACGCGGCCGCGGCGATGACCACCGCCCCCTCACCGAGTGGCCGCTCGGCCGACCCGCGCGCCAGGAACAACAGGAACGCCAGCACCACCAGGTCCGCCGGCCCATGCCCCAGCGACTGCCCGAACGATTCCAGCCCGAACCATCGCGCGAACACGACGACGATCGCCAGCCATGCACCCGCTTCGTGCGCCCTTCGCCCTCGCGCCAAACCCATCAGCGCATAGCCGATCCCCGCCAGCAGGAGCAGGGTCGCCAGCAGCTTGTACAGCCCGCGCAGTCCAGCAACGCCCAGCTGCGGTACCAGCCAGCGCGCCAATGTCGTGTGGGCATGAAGATATTGATGATAGAAGCGCGTCGGCGGCTGCACCTGCCCCGAGGCGAAGCCGTGCAAGGCGGCGCAGCTATTGTTGGTATCGACCGGCACCGACAACGGGCTGATGGCGCGCAACCGGGCGGGCGCGCGGTCGTCCATCGCTTGAAACAGGATCAGGCAATCGTTGTACTGGTGCGATCCGATCTCGGTATTGCCATGCATCCAGCTTGCCTCGACATCGAGCGCGCCACTGGCAAACGCAGCAGCGACCGGCCGCGCCAGCGCATCGCGGTCGATACGCAGGCTGGCGATGGCGAGCCCCCGAAACACGCCGAAGATCGCGAGCGCGACGGCGGCCCCGATCAACGCCGCACCAACCACGCTACGCCAATACCGGCGGGGCGGTTGCGAAGCCAGACGGTCGCGATCATTCGGTAGAAGTTTCACCCGTTCGCCCTATCGTCCTCATCGCTACGAACCGGTTAACCATTCGTCGTTCAGCCGGCAGCCAACTCGGCTCGCCGAGCAACACACACGGAAATAACTGGGAGATTACGATGCGGGTGGGAGTTGCGGCAGCGATGCTGTTGCTCGGCGGCTGTACGGTTGCGACGATGGACGGATTCGACGCGATCGCTCCTGCGGGGGAGCGGGTCGACATGACCGGCATTCCCGGCTGGCAGGACGGTGCCTTCCGGCTCGGCGGCGCGCAGGGTCATGTTCGTCGCCGCGCGGTCGGCGCGACCCGGGAATGGAATGACGATCCCTGGGTCCAGGTAACTAAGGCGGTGGTCGAACGCACCGGCACCCTGAGCTTCGACCTGTCGGGCACCGACGCCGGCGGCCGGATCGAGGGGCGCTGCCGTTATGGACGGGTAGAGGGACGGCAGCATATCGGCCCGCTGTCGATCAGCGAACCGGTCCGCCCGTTACGCCTTGCCTGCGCCTATCGCATCGACGGACAAGACGCGGGCGGCATGGACCTGTCCGGCATCCTGCCGACCGGGCCGACGCCGGCCGAACCACGACTGGGCGTAATCGACGTGCAAGGCACTGAACTGACGGTGACCTCGCGCCACGCCATGACCGGCAGCCGCCAGCCGCTCGCGGCGCCGATCGGGTACGTCCTTTCCGATCGCGATGGGCGCGTGGTCGGGGCGATCGAAACCAATGGCCTCGGCACGCGGCGGCTCGTTCTGCCCCGATCAGCAGCGGAGCGACATGCGGCGATAGCGGCGATGGTTACGCTCGCGCTTTTCTGGGACCCGGGCGACACCGATTAAGACGAGTCGCGGCGGCCCATGCGAAAGGGCGCCGGTTCACACCGACGCCCCCTTCCAATCGCAACGATAGCGATCAGCGCAGGATCGAACGCCCGGCATAGCGCGCCGCGCCGGCCAGCTCTTCCTCGATACGGATCAGCTGGTTGTACTTGGCGAGCCGGTCCGACCGCGCGAGCGAGCCGGTCTTGATCTGGCCGCAGTTGGTGGCGACTGCGAGATCGGCGATCGTCGAATCCTCGGTTTCGCCTGAACGGTGCGACATGACCGCGGTATAGCGGTTGCGCTGCGCCAAGTGCACCGCTTCCAGCGTCTCGCTCAGCGTACCGATCTGGTTGACCTTCACCAGCAGCGAGTTGGCAAGGCCCTGCTCCAGACCCATCGCCAGCCGCTTCGGGTTGGTGACGAACAGGTCGTCGCCGACCAGCTGCACCTTGTCGCCGATCTTGTCGGTCAACGCCTTCCAGCCCTCGAAATCGTCCTCGCCCATGCCGTCCTCGATCGACAGGATCGGATAGCGCGCGGCGAGGTCGGCCAGATAATCGGCCATTTCGTGCGGCGACAGCGACTTGCCTTCGCCGACCATTTCGTACCGGCCGTTCTTGAAGAATTCAGTCGCGGCGCAGTCGAGCGCCAGCATCACGTCCTCGCCCGGCTTGTAGCCCGCGCGCTCGATGCTCTGCATGATGAAGTCGAGCGCGTCGATCGTGCTGTTTAGCGCGGGGGCGAAGCCGCCTTCGTCACCAACCGAGGTCGACAGGCCCTTTTCCGACAGGCCCTTCTTCAGCGTGTGGAAGATTTCCGACCCGCACCGGACCGCTTCGGCGATGCTGTCGGCACCGACCGGCATCACCATGAATTCCTGAAAATCGATCGGGTTGTCGGCATGTTCGCCGCCGTTGATGATGTTCATCATCGGCACCGGCAGCAGATGCGCCGAAACCCCGCCGACATAGCGATACAACGGCAGGCCACGTGCATCCGCCGCCGCCTTGGCGACCGCCAAGCTGACGCCCAGGATCGCGTTCGCGCCCAGACGGCCCTTGTTCTCGGTCCCGTCGAGCTGGATCATCACCTCGTCGATGTCGCCCTGGTCCTCGGCGTCCATGCCTAACACGGCTTCGGCGATGTCGCCGTTCACCGCTTCGACCGCGGCCAGCACGCCCTTGCCCAAATAGACCGACTTGTCGCCATCGCGCTTTTCGACGGCTTCGTGCGCGCCGGTCGACGCGCCTGACGGAACCGCGGCACGGCCGAAGCTGCCGTCCTCCAGCAGTACATCAACCTCGACGGTCGGGTTGCCGCGGCTGTCGAGGATCTGGCGGCCATGCACCTGGATGATTGCGGTCACGTAACGACTCCTTCTATTGTCGCGCGAAGCGGCGTGGTCGCGGTCCCTCTATCCATTCGGCCCGCTACCCGCAAATCCTCTGCGCAGCACGGAACCGCCGCACTGCCACATGGTTTTCCTACCGAAACGACGAAAGGATTCGTTATGACCGACTTCAATCGGACCGGTATCTCGCCGACGACCAATGACAGCAGCAGCGTCGTGCTCGACACCGACCTGCCGCCCGTTACCGACACCGGCAGCACTGACACCATCGGCGGCGCCAAGCAGACGCTGAAGGACGAAGCATCGAAGCTGTCGGCCAAGGCGACCGAAAAGGCACGCGGCCTAGCCGACGAGGGCAAGGCGCGGGCAACCGGTGCACTCGATGAATTTTCGAAACTGATGGAAGACGCCGCCGGCACCGTCGACGAAAAGCTCGGCGAACAATATGGCCAATATGCCCGTTCGGCCGCCAAGGCGATTTCGGGCTTTTCGGACGGCCTGCGCGGCAAGGAGGTCGAGGACCTGCTTGCCGATGCCGGCGATTTCGTGCGCAAGAGTCCGGCAATCGCCATCGGCACCGCCGCCGCGCTCGGCTTCGTACTGGCGCGCATCGTGAAGGCCGGGGTCGATACGGACACCACTCCGTCGGCCAAGGGCTGATCCCGACCATGGGGGATGAGGGACTGGGAACGGTCGTTTCGCGCGTCGTCGACGATGCCAAGGCATATGCCCAGGCGGAGATGACATTGTGGAAGACGGTGGCGAGCACGCGCGGATCACAGGCCGGCATCGCGGCGGGCCTCGCGGTGGGTGCGATCGTCATCGCCCTGTCGGCGGTGACGGCGCTGCTGGTCGGTGCGATCCTGTCGCTGCGGCCGGTCATGGGTCCGGGCTGGGCCACGTTGCTGGTCGTCGTCGTGGCGCTTGCGATCGCGGGCCTTCTCGGAAAGATGGCATTGACCGGCTTCAAACGGGTCATGGCCCCGCTGGGAGAGCGGCATTGATCCCTCCCTCGCTCGCCGCCGCACAAGCGGATGTCCTCGTGAAGCGTGCCCGGCTGAAGGCGAGTCTCGCCGAGGCCAGGCATCGCCTGTCTCCTGCCACCATCGCGTCGGGCGTCGCCGACGACCTGCGTGACAAGGCGGAAGAAGGCGTCGCCGTCATGCGCGAACGGCCTGGCATCGCCGCCGGTATCGCCACTGGCATCGTTGCGCTCCTCGCCCGCAAGCGGATCGCCCGTCTGTTCCGCAAGCCACCCCCGCCCCTGCCCCCGACCGCCCCGAACAAGGAATAGCATCATGAGCGAACTCAAGACCGCCCCGACCGCAACCACCCCTGGCACGATCGATACGATCAAGGACAAGGCGGCAACCGCCGCCCATGCGACCAGCGACGCCGCCCATGACGCGGCGAAACGCGCGTCCGACGCCGCGCACGACGCGGCCGTTCGCGCGCAGGACACGATCGAAACCCATCCGCTCGCCGTTCTGGCCGGCGGCCTGGCCCTCGGTGCCGTAGTCGGTGCGCTGCTGCCGCGCACTGCCCAAGAAACCAAGACGCTCGCGCCGCTCGGCCGGAAACTGTCGGCTGCCGCCACCGCCGCTGCCGCGACCGCCCGCGATGTCGGCAAGGAACAGCTCACCGCCGCGCTGCCCAGCAAGGACGGCGCGAAGGAACAGCTGCGTTCGGTCTTCTCGAATGTCGTGCAGGCTGCGACCGACAGCGGGAAAAGCGCGATCAAGGGCTGATCCGCTCTACTGCACGCAAGTTATGGGTTGAAGGGTACGCTCCGTCCGCTATGCGACGGGGCGTATTCTTTTTTGCACTGCGGGAACGACCATGAGCAAACTGCACCTCGTCTTCGGCGGCCGCGTCTCCGATCCGCGCACGCTTGACTTCGCCGACCTGAAGGCGATCGACGTCGTCGGCGTCTTCGGCGACTATGCCAGCGCCGAAAAGGCATGGCGCGCTGCGGCGCAGCGGACCGTCGACGATGCCGAGATGAAATATGTAGTGGTGCACCTCCACCGCCTGCTCGAACCGGAACTGCCGGCGGCGTAACGGTTTCGATCAGATCAGGACACATCCGTTCGTCCTGAGTAGCCATTGAGCCTGTCGAAATGGCGTATCGAAGGACCGTTCGTGGCGAATGCTTCGATACGGGTCTTCGACAGGCTCAGCCCCTACTCAGCACAAACGGGTCAGCTTCCTGGCTCGCTGCCCGCCCCGCTTGTCTGCGAACCCCATCGCCACAGCAACAGCGGCCGCAGCAACACCATTCCGGCGACAAACCCGCCGACATGGGCAGCACCTGCGATTGGCATCCCGCTGCCCGCGCTCGACCAGCCGATGAACAGGTTCATCGCCGTCCAGAACACGCCCAGCCAAACCGCATGAACGACGTGCGCCGGAACCGGCCCGATCGGCTTGGCCTTCGCCCCGCCGAACAACAGCGCATAGGCCCCGATCAACGCCGAAATCGCGCCGCTCGCCCCGACCATCGCCACCGGGGATGCCGGATCGACCAGCCATTGTGCGCCCGCCGCCAGATAGGCACCGACGACAAGCAACACGGCCACTCCGCGCAGCCCGACTGCGCGTTGGGTCGGCGTACCCACGATCAGCAGCGACAATAGGTTGAAGCCAAGGTGCAGCCATCCATCATGGATGAACGCCGCCGTCAGCGGGGTCAGCCAGAACGGTACCAGCGTCGGTAGCCCCGACTGTGTCGACAGGTCCAGTTCGGCACGCACGGGCACGAACCCGCCGACAATCGCCGCCCAGTCGACTCGACCGGTCAGGATCAGGAACGCGCTGACCAGCGCGATCAGCCCGCCGATCGCCAAGATCGCCGGTGACGGACGCCGTTCGAACATGACGGTCTAGATGAACTCGATCTTCGAAATCTGGTAATATCGGTCGCCCGACGGCACCGTCACCTCGACATCGTCATCGACCTTGCGCCCGATCAACGCGCGGCCCATCGGCGAATTGTACGAGATACGACCCGACTTCGCGTCCGCCTCGGTCTGGCCGACGATCTGGTAGACGACCGTCTTGTCGTCCTCGTCGAGCATCGTCACGGTCGCGCCGAACACGACCTTGTCGCCCGACAGTTCCTTCGGATCGATGACCTGCGCGCGGGACAGCTTGTCCTCGATATCGGCGATCGACGCCTCGATCTGGCCCTGCCGTTCCTTCGCCGCGTGATATTCGGCGTTTTCAGACAGGTCGCCGTGCGCGCGCGCTTCCTCGATCGCGTCGATGACCAGCGGTCGCTCTACCTTCAGCTGCTTAAGGTGTACCGTCAGGCGGTCATAGCCCTCCTGCAACATCGGCATCTTTTCGACCGTCGCCATCGCGCGCGCGTCCCTTTTTCTGTCATTGCCCCCGCCACACGGACGGACCTGTCACGGCCCGTCCGCGCGCAACTTTTCGCTGATGGGGATCAGTTGTGCGATTGCGAATAATAGGACTGGAGCGGCCGCACTTCAAGGGACCGGGCGCCCAGCGCCTGAATGGCCTGTGCCACCGCGACGCTGGCCGGAGCCGTGGTGAAATACGGCACCTTCTGCGACTGGGCCGATGCGCGGATCGATTCCGAATCCTTCAGCGACTGCCACCCTTCGGTCGTGTTGAAGATCATCGCGATATCGCCGTCGAAAATCTTGTCGACGATGTGCGGACGCCCCTGCGCAACCTTGTTCACCCGTTCGACCGGCACGCCATGTTCGGCGAGATAGTCGGCGGTGCCGCTGGTCGCGACGATCCTGAAGCCCAGTTCGACGAGCAGGCGTACGCCCGGCAGGATCACCGGCTTGTCGCCATGCTTGACCGACACGAACACCGTGCCGCTCTTGGGCAGGACGATGCTTGCGCCCATCTGCGCCTTGGCAAAGGCGGTGGCGAAATCGCTGTCGATCCCCATGACTTCGCCGGTCGATTTCATTTCAGGCGACAGCACCGGATCGACGCCGGGGAAACGGCCCCAGGGGAACACCGCTTCCTTGACCGCGACATGGCTGATGTCGCGGTCGATCACCGGCAGGTTCGCCAGCTTCTCGCCCGCCATCACCCGTGCCGCGATCTTCGCGACCGGGGTGCCGATCGCCTTGGCGACGAAGGGCACGGTGCGGCTGGCGCGCGGATTGACCTCGATCAGGTAGACGTTGCCGTCCTTGACCGCGAACTGGATGTTCATGAGGCCCTTGACGTTCAGCGCCTTGGCCAGCGCCACCGTCTGCCGTTCGATCTCGGCGATGACTTCCGCCGACAGCGAATAGGGCGGCATCGAACAGGCGCTGTCGCCCGAATGGACGCCGGCTTCCTCGATATGCTGCAATACGCCAGCGACGACCACATCGTCGCCATCGGCGATCGCGTCGACATCGACCTCGATCGCATCGCGCAGATACTGGTCGATCAGGACCGGACTGTCGCCCGATACCTGCACCGCTGTCTGGATGTAATCGTCGAGCTGCTGGAGCGAATCGACGATCTCCATCGCCCGGCCGCCCAGCACATAGCTGGGGCGCATCAGCACCGGATAGCCGATCCGCTCGGCGATCACCGCCGCCTCGTCGCGGCTGCGCGCCAGACCATTGGCCGGCTGCAACAGCCCCAGCGACGTGACCAGATCAGCGAAGCGCTCGCGATCCTCGGCCAGATCGATCGAGTCCGGCGTGGTGCCGAGGATGGGGATACCGGCGGCTTCCAATGCTCGGGCGAGGTTCAGCGGCGTCTGTCCGCCGAACTGCACGATCACCCCGACCAGCTCGCCTTTCTGCTGTTCGACATGCAGGATTTCCAGCACGTCCTCGGCGGTCAGCGGTTCGAAGTACAGCCGGTCCGACGTGTCGTAATCGGTGCTGACCGTCTCCGGGTTGCAGTTGACCATGATGGTTTCATACCCGGCATCGCTCAGCGCGAAGCAGGCATGGCAGCAGCAATAGTCGAACTCGATCCCCTGCCCGATCCGGTTGGGACCACCGCCCAGGATCACGATCTTCCTGCGATCCGACGGGGCGCTTTCGTCCTCCGGCTCGCCGAAGGTCGGCGCTTCGTAGGTCGAATACATGTACGGCGTCTTCGCTTCGAACTCGGCGGCGCAGGTGTCGATGCGCTTGAACACCGGCCGCACGCCCAGCTTGTGGCGATGCGCGCGCACCTCGTCCTCGGTCACGCCGCCGGTCATCATCTTGACGACCTCGTGGATCAGGCCCGATCCGCGCTGGATGCCGCGTTCCATGCCGCGGAGGTTCGCCGATTGCAGCGCCAGCCAGGCGAGGCGTTTGTCTGAAAAGCCCATGGACTTCAGGCGGCGCATCCCCGCCGCGTCCTGCGGCAGACCGTTCGTGCAAACTTCGGTTTCTGCCGCGACGATTTCAGCCATGCGTTCGAGGAACCACGGATCGTACTTGGCGATGGCGTGCACTTCGGCGACGCTGAAGCCCTCGCGCAGCGCCTGAGCCGCGACCAGCAGCCGGTCGGGCGTGGCGACAGCCAGCGCTGCCTCGATCTCCGCGCGCGGCGCACCGGCCAGCCGGTCGACATTGTTGAAGCCCGACAGGCCGGTTTCCAAACCGCGCAGCGCTTTCTGCAGCGATTCATGGATGTTGCGGCCGATCGCCATCACTTCGCCGACCGACTTCATCGCGGTCGACAGCACCGCCTGCGATCCCTTGAACTTCTCGAAGGCGAAGCGCGGAATCTTGGTGACGACGTAATCGATGGTCGGTTCGAACGACGCCGGGGTGGCACCGGTGATGTCGTTGGTGATCTCGTCAAGGGTATAGCCCACCGCCAGCTTGGCGGCGACCTTCGCGATCGGGAAGCCAGTCGCCTTCGACGCCAGCGCCGACGAGCGCGACACGCGCGGGTTCATCTCGATGACGATCAGGCGGCCGTCCTTCGGATTGACCGCGAACTGTACGTTCGAACCGCCTGTTTCGACACCGATTTCCCGCAGGACCGCGATCGATGCGTTACGCATGATCTGGTATTCCTTGTCGGTCAGCGTCAGCGCCGGCGCGACGGTGATCGAGTCCCCGGTGTGGACGCCCATCGGATCGATATTCTCGATCGAACACACGATGATGGCATTGTCCGCACGATCGCGGACGACTTCCATCTCATATTCCTTCCAGCCGAGCAGCGATTCCTCGATCAGCACCTCGGTGGTCGGCGATGCGTCCAGCCCTTCGCGGACAATCTTGAGGAATTCGTCGCGGTTGTACGCGACGCCGCCACCGGTGCCGCCCAGCGTGAACGACGGACGGATGATCGCGGGCAGCCCGACATGCTCCAACCCGGCAAGCGCCTCGGCCTCGCTGTGCGCGATGTGGCTGCGCGCGGATTCGAGGCCGATCTTGTCCATCGCGACCTTGAACTTCTGGCGGTCCTCGGCCTTGTCGATCGCTTCGGCATCGGCACCGATCATCGTTACGCCGAACTTTTCGAGCGTCCCGTCATTGGCCAGCGCCAGCGCGGTGTTGAGCGCGGTCTGCCCGCCCATCGTCGGCAGCACCGCATCCGGGCGCTCCTTCTCGATGATCTTGGCGACGATCGCGGGCGTGATCGGCTCGACATAGGTCGCATCGGCCAAGTCCGGATCGGTCATGATCGTCGCGGGGTTGGAGTTGACGAGGACGATGCGATAGCCCTCCTCCTTCAACGCCTTGATCGCCTGCACGCCCGAATAATCGAACTCGCAAGCCTGCCCGATGACGATCGGCCCCGCGCCGATGACGAGGATGGACGAAATGTCGGTGCGTTTTGGCATTAGCGTTCATTCTTCGTGCTAGTGGTGGTTGCGGTGGCGCTCGCGCTCATGGTGGGGTTCACGCTTGTCAGTCGAATGGTGCGAAGTGTGCCGTAGCGTGGTTCGAGCGAGCATCCCTGCCTTACCGCGACGGTCGAGCTTTTCGCGGTAGCACCGACGCCAACAAAGGTCTTGCCCTCGGCCATCAGGATTGTCGGGCGCTTCTGGAAGTCGCGACGCTCGAAATCAGCGATCCTTTGACGACCATCGCCCACCACGACATCCAGTGCACCGGATGCCTTAACGAACTCCGGGTTTTTGCCGCGATCGCCGGCATCGAAGACGTAACTGGCGTCGATCGTCGACGTCAGGGCCGAAAAACGCTGGCCGATCTCCGCAAACCGTGTGGCACAGTCCGCAGTTTCGATGTTTGCAGAACAACTGCCCAGTGCAAAACCGCCTACAACAAGCAGTGAAAGTACCCGTCCGCTAATCACGCCTTCATCATCCCGACGAACCGCTCGAACAGATAAAAGCTGTCCTGCGGCCCCGGCGATGCCTCGGGGTGGTACTGCACGCTGAACGCACGCCCACCGTCCGTTTCGATCCCCGCGTTGGACCCGTCAAACAGCGACACATGCGTCTCGCGGACATTCGCCGGCAGGCTGTCGCGTTCGACCGCGAAGCCGTGGTTCATGCTGGTGATCTCGACCGCACCGTCCGACAGGCGCTTGACCGGGTGGTTCGCGCCGCGATGACCCTGATGCATCTTGGTCGTGGTCGCGCCCAGCGCCAACCCCAGCAGTTGGTGCCCCAGGCAGATACCGAACAGCGGCTTGCCGGTTTCCAGCAGCTTCCGGATTACCGGCACGGCATACTCACCGGTCGCCGCCGGATCGCCCGGACCGTTCGACAGGAAGATGCCGTCCGGGTTCGCCGCCATGACCTCTTCATAGGTGGCGGTTGCCGGCAGCACAGTGACTTCGGCACCCGCGTGAACAAGATTGCGGAAGATATTGCGCTTGCTGCCATAATCGATCGCGACGACATGTGGGCGCGATCCACTCTGCGCAACATCTTCGCCGTCTTGCGGCGCGGCGCTGTCGTCATAGCCCTTCCCCAGATGCCACGCACCGCCGGCCCAGCCGTAATGCGTCTCGCACGACACGGTCTTCGCTAGGTCCATGCCCTCCAGCCCCGGCCACGCCTGCGCCTTTGCCAGCAGCGCCGGAATGTCGAACTCGCCCGCCGCCGAATGGGCGATGACCCCGTTCGGCGCTCCGCCCTGCCGGATACGGCGGGTCAGCGCGCGGGTATCGATGCCGGCCAGCCCGATGCGGTTATGCCGCGCCATCCACGTATCGAGATGCTCGTTCGAGCGGAAGTTCGACGGGGCAGTCACGTCTTCGCGGACGATCATGCCCAGCGCGTGCGGGTCGTTAGCCTCTACGTCGTCGACGTTGGTGCCGACATTGCCGATATGCGGAAAGGTGAAGGTGATGATCTGCCCGGCGAAGGACGGGTCGGTCATGATCTCCTGATAGCCGGTCATGGCGGTGTGGAAGCACACCTCGCCCACCGCTGCGCCCTCGGCGCCGAAGCCACGGCCCCACAGCACGTCGCCATTGGCAAGGACGAGAACCCCGGTGGCTCCTTCGGGCATGGCGAATGGCTTGGCGTCGGCCATGATGGGCGGGCACTCCTGGGTAAATCTGATGATGTCGCTAAGCGGTGGCGGCTAGTCCCAACCCCGGCCCCCGTCAATCCTGTGATCGCATCGCGATTGCGGCTAAGGATGATCGCTTATCCGAATGAACGATACTGGAACCGCCATGATTCGCGACACCATCAAGGACGCGCTCGTCACCGCCATGAAGGGTGGAGACAAGGAGACGACCGGCACGATCCGCCTGATCCAGTCGGCGATCAAGAACCGCGACATCGAGGCGCGCACCGGCAAGGCGCCCGAGAGCGACGACGCGCTGGTCGTCGAGGTGCTGCAGAAAATGGTGAAGCAGCGGCGCGAATCGATCGAGATGTACGAAAAGGGCAACCGCCCCGAGCTGGCCGCCGCCGAGGCGCGCGAAGTGACGGTCGTCGAACGCTTCCTGCCCGCCCAGATGGACGATGCGCAGACCGCGGCGGCGATCGAGGCGATCAAGGCAGATCTGGGTGCTGCGGGCATGAAGGACATGGGCCGCGTCATGGCCGAGCTGAAATCGCGCCACGGCAGCGAGCTGGATATGAGCAAGGCCAGCGCGGCGGTGAAGGCCGCGCTCAGTTAATCGGTTGCCGTACCCGTTCCGTTCAGGGCATATGGACGCATGACTCTTTCGCCGCAGTTCCTCGATGAGTTGCGCACCCGCACGACCCTGTCGGCGCTGGTCGTGAAGTCGGTCAAGCTCCAGCGCTCGGGCAACGAGTTCAAGGCGTGCTGCCCGTTCCATACCGAGAAGACGCCGAGCTTCTGGGTCAACGACGACAAGGGCTTCTACCACTGCTTCGGCTGCGGCGCGCATGGCGACGCCATCCGCTGGATGACCGACCAGCGCGGCCTGCCCTTCATCGACGCGGTGAAGGAGCTGGCCGCGGCGGCGGGCATGGAGATGCCGGCTCAGGATGCGCGCACGGCACGGGCTGCGGAGCGGGCCAAGGGCCTGCACGAGCTGATGGCCGATGCGCAGACATGGTTTGCCGACCGGCTGGGCGACGAAGGCGGCATCGCCCGCGACGCATTGGAGAAACGTGGGATCAAGCCAGAGACGGCGCGCGCTTTCGGCATGGGCTATGCGCCCGACGCGCGAGGCCGGTTGAAGGTGGCGCTGGCATCCTATGGCGACCCGATGCTGGTCGAATCGGGGATGCTGATCTCGGTCGAGGGCAAGGAACCGTACGACCGGTTCCGGGGCCGGCTGATGATCCCGATCCGCGATGCGCGCGGCCGGACCATTGCGTTCGGCGGACGTATTCTGGGCGATGGCGAGCCGAAATATCTGAACTCGCCGGAAACCCCGCTCTTCGACAAGGGGCGGACCCTCTACAATATCGACCGGGCACAGGCCGCCGCGCGCAAGGCAAAGCGGGTGATCGCGGTCGAGGGCTATATGGACGTCATCGCGCTGGCGCAGGCCGGGTTCGATGAGGTCGTGGCGCCGCTCGGCACCGCGCTGACCGAGCATCAGCTCGAACGGCTGTGGCGGATGGCCGACTGCCCGATCCTGTGTTTCGACGGCGATGCGGCGGGGATCAAGGCGGCCAGGCGCGCGGCCGAACGCGCGCTGCCGCTGCTGCAACCGGGCAAGAGCATTTCGATCGTCACCATTCCCGATGGCATGGACCCCGACGATCTGGTCCGGGCGGAGGGCGCGCAGGCGTTCGAGGACCTGTTGGCGCGGCGCGAATCGCTGTCCGATTTCCTGTGGCGGCTGGAACTCGCCACGCTGCCGTCCGGTGCCGGGCCGGACGAGCGCGCCGCGTTCGAGCATGAGTTGGCGCGGCTGGCCGGCACGATCACGCATGAAGGTATTCGCCGCGAATATTTCCGTACCTTCAAGGATCAGTTCTTCGCGCTGTTCGGTGCGAAGGACCGCCGCCTGCGCATCGTCGCCAATGACATGGCAGCGGCGGCGGACGTGCAGAAGGTCGATCTGGTCTTCGCCTTTCAGCGCGCGGTGCTGATGGGGTTGATGCAGCATGTCGACGTGCTGACACGGCATTGCGAACTGATCGCGCAACTGCCGATCAAGAACGCGCAGTTGCAGCGGTGGCGCAACCACTTGATCGATCTGGCGATCTATCGCAGCGACCTGACCGAAAGCCTGTTGACCGACACCATCGCCGCCGACCGGCAATTGGTGGAGATGGCGCGCCGCAACAAGGAAACGAATCTCGCGTTCAGTTTCTGGCTGCGCGACACCGATCCGGCGGTCGCCGAAACCGACCTGCTGCGCGTGATCCAGATCCTTGTCGACGAACATGCCTGTCGCCGCGCAGAAAATGCCGCGGCCGAACGCTGTCGCCAGGACACGACCGAGCGGACCTTCGCCGATTATCAGCAGGCGCGGTCCGACCATGCGGCAGTGCAGGCGCGGATTCGCGACTGGATGGAGGAACTGGACGAGGCGGCTTGATCCCCCCGCCCCTGCCTCCCATATCGCCGTCGTAGAATTACCCTGAATCCGAGCCTGAAGCACCGGATTGCACGCTCATTGCTTGCAAATCGCGCTGGCTCGGACAAAGACGACGGGTAAAATAGCGCGAACACACGCGCTGCGTATTTTTCTGAGGGTTATTGATGGCCAAGGCGAATGGTGGCGGCGACGACACGATCGATACGGGCGACGCGCCGCTGATCGACCTGAACGAAGGGTCGATCAAGAAGCTGGTCGCCCGTGCCAAGAAGCGCGGCTACATCACCGTCGACCAGCTGAACGAAATGTTGCCGCAGGATCAGATGACCTCGGAGCAGATCGAGGACATCATGTCGGCGCTGAACGACATGGGCGTCAACGTCGTCGAGAATGAGGACGCGGGCGAGGACGGCGAGGGCGAAGAGCGCGCCAAGCAGGACGAGGACAGCGACGACGAGGCGTCGACCGATCAGGACGATGCCTCCGCTGCGTTTGAACCGGTCAAGAAGAAGGAAACCGTCGACCGGACCGACGATCCGGTCCGGATGTATCTGCGCGAGATGGGCGCGGTCGAACTGCTGAGCCGCGAGGGCGAAATCGCCATCGCGAAGCGGATCGAGGCCGGTCGCGACACGATGATCTTCGGCCTGTGCGAATCGCCGATCACGTTCAACGCGATCATCGGCTGGTCGACCGCGCTCAACGAAGGCACGATGCAGCTGCGCGAGATTCTCGATCTCGACGCGATGCTGTCGAAGGACCCGGCACCGGAATCGCTGTCCGACGACGAGGATGCCGACGACAATGGCGAGATTTCGTCGAAGAACGCCGGCCCGACCTTCAAGGAAGAGGAAGAGCCAGAGGAAGCATCGGTCGATGAGGACGAGGACGGCGAACGCCGCGCCCCGCGCCCGAGCGACGATGACGACGAGGACAACACCCTTAGCCTCGCGCAGATGGAAGAACAGCTGAAGCCGCAGGCTTTGGAAAAGTTCGCCAACATCACCGCCATCTTCAAGAAATTCTCGAAGATGCAGTCGCAGCGGCTGGACGCGATGGCGGCTGGTGACGGCCTGAGCACGGCGGAAGAGCGCAAGTACCAGAAGCTGCGCGAAGAGCTGACCGCTGAGGTCGAGAGCGTGCAGTTCCACCAGGCCAAGATCGAATATCTGGTCGACCAGCTCTATGCCTATAACCGACGCTTGACCGCGCTCGGCGGGCAGATGCTGCGTCTGGCCGAGCGTCACAAGGTGCCGCGCAAGGCGTTCCTTGACAGCTATGTCGACCATGAATTGGACGAGCAATGGCTGGCGTCGGTCGCGTCGATCGACAAGAAGTGGAAGGCGTTCGTAGAAAACGAAGGCGCCGCCGTCGACCGCATCCGCACCGAAATCGCGGAGATCGCGCAGCAGACCGGCATGGCGCTGAGCGAATTCCGTCGCATCGTGAACATGGTGCAGAAGGGCGAACGCGAGGCGCGGATCGCCAAGAAGGAGATGGTCGAGGCGAACCTGCGCCTCGTGATCTCCATCGCCAAGAAGTACACCAATCGCGGGCTGCAATTCCTCGACCTGATTCAGGAGGGGAATATCGGGCTGATGAAGGCGGTCGATAAGTTCGAATATCGCCGCGGGTACAAGTTCAGCACCTATGCGACGTGGTGGATCCGGCAGGCGATCACCCGTTCGATCGCCGATCAGGCGCGGACCATCCGCATCCCGGTCCACATGATCGAGACGATCAACAAGCTGGTTCGCACCAGCCGCCAGTTCCTGCACGAACAGGGCCGCGAACCGACGCCCGAGGAAATGGCCGAACGGCTGTCGATGCCGCTCGAAAAGGTTCGCAAGGTGATGAAGATCGCCAAGGAGCCGATCTCCCTTGAAACGCCGATCGGCGACGAGGAGGATTCGCATCTGGGCGACTTCATCGAGGACAAGAACGCGATCATCCCGGTTGATGCCGCGATCCAGGCGAACCTGAAGGAAACGGTCACCCGGGTTCTTGCCTCGCTGACCCCGCGCGAGGAACGCGTGCTGCGGATGCGTTTCGGCATCGGCATGAACACCGACCATACCCTCGAAGAGGTCGGCCAGCAGTTCAGCGTGACCCGCGAACGCATTCGCCAGATCGAGGCCAAGGCGTTGCGCAAGCTCAAGCATCCGAGCCGCAGTCGCAAGATGCGCTCCTTCCTCGACCAGTAACGTACCGCCCCGGCCCTTACCAAAGCGCCGGGGCGCTTCGTTTCGGGACAGTTCCGGTCCCGTTAATTGGCCGGACACCGCGGTTAAAATCGCGGCAACCGTATTCCTACGCGCTTGGGTTATCTATTGTCGCCATACCCGCCGTGACGAAGTCATGGGAGCCGGCGGTTGATAGTGGCGATTGCAAACAGGGATGGTTGCGACACGGCAGAACGGCTGTCGCGGATCGTTCTCGCCGATGGCAGCGCCGGGCATGACGCCCCCGAGCGGCTGGCAGGCGGCGACGCCCTGCTGCGCGATGTGGCCGACGCACTGCACCAGCTCTGTTCGCTGCATGGGCGCCACCCGGGTGTTGTCGACCATGCCGCGCGATCCAACCTGCACCCATCCGCCGGGCCGTGGCTGGAACAGGCGGCGGCGGGCTTTGCCGAAGAGCGCGCCTATCTGATCCGTGTATCCGCCGCGGTCGGTCCGCCGCCGGGCACGCCGGGACAGGCGGCGGCCGAAGCAGCGCTGGCGGCGCAACGCCATGCCATCGACCTGCTGGCGCGATCGGTCCGACCCGGCTGCGCGCTGGGCGCGGCGATCGCCGTCACGCTCGACTGGCCGGTGATCCGTCGCCCGCTGGACGCCACCGCGATCCGGATGGGGCTGGAGCCGGTTCCCGTCATCCTGCCCTCG
This sequence comes from Sphingomonas sp. Leaf32, assembly GCF_001421765.1. GTDB lineage: Bacteria > Pseudomonadota > Alphaproteobacteria > Sphingomonadales > Sphingomonadaceae > Sphingomonas. The sequence goes on along the minus strand of NZ_LMLA01000001.1, from coordinate 806,324 downwards.
ACCGCGCAGACGCTGCGCCTGATCGATACCGTCACCGCCGAGGCGCCGGTCGAACGCGCGATGACGTTCGGCCTGCAGCAGCTGCTGGCCCAGCATCGGGGATTGTGGGACCTGCTGGTCGCGCGGGCGGAAAGCCGCGGGTAGCGCGCGTTCGCGGCGTCGCCTATCGCTGGTGCCATGACGATACCGCCGATGCGCTTCGAGGGAACCGAAGGATATGTCGCGACCGATGACCTGAAGGTCGCGGTCAACGCGGCGGTGACGCTGCGCCGTCCGCTGCTGGTCAAGGGCGAGCCGGGCACCGGCAAGACCGTACTGGCACAGGAGATCGCACGGGCGCTCGGCGCGCCGCTGATCGAATGGAACGTCAAGTCGACCACCCAGGCGCAACAGGGGCTGTACGAATATGACGCCGTGGCGCGGCTGCGCGACGGGCAACTCGGCGATCCGCGCGTCCACGACATCGCCAACTATATCCGCCGGGGCAAGCTGTGGGAGGCGTTCACCAGCCCGACCCTGCCGGTACTGCTGATCGACGAGGTCGACAAGGCGGACATCGAATTCCCCAACGACCTGCTGCACGAACTCGATCGGATGGCGTTCGATGTGTACGAAACCGGCGAACGGGTGACCGCGCGCGAGCGGCCGGTCGTGGTCATCACGTCGAACAACGAGAAGGAACTGCCCGACGCCTTCCTGCGCCGGTGCTTCTTCCATTATATCCGCTTCCCCGACCGGACGACGATGCAGGCGATCCTCGACGTGCATTTCCCAGGCATCCAAACGTTGCTGGTCAACCGCGCGCTCGACCTGTTCTTCGCGGTGCGCGAGACGCCGGGGCTGAAGAAGAAGCCGTCGACCAGCGAACTGATCGACTGGCTGAAACTGCTGCTGCACGACGACATGCCGCTGGAGGTGCTGGCGTCGCACGATCCGGCCAGAGCGATACCCCCGCTGCACGGTGCGCTGTTGAAGAACGAGGCCGACGTTATGTTGTTCGAGCGGCTTGCTTTCCTCCACCGACGCAAAGGCGGCTGAGCGCGACAAGGCGTTCCGCCCGAGCGGCGGCGCGTCGCTTCAACCTGTCGTTAACCATAAATCCCAACCGATTGGCGACCATCCTTCCCTCACAATCGACGCCATGTTCGGTTCGCTTGTCCGGGGCGTCTTGCTCCTAATCTTCGCCGGTGCCGCCAGCTTCCCGCTCGGGGCACGTTCGCTGCTCGACTATGTCGGACAGTGCGTGCCTTTCGCGCGGGCTGCATCCGGGGTCGAAATCTATGGTGATGCCTGGACGTGGTGGGATCAGGCGCAGGGCCGTTATCCGCGCGGCCACACCCCGCGCGTCGGCGCCGTGTTGACCTTCACAAAGACCGCGCGATTGCCATTGGGCCATGTCCTCGTCATCAGCCGGGTGGTCGAGCCGCGCGTGGCGATGGTGACCCACGCCAACTGGTCGCGGATCAACGGCGTGCGCGGTGCGGTCGAACAGGACGTCACCGTGTTCGACGTCTCGGCGAAGGGCGACTGGACGCGGGTGAAGGTGTGGTACCGCGATTCGCAGGGGCTGGGCAGTTCGGAATATCCGACCCACGGCTTCATCTACGGCCCCCGCCCCGCGACCGAACTAAGCAGCGCCACGCCCGACTATGTCGGTTCGCTGATCGACGCCTACGCCCGCTGAGGAGGTGACGGATACCGGCGGTATCGGTTAGACGCTCGGCCATGGGGACGGGCATCGGGCGGGCGCAATGGGTCTGGATCATCGGCGTTGCGCTGGTGGGGCTGGTGCTGCGGAGTCTGGCGGCACGCGGCGGGCTGTGGCTGGACGAGGCGTGGTCGGCGATCTTCGCTCAGGAGGTGGCGACGCCGGCCGGCGTGCTGTTCCAGATCAATCACGACAACAATCATCATCTGAACACGATCTGGCTGCAACTCGTCGGACCGGACGCGCCGCCGATACTCCAGCGCGCGCTGTCGATCGCCAGCAGTACCGCGACGATCGTCGTCGCCGCGCACATTGCCGCGCGGCGGGGGTCGGCACCCGCGATCCTTGCTGCCATCGCGTTCTGTCTCCCCCCCTTCCTGTTCACCTATGGCGCGGAAGCGCGCGGCTATGCACCGATGCTCCTAGCCTGGGTATGCGCCATCGGCATCGCCGATCGCTGGCTGGCCGATCCTGCGCGGACGAAGCCGTCGACCGCGTTGGCGATCGCCGCGTTGCTCGGCTGTCTGGCGCAGGCCACGATGGTCTTCGGCCTAGCGATCCTTGCGCTGTGGGTCCTGGTGGAGCGGGTTCGCCAGGCCGGCTGGCGGCGGGGTCTATTCGACGGCATCGCCCTGTTCGCGCCGGCGGCCATCGTTGCTTTCCTGCTGGTCGCGGTGGCGTGGATCGCGGCGACGGCGGGCGGGACGGGCTTCCACCTCGGCAATCGCGAAGCGCATGACTGGAGCAAATGGCTGGACGCGATGCGCCAGTTGGTGAACGGCACGGTCGGCTCCGTCCTCGTCCTGCTGCTGCTTGGCTATCTTGCAAGTCATGTGCACGACCGGATGGTGCGACTTGCGATCATCGCCTGCGCCCTCCCGCTGCTGGTGGCATTGCTCGCGCTGCCGAACAGCGGCGCATCGCGTTATTATGTCGTCGTGGTGCCGCCGCTGTTGCTGCTGGCGGCGATCGCCCTGCCGATCGCATGGAACCGACCGATCGGGCGATGGCTGGCGAGCGGGGTCGCGCTGGCGTTTCTGGTCAATGCCGCGTTCGCCGATGTCACGATGATCCGCAATCTGCGGGGCGATCCGGGCCGGGCGGTGGCGACCTTGGCGCGTATCGCACCGCACGGCGCGAAGGTATCGGTCGACTATCCGCGATCGAGCGCGATCCTGATCGCAGCCGCCTGGTCGCAGCATTATCCGCTGACCTTGGCCGACACCCCCTGCCCTCCCGCCCATTTCCACTTCGTCGAACGCGACGGCGAAGCGGCCTTTCCCGACGCCCCGCGCTGGTGTGGCCGGCCTTATCGCGAGATCGCACGCGGCGATCCGGCCGGGCTGTCCGGCACGCACTGGCGCCTGTACGCCGCGATGCGGTAGCCTGCCGCGATGTTCCATTCGTTCGTCGAAGCGCTCCGCCGTGTCGGCCTGTCGGTCGGCATCCGCGAACACCTCGTCCTGATCGACGCGATCGATCGCGGGGTGATCGAACCGACGCTCGACGCCCTTTATCATCTGGCCAGGGCGACCTTCGTAAAAGACGAAGCGTTGGTCGATCGCTTCGACCGGGTCTTCGGCGAGGTTTTCGGCGGCATCGCCGCGCCGGCCGGCGTCGATCCGGTCGCCATCCCAACCGAATGGCTTCGCGCCGTCGCCGAGCGCTATCTGACGCCCGAACAGATGCCCGCCATCGCCGCCACCGGCGACTGGGACGCGCTGATGGACACCCTGCGCCAGCGATTGGCGGAGCAGGACGAGGCGCATCATGGCGGGTCGAGATGGATCGGCACCGGCGGCACCAGTCCGTTCGGCCATGGCGGCTACAATCCGGAGGGCATCCGGATCGGCGGTGAGGGGCGGCACAAGCGCGCGGTCAAGGTGTGGGAGAAGCGGGAGTTCCGCAATCTCGACCAGGATCGCGAACTCGGCACCCGCAACCTGAAGGTCGCACTGCGCCGCCTGCGCCGGTTCGCGCGGGACGGGATTGCCGACGAACTCGACCTCGACACGACCATCGCCGACACCGCCCGGCGGGGCTGGCTGGACGTCGCGATGCGGCCGGCACGGCGCAATGCGGTGAAGCTGCTGCTGTTCCTCGATGTCGGCGGGTCGATGGACCCGTTCATCGCGCAGGTCGAAGAGCTGTTCTCGGCCGCCACCGCCGAGTTTCGCCACCTTGAATTCTTCTACTTCCACAACTGCATCTATGAAGGGGTATGGCGCGACAACCGCCGCCGCTTTGCCGAGCAGCTATCGACCGCTGACCTGCTGCGAACCTATGGCGCCGAATATCGGCTTGTCGTAGTCGGCGATGCGGCGATGAGTCCCTATGAGATCGTCCAGCCCGGCGGATCGGTCGAACATCATAACGAAGAGGCCGGCGCCGTCTGGCTGCAACGGCTGACCGCCCATTGGCGATCGGCGGCGTGGATCAATCCGGCATCGCAGGCGCATTGGGAATGGACCCAGTCGACTCGCCTGATCCGCGACCTGTTCGCCGACCGGATGTACCCGCTGACGATAAATGGTCTGGAGTCCGCGATGCGCGAACTTTCGCGCCGCCGTTAGGCCTTGATCCATCTGACCGGAAACGTCGCCCCAGCGCAGGCCGGGGCTTCGACCGGCTCCTGCCCCGCGCTGTAACCAGAAAATCCCGGCCTTCGCTGGGATGCCGTTCGGTGCAAACAGGGCGGATCGGATTCCCGTCAGAAGCGATCCACTGCCCGGTGCAGCCGGCGCAACGTCGCCTGGTCGCCGACCGGTGCCAGCGCCGCTTCCGCCGCCAGCGTCATCAGCCGGACCGCGCCGAAGCTCGCGGCAAGTCCTTTCAGCCGAAATGCCGCGCCTGCCCATTGCTCCCCGGTCGCCGTCTCCATCACGGCCAGCACCCGCCGGGCGCTGTCGATGAACGCCCCGCGCAGCTCGGCGATCAACAGCGGCTCGTCGCCCACTGCCGCCGCCAGCGTCGCATCGATCGCACCGGGATCATAAGCCATGGAATCGGAATAGGCCGAACGGGGTTAACGGATCGTTACCCCGCTGTCGCTGCCCGTTCGATCGTGTTAGACCGCCACGCATGAACGGGGGTTCGATCACCGGGCTGCATCAGCATCGCCACGACGCCGACCACGGGTTCATGGCGTCCGACGCCCTGCCCGACGACCAGCAACACTGGCTGGCCGAGGCATTTCCCGAAGCGGAACCGATCCGACGCAACTGGATCGGCCCCGGCCTTGCCGGGCTGGCCGTCGCGCTCTGGCTCGGTGGGATGCTGGCGTGGAGCGCCCCCTCCCTCCCCGCGCTCGGCCCTATCGGCGTGGCGACCTTCATCTCCGCGCTGTGTGTGCCGCCGATGCTGCTGGGCATCGCCTGGCTCCTGCTGCGGCGGAACAGCCGCGGCGAAGCGCGCCGCTTCGCGGCCACCGCCCAGTCGATGCGGGCAGAGGCGGTGGCGCTGGAGCAGGTGCTGGAATCGGTCCGTCGTACCCTTGCCGAATCGCGGGCCGAAGTAGTGGAGCAGAGCGCGTCGCTGCTGCTGCTGGGCGAAGCAGCCACCGACCGGCTGCGCGGGATCAGCGCCGATATGCGCGAACAGATCGCGGCGGTCGGGGAGACGACGGCGTCGCTCGACCGCATGAGCCTGACGACCGAGCAACGGCTCGCCACGGTCCTCGCCACCCTGCCGCGTGCCCATGCCGAAACGGCGGAGATGGCGGCGCTGCTGCAGACGACCGGGCTGACCGCCAGCGAACGGGTCGCCGCGCTCGATGCGCAGCTGGCCGCCGTGGCGCAGAGCGCGCGGGACGCGGACGACCTGGCCGGCGGCGCGGCGCAGCGTCTAGCGGCGCATATGAACCGGATGGAAGCCACCAGCGAGAGCGCGGGTGCCCGTCTGGAGAGTGTCATCGGCACCATGTCGGGCGCGATCGACGCGGTGCTCGACCGCGCGGCGGCAGCCATCGACGAATCGCGCAAGGCGATCACCGCGCAGGGCGATGCCACGATCGCGATGATCGAGGCGAACGGTTCGGCGATCGAACGCGCCGGGCGCGAGGGCGCGGAACTGCTCGCGACCCGCGTCGCCCAGATCGACGGATCGATCCGTAGCCTGGCCAGCCAACTCGACGATCGCCGCCGCGACAGCGAGGCGCTGCTGACGCTGCTGAACGACGGGCTGTCGGGCGTCGACGAGCGGTTCGACCGGCTGCGGACCACCGGGGTCGAACGGGCGCAGGCCGTGGCCGGTTCGGTCGGTGCGCTGACGCAGGTCGCCGATGCGCTGGCCGAGGCGCTGGCCAATGGCGACGACACCGCCCGCCGCGTCATCGCGACTGCCGAGGAGGTGTTGACCGCGCTCGACTCCGCCGCGCGCGAGATGGACGAAACGCTGCCGGGCGCGCTGGACCGGCTCGACGCGCGCATCGCCGACAGTCGTGCGGTCGTAGCCAGCTCCAAGCCCGAACTGCTGGCATTGGTCACCGCCGCAGAAAGCACCCACGAAGCGATCGAGGCGATTGCCGACGTCGTGGCGATGCAGCGCGACACGCTGTCGACCGTCCAGCAATCGCTGCTCGACACGCTCGACCGGGGGGCGGAGCGGATCGAGGGCGTGCGGACGATCGTCGACGACACCATCGCCACGACCATCCGCTTCGCCGAAGATGCCGCACCGCGTCTGTCGGAGGCCATGCTGCGCATCCGCGACACGGCCGAGGCGGCAAGCCAGCAGGCACGCGATACGCTGGCCAAGGTCCTGCCCGATGCCGCGCGCGATCTGGAGACGCAGGGCGCCCGTGCGCTGGCCAATGCCGTCGACAACGCCGTGACCTCGCAGGTCGCCGAACTGTCGACCATCGCGAACCATGCCGTCGCGTCGGCGATCGAGGCATCGGAGCGGCTGTCGCGGCAGATGCTCGACATTGCCGATACGAGCAAGCAGCTCGACGACCGGATGGCCGCTGCGCGGGCCGAACGGGAAGCGGCCGATAGCGACCAGTTCTCGCGCCGGGTGTCGTTGCTGATCGAGGCGATGAACTCCGCCGCGATCGACATCGCCCGGTCGCTCTCGACCGACGTGTCGGACACCGCTTGGGCCGCCTATCTGAAGGGCGACCGCGGTGTCTTCACCCGTCGCGCGGTCCGGCTGATCGACAGCGCGCAGGCGCGCGAGATCGCGACGCTCTACGACCAGGACGACGGCTTCCGCGATCAGGTGAACCGCTACATCCATGATTTCGAGGCGATGTTGCGCCACATCCTGACGTTGCGCGACGGGTCGCCGATGGGGGTCACGCTGTTGTCGTCGGACATGGGCAAGCTGTACGTCGTGCTTGCCCAGGCGATCGAACGACTGCGCAGCTAGGCGACGGCGGAGAACATGGCTCGCCGCTCCCGCACGACGTCGCTGCCGCCACCCTTTCTCAAGCGGGTGTGGCTGCCGTCCGAAACGATCGATGCACTATCCGTCGACGCCTATCCCTTCTCCCTGCCGATCGTGCAAGGCGGCGGAATCGACCTGACCTTTGAAAAGCCGATAACGATCATCGTCGGGGAGAATGGATCGGGCAAGTCGACCCTGCTCGAAGCGATCGCGACGATGGCCGGGTTCAGCGAATCGGGCGGCGCGCAAGGCATGGCCGCCGTGGAGCGGTCGACCTTTTCCGGGGACGATGCCGGACGCCTGGGTGACCGGCTGCGGGCGGCATGGCTGCCGCAAGTCCGCAACGGATGGTTCTTTCGGGCCGAGACGTTCTTTTCGGTCGCGCGCTATCTAGACGGCAGCGGCTCAAGCCGGGCCGGATACCTCCGCGCGTCGCACGGCGAAGGATTCCTCCACTTCTTCGAGGAACGGCTGTCGGAACAGGGGCTGTTCATTCTCGACGAACCGGAATCGGCACTGTCGCCGACGAAGCAGTTCGAATTTCTGAAGATTCTGCGCAACCTGCAACGCGCCGAGCGCTGCCAGGTCATCATGGCGACCCATTCGCCGATCCTGATGGCGTTGCCCGATGCCGATCTATGGCAGGTCGAACGCTTCGGCCTGCGCCCGACGACCCTTGAGGATACCGCCCATTTCCGGCTGTACCGGGAATTCATCCGCTATCCGCACGATCTGGTCGAAACGATGATCGACTGACTTCAGCGGTAGAAATCGAGCATGTCAGCCGTCACCCACCCGAACACGAAGTTCAGGTAGAATAGCGCGAACAGCGCGGTCGCGACGATCGTCGTCCGCCACGCCATCCGCCCGAAACTGAAGCCGGCCGGTGCGCTGTCGGCCTGTCCCGGCACCGGGGGTTCGCCCGCTTCCTGCGTCGTGCGAACCCCGAACGGCAGGACCAGGAACATGGCGAACACCCAGAACAACAGGTAGATCGCCAGCGCCGACTGCCACGCCATGTCGGTCAGGCCGGGATGATGAGAACGTCGACCACCGGCTTCTTGCCGGTCCAGCGGGTCGCGACGCGGCGCACCGCGAGCCGGATCGCCTCCGGCAGTTTGGAACGCTCCCGCCCCTTCGACGCCACGGCTTCCGCTGCCGCATCGACCGCTTCCTCGAGGAAGGGTTCGCGGTCTTCCTCGACCGGTACACCCTGCACGCGGATCTGCGGCTCGCCGATCAGCTGGCCGCGCCGGTCGACCGCGACCGCGACCGACATATGGCCATAGGCCGCCAGCTTGCGCCGTTCGTTGATCGTCGTTCCGTCCGCCGGCAGGATGACGTCGCCGTCCAGCGCAAGCCGCCCGACCGCCGCCTTGCCGACCTTGGTCGGATTGCCGGGTGCCAAGCGAACGATGTCGCCATTGGTCTGCACCAGCGTCTGCCTGATCCCCTGCGATAGGGCGAAACGGGCATGTTCCACCAGATGGCGCATCTCGCCATGGACCGGCATCAGTATCTTGGGGCGCAGCCAGCCATAGAGCTTGGCGAGTTCCGGCCGACCCGGATGGCCCGAGACGTGGACATGCGCCTGACGGTCGGTAATCATTTCGATCCCCGCCGCCGCCAGCTGGTTCTGGATCCGGCCGATCGCGACCTCGTTGCCCGGGATCTGCTTGGACGAGAAGATGACGCGGTCACCGGCCTCGAGGCTCAGTTGGTGCTCGCGATTGGCGATCCGCGCCAGCGCCGCGCGCTGTTCGCCCTGCCCGCCGGTCGCGATGATGAGCACCTGATCGCGCGGCAGGCGCATCGCGGTGTCGAAATCGACCGTTTGCGGGAAATTCTTCAGATAGCCGGTGGCCTTCGCGACCTTCAGGATGCGGTCGAGCGAACGCCCTGCCACGCAAACCTTGCGGTTGGTGTCGCGCGCAACCTCGCCCAGCGTATGCAGGCGCGCGGCATTCGACGCGAAGCTGGTGACCATCACCCGCCGACCTTCCGCCGACGCGATCTGCTCGAACAGCCCCTTGCGCACATCGGCTTCGGACCCCGACGCTTCGGTGTTGAAGACGTTGGTCGAATCGCACACCAGCGCGAGGATGCCGTCATCGCCGATCGCGGTCAGTTCCGCCGGCGTCGCCGGGGTCGCGACCATCGGCTGCGGATCGAGCTTCCAGTCGCCCGAATGGAACACGTTGCCATGCGGCGTCGCAATGACCAGCGAAGTCGATTCGGGGATCGAATGTGCCATCGGCACGAACGTCACGCCGAACGGGCCGACTGTCACGTTGCCGCCCAGCGGTACGATCTTGAGCTTCACGCGGTCGGCAATGCCTTCCTCGTCCAGCTTGCCGCGGATCAATCCGGCGGTGAACGGCGTCGCGTAGATCGGCACGCCCAGATCGGCGGCGAGGTAGGGCAGCGCCCCGATATGATCCTCATGCCCATGGGTAATGACGATGCCGAGCAGCTGGTCACCGCGTTCCTCGATGAACTGGAGGTCGGGGAGCATTACGTCGATGCCGGGATAGGCCGGGTCGGCAAAGGTCACGCCGCAATCGACCATCAGCCATTTGCCGGCGGTGCCGTACAGATTGACGTTCATGCCGATCTCGCCCGATCCGCCGAGCGCGACGAAGAGCAGTTCTTTCTTTGGTGTCACTCAATTTCTTTCAATGCCCGCGCCCATTCGCGGGTTCGGTTTCGTTCGTTACGTTGCTGTAGTGATATGGGTGCGGCGCCACAGCATCGCCAGTCCCGTGATGGTCAGGTCCTGTTCGACTTGGTCGAACACCTGCGTATGTTTCTCGAAGAGGATCGCCAGCCCGCCGGTGGCGATCACGCGAACCGGGCGGCCGATTTCCGCCTTCATCCGCGCGACCAGCCCCTCGATCATGGCGATATAGCCCCAATAGATGCCGATATGCATCTGGTCGGCAGTATTCCGGCCGATGACGCTGGTCGACAGCGGTGCCTCGATCGCGATGCGGGGCAGTTTCGCCGCCGCCGTCACCAGCGCGTCGAGCGACAGGTTGATCCCCGGCGCGATGATCCCGCCTTTGTACGCGCCCGAATAGTCGACGACATCGAACGTCGCAGCGGTTCCGAAGTCGACGACGATCAGGTCACCCGAATGCGCGGCGTGCGCGGCGATGGCGTTGAGCGCGCGATCGGCCCCTACGGTCTGCGGCTCCTCCACATCCAGTGCGATCCCGAACGCCGCCGCGCCGCGCCCGGCGACCGATGCCTCGACCCCGAAATATTTGATCGCCAACACTTCCAGATTGTGCAGCGCGCGCGGCACGACCGTGCCGATAATGACTCCGGTCACGACCGACCGATCACGCCCGTCGAGCGCCAACAACTGGCTGAGCCATACCGCATATTCGTCCGCCGTCCGGCGGGGATCGGTCGCGATCCGCCACCGCGCGACGATGGCGTCGCCATCAACCAGCGCGAATACAATATTGGTATTGCCGGCGTCGATCGCTAGCAGCATCGGAGTTCCCTGCGCTGCCGGAGCGGCGCGCTCTGCCCTGCGGTAAAGCCTGTAGCGACCGACCACAAGGACCGCGTGCGGCCGGCATGACGTGCGCGGATGGCGGAATGCTCAGGCAAAGACATCTCCGGCATGAACCAGCGTGACGGCTCCGTCCCGACCGATCAGCCGCAACGCCCCGCCCGCATCAAGTCCGCCGAAGTCCCCCGCCCGCTCGGTCCCATCCGGCAGCCGAACGCGTAGCGATGCGCCGATTGGATGGGCCATGCGCTCCCACGCCACGCGCAGGTCGTGGAGTTGGTTGCTCCGCCACCGTTCCAGCCAATCGGCGAACCTGTATATCAACTGCTCGAGCAACGTCGCGGGTGCGACCTCGACGCCATGATCAGAAAGGCTGGTCGTCGGCCGGTCGGGAAGCTGCGGATGGCTGGCCAGATTGACACCGAAGCCGACCACGACCGCATCGCCCGCTCCCCGCTCCAGCAGAATACCCGACAGCTTCGCCCCGTCGATCAACAGGTCGTTCGGCCATTTGATGATCGCCAGTCCCGGCGCGACGGCACCGACCGCCTCCGCCAGCGCTACCACCGCGACCAAGGTCAGCGTCGGTGCGGCTGGGTCGCCGGGGCGGAGGCGGACGATCGTACTGGCGAACAGATTGCCGCGCCCGTCCGCCCAGTTACGTCCCAATCGCCCGCGTCCGGCAAGCTGCCGATCCGTGCGGAGCCATAGGCCCTCTTCCGCCCCCGCTTCCGCTGCGGCGAGCAGGTCGGCGTTGGTCGACCCCGTCTCGCCTACGACGCGTATGGTCAGAACAGCGCCCGTGCAGCCGCCAGCGACCAAGCCGTCAGCGGCGCGATTAGGAACAGGCTGACCGGCGAGATGACGATGGCAGCGGCGAGCGTCAGTCCGCCTTCGACCAGCGCCGGTTCGCGGCCGAACGCCGGTGCCGGTTCGTCGAAGTACATCGTCTTGACGACGCGCAGATAATAGAACGCACCGATCGTCGACGCGGCGATACCGATCACTGCCAGCGACAATAGGCCCGCCTGCACCGCCGCTTCGAACACCGCATACTTGGCCCAGAAGCCGAACAGCGGCGGGATGCCGGCGAGCGAGAACATGAAGATCGCCAGCGCGAGCGCCAGCGCCGGCCGCGTCCGCGACAGGCCCGCGAGGCTGGCAACGGTTTCGACCGGCTGCCCATTCTCATCACGCATCTGTAGGACGATCAGGAACGATCCCAGCGTCATCACGACATAGACGGCGAGGTAGAACAGCACGCCCGCCACACCCTGCGCCGATCCGGCCGCCAGACCGATCAGCGCGAAGCCGACGTTGTTGATCGACGAATATGCCAGCAGGCGCTTGATGTTCTTCTGCCCGATCGCACCGACCGCACCGAGGATGATCGACGCGAGCGCCGCGAAGATGACGATCTGACGCCATTCGAGGACGGCCGGACCCATCGCCTCGACCGCGACGCGCAAAGCCATCGCCATTGCCGCGACCTTCGGCGCCGAGGCGAAGAAGGCCGTGACCGGCGTCGGCGCGCCTTCGTACACGTCGGGCGTCCACATGTGGAATGGCACCGCCGCGAGCTTGAACGCGAGACCGGCGAACACGAAAACCAGGCCGAACAGCAGGCCCATGTTGCGCGGGCCGGCATAGGCGATGGCGATGTCGCTGAAGAGTGTCGTGCCGGCAAAGCCGTACACCAGGCTGACACCATAGAGCAGGATGCCCGACGCCAGTGCGCCCAGCACGAAATACTTCAGGCCGGCCTCGGCCGAGCGCGTGTCGCGGCGCATGAAGCTGGCCAGCACATAGGCGGCGAGGCTCTGCAGCTCGAGGCCGACATAGAGCAGCAGCAGGTCGGATGCCGACACCATCATGCCCATACCGCACGCCGACAACAGGATCAGCACCGGATATTCGGGCTTCAGATCGTCGCCGCTGGTCCGCTGGAAGAAGCGCGGCGCGATGATGATCGCGACCGCCGACGCAAGGTAGATCAACACTTTGGCAAACGCCGCAAAGGCATCGGCACGATACATACCGTCGAATGCGGTGCCGCCCGACGATCCGTTACCGACCAAGGCTACACCAGCACCCGCGAGGATGAAGACCGCCGCAATGCTGACGCCGCGCGCCGCCGCCTGCTTGCCCCAAGCCGATACCAGCATCAGGACGATCGCCCCGACCGCCAGCACCAGTTCGGGCAGCGTCATCGAAAGTTGTTCGGCGTAGCTCATCAGTGCGTTTCCCCGTGCGCCGCAGCCGCACCCGTTCCATGTTCCGCGGCCTTGGCCGCTGCCGCCGCCGGGTTACCCGGAGTCGGTCGTGAGTCCGAAACCGGCGTCGCGCGCTCGATCCGGGCGACCAGCAGACCGACGTCCTTGCGCATCGGTGCCATGAAGCTTTCCGGATAGATGCCCATCCACAGCACCACCGCCGCGATCGGCGCCAGCAGCGCCAGTTCGCGCATCGACACGTCTGGCATCGCCTTCACATCGTCATGCACCAGATCGCCCAGCGCGATGCGACGATAGAGGTACAGCGAATAGGCCGCGCCGAGGATGATGCCCGTGGTGCAGATCAACGCCGCCCAGGTCGACACGCGATAGGTGCCGGCAAGGCTCAGGAATTCGCCGACGAAACCCGAGGTCCCCGGCAGACCGATCGACGCCATGGTGAACAGCAGGAAGAACACGGCGTAGCGCGGCATGTTGATGGCGAGGCCGCCGTAGCGCGCGATCTCGCGGGTGTGCAGCCGGTCGTAGATGATGCCGACGCACAGGAAGAGCGCACCCGACACTAGCCCGTGGCTGAGCATCACGATCATCGCGCCTTCGATGCCCTGCTGGTTGAAGGCGAACAGCCCGATCGTCACGATCGCCATGTGCGCGACCGACGAATAGGCGATCAGCTTCTTCATGTCCGACTGCACCAGCGCGACGAGCGAGGTGTAGACGACCGCCACCGCCGACAGCGTCAGGATCAGCCAGGTCAGCTGGCCCGACGCTTCGGGGAACATCGGGATCGAGAAGCGCAGGAAGCCGTAGCCGCCGAGTTTCAGCAATACGCCCGCCAGAATGACCGACCCGGCGGTCGGCGCCTGCACGTGCGCGTCCGGCAACCACGTGTGGACCGGCCACATCGGCATCTTGACCGCGAAGGAGGCGAAGAACGCCAGCCACAACCAGGTCTGCACATGCGCCGGGAAGTCGTACGCCATCAGCGTCGGGATATCCGACGTGCCTGCCGTCTGGATCATGTAGATCATCGCGATCAGCATGAGCAGCGAGCCGAGCAACGTGTACAGGAAGAACTTGTACGATGCGTAGATGCGGTTCGCCCCGCCCCAGATGCCGATGATGAGGTACATCGGGATCAAACCGGCTTCGAAAAAGACGTAGAACAGCAGCAGGTCCTGCGCCGCGAAGGTGCCGATCATCAGCACTTCGACAGTCAGGAACAACGCCATATATTCGGGCACGCGGTTGGTGACCGACTTCCACGATGCGCCAATGCAGATCGGCATCAGGAAGACGCTGAGCATGATGAGCATCAGCGCAAAGCCATCGATGCCCAGCGCGTAGCGGAACACGCCGAAGTTGCCCAATGCCGGAGCTTCGACGAACTGCCACTGCGCACCGCCGATGTCGTAGTTCGCCCAGAGCAGCACGCCCAGCGCAAGATTGACCAGCGTGGCGATCAGCGCCGTCAAACGCGCTCCATTCGCCGATACGAACAGGCACAGCATCGCCGCGACCGCCGGTACCAGCAGCATCACCGACAGGATCGGGAAGCCGTTCACGAGTTATTCCCCCGAACCAATTGCTTGAAACCGCGCATCACGACGCGATCGCCCAGGTAACCGCCGCCGTCAGGCCGATCAGCATGACGAAAGCATAGGTGTAGAGATAGCCGGTCTGCATCCGTACCGCGAGGCGGCTCGACAGGCCGACCAGCGCCGCTGATCCGTCCGGACCGAAGCGGTTGATCGTCTGTTCGTCGCCACGCTTCCAGAAGAAACGGCCGAGCGCGAAGGCCGGGCGGACGAACAACAGGTGATACAACTCGTCAAAATACCATTTGTTGAGCAGGAAGCGGTGCAGCACGCGGAACGTGTCCGCAATCGCTGCCGCCGTCCCCGGCCGCAGGATATAGACGTAGAGTGCGCTCACCAGCCCGATCAGCATCACGATCGTCGCGGCCAGCTTCACCAGCAACGGCACGTCGTGCATCGTGTGCATCAGATGCTCGTTGTAGAACAGGCTGCCCTTCCAGAACGCTTCGCCCGCATCGCCGCCGATGAACCAGTGGTTGAAGACATAGCCGGCCGCGACCGCGCCGACCGTCAGCACGATCAGCGGGATCAGCATCACGATCGGGCTTTCGTGCGGATGATAGCCCGCCGTCCCCTCGGTCACGTCGCTGGCGTGCGCATCGTGCGTCGACGGCGCATGGCCGGCATCTTCTGCCGCCGGATGCGCGTCGTGATGCGCATGATCGTCGTGACCATGATGTCCATGGGCATCATGCACCGCGTGCTGGATATGCTCCGATCCGGCCCAGCGCGGCGTGCCGAAGAAGGTCAGGAACATCAACCGCCACGAGTAGAAGCTGGTTAGCAAGGCTGCGAAGGTACCGACGTAGAAGGCGCCATAGCCACGCGGACCCGCCGCCCAGGCCGCCTCAAGGATCGCATCCTTCGAGTGGTAGCCGGCGAACCCGCCCACTTCGTAGATACCGACACCGGTAATGGCGAGCGTACCAGCCATCATTGCCCAGAAGGTCAGCGGGATATGTTTCCGCAGGCCGCCGTAATAACGCATGTCCTGCTCATGGTGCATCGCATGGATGACCGAGCCGGCGCCCAGGAACAGCAGCGCCTTGAAGAAGGCGTGGGTGAACAGGTGGAACATCGCCGCGCCATAGGCGCCGACACCCGCCGCGAAGAACATGTAGCCGAGCTGCGAACAGGTCGAATAGGCGATCACACGCTTGATGTCGGTCTGCACCAGCCCGATCGTCGCCGCAAACAGACAGGTCGCGGCACCGACCGCCGTCACCACCGCCAATGCGGTCGGCGAAGTTTCGAACATCGGCGACAGGCGGCACACCATGAACACGCCCGCGGTCACCATGGTTGCGGCATGGATCAGCGCCGACACCGGGGTCGGACCTTCCATCGCGTCCGGCAACCAGGTGTGGAGGCCGAGCTGCGCCGACTTCCCCATCGCGCCGACGAACAGCAGCAGGCAGAGCACGGTCATCGTGTCGGCACGGAACCACAGGAACCCGATGGTCGAACCAGCCATCGATGGTGCGGCTTCGAGGATCGCCGGGATCGAGATCGTGCCGAACACCAGATAGGTGCCGAAGATGCCGAGCATGAAGCCGAGGTCACCGACGCGATTGACGACGAACGCCTTGATCGCGGCGGCGTTGGCCGATGGCTTCCTGAACCAGAAACCGATCAGCAGGTACGACGCGAGACCGACGCCTTCCCAACCGAAGAACATCTGCACCAGATTGTTCGCCGTCACCAGCATCAGCATCGCGAAGGTGAACAGCGACAGATAGCTGAAGAAGCGCGGCTGATCGGGATCCTCGCTCATATAGCCCCAGCTATAGAGGTGGACGAGCGCCGACACGCTGGTGATGACGACCAGCATGACGGCGGTCAGCGCATCGACCCGCAATTCCCAGGCAATGTCCATGCCACCGGATAGTATCCAGGTTGACACGGGCAAGACATTCGCCTGCGCCGCACCGGTCAGGAACGGCACGAAAATCGACCAAGACAGCGCCGCTGCGACGAGCAGGCCGACGGTCGTGATGATTTTCGGCACCGCAATGCCGAACGCGCGGTTCGACAGCCCCGCGACGATCGACGCCAGCAGCGGCAGGAACACGACGATGTGGATGGCGCTCACGAAAGCACCCCCGAAACCCGAAAAGCCACCGGCATCACCCCTTCATCCGGTTGACGTCGTCGACCGCGATGGAACCGCGACCACGGAAATAGATGACCATGATGGCCAGCCCGATCGCGCTCTCACCGGCGGCAACCGCCAGTACGAACATCGCGAAAATCTGACCGACCAGGTCGCCGAGCTGCGCCGAGAAGGCGACGAAATTGATGTTCACCGCCAGCAGGATCAGCTCGATCGACATCAGGATGACGATCAGGTTCTTCCGGTTGAGAAAGATGCCGAGCACGCCGAGCGTGAACAGGATCGCCGCGACGACCAGATAATGGGTAAGACCGATCACAGCTCGACCCCCTGCCCGATGGGCTGATTGACGTTACGGATCGCATCCTTCGCGCGACGATTGATCTGGCGGTTAATGTTCTGCGCCTTCGCATCCGCCCGCTTGCGCTGCGTCAGCACGATCGCACCGATCATCGCGACCAGCAGCACCAGACCGACACCTTCGAAAACGTAGAGGTACCGCGTGTAGAGCAGCCGCCCGATCGCCTCGATATTCGGCACCGCGGCATCGGTAGGTGCGATGCGCTTGGCAAGGTCGATCCGCGCCGCCGTCCAGGCATAGGCCCCGACGACCAGCTCGACCGCGAGCAGGATCGCGAGCGCCAGGCCGGCGGGCAGATAGCGAACGAACCCGGCGCGCAGTTCGGTGAAGTCGATGTCGAGCATCATGACCACGAACAGGAACAGCACCGCGACCGCGCCGACATAGACGATGACCAGCAGCATCGCGATGAATTCGGCGCCGCACAGGACCATCAGGCCGGCGGCATTGAAGAAGGCGAGGATCAACCACAGCACCGAATGGACCGGATTGCGCGACGTGATCGTCAGCGCGGCCGATGCCACCACGATCGTGGCGAACAGATAGAAGGCGAGTGTCTGGATCACGAGCGCTGCTCTTCCCCCTGCCCGCCCCGCGCGGATGTGCGGGACGAAACGCTAATCGAATTGCCGGCGAAGCGGAGCGACAGCCCCCCGCCGGTACGGAACATGCGCGCCATTACCGGTAGGGCGCGTCGCTCGCAAGGTTCGCGGCGATGGCGCGTTCCCAGCGGTCGCCATTCGCGAGCAGCTTGTCCTTGTGATAGATCAGCTCTTCGCGCGTTTCGGTGGCGAATTCGAAATTCGGCCCTTCGACGATCGCATCGACCGGGCACGCTTCCTGGCACAGGCCGCAATAGATGCACTTGGTCATGTCGATGTCGTAACGCGTGGTGCGGCGGCTGCCGTCCTCGCGCGGTTCGGCCTCGATCGTGATCGCCAGCGCCGGGCACACCGCCTCGCACAGCTTGCACGCGATGCAGCGTTCTTCCCCATTGGGATAGCGACGCAGCGCATGTTCGCCGCGGAAACGCGGGCTCAGCGGGTTCTTTTCATACGGGTAGTTGATCGTCGCCTTGGCCTTGAAGAAGTACCGCAGCGTCAGCGCATGGGCCTTCACGAACTCCCACAGGGTGAACGATCGGATGGTCTGGGCGATACTCATGACGGCAATCCTACGCGGTCGATCATCAGATAACCGGAGATGAGGAAGACGAAGATCAGCGACAGCGGGAGGAAAATCTTCCAGCCCAGCCGCATCAGCTGGTCGTAGCGGTACCGGGGCACCGTCGCCTTGATCCAGCTGAACACGAAGAAGAAGAAGAAGGTCTTGGCGAGGAACCAGATGATCCCCGGCACGAAATACAGCGGTGCCCAGTCGACCGGCGGCAGCCACCCACCCCAGAACAGCAGCGCATTGAGCGCGCACATCAGAATGACGTTGGCATATTCACCCAGCCAGAACAGCGCAAACGCCATCGACGAATATTCGGTCTGATAGCCGGCGACCAGTTCCGATTCCGCCTCGGTCAGATCGAACGGCGCACGCGCGGTTTCGGCCAGCGACGAAATCAGGAAGACCACCGCCATCGGGAACAGCAGCGGATTGAAGCCGAAGCCGTTAATAAACCCGAAGATATGCGCGCGCTGTTCCAGCACGATCGTCGTCAGGTTGAACGACCCCGCCCACAATACGACGGAGATCAGGACAAAGCCAATCGCGACTTCGTAGGACACCATCTGCGCGGCCGCACGCAGCGCCGAATAGAAGGGATATTTCGAGTTGGACGCCCAACCCGAGATGATGACGCCATACACGCCCAGCGACGACGCCGCGAGGATGTAAAGCAGGCCGACATTGATGTCCGCGACCACGACACCGACATCGAACGGAATGACCGCCCAGACGATCAGCGCCACGGTGAAGGTGATGATCGGCGCGAGCAGGAACAGGCCGCGATTGGCCGACGACGGCACGATCGTTTCCTGCAGGAACACCTTCAGACCATCGGCGAACGATTGCAGCAGGCCCAGCGGGCCGACGACGTTCGGTCCCCGGCGCAGCGCCATCGCCGCCCAGATCTTGCGATCGGCATAGATAATCATGGCGACCGCCAGCATCAGCGGGAGCGCAATGACCAGGATGCCAATCAGCGTCGCGACGGTCCACGCCCAGCCATAGGGCAGACCGACGGTAGTTTCGAAGAACGAGGTCACTCGGCGGCCTCCGCGAAATCCTGGCCATGGACAAGTTCGGCCGAACAACGCTGCATCGTCGGGCTGGCCCGGCAGATCGCGTTGGTCAGGTAGAAGTCGGCGACCGGATAGGTCACCTTGCCCTCGCCCTTAGCGTCGAGTGCCGGTGGGTTCCAGTCGTAACGTACCAGACCTTCTTCACCCAGCGCCGGCACCGCCGCCGTCATCGCACGGCGCACGCCGGTAAAGTTGTCGAACGGCAGCGTCACGCCCAGCACTTCGCCCAGCGCACGGAAGATCGTCCAATCCTCACGCGCGTCGCCCGGTGGGAATACCGCGCGATCGCCGCGCTGCACGCGCCCTTCGAGGTTAACATAGGTGCCGGCCTTTTCGGCATAGCTGGCACCCGGCAATACGATGTCCGCCGCCGCGGCGCCCTTGTCACCATGATGACCGACATAGACCTTGGTCGCACTCGCAAACTGGCCGAAATCGACCTCGTCCGCGCCGACGAAGAAAACCAGCTTCGGGTTCGCCGCAACGATGTCGGCGATGCCGCCCGCCTGCGCATAGCCCAACATCAGCGCGCCCATCCGGGCGGCGGCGGTGTGGACCACGTTGAAGCCGTTCCAGCTCGAACCGTCTTCCAGCGTACGGACCAGATTGCCGTCGCGCGCCAGCTTCAGCGCGGCGCCATGGCCCGCCTTCAACGCGCCCGGTCCGACGATCACCGCCGGACGCTTCGCCGCATCGAGCGCTTCGGCCGCACGATCCGACAGGCCGTTCAGCAGGTTCAGGTCGTCGCCCAGCCATTCGACCTTGTAGGTCAGGTCGGTTTCCGGCCCGATGGCGAAGACGCGCGCACCCTTCTTGATCGCCTTGCGCACGCGGGTATTGATGAGCGGCGCTTCATGACGCAGGTCGCTGCCGACCAGCAGGATCGCATCGGCGTCCTCGATCCCCGCGATCGTCGTGTTGAACGCGACAGCGCCGAGATTGGTGACGTCATAGGCCATACCCGTCTGCCGCCCTTCGAGCAGCGTCGAGCCGAGCGCGTTCACCAGCGCCCTGGCCGCGAACATCGTCTCGCAATCGAGCAGATCGCCGGCGATCGCGGCGACCGACGAACCGGCATTGACGGCGGCGATCGCCGCGAACGCCTCGTCCCACTCCGCCGCGACCAGCTTGCCGTCCTTGCGGACGAACGGCTTGTCGAGGCGACGACGGACCAGACCGTCAACGGCGTGGCGCGTCTTGTCGTGCGCCCACTCCTCGTTCACGTCCTCGTTGATGCGCGGCACGCAACGCAGCACCTGCCGACCCCGGCTGTCGAGGCGGATGTTGGTGCCGACAGCGTCCATCACGTCGATGGCGAGCGTCTTCTTCAGCTCCCATGGACGCGCCTCGAACGCATAGGGCTTGGACGTCAGCGCACCGACCGGGCACAGGTCGACGACATTGCCCGACAGCTCGCTGGTCACCGCCTGTTCAAGATAGGACGTGATCTGCATGTTCTCGCCGCGATAGATCGCGCCGATTTCCTCCACGCCCGCGACTTCCTCCGCGAAACGGATGCAGCGCGTGCACTGGATGCAGCGGGTCATGACCGTCTTGACGATCGGACCCATATATTTCTCGGTGACCGCGCGCTTGTTCTCGTCATAGCGCGACTGGCCACGACCATAGGCGACCGACTGGTCCTGCAGGTCGCACTCGCCACCCTGATCGCAGATCGGGCAATCGAGCGGATGGTTGATGAGCAGGAATTCCATCACGCCTTCGCGCGCGGCCTTCACCATCGCGCTGTCGGTGCGGATTTCCTGATTGTCGGCGGCGGGCAGCGCGCACGATGCCTGTGGCTTGGGCGGTCCCGGCTTCACCTCGACCAGACACATCCGGCAATTGCCGGCGATCGACAGCCGCTCATGATAGCAGAAGCGCGGAATTTCCTTGCCCGCCGCTTCGCACGCCTGGAGGACGGTGGCACCCTGCGGCACCTCGACCTCGATCCCATCGACTTTGACCTTGGGCATTATTCGGCCGCTTCCATCATGGGCGACGCGCCGCCGCCACGCTTTTCGTTGATCCGCCGCTCGAGTTCGGGGCGGAAGTTCTTGATGAGGCCCTGGATCGGCCACGCCGCCGCATCGCCCAGCGCGCAGATGGTATGGCCTTCGACCTGCTTGGTCACCTGATGCAGCGTGTCGATTTCCGACAGATCGGCATCACCGGTGCGCAGCCGCTCCATCACGCGCCACATCCAGCCCGTACCTTCACGGCACGGCGTGCACTGACCGCAGCTCTCATGCTTGTAGAAGTACGACAGGCGACTGATCGCGCGGACGACGTCGGTCGACTTGTCCATCACGATGACTGCGGCGGTGCCAAGGCCCGATCCGACCGCTTTCAGTCCGTCGAAATCCATCGGCGCATCGATGATGTGCTCGGCCTTGACCAGTGGCACCGACGATCCGCCGGGGATGACGCACAGCAGATTGTCCCAGCCACCGCGGATGCCGCCGCAATGCTTTTCGATCAGCTCGCGGAACGGAATGCTCATCGCTTCCTCGACCACGCAGGGCCGGTTCACGTGCCCGCTGATCTGGAAGAGCTTGGTGCCCTTGTTGTTCTCGTTGCCGAAGCTCGCGAACCATTCCGGGCTGCGACGCAGGATCGTCGGCACGACCGCGATCGATTCGACATTGTTGACGGTCGTCGGGCAACCATAGAGGCCCGCACCCGCCGGGAACGGCGGCTTGAGGCGCGGCTGTCCCTTCTTGCCCTCGAGACTTTCGAGCATCGCGGTTTCTTCGCCGCAGATATAGGCACCGGCACCACGATGCGCGAACACGTCGAAGTCATAGCCCGATCCGCAGGCATTCTTGCCCAGCAGCCCCTTGGCATAGGCTTCGGCGATCGCCGCGAACAGGGTCTCGGCCTCGCGGATATATTCGCCACGGATGTAGATATACGCCGCGCGCGCGCGCATCGCGAAACCGGCGACCAGTGCGCCTTCGATCAGCTTGTGCGGATCGTGGCGGATGATCTCACGGTCCTTGCACGAACCCGGTTCGGATTCGTCGGCGTTGATGACCAGGAAGTTCGGCCGGTCGGGCTTCGGCGCCTTCGGCATGAACGACCATTTGGTGCCGGTCGGGAAGCCTGCCCCGCCGCGCCCGCGCAGACCCGACGCCTTGATCCGGTCGATGATCGTGTCGGGACCCAGTTGCAACAGCGCCTTGGTATTGTCCCAGTCGCCGCGCATCACGGCTGCATCGAGGTTCCACGGCTGGAACCCGTACACGTTGGTGAAGATGCGATCCTTGTCGGCCAGCATCCTTATCGTCCCTTCCCGATCGCCTTTTCGGCGATGAAATACACCGCGACCATCGCCGCGACCGCGATCAGCACGCCGACGACCTTCAACGCGCCGATGAAGAGCTTCAGCGCGATGACCATCACGACGAACCCGACGAGGACCGCCAGCAACAAGCTGCCGAGCGCCCTCACGACGCGTTGCCCCATTCCGGGCGATAGTCGTGATTTTCCTTCATCATCGCCGCGAGGTTCGTCGGTTCACCGACCGGTTCGACCGTGTGACGGCCCGGTTCCTGCGTGCCGGGCTTGGGCGTTTCGCCCTTGCCCAGCGCTTCGAGGATCACGGTCATGCGATCATAGTCCAGATCTTCGTAATTATCGTCGTTGATCTGGACCATCGGTGCCGAGGCGCAATTGCCCATGCACTCGACCTCGGTCAGCGTGAACAGGCCGTCGGGCGTGGTCTTGCCCTTCATCAGCCCGCGGTTCTTGCACGCCGCGAACACATCGTCCGACCCGCGCAACATGCACGGCGTCGTACCGCAGACCTGCACGTGGTAGCGACCGACGGGCGCCAGATTGAACATCGTGTAGAAGGTCGCGACCTCGTACACCCGCATATAGGCCATGCCCAGTTCGCGGGCGACGAACTCGATCACGGGCACCGGCAACCAGCCCTGCGTGTGCGTCTCGCTACCCACCTGACGCTGTGCCAGGTCGAGGAACGGGATCGTGCACGACTGCTGCCGGCCTTCGGGATAGCGTGCGACGATCTCGCGCGCCTTTTCGGCGTTCGCGGGGTTCCAAGTGAAATTGCCCCAGCGCGCGCGCACCTCGGCTTCGTCGGGGATATTGGGGGCGTCGGCCATCAGCGAATGAACTCCACGCGGCCGACCTTGTCGCCGCTGAACGAATAGACGGTCATCACGTCGAACGGTTCGGCATCGGGCGAACGGCGCACGCGCTCATGCAGCACGACCCGTTCGCCCAGTTCGAACGACTGCAGCACCTCGGCATGGTTCTGCGGAAACTCGGCGAAAACCGCCGCCATGCCGCTCTCCACGCCCGCGCGGCCGTCGCGCACGACGTCGCCGCGATACTGCGCCTCGCAGCCATCGTCGGCGAAGAACGCGGCATAGCCTGCCGCATCGCGCGCATTGTAGCGCTCCATCATCGCCGTCACGGTGTCGAGACGGCTCACCGGTCGCACTCCCCGAACACGATGTCCATCGCACCGAGGATGGCGGTGATGTCGGCGAGCATGTGCCCCTTCGACATGAAGTCCATCGCCTGAAGATGGCTGAACGCGGTCGGGCGGATCTTCACGCGGTACGGCTTGTTGCTGCCGTCCGACACCATGTAGATGCCGAATTCGCCCTTGGGGCTTTCGGTCGCGACATAGACTTCGCCGGCGGGGACGTGGAAGCCCTCGGTATACAGCTTGAAATGATGGATCAGCGCTTCCATCGACTGCTTCATCTCCGCCCGCTTGGGCGGAACAACCTTGCGATCCGACGACGCGATCGGCCCTTCGGGCATCTGTGCCAGGCACTGCTTCATGATACGCGCCGACTGCCACACTTCCTCGACGCGGACCATGAACCGGTCGTAGCAGTCGCCACGCGTGCCGACCGGCACGTCGAACTCAACCCGGTCATAGGCGTCGTAGGGCTGCGCCTTGCGAATGTCCCACGGGATGCCCGCGCCCCGGATCATCGGGCCGGAAAAGCCCCAGCGTACCGCGTCCTCGCGGCTGACGATCGCGATGTCGACATTGCGCTGCTTGAAGATGCGGTTCTCCGCGACCAGACTGATCGCATCGCCGAACAGACGCGGCAGGCGCGTGTCGAGCCATTCCGCGATGTCGGTCAACAGCTTCAGCGGCACGTCCTGATGAACGCCGCCCGGACGCAAGTAATTGTGGTGCATCCGTGCGCCCGACATGCGCTCGAAAAAGCCCATACAGTCTTCACGGACTTCGAACATCCACAGGTTCGGCGTCATCGCACCGACGTCCATCACGTGCGAACCGAGGTTCAGCATGTGATTGCAGATGCGCGTCAGCTCCGCGAAGAACACGCGTAGATATTGCGCACGCAGCGGCACTTCGATGTCGAGCAGCTTTTCGACCGCCAGCACATAGCTGTGCTCCATGCACAGCGGCGAGCAATAGTCGAGGCGGTCCATGTACGGCAGCGCCTGCTGATACGTCTTATATTCGATCAGCTTTTCGGTGCCACGATGGAGCAGGCCGACATGGGGGTCGATCCGCTCGATGATCTCGCCGTCCAGCTCGGTGACGAGACGCAACACCCCGTGCGCCGCAGGGTGCTGCGGACCGAAGTTGATCGTGTAGTTCTGGATTTCGACATCGCCGGGCGTCGGGTTGGCGGCATCGATCTGATGGTCGTAATCGGCCATTACTTGTCCTCCACCGGCGGCTTGCCCGCGTCGGGCGACGGCACGTCGGGATCGACCGGCTTCGCTTCGGGCTGGTTGCCCGGATGCGGCTTGCCCGCCCCGGTATCCGCCGTGCTGTCGGTGGTCTTGGGCTTGTCGACCTGCGGCGAAGCGGCCTTCACATTGTCGTCGGCGCGCTTCACCTGATCGGCAGTCACCGGCGTCGGCGCGCCCGGTGCCTGCCCGACCGCCGGCTTCGGCTCGGCTGCCTTTTCGTCGCCCGGCAGGACGTATTCGGCGCCTTCCCACGGACTCATGAAGTCGAACGTGCGGAAGTCCTGTGCCAGCTTCACCGGCTCGTACACCACGCGCTTGGCTTCTTCCGAATAGCGCATCTCGACATAGCCGGAGAGCGGGAAGTCCTTGCGCAGCGGATGGCCGCGGAAACCATAGTCGGTCAAGATGCGGCGCAGATCGGCATTGCCGGTGAACAGCACGCCGTACATGTCGTAGACTTCGCGTTCGAGCCAGCCGGCATTGTACCAGATGCCCGTCACCGACGGCACCGGCTTTTCCTCGTCGGTCGTCACCCGCACGCGAATGCGGTGGTTCCGCGTCATCGACAGCAGGTGATAGACGACATCGAATCGCTCGGGCCGCTCCGGGTAATCGACGCCGGCAATCTCGGCCAGCATCTCATATTTCAGGCCCGGCGTGTCGCGCAGCGTTTCCATCGCGATCACCAGGCGATCGCGATCGACGGTCAGCGAGACTTCGCCGACCTTGTCCTGCGCATCGAGCAGCATGTCACCGAGCGCAACGGTCGCCGCGTCGATGATGCCGTCGTTGGTCGCGTAGCGGGGTGCGGGCGCCTTCACCGTTCGATGCTCCCCGAACGACGGATCTTCCGCTGCAACTGCATCACGCCGTACAGCAGCGCTTCCGCGGTCGGAGGGCAACCGGGGACATAGATGTCGACCGGCACCACACGGTCGCAGCCGCGCACGACGCTGTAGCTGTAATGGTAATAGCCGCCGCCATTGGCGCAGCTACCCATCGAGATGACGTATTTGGGTTCCGACATCTGGTCGTACACGCGACGCAGCGCCGGGGCCATCTTGTTGCAGAGCGTGCCGGCCACGATCATCACGTCCGACTGGCGCGGAGACGCGCGCGGGGCGGCGCCGAAGCGCTCCATGTCATAGCGCGGCATGTTGACGTGGATCATCTCGACCGCGCAGCAGGCGAGTCCGAAGGTCATCCACCACAGCGAACCGGTCCGTGCCCAGGTAAAGAGATCCTCGGTCGAGGTGACCAGAAAGCCCTTGTCGGTCAGTTCGCCGTTCAGGTCGTTGAAGAAACCCTGATCGGGCGCCTGCGCGGGCACGCCAGCGGCGTTACCCGCGCCGAAGCCGTGCGGCGGCGTCGTGAGTTCTACTCCCATTCGAGAGCTCCCATTTTCCAGGCATATACGAGGCCGAGCGCCAGTTCGCCGATGAACACCATCATCGAAATCCACGCGGTCCAGCCGAGGTCGAACACCGTGACCGCCCAAGGGTACAGGAACGCCGCTTCGAGATCGAAGAGGATGAAGAGGATGGCGACCAGATAGAAGCGAACGTCATACTGGCTGCGCGAATCCTCGAACGCGGGGAAACCGCATTCGTACTCGGTCAGCTTTTCCGGCGTCGGCTTGTGTGCGCCGGTGAAACGCGATGCCACCATGGGCAACACGACGAAGGCCGTCGACAGCGCCAGGGCAATGCCCAGGAACATCAGGATCGGCAGATATTGCGACAGGTCGACCAAGGTGGGGTCTCTCGCGGTTGCGGTATGAATGGAGCCGGCTTTAGGACGATGGCGTTGGGGCATCAAGGGCGGAACAGGATGAGAATCACTCGCAATTCTCGCCTGCGCTCCGTTATCGTGCCACGACACCGCACATCCGTGGCCTTGGCGGGCGACGAACAGGAGGAACGCAAGTGAACGCATGGGTAAAGCTGGCCCTTGGGGCAGCCGCCATGATCGGCGGCGTGCCCGCCATGGCGCAGACGGTAGTGGCGACCAAACCCGAGACGGTCATGACCGCGTTACGCGATGCGGGTTATCGCGCCGTGCTGTCGAAGGACAATGTCGGCGATCCGGTCATCAAGAGCGGTGCAGCGGGCGTCGACTTCTCGGTCCTATTCTACAACTGCACCGAGCATAAGGACTGCAAGACGGTTCAATTCTATGCCGGGTTCGTGAAGAAGGGCCTGACGCTCGACACGATGAACAAATGGAACGCCAGCCATCGCTTCGCCCGCGTCTATCTCGACGACGAGAAGGACCCGCGAATCGAGATGGACCTCGACTTAGACGATGGCGGCATATCGACCGCGCTGTTCAAGGCGAACATCGCGACGTGGGAGTCGCTGCTGGGCGAATTCCAGACGGCGATCGATTTCTGATGCGCGGCGGTGGCGGCCCGGAGCCGCCACCCCGCCGGATCAGCGCAGTGCGCCGGCCACCAGCTTGTGCAGACGCGTCTGCATCTGTTCGTTGCTGGCCAGCACCTCGCCCTTCTCATAGGCGCGGTCGGCACCGCGATAGTCGGTGACGAAGCCGCCCGCTTCCTTCACCAACAGGATGCCGGCGGCGATGTCCCACTTCTTCAGCCCCGATTCCCAGAAGCCGTCGAAGCGACCCGCCGCGACATAGGCAAGGTCGAGCGCGGCCGAACCGAAGCGGCGGATGCCCGCGACTTCGGGGGCGACCGCGCCGAAGATGCGGGTCCATTCGGCGAAATTGCCATGGCCCAGGAACGGGATGCCGGTCGCGATCAGTGCTTCCGACAGGTCGCGCCGCGACGACACGCGCAGCCGCTGTCCCTGCAACCACGCCCCCCGACCTTTTTCGGCCCAGAAGCCTTCGTCGGTGATCGGGTTATAGACCATCGCCGTCGTGATCTCAGGCTTTCCGCCCGCACCGTTCGGCTCCTCGACCGCGACCGAGATCGAGAAATGCGGGATGCCGTGGAGGAAGTTGGTGGTGCCATCCAGCGGATCGACGATCCAGCGCGGCTTGGTCGGATCGCCGGCGATCTCGCCGCCTTCCTCCAGCAACATGCCCCAGTCGGGACGGGCCTTGCGCAATTCCTCGACCAGCGTTTCCTCGGCGCGCTTGTCGGCCATCGACACGAAGTCCGCCGGCCCCTTGCGGCTGACCTGGAGATGCTGGACCTCGCCGAAGTCGCGGCGCAGGCGCGGGCCGGTCTTGCGGACGGCGCGTTCGAGGACGGTGATGAGGCCGGACTGGGCGGACATTCTTGGACTTCCTATGACTTCATTGCAGCGACACGGGCAAAGCCCGTGCCGTCGGTCGCAGCTACGCGCGCCGGCCGGGCTTGCGGATCGGGGAAATAGCTACGCTATCTCCTCTCGTCCGCTACGCCTCAATCCGCCCGCCTGACATACGTCTGCTCATACACATCCACAACGATACGGGTCCCGGCAGCGATGTGCGGCGGGACCATCACGCGGACGCCGTTGTCGAGGACGGCGGGCTTGTAGGACGACGATGCCGTCTGCCCCTTCACCACCGCGTCCGCCTCGACGATCGTCGCCTCGATCGTGTCGGGCAACTGGACGCTGATCGCTTCCTCGTCATACATTTCCATGACGACGTCCATGCCGTCCTGCAGAAAGGCGGCGGCGTCGCCCAGCAGGTCGCGGGCCAACGTCACCTGATCGTAGGTGATCTTGTCCATGAAGACGAGCGTGTCGCCCTCGGGATACAGGAACTGGAAGTCCTTGGTATCGAGGCGGATGCGCTCCACCGTCTCGGCCGAACGGAAGCGGACATTGTTCTTGCGGCCGTCGCGCAGGTTCTTCATCTCGACCTGCATATAGGCGCCGCCCTTGCCCGGCTGCGTGTGCTGGATCTTCACCGCGCGCCAGATGCCGCCTTCATATTCGATGATGTTGCCGGGGCGAATGTCGACGCCGCTGATCTTCATGACGAACCATACCTGTTGGAAAGAGCGAAGCTGCGCCCTTACCGCTGCGACCGGCCGCGGGCAAGCAGCGGATAGGGGTTGATCGCGCGGCCCCGATACCACGGGTCGTCGGAGTTCAGCCGCTCGACGCCGAAATGCAGGTGGAAGTTGCCGGCGCCGGCGTTGCCGGTGTCGCCGACCGCGCCGATCGGATCGCCGGCCCGCACCGCCGCCCCTTCGCGCAGGGTCGGGGCATAGGCGGCGAGATGGGCATAATAGTAGCTCAGCCGCCGGTCGGGCGAGCGGACATAGGCGGTCACCCCGCCCCCGCCATGGCTGTAATAGAGCTTCTCGACCGTGCCCGACGCCGCCGCGACGACTGGCGCGCCGGCCGGTGCCATGATGTCGACGCCGGTATGGTGCCGCTCGCCACCGCCGCGTTCCTCACCGAAGCTGTCGCGGATACTCGACCAGCCGACGCCGCGCACCGGCAGGACCAGTTGGCCGGGCGGCGGCGGCTCGGCAAGGCCGGTCGGCGCATCGGCGAAGACCCGGGTTGACGGTGCGGAAGCGCGGCCGAAGTCGACCAGCAGCGCGAGCAGGCCGGCTGCCAGCACGAAGACGCCAAGGAACGCCCAGCCGATCCGGTTCACCGCGCGGCCCCTATGGCTGGAAGATCGCCGGGGTGCCGGGCTTGACCATCAGCGACAGTCGCGCGGCGTCCCAGTTGGTCAGGCGGATGCAGCCGTTGCTCTCGGTCTTTCCGATATTGTCAGGCTCCGGCGTGCCGTGGATACCGTAATGCTCTTTGGACAGGTCGATCCAGACGACGCCGACCGGATTGTTCGGGCCGGGCGGCACGATCTCCTTGCTGTCCGACTTGTCGGCGTGGCGCAGGATCGCCGGGTTGTACTGCCAGTCGGGGTTCGGGGCGACGCCCTGGATCTTCCATTCGCCGATCGGCAGCGGATCGTGGGACGACCCCATGGTCGCCGGGAACTGGGCGAGAATCCGGTCGCCGGCATAGGCGCGCAGCCAGCCTTCGGACTTGTCGACCACCACGCGATCGGCCTGCGGCTGGGCGGCGTCGACGTTCAGATTGGCGAGCGTCTGGCGATAATCGCCCGACCAGGTGTCCGCATAGCTGCGCGACGAGGGCAGGACGTTCGGGAAGACGACGCGGGTGCCTGGGCGCAGCATCGTCTCACGACTGTTGAGCGCGACCAGCGTGGCGGGGGTCGTGTGGAACATCTCGGCCAGCTTTTCGAGCGGCGAGCGATAGCCGATCGTCGTCAGCTTCGCCTGCTCGGCATAGTCCTTGGGGATCGGGTTGGTGTACGGTCCGGCCAGCGCACGTTCGGACAAAGTGAGCGTTACGGTCGCGGGCCGCAGGTTCGGGTTGAGCGCACGGGTGGTCGCGGCGTCGAGCCGACCGGTGACCGGCAGCCCGCGTGCGGTCTGGAACCCGCGCAGCGCCTGCTTGAACAGCACGCTGTCCTTTCCGTCAATCACGCCGGTCGTGAAGCCGTGCCGATCGAGCAGGACCTGCGCGTGCAGGATGCCCTGATCGATTGCGGGGGCTTGCGGCGTCGGCGCGGGCGCCTGCGCCACCGCCACGCCGCTCGCCAATAGTGCCGCCAAGGCAAACCGCTTCATCATCCGTCCCCAACATCGTTGAGGCTGGATAACGACCGTAACGGCAGACGTTTCCCTATTTGGCGAGCACGGCGGCGAAGGCGCGCATCGCGGCCGCCTCCTCGCCGTTCCACACCGCGCCCGACACGGCGAGGAAATCGGCACCCGCCGCGACCAGCGGCGCGGCATTGTCCGGCGTGATGCCGCCGATCGCGACGCACGGCAGTTCGAACACCGTCGACCACCACGACAGCAGCACCGGGTCAGCGACATGCGCGACCTGCTTGGTCGTCGTCGGGTAGAAGGCGCCGAAGGCAACGTAATCGGCCCCCGCCTCCCCCGCTTCCATCGCGAGGTGGCGGCTGTCATGGACGGTTACGCCGATCTGGACGTTGGGACCGAGGACGTCGCGGGCCTCGCGCGCATCGCCGTCGTCCTGCCCGAGATGGACGCCATCGGCGCCCAGCCGCTTGGTCAGGCTGATGCTGTCGTTGACGATGAACGCGACGTCTCGGTCGGCGCAGATTTTCTGGAGTGGTTCGGCGAGGCGCGCGGCGGCGTGCTGGTCGATGTCCTTCACCCGGAACTGGAACGCCGCGACCGGCCCGGCATCGAGCGCGCGGGCGAGGCGATCGGGAAAGGCGCCGGTCACGTCGAGCGGCGAGATCAAATAGAGCTGGCACGGCGGGCGGCGCAGATCGCGGACGAACTGCGTCGCGAAGTCGGCGGACAGCGGGCCGAGCGGGTCTTCGTTCAGGGTCATGGGACCTTCCCTGCCCCAGCGGGGCGGCGGGTGAAAGGGTTTCGGCGCGCCAAAGTTCACTAAGTTCACACTTGCGCGCGTTTCGTGCGCAGTGTTGCGAGTGAGTTGCATCTTATGCGACTTCGGACTTGATCCGGGGCCCGCTTTCTACCCGACGGAGAAGAAGCGGGACCCCGGATCAAGTCCGGGGTGACGTTGAGGGGATCGGTTCGGCCACAAGATCAAAGAGCACCGGACGCTGGAACGTCCGGTGCTCTTTTGTCACGGCCCACAGGCTGTAGGAAAGCGTTACGCCGCGACCAGCGCCTTCTGCGTCGAGGCGCAGTGGATTTCGTCGATCGCCTGCCCCAGCGCCGTGTCGAACTCGGCATCGGTCATCGGCTGGCGCAGATCGGACAGCAGCGCGCGGCTGAAACTGGCGATGATGCCGGGGTTCTTCGCCAGTTCGGCGCACGCCTCGGTCCGGGCGAAACCGCCCGACAGTGCCACGACGCGCAGCACGCGGGGATGGTCGACCAGCGGCTGGAACAGGCCGGGTTTCGCCGGCAGCGACAGCTTCAGCATGACCTTGTCGTTACCGGTCAGTTCGTCCAGCGCCTTCAGCGTCTCGTCGAGCAGGATCTGGTCGGCCTCGGCCCGTTCCGCGCTCTTGATGTTCACTTCCGGCTCGATGATCGGCATCAGGCCGTGCGCCAGCACTTGGTCGGCGATCTCGAACTGCTGCGCGACGACGGCGGCGATGCCGGCGTGGTTGGCGAGGTTGACGACCGAGCGTTCCTTGGTGCCGAAGATGCCGAGCTTCTTCGCGCGCGCCAGCAGCGTGTCGAGGTCGGGCATCGGCTTCATCAGCTGCACGCCGTCCGCCTCGTCCTCCAGCCCCTTGTCGATCTTCAGGAACGGGACGACGCCCTTGTCGGCCAACGCCTGCGGCACGGACTTGCCGCCCGCCTGCCCGTCCATGGTGCGTTCGAACAGGATGGCGCCGATCACCTTGTCACCGGTGAAGGCGTCCGACGTGATGATCCGGGCGCGCATGGCATGGATCAGGCCGAACATTTCCTCGTCGGTGCTCCATGCGCCGTCCTCGACGCCATAGCCCTTCAGCGCCTTCGGCGTCGAACCGCCGCTCTGGTCGAGCGCGGCGATGAACCCGTGTCCGTCGGCAATCTTCGCAGTCATGTCGGCGTTGTTCATGATCGACCCCTCAAGGTTTCGGTTATGGCGTCAGAGCGCGAGCCAGCGCCGCAGCGCCTGGTCCACCTGCTCCATCGATGTGGCATCCGCCTGCCCCAGCACCCGCACCACGCGGCTGCGGCGCAGCGTCTTGATCTTGTCCACCTGCGCTTCGCTCTCGACCGAGATGCCGGTCGTGTCGGACGCGGGGAACGGCACGCGGAACAGCGTCTCGCCACCGGTCAGGCTGGTCATCGGCACCAGCGTCACCGAGGCGTGCGCTTCGTTGAACAGGTCGGATTGCACGACCAGGAAGGGGCGGCGCTTCACCGCCAGGTCGCCCGGCCCTTCGACCAGGACGATCATGCCGCGCCTTATCTCCACCGGCCATCCTCCGCTTCCACCCGGTCGAAGAATGCCCAGTCGGCGCCATCGTCGCGCGCGGCGGCGCGTTCGGACTGGCGGCGGGCTTCGGCGCGAAAGGCTTCGTCGTGCAGTTCGACATAGCGGCGCACGGCATCGCGGGCGATGTCGCTCTTGGAACGCCCCTGCGACCGCGCGACATTGGCGAGCCGCTCTTCCAATTCGGTGTCGAGTCGTACCCCTAGCAACGCCCTACCCTTCGTTTAACGTGTTGAACGGGTAGCGGCGGTTGAAGGTGGGATCAAGCGGGTTGTTGGGTCTTCGGACGTTAAAACGCAGTACCCCCGCGCAGGCGGGGGTCCAGGGCCAGACAACGCAGCGTCGCGTTCGGCGCTCTGGACCCCCGCCTGTGCGGGGGTACGGTTGCGGACGGGTTGGGCCTCAGCGCGCCAGTGCGGCGACGCCGGGCAGTTCCTTGCCTTCCATCCATTCGAGGAACGCGCCGCCGGCGGTCGAGACGAAGCTGAACTGGTCGGCCACGCCCGCCTGGTTGAGCGCCGCGACGGTATCGCCGCCGCCCGCGACCGATACCAGCGATCCATCGGCGGTCAGTGCCGCCGCCGTCTTGGCCAGCGAAACGGTCGCGACGTCGAACGGCGGGGTTTCGAACGCGCCCATCGGCCCGTTCCACACCAGCGTGCGGCAGTTCTTCAGCACATCGCCCAGCGCCTCGGTCGCGGCGGGGCCGACGTCGAGGATCATCTCGTCGGCGGCGACTTCGTGAACGTTGACGGTGCGGGTCGCCGGGTTCGGCTTGAACTCCTTGGCGACCACCACGTCATAGGGCAGGTGGATGGTGCAGCCGGCCTTTTCCGCCGCCTCGAAAATCTCGTCGGCGGTGCCGGTCAGGTCGTGCTCGCACAGCGACTTGCCGACATCGACCCCGCGCGCGGCGAGGAAGGTGTTGGCCATGCCGCCGCCGATGATGAGGTGATCGACTTGGCCCACCAGATGCTTCAGCACGTCGAGCTTCGACGACACCTTGGCCCCGCCGACGACCGCCGCGACGGGGTGTTCGGGGTTGCCCAGTGCCTTGTCCAGCGCGTCGAGTTCGGCCTCCATCTGCCGCCCGGCAAAGGCGGGGAGCTTGTGCGCCAGCCCCTCAGTCGAGGCGTGGGCGCGGTGCGCGGCGGAAAAGGCGTCGTTGACATAATAGTCGCCGAGCGCGGCCATGGTTTCAACGAGTTGCGGGTCGTTCTTCTCTTCGCCCGCGAAGAAGCGGGTGTTCTCCAGCACGGCGATATCGCCCGGCTGCATGGTCCTCACCGCTTCGGCGGCACCGGTCCAGTCGACGAAGCGCACTTCCCGCCCGAGCACGTCGGACAGCGGCTTGGTGACGGGGGCCAGCGACATGGTCGGGTTCGGCTGCCCCTTCGGACGGCCGAAATGGGCGAGGATCAGCACGATCGCGCCGCGATCCGCCAGTTCGGTTACGGTGCCGATGGTGGCGCGCAGGCGGGTGTCGTCGCTGACCGCGCCATCGGCCATGGGCACGTTGAGGTCTTCGCGGACCAGCACGCGCTTGCCGGTGAGGTCGCCCATTTCGTCGAGCGTCTTGAAATTACGGCTCATTCTATGTCTCCTTCACCGTTCATGCTGAGTAGAGGCTGAGCGAAGGCGAAGGCTCGTATCGAAGCAA
Organism: Sphingomonas sp. Leaf32; assembly: GCF_001421765.1. Lineage (GTDB taxonomy): Bacteria > Pseudomonadota > Alphaproteobacteria > Sphingomonadales > Sphingomonadaceae > Sphingomonas. The sequence continues at coordinate 771,880 of NZ_LMLA01000001.1, read as the reverse complement.
CGATCCTTCGATACGCCGCTTCGACAAGCTCAGCGGCTACTCAGGATGAACGGCCGGTGTTTCGATTCGTATCGTGTCACCGACGCTGATCCGGCCGCCCTCGATCACCTGGGCGAGCGCGCCGCCGCGCCAGTCGGGGGTCAGGGCGGCGCGCAACCCTTCGGCGATGGTTTCCATGCGGCTGCACGGATCGCATTCCTTGGTGATTTCCAGCAGCACCTCGCCGACGCGCAGGCGGACGCCGGTCGTCTGCGGCAGGTCGAAATCCTCTACCAGCAGATTGGCGCGGCGTTCCCACCACGGCAGTTCGTGGCCGATCAGGCGCATCGCCTGTGCCCAGTCGCCGACTTCCATCAGCGACACCTGCCGCTTGTTGCGGCCGGGCTTGAGCGCGCCGCGGAAATCGCCGTCCAATCCGGTTTCGACGGTGACGCGCACCGTCTCCACCAATTCGATCGGCCCGCGCGAAAAGGCGTGGCGGGCGATGCCCTTCAGGATACCACCCGCCATCGGGCTTACCCCAGCTTCGCCATCGCGGTCGCGGTGTCGACCATGCGGTTCGAGAAGCCCCATTCATTGTCGTACCACGACACGACGCGGACCAGCTTGCCGTCGAGCACGGCGGTCTCCAGGCTGTCGACCGTCGACGATGCGGGGGTGTGGACGATATCGATCGAGACGAGCGGTTCGTCCGAGAACACCAGCACGCCCTTCAGCGGACCCGATTCCGACGCCGCCTTCAGGATCGCATTGACCTCGTCCTTCGTCGTGTCGCGCTTCGGCGTGAAGGTCAGGTCGACCAGGCTGCCGTCGGGCACCGGCACGCGGACCGCCGAACCGTCGAGACGGCCCTTCAGTTCGGGCAGCACTTCGCCGACCGCGCGGGCGGCGCCGGTGGTGGTCGGGATCATCGACATGGCGGCGGCACGGGCGCGGCGCAGATCGGGGTGGATCTGGTCGAGGATCTTCTGGTCGTTGGTATAGGCGTGGATCGTGGTCATCAGGCCACGTTCGATGCCGATCGAATCGTTCAGCACCTTGGCGACCGGGGCCAGGCAGTTGGTGGTGCACGACGCGTTCGACACGATGGTGTGACCGGCCTCCAGCTTGTCGTGGTTGACGCCGTACACGACGGTCAGGTCGACATTCTTGCCCGGTGCCGAGATCAGCACGCGCTTGGCACCCGCGTCGATATGCTTCTGGCACGACGTACGGTCGGTGAAGAAGCCGGTGCATTCCAGCACCAGTTCGACGCCCAGTTCCTTGTGCGGCAGGTTAGCGGGATCACGCTCGGCGGTGACGCGGATGCGCTTGCCGTCGATGACCAGATCGTCACCCTCGGCGGCAACCTCGCCCGGATACTTGCCGTGGACCGAATCGCGGCTGAACAGCCAGGCGTTCGACTTCGCGTCCGCCAAGTCGTTGATCGTCACCAGTTCCAGCCCGCTGTCGGGCCGTTCGAGGATCGCGCGCGCCACCAGACGGCCGATGCGCCCGAACCCGTTGATCGCTACCTTCGTCATGTCCTCGTCTCCCTCAATTCGCGAGCCGCGCCAGCACCTTTGCGGCGATGGCATCGGCGGTAAGGCCGAAATAGTCGTAGAGCTTGTCCGCCGGGGCCGATGCACCGAACCGGTCGATGCCGAAGCGCAGGCCGTCGACCATCGTGTAGCGTTCCCAGCCGATGGTCGTGCCCGCCTCGATCGAGACGCGCAGGATGTCGTCGGGACGGGCGTGCGGCAGGACGTCCTCGCGATAGGCGGCGTCCTGCGCATCGAACCGCGACCAGCATGGCATCGACACGACGTCGGCACCGATGCCCTGCGTTTCAAGCTGCTGCGCGACGCCGACGGCGATTTCGACCTCCGAACCGGTCGCGATCAGGATGACGCGGCGGGCGGCTTGGGCGGCCTTCAGGCGGTAGGCACCCCTGGTGCTGCGGTTTTCGCCGGTTTCGGTGCGGAGCTGCGGCAGGTTCTGGCGCGACAAAGCGAGCAGCGACGGACCGTCGCGGCGCTGTACCGCCAGTTCCCAGCATTCCGCCGTCTCGACCGCGTCGGCGGGGCGATAGACGTCGAGACCGGGGATGATGCGCAGGCTCATCACATGCTCGATCGGCTGATGGGTCGGTCCGTCCTCGCCCAGACCGATCGAGTCGTGGGTCATGACATAGACGACACCGGCATTCTGCAACGCCGACAGGCGGATCGCGGGTCGGGCATAGTCGGCGAACACCAGGAAGGTGCCGCCATAGGCCAGCACGCCGCCGTGCAGCGCCATGCCGTTCATCGCCGCCGACATGCCGAATTCGCGGATGCCGTAATGGATGTAGCGGCCCGAATAATCGTCGGCGGTCAGCGCGACCTGCGCCTTGGTCTGGGTATTGTTCGACGGCGTCAGGTCGGCCGAGCCGCCGATGGTTTCGGGCAGCGAGGCGTTGATCGCTTCGAGCGCCAGCGACGATGCGACGCGGGTCGCGATCTTCTTCGGCTCGGCGATCAAGCTGTTGATATGGTCCTTGAGCGACCAGCCGTCGGGCAGCTTGTTCGCCATCCGGCGTTCGAACTCGGCACGGTCGGCATGGGCCGCAAGGCGCGTATTCCAGTCGGCATGGACCGGGGCGCCGCGTGCGCCGATCGCCTTCCACGCATCGGTCAGCGGCTCGGGCAGGTGGAACGCGTCATGTTCCCACAGCAAGGCGGCGCGGGTGGCGAGGATTTCCTCGGCGCCCAGCGGCGACCCGTGAACCTTGTGGCTGCCACCCTTGTTCGGGGCGCCCTTGCCGATCACGGTGCGGCAGCGGACCAGCGACGGGCGCGAGTCGGCGGCGGCTTCGGCGAGCGCGCGTTCGATGTCGGCGAAGTCATGGCCGTCGCAGGCGACGACGTGCCAGCCGGTCGCTTCGTAGCGGGCCGACACGTCCTCGCTGGTCGACAGGTCGGTCGAACCGTCGATGGTGATGCGGTTGTCGTCCCACAGGACGTTCAGCCGGCCGAGCTTCAGATGCCCGGCAAGGCCGATCGCCTCGTGATTGATGCCTTCCATCAGGCAGCCGTCGCCGGCGATCACCCAGGTGCGGTGATCGACCAGATCGTCGCCGAACACGGTGTTCAGGTGCCGCTCCGCCGTCGCCATGCCGACCGCCATCGCAACCCCCTGCCCCAGCGGACCGGTGGTGCATTCGATGCCGGGCAGCTCGAAATTCTCCGGATGGCCCGCACAAGGGCTGCCCAGCTTGCGGAAGTTCGCAATGTCCTGAATGGTGGGCTTCGCGTAACCGGTCAGGTGGAGGAGCGAATAGATCAGCATCGATCCATGGCCCGCCGACAGGACGAAGCGATCGCGGTCGGCCCAATGTGGATCGGCGGGATCGAACTTCAGGAATTTCGACCAGAGGACGGTCGCGACATCGGCCATGCCCATCGGCATACCGGGGTGCCCCGAATTGGCGGCCTCCACCGCGTCCATCGACAAAACGCGGATGGCGTTGGCGAGTTCGAGCTGGGATATGGTCACGCGCACTCCTGTTGGGCGCTACTGGGGTCGCGCGAGCCTTTGGAACCGTCGCGCCGTTCAGTCAACCGCCAAACCGGACGTTTGTTTAACATGTTTAGCAAGGATCGATTTATCCGATGAGCGACGACCCCCATGCCGCCGCGATCGCACGGATCGACCGGGCGCTGGAACGGATCGAGCGCGCGGCACGAATCCGCAGCGACGCGACTCGCGCGCTGGCGTCGCGCCATGCCGCGCTGCGTACCCGGATCGGCGATGCGATCGGCGCGCTGGACGCGGTGATCGCGCGCGAAGCGGATGCCGACTGATGGGACAGATCACGTTGACCATCGCCGGCCGTAGCCATCAGGTCGGGTGCCGCGACGGCGAGGAGCCGAAACTGCGCGCGCTGGGAGCCATGCTGGAGCGGCACGCACCGGCCGCGCAGCACGCATCGGGCGGATCGTCGGACCGCACCCTGCTCTACATCGCGCTGATCCTCGCCGACCAGTTGGCCGAGCGCGAGGCGGGTCCGCAGGCGAAATCGGAGGCCGGCGTGCTGGAACGGATCGCCGAGCGGCTGGAAGCGGTCGCATCGGCCCTTGAGGAGCAGGGTCCGGACGCCTAAATAGGAGTCGGCGGGACTGCCCGGTGCGAGCCTTGCATAATCCCTGAGGCTATTTCTTCATCCATGGGGGTTGTCCCTGCGCAGATCCTGGTCTGACGTACATGATCCCCACCTGACGTACCGTGCGTCAGTGGATAACGCGGCAAACGGCCCATGGTGGTTCCGCCACACCCCCCTTCCATGACCGACAAGCACGCCTTGCGCGCCGCGCTGCGGGCGCGGCGGCGGATATTCGCTGCCAGCGGGCCGATGCCCCCTGCCCCGCCGGCGCTGTTCCTCGATGCGCTGCGGCCGGGTGTCATCGTCGCCAGCTATGTTCCGATCGGGGGTGAGGCCGATCCGGCGCGGTTCGACCGCGCGGCGCGGGCGGCGGGTGCATCGCTGGCGTGGCCGGTCGTCATCGACCGCGAATCGCCGATCAGCTTCCATGTCGACGACAGGATGCACGACGGGCCGTTCGGGTTGCGCCAGCCGGGGGCCGACTCCCCTCCGGTCGCTCCCGACATCATCCTGACACCGCTGGTCGGCTTCGACGCCGCCGGCAATCGGCTGGGCCAGGGGGCGGGCCATTATGACCGGGCGTTCGCACGCTGGCCGGACAGCTTACGAATCGGTATCGCGTGGTCGATGCAGCAGGTCGATGCCCTGCCGTGCGATCCGTGGGACGTGCCGCTCCACGCGATCGTCACCGAAACCGCCCTGTTCCTGACCGGAGAATTGCCTTGAACGAGCCGACATGGCGCAAACCGATCGGCGTATTGGCGATCCTCGTCCTGCTGACGCTGTGGGCGATCGCGGTCGCGATGCTGTCGCCGGTCGTCGGCGGCTGGCACTGGATCGTGCAGCTCGCCTTCTACGTCGCGGCGGGTATCGCATGGTTGTGGGTACTGCCGATGCGGCGGATGCTGTTCTGGATGGAAACAGGCCGCTGGCGGTAGCGCCATCCGATGAAGGATGGCGCGAGTGACGGGGCTCGAACCCGCGACCTCCGGCGTGACAGGCCGGCGCTCTAACCAACTGAGCTACACCCGCTCTCTAGCGAGGAGGCGGCGTGTAGGATAGCGAATCGCCGGTGTAAAGCGGGTATTTCGCGGGTTGCCGGGAAAAGCTGCAAGGTGGTGTCGGTCGCGACGGAGCGGTTCGAATAATCTCCGGACAACAATACGGGCGGGAGTTCCGAGCGCCTCTCGAACCCGCCCCTTTGCCCGGAAACGTCGCCCCAGCGAAGGCTGGAGCCTCAGGCTGCTCCTGCTGCGCGCTAGAATCGGGAGATCCCAGCCTTCGCTGACATACCCTTTGGCGCGACCGCGATCCCTCAGAAATCGGCGACCTTGCCCCAGGCCGATTCGCGGAACCGGTCTGGGTGATAGGGTCTGGGATCGACGATCGGCTCGGCACCGGTCAGCATGTCGGCGAGCAGATGCCCGACACCCGGCCCGATACCGAAGCCATGCCCGCTGAAGCCCGAGGCGATGACGAAGCCGGGGATCGTCTCGACCTCCCCGATGCCGGGCACGCCGTCCGGGGTGCTGTCGACATAGCCGGCCCAGCGCGCGGTGACCGGCCGATCCTTCAGCGCGGGCATCAGTGCGACGGCGCGTTTGTGCGTCATGCGGATCGCCGCCGGATCGGGCCTGGGATCGAGGATGCGCGTCCTTTCCATCGGTGTCGGGCGGTCGAGCCGCCACTTGGCTAGCGTCTCATGCCCCGCCTGCGCGCCCTGCACCCCGCCGGGGCGCAGCTTGCGCCAGCGCCGCAGAAACATGGGCACGAATTGCGGCGAGAAGCGCAGCAGCTGCGGCGTCGGGTCGACCCGGCCGAACCCGCTGATCGCCAGCGTATAGCTGCCATCGACGCGGCGGGTGGCCGATACTTCGCTGGTGTGGAGCGCGGGCGGCAGGTCGCCCGCCCCCGGACCGATCGACAAGGCCGCCTGGCGGATCGTCGCCTGGGGGAAGCGGATGCCATATTGGTGGCAGAAGGACGACGCCCACGCGCCGGCGCTGAGGATCGCGGTCGTCGTGCGGATCGTGCCGCGTTCGGTGACCACCGCCGACAGCCGCCCGCCGCTGGTTTCCAGGCCGCGTACGGCGCAGTCCTGCAACACGGTCGCGCCCAGCCGCTGCGCGGCGCGCGCGGCGGCTGGGGCGGCGCGCGACGGATCGGCGGTGCCGTCGGTCGGCGACCACACGCCCCCCTTCCACGCGCCGTTGATGCCGTGGCTGCGCTCGGCGGTCTGCGCTGCGGTCAGCATATGCGTTTCGACGTTCACGCCCTGCGCGAACTTGCCCCATCGCGCCCAGGTCGCGATCTCCGCCTCGTCCCGGCTGAGATACAACAGGCCGCAGCGGCGAAAACCCGCATCCTCGCCGGTTTCGGCCTGGAACTGTTCCCACAGGTCGAGCGACCTGGTCGCCATCGGCAGCTCGCGCGCGTCGCGGTTCTGCTGGCGGCACCAGCCCCAGTTGCGGCTGGACTGTTCCGCGCCGATCCGCCCCTTTTCCAGCAGCACGACCGACAGGCCACGCTTTGCGAGATAATAAGCGGCGAAAGCGCCGATGATGCCACCGCCGATGACGACGACATCCGCCTGCGCCGGAAAATCGGCCGAGGATTCGACGAGGGTGAGCGGTACGCGCATCGAAAGGCTCCTGCGAGAGACGGCCCGGCTCAGTAGCCGAGCATCGCCTTCGTCTCCAAAAATTCGTCGAGGCCGTGGACGCCATATTCGCGGCCGTTGCCCGACTGGCGATAGCCGCCGAAGGGCGCGTGGGCGGTCCATGGCGGATAGTTGATATGGACCTGTCCGGCACGGATGCGGCGCGCCACCGCGCGGGCGCGGGCGAGGTCCGCCGACTGGACGTGCGCGCCTAGGCCATAGACGGTGTCGTTGGCGATGCGGATCGCGTCTTCCTCGTCCGTATAGGGCTGGATGCACAGAACGGGGCCGAAGATTTCCTCCTGCGCGATCCGCATGGCGGGCGTCACGTCGGAAAAGACCGTCGGGCGGACATAATAGCCGCGATTGAGGCCGTTGGGGCGGCCGGGACCGCCGCAGACCAGCCGCGCGCCCTCCGCCATGCCAGTCGCGATCATCGCCTGTACGCGGTCATGCTGCGCGCGGTTGGCGATCGGTCCCATGCGGGTTGCCGTATCGGTCGGGTCACCGACCACGATCGCCGCCGCCGCCGCCTTTGCCAGTGCCTCGACCTCCGCCAAGCGATGGGCGGGCACGACCATGCGGGTCGGCGCGCTGCACGACTGGCCGACATTGCGCATCGCCGACAGCACGCCCTTGCCCACCGCCGTGTCGAAATCGGCATCGTCGAGGAAGACGTTGGGCGACTTGCCGCCCAGTTCCTGCACGACGCGCTTGATGGTCGGGGCCGCGCCCTGCGCCACCAGCATCCCCGCACGCGCCGATCCGGTGATCGACACCATGTCGACCTCCGGGTGCGACGACAGGGCGGCGCCGACGCTTTCGCCCGCGCCGTTGACCAGATTGAAGACACCGGGCGGTGTACCGGCATCCTGCATCACCTCCGCGAACAGCAGCGCGCTGAACGGCGACAATTCGCTGGGCTTGAGGACGACGGTGCAGCCGGCGGCGAGCGCCGGAGCGACCTTTGCCGTGATCTGGTACAGCGGCCAGTTCCACGGCGTGATGAGCGCGGCGACGCCGATCGGTTCGCGGGCGAGCGCGAAGCCCGCCTCTTCCCGCAGGAAGCGATAGCTGCCCAGCACCTCGATCTGGGCGCGGACATGGGCGATGCCGGCGGGCACCTGCGACACGCGGGCGAAGTCGATCGCCGATCCCATTTCGGTGGAAATCGCCTGCGCAAAGGCTTCGGCGCGTTCCTCCAGCAGATCGGCGATGCGGGTCAGCAGCGCGATACGGTCGGCCGCCGGCGTTTCGCTGTAGGTCGCGAAGGCGCGCCGCGCGGCGGCGACGGCCAGATCGACGTCGCGCGCATCGCCCATGGCGATGTCGGCGATGACGGCTTCGGTCGCGGGATCGACGACGGCGCAGCGCGGTGCGTCGCTGCGGTCGAGCCAGTGCCCGTCGATCAGAAAGCTGGTGGCGCGGGACGTGCCCGGAATGTCGTTGGCCATGGGCGTTACCTTAGCGCCGACGGCGAGCGGATCGTGCCAAAAACGGGCAAGCGGCGGTGCTTTGTGCCGCACGGCAGATGCTGCCGCGTGCGACATGCCACAGGTCACCGATCGAGCGTCGGCCCGATCATTCGGCGAAGGTGGCGGTCAACCGCACCCCCAGGACGACGGCATTGCCGACCGTCGGGTTCAGCCCCGGCGCAACGATATACTGGACATGCGGCTGCACCCCCAACCAGTCGGCGACGGCGAAGCGATGGTTCAGCTCGATCACCGCCTCGCCCCGTGGCGGCGGCGGGATGAATTCGGCGCGGATGATCGCCCGGCCCGCGCTGCCGGCACCGGCATAGGCGATCGCGATGCCGCTATCGTCCTGCGGGCGCGCCGGGACCAGCCCGTGCCAGACCAGCCCCAGCGACGAAAAGCCACCGAAGATGTTGGCGCGGTCGCTGGCGACGCCCAGCCGGAAGAAGCCGCGCATCCCGCGCGTACGATCGCCGGCCAGTTGCGCCTCGCCGCGAAGATACAGGCCCTCGCTGCGGACCTGCCGGATGGTCGCCGCGCCGATGGCGGCGTCGTAGCGGTCGTCGCTGCGCGCGGTATAGCTCCATCCGCCGGCGAGCAGCCTCACGCGACCCAGTTCGGCATCCGCCTCCGCGATCAGCAGCGCGCCGTCGCCGCCGCCGATCCCGATCCAGATGCGGCGCGGATGCGCGGGGTCGTTCGGCACCCCGTCCGCCGCGGCGGCGCGCAGCGTCAACCGGTCGCCGACCTTCACCTGCCCGCGCACCGCCAAGCTGGTGCTGGGAAAGGTCGACGGACCGTTGCGACCCGAACCGGCCAGTTCGGTGCCCATGCCGAACGCACTGTTGACGAACAGCAGCGACGTCTGAAGCGCGTCGAACTCGCTGTTCACGTCGTACAGCCCGCCCTTGATCGACCAGCGGTCGTCGACGCCGCGATGCTCGGCCCATGCCTCCAGCACATGGAACAACGGCACCCCGGTCTCGATGCTCGACACGACCTGCCCGTCGCCGACCAATTCGCCGCTGAAGCTGGCGCCGTTATTGTAGAAGCCGTGGACGAGCGCTGTCGTGCGCGGCACCCCGGCCAACGCATCCAGATCGGCCGACGCGATCGCGCTGACATTGTTGATCCAGCGGGTGCCCCGTCGCCTGCCCCCCGCCACCGACGACAGGATGTCGCCGGTATAGGCGAGTTGCAACACCAGCGGATCGCGCGCCTCGATTTCCGGAAGCTCGACATTGCCCGGCGCGCGTTCGACGCTGGGAGCCTCGACCTGCGCCGCCGCCGGGGCGGCACCGATCACCGCCAGCGACGCCGCCACGATCCCCCCGCCCCACGTCCTTCGCATATCGTCCGGTCCCGCTGCCTTCTCGACGGTCGCCATGATGCGATCATCGTTACAATCATGTTGCCGTATCGCGCAGCCCCGACAGTAAATCTCGCCGTAGAGCGGCGCGTTTCGCATAGCTTGTGCCGCCAGGCACGCAATGGCTGCGGCAGGATATGCCGCCCCGGTCCCGCAGCACGGCCGCGTCGCACCGAACTCTCCCCCCGGCACGGGGTTGACCCGACATCGGCGGAGGAGACATTCTGCGCCCCTTGCCCGGGGGACTGCCATGTATCAGCGCTTTGCCGACATCATCGACGCCGTGACCGCGATCCGGCACGACATCCATGCCCATCCCGAACTGGCCTTTGCCGAACACCGCACTGCCGCGCTGGTCGCCGAGCAGCTGGCCGCCGCCGGATTGCAGGTGACGACCGGTATCGGCGGAACCGGGGTCGTCGGCACGCTGACCCATGGCCGGCCGGGAGCGACGCTGGGGCTGCGCGCCGACATGGATGCGCTGCCGTTTCAGGAACAGGGCGCACCGGCCTATGCCAGCACCGCGCCCGGCGTGTTCCACGGTTGCGGACATGACGGCCATACCGCGATCCTGATCGGTGCCGCCCGCCACCTCGCCTCGCTGCCGCCGTTCGACGGCACGATCCACTTCTTCTTTCAGCCCGCCGAAGAGGGACAGGCCGGCGCGCGCGAGATGATCCGCGACGGGCTGTTCGAACGCTTTCCGTGCGATTACGTCTTCGCGCTGCACAACTGGCCGGACCTGCCCGCCGGCGAATTGCAGACCCGCCCCGGCCCGATCATGGCGGCCGCTGACAAGTTCGAGATCGCGATCCATGGCAAGGGCGGCCACGCCGCGCAGCCGCATACCACGCCCGACGCCGTGCTGGCCGCCGCGCAACTGGTGACGCAACTCAACACCATCGTCGCCCGCCGCGTGCCGCCCACCCGGTCGGCGGTGCTGTCGGTCACCCAGATCGCGGGTGGGCAGACCCACAACGTCATCCCGGCGGAGGTGCGGCTGGTCGGCACGGTCCGCACGTTCGACGGGCAAGTACAGGACATCGTCGAGGCGGCGGTGCGGTCGATGGCGCAGGGCATCGGCATCGCCACCGATACGCGGGTCGAGGTGACCTATACCCGCTATTACCCCGCGACGATCAACGATGCCGGCGCGGCGGAGATCGCACTGGCAGCGGCGGCGGATGCCGGACTGGCCCATGCCGAGGCACCCGACCCAGCCTTCACGTCCGAGGACTTCTCGTTCATGCTGCAGGCCTGTCCCGGTGCCTATGTCTGGATGGGTCAGGCGCGCGAGGGGGACGAGAATGCCGCGCTGCATCATCCGCGCTACGACTTCAACGATGCGATCATCGGTCCGGGCATCGCATGGATCACGGCGCTGGCCGGCCGGGTGGTGGGCGTAACCCAAGCATAATATGCCGCACCCCCTGCCGAGCCATTGCGTGCAATCGGCAGGATATTGCTTGGGGACCGGGGAAACGACAGCGCAGCACGGAATGCCGGCGGTATCGTTCCAACCATACCTCGAACCAGGAGTGGGGAAATGGCCGGTCTTCGTCCGAAATATATCAGCTTCGATTGCTACGGCACGCTCATCAACTTCGAAATGGCGCCGGTTGCGCGCGCCCTGTACGCCGACCGGGTAGCGGCCGAAGCGATGGACCGGTTCACCGCCGATTTCTCCGCCTATCGCCTCGACGAAGTGCTGGGCGCGTGGAAGCCGTATCGCGACGTGGTGGAGGGCGCACTGCGCCGCACCTGCGCCAAAAACGGCGTCGCGTATCGCGACAGCGACGCCGACACCGTATATGCCGCCGTCCCGACCTGGCGACCCCATGCCGATGTCGTCGAACCGCTCAAGCGCGTGGCGGCCGAATATCCGCTCGTGATCCTGTCCAATTCGATGGTCGACCTGATCCCGCACAGCGTCGAGAAGCTGGAGGCACCGTTCCACGCGGTCTACACCGCCGAGGAAGCGCAGGCGTACAAGCCGCGGATGCAGGCGTTCGAATATATGCTCGACCAGCTGGGCTGCAATCCGGAGGACATGCTCCACGTCTCGTCCAGCTTCCGCTACGACCAGATGACCGCCTATGACATGGGCATCAGGATGAAGGCGTTCGTCGATCGCGGGCACGAACCGCTCAACGCCTATTACGACGTGAACGTCATTCCGAGCATTGCCGGCCTGCCGGGGCTGGTCGGACTGTGAGCATGGTCGCGGAACGGCCGGTGGCGGTACTGCCGCAGGATTGCATCGACCTGCGCGCGTTCGTCGCCGATCCGGAAGCGGGCGTGCGGTCGACCGAAGCCGGCGATCCATGGTTTTCCGCCCGGCGCATGGTGACCGCACCGGGCGGGCCGGTCGCGATCGGCGCGCTGGCGCTGTCGGGCAGCGGACAGGTCGACACGCTGCCGGGCGACGAGTTCGTCTTCGTGGTCGACGGCACGCTGACCATCGGCGACCTGACGCTGGGGCGCGATCGGAGCGCGATGCTGCCCGGCGGGATTTCCTTCGCATGGGCAGCGGCGGCGGATACGCAGGTCGTCGTCATGCGGGTCACCGGCGGGATGCCGGGGGCTTCCGCGCCGGTCGCGATCGACCTGTCGCCGACGCGCGTCCCGTCGAACCCGCCGGCGGCCGAGCTGCTGCTGTCGGACGCGCCGCAATGCCATAACCACACTGACTACAAGTCATCGAGCGGCAAGTTTTCGGCAGGCACCTGGGCATCGACGCCCTATCACCGGCGCAACAACCTGTATCCGCATTGCGAGCTGATGCACCTGATGGAAGGATCGGTGACGTTCGAGGATGCGGCCGGCACCGCCCATCGCTTCGTCGCCGACGATCTGTTCGTCGTCCTGCGCGGCGCGCGCTGTTCGTGGCTGTCGGAAGAAGATGTCGTAAAGGTCTGGGCGATCTACCGCCCGGTCGAATAGCCGATCGAAAAGGGCCGCCCGGCCGGGGATCATCCCCCGGCCGGGCGGCCCTTTTTCATGTCCGGCCTACAGATATTTCAGCCACCAGATGTCCTTGCGCCGCTGCTTCACCCCGGCGAACCAGCGCGTCGGGAAATACAGCGCCACGATCAGCCCGGCATACCATGCCCAGATCCAGCCGAGATTGCCCAGCGCGAACACCGTGCCATGCGTCGGTCCCCAGATCGCGAAGGCAACAAGGTACATCGCGCGCAGGATGTACAGGTGGACCAGATAGTAGAACATCGGCGCCCCGCCGAACGTCGCCAGCGGCGGGATCAGCCGCGACGACTGGAACCGTTCGAACGCCGCCAGCAGCAGCGCGCCGATCCCGACCGTCGGCATCAGGAACAGCAGCGACGCCGGATATTTGGTGAGCGCAAGGAAGCTGATCGTCGTGCGCAGCGGGGTGCCGGCATCATACCAAGGCCGGTCGCCATAGACGTTGAGCCAGCGCAGCACGACGAAGCCGAGGATCAGCCCGATGCCCAGCAGTACCAGCCGCCGCTGCCGCACCGCAGGCGCCGTACCCTTCGCGAACCACGGGCCGATGCCGTAGCCGAGCAGGATCAGCCCGATCCACGGCAGGACGGGATAGGTCGTCTTCCACGTGATCCCCAGAAACTCGAACGCCGCGCGCTGATGCAACAGCGCCCACGGCACGAAAAAGGTATCGCCGGGCGCCAGCACGATGCCGTCGAGCAGATTATGCCCGCATACGATCGCCAGCCCCAGCGCGACGATGACCGTGCGCGAGAAATGGACCGCGCCGGCAAGGCAGATCATGCTGAAGCCGATCGCCCAGATCACCTGCAGCCACAACGTCTGCGGTGGAAACTTGGCCGACCATGCGAAGGAGACGAAACTGATTTCGAGGAACAACAGGAACGCGCCCCGCCGCAGCAGGAAGTCGGAGACTTCGGCACGCGAATGCTTCTGGCCATAGAGATAGGCCGACAGCCCGGTCAGCGCGACGAACACCGGCGCGCAGATCGTGCTCAGCAGCCGGGTGAAGAACAGCGCCGGCATCACCGTGCGCGCATCGACCGGATCGCCGACCTGAAGGTGCAGGAAGAACGTCTCGCGCACGTGATCGAGCAGCATGACGACCATCACGAACCCGCGTAGCGCGTCGATCGACTGCAACCGCGTCGTCGCGATCGCCTTCGGTATCGCCGCCAGTCCGCCGTGCGGTCGCCCGTCGCCGTCAAAGGCCGCCGTCGCCATAGTCGCCTCCCATATTCACCACGCCCAATTCTGGCATAGTCCACCTACAGGGTGATACTATATCACCGTTTTCGGGCCATGGCGCGGTCGATGCGGTCGTTGCGACCGCGCTTTGCCGCCGATCCTGCCGCGCCCGCCCGACGGGCGGTCGGCAACGGTCGCACGATCACGGCATATTATTGCAAAACCGGCGAAAGATCGGACGCTTCGCCTGTCGATTGGTGCGATACATTATGCCGCTGCCCGGCGGCGGGCGGTAATTCTGCACCATGACGCCGGCACCCGACCCGGCGCAGGGATGCATTGGCTGGGAAGGATGGCATAGTGGCGACAGCGCCGGAAATACGCCTCGATCTGCGAACGATGACAGCGGACGACCTGCCCGCCGCGCAAGCCCTGTCGAAAGGGGAGCGCTGGCCGCACCGGGTCGAGGATTGGCAGATGATGCTGTCGGTCGGCGAAGGCGTGGTGGCGGAGATCGATGGCGCGATCGTCGGCACGATCATGTGGTTCCCCACCGGCAACGACACGGCGACGATCGGCATGGTCATCGTCTCGCCCGACCATCGCGGCAAGGGGCTGGGCCGGATGCTGATGGACCATGCGATCGACGCCGCCGATTGCAGCCGCCTGCTGCTGAACGGCACCGCGGTCGCCGTCCCGCTGTATCGCACGATGGGGTTCGAAGAAGTCGGTCGCATTACCCAGCATCAGGGCACGTCGTTCCAGATTCCGCTGGCCGCACCCGAACCCGGCGAACGGCTGCGGCCGATCGGCGAGAGCGACTATGTCCGTATCCAGGCGATGGTCGGGGATGGCACCGGCCTGCCGCGCAAGGCGACGATGACCGCAGTGCTGGACGCCGCGCAGGTGGTGGTGCTCGACCGCGACGGCGATCTGGTCGGCGTGGCGTGTTTCCGGCGGTTCGGGCGGGGCTATGCGATCGGTCCGGTCATCGCGCCGTCGATACGCGAGGCGAAATTGCTGATCTCGCACTGGCTCGGCTCGCGCGCCGGAGACTTCACCCGCATCGATGTGCTGGCCGATAGCGGCCTGTCGCCGTGGCTGGACGAACTCGGCCTGTTGCAGGTGGACGGCGTGGTCACGATGCGGCGCGGAGATCCGTTGCCCGCGCCGGTCGGCGTGGCGCGGCCGTTCGCGATTCTCAGCCAGGCGCTCGGCTGATGGCCCGCCCCCTCACCCTTTCCGAACCGTCGCTGTTCGTCGATGCGATGCTGATCGACGGCGCATGGGTCGCGGCCGACAGCGGCGCGACGATCGACGTCATCGATCCCGCTACGGGCAAGCAGGTCGGCACGGTGCCGGATGCCGGAACCGGCGACACCGAACGCGCCATCGCCGCCGCCGAACGCGCGCTGCCGGCGTGGAAGCGCAAGACAGCGGGCGAGCGTGCCGAGATCCTCGAACGCTGGTATGCGCTGATTCTGGCGCATGTCGACGATCTGGCGCGGATCATGACGACCGAGCAGGGCAAGCCACTGGGCGAGGCCGCAGGCGAGATCCGATATGCCGCCAGCTTCGTCAAATGGTTCGCCGAGGAAGGCCGCCGGGTGCGCGGCCATGACATTCCGGGGCCGACCGCCGACCGCCGCATCCTGGCGCTGCGCGAACCGGTCGGGGTGTGCGCCGCGATCACGCCATGGAATTTCCCGGCGGCGATGATTACCCGCAAATGCGCGCCGGCACTGGCGGCGGGCTGCACCGTGATCGTGAAGCCGTCGGACCTGACGCCCTATACCGCGCTGGCCATCGCCAGGCTGGCGGTCGATGCGGGCGTACCGGCCGGGGTCATCAACGTCGTGACGGGAATGCCGCAGGCGATCGGCGCTGCGCTGACGTCCAGCCCGGTCGTGCGCAAGCTGTCCTTCACCGGATCGACGCGGGTCGGATCGCTGCTGATGCAGCAGTCGGCCGACACGCTGAAGCGGTTGAGCCTGGAACTGGGCGGGAACGCGCCGTTCATCGTGTTCGACGATGCCGATGTCGATCTAGCGGTGGCCGGCGCGATCGCCAGCAAGTTCCGCAATGCCGGGCAGACCTGCGTCTGCGCCAACCGCATCTTCGTGCAGGACGGCATCCACGACGCCTTCGTCGCGAAACTGGGCGATGCGGTGCGGGCGATGAAGGTCGGCGACGGACGCGACGCGGCGACCACCATCGGCCCGCTCATCAACGCGGCGGCGACGCAGAAGGTCGCGGCGCATCTGGACGATGCCTTGTCCCACGGCGCGGTCGCAGCGGCGCGGGCGGACGGGTTCGGCGATCCGACGCGCTTTGCCACTCCGGTGCTGCTGACCGGGGCAACGCTCGACATGCGTCTGGCGAGCGAAGAAACCTTCGGACCGCTGGCCCCCGTGTTCCGCTTCACCCATGAGGCGGAGGCAATCGAGCAGGCCAATGCCACGCCGTTCGGTCTGGCCAGCTATTTCTACACCGACGATCTGCACCGCGCGTGGCGCGTGGCCGAAGCGCTGGAGTTCGGGATGGTCGGCCTCAACACCGGTGGTCTCGCGATGGAGATGGCCCCGTTCGGCGGGATCAAGGCATCGGGCATGGGCCGGGAAGGCGGGGTCGAGGGCATCGACGAATATCTGGAAACCAAGGCGTTCCACTGGGGCGGCCTGAAGCTGTGATCGCGGGGACGGAGACGATGATGAACGGTTCGCGCAACTATCGCGTGGCGGTGATTCCGGGCGACGGGATCGGCAAGGAAGTCGTGCCCGCCGGCGTCCGGGCGCTGGAGGCGGCGGCCGCCGTCCATGGTTTTACCGTCGAGCAGGAATGGCATGATTTCGCCAGCTGCGACTATTATGCCCGCCACGGCACGATGATGCCGGAGGATTGGAAGGACCGGATCGGCGCGGTCGATGCGATCTTCTTCGGCGCGGTCGGCTGGCCCGATACGGTGCCCGATCACGTGTCGCTCTGGGGATCGCTGATCCAGTTCCGGCGGGAATATGACCAGTATGTCAACCTGCGCCCGGCGCGGTTGATGCCGGGCGTCCCGTGCCCGCTGGCTGGGCGCGGTCCGGGCGACATCGACATGATGATCGTGCGCGAAAATACCGAAGGCGAATATTCGGCGGTCGGCGGCATCAGCTTTCCCGGCACCGCGCGCGAGATCGTGCATCAGGAAACGGTCATGACCCGCTACGGCGTCGACCGCATCCTGCGCTATGCCTATGACCTTGCCCAGTCGCGGCCGAAAAAGCACCTGACCTCGGCTACCAAGTCGAACGGCATCGCCATCACCATGCCGTGGTGGGACGGCCGGGTCGAGGAAATGGCCAAGGCATATCCCGACGTCCGCACCGACAAATATCATATCGACATCCTTGCCGCACAGTTCGTGATGAACCCCGACCGGTTCGACGTGGTGGTCGCCTCCAACCTGTTCGGCGACATCCTGTCCGATCTGGGTCCGGCCTGCACCGGCACGATCGGCGTCGCGCCGTGCGGCAACATCAACCCCGACCGGTCGGTGCCGTCCACCTTCGAACCGGTGCATGGCTCCGCGCCCGACATTGCGGGACAGGGTGTCGCCAATCCGGTCGGCCAGATCTGGACCGCGGCGATGATGCTCGACCATTTCGGCGAGCACGACGCCGCCGCCGGTATCGTCGCCGCGATCGAGCGCGTGCTGGCCAGCCCGGCCGGACGCACCCGCGACCTGGGCGGACGTGCCTCGACCGAGGACTGCGCGAAGGCGATCGCCGCCGAAATAGGCTGATCCGACCCGCAGCAGGATATGCCGCGCCGCCGGTCGATTCGGCAGCGCGGCCCGGCCGGCGCGGGCATTTCGACAACTGCCAAGGCGATGTGCGGCCTAGCTTTCCGGTGTCCCGACTGGAACGCCCGAAAGGCCGAAAGCATGAAGAACGAACTGCTGATCGCGATGGACCGCGACCATCTGGTCCACCCGGTAACCGCATGGCGCGCGCATGAGGCAAGGGGCGCGACGGTGCTGGAAAGCGGTCAGGGGCTGTTCCTGACCGACCGCAATGGACGGCAGTTGCTCGACGCCTTTGCCGGGCTGTGGTGCGTCAATATCGGCTATGGCCAGGAAAGCGTGGTCGAGGCGGCGATGGCGCAGATGCGTCGCCTGCCCTACGCCACCGGCTATTTCGGCTATACCAGCGAACCGACCATCCGGCTGGCGGATCAGCTCGCCACCCTGTCGCCCGAGGGGCTGACGCGGGTGTTCTTCACGCTGGGCGGGTCGGACGCGGTGGATTCGGCGATCCGCTTCATCACCCATTACTGGAACGCGCGCGGCGAGCGCGGGCGCAAGCACATGATCGCCCTCGACAAGGGCTATCACGGGTCGTCCTCGACCTCGGCCGGACTGACCGGCCTGCCCGCGTTCCACCGCCAGTTCGACCTGCCGCTTGCCTGGCAGCATCATATTCCGGCACCCTATGCCTATCGCGATCCGGAAGGGCGCAGCGGCGATGCGCTGGTCGAGGCATCGGTGGCGCGGTTGCGCGCGAAGATCGAGAAACTGGGCGCCGAGAACGTCGCCGCCTTCTTCGCCGAACCGGTGCAGGGATCGGGCGGCGTGATCGTCCCGCCGGTCGGCTGGCTGAAGGCGATGGAGCGCACCTGCCGCGAGCTGGGCATCCTGTTCGTCGTCGACGAAGTGATTACCGGGTTCGGCCGCACCGGGCCGCTGTTCGCGTGCGAGCATGAGGGCGTGACCCCCGACCTGATGACGATCGCCAAGGGGCTGACCGCCGGTTACGCGCCGATGGGCGCGGTGCTGATGGCCGAGGATGTCCATGCCGTCATCGCCGATGGCCCGGACAATCATCTGCCGATCGGCCACGGCCTGACCTATTCGGGGCATCCGGTCAGCGCCGCCGTCGCGCTGGAGGTGCTGCGGCTGTACCGGGAGGGCGGCATCCTGGCGAACGGACAGGCGCAGGGGCCGAAGCTCGCCGCGCGGCTCGACGCGCTGACCGCGCATCCGCTGGTCGGCGAGGTGCGGTACAAGGGGATGCTGGCCGCGATCGAACTGGTCGCGGACAAGGGCAGCAAGGCGCGGTTCGATCCGTCGCTCGGCCTTGCCGACCGGCTGAGCGCCGCCGGTTACCAGCGCGGCATCATCTTCCGCGCGTTCGCCGATGGCACGATCGGCCTCGCCCCCGCGCTGACCGCGACGGAGCACGAGGTCGATGCGATCGCCGACCGGCTGACCGCCGCGCTGGACGATGTGCTTGACCAGCCGGAGATCCGTGCTGCACTGAACTAGGCCGGGGATAGCGTGGGGGTTGACCGATGAGCCTTGGACCGAAACTGGACCGGCTGGACTTCAAGATCCTGGCCCGGCTTCAGGAAAATGGCCGCATGACCAATGTCGACCTGGCCGATGCGGTCGGCCTGTCGCCCAGCCCGTGCCTGTCGCGGGTCAAGCGGCTGGAGAAACATGGCTATATCTCGGGCTATGGCGCGACGATCAATCTGGCGAAGCTGGGGAGTTCGCTGACGGTCTTCACCGAAGTGACGCTCAGCGACCATCGGACCGGCGATTTCAGCCGGTTCGAACAGCGGGCGCGCACCGTACCGGAAATCGTCGAGGCGCATCTGGTGTCGGGCGGCTATGATTACATGCTGAAGTTCGTGACCCGCAGCGTCGCCCATTATCAGGAAGTGATCGAGAGTATGCTGGAACGCGATTTCGGCATCGAGAAATATTTCAGCTACATCGTCATCAAATCGGCGGTGATCCGGCGCAACCCGCCGATCGACCTGCTGTTCGACGGCCGCAGCGAATAATGGCGCTGCTCTATACCGCCGCCGCCGCGCGAGGGCAGGTCTGGGCGAGGATGATCGCGGAGGCCATTCCGTCGCTGGAGGTGCGGCTGTCGCCCGACATCGGCGATCCGGCGGACGTCCGCTATCTCGCCGCCTGGACGCTGCCCGACGGGCTGATCGCGACGCTGCCGAACCTCGAGGTACTTTTTTCGATCGGTGCGGGCGTCGATCAGCTCGATCTCAGCCAGGTTCCGGCGCACGTCACGGTCGTGCGGCTGGTGGAACCGAACCTTGCCGCCGCGATGGCCGAATATGTCGTGATGACGGTGCTGGCGCTGCACCGCGACCTGTACGCCTATGCCGACCAGCAGCGCGATGCCGTGTGGCACGCGCTGCCGCAGGTCGCGGCGGGCGATCGGCGGGTCGGGATCGCCGGGCTGGGACAGATGGGATCGGCCGCGCTCGACGCGCTGGCGCCGTTCGGGTTCCAGTTGTCGGGATGGAGCCGAAGCCCGCGCGACGTACCGGGCGTCACCTGCTTCCATGGCGATGACGGACTGCGGGCATTCGCCGCGCAAACCGACATTCTGGTCAACCTCCTGCCGTTGACGCCGGAGACGCGGGGCATTCTGGGCCGCGACCTGTTCGCGCGGATGCCGCAAGGGGCGGCGGTGGTCAGCGCCGGGCGTGGCGGACATCTCGACGCGCAGGCGCTGATCGCGGCGCTGGACGGCGGGCATCTGTCGCGGGCGATCCTCGACGTGACGCCGATCGAGCCGTTGCCGGCGGGCGACCCGCTCTGGACGCACCGTCGCGTCGTCGTGACGCCACACGTCGCCGCCGCCACCGACACCGAAGGATCGGGCAAGGCGCTGATTGCCAATTTGCGACGCCATATCACCGGGGAACCGATGATCGGCGTGGTCGCGCGCGATCGGGGATATTGACCGGGCGAGCGAGCCGTAGCGGAAGTGTCGGTGGACAGTCCGTTGCCCTCTCTCGAACAGGAATTGGTTCCGCTCCGCGCAAACGTCGCCCCAGCGAAGGCTGATGCATCCCGCGACTCCCGCTATGCGCTATCACGAGGAAATCCCAGCATTCGCTGGGATGACGTCAGAGTTGAACTGGCACCGATCGACATGCAATTTTTCGTCACCCCGGACTTGTTCCGGGGTCCACCGAGCCGCAATCGCAGTCGACGGATGCTCATACCGCACCGATTGTCGCGCCGTGGACCCCGGAACAAGTCCGGGGTGACGATAGGCTGGCGGCGCCGGTCAGGAACGACACGGCAAGTAGCCGAAGGTCGATCGGCACCAGGTTGAACCAGCCGCTCGACCTATTCCTCCGGTGCGTGCGGCAGGGTGAAGGCCAGCGTCGCGGTATGTTCGTACCGGTCGAATTGCGCCGGCCGATCACTCGGCCGGGTTAGCACCGCGCGGATCACGTTCAGCCCCTGATTGCGGACCGGCAGGGTGACCAAACCGTCGGTCCTGGTCACGCGCGGCGTCGCGTCGGGGTCGTTGACCATGTCGTTCACGACCTCCGCCCCCGCCACCGGCTTTCCCCGGAACGTGATGCGATAGGTCAGCGGCTGCCCGAGCTTCGCCGGAATCGCGCCGACCGGCACGATCTGCAGCAGTTGCGCCGGGATCAGCGGGACGCGCGGCACGCCGGCCCCTTGCAGCGTCACGGCATATTTGATGGTGGTCTCGGCGAACTTCGCACCGGGTACCTCGTCCTTGCCCTTCTTGACGAATTCGCCGTCGGGCAGCTTCGTCCAAGTGCCGTTGGGCAGCACCGCGCTGACCAGCGCGGGCTTCGCATCAATATCCACCACCACTACCGGGCCATCGGTGCGCAGGCGCGCCGCGACCGGCCGGAGCGCGGCGTCCCAGGCCTGGATGCTTTCCAGCATCGGCTGACGCTTCACCGCTTCCAGATCGTCGGCACCGACGCCGTAGATGATCGCAAGCTGCTTGGCACGCTGGGCGAACCAGATGCCATGGGCATCGGCCGCCACAGACGGCAGCAGCACTGCACCGCCCAGCACCAGCGCACTGCCGATCGCATGAATCCTCGCCATAGTTATCTCCTGTAAAACGAGGCGGGCGACCATCAGGCCGCCCGCAAGAGGTTCAGAAGCGGAAGGTGCCGCGCACCGACCAGCTACGCGGCGCACCGGGGAAGGTCCACAACCGGGCATAGGAGCTGGGGAACCAGGTTTCGTTGAACAGGTTGCTGACCTCCGCCGACACCGTCAGGTTCCGCGCAAGGTCGACCGAGCCGAACAGCCGGACCAGCGCATAGTCAGGCAGCATGTAGGTCGTGCCCGTCTCGCCCAGCCGCTTGTCGACGAACTTGATGTCGCCGCCCAGCGTCAGCACCTTGTCGCCGAAGGTGAAGTCCTGCGCCGCCAGCACCGAGATGCTGTTGCGCGGGATATTGATGAGCGGATCGCCGGCACGGATGGTGCGACCGAAATCGGGGTCGAGAATATCCTCGGCGATCTCCGCATCGACATAGGCATAGGACACGGTAACGCGCGGTCCGCGCGGAATGCGCGCGTTCAGGTCGATTTCGAAGCCCTTGCTCTTCGCCTTGCCGACGTCGAGCGAGAAGCCGGCATTGACCGGATCGGCGGTCAGCACGTTCGTCTTGTCCATGCGGAAGAAGGCGACCGTGCCCGACAGCGTATCGTCGATGACGTCGAACTTCATTCCGCCTTCGTACGACGTCGTCGTTTCGGGGCGGAAGGCTTCGTTGCGGACGTTCACACCAGTATTGGCGCGGAACCCCTGCGCATAGCTGGCGTAGAGCGTCAGCTGCTCGGTCGCCTTGACGCTGACGCCGGCCGACGGGCTGAACTTGGTGAACTCCTGCTGCGTCTGGACGCCGTTCAGCCGATTGTTCACAGTCTGGCGATAATCGTCATAGCGCAAGCCCGCCTGGAGCGAGAGCCAGTCGGTCAGCTCGATCCGGTCGCGGACATAGACGCCGGCCGCCTTGGCGACTTCGGTGCGGCTCTGGAACGCGCTGACCGGAATGCGGGCCAGTTCCTCGGCGGTAAAATAGACCGGGTTGTTCACGCTGATCGCATTGGTCGCGATCAGCGTCGCCCGCGACGGATTGCCCGACGCGAAATCCGCGCGCTGTGCGGCGGTCAGGTTGCCGGGGCGGAAGCGGGTGGTCAGAATGTCCAGCTTGAACCATTCGTAATCCGCACCGACCAGCAGGTTGTGCTTGATCCCGCCGGTCATCAGGCTGCCCGACAGTTCGACGCGCGGAATGAAATCCTTGCCGGCAAAGTCGCGATAGACCCGGCGACGCGAGGTGAAGGCACCGGCGATCGCCCCGTTCACGAACAACGGATTGCGACCTGCGCCGAATTCGGGGTCTTCCCCGAACCCGGTCAGTTCGGTGTAGCGATAGGCGACGCCCAGCAACGCGCGCCAATCCTTCCCCAGCTTGTACTGCACCTGCAATTGCGGGCCGAGGTTCAGCGCGCGGTTCGGCCCGTCGGCCGGCTCGCCCAGGAAGCGCGAGCGGGGCAGCGTGGCAGGATTGTCGCCATAGGCGATGACGCCGCGATCGAACGGCACTTTCTGCCGGCTATATTCGAACTCGAGATTCGCGGTCAGGTTGCCGGTCTGGAGCAGCAGGCTGGGCGTGATCGCGTGCTTCGATGTTTCGATCGTGTCGCGATAGCTGTTGCCCTGTTCATAGGCCCCGGTCACGCGCAACGCGAGGATGTCGTTGACCGGCAGATTGTAGTCCAGCTCGCCGCGATAGGTTTCGAACCGGCCGACGCTGCCCATGACATAGCCGCCCGCCTGATCCAGCGTCGGTTTCTTGGTCACGATGTTGACTGTGCCGCCCGGCTCGCCCCGCCCGAACAAGGCCGATGTGGGGCCGCGCAGGATTTCGATCGCCTGCACGCTGGACGTATCGCGCGGGCCGCCATAGCCGCGCGCGCCGCTGAACCCGTTGACGAGGAAGCCCGAGGGCGTGTTGGGATCGCCGACGAAGCCGCGGATCGCGAAGGAATCGAACAGGCCGCCGAACGCGTTCTGGCGCGACACACTGGCCGACAGGTCGAGCGCGGCGTCGAGCCGGGTGATGTTCAGCTGCTGCAGCGTTTCGACCGACAGGACCTGCGTCGCCTGCGGCAACTGCTTGAGCGTCGTGTTGCCACGAAACGCCTGCAACGTGCCGGTGACGAGGATTTCGGAGCCGGTTTCGTCCTGCGTTCCGTCATCGACCGGCGCATCGGCGAGGGCCGTCGCCGTGACCGGCGGCGTATCGTTCGGTTCAGCCGCATAGGCCGGTGCGGCGATGACAAGACATGCCGCGCCGGCAAGCATCAGGTTTCGGGTCGAGCGCTTCGCCATGGAAAGATCCCTTTGAAAGTTGCCGCGTCGGTTGGCCCCTGCTGTCCCGGACACGTCTGTCGCGTGTCTCCGTGCGCCTTCGCTGAACCGGAGTATGAGAATTGCCCCATGGCATTTGCATCCGTGTGCATGGGCATCCCCGTCCGTTTATGTCGAATAGATGACGTTCAGCGCACGATCTGCTTACACGGTCCGCTGCCGTTCGGAACCATTTTGCGCGGGCCGCATTTGTGCCGCTGGCCCGATAGTCAGCAGACCAGTTCGGCTTCGTTGCGATGGCACAGGATGTGGCTGCCCCCCGACAGATGCTGCAGCGGCGGCAATTGCGTGTCGCAACGCCCGGTGATCGCCACCGGGCAACGCGGCAGGAACCGGCACAGCCCGGACGTTTCGGCGCGATACGCAAACGGTGGCGTAACACGCGCAGGCGCGTCCGCCAGCCAGTCCGCACGCATTTCCGGCACCGATCCGATCAGCAGATCGGTATAGGGATGCCATGGCGCGCGCGCATAGCTGTCCGCCGGCCCGGTTTCGACGCGCGTCCCCTTGTAGAGCACGACGATATCGTCGCACAGCGCCCGCACCGTGGCGATGTCGTGGCTGATGAACAGATAGGCGAGGCCCAGTTCCCGGCGCAGTTCGGCCAACAGGTCGAGGATGGCACCACGCACCACGGTATCGAGCGCCGAGGTCACTTCGTCGCACAGGATCACGTCGGGATCGGCGGCAAGCGCGCGGGCGAGGTTCACGCGCTGTTTCTGCCCGCCCGACAATTCGTCGCAACGCCGGTCGATCGCTGCGGCGGGCAACTGCGTCAGGTCGAGCAGGCGCTGCACCCGTCGCCGCGCCTCCACCCCGGTCGCGCCGTGATAGAAGCGGATCACGCGACCGAGAATATCGCCGACGCTGTGCGCGGGATTGAGCGCGGTGTCGGCATTCTGGAACACGATCTGGATACGGCGCAGGTCGTCCCGGCTGCGCGCCGACAGGCCGGGCGCAAGCGGCCTGCCATCGAGCGTCACCTGCCCGGCGGTCGGGGCGAGCAACCCGGCGACGACGCGCGCGACCGTCGACTTGCCCGATCCGGATTCGCCGATCACGCCGACGGCACCGCCGTGCGGAATGGCGATCGACACGTCGGACAAGACGGGATTGGCCGGCCGCCCATCCGCGCCGATCGGCCCATAGCCGGCGGATACCCCTTCGATCGACAACAACGGCGTCGGCGCGGCGGATCGGGCAGGCTTGCCGGCGGCGATGACCGGGTGGGCCGCGCCCATCAGCATCCGGGTATAGGCGTCGGCCGGATCGGCCAGCAGCGGCGCGGCGCGATTCTGCTCGCGCACCCGTCCGCCGTTCAGCACGAGGATATGGTCCGCCATCTGCGCCACGACGGCCAGATCGTGCGAGACATAGATGCCGGTCGCCCGCTCCTGTCGGAACACCCGGCGAAATGCCTGCAACACCTCCACCTGCGTCGTCACGTCGAGGGCGGTCGTCGGTTCGTCGAAGATCACGAGATCGGGTTTGGTGATGAGCGCCATCGCCGCCATCAACCGCTGGAGCTGCCCCCCCGACAATTCATGCGGGTAGCGTTCGCCGATCGTCTCCGGGGTCGGCAGCGCCAGCGCGCGGAACAGCATCACCGCCCGCTCGCGCGCGGCCACCCTGTCGGCGGTGCGATGGATCAACGCGGGTTCGATCACCTGGTCGATGATCCGCCGCGACGGATTGAACGCGGCGGCGGCACTCTGCGCGACATAGGTGATGCGGTGACCGCGCTGCGCGGCGAGGGAGGCGTCGCCCGTGCCGTTCAGGCTGGCATCGCCGACGCGGATCGATCCGCCCAGCATCGCCCCGCCCCGCGCATAGCCCATCAGCGACAGCGCGATGGTCGTCTTGCCCGACCCCGATTCACCGATCAGCGCCAGCACCTCGCCCCGCGGAACCGCGAAGGATACGTCGTCGACGATGCGCAGCAGCGATCCATCGGCACGGCGGACGGTAACGGTCAGGCCCGACACCTCGACATGCGGCACGGCGCTCACTTGCCCCGCCCCCGCGACGCGGCATCGATCAGCAGGTTGACGCTGACCGTCAGGCTGGCGATCGCGATCGACGGCACGATCACCGCCAGCGCCCCCTCGCCCAGCCCGGTCACATTCTCGCGTACCAGCGATCCCAGATCGGCATCGGGCGGTTGCAGGCCCAGCCCGAGGAAGCTCAGGCCCGACAGCAGCAGCACGATGAACACGAACCGCATCCCGACATCGGCCAGCAGCGGGCGGATCATGTTCGGCAGGATCTCGACCAGCGCGAGGTGGATGCGCCCCTCGCCCCGCGCCCGCGCGACCTCGACATAATCGAGCCGGGCGAGGTTCACCGCCAGCGCCCGGGCGATGCGGAAATTGCCGGGGATATAGGTGAAGGCGACGATCAGCGTCAGGAGGACCAGCGACGAGCCGAACACCGCGACCAGGACCAGCGCGAGGATCTTGGACGGGATCGAGATCAGCGTATCCATCGCCCGCGAGAGCAGTTCGTCCAGCCAGCGCGGCGCGACGGCGGCGGTCAGCGCCAGCCCGGTGCCGACCGTGCAGGCGATGCACACCGCCGCCGCCGCCAGCAGCACGGTGAAACGCGCCCCGGTCAGCAACCGGCTGAAGACATCGCGTCCCAGATAGTCGCTGCCCAGCCAGAAATCGCGGCCGGCCCCGGCGAACACATCCTCGCTGACAAAGGCACCCTCGGGATAGGGTGCGAGCCACGGCCCGATCAAGGCAACGATGATCCAGAACAGCACGACCGCCAGGCCGAACCGCCCCGCCGGCGACAACGCCCGGACCCGGCGCAGCATCCCGCCGCTGCTCATCCGTGGCGCAGTCGCGGATTGGCGAGGATCGCGATCACGTCGGCGATCAGCATCAGCAGCAGGTAGGTGGCGCAGAAGATCATCGCGCATGCCTGCAGCAGCGGCATGTCGCGGGACGTCACGGCATTGACCATCAGACTGGCAAGTCCCGGATAATTGAAGATGGTTTCGACGATGATCGCGCCGCCCAGCAGGTAGGACAGGCTGAGCGCCATGGCATTCACGATCGGCCCGATCGCGTTGGGCAGGACATGGACGAAGATCAGCCGGACCGACCCCACCCCCTTCAGCCGCGCCATTTCGATATACGGACGGTCGAGTTCGGCGATGATCGCCGCGCGGGTCATCCGCGCCATCTGGGCAATGACGACCACCGCCAGCGACAGGACCGGCAGCGCGTAGCTGCGCAGGAAATCGGGCCAACTCTGATCCGGGCGGATCAGCGTGATCGACGGCAGCCAGCGCAGTTCGACGGCGAACACCAGCACCGCGATCGTCGCGACCAGGAATTCGGGCAGCGCGACCATCGCCAGCATCGTCAGGTTCAGCCCGGTATCGAGCCGCCGCCCCCGCGCAACCGCGCTCGCCATGCCGATGGCAAAGGCGACCGGCACCGCGATCAGCGCCGTCAGCCACGCCAGGGTCAGCGTGTTGGGCAACCGTTCGGCGATGATCTCCCCCACCGGCTTGTGCGCGATCATCGACTGGCCGGGATCGCCTACCAGCAGCCCGCCCAGCCAGTTGGCATATCGGACGGGACCGGAGCGATCGAGCCCCATTTCCTGCCGCAGCGCTTCCACCTGCGCCTGGGTCGCACCCTGCCCCAACGCCTCCTCGGCGGCGTCGCCGGGCAGCATCGCGCTCAATGCGAAGATGACGACGGAGACCAGCAGCAGCGTGACCAGCGCCATGCCGGTCCGTTTCGCGATCAGCCGCAGCGGCACCGCCCAGCCGGATCGCGGCGTCGCGGCGGCGCTCATGCGTCCCACCAGACATGTTCGGCAAAGGCATAGCCCATCAGACCGCCGAGCGGGATCGGCCGCATCCCCTTCAGCCGCCGGTCGATGCCGTCGAGCAGCGTGATGAACGCCGGAATGACCAGACTGCCGTGGCGGTTGATGACGGTCTGCATATCACCGTACAGCATCTTGCGCCGCGCCGGATCGACGCTCGCCCGCGCTTCCGCCAGCAACCGGTCGAACGGCGCGCTGTGCCACCCCGCCTCGTTCATCGGCGAACTGGACGCGAAGGACAGGCTGAAGGTCAGGTCGGCGGTCGGTCGCGGGTTGATGTTGCCGAAGGTCAGCGGGTGCTTCATCCAGTGCGTCGACCAGTATCCGTCGCTCGGCACCCGGTTGATCGCGAGGTTCAGCCCGACCTGCGCGGCATGTTCCTGCAGGATCGATCCCATGTCGACCGACTGGTTGGCGGCGGGCGAGACATAGACCGGCATCCGCGCGCCGATCAGCCCCGCCTTGCGCAGATGAAAGCGCGCACGGTCGAGGTCGAAATGCCGCTGCGGCACGGTCGGGTTGAACATCGGGTGGAAGGGCGGCAGCGGCTGATCGTTGGCGATGGTCGCGAACCCACGGAACAGCGCGCGCTTGATGAGTTCGCGGTCGAACAGATGCTTCATCGCGAGGATGAAGTCCGCGCCGGCGGTCGTCGGATTGTCGCGCCGCATGACCAGATCGGTGTAGAGGCCCGACGGGGTTTCGAGAACGTCGTGGCTGCCGGTCGCGCGCACGCGCTTGACCGATCCCGGGCTGACCGCGATCACCGCCTGGACATCGCCCGACAGCAGCGCGTTGACCCGCGAAATCTCGTCCGGAATGGCGATCAGTTCGATCCGGTCGAGATAGGGGCGCCCCGGCTTCCAATAGTTCGGGTTGCGCTGGACGATGGTGCGGATGCCCGGCTGGAACGCGGCCAGCGTGTAGGGGCCGGTCCCGTTGGCGGTCGCGAAGCTGCGTGCGTCGGCATCGACGATCAGGAAATGCGACTGGGCGAGAATCGCGGGCAGTTCGGGATTGGGTCCGGTCAGGCGCAGATGGACATCGAGCGGTCCGGTGGCGCGGGCGCCGTGGAACTGTTCGACGATCGTCGCGACCTTCGATCCCGTTGCCGGGTCCTTGTGCCGCAGCAGCGAGTGCACCACGTCGCGCGCGGCCAGCGTCTTGCCGTTGTGAAAGGTGACGCCGCGCCGCAGCCGGATATGCCAATCGATATTGTCGCGCGTCTCGATCCGTTCGGCCAGGGCCGGGCGCGCCCGCAACTGCCCGTCGAACTGGGTCAGCCCGCTATAGAGCATATAATGCCGCATATAGTCGGTCGACAGCCCGCCCTTGGCCGGGTCCAGCGTATCGGCGGTCGAGCTGGCGATGCTGGCCACCCGGATCGATCCGCCGCGCCGGGGCGTGGGCGGCACGGCGGCGTCGAGCGTGGCGGGCAGCAGCCCGGCAGCCATGCCCCCCAGCAGCATACGGCGCGACAGGTCGAACGCCGCGTCGCTCATCGCGCTGTCCGTCCCGATCCTGTGCCGCATCGCGCCATGCCGATCCCCCATGTTGGTCGCAGCAGAATAAGCGAAGCGGGCTGCAAGCCATGCCGAATTTGCACTGACGACACGTACCGGCACCGTTCGGCACGTATTCGCCCGGCAGAATATGCCGCCCCTCAGCCCCGCATGTCTTTCCATTTATACCACGCGCCGACCAGCGGCAGGAACCATGGCTTGCCGAAATGGCCGGGAATGGCGGGCCATGCCAGATCGGCCAGCGGGTTCAGCCCCGCCTCGCCCAGAATCGTGCGCGCCATGCGTTCGCCCATCGCCACCGACATCTGGGTGCCATGGCCGCTATAGCCCGTTGCGTAATGAATCCCGTCGCGCACCCCGGCGCGGGGCAGGCGGTCGGCGGTCATGTCGACGATCCCGCCCCAGGTATAGGCGATCGGCACATCCTTCGCCGCCGGCAGCAGACGGGCGAGTGCCTGCACCAGCACCTCTCCGCTTCTGGCATCGCTGCTCGGCGACGACAGCGCGAACCGGGCGCGCCCGCCGAAGATCAGCCGGTCATCCGCCGTCAGCCGGAAATAATTGCCGATGTTGCGCATCGTCGTCACATTCCGCCGCCCCTGCATCACCCGCCGCACCAGATCGGGGGCCATCGGCTCGGTCGCGACGATGAAGCTGCCGATCGGCACGATCCGCCGCCGCAGCCAGCCGAACGGTCCGTCCATCGACGCGCCGGTCGCCAGCAGGACATGATCGGCAGCGATCGTGCCGAGCGGCGTCGTCACCCGCATGCCCCCGCCCTGCCCCGGTTCGATCGCGGTGACTCGCGCCCCTTCGACGACACGCGCGCCTTGACGGGCGGCGGCTTCGGCCAGCCCGACGACGAAGCGGCCGACATGGAGCGACGCGCTGCGCGGAAAGATCAGCCCGCCATAGGCGTCGGGCGATCCGATCTCCGCCGCCAGCGCATCGCCGGTGACATGGCGGATGTCCGGTTCGACCGTGCTCGCCAGATAATCGGCAAGCGGGGCGAGCTTGGCGGCGTGTTCGGGCTTGTCGGCCAGCTTCAGCTTGCCGTTGCGCACAAAATCGCAATCGATCCCTTCCTCGGCGACGATCGCCTCGACCCGGTCGACGCCTTCGTCGAATACGCGATAGAGTTGCGCCGCCGCCTCGAAACCGATGCGATCGGCCAGCGCGCGCAGGTCACCGGCAAGGCCGTTGTTGCACTGTCCGCCGTTGCGACCCGACGCTTCTCCCCCGATCCGCCCGGCTTCCAGCACCACCACATCGGTGCCGTGCATCGCCAGCGTGCGCGCGGCGGAAAGGCCGGTCAGGCCACCGCCGATCACGACGACGCTTGCCCGCGACGGCAACGGTGCTTCGACCGATCCGGAAAAGCGCGGGCTGGTTTCCAGCCAATAGGATGCGAGTTTCATGGTCCTGCCTTCACCACCGCCGATTCGACACGCCTAGCATGGCGGCAACGGCAGGATGTCATGGAAGGCGGGTCGGACGCGCGGTTCGGATCAACGACGGAAGCATCGCTCCGGCATAAAATTCCGCGATGTCGATGGCGCTGGATGGGCATCCGATGATGCGCCATGGCGCGAGTGACGGGGCTCGAACCCGCGACCTCCGGCGTGACAGGCCGGCGCTCTAACCAACTGAGCTACACCCGCTCTCTAGCGAGGAGGCGGCCTTTACGGAGCCGCGCCGGGGCTGTCAACGCCGCTATTGGCATTTCCCGCATTTCGCCCCGGCGGCGGCACGTCCTGAACCAGCGTGCCGTGTTCGAACAGGAAGCCGGCGATGTCGGGTTTGCCGGCCCCCTTCAGCACCGTCTGGATGATGATGAGCAACGGCACGGCGAGCAACGCGCCGGGCGTGCCCCAGACCCAGCCCCAGAAGCTCAGTGTGATGAGGATCATCAACGGATTGATCGTCAGGCGGTGGCCGACGACCAGCGGGGTGATGACGTTCGCTTCCACAAGATGCGCGCCGACCATGATCGCAGCGGGCAGCAGTGCCCACCATATGTCGGTGAAGGTCATCAATCCGCCCAGCGCCAGCAGCAGCGCGGCGAAGATCGGTCCCAGATACGGGACGTAATTCAGCAGCGCGACGATCCCGCCCCACATCAGCGGCGTCGGCATCCCGATATACCACAGCGCGCCTGCGACGACGACGCCCAGCATCAGGTTGATGAGGGTGATGGTGCCGAGATAGGCCGAGGTATCGTCAACCACGTTCTGGATCACCCGCGCCGTCGCCATCGCGCCGCCGAAGCTGCTGCGCCCGGTGATCGCCGCGCGGCGCAAATTGGTCCAGCCGGCAAGGAAGAAGTAGATCACGAGGATCGCGAAGAACATCTCCAGCAATGCCGATGGCGCCGAGGTCGTGACGAGATCGAGCAGCGACTGCGGCGGGGCGACGCTGCTGGCGGTCTGCTTGGCGGGCGCGGTCGCGACATTGGCGATCAGGCCGTTCACGAACTTTTCCAGACTGGCATAGAAATCGATCAGCGGCGCGACATTGTGCTGCACGCGGTCGATGCGGTCGGGCAGTATCTGTGCCCAGCCCCATGCCGGCACGACGATCGATGCCAGCGCCCCGTTGGCCACGATCAGGAACAACATCACGCAAAAGAAGGCGGCCAGCGGCGCGGGAACGCGGTGGCGTTCCTGCCATTCGAGCAGCGGGACCAGCGCGATGGCGATGACGATCGCGGCGGTCAGCGGCAGGAAGAAGCGCGCGCCCGCCTGCAACGCAAAGGGCAGCGCCAGCACCAGCCCGATCCCGGCGATGAGCGTCAGCGCGGCCAGCAACCGGTCCCGGCGCAGCTCCTCGGTCGGGGCGTCGATCACCGCGTCGACCGGATCGGCCGGCGGCGTGGCGGCCGTACCGGTCGCCCCCGCGCGGTCGACCGGCGGACGGGAAGCGATGGAGTCGGGTGCGGAATCTGCCATGAAATCTTTCTAATCGCTCGCGGCGACCCGCGCCATCGGCGGCGTAACGCACGGGCGCCGGATTTGCGCCATTGCGGGCCGACGGATATGGGCATCGCCCGGCATGGGGCCGGCGGACTGGAGTAATGACGGACGACCAACGGGCGCCTGCCCCCCTCCCCCCGGCATTGCGCGCCGTCGTCGACGATCTGCACCGGCTGTCGGCGATCGACCGGCGACGTCGGCTGATCCCCATCGCCGGGCGCGATTTCGCATCGAACGACTATCTGGGGCTGGCCGGATCGCCCGCACTGCGTTGCGCCGTCGAGGACGCCGTGGCGCGCGGGGTGCCGGTCGGATCGGGTGGATCGCGGCTGCTGCGCGGCAACCATGCCGAACATGAAGCGCTGGAGGCGGAAGCAGCGACATTCTTCGGCAGCGAAAGCGCCTTGTGGTTCGGCAGCGGCTTTTCCGCCAATGCCGCGCTGCTGGCGACGTTGCCGCAGCGCGGCGACCTGATCGTCCACGACACGCTGATCCATGCCAGCGCCCATGACGGGATTCGGATGGCGCGCGCGCCGTCGGTCGCGGCCGGCCATAACGACCCGGACGCGATCGAGGATGCGATCCGGGCGTGGCGGCGACAGGGCGGCACCGGCAGCCCGTGGATCGCGGTCGAGAGCCTGTACAGCATGGACGGCGACCGCGCGCCGTTGTCGGCGCTGGCAACTGTCGCGGCGCGGCACGATGCGATGCTGCTGATCGACGAAGCCCATGCGACCGGCGTGTTCGGTCCCGATGGCCGGGGCCTCGCCGCCGACCTGGAGGGGCAGCCGAACGTCGTGACGCTGCGGACCTGCGGCAAGGCGCTGGGCAGCGAGGGGGCGTTGATCTGCGGGCCGGTGGTCGTCACCGATTTCCTGGTCAACCGCGCGCGTGGATTTATCTTCTCGACCGCCCCCTCCCCGGTGATGGCGGCGGCGGTGCGGGCGGGGCTACGTATCCTGCGTAACGAACCGGAGCGGCGGGCAATACTGGCCGAACGGGTCAGGCTGGCGGGCGAACGGCTGGGGCCGCTGGGGGCGAGCGTCAGCGGGTCGCAGATCCTGCCGCTGATCGTCGGCGAAGATGGCCGGGCGATGGCGCTGGCCGAGGCGTTGCAGCGGCGCGGGTTCGACATTCGCGGCATCCGCCCGCCGACCGTCCCCGCCGGGACCGCGCGGCTGCGCATCTCGCTGACGCTCAACATCGATGCGGGCGACATCGCCGCGCTGGGCGACGCACTGGAGGAAATGGCATGACCGTGATCGTCGTCACCGGCACCGGTACCGATGTCGGCAAGACGGTGTTCGCCGCCGCGCTGACGGCGGCGCTGGGCGCATCCTATTGGAAGCCGGTGCAGGCCGGGACCGACGACGGGACCGACCGCCAACGCGTCGCCCGGCTCGCGGGCATCGCGGCCGACCGCATCCTGCCCGAAGCCTATGCGCTCGCCACCCCCTGTTCGCCGCATCGCGCGGCGGCGATCGACGGGGTGACGATCGACCTCGACCGGCTCGCGCTGCCGCAGGTGACGGGGCCGCTGGTCGTCGAGGGGGCGGGCGGCGTGCTGGTCCCGATCGTCGGTACCACGACCTTTGCCGACCTGTTCGCGCGCTGGTGGCAACCGGTGGTCCTGGTGGCCCGCACCGCGCTGGGCACGATCAACCACAGCCTGTTGTCGATCGAGGCATTGCGCGCGCGGGGCGTGCCGATCCGGGGCATCGCCTTCATCGGCGATGCGGTGCCCGACAGCGAGGAGACCATCGCGCGGCTGGGCGACACGAAGCGGCTGGGGCGGCTGCCCTTCGTCGAGCAACTGACTCCCGACGCATTGGCCCGCGCCTTTGCCGCCGGATTCGACGTGGAGGATTTCCGGTGAGCGCGGTGTGGCATCCCTTCACCCAGCACGGGCTGCGCGAACCGATCCCGCGGATCGTGCGCGGCGACGGCGCGGCGCTGTGGAGTGCCGACGGGCGGCGGATCGTCGATGCGATCTCGTCATGGTGGGTGACGACGCATGGTCACAACAACCCGCGCATCGCCGCCGCCATCGCCGAACAGGCCAGTCGGCTCGACCAGATCATCTTTGCGGGGCACACCCATGAACCGGCCGAGACGCTGGCGGCGGGGCTGTGCGCGATGCTGCCCGATGCGCTGACCCGCGTGTTCTTTTCGGACTCCGGGTCGACCAGCGTCGAGGTCGCGCTGAAGATGGCGCTGGGATATTGGCGCAACCGGGGCGAGGGCCGGCACCGCATCCTGGTGCTGGAGCATGGCTATCACGGCGATACAATCGGCGCGATGTCGGTCGGCGCGCGCGGCGTGTTCAACCAAGCCTATGCCCCGCTGCTGTTCGATGTCGGATCGATCCCCTTCCCCGATCCGGGCCGGGAACAGGCGACCTATGACGCGCTGGCGGCGGCGTGTCGGGGCGGCGCGGCGGCGTTCATCGTCGAGCCGCTGGTGCTGGGCGCGGGGGGGATGCGAATGTATCCGCCCGCCGTGCTGGCGGAGATGCACCGTATCTGCCGAGTGCACGACGTGCTGTTCATCGCCGACGAGGTGATGACGGCATGGGGCCGCACCGGCACGCTGACCGCGTGCGAACAGGCCGGGGTCGTGCCGGACATATTGTGCCTGTCGAAAGGGTTGACCGGCGGTGCCATCCCGCTAGCGGTGACGATGGCGAGCGAGGCGGTATATCAGGCGCATTACGGGCCGGACCGGGCGACGATGTTCTTCCATTCGTCGAGCTACACCGCCAATCCGATCGCCTGCGCCGCCGCCAACGCCAATCTGGCGATCTGGCTCGAGGAACCGGTGGCGGAGCGGATCGCGACACTGGGCGACCGGCAGGCGGTGCGGCTGGCGACGCTGGCCACGCACCCCCGCGTGTCGGGCGCGCGGCGGCTGGGGACGATCGCCGCGTTCGAGCTGGACAGCGACGAGGGCTATCTGTCGGATCGCGCGCCGCGTTTGATGGCGCGGTTCCGTGAGGCCGGGCTGCTGCTGCGCCCGCTGGGCACGACGCTGTACGTCATGCCGCCCTATTGCATCGAGGAGGACGATCTGGATGCGATCTATGCGGCGCTGGGCGAGGCGTGCGACGCGGGGTGATCAGGTCGCGGCGTTCCTGCGCCGCGTTTCCCAGCCCTTGCGTGCGGCGGCGGAGCGGTCGGCGGCAGGACGCTTGGCCGCCTTGCCGCCGCGACGGGCCGATCCGTGGCTTTCGGGCTTGCCGCGACCGGAACCGGACTTGTTGCCGCCGCCCGAATCCTTGTTCACAGTCGCCCAGGCGCGGGCTTCCGCTTCCTTTTCGGGCAGCCCCCGCTCCGCATAGCCTTCCGCGATATGCTGTGCCTTGCGCTTCTGCTTGTCGGTATAGCTGCTCTTGTCACCGCTCGGCATGTCCGACCTCCATCACAACAGACGACGGTCCGAACGATTCACGGTTCAGGCCGGTTTCAAGCCGAAAGGATCGAGGCATATAACGCGTGATAGCGTTCGGCCATCGCCTCCACCGAGAAGCGTTCGGCGACGATGCGGCGGCAGTCCGCGCGGTCGATCTCGCCGACCCGCTCGATCGCGGCGATCGCTTCGTCGAGCGTGTCGACGAGGAAGCCGTTGACGCCATGCTCGATCAGTTCGGGCATCGATCCGCGGTTATAGGCGATGACCGGCGTGCCGCACGCCATCGCCTCCACCACCGACAGGCCGAACGGTTCGTCGAAGCCGATCAGGTGGAGCAGCGCCCTCGCACCGCCCAACAGGTCGGTCCGCGCCTTGCCGCCCACGGCGCCGTGATAGACGACGCGATCACCGTCGACATGCGACTCGACATCCTCGCGCCAATAGCGGTCGTCCTGCACGATGCCTGCCATGTGCAGGCGGCGGCCGCTGGCGTGCGCGGCGGCGATCGCGGCGGCCGCACCCTTGTCCGGGTGCATTCGGCCGAAGAACAGCAGGTCGTCGCTGCCGGTCGCGTCGAACGGGAAGTCGTCCAGCGGAATGCCGTGATGGATCGTCGCGGCATAGCGCAGCGACGGGTGCCGGTCGGCATCGCTGATCGCGACATATTGCACCCGGTCCTGATAGGGCGCGTACATCGGCAGGATGCGGTCGGACGAAAAGCCGTGGATGGTCGTCACCATCGGCGTGTCGACCAGCCCGGAAAAGGCGTGGGCCGGGAAATCGGCCTGGTTGTGGATCAGGTCGAACTCCCCCGCGCGCTCGAACACATGGGCGAGGTGCGCGAACTCCCATACTTTCGCGTCGATCGACGGGTCTTCACTATAGGGTGCGGGCACGACACCAGCGAGCGTCGCGGCGGTGATACTGTCCTGCGTGGCGAACAGCGTCACGTCGACGCCGCGCGCAACCAGCGCCTCGGTCAGCAGGCTGGTGACCAGTTCCCATGGGCCATAGTGGCGCGGCGGCGTGCGCCACGCGATCGGGGCAATCATCGCGATGCGCATCAGTCGACTTTCAGGATCAGCCCCTCGGCGGGGCGCAGATGGTGGAGATCGGCGACATCGCCATGGGTCGAGAGGACGATCCGTCCCGGTTCGATCGTGATCGTGGCGGGATGGTCGCCAAGATTCAGGGCGATGCGATAGCCACCCCGGCGATAGGTCAGGGCGTTGCCGACCGCGCGGACGTCGTCGATCGGGCCGGTCGCCAGCGCGGGCGTAGCGCGACGCAGCGCCAGCAGGCGGCGATAGAGGCTGAGCATCGACGCGGGGTCTTCCGCCTGCGCGGCGGCGTTGAGCGGCAGGTGCGCAGGGTCGATCGGCAGCCAGGGATCGCCGGTAGTGAAGCCGCCGCTCGCGTCCCACGGCAGCGGGGTCCGCACCGGATCGCGGCCCAACCCCAGACCCGGCTCGCGCAACTCGCGCGGGTCCTGTACCTTGTCCTGCGGCACCTGCGCATCGGTCAGGCCGAGTTCGTCGCCCTGATACAGCGTCGGCGTACCGCGCAGCGTCAGCAACAGCATCGCCGCCACCCGCGCCTGTGCGTTGCCGATGCGGGTGGCGATGCGCGGGCGGTCGTGGTTGCCCAACACCCAGTTGGGCCAGCCGCCGTCGGGCAGCGCCGCCTCATAGTCGACGATGCGCGCGGCGAGTTCGGCGGCGTCCCATTTCGCCTCGATCAGCTGGAAATTGAACGGCAGGTGGACGCCGGGCGCTTCTTCCGTGCCGTAATAGGTCATCAGCTTGGGGATCGGCAGATAGATCTCGCCGACCAGCACCGCGTCATATTCGTCCGCCTGTTTGCGCATCGCGGTGGCGATGGCGTGGACCTCGGGCTGATCGGTCGAATGCAGTTGCAACACGCGGTGCATGTCGCCCATGCCTTCGTGGAAATCGGGGTTGGGCGGATTGTCGGGGAAGTTGGCGTGCTTGACCATGTGCCACTGCACATCGATGCGGAACCCGTCGACGCCGCGTTCGAACCAGAAGCGCATCGCCGCGAGCATCGCCGCCTGCACGTCCGGATTGCGCCAGTTCAGGTCCGGCTGTTCGGGCAGGAAGGCGCGCGAATAATATTGGCCGGTCGCCGGGTCTAGCGTCCATGCCGGCCCGCCGAAATCGCTGATCCAGTTGTTGGGCGGTCCGCCATCGGCGGCGGGATCGCGCCAGATATACCAGTCGCGTTTCGGATTGTCGCGCGACGACCGGCTTTCGACGAACCACGGATGCCGATCCGAACTATGGTTCGGCACGAAGTCGAGCAACACGCGGATGCCGGCGGCGTGCGCCTTTGCCAGCAGCGCGTCGAAATCAGCGAGCGTGCCGAAGCGTGGATCGATGCCGGTATAGTCCGCCACGTCATAGCCGAAATCGGCCATCGGCGAGGGATAGATCGGGGAAATCCAGATGGCATCCACCCCCAGGTCGACCAGATAATCGAGACGGTCGGCGATGCCGTTCAGGTCACCGATGCCGTCCCCGTCGCTGTCGGCGAAGGAGCGTGGATAGATCTGGTAGATGGTGGCGGCCTGCCACCATGGTTGCGCGGATGAAACGATCACCCGCGGACAAGCCGCCAGCGGGCAAATCGTTCCGCCTATTCGAACTCCATGATGACCGCATCGACCGCAAGGCTGTTGCCGGCGGCGTGCGCGATACGCGCGACGGTGCCGGGACGTTCGGCGCGGAGGATGTTTTCCATCTTCATGGCCTCGACCACCGCCAGCGGCTGTCCGGCCTCGACCTTCTGCCCTTCGGCCACCTCGACGCGGGTCAGCAGGCCCGGCATCGGGCACAGCAGGAAGCGCGAGAGGTCGGGCGGGACCTTTTCAATCATGTGCCGGGTCAGCGCGGCGACGTGCGGCGGCAGGACGCGGACGATGTGCGACGCACCGCGCGCGGTCAGCTTCCACCCGCCGATGGTGCGCGCCACCCGCACGGCAAGCTCGCTGTCGTCGATCCGCGCGACGACAAGACGCTGCGACGGACGCCAGTGCGTCACCACGTCGAGCGGCACATCGCCGTCGATATTGACCAGCAGTCCGCCTTCATAGCCGTCGACACAGATGTCGAAGCGATGGTCGCCGATAGTGACGATGCGTTCGGTCGACGGCGCAGGGCGCGTGCCGAGCTGCCCGTCGATCGACCGGGAGCGGTACGATTGCTCGAGATCGACCAACACCGCGACCGCCGCCAGTTGCTTTAAAAGCGCCATATCGGCCGGCGCGCCGTGGAAGCCGTCCGGATATTCCTCGGCAATGAACCCCGTGGTCAGTGCGCCTGCGCGGAAACGGGGATGCTGCATGATCGCCGACAGGAAATCGATATTGTTGCCGACCCCGGCCAGTTCGAACCGGTCGAGCGCCACGACCTGCGCATCGATCGCTGCCTCGCGCGTCGGTGCCCAGGTGATGAGCTTGGCGATCATCGGGTCGTAGAACATGCTGACCTCGCCGCCCTCGACGACGCCGTCGTCGACGCGGGTGCGGGGTACCGCGTTATCGAGCGACGTCGTTCGTGGAGCCCCCCCTCCACCATGCTTCGCATGGTCCCCCTCCCCGTTCCGGGGAGGATCATATCGTACCAGCCGCCCGGTGCTGGGCAGGAAGCCGCGATAGGGGTCTTCGGCATAGACGCGGTTCTCGATCGCCCAGCCGGTCAGCTTCACGTCATCCTGCGTGAAGGCGAGCGGTTCGCCCGCCGCGACGCGCAGCATCTGTTCGACCAGGTCGAGACCGGTGATCTCTTCGGTCACCGGATGTTCGACCTGCAGCCGGGTGTTCATTTCGAGGAAGTAGAAACTCTCCCCCGTCACGTCCGCGCCGGAGACGATCAGTTCGACGGTACCGGCCGAATAATAGCCGACCGCGCGGGCAAGGGCCACCGCCTGTTCGCCCATTGCCTTGCGCATCGCCGGCGTGACGAAGGGCGACGGCGCTTCCTCGACGACCTTCTGGTGGCGGCGCTGGATCGAGCATTCGCGCTCGCCGAGATAGACGATGTTGCCGTGCTGGTCGCCCAGCACCTGGATTTCGATGTGGCGCGGGCTTTCGATGAACTTCTCGATGAACACGCGGTCGTCGCCGAAGCTCGCCAGCCCCTCGCGCTTCGTCGCCTCGAAGCCCTCGCGGACGTCCTGCTCGCTCCAGGCAAGGCGCATCCCCTTGCCGCCGCCGCCGGCCGAGGCCTTCATCATCACCGGATAGCCGATGTCGGTCGCGATCCGCACCGCCTGCTCGGTATCGGCGATCTCACCCAGGAACCCGGGGACGACGTTGACGCCGGCCGCCTGCGCCAGCTTCTTGGATTCGATCTTGTCTCCCATCGCGGCGATCGCGTTCGGCGGCGGACCGACAAAGGCGACGCCCGCATCGGCACAGGCCCGCGCGAAGCTCTCGCGCTCCGACAGGAAGCCGTAGCCGGGATGGATGCAGTCGGCGCCGGTCGCCTTGGCCGCCATCAGGATCAATTCCGGATCGAGATAGCTCTGCGCAGCGGGTGCCGGCCCCAGCCGGACGCTCTCATCCGCCATCGTCACATGCGGCGCGCGCGCGTCGGCGTCGGAATAGACCGCGACGGTCGCGATCCCCATCCGCTTGGCGGTCCGCATCACGCGGCAGGCAATTTCCCCGCGATTGGCGACCAGAATCTTCTTGAACAAATCGCTCTCCTTGTCTGCCCCGTGTTTTCGGGGTCAGCGTCAACCGCCGCGCAAGTGGCGCAATGCCTGTGTCCGCGCGATCGTCATACGTTCCATGCACGCAAAGCGCACCAATGACCGGGCGTCGCCGCCATCGGCGTTGCGGCCATTGACACCGCCTTCGAGTACGCATTGCGTATCGCGAAATTTCAGCCACGCCCGCTGGCTCTCCAGCAACGCGGCGGCATAGCCGAAACCGCCGCCGCGGGTCGGATCGCGGGCGTCGCGCGCCTGCATCGCCGACCGCGCTACCCGCCATTCGCGGCTCATGTCCCGGTCGGCGACCTGCCAGCCCGATTCGGCACAACGGTCCGCCGCGACCTGGGTCGGGGCCTTGGCGCAATTACCGCCCACCGCATCGGCCAGGAGCAGCAGGCTCAGCAGCATCCGCTCTTCCGCATCGGTTCTTCCCCAACCATTGGCGTCATGCCCAGCTTCGCCAGCAGCGCCGCGTCGGCGTCGTCGCCGGCATTGCCGGCGGTCAGCAGCCGGTCGCCGGTGAAGATCGAATTGGCGCCCGCCATGAAGCACATCGCCTGCGTCGCATCCGACATGCTTTCGCGACCGGCGGACAGGCGGACCATGCTCAGCGGCATGGTGATGCGCGCTACGGCGACGGTGCGGACGAATTCGATGTCGTCGATCTTGGCCAGCGGGGTGTCGGCCAGTATGTTGCCCAGCACCGTGCCCTTGACCGGAACCAGCGCATTCACCGGCACGCTTTCCGGGTGGCGCGGCAGCGTGGCGAGCGCGTGGACAAAGCCGACGCGGTCGCCGCGCGTCTCGCCCATGCCGACGATACCGCCGCAGCACACGTTGATACCCGCTTCACGGACATGCGACAGCGTATCGAGGCGGTCGTCGAAGCTGCGCGTCGTGATGACGTTGGCGTAGTTTTCGGGCGAAGTGTCGATATTGTGATTGTAATAATCGAGGCCCGCGTTGCCCAGCCGCTGCGCCTGATCCGGCGTCAACATGCCCAGCGTCATGCAGGTTTCCATGCCCATCGCGGCCACGCCCTCGACCATCGCCACGATCCTGTCCATGTCGCGGTCCTTGGGGTTGCGCCACGCAGCACCCATGCAGAAGCGCTGCGATCCGGCGGCCTTCGCCTCGGCCGCACTCGCCAGCACGGCGTCGACGTCCATCAGCTTTTCGGCCTTGAGCTGCGTATCGGCGCTGGCCGACTGCGAGCAATAGCCGCAATCCTCCGGACAGCCGCCAGTTTTGATCGAGAGCAAAGTGCAGAGCTGGACCTGGCCGACCGCATGGTGCGCGCGGTGGACGGTCTGGGCGCGGTACATCAGTTCGTTGAACGGCAGGTCGAACAGGTCGGCGATCTCCGCGCGGGTCCAATCGGTGCGGACCTCGCCCGTTCCGATTGCCGGGGCAGCTTCGACAGACGCAATCACATTCATTCCACAGTCTCTCCAACCGGCGGCAGGTTGTGGCCAAGCAGTTTCAGCACCTCCGCCGCCGCATGGACCAGGTTGGTGCCCGGTCCGAAAATCGCCGCCACCCCGGCATCGCGGAGCAGCGCATAATCCTGCGGCGGGATCACCCCGCCGGCAATCACGCGAATATCACCACGGCCAGCGTCGCCCAAGCGCGCGATGAGTTCGGGGATCAGCGTATTGTGGCCGGCGGCAAGGCTGGAGGCGCCGACCACATCGACCCCTTCGGCGATCGCCAGTTGCGCGGTTTCCTCAGGCGTCTGGAACAGCGGGCCGGATACGATGTCGAAGCCGAGATCGGCAAAGGCGCTGGCGACGACGTTCGCGCCGCGATCATGGCCGTCCTGCCCCATCTTGGCGACCAGCATCCGGGGCTTGCGCCCCATGCGACGTTCGACGGCCGCGACGCCCTCTCCAGCGCGCAGCCAGCCGTCATCATCGGCATGGGCCGGGCCGTAGATACCCTTGACCGGCGTCACCGACACGGCGTGGCGACCGAAGGCGACCTCCATCGCCGCCGACATCTCGCCCAGCGTCGCACGGGCGCGGGCGGCAGCGACGCATAATGCCAGCAGGTTGCCCTGCCCCCGCGCGCCATCCTGCAACGTGGTCAGCGCCGCCTGTGCCACGGCCTCGTCCCGCTCGGCCTTGACCCGTTCGATGCGGCGGATCTGGTCGGCGCGGACCTTGGCATTGTCGATCGAGAGGATGTCGATCGGGTCTTCCTCCGCCAGCCGGTATTTGTTGACGCCGACGATGACGTCCTCGGCACGGTCGACCCGCGCCTGCCGGGCGGCGGCGGCGCGTTCGATATGCTCCTTGGGCAGTCCCGAGTTCACGGCGTCGATCATGCCGCCCGCTGCCTCGACCTCCTCGATCAGCGCCCATGCCTTGTCAGCCAGTTCCTTCGTCAGCGCCTCGACATAATAGCTGCCGCCCAGCGGATCGACGACATGGGTCATGCCCGTCTCTTCCTGCAGGATCAGCTGCGTATTGCGCGCGATCCGGGCGGAGAAGTCGGTCGGCAGGGCGACGGCTTCGTCGAGCGAGTTGGTGTGGAGCGACTGGGTGCCGCCGAAGGTCGCGGCCATCGCCTCCACGGTCGTGCGGACGACGTTGTTGTACGGGTCCTGCTCGGTCAGCGACACGCCGCTGGTCTGGCAATGGGTGCGCAGCATCTGGCTGCGGGCGTTGCCGCCGAAATCGGCGATGATCCGGCTCCACAACGTGCGCGCGGCGCGCAGCTTCGCAATCTCCATGAAGAAGTTCATGCCGATGCCGAAGAAGAAGGACAGCCTCCCGGCGAACGCGTCGATGTCCAGCCCCCGCTCCAGCGCCGCGCGGACATAGGCCATGCCGTCGGCCAGCGTGAACGCCAGTTCCTGCACCGCCGTCGCCCCGGCCTCGTGCATGTGATAGCCGCTGATCGAGATGCTATTGAAGCGCGG
The DNA here is from genome assembly GCF_001421765.1 of Sphingomonas sp. Leaf32. Classification (GTDB taxonomy): domain Bacteria; phylum Pseudomonadota; class Alphaproteobacteria; order Sphingomonadales; family Sphingomonadaceae; genus Sphingomonas. The sequence continues at coordinate 728,428 of NZ_LMLA01000001.1, read as the reverse complement.
CATATGCTCGGCGGTATAGGCGATGATGTCCGACACGATCCGCATCGATGGCTCGGGCGGATAGATGTACGTGTTGCGGACCATGAACTCCTTGAGGATGTCGTTCTGGATCGTGCCGGACAGCTTCTCCGGGCCGACGCCCTGCTCCTCCGCCGCGACGATGTAGAAGGCGAGGCACGGCAGCACCGCGCCGTTCATCGTCATGCTGACCGACATGGTGTCGAGCGGGATGCCGTCGAACAGGATCTTCATGTCGTCGATCGTGTCGATCGCGACCCCGGCCTTGCCCACATCGCCGGCCACGCGCGGATGGTCGCTGTCGTACCCGCGATGGGTGGCGAGGTCGAAGGCGACCGACAGTCCCTTCTGCCCGGCCGCGAGGTTGCGGCGGTAGAAGGCGTTCGATTCCTCGGCGGTCGAGAAGCCGGCATATTGGCGGATGGTCCAGGGACGCCCGGCATACATCGACGCCTTCACCCCGCGCGTGAACGGCGCGAAGCCCGGCAGGCCCGGATCGGGTGCGTCGGCGGCGGTGTAGAGCGGCTTGACCGCAATCCCCTCCGGCGTGTTCCAGGTCAGGTCGGCGTCCTTCACCTCGCGCGCGGCGAGCTTCTGCCAATCGTCGAGGGTCGGGCCGGTCATCGCATGGTCCCTATCGCCGGACGGGGGGTCAAGTCGAGGCGGGTCATGTCAGGCTCCGGAGAAACGCGGTGTACGCTTGGTGAGGAAGGCGGTGCCGCCTTCGACCGCATCGCCGGTCGCGCGGGCGGTGCGCTGCGCCGCCGCCTCCTGCACCAGCGCGGCGGGATAATCGTGGTCGAGGGCGTAGGCGAGGTTGCGACGCATCAGGCCGAGCGCAACGGTCGGCCCCGCCGCCAGCCGCCGGGCGAGCGCCATCGCCTCGTCCTCCAGCGCGGTACCATCGACGACGGCGTGGATCATGCCCCAATCGAGCGCGGTGGCGGCGGCCACGCGTTCGCCGAGCATCATCATCCGGGCGGCACGCGCGCGGCCGATCAGGCGCGGCAGCATCCAGCTCGCCCCGCCATCGGGGACGAGGCCGATATTGACGAAGGCCTGCAGGAAATAGGCATCGTCGGCCGCGACACAGAAATCGGCGGCAAGCGCGAGGCTGCACCCGATCCCCGCCGCCGCGCCACGCACCGCGCTGACGACGGGCACGGGCAGGTCGGCGATCGCCTGCAGCGTGGGGTTATAGTGGTTGGTGAGCGCCGCATGGGTCATGGCGGGGGCGTCATCGCCGCCGAGCGCCGCCATGACGTCCGCGCCCGAGCAGAAGGCGCGCCCTGCCCCGGTCAGCAACACCGCCCGCGCGCCGTCGAGACGGGCAAGCGCATCGCGGATCGCATCGAACATCGCCGGCGGCGCGGCATTCAGCCGGTCGGGCCGGTCGAGCGTGATGCGCAGCACGTCGCCGTCGCGCGCCACCCGGATATCGCCTGCCATCGAATCGCTCTCCCGTATCTTTTGATACGGTTTGCGGAAGCTGGCCGGCGATTGCCAGCGCAAACGAAAGCGCGGCGGAGTTGCCCCCGCCGCGCACACCCAGGCCGTAACGGCAGGCTTACCAGAAAATGTCGTACTCGACGTCGACCACCTGGCCCGAACGGACATCCACCAGCAGCGCATCGTTGTAATAGCGCACCCAGCGATATGGCCCCCACACTTCCGGCAGGCGATAATAGAAGGGGTCGTTGATCCAGTAGTTCGATCCGAACAGGAACGAATTCAGCGTCACGCCCACGCCGAACCGGCGATAGCCATAGCCCCAGCCCGACGGCGCATAGTAGCGCGGCAGGCGGTAAAGGCCGCGATTCTGCTGACGGTACCGGCTCCAGTCGTAGCGGTCGTCACGACGCCAGCCGCGATCCCACTGTCCGCCACGCTCCCACCGGTTGCCCCGGTTCCAGTCACGGTCGCCCCGGTTCCAGTCGTCGCGACCCCAGTCGCGGTCGCGGGTATTGCGATCCCAGCCGCCATTCTGCTGCTCGCGACGCCATTGCTCCCGACGCCACTGCTCCCGGCGGTCACGATCGAGCTGGCCCCGGCCATCGGTGCGCGGCCAGTCGCGGCGCAGCGCCTCGCGATCGATCTGTCCCTGTGCATCGCGCGGCGGGGTGCGGTAACCGCGGTCGGGGCGCGGCGCGGGCGACGGCTCCGGCCGCCAACCGCGATCGCCACGATTGCCCTGCTGCCAGTCGCGGCGCAGCGCTTCGCGGTCGACCTGCCCGTCGGCGTCCCGCACCGGACGCGGCCGGTCGAAACCGCCACGGTCACCGCGGTCACCGCGCTCCTGCCAGCGGGGTGCGTCGCCGCCGCGCTGCGGCTCGTTGCGCTGCTGCTCCATGCGCGGACGTTCGGGGCGCGGCTGCGGCGCTTCGACGCGGATGTCGCTGCGGAATTCGGCACGGGCACCGGGCATCTCGCCACCGGGCGAACGTTCGATCCGCTCGCGACCGCGCGGCCCGCGCAACTCCGGCTCGGCCTGTGCCATGGCCGCCGTCGGGACCAGCGCCGACACGCTCAACAGGGCCAGCAAGAAACGGCTCTTCATTGTCTGCCTCCACCGCCGGATGTCGCCGGCTACGATGGATGCGGTTTATTACGGTCGCGATCAACCGTGGCTGAATGGCGGTGACAGCCAATTGAAAGAATATCGGCTACTTCGTCGGCGGCGTCAGCGCGGGCGTCTCGCGCGCGGCCTCTGCGCGGTCGATGCCCGGGCGCGGCGGGGGTGCCAGCGTCGCATCGCCGCGCGCGGCGGCGGCCGCCTGTCGCACCGCATCGATCAGCCGGGGATAGATGCCGCAGCGGCACAGATGGTTGAGCGCGGCGGCGATCTCCGCTTCGCTTGGGTTCCGATTCTGCCGCAGCAGCGCGACCGTCGCCATGACGAAGCCGGGAATGCAGAAGCCGCATTGCACGACCTGCGCCGCCAGGAACGCGGCCTGTACCGGATGGCTGCGGTCGCGGGCCAGCCCCTCAATCGTGGTGACGAAGGTGCCTTCGAGGCTGCCGATCGTCACCTGGCACGACTTCACCGCGCGGCCGTCGACATCGACGGTACACGCCCCGCAATGCCCGGTGCCGCAACCATATTTGGTGCCGGTCAGGTTCGACACGTCGCGCAGCGCCCACAGCAGCGGCGTTTCCGGGTCGAGCCGATATTCCTGCGGCAGGTTGTTGACGGTGAAGCGGCTCATGCGGGCGACCTTGTAGGGGGCATCGCCGTAGGACGCCAAGCCGAAACGCGTCGTTTCCATGCACGGCCTTGAGTCCGGCGGGTCGAGGCGCGACCTATCGGCCATGACGCTCCCCACCCTGTTCGTGCCGCATGGCGGCGGTCCCTGCTTCTTCATGAACCCCGGCGCGGCGCCCGACCCGCTGTGGCGGCCGATGCAGGCCTATCTGGCCGGGCTGATCGATTCGCTGCCGGAGCGGCCGCGGGCGATCCTGATGGTGTCCGGCCATTGGGAGGCGGATCGGTCGACCGTCCATGTCGGTGAGCGACCGTCGTTGCTGTTCGACTATTACGGCTTCCCCGAACACACTTACCACTTGCGCTGGGACGCGGCCGGGGCGCCGGACGTGGCGCGGCGGGCGGCGACGCTGCTGGAGGAGGCAGGATTCGCGACCGGCGAAGAGGCAGAGCGCGGCTGGGACCACGGCGTCTTCATTCCGATGATGGTCGCGATGCCCGATGCCGACATCCCGCTGGTGCAATTGTCCCTCGAGCGCTCGCTCGATCCGGCTGCGCACATCGCGATGGGACGCGCGCTGGCGCCGCTGCGCGACGAAGGCGTGCTGATCGTCGGGTCGGGCATGAGCTTCCACAATCTGCGCGCACGGGGGCCTTCGGTCACGCCGATCGCGGAGGAATGGGATGCGGCGCTGACGGCCGCCGCGACCGATCCCGACCCGACCGCGCGGGCCAAGCGGGTCGCAAGCTGGGAAAGCTTCCCCCACGCCCGCTTCGCGCATCCGGAGGCCGAGCATCTGTTGCCGTTGATGGTGGCATTGGGAGCAGGCGGCGAGGATGAAGCCGTCCGCGACTATCGCGATGTCGTCATGGGGTGGGTCGTGTCGGGCTATCGCTTCGGGTGACGCAAGAATATTGCGCTTCGCCCCTTCCTGCTGGCACAAGGGCGGAAACGCCCGACCAACGGGCCAAGGAGAGACGATGCTCGAAGCACTCGAAGCGCTGGAACAGCGTCGCGCGGCGGCCCGTGCCGGTGGCGGCGAAAAGCGGGTCGCGGCGCAACATGCCAAGGGCAAGCTGACCGCGCGCGAACGGCTGGACGTGTTGCTCGACGAAGGGTCGTTCGAGGAATACGACATGTATGTCGAACATAACTGCGTCGATTTCGGAATGCCGGATCAGGTGTTCCCCGGCGACGGGGTGGTCACCGGATCGGGCACGGTCAACGGCCGGCTGGTCTATGTCTTCAGCCAGGACTTCACCGTGTTCGGCGGGTCGCTGTCGGAACGGCACGCGCAGAAGATCTGCAAGATCATGGACATGGCGATGAAGGTCGGCGCGCCGGTCATCGGGCTGAACGATTCGGGCGGTGCGCGCATCCAGGAGGGCGTCGCGTCGCTTGGCGGCTATGCCGAGGTGTTCCAGCGCAACGTGCTGGCCAGCGGCGTGGTCCCGCAATTGTCGCTCATCATGGGACCGTGCGCGGGCGGCGCGGTCTATAGCCCGGCGATGACCGACTTCATCTTCATGGTGAAGGACTCGTCGTACATGTTCGTGACCGGTCCCGATGTGGTGAAGACGGTGACGAACGAGGTCGTGACCCAGGAGGAACTGGGCGGCGCGGTCACCCACACCACCAAGTCGTCGGTCGCAGACTGCGCGTTCGAGAATGATATCGAGGCGCTGCTGGCGGCGCGCGACTTCGTCGACTTCCTGCCCGCCAGCAACCGGACCGGGGTGCCGACCCGGCCGAGCGACGATCCGTGGGACCGCATAGAACCCAGCCTCGACACGCTGATCCCGCCCAGCGCCAACCAGCCCTATGACATGCACGAGCTGATCGTGCGGACGCTGGACGATGGCGACTTCTTCGAGCTTCAGCCGTCCCATGCCGGCAACATCATCATCGGTTTCGGCCGGATCGAGGGGCGCACGGTTGGCGTCGTCGCCAACCAGCCGATGGTGTTGGCCGGGTGCCTCGACATCAATTCGTCCAAGAAGGCCGCGCGGTTCGTGCGCTTCTGCGACGCGTTCGAGATTCCGATCGTGACGTTCGTCGACGTGCCGGGCTTCCTGCCGGGCGTGGGGCAGGAGCATTCGGGCATCATCAAGCATGGCGCCAAGCTGTTGTTCGCCTATGCCGAGGCGACGGTGCCCAAGATCACGGTCATCACCCGCAAGGCCTATGGTGGCGCCTATGACGTGATGGCGTCGAAGCATCTGCGCGGCGACCTGAACTATGCATGGCCCACCGCCGAGATCGCGGTGATGGGCGCGAAGGGCGCGGTGGAGATCATCTTCCGCTCGAAGGACCCGGCCGAGGTGGCCGCGCGCACGGCGGAATATGAGGCGCGCTTCGCCAACCCGTTCGTCGCGGCGAGCAAGGGGTTCATCGACGAGGTGATCCTGCCGCATTCCACCCGGCGGCGGGTGGCGCTGGGGCTAAGGAAGCTTCGGAACAAGCAACTCGAAAACCCGTGGAAGAAGCATGACAATATTCCGCTGTGAGATCCTCCCCGGCACGGGGAGGGGGACCGTCCGCAGGATGGTGGAGGGGGGCGTCCTGCTCCACCACGGTTGCACGGCGGGGTGCACCCCCTCCACCAGCTTCGCTGGTCCCCCTCCCCGTACCGAGGAGGATGTATGACCATTGGCCGATTGAACCATGTGGGGGTCGCCACCCCGTCGATCGCGGCGTCGATCGCGATGTATCGCGAGTTGCTCGGCGCAACAGCGATCGGCGAACCGTTCGACCTGCCCGCGCAGGGGGTGAAGGTCTGTTTCATCGACGCGCCCAATACGCAGATCGAGCTGATCGAGCCGTATGACGACCGCTCGCCGATCACCGGGTTTCTGGCGAAGAACCCGGCGGGCGGGCAGCATCATCTGTGCTTCGAGGTGGCGGACATCCACGCCGCCGTCGCCGGGCTGGTCGCCAAGGGCGCGCGGGTGTTGGGGGAACCGCGGATCGGGGCGCATGGGACGCCGATCATCTTCGTCCATCCGCGCGACATGGGCGGCGTGCTGGTCGAGTTGATGGAGACGCCGGAGCATTGATCCACCGTCATCCCGGCGAAGGCCGGGATCCATGGTCGCGGACGGTTTCGATGGAGCCGATGACATCCGACACAATGGATTCCGGCCTTCGCCGGAATGACGGGTGCCCCCTCGACACTCCTCCCCCTATCTGGTTGAACGCGCGCCATGAATACGCCTGTCCGTAAAGCACCCGGTGGTCCCTCCCCCGTCCGGGCCGAGTGGGGCCGGTCGGTCGAAGCGACCTTGAGCGCCGTCCCCGGCATCCGCCGCGCCAAGACGGAGGGTGCGGTGCTGTTCGCGCTGACCGGGTTCCTGTCGGACGACGAGTGCGACATGCTGATGGCGACAATCGATGCCGGTCGCCGCAAATCGACCTTGCTGACCACGACCGACGATCCCAATTTCCGGACCAGCGACAGCTGCGACCTCGACCGCTGGCATCCGTTGCTGCAACCGATCGACGAGAAGATCGCCCACCTGCTGGGCATTCCGCCGGAGCATGGCGAGACGATGCAGGGCCAGCGCTATGCGCCGGGGCAGCAGTTCCGGGCGCATAACGACTATTTCAACGAGAACGAACCCTATTGGGCGTCAATGGCGGTGCAGGGCGGGCAGCGGACATGGACCGCGATGGTCTATCTGAACGAGGTCGAACAGGGCGGCGCGACGTGGTTTCCGCAGGCCGGGGTGCGGTTCAATCCGCGGCCGGGGATGCTGATCGCGTGGAACAACATGAACCCCGATGGCAGCCCCAACCTCGCCACGCTGCACGAGGGCATGGCGGTGGTCGAAGGGACCAAATACATCATTACCAAGTGGTTTCGCGAGCGGCCATGGACCCCGACCATCGAGCCGTGATGGCGGCCAAAGTTCACTAAGTTCACACTTGCCACGGTTTCGTGTCGCTACGTTACCTCCCCATACACCATGTCACTCCGGGTCAAACCCAGGGTGACGGTTTTGGCTGGCGGGGTGGTTGTAGGAAAGTGGAAAGGCGGCAGGCCGTCCGGAGACTGCCTGCCGCCCTGCCGGTTACGCCTTCTTGCGCGCCCGCTTCGGGGCGGCGGCGGCTTCGGTGTCATCGTCCTCGTCGGGGGATTCCTCGCCCGCTTCGGTCAGCGCCTCGCCAAGGGCGCGCAGCTTGTCCTGCGACTTTTCCGACTTCTCGGCGATCCTAGTGGTCGCGGCGCCCAGACGGTGGAGCAGGTCATGGACCCGGTCGCTGTCCGGCGCGTCCTTTTCCAGTTGCTTGCGCAGCGAGGCGAGGTCGCGCAGGATTCCCTTGGCACCCGGTACGTCGGTGTCGGCCAGCGCGGCTTCCCAATCCTCGATCATCGTCGCACCCTTGGCGGGCTTGGTCTCGTCCAGTCCACGATTGATCGCGTTCATCGTTCCGGCGAATTTAACGGCCATGTGAAGGCTCCTCGAACGGCTCGCTGCGGATGCAGCGGCCGGACAACGAGCGAGGTCAGAGCCGGCCCCGGCCGAACCCAACTATTTGTTTTTGTTGAGGTCAGGAACCTTGCGCGAACGGTGCCGTAATGGGCAATCGACAGGGGCGTCACCTTAGCGAAGGCTGGGGTCTCGTGCTGGTCCTGCTGTACGCTGTCACCGGGAGACCCCAGCCTTCGCTGGGGTGACGTTTGATTTTAGCGATATCGAACCGCCATCAGTCGACGCGGATGCGGGTTCCGCTGTCGAAACCGTCCGCCATCAGGCGAAGGATCGCGTCGGCCACCCGCTCCGGCGGCTTCACCGATTGCGGGTCCTCGCCGGGATAGGCGCGCTCGCGCATCTTCGTGCGGGTCGCACCCGGATCGACGATGGCGGTGCGGACGGGCGAGATGTTCGCCATCTCCAGCCCATAGCTGGCGATGATGTTGTCGAACGCGGCCTTCGACGCGCCGTACATGCCCCAATAGGCACGCGGGGCGGCCCCGACCGACGAGGTGACGCCGATCACGCGGCCGCTGCGCGCGAGGCGCAGCATTGGCGAAAAGGCGGCGATCAGCGCGGCGTTGGCGGTGACGTTCAGCGCTATCACCTTGTCGAACTCCTTCAGGTCGAACGACGGCACCGGTCCCAACGTGCCGAGCGCACCGGCGTTCAGCACCAGCATGTCGAGCGCGCGCCAGCGTTCGGCGATGGCCGACACCAGCTGCGGAACGGCGGTCAGGTCGTACAGGTCGATCGGCGCGATGGTGGCCGAACCGCCCGCCGCGTAGATCGCATCCTCGACCTCTTCCAGCCCGCCGGTCGTCCGCCCGGTCAGGATGACATGCGCGCCCTCCGCCGCCAGCGCGACGGCGGTGGCGGCACCGATCCCCCGGCTGGCGCCCGTGACGAGCGCCAGCTGCCCCTTCAACCGCTCGCTCATCCGACCCGTTCGGCCAGAACCGCGAACTGGTCGACCGAGCTGGTTTCATCCTGATCGGTCAGCGGCGTGGGATAATCGCCGGTGAAGCACGCGTCGCAATATTTCGGGCGGACCGCGGTCCGGTTGGCTTCGCCGAGCGCGCGGTACAAGCCGTCGATCGAGATGAAGGCAAGGCTGTCGGCCTGGATATAGTCGGTCATCCCGGCCAGATCATATTTCGCCGCCAGCAGCTTCGCGCGTTCGGGCGTGTCAACGCCGTAGAAGCACGAATGGCGCGTGGGCGGCGATGCGATGCGCATGTGCACTTCGGCCGCGCCGGCATCGCGCATCATCTGCACGATCTTCAGGCTGGTGGTCCCGCGCACGATCGAATCGTCGACCAGCACGATGCGCTTGCCCTCGATCAGCTTGCGGTTGGCATTGTGCTTCAGCTTCACGCCCAGATGGCGGACCTTGTCGCCCGGCTGGATGAAGGTGCGGCCGACATAGTGCGAGCGGATGATGCCCAGTTCGAACGGAATGCCCGATGCCTGCGCATAGCCGATCGCGGCGGGAACCCCCGAATCGGGCACGGGGATGACCAGATCGGCCTCGACCGCATTTTCCTGCGCCAGTTCGGCACCGATCGCCTTGCGCACCGAATAGATCGACCGGTCTTCGCTGATCGAATCAGGGCGCGAGAAATACACCCATTCGAAGATGCACGGACGTGGGCTGAGCGGCGCGAACGGCCGGATCGAGCGGAGTTCGCCGTTGGAAATGATGACCAGCTCGCCCGGTTCGACCTCGCGGACGAACTCGGCCCCCACCACGTCGAGCGCGACGGTTTCCGACGCGAAGATATAGGCGTCGCCGAGCTTGCCCATCACCAGCGGACGGATGCCGAGCGGATCGCGACAGGCGATCATCCCCTCGGGCGTCATGCAGATCAGCGAATAGGCGCCCTCGACCTGCTTCAGCGCATCGATGAACCGGTCGAGCAGCGTCCGGTAGTTGGACGTGGCGACCAGGTGGATGATGACTTCGGTGTCGCTGGTCGACTGAAAGATCGATCCGGTGCGCACCAGATCCTTGCGCAGCCGCATGGCGTTGGAAAGGTTGCCGTTATGCGCCACCGCGAACCCGCCCGACGCCAGTTCGGCATAGAGCGGCTGGATGTTGCGGTTCGACGTTTCGCCGGTGGTCGAATAGCGGACATGGCCGCAGGCGGTCGCGCCGGGCAGTGATTCGATCACCTCCGGCCGGTCGAAATTGCCCGCGACATGGCCCTGCGCACGCTGGGTATGGAACATCGCCCCGTCCCAGCTGCAGATGCCGGCCGCTTCCTGGCCCCGGTGTTGCAGCGCGTGGAGGCCGAGGGCCACGAGCGCCGCAGCGCCGTCCGCGCCGGAAACACCGAAGATGCCGCACTCCTCGCGCAGCTTGTCGTCGTCGAATGGGTGGGTGGTGAACATAGGCCCTTCCGGGGATAAGCGTGTCACGCGGCTGCCATATAGGTAGGCTGAATCGATTTGTCGCCCTTTGATCGTCGATTGCGGCGGAACCATGATCGGCGATAGGGGTTGCGCATGACTTCGCGCGATACCGGCCTGACCCTGAACCCCAAATATGACGCCGACGGACTGCTGACGGCGGTGTGCGTCGATGCCGATACGGCCGCGCCGTTGATGGTGGCGCATATGAATGCCGAGGCGCTGCGGCTGACGATCGAGACGGGAGAAGCGACCTTCTGGTCGCGGAGTCGGCAGGCGATCTGGAAGAAGGGCGAGACGTCGGGGAACGTCCTGCGCGTGGTCGAGGTGCGGATCGATTGCGATCAGGACGCGCTGTGGGTCCGCTGCGTCCCCGCCGGGCCGGCGTGCCATACCGGGGCGGACAGTTGCTTCTTTCGCCGGATCGAGGGCGATCGGCTGGTGCCGGTGGCATGAGGGGCTGGGCGGCGGCGCTGCTGTTGCTGGCGGGCTGTTCGCAAGGGGATGCGCCTTCGCCCGAGCCGGAAGGGGCCGCGCTGGAACAGGCGGCGATCGCACGCGGCGTGGTACGCGATGCGGCGACGGCCCAGCCGGTCGGGCTGTATGCGCGGGAGGGCGACCGGCTGTGCGTGACGGCGCGAAGGATCGGCGCGTTCGTCGACTATGGCGAGGCCAATGGATGCAGCGCGCGCGGACGCTATACCCGCGACGGCGAGCGGATGCGGGTCGAACTGGGCAAGGACTGCGCGTTCGAAACGGCATTCGATGGCGATGCGATTCGCTTCCCCGGGGCGTTGCCGGCAGGGTGCGAGGCGGCGTGCCGGGGGCGGGCGTCACTCTCCGGGTTGCGGTTCGACCGGTTGAGCGAGAGCGCGTCGGAAGCGGCGGCGCTGCGCGATCCGGCCGGGCGGGGATTGTGCGGGTAACGCCTTTCCGAAAAGAGCATATCCCCGCGCAGGCGGAGATACGGATAGTGAGCGATCAGATTCCCCGTGCCGCCGCCAGCGCGCGTTCGCGTGCCTCGCGGTGGTCGATGATCTTTTCCGGATAGTTTTTCGGCCGGCACCCGGCGGCATCGGGATCGTGGATGGCGCTGTCGGACAGCTTCGCCAGTTCGGGAACCCAGCGGCGGATATAGTCGGCGGCGTCGAATTTTTCGGACTGGGTCAGCGGCGCCATGATCCGGCCGAACATGTTCGAATCGACGCCGGTGCCGGCGACCCATTGCCAGTTGACCGCATTGTTGCCGAGATCGGCATCGACCAGACAGTCCCAATACCAGCGCTCGCCCTCGCGCCAGTCGATCAGCAGATGCTTGATGAGGAACGACGCGGCGATCATCCGCACGCGATTGTGCATCCAGCCGACCTGCCACAGCTGGCGCATTCCGGCATCGACGATGGGATAGCCGGTGCGCCCCTGCTGCCATGCCTTCAGGTCGCGCTTCGCCGCCGCATCGCTACGCCATTTGAGCTTGTCGTAGCGCGGGCGGCCGTTCGCGTCGGCATAGTCGGGCATCGACAGGATGACGCCGCTGGCGAAGTCGCGCCACGCCAGTTCCTTGCGATAGGTGGTGAGGCTGTCCCCCTGCCCGTCGAGCGCAGCCCAGATTTGTCGCGGCGAAATCTCGCCATGGTGGAGGTGCGGCGACAGGTTGGAGCTGCCGTCGATCGAGGGCAGGTTGCGGGCGGTGTCATAGTCGTCGACGCGGGTTGTGAAGGATTTCAGCGCTTTGTGCGCGCCGTCCTCGCCCGGTTGCCATGCCTTGCCGAAGGCGGTCGACCAGTCGGGCTTGGTCGGCAACAAGTCCCAGTCAGCGAGCTTGTCGGATTTCGGCCATTTGGCCGGCGACGGGATCGTGCGCGGCATTGGTGACGGGGCCTCGGGCGGCAGCATCTGGTTCAGCGCCTTCCAGAAGGACGAATAGATTTTGAACATGCCGCCGGAACCGGTGCGGACGCTTTCGGGCGGGCGCAGGTGGTTGCCGTCATGCAGGCAGAGCGTGTCGCCCAGCGCCTCCTGCGCCTTCACCCACCAGGGTTCGTAATGGCGCATGGCATGGATGTGCTTCGCCCCGGTTTCCTCGCATAGCTTGTGGAGTTCGGCAACGGACTCGCCCCGGCGCAGGATCAGGCGCGAGTCCTTGGCGCGCAGCGATTCGTCGAACGACGCCAAGCTGTGGTGCAGCCACCAGCGTTGCGCACCGCCGATCGCCCAGTCGCCGGGGCCTTGGTTATCGAGGATATAGACCGGGATCACTGCCCCGTCGTCGATCGCGGCAAGGAGGGCGGGCTGGTCGCGCAGGCGGAGGTCCTGGCGGAGCCAGAGTAGGACGGGTTCGCTCATCGCGTGACGTTACGCTTGCGCGACGATGCCGGTTCCCTCCGCCACGGCGACGATCGATGCGACATGGCGATGCGACACTTCGAGCAGGTCGCCATAGCCGCCGCCGAGCGCGCTGGCGATCGGCAGGCCGCGCGTGCGGGCCATTCGGCCGATCCAGCGGTCGCGCTCGATCAGCCCGGCCTGCGTCAATGCCAGCCGCCCCAGCCGGTCGTCGGCGAACGGATCTACCCCGGCCTGATAGAGCAGCAGCGTCGGACCGAAGCTGTCGATCAGCGGCACGAGGGTCGCTTCGAGCGTCGCCAGATATTCGTCGTCGCCGACCCCGTCGGGCAGGCCGACATCGAGGGTCGACACCGCCTTTCGCGCCGGGAAGTTCTTTTCGGCGTGGATCGAATAAGTGGCGAGGTTGGTGCGCCCGGCGAGCAGCGAGGCGGTGCCGTCGCCCTGATGCACGTCGACATCGACCACCAGCACGCGCTCGCACGTCCCTTCGTCAACCAGCCGGTTGGCGGCGATGGCAAGATCGTTGAACACGCAATAGCCTGCCCCGGTATCGGCCAGCGCATGGTGGCTGCCGCCGGCGGTGTTGGCGGCATAGCCCCGCTCCATCGCGACCAGCGCGGCGGCATAGGTGCCGCCGGGCACCGCCTGCGCGCGCAGGGCCATCGGCGGGGTGACGGCGAAGCCGATGCGGCGTTCCTTGTGCGGGGGCACCCGCGCCTCGATCACCTCGGCAACATAGGTGTCGTCGTGCACCGCCTCCAGCCATTGGCGCGGCATCGCCTGACAGCCGTGCCAGTCGATGGTATCGCCCATGTCGAGCAGCAGGTCGCGAACGAGGCCGTTCTTGCCCCAGCGATAGCGGCTGCCGGGCGGGCTTTCGGCGACATAGTCGGGATGGTGGACGACGGGGATCACTCGGGGCAGATAAGATGCCGATGCGCCTCGCAAAAGCCCGAGGCGCACGGTAGGAAGCGGCGATGGACAAGACCCACCTCCCCTATCGCCCCTGTGCCGGCGTCATGCTGCTGAACCGCGAGCGTTTGGTGTTCGTCGGCCAGCGGCTCGATTCGACGCTGGAGGCGTGGCAGATGCCGCAGGGCGGGATCGACGACGGCGAGGCGCCGATCGACGCCGCGATCCGCGAGCTGCGCGAGGAAACGGGCGTGGCGGCGGACAAGGTGCGGCTGATCGCGGAAAACCCCGACGAACTGCTCTACGACCTGCCCGACGACATGATCGGGAAAATCTGGAAGGGGAAATGGCGCGGGCAGCGGCAGCGCTGGTTCCTGTTCGGCTTCGACGGGACCGACGCCGATATCGACATCCGGACGCCCGAGCCGGAGTTCCGGGCATGGCGCTGGGCCGACCCCGCCGACCTGCCGGCGATGATCGTGCCGTTCAAGAAGGCGTTGTACGAACAGGTGCTGGCCGGGTTCGCCGCGCACTTGCATCGGTGAGCTGCTCCGGACACGCGATGAACCGTTCAGCCTATATGCATTCCATGGGCTATAGCGGGCAGTGATGCCGAACCCCGCGCTCCTCCTGCCCTTGGGCCTGTATTTCGCGGAGCCGCCACCCGAGCCGGACCTGCCGATCGAAATCCGGACGATGCTGGAAGAGGCGATGGCGTCGGGCAACGACAACGACGTGGCGACGATCGTGCGCTATGCGCGCAAGGCCGCGCCGAAACATTCGCAGAAGATCGCCGAGCTGGCGTCGCACTATACGTTCGAGCGGACCGAGAAGACCGAGAAAAGGCTGCGCACGGCGTCGTTCGGCGCACTGGTGAAAGGCCGTGCCGAGGTCGGCGGGTGGATCAACAGCGGCAATTCGGACAGTCTGGGCGTGACCGCCGTGCTCGACCTGTCGCGCGAGGGCTATCGCTGGCGGCACAAGCTGAAATTGCAGGCGGATTATCAGGAAAACAACAATATCCCGACGCGCGAACATTATCTCGCCGCGTTCGAACCGAACTACAAGGTCGATGACCGGCTCTACGTCTATGGCGCGGCGCAGTATGAGTCGGACAAGTTCTTCGGCTACTACGATCGTTATTCGGCATCGACCGGGGCGGGCTATACCGTCGTCGCCAAGGGGCCGGTGACGCTCGACCTCGAACTGGGTCCGGCGTTTCGCTATACGTCGTTCACGACGGATACGGTCGAGCGGAACCTGGCGGCGCGCGGGTCCGTCGATTTCGGTTGGCGGATGACGCCGGCGCTGACGCTGCGGCAGAATACCTCGGCCTATTTGCAGGACGCCAACAGCACCATTACCAGCCTGACCGCGGTCGATGCCAAGGTGCTGGGGCCGCTATCGGCGCGGCTGTCGTACAACATCCAGTTCGAAAGCCGCCCGCCGGTGGGGCGGGTCAATGCCGATACGACCGGACGGGCTTCGCTGGTCTACGCGTTTTAATACAGGACACCATGCGGCAGGACCGTTCATCCTGAGTAGCCGCTGAGCTTGTCGAAGCGGCGTATCGAAGGACCGCCAAGGGTGCTTCGATACGGGCCTTCGACAAGCTCAGTCCCTACTCAGCACGAACGGTTGCGTTTGACATTACTCTCACTTGCTCCGGGGTGACGGGATAACCAGCGTTCCGCCACAAGAGGTTCCGTTTGATACCGCATCGCTCTACAACCGGGCGATGGACAGGATGAATGTGGACGAACGCCGGGCGATCGATGCGATCGACCAGACGGAAATGCTGGCGCAGGTCGAACGATGGGTCGCGGTGAACAGCGGGACGCGCAACGTCGCGGGGCTGGATGCGGTCGCCGGAATGCTGGCCGACAGCTTCGCCGCGCTGCCGGGCGAGATCGCGCTGATCGATCCCGATCCGGTGGAGACGGTCGAGGCCGATGGGGCCGTCCGCACGATCGACCATGGACGGCACCTGCTGGTCAGCGTTCGCCCGGAGGCGCCGGTGCGGATGCTGTTCACCGGCCATATGGACACGGTGTATGGCGAAACCCACGCGTTCCAGTCGATGCGCTATACCGATCCGAACATGCTGAACGGGCCAGGCGCCGCCGACATGAAGGGCGGGCTGGCGGTGATGCTCGCCGCGCTGAAGGCGGTCGAGGCGGGCGGGATCGGCGATCGCTTCGGCTATGACGTGATGATCAATTCGGACGAGGAGACCGGGAGCTTTTCGTCGGCGCGGCTGATCGACCGGGTGGCGCGGGGCAAAGTTGCTGCCTTCACCTATGAACCCGCCCTGCCCGACGGTACGCTGGCCGGCGCGCGCGGGGGCACCGGCAATTTCTCGATCGTCGTCACCGGGCGCAGCGCCCATGCCGGGCGCAACCCGGAGGAAGGGCGCAACGCCATCGTCGCCGCCGCCGACATCGCCCTCAGGCTGAACGCGGTGCGGGGGCCACGACTGGCGGTCAATCCGGCGCGGATCGATGGCGGCGGGCCGAACAATGTGGTGCCCGACCATGCCGTGCTGCGCGTCAATTTCCGGCCGCATGGCGCGGAAGAGATCGAGCGCGCCCGGGCGCAGATCGACGCGGCGGTGGCGATGGTCGCGGCGGATCATGCGGTCGAGATCGCGGTCCATGGCAGCTTCAACCGGCCGCCCAAGCCGATCGACGCCGGCGCGGCGAAGCTGTTCGCACTGGTGAAGCAGGCCGGTGCCGACCTGTCGATCCCGATCGCGTGGCGTGACACCGGCGGGGTATGCGACGGCAACAACATCGCGGCGGCCGGCGTACCGGTGATCGACACGATGGGCGTGCGCGGTGGCGCGATCCATTCCGTACAAGAATATATGATCGTCGACAGCCTGGCCGAACGCGCCCGGCTGTCGGCGCTCGCCATTGCTCGCATCGCGGGCCGGGGGGGACTGTGACGTTTCGAATCCGTGCGGCGCGCGAAAGCGACCTGAAATATCTGTACGAAATGGCGAAGCTGACCGGTGGCGGCTTCACCAACCTGCCCCCGGACCGCAGTGCGCTGATGACCCGGCTGGAACGCAGCGCCATCGCGTTCAGCCATGACGAGGACGCCCCGCGCGACGAGGTGTTCGTGCTGGTACTGGAAAATGTCGACACCGGCGAGGTGCGCGGGACGTGCCAGATCTTCACCAAGGTCGGGCAGCGCTGGCCCTTCTATTCCTATCGCGTCGCGACGCTGACCAAGCATAGCGAGGCGCTGGGCCGCACCTTCCGCGCGGACATCCTGAACCTCGTCAACGATCTGGAGGGGTCGAGCGAGGTCGGCGGGCTGTTCCTGCATCCGGGCGAGCGGGCCGGCGGGCTGGGGCTGTTGCTCGCCCGGTCGCGCTATCTGTTCATCGCGCGGCATCGCGGGCGCTTCGCCGACCGGGTGCTGGCGGAGCTGCGCGGGATCATCGACGAAGCGGGTGGATCGCCCTTTTGGGACGGGGTGGCCGGGCGCTTCTTCGGCATGAGTTTTCAGGATGCCGACCAATTCAACGCGATCCACGGCAATCAGTTCATCGCCGACCTGATGCCGCGCCACCCGGTCTATATCGCGATGCTGCCCGAAGCGGCGCGCGGCGTCATCGGCCTGCCCCACCCGACCGGGCGCGCGGCGATGCGGATGCTGGAGAATGAAGGCTTTGCCTATGAGAATTACGTCGACATCTTCGACGGCGGCCCGACCATGACCGCCCGTACCGACCAGATCGCGACGATCCGCGACCGGCGCGAGCGGCAGGTGGTCGCGATCGGCGACGGCGGCAGCCCCTCGCTGCTGGCGACCGGGCGGCTGGCCGAGTTTCGTGCGTGCCTGGGCGACGTGACCGTCACCGACGACGGGATCGTCATCGATGCGGACGCCGCCCGCGCGCTGAACGTCGCGGTCGGCGACACGGTGTCGCAGGTGGCGCGATGAGCGTGCGCGAGATCAATTTCGACGGGATCATCGGTCCCAGCCATAATTATGCCGGGCTAAGCCACGGCAATCTGGCGGCGACGCGCAATGCGGGCGGGACGTCGCGTCCGCGCGCGGCGGCATTGCAGGGGATCGCCAAGATGCGCGCGAACCTGGCGCTGGGGCTGACGCAGGGCATCCTGTTGCCGCATCCGCGCCCCGACCATGGCTGGCTGGCGTCGCTATCGACCGATTATGCCGCCGCCGCACCGCATCTGAAGGCGCAGGCGCTGTCGGCATCGGCGATGTGGGCGGCCAATGCCGCGACGGTTTCGCCGGCCAGCGACTGCGACGACGGGCGCTGCCACCTGACCGTCGCAAACCTCGTGACGATGCCGCATCGCAGTCACGAATGGCCGGCGACGCTCAGCCAGTTGCGGACGGCCTTTGCCGCTGATGCCTTCGTCGTCCACGGCCCCGTCCCCGCGCCATTCGGCGACGAAGGGGCGGCGAACCATATGCGATTGTGCGAGACGCATGATGCGGCGGGCGTCGAGATATTCGTCTATGGCGTGAGCGGCGGTCCCTTCCCCGCCCGACAGCATCGCGAGGCGTCCGAAGCGATCGCGCGGGCGCATGGGCTGGACCCGGCACGGACGCTGATGGTCCGGCAGTCGGACGCGGCGATCGCGGCCGGCGCGTTCCACAACGACGTGGTGGCGGTCGCCAACGAACGCGTCCTGTTCGCGCATGAACAGGCATTCGAGGATCGCGACGCCTTCTTCGCCGACCTGCGCGCGGCGATGCCGTCGGTCGAGATCGTCGAGGTGCCGGCCGACCGGGTGAGCCTGGCCGATGCGATCACTTCCTATCTGTTCAACGCGCAGTTGGTGACCTTGCCCGCAGGCGGCGGCATGGCGCTGATCCTGCCTAGCGAAGCGCGCGAGAATGAGCGGGTGTGGGGCTGGTTGCAGGAACTGGTGGCGGGCAACGGCGCGATCCGCTGGCTGGAGGTGGTCGATGTGCGCGAATCGATGGCCAATGGTGGCGGGCCGGCTTGTCTGCGGCTGCGCGTGGTCGCCGATCCGGCGACGATCGATCCGCGGTTCCTGGTCGACGATGCGAAGCTCGACCGGATCGCGGCGGTGGTCGAGGCGCACTGGCCGGAGCAGATCGCGCCCGCCGCTATCGGCGATCCGGCGCTGATCGACGCGATCGAGGCGGCGCACCGGGCGCTGCTGGAATCGCTCGACCTTGTCGGGTTAATTGACAGTTAACCATAAGTCGGGCGGCAGGATTGGCGAAAAACCGCCAATGGTACGTATTTTGCGTGATTTGCGATCATGCTGACCCGGCTCAAAAACCTGTTCACGATCAAATCGAAGTTCGAGGCGTTTCTGGTCATCTATGGCTTGGGCGTCGGCGCGGTCGAGCGTGGCTTTCATTACATGGCGCAATATCCGGGCATCGGCGGCAAGCTGTTGTTCGTCGTCTGCCCGATCGCGGTGTTCATGGCCGGCACGCGCATTCTCGATTCCATCGACGCGGAGCGCGAGGCAGGCTAGGCAGCGCCATGCCACGCGAAATTACCGCCTTTTCGAACCCGATGGTGAAGTCCGCGCGCAACCTGCGCGAAAAGCGCCATCGCCGCGACCAGCGCCGCTTCCTGGCCGAAGGGTTGCGCATCCTGACCGAAGCGCGCGAGGCGGGGTGGCTGCCGGCGGAACTCTATTTCGCCAGCGGCGAGCAGCATCCGTTGCTGGAAACGCTGATCGAGGAGACCGAGGCGTCGGGCGGCATCGCCATTTCCACGACGGTCGACATCCTGTCGAAGCTGTCCGGCAAGGACAATCCGGGGTCGGTCGTCGGCGTCTATGACGAATTCTCGACCGAGCTTGCAGGCATCGACCGACGCAATGCGTCGCTGTGGCTGGTCGCGGAACGGCTGCGCGATCCGGGCAATCTCGGCACCATCCTACGCACGGCGGACGCGACCGGCGCGGGCGGGCTGATCCTGATCGACGAATGCGTCGACCCGTTCTCGGTCGAGGCGGTGCGGGCGAGCATGGGGGCGATCTTCACCGTCGCCGTGGCGCGGGCCGATTGGGCGACGTTCAAGGACTGGCTGCGGGGCGGCCCCGGAACGCTGGTGGGGCTGAGCCTCGACACGACCCATGATTATCGCGCGGCGACCTATCCCGATCCGACCTTCCTGCTGACCGGGAACGAGGCGCAGGGGATGCCGGACCATATGGCCGCCGAATGCGACCTGCTGGTCAAGATCCCGATGCTGGGCAAGGCCGACAGCCTCAACGCGGCGGTCGCGACGGCGGTGATGGCGTACACCGTGCTGGGGCAGCACCGGCCCTGAACCTTCCGGGTCGCGAGGGATTGAGCGGGGATGACCCACCCGACCTTCGCCGCCCTGCCCGCCGCCGACATCGCGGCGCTGGACAGCCCCAGCATCGTCCTGTTCGGGGCGAGCGAGGCCACGCCCTATGACGATGGCGCGCCAAGCCATTCGGCCGACGCGCCCGCCGCGATCCGCGCCGCGTCGCTGGGGTTCGCGCGGCAATTGTCGCAGATCGATTTCGACCTGGGCTTCACCCCCTTTCCCGATCCCAAAGATACGCGTGGGGTGGTGGACATCGGCGATGTCGATACCCGGCCGGAGGATGCAGCGGGCAATCGTCAGCGGATCGAGGCGACGACGCGTGCGGTGCTGGATGCCGGCGCGATACCGATCCTCCTGGGCGGCGACGATTCGGTGCCGATCCCGTTCGCGGCGGCCTTTGCCGGGCGCGGGCCGCTGACCGTCGTGCAGATCGATGCGCATGTCGACTGGGGCGACGACATTCGTGGGGAGCCGCTGGGCTATGGATCGCCGATGCGGCGGCTGGCGGAGATGCCGCACGTCACGGGCATGGTGCAGGTCGGGGTGCGCGGACTGGGCAGCGGCGGCGCGTGGCAGATCGAGGATGCGCGCGGCTGGGGCAGCCGGATCGTCACCGCCTATAACCTGATCCGAGGCGGGATCGATGCTGCCATCGCGCAGGTACCGGCGGGCGGGCGCTACCTCGTCTCGATCGATTGCGACGGGATCGACCCGGCGGTGTTTCCGGCGGTGGCGATGCCCACGCCGGGCGGATTGCGGTATGAGGAGGTCGTGCTGCTGTTGACCGCGCTGGCGGACGAGGGCGCGATCGCCGGGCTGGTGCTGGCGGAATATGTGCCGGCGCGCGACGATCCGCATCGGTTGTGCGCAGGGATCGCGGCACGGATCGTCGCGGTGACGATGGGGTTGGTACTAGGCGATGATGGGCAGGTGCCGCCCCGGCCTCAAGGGTAGCACTTCCTTCCCGCACCACCATACCCCGCCGCAGGCCGGGGTCTAGTTGCGGCGTCGGTCGCGTTTCCAGTACAGGCACTACCCAACTGGACCCCGACCTGCGCCGGACTACCTCCAGCGCCGATCGACATTCAGCTGCTCCTGGGGTCGTTCCTGATCGCCCCTTCCAGCCTCTCCGTCACCCCGGACTTGTTCCGGAGTCAAAGGCGCGGCAATCGGTGCGGTGTAATCCTCTATCGACCGCGACTGCGGCTCGGTGGACCCCGGAACAAGTCCGGGGTGACGAAATAGAGTGTGAATGTCGATCCGGCCTAGGACTTGGGAAAAGGCGAGTCCGATCATGGTAACATCGTGGCGCAATGCTCCCGCGGGCCAAGGACGCTCATCATGAGAACGCGCGCTGGCGGGACGAGACCCCAGCCTGCGCTGGGGTGACGTGATACGGGGTGTAGCGCTTCTATTCCGCCCCCGCCCCCGCCCCTTCCGCTTCCGCCCGCTCCTCGGCCGCATCCTCCGCCTGAGCGATGGCGACCGCCAGCTTGGTCAGCGGGCGCGGCGACTGTTCGACCACCGGCAGCGGGTCGATCGTCTTGCCGCCGGTGTCGATGTTGAGCGTTTCGAACCGCTTGGCTGAGGTCATCACCTGCGATTCGAGGCTGCCGACGAACGCATTATAGGCGGTGTTCGCCCCTTCCAGATTCTTGCCGAGCTTGGCGACATGGTCGCCCATCTTGGCGAGGCGGGCGTGGAGTTCGCGGCCGAGCTGGCCGATCTGGCGCGCTTCACCCGCCAGCTTTTCCTGCCGCCACACCGCCGCGACGGTGCGGGCGATGGCGATCAGGTTGGTCGGCGTCGCGATCAGCACGCGGCGGTCGAACGCATAGTCCCACAGCGCCGGATCATGTTCGAGCGCGGCGGCGAGGAAATGTTCGCCCGGCACGAACATCACCACGTAATCGGGCGTATCCTCGAACTGCGACTGGTAGCTCTTGGCCCCCAGCGCGTTCACATGGTTCTTCATCGATGCGACATGCGCAGTCATGAAGGCGGCACGCTCCGCCTCGTCCACCGCGCCGTGCGCGTCCTGATAGGCGTTCAAGGACACCTTGGCATCGATCACCAGGCTCTTGCCGCCGGGCACCTTCACGATGGCGTCGGGACGCAGGCGACCGTCGCCATGGTCGACCGACACCTCCATCTGGAAATCGGTATGTTCGGCAAGGCCGCAGGTTTCGAGCACGTTGCGCAGCTGCTGCTCGCCCCAGCGACCGCGCGCCTTGGGGGCGGAGCGCAGCGCGTTGACCAGCTTCGCCGCCTCGCTCTTCACCGATTCCTGCCCGATGCGCATCGCGTCCATCAGGCCCTTGAGCGTACCATAGGCTTCCTGCCGCTCGCCCTCGACCTTGGTCATGCTGGCTTCGTAGCGTTTCAGCGTCGCCTCGACCGGGGCCAGCAGCGCCTTCAGCTTCATCTCATTGGTGTCGCCCGCCTGCGCGAAGCGTTCGTTGGCGCGTTGCAGGAACGCCTTTTGCGCGCCGTCGAGCATGATTTGCGCGGTTTCGCGGAACTGGCCGGCCATCGCCTCGCGCGCGTCCTTGAACTCGGTCAGCCGTTCCTCGAACGCCGCCGCATTCGCCTTGAGCGCGGCGTGATCGAGCAGCAGCGCGTCGCGATCGGCACGGATTTCGGCCAGTTCCTCGCGCAATGCCGGTACTTCCTTTGCGCGTTCGCTGGCGAGCGCGAGGTCGGAGATCGCCTGCTTGAAATCATCCTCGCGCTTGTCGCGTTCCTCGCGCAGCGATTGGACCTGTCGGCTGCCCATCAGCCAGCCGATCGCCAATCCGGCAAGCAGGACGGCGGCGACGATGACGATGACAAACGGGTCCATGCGATACTCCGGGGGAACGGACCCGGAACTTACCCCCGCCCCGCCCGCCCGACAAGGCGAACGGGGTTCGGTTCGTCGCTTAGGCGGCCTTGCGCGCCTTGTTCAGTTTCTTGATGACCATGTCGCGCTTCAGCCGCGAGAGGTGATCGATGAACAGCACGCCGTTCAGATGATCCATCTCGTGCTGGAGGCAGGTCGCCATCAGCCCGTCGAGCCATTCGTCATGGGCCTCGCCCTGCTCGTCCAGCCACGTCACGCGGCAGCGCGCCGGGCGGACGACATCGGCATATTGTTCGGGGATCGACAGGCAGCCTTCCTGATAGGACGACAGCTCTTCCGACACTTCCTCGATCACCGGATTGACGAAGGCGTGCGGTGCCTTGACCGGCTTGCCCTCCTCATCCTCCTCGTCCTGCAGGTCGATGACCAGCACGCGCTTGGGTACGGCGACCTGGATCGCGGCGAGGCCGATGCCGGGGGCGTCGTACATCGTTTCGAACATGTCGGCGATGAGGGTTCTCACCTCGTCGGTCACGCCCTCCACGGGTTCGGAGACGAGGCGGAGGCGGGGATCGGGGATTTCGATGATCGGAAGAATAGCCATAGCGGTTCGGTAGGTAGCATATTTTCGCCGGTCAAGCGACCGGGCGCCGCGCGCGCAGCGCCTGGGCCAGCGTGCCTTCATCGAGATAGTCCAGTTCGCCGCCGACGGGCAGGCCATGCGCCAGCTGGGTCAGGCGAACCGGATATTTCTCGATCCGTTCGGCAATGTAATGGGCGGTCGTCTGCCCCTCCAGCGTGGCGTTCATCGCCAGCACGACTTCATCGATGCCGCCCGCCGCGACGCGGGCGACGAGCGAATCGATCGCGAGGTCGTCGGGCCGCACCCCCTCCAGCGCCGACAGCCGCCCGCCCAGCACATGGAAGCGGCCGGGGAACAGCCGGGCGCGATCGAGCGCCCACAGGTCGGCCACCTCCTCGACCACGCACAGCGACCGGTCGTCGCGGCGCGGATCGGTGCAGACGGCGCACGGATCGGTCGTGTCGACATTGCCGCAGGTCGAACAGGTGGCGAGATTGCGCGCCACCCGGTCGAGCGCGATCAGCAGCGGGTCGAGCGCCGTTTCGCGCTTCTTCACCAGATGCAGCACCGCCCGCCTGGCCGAACGGGGGCCGAGACCGGGAAGCCGGGAGAGCGCCTGCGTCAGCGCGTCGATTTCGGGAGAGGCCATCGGACCCAAGATAGGGGGTTGCGCGTGTCGACGCCACGGTGTCGAGAGGGGTCATGCGGATCATCTTCATGGGCACGCCCGAATTTGCGGTGCCAATCCTTCAGGCGCTGGTCGATGCGGGCCACGACGTCATCGCCGCCTATAGCCAGCCGCCGCGTCGCGCGGGGCGGGGCAAGGCGCTGACCCCCTCCCCGATCCACCGGCTGGCCGAGCCGCTGGGCATCGCGGTGCGGGTGCCGGAGACGTTGCGCGATCCGGCGGTGCGGGCGGACTTCGCGGCGCTGGACGCCGATGTAGCGGTGGTCGCGGCCTATGGCCTGTTGTTGCCGCGCGCCGTGCTGGACACGCCGCGTCTCGGCTGCCTGAACGTCCATGGCTCGCTGCTGCCGCGCTGGCGGGGGGCCGCGCCTATCCAGCGGGCGATCCTCGCGGGCGATAAAGAGACCGGCGTCGGCATCATGCAGATGGCGGCGGGGATGGATACCGGGCCGGTGCGGCTGGAGGGTCGCACGCCGGTTGCGGGCAAGACGGCGGGCGAGCTGGCCGGCGAGCTGAGCGCGATGGGTGCGCGACTGATGCTGGAGGTGTTGGCCGACCCGGACGCCTATCCGCCGGTCGAGCAGGCGAGCGTGGGCGTGACCCATGCCGCGAAGATCGACAAGGCGGAGGCGCGGCTGCGCTTCGACGGCAGCGCGGTCGATGCCGAGCGGCAGGTGCGCGCGTTCAACCCGGCACCGGGCGCGTTCATCGAGGTGAATGGCGAACGGATCAAGGTGCTGGCGGCACGGGTCGATCCGGACGCCGGCGGCGTGGAACCGGGCACGGTGATCGGAGACGCGCTGGAGATCGCCTGCGCGGAGGGGGTGCTGGTCCCGCTACAGGTGCAGCGCGCCGGTCGCGGTGCGACCTCGACCGGAGAGATGTTGCGCGGCTTCGCTGTCCCGAAGGGCGCGCGCATCGCATGACCCGCTTTGCCCTGACGGTCGAATATGACGGTCGCCCGTTCGTCGGCTGGCAGCGCCAGTCGGAGGGGGCAAGCGTGCAGGGAGCGATCGAACGCGCGTTGTTCGAGATTACCGGCGAACAGGCCGCCGTCCACGCCGCCGGCCGCACCGATGCCGGGGTCCATGCGACCGGGATGCGCGCGCATGTCGATGTGGCGAAGACGATCGACCCGTTCCGGTTGATGGAGGCGCTGAACGCCCGGCTGCGGCCCGATCCGGTCGCGATCCTCGATTGCGAAGTCGTGCCGGACGACTGGCACGCGCGCTTTTCCTGCCTGGGCCGTGCCTATGTCTATCGCATCGTGTGTCGCCGCGCGCCGTTGACGCACGAACGGGGGCTGGCGTGGCGCGTGCCGCAGCCGCTGGATGCGGATGCCATGGCGGAGGCCGCGACGCGGCTGGTCGGGCGGCACGACTTCACCACCTTCCGCTCGGCGCATTGCCAGGCCGACAGCCCGCTGCGCACGCTGGACCGGCTGACGGTGGCGCGCGACGGCGACCGGATCGACATCCATGCCGCCGCGCGGTCGTTCCTGCATCATCAGGTGCGATCGATGGTCGGGTGCCTTGCGACCGTCGGGCAGGGCAAGCGGACGCCCGACGAGATGGCCGACATTCTCGCGGCGCGGGACCGCTCGGCATTGTGGCTGAATGCTCCGCCGGACGGACTGTATTTTACCGACGCAACCTACCCCGCATTCTGATGTCCCCCGCCTACGCGGGAATACGGTCAGGCATTGTGCCGCACCAGTCGTGCGACCAGTTCGACATGAGTCGACCAGCGGAACTGGCCGACCGGCTGCACCCAGTCGATGCGGTATCCCGCCTGCACCAGCGTCTTAGCATCGCGGGTGAAGCTGCTGGGATTGCACGAAACATAGGCGATGACCGGTGCCTTGCTCGCGGCGAGGGCCGCCGCCTGTTCGCGCGCGCCCGCGCGCGGCGGGTCGAGGATCACCGCGTCGAACCGGTCAAGTTCGGCCGCCGTTAGCGGGCGGCGGAACAGGTCGCGATGGTCGGCGACGACCGACCGCCCGGCCCGCGCGGCGGCGAGTTTAAGCGCCATGATCGCCTCGCGCCCTGCCTCCCCTGCATAGGTCCGCACGCCCGCGCCCCGCGACAGGGTGAAGGTGCCCAGCCCCGCGAACAGGTCGGCGACGATCCCCGCTCCACCAACCGCTTCATCGACCGCTGCGATCAGCGCCGCTTCGCCATCGCCGGTCGCCTGCAGGAAGCTGCCCGGCGGGAACGGCACCGGCACGCCACCCAGCGTCACGGTGACCGGTTCCGGTTCCCACCTTGCCTCTGCCCCCATGCCGTCGTCGATCGACAGCCGGGCAAGCCGCTGTTCCTGCGCAAAGGTCGTCAGGGCTTCGGCGGCGGCAAGGCCCTCGGCGATCTGGCCGATGATGAGGACATCGACGCCCTGATCGACCCGCGCCAGATGCACGTCGGCGCGCGACCGGTCCTTCAGCGCGGTCGCCAGCAGCCAGCGCAGCGGCGCGACCGCTGCGAAGAGTTCGGGCAGCAGGACATGGCATTCGCTCAAGGGGACGATGCGGTGGCTGCCGCTCTCGGTAAAGCCCAGCGTCACCTGCTTGCCGCGCCGGTCGGCGTGGAGCGTCGCGCGACGGCGGGTGTAGGGCGCGGACAGGATCGCCGGGCGGACGACGGCATCGAGCGATTGCGACGCCAGCGCCCCGCGCACCCGGTCGGCGACGAAATCGGCTTCGCTGGGCCGGTCGAGATGCTGGAGCTGGCACCCGCCACACTCCGGAAAATGGCGGCAGGGCGGTTCGGCATGGTGCGGGCCATGCGCGACTGTGCCGTCGGGCAACAACCGGTCGCCCGGCGCGGCGAAGGGGACATGGCAGCCATCGCCGGTCACGCCTTCGCCGCGTGCCGCGACGCGGACGATCAGGTCATCGTCGTTCAGCGGCATTCGGCGATCGCCTGTCCCAGATGGTCGATCAGCCGGTCCGCGACGAAGGCCGGGCCGGCCAGCCGCGCGGCGCGGCCGTGCAGCCACACCGCCTGCGCCGCCGCTTCCTTCCCACCGGGCCGCAGCCGCGCGGCAAGGATACCGGCGAGCACGTCGCCGGTGCCGGCGGTCGACAGCCAGGAGGGCGCATCGGGAGAAACGATGACGGTGCCGTCGGGGGAAGCGATCACGGTATCGGGGCCTTTATGAACGATAGTCGCGCGCGCCTGTAGCGCAGCCCGGGCCGTCCGGTCGATCTTGTTACCGCCGTCCGACCCGAACATGCGGTCGAATTCACCGCTATGCGGTGTCAGGAACGTCGGTGCCGTGCGCGCGGCGATCTGCCCGACGCCTGCCTGCCCCAGTACGGACAGGGCGTCGCCATCGATCACCAGCGGCGCGGCACAGGCCAGCGCGGCGTCGATCAGCCGGCCGGCAGCCGCATCGCGACCAAGGCCCGGCCCGACCAGCACCGCCGCCAGCCGATCGCCCGCCAGCAAGGCCGGCGGATCGTCGAGCGGCCGGCGGACCAGCGCATCGGGGCCGCCATGCCCGGCATCGTCGCCCGCCAGAATGACGTAGCCCGCCCCCGCCAACAGTGCCGCCGTGGCGGCCAGACGCGCCGCACCGGGCATCGTGCCGGCAAGGACGGTAATCATGCCACGGCTATACTTATGGGCATCCCGCTCGGGCAAGGCGATCACCGGACGCGCGATGGTGCGTGGCACAGGTGGCAAGTCGATGGCGAGATCGGCGAGCAGGACATGGCCCATGCGCGCAGCAGATGCTCCGACGACATGGGCGGGCTTCAGCGCGCCCAATGCGATGGTGACGTCGGCCCGGCCCCCGCCGGCGAACTGCCGTTCGGCATCGGCGTCGATCCCGCTCGGCAGGTCGATCGCGACGACGAACGCGTCGCGGGTCAGTCGTGCCAGCGGGTCGGCGATCCCGGTCGCCAGCGGGCGCGACAGGCCGATGCCGAACAGGCCATCGACCACCACCGGACGCGGCTCGGCGTCTTCCAGCGTCGATACCGTACCGGTCCATGCCGCCCGCATCCGTGCCGCCGCGCCGGACGCGTGGCGAGGCAGCGCCGCCACGGCGACATCGCCACCCCATTCGCGCAAATACCGTGCGCAAACAAAGGCATCACCGCCATTGTTTCCAGACCCTGCGAGGACAAGGATGGGGCGTCCGAGGGCAAGGCGGCGTACTTCCCGCGTGACCGCCAGCCCGGCGCGCTCCATCAAGGTATCTTGCGGGACACCGACGGCGAAGGCGTTCTCCTCCGCCGCGCGCATCTCCGCGCCGCGCAGGATCGGCGCATTCGCCGGAAACAGCCTCATCGCGCGACCGGGCCGACCGTCGCGGGCAGGCGATAGCGCGCGCCGCCGATGGCGACCTCGATCCGGTCGTCGCCGACGACGGTGACCTTCGCCGCTTCCGATCCATCGGCCGCGACCACGCCACGGCCATCGCGGGCAATGCGCAATCGATGGAATCCGCCATCGGGCTGACGCAGGGTCAGCAGGGTGCCGTCGTTATCGACCGTGCGTTCGATGGTACAATCGGCCGCGAGGGGGCGAGCGGCTTCGGCAGCGCATTCGATGCGGCCGGCATCGTCGGCGGCGGCGCGCTGATCCGCTTCGATATTGGCAAGGACGGCGGGGTCTGCGGTCCGGTCACACCCCGCGAGCAACAGGACGGCAATCAGGGCGAGGCGTCGTTCGAATCCGGTCATGGCCGATCGATACCACATTGATCGCATGACAGTATCCCCGCGCTGGCGGGGATACGTCACTACCGGTAACCGCGGACGTCAGATGTCGGCGTAGACGTGCCGCTCGGCCTTGGCCCCCGGATGGGTCACCGCGCCCTGCCAGGCGGGGCCGACCGTGGTCGAATAGCGCCACAGCGCGCCTGCCTGATAATCGTTTACGCGCGGCTGCCACCTGGCGCGACGCTCCGCCAGCACATCGGCTGCGACGTCGAGGTCGATCGTGCCGGCATCGGCGTCGATGGTGATGATGTCGCCATCCTCGACCAGCGCGATCGGACCGCCTTCCGCCGCTTCGGGACCGACATGGCCGATGCAGAAACCGCGCGTCGCGCCGGAAAACCGGCCATCGGTGATGAGCGCGACGCTCTCACCCATGCCGAGGCCATAGAGCGCGGCGGTGGTCGACAACATCTCGCGCATCCCCGGACCGCCCTTCGGCCCTTCATAGCGGATGACGACGACCGAGCCTTCGGTGATGCTACGCTGTTCAACGGCGGCGAAGGCGTCTTCCTCGCAATCGAACACGCGCGCGGTGCCGGTGAATTGCAGCCGCTTCATGCCCGCAACCTTCACGATCGCGCCATCGGGGGCGAGCGTACCACGCAGGCCGACGACGCCGCCGGTCGGGGTGATCGGCGTCTTGACGTCATAGATAACCTTCTGGTCCGGGTTCCACGTCACCTCGTCGATATTCTCGCCCAGCGTCCTGCCGGTGACGGTCATGCAGTTGCCGTCGAGCAGGTCGTTCGCCAGCATCGTCTTCATTAGCATGTAGACACCGCCGGCCTCGTACATGTCCTTCGCGACATACTTGCCGCCGGGCTTGAGGTCTGCGACGTAAGGCGTTGACTTGAAAGCCTCCGCTACGTCGAACAGGTCGAAGTCGATCCCCGCCTCGCTCGCCATCGCCGGCAGATGTAGCGCGGCATTGGTCGAGCCGCCGGTCGCCGCGACAACGCGTGCGGCGTTGATGAAGGCGGCGCGGGTGGCAATGTCGCGCGGACGCAGGTTCAGGCGCACCAGCTCCATGACCTGCCTGCCCGCCGCGATCGCGATCTCTTCCCGGCTGCGATAGGGGGCGGGCACCATGTTCGAATTGGGCAGCGACAGGCCGATCGCCTCCCCGACGCACGCCATGGTGTTGGCGGTGAACTGGCCCCCGCAGGCGCCGTGGCCCGGACAGGCGACCTTTTCCAGCGCGGTCAGGTCATGCAGCGGACAGGTGCCGGCGGCGTAGCGGCCGACCGCCTCGAACACGTCAACCACAGTCACATCGCGGTCCTCGAACCGGCCGGGCAGGATCGACCCGCCATAGACGAAGATCGAGGGGACGTTCAGGCGCAGCATCGCCATCATCATGCCCGGCAGCGACTTGTCGCACCCGGCAAAGCCGACCAGCGCGTCATAGCAATGGCCGCGCACCGACAGTTCGACCGAATCCGCGATGACTTCACGGCTGACCAGCGAGGACTTCATCCCCTGATGCCCCATGGCGATGCCGTCGGTCACGGTGATGGTGTTGAAGCGGCGCGGCATCCCGCCGCCCGCCACCACGCCTTCGCGCGCGGCGTCGGCCTGGAAATCCAGCGTCGTGTTGCACGGCGCGCTGTCGTTGCCGGCCGAGGCGAGCGCCACGAACGGCTTGGCGATGTCTTCCTCGGCGATGCCCATCGCGTAATAATAGCTGCGATGCGGCGCGCGTTCGGGGCCGACGGAAACGTGGCGGCTGGGCAGCCGCGATTTGTCGAAAGGCTGGGTCATGGCGACAGCCTATTGCGCAGGGAGACGCTCCAGCGCAAGTCCGTTGCGCACTGCGACGATCATGTCGGCCAGGATCGCGCACCAGCGGGCGACGTCGGCGGGGTCGGCGATCAGGTCGTTGCGGACCTCGACCGACAGTGACGCTATGCCCTGCCCTTCGGCATGGCGGTTCAGCGTCGCGTTCAGGATACGGCCGGAATAGGGTTGCTGATCGCCGGTCGGGATACCCTGCGCGCGAAGAAAGTCGATCGCGATGCGGGCGGCGCGGTCGTCACGGCCGTAGAGGATGCCGGCTTCCCATGGACGCAGTGCGTCGCTGGTTTCGAGGCGGGGCGTGAAGCTGTGGATCGCGACGATCAGGCGCGGGCGGTTGCGACGCACCTGCGAACGGATCGCGCGATGATAGGGCGCGTGAAAGCGGGCGATGCGATCCGCGCGATTGGCGCCGATATTGGCGGGGATGGCGTGGCCGTCGGAGACTTCGGGGATCAGGCCGGGATGATCGCTCTGCCGATGCAGGTCGATCACCAGCCGCGACACCGTGCCGAGGATCGCGGGCGCATCGAGCCGGGCCGACAGCGCATGGGTGAGCGGTCCAGCGCCGATGTCGACGCCGACATGGAGCGACAACAGCTGCTCGGCCATGGCAATGTCGTCTGGCACCCAGGCGGACGCATGGTCGCACAGCAGCAACAAGCCGGTTTCGGTTCCGGGCAGATGGTCGGCAGCGTGCATTCAGAACTCCGGCGGTCGGCGGTCGTGGAAAGCGGCGAGGCCCTCGACCAGTTCGGCGTCTCCGAAGGCGGCGTCGAACCGGGCTTCGCCGCCGGGCACGCCGTCGATGGCGAGCTTCAGTCCCCGCACCGCGCCGGGAGCATTGGCGGCGATACGTGCGGCGAGGGCCTGCGCGGCTGCCAGCGCGCTGTCGCTGCGGCGGTGGGCGAGGCCGATGGCGACCGCTTCGTCCGCATCGATCGCGTCGCCGGTATAGAGCAGCCGCGCCGCCTGCCCCCGCCCGACCGCCGCGACCAGGCGCGCGACATCGGCGGGAGGATAGAGGATGCCCAGCCGCGCCGGGGGGATGGCGAACCGGGCGCCCTTCCCAGCGACGATCAGGTCGCACGCCAGCGCCAGCGCGACGGCCGCGCCGAAGCAGCCGCCATCGACCGCCGCGATCACCGGCATCGGCAGGCGCGCCACTCCCTCGATCGCGGCGGACAGGGTTTCGCGAAAGATCGCGCGTCTGGCGGGATCATCGCGCAGATCGGCAAACTCGGCGATGTCGGCACCGGCCGAGAAGATACCTGGTTCACGCGACGCGATCAGGACGGCACGGACATCGGACGCGGCCAGTTCGGCCACCCGCTCCGCCAATGCCCGCCAGCCGGCGATCGGCAGGGCGTTGCGCGCACCGCCCCGCGCCAGCCACAGCGTCGCGATCCCGCCATCGCGGGTAACGTCGATCATGGGCAGGAAATGGGCGGCGTCCGAAGAGACCGCCCACGGACGATCCGCTCCCGGCGTGTGATCCGTTGCCGAACCTTTGCAAGCACCGCGCCAGTCGCTCGCCCCCTCCGGCGAAGCGCCCGACTGTGCCGGATCAGGACGATCGACTGTCACGCCAGTGCCGTTTCGAGACACCACCATGCGGGGCAGGCCGCTTGGATCGTGGTGGCCGCCGCCGCGCGATCCTCCGCCCGGTCGAACAGGGCGAAGCAGGTCGCGCCCGACCCCGACATGCGCGCCAGTCGCACGCCATCGGCCGCCGCCAGCATCGCCAGCACCGTGTCGATCGCCGGGGCCAGCGCGCGGGCCGGCGGTTCGAGGTCGTTGCGCCCCGCCAGCGCGATGGTGAGGGCATCCCCCTGCGGCAATGGTCCGCGATCGGTCCGGTCCCATGCGGCAAAGACGGCGGCGGTCGACACCCCCACGCCCGGATTGACCAGCAGCACTGGCAGCGGCGGCACATCGATCGGGGTCAGCCGCTCGCCGCGTCCGCGCCCGATCATCGTCCGCCCGG
Source organism: Sphingomonas sp. Leaf32 (assembly GCF_001421765.1). Classification (GTDB taxonomy): domain Bacteria; phylum Pseudomonadota; class Alphaproteobacteria; order Sphingomonadales; family Sphingomonadaceae; genus Sphingomonas. The sequence goes on along the minus strand of NZ_LMLA01000001.1, from coordinate 696,111 downwards.
CGAGGCAGGCGGGCACGTCCGATCCCAGTTCCGCCGCGATGGCCATCAGCGCAGGATCGTCGCGCGACACCCCGGCGAGCTTCGCCATGCCGCGCAACGTCGCGGCGGCGTCGGCCGATCCGCCGCCGATACCCGATGCCACCGGCAGATGCTTGTCGAGGACGATCGACAGCGGCTCGCTTACCCCAAACGCGGCACGAAATGCGTCGCGGGCGCGGGTGACCAGGTTGTTGCCCTCCCCGCTCAGGCCACCGGCGAACGGGCCGACGATCGCGAAGCCGTCGCGGTCGGCAGGGGTCAGGCGGACCGTGTCGCCGTCACGGACGAATACGAACAGCGTCTCCAGTTCGTGATAGCCATCGTCACGCCGGGCGCGGACGTGCAGGGCGAGGTTGAGCTTGGCGGGCGCGGGTTCGACGATCATCGCGCTCAGCGATGCGACGAAGCCGGCCCGTTCGCAAGCTTCGTCGCCAGCCGGGCCGCGTCGGGACCGTTGGCGGACACCGCCGCCGCGTTCCAGGCATAGCGTGCCTCGACCCGGCGGCCGGCCGCCCAATAGAGGTCGCCGAGATGCTCGTTGATCTCCAGATCGTCGGGCGCCTGCCGCACCGCGCCCTCGATCAACGGCAGCGCGGCGGCGAGATTGCCGGCACGAAACCGCGCCCAGCCGAGCGAGTCGGCGATGGCAGGGTCCTTCGGCGCGAGGGCATGTGCACGCTCCAACATCCGCGTCGCCTCCGCGACATTTTCACCACGATCGACCTGCGCATAGCCGAGATAGTTGAGCGCGGCCGGTTCCTGCGGGGCCAGCTCGACTGCACGGCGCAGCATCGGCAGTGCCCCAGCCCAGTCGCCCATCCGGTCGAGCGCCGCGCCGCGTTGGAGGTACAATGTCCAGTCCGCCGTCGGCCCCGCCTGTGCCAGCGTGCGTTCGTAGATGCGCGCCGCTTCGGCCGGCTGGTTCGATTCGAGCAGCAGGTCGCCATAGCGGCGCAGGCTGGCGGTCGCCGCCCCCCGCCGTTCCGCCTGTTCGCGCGCGAGTGCCAGCGCACCGGGCAGGTCGCCCGCCCGCTGAAGGATGACGACACCCAGCGCATTGGCGCTGCCGGCAAAGGGATCGCCCGGCGGGATTTGCGCCAGCGTCGCGCGGGCCTCCGCCACCGCATCGTCGCGGGCGAGCGCGTCGGCCAGTGCGATGCGGGCGCGGGAATAGCCGGGATCGAGCAGCAGCGCCGAACGGCTGAGCATGATCGCCAGCGCCTCGGTCCCTTCCGCCGACAGGTCGCCCGCCATCCGCGCGAACAGGCGCGACACGCCGAAGCGCGCATCGCCCTTGCTGCCACGGCCCAGCGTCTCGGCGGCGCGGGCGAGCACCGGGTCGTCGCCCGCTAGCAGCGCCCGGGCGGTATCGCGTTCCCCGGCGCGGGCGATGAGCTGGGCCACGTTCAGGCGGAAATCCGCATCACCACCGGTCGCCGACAGGAGCGCTCGGGTAGCAGCGATCCCCGCTGCCGTCTGCCCGGTCGCGAGCAGCCGCAGCGCGGCGTTCTCGGCGGCATAACGACGCGGGATCGCGCCGCCGTCGCCGGCGATCTCCGGGGCGGGCAGGTCGACCCAGCCGGCGAGCATGGGAACGAGAAAGCCGAGCGGCGATCCGGCCAACCGGTCGAGCGCGGCGCGCTGCCCCTTCGCATCGCGGGCGATCACCGCATCGCTGAAGACGAGCAGGTCGAGATCGGGCGGCGCGACGTCGGCGGTGCGCAGCACGGCACCGGCGCGGCGGGCAAGCGGCAGATCACCGGCCGCCAGCGCCTGTCGCACCGCACGAACCGCGATGACCGGATCGGAAGGCTGCGCGGCGAGTGCCAGCGCATAGCCCTGCGCGGCGACGGTCACCTGCCCCTCCGCATCAGCGGCGCGGGCGTGGACATAGGCTGTCAGGGGTGCGGCAGGCAGAGTAGGCGCCGCCGACGCCGGTGCCGCCACCAGCGTCGCCACGATCAGTCCGATGCTACATGTTCGGATAATTCGGTCCTCCGCCGCCTTCCGGCACGACCCAGTTGATGTTCTGCGTCGGGTCCTTGATGTCGCACGTCTTGCAGTGGACGCAGTTCTGCGCGTTGATGACGAACTTCGGCGCGTCGGTCTCTGCCCCCACGATCTCATATACGCCCGCCGGGCAATAACGTTGCGCGGGTTCGTCATAGAGCGGCAGGTCGTATTCGACCGGCACGTCGGGGTCCTTCAGCGTCAGGTGGACCGGCTGGTCTTCCTCATGATTGGTGTTCGACAGGAACACCGACGAGAGGCGATCGAAGCTCAGTACGCCGTCAGGCTTGGGATAGGCGATCGGCTTGACCTGATCCTTGCGCCACAGGCTTTCGTGATCGGGATGATGGCCGAGCGTGAAGGGCATCCGCAGCCCCCAATGCTCCGCCCACATCGTCGCGTTGGCGATGCCCGACCCGACGAAATCGCCATATTTCTTGACCAGCGGCACCACGTTGCGGACGGTGCGCAGTTCCTCATAGACCCAGCTCGCTTCATAGGCGGCGGTATAGGCGGTCAATTCGTCACCGGTCCGCCCGTCGCGCACGGCCGCGAAAGCGGCCTCTGCGGCCATCATGCCGGACTTCATCGCGGTGTGGATGCCCTTGATCCGCGGCACGTTCAGGAATCCCGCCGAACAACCGACCAGCACCCCGCCGGGAAAGGTGAGCTTGGGCACCGACTGCCACCCGCCATCGTTGATCGCGCGCGCGCCATAGGACACGCGCTTGCCGCCCTTCAGGATCGCGGCGATCGCCGGATGGGTCTTCCACCGCTGCATTTCCTGGAACGGCGAGAGATACGGGTTGGAATAGTTGAGCCACGTGACGAAGCCGAGCGCCACCTGCCCGTTCGCCTGATGATACAGGAAGCCGCCGCCGTTCGACCCGCGCGTTTCGCTGAGCGGCCAGCCCTGCGTATGGATCACCCGGCCCGGGACGTGGTTTTCCGCCGGAATGTCCCACAATTCCTTGATGCCCAGACCATAGACCTGCGGCTGGCTGTCCTTCGCCAGATCGAAGGTGCGGATGATCTGTTTCGACAGATGGCCGCGCACGCCTTCTGCGAAGAAGGTGTATTTGGCGTGGAGTTCGAGGCCCGGCTGCCAGTCGGGCTTGCGCGTGCCGTCGCGGGCGATCCCCATGTCACCGGTCGCGACGCCCTTAACCGAACCATCGTCGTTGTAGAGGATTTCGGCAGCGGCGAAGCCGGGGAAGATTTCGACGCCCAGACCTTCGGCCTGTTCCGCCAGCCAGCGGCACATATTGCCCAGCGACCCGGTATAGGTGCCCTTGTTCTGCATGAACGGCGGCAGGATGCGGTGCGACACCTCGCTCCTGCCCGTTTCGGAGAGCAGCCAGTGGTGGTTCTCGGTCACCGGCACCTCGGCCATCGGGCAACCCATGGTCCGCCATTCGGGCAGCAATTCGTCCATAGCGCGCGGATCGAACACCGCGCCCGACAGGATATGGGCGCCGACCTCCGACCCCTTTTCCAGCACGCACACGGCCAGTTCGTTACCCGTGTCCGCCGCCATCTGCTTCAGCCGGATCGCCGCGGACAGGCCGGCAGGCCCCGCGCCGACGATCACGACGTCATAGGGCATCGATTCCCGTTCGCTCATCATTCCATCCTCTGGCGGCCAGCCGCCCCATGTCGTCGCGTGAGGGCCACGCCCTGTCCTTGCCAACGATTTGGGCAGATTGACGGGGAGGTCAACCCAGTGCCTTAAGGGCGTCATGGGGGCGGACCAGCAGATTCAGTGGCATGAGGCGGCGGCCAGCGCGCTCGAATGGTGGAGCGACGCCGGCGTCGACACGCTGGTCGAGGATGAACTGCGCGACTGGTTCGCGGCCCCTGCCCCCCCGGTCCGCCCGCTTGCCGTAACGTCTGCCCCCGCCGCCGACCTGCCGCCCGACACGCTGGACGCCTTTGTCGCGTGGCGGATGGGCGATGCCGTGCCGGAGGCCGGGTGGAACGCGGCGCGCGTGCCGGTCGCCGCACAAAAAAATCCGTCGCTGATGATCCTGACCGACCTGCCCGAACCCGATGATTCGGCCGAGAGCGGCTGGATGACCGGCCCGGTCGGTGCGCTACTCGACCGGATGCTGGCCGCGATCGGTGAAGTCCGCGAACAGGTCGTCATCGCCGGGATCGCCCATGCCCGCCCACTGACCGGCCGGATGCCCGCCGACGCGCAGGCGACGCTGGACGAACTCGCACGGACGCTCGTCACGCTGGTCGCGCCGAAGAAGCTGCTGCTGTTCGGCGCGGAGCCGTGCCGCGCGTTGCTCGGTCCCGACGGCCAGCGTGGCGGTTTACGCGCCCTTAACCATGACGGCATAGCCTGTCCCACGATCGCCACGTTCCACCCGCGCTTCCTGTTGGAGCGGCCTTTGGCCAAGGCGGAAACATGGCGGCACCTGCAGTTGCTTATCAGGGAACCGACCGCGTGAAACTCAATCCACTCGTGTTCGCGGCGCTGCTGATGCCCGCCCTTCCCACCCTTGCCCATGCCGATGAAACGCCGACGCGCGGCGCGGCCATTGCCGTTGCCGAAGCGCGCATTCCCCCGCAATTGTCGCCCGAGGATCGCGACGCCTATACCCAGGTCTTCGCCGCGATCCGGGGCGGGCGCTGGGCCGATGCACAGCTGCGGCTCGACGCAATGAAGCCGGGACCGCTCCACGCCGTCGCCCGCGCCGAACTCTATACCGCCAAGGGGTCGCCCAAGGTCGAATTGCCGCAGTTGATGGCGGTGCTCACCGAAGCGCCCGACCTGCCCCATGCCCCCGACCTCGCCCGCATCGCGAAGCTGCGCGGCGCGACCGCCCTTCCCGAGCTGCCGACGCCGCAGCGGCTGGTGTGGTTCGACGCCGCGCCGGTCCGCGTCCGCGCCAAGGCCGCCCGCAGCGATGCCGCCGCCGCGCAGTTGCTCGATGCGATGAAGCCGTTCGTGAAGGCCGATGACGGTGCCGCCGCCGAAGCATTGATCGCCACGCGCGCTGCCGACCTGACGCCCGACGCGCTGACCGAAATGCGCGGGCGCGTGGCATGGATCTATTTCGTTGCGGGCGACGACGCCAATGCCCGCCGCCTTGCCGCCGTGGCGCAGCAAGGACAGGGCGACTGGACCGCACAGGCCGACTGGACGCAGGGTCTAGCCGCGTGGCGGCAACAGGATTGCGCCGCCGCGCAGGCCGCCTTTGCCAGCGTCGCGCAGCGGGCCGGCGATACCGAACTGCGCTCGGCCGGCCTCTATTGGGCGACACGCGCCGACATCGCCTGTGGCCGACCCGATCTGGTGCAGGCGCGGCTCCAGACTGCTGCGCAATATGGCGAAACCTATTACGGGCTGCTCGCGCGGCAGGCATTGGGCCTGATCGAAGGGGCCGATGCCGGCGCTCGCGCGCCGGCGACCGACGACTGGCGCGCGCTGGAACGGCGATCGAACGTCAAGGTCGCCGCCGCACTGACCGAAATCGGCGAAGGCGCGCTGGCCGACAAGCTGTTGCGCCATCAGGCGCGGATCGGCGGCGCGGGGGATTATACCGCGCTCACCCGGCTGTGCGGTTCGCTGAACCTGCCCGCGACGCAGTTGTGGCTGTCGCATAACGGTCCGCAGGGTGCACGGCCGCTGGTCGAGGCTCGGTATCCCGCACCGGACTGGACGCCGGAGGGTGGCTGGCGCGTCGACAAGGCTTTGGTGTTCGCGCACACGCTGCAGGAATCGCGCTTCGATGCCGGTGTGGTCAGCCCGGCGGGTGCGACCGGGCTGATGCAGGTCCGCCCCGGCGCGCTGGCCGACTATGCGCGGGCGCACGGCCTCAGCCTCGAAAAATCGGCGCTGTCGAAGCCGCAGGTCAACATGGCGGTCGGGCAAAGCTATCTGGAACAGCTGCGCGACCGGCCGTTCACCGGCGGGCTGCTGCCCAAGGTCATCGCCGCCTATAATGCCGGGCCGACGCCGGTCGAGGCGTGGAACGTGCAGCTGAAGGACGGCGGCGATCCGCTGCTCTATATCGAATCGATCCCCTATTGGGAAACGCGCGGCTACGTCATGACCGTGCTGCGCAACTACTGGATGTACGAAAAGCAGGCCGGCAAGCCGTCGGCCAGCCGTGCCGCGCTGGCACAGGGGATGTGGCCGAAGTTTCCGGGCCTGCCCGGTGCCGCCGCCGTGCGCGTGAAGGGCGCGGGCCAGACGCGGGTGGCCGATGCCAATTGACGAAAGCCGGCCGTTCGTGCCGGTGCGGATCGCGGTGCTGACGGTATCGGACACGCGCGGGCTGGCGGAGGATCGTTCGGGCGACACGCTGGTCGGGCGGATCGAGGGCGCCGGCCATGTCGTCGCCGACCGGGCGATCGTGCGCGACCACATCGACACGATCGTCGCGCGGCTGCACGGCTGGATCGACGACGACGGCATCGACTGCGTCATCACTACCGGCGGCACCGGCGTCACCGGGCGCGACGTGACCCCCGAAGCGGTCGAACGGGTCGCGACCAAATTGATCCCCGGCTTCGGCGAACTGTTCCGCTGGCAGAGCTATGCCAAGATCGGCACCTCGACGATCCAGTCGCGCGCCACCGCCTGCGTCGCGCGCGGCACCTATATCTTTGCCCTGCCCGGATCGACCGGCGCGGTGAAGGACGGGTGGGACGGCATCCTGCGCGAACAGCTCGACATCCGCCACCGCCCCTGCAACTTCGTCGAGCTTATGCCGCGCCTGCTGGAGCGATAGGGCCGGACGTCACTTCGCCGGCCTGACCTTTGCCGCGTCGCGCTTTTCCTTCAGGAACCGCCCGAACAGCCCGTCCATGTCGGAATACCATCCGACCAGATCGGTGAACTGCGCCTGGGTCATGCCACCCACCGCCGTCGCGTCCAGAAACTCCCGAAGGTCGCCGTCCGAATCGACCGCGACCTTCAGAAACCGGTTCCTGGCATTCCATTCGTTGGTCATCGTCGCGGTGAAGACCGGCTCGGCCTTATACCACGACGCGAACTGGAACGACTTGCAATCCTTCAACCCGTCACAGCCATAGAATTCGACGGTGAAGGATTCGCCGTTGGTCGCACTGAGGATGTATGGCTCACCCTGCTTGTTGATCTTCAGTTCGGCCTTGTACCCCGCCGCCTGCAACGCGGTGACGACATTGCCCGGCTGGCGCAGGTCGAGCAGCGCTCCGTCGGGAGCGGCCAATGCCGCCGCCGCCCAGATCATCGTTCCGAACATCGACAAGTCCCCCGTTCTACCCGACCCGCTTCCTATCGGTTCACGGATCGGTCGGACAAGGTCATTCCGCGACCATCGCCGCCAGCACATGACCGTCGGGATCGCGGAAATGAAACCGCCGTCCACCGGGGAAGGCAAAGATCGGCTGGACGACCGCCCCGCCCGCCGCCTCGACCGCCGCCAGCGTCGCCTCCAGGTCGTCGACCTCGATCACCGGCAGCAACGTGGTGAGCGACGTGTCGGCGTCCAGCCCCAGATCGGTATCGCCGCTGGTCGTCGCGGCATAATCGGGACCATAGTCGGTGAACTGCCACCCCATCACGGCGGTGTAGAAGGCCTTGGCCGGTGCCGTAGCGGTGACCGGTAGTTCGAGATAGTTCAGCCGCGCCATAATCCCTCCTTGTTCTTGCTTCGTTCTAGTCGATCGGATAGCGTCGTGCAATGCGCAACCGTCCCGCCCGAGGAGCGACGAACAATGCCACCAGCGCCCGCTTCGCCCTGCCCGCGCAGGAGGCGGACGGCGACTGGCTCGACTGGCGGGAAACGGTCGATGGCGCGGAGCCGGTGCTGCGCACCACCATAGCGATCGAGCGCCCTCGCACCATCCTGTCGCGCAACACGTCGCCCGACATCCCCTTCGACCGGAGCATCAACCCGTATCGCGGCTGCGAACATGGCTGCATCTATTGTTTCGCCCGCCCGACCCATGCGTATCACGACCTGTCGCCGGGGCTGGATTTCGAGACCAAGCTGTTCGCCAAGCCTGATGCCGCCGCGCTGCTACGGACAGAACTGGCGAAGCCCGGCTATGTCACAAGGCCGATCGCGATGGGGACGAATACCGATCCCTACCAGCCGATCGAGCGGGACTGGCGGATCACGCGCGACTGCATCGCGGTGCTGGCGGAGACGAACCATCCGCTGACCATCACCACCAAATCCGACCGCGTGCTGCGCGACATCGACCTGCTGGCACCGATGGCCGCGAAGGGTCTGGTCAGCGTCACCCTGTCGGTGACGTCGCTCGATCCGATGATCGCGCGCACGCTGGAGCCGCGCGCACCCCATCCGGAAAAGCGGCTGGCAGCGGTAGCGGCACTGGCGGCGGCGGGGGTGCCGGTATTCGTGTCGATCTCCCCGGTCATTCCAGCCATCACCGATCACGAGGTCGAAAATCTGATCGAACGTGCAGCGCAGTCGGGGGCTAGGGGTGCCTATTTCCTGCCGGTGCGCCTGCCGCATGAGGTCGCGCCGTTATTTCGCGCCTGGCTGGAGACGCATTTCCCGGACCGCGCAGGCAAGGTGATGGCGATCGTTCAGTCGCTGCGCGGCGGACGCGACAACGACCCGGCGTTCCATTCGCGGATGCGCGGGCAAGGCGTGTGGGGCCAGCTACTCGCTACCCGCTTCGCCATTGCCTGTCGCCGTCACGCGCTGACCGGCGGCCATCCCCGGCTGCGCTGCGATCTTTTTCGCCGGCCGGTGGGCGCGCAGGGCGAGTTGTTCAGCTGAACGACGGAACCGTTGTCGTATCGCAACGTATTCCGGATGAGGAATAACGGGGACGATACGACGATGACGACACGCTTCTGGACCGCCGCGATGCTGACCGCCGCGACGATCACCGCGCCGGTCCATGCCCAGACGCGGGCGATATCGCAGAGCGACCGGACGCAGGGCGCGCAGGCCAATCCGCAATTGCTGGCGCAATTCGGCGGCAAATATTCGGGACCGCAGGCCGCCTATGTCGAGCGCGTCGGCAAGAAGGTCGCGGTCCAGTCCGGACTGTCCAATGCCAGCGGCGACTTCACCGTCACCCTGCTCAATTCGCCGGTCGAGAACGCCTTCGCCATCCCCGGCGGCTATGTCTACATCACCCGGCAGTTGCTGGCTCTGATGAACAGCGAGGCGGAACTGGCGGCGGTGATGGGCCATGAGGTCGGCCATGTCGCCGCACGGCACAGCAATTCGCGCAACACCCGCTCGACGATCGGGTCGATCGGCGCCGCGTTGCTGGGCGCGGTGACCGGCAGCGATCTGGTCGGGCGGATCGCCGGGGCCGGGTCGCAGCTCTATACCCTGTCCTACAGTCGCAATCAGGAATATCAGGCGGACCAGTTCGGCGTGCGCTATGCCACTGCCGCCGGCTATGCCCCGTCGGGCATGGCCGATGCGCTGGTCCAGCTGAACGACGCGCAGTCGCTGGCCGCGCAGACCAGCGGGCGCGGCGGCAATAGCGTGCCGACATGGATGAGCACCCATCCCAACGGCGCCGACCGCGTGAAGCGCGCCCGCGCACTAGCGCAGCAGGCGGGCGGTGCCACGACCCAGCCGGTGCAGGACACCAATTATCTGCGGATGCTCGACGGCCTGCGCTATGACGACGATCCCGCGCAGGGCGTGATCGAGGGAACGACCTTCAAGCATCCCGGCCTGCGCATCCGCTTCACCGCGCCCAGCGGCTATGCGCTGCAGAACGGCACCGACGCGGTGACCATCGCGGGCCAGGGCGGTCAGGCCGAGTTCCGCATGGGGCCGGCGGGCGATCCGGCCAGCGTCGTGCGGCAGCGGCTGGCGGCGCTCGGGGCGCAGAACCCGCCGGAGCCGCAGTCGACGCGGATCAACGGCACCGACGCGGCGACCGCGACGGTCCGCGCCAACGCCAACAACCAGGCGGTCGACGTCACCATCGTCGCCTATCGCTACCCTGCCGCCACCTATTATTTCCAGATCGTCACGCCCGCCGGGCGCGGCGTGGGGCCGTTCGAATCGCTGCTCGACAGCTTCGGCACGCTGACCCAGGCGGAGGCGAACGCGATCACCGGCAAGCGCATCCGCATCGTCACGGTCAAGGCCAGCGACACGGTGGATTCGCTGGCCCGGCAGATGACCTATCCCGATTTCCAGCGCGATCGCTTCCTGACGCTGAACGGGCTGGAGGACGATGCGCGGCTGGTGCCGGGACAGCTGGTGAAGCTGGTCGTGCGCGGCTGACCCCTTTCCGCCGCCCGGTTGCCATGCGAAGGGCGGCGGATGGCCAGTCATGACGTCATCATCCTGGGCGCGGGTGGCGCGGGTCTGTTCTGCGCCGGTATCGCCGCACGGCGGGGCAAGCGAGTTATCGTGGTCGATCATGCGCCGGAGCCGGCGCGCAAGATCGTCATCTCGGGCGGTGGGCGCTGCAACTTCACCAATGTCGGGACGAGCTGGGACCGCTATGTCTCGGCCAACCCGAAATTCGCGCGCTCGGCGCTCGGCCGCTACACCGTGCAGGACTTCATCGCGCTGGTCGATGCCCATGGCATCGCATGGCATGAAAAGACGCTCGGCCAGTTGTTCTGCGACGGATCGGCGCGACAGATCGTCGCGATGCTGCTGGCCGAAGCGGAAGGCGCCGACATCGCGCTGGGCCAGCCGGTCCGCGACGTGACCCATGCCGATGGTACCTTCACCGTGGTCCATGGCGACCGGACGCTGACCGCGCCGTCATTGGTGATCGCGACCGGCGGGCCGTCGATCCCGAAGCTCGGCGCGACCGGTTTCGCCTATGACCTTGCCAAGCGGTTCGGGCTGAAACTGATCGAACCGCGCCCGGCGCTGGTGCCGCTGACGCTGCCGCCGGACGACGCGCTGTTCCGCGAATTGTCCGGCGTCGCGACCGAGGTCGTGGCGGGCGCGGGCGCGGGCGCGGGCAAGGCCAAGTTTCGCGAGGCGGCTTTGTTCACCCATCGCGGCCTGTCGGGACCGGCGATATTGCAGGCATCCTCCTATTGGCGGCACCGCGAAGCGGTGACGATCGATTTCGTCCCCGACCGCGCGCCCGGCTGGCTTACCGACCTGAAGCGCAACCGCCCGCGCATCGGCCTGCGCTCGGCGCTCGGCTCGGCGCTGCCCGACCGGCTGGCCGAGGCACTGGCGGCAAAGCTCGACTGCCCCGGCGAACTGGGCAACCAGCGCGACGCGGTGCTGACCGAGGTCGAACGGCGGCTGAGCGGCTGGCAATTCCATCCCAACGGCACAGAAGGCTTCGCCAAGGCCGAAGTGACGGTCGGCGGCATCGCGACCGATGGGCTGAACCAGAAGACGATGGCGGCCAAGCACCTGCCGGGACTGCATGTGATCGGCGAGGCGGTCGACGTCACCGGCTGGCTGGGCGGCTATAATTTCCAATGGGCGTGGTCGAGCGGCTGGGCAGCGGGCCAGGCGGTGTGAGCCGCAAGACGTCCTTTTCGCCGGTCGTCGACATGTCGACACGGGTATTGATCCTCGGCAGCCTGCCGGGCGACGCATCGCTGGCGGCCGGGCGCTATTATGCCCATCCGCAGAACCAGTTCTGGCGGTTGCTGTCGCCGGTGGTCGGGGTGGACCTGCCGGCGCTGGAGTATGTCGACCGGTTGGCGGCGCTACAGGCGGCGGGCATCGGGCTGTGGGACGTGGTGGCGAGCGCTACCCGCCCCGGCAGCAGCGACGCCGCGATTCGCGACGCGACCGCTAACGACGTAGCGGCGTTGATAGCGACCCTGCCGGCGTTGCGGCTGGTGGCGTTCAACGGCGGAACCGCGTGGAAGGCCGGGCGGGCGCTGGTGCAAGGGATCGAAACGCTGGCCCTGCCATCGAGCAGCCCGTTGCACACGGTCGGGGCGGCGGCGAAGCAGCCGGCGTGGGACGCGATCGGAACGCATCTGCGGTCCGCGTGAGCGCCCGCCCCCATTCTCGGCAAGCAGGTCTCCGTTCGCAGAATTATCCTGCTACTAACCCTTCAGCGCTCCCGCATCTTGAACGAGCACACGCGCGAAGTCTTCGCGGCCATAGGTGTCGCCCTGGGGTTCAAAACCAAACCCGCCAAAACAGACAATCAGTGCCGAAATCACATAGCTAGTGGCGCGCATTTCATTCGGGGTGGCGATCCGAATGCTCATGATCGCGTCCGTTCCACGAATCCGTTCGGAAGCGGAGACGCCCGTCAGGCGGCCATTCACGTCCTGTACTTCTTCTGGCATCAGTGCAGCCGGGGCAAGTTCCCCCTCCAGATACGCGTCCTTGCCATCGATCGCTACCAGCACTCCGTCTCGCACGACGCTTGCGCTGTCCAATATCGGAAAATGTTTGATCGCAACCGGAAAGCCTCGGTCCGTCATGCACTGGCGTACCGCAGCAGCGGTCGGCCAATTGGCGGCGGGCACCGCGACGTAGAAATCGACACTCATCCGGCACCTCCAGACAGCTACGCAGTCGGCGCTATTGCTATCGGTGAAACGTTACAATTGAACAGCGAACACCGTTGGGCATTATCAGGCAAGCCGCTCCCACGATCCAAGGTCGATCGCACTCTTAATCCACGAGACCCGGCACACGCCCGGTTGCAATCGCCCCGCCCCCTGCCGCATAGCATCGCCCATGTCCGACGAACGTGATGTTTCCACCCTGTCCTTCGAAGACGCGCTGCGCGAACTCGAAACCATCGTCAGCCGGCTGGAAACGGGTCAGGAAGACCTGCAGACCGCGATCGACCTATATGCGCGCGGCGACCTGCTGCGCGCGCAATGCGCCGCCCGGCTCGATGCGGCGCAGGCCCGGATCGAGGCGATCCGCGTCGATGCCGAAGGGCGCGCCACCACCCAGCCGTTCGACGCGCAATAATGGCGACCGTCGCGCCGTCGGTGTCCTTGAACGCCGCCCTTCGCGAAATCTCCGCAGAGATGGATCGCCAGTTCGACGCGCTGCTGCCGGTGCCGGGCGATCCGCGCGCGAACCTGTACCGCGCGATGCGGCACGCCGCGATCGGCGGAGGCAAGCGGCTGCGGCCGTTGCTGGTGTTCGCCACCGCACGGCTGTTCAACGTCGAGCGGGTGCGCGCCGCCCGCGCCTCGCTCGCGATCGAATGCATCCATGTCTACAGCCTGATCCATGACGACCTGCCCGCCATGGACGACGACGACATGCGCCGCGGCAAGCCGACGGTACACAAGGCGTATGACGAAGCGACCGCGATCCTGGCGGGCGATTGCCTGCACGCGCTGGCGTTCGAGATTTTGGCGCACGAGGCGACCCATCCCGATCCGCATGTCCGCATCGAACTGATCGCCGACCTTGCCCACGCTTCCGGCCCGTCGGGCATGGCGGGCGGACAGGCGATGGACCTAGAGGCGGAGGACACCAGCTTCGACCTGAACACCGTCACCCGGTTGCAGGCGATGAAGACCGGCGCGCTGATCGCCTGTTCGGTGGAAGCCGGCGCGATCCTCGGCCGCGTTTCGGCCGATCAGCGCACGTCGCTGCGCGGCTATGCCCGCGACATCGGCCTCGCCTTCCAGATCGCCGACGACATCCTCGATGTCGAGGGCGACGAGGCGGCGGTGGGCAAGGCGCTGCGCAAGGATGGCGAGGCAGGCAAGGAAACCTTCCTCTCGCTGCTCGGCCTCGACCGTGCGCGCGAACAGGCGCGGCGACTGGTCGACCAGTCGATCGAACATCTGCGCGACTTCGGCCATGAAGCCGACCTGCTGCGCGCGATCGCCCGCTACGTGCTGGAGCGCGACCGGTGAGGATCGGCGTCTATCCCGGCACGTTCGATCCCGTGACGCGCGGGCATATGGATATCATCCGGCGGGGCGCGAAGCTGGTCGACCGGCTGGTGATCGGGGTCACGACCAATCCGTCCAAGTCGCCGATGTTCTCGCTCGACGAACGCCTCGCCATGGTCGAGCGGGAGGTGGCGGGGGTCGAGGGCGACATCGAGGTCGTCGCCTTCGATGCGCTGTTGATGACCTTCGCCGAACGACAGGGGGCGAGCGTCATCGTCCGCGGCCTGCGCGCCGTTGCCGATTTCGAATATGAATATCAGATGGCGGGCATGAACCAGCAGCTGAACGACCGGATCGAAACGGTCTTCCTGATGGCCGATGTCTCGCTGCAACCGATCGCGTCGCGGCTAGTCAAGGAAATCGCGATGTATGGCGGGTCGATCGCGAAGTTCGTATCGCCGGCGGTGTGCGAGGAAGTGATCGAGCGGGTCGAGAAGCTCGGCCGCAAGGGGGACTGACTCCTCCCCGGCACGGCTAGGAAAACCGCCGCGTAAGCGGTAGTGGGAGGAGGGCTTCCACCAGCGGACCGGTTGCGCCCCCCTCCACCAGCCTGCGGCTGCCCCCCTCCCCGAGCCGGGAAGGATTTTCAGGTTCGGCGTTTTACCAGCCACGTAACCCCTGCCAGCAGCACGATCGCGATCCCCCCGCCGGCCAGCACCTGCCATGACGGCAGCCAGCGGCCGATGACCTCGCTCAACCCGTGGCCGAACCAATAGCCGATCGACACGAAGATCGCCGCCCACAGCAACGCTGCAGCGCCGTTAAGAAGCATGAACCGCGCCAGTGGCAACTGCGTCGTACCGATCGCGACCGGGCTGACGGTGCGCAGGCCGTACAGGAAGCGAAAGGCGAAAACGAACAGCGTCGGATGCCGCTCGAACGTCGTCAGCGCGCGGGCGAAGGCGGGTTTGGCGCTCCAGCGGCGAACCCGGGGATGGTCGCGAAACCGCCGCCCCGCCGCGAAGAACAACTGGTCGGCGACGAACGACCCGATCGCGGCGGCGAGGATCGCGCCGACATAGGGCAGCGCCCCGCGCTGGACCATGATCCCGCCAAGGACCACGACCGTTTCCCCCTCGACCCCGGCACCGATCAGCAGCGCGCCTAGGCCGTAACGGGCGACCAGCGCCTCGATCGTCATGGATGAGCATTCCGCATCGCACCATCGTACAGGCAAGCGACCGCCGGTAAAGCCACGCGAGACCCTTTCTCGGGGAGCGCCGCCACGCTAGACACCGACGATGCTCGCTCCCCCCCTTCCCTCGCGCGCCCGTCCCGGCGCTGTCGCACGCTGGCTATGGTGGGTCGCCGCGCTGGTCGTGGCGATGGTGGTGGTCGGCGGGATCACCCGGCTGACCGAATCCGGCCTGTCGATCACCGAGTGGAAGCCGCTGTCAGGCACGTTCCCACCGCTGAACGCAGCGCAGTGGGAGGCGGAGTTCGCCAATTACCGGAAAATTCCTGAATATCAGCTACTCAACCAGGGCATGACGCTGGCCCAGTTCAAGGGCATCTTCTTCTGGGAATATTTTCATCGCCTGCTGGCCCGACTGGTGGGGGTCGCCTTTGCCGTGCCGCTGGCGTGGTTCTGGATTCGCGGGGCGATCCCGAGGGGTTACAAGGGCCGGCTGCTGGCCGTACTGGCGCTCGGCGGATTGCAGGGTGCGATCGGCTGGTGGATGGTCGCGTCGGGCCTGTCGGTGCGAACCGACGTGTCGCACATCCGGCTGTCGGTACATCTGCTCAACGCCCTGCTGATCCTTGCCGGGACGGTGTGGACGGCGCTCGACCTGCGCGAACTAGCGGCAAATCCCTATTCCAAGCCCGCCAGATTGACCCCGGTCGGACTCGTCGCACTGCCGGTGCTGTTCGTGCAGTTGTTATTCGGTGCGTGGGTCGCCGGCCTGAACGCTGGCCTCGTCACCGATCAATGGCCACTGATGAACGGCCGTTTCTTTCCGGTGGACGAATGGGCAGCGCGTGCGCCGCTCGATGCGATCGTCAACGATCCGTATGTCGTCCATTTCATCCATCGCTGGTGGGCATGGGTCGCGGTCGGCGCGCTCATTTTCCTCGCGCGCGACGCCAAGCGCGCGGGCCACCCCAGGGTCGCCCGCGCGATCCACATCACCTTCGGCGTGCAGATATTGCTCGGGATCAGTACGGTGATGACCGGGGTCCGGATCGAAGTGGCGGCGCTGCACCAATTGGTCGGCGCGCTGTTGGTCGTCGCCGCGACATGGGGCGCGCACGCTACCGGTCGTCGATGATCGACCTGCCTCCTCCCGCGATCGAGGCGGCTACGGCGACCGGCTTTGCGCCGGCGCTCGACACTGCCTATCGCTATCACATCGAACAGGAGCGCGACGAGGCCGGCGTCGTCCGCCGCTATGCCACCGATCGGACCGTCCGCTTCCGCCGCACGCCGACCGGCCTGGTTGCCGAGATGACGATCGAGTCGGTCGCGGGCGGCCTGTCCGATGGTCCCGGCGCGATGTTCGAACGCGCCTTCGCCACGCTGCGCGGTCGGCCGATCCTCTATCGCCTGTCGGACCAGGGCGAGGTGATCGGCGTGGTAGAGCGCGAAGCGTTGTGGGCAACGCTGCTCGACGCGATCACCGCGCAAGGTGGTGGCGACCCGGCGCGGACGGCGATGTTGCAGAAGCTCACCACCCCCTTGCGTGCCCTGCCGGAGCGTCAGCAGGTGGCGATGCTCGGATCGATGCTGGCGACGTTGCTCGCCCCCGACATCGTTCGCCGCGGAGTCGTGCCGCAGCATGACGTACGGCAGCGCGCCACACCACCGTTCGACGGCGGGTCCGACGTGACCGGCACCGAACGCGTCCATGCCGAGGGCAGCGTCCTTGTCGAGGAGCAGCGCCTGTCGGGCGACGTCGTGGCGCGCGGCGGACAGGCCAGCGGGCGACGCACCAGCACCATCACGCGACGGGTCGATGCCCGGACCGGATTGATCCTGGCCCAGCAGACCATCGTCCGCATCGAAAGCGGTGCGGCAACGTCGATCGCGACCACCCGGATCAGCCAGCGCCAGCCATAGGGTATCCCAATACCCGTCAGCAAAGCCGCGCTTTGCTTGACTTTCCGCCCGTCCTTCGGCAATTGGCCGGCGTTCGCACCACTCCGGTTCGGGGTGGACGCGTCATATATCCGAAAGGTCCAACGCCCATGAAGGCGCTCATGAAGACCACCAAGTCGGCCAAGCCGCACGAGGTGGAGAAGAAGTGGCATATCGTCGATGCCGACGGCCTGGTGGTCGGTCGCGCTGCGTCGATCATCGCCAACGTCCTGCGCGGCAAGCACAAGACGTCGTTCACCCCGCACGTCGATTGCGGTGACAACGTCGTCGTCATCAATGCCGACAAGATTCGCTTCACCTCGAACAAGGCGAAGACGAAGACCTATTACAAGCACACCGGCTATGCCGGCGGCATCAAGGCGGTCACCGCCGAGAAGGTCCTCGAAGGCCGTTTCCCCGAGCGCGTGCTGGAAAAGGCCGTCGAGCGGATGATCCCGCGCGGGCCGCTGGGTCGTGACCAGATGCGCAACCTGCGCATCTTCAAGGGTGCCGAGCATCCGCATGAAGCGCAGAACCCGCAGGTTCTCGACATCGCGAGCATGAATCGCAAGAACAAGGTGGGCGCATAATGTCCGACAACCGCCAGTCCCTTTCCGACCTCGCGAACCTGACCGGTCAGCAGGCCCCGGTTGCTGCCGCGCCGCAGGCGCCGGCTCCGCAGGTCGACGGCGCCGAAGCACCTGTCGCTCCGGTCGAACCGCCCCGCCCGACGATGCCGCTGCGCGCGCAGGAAATCGACGCCTATGGCCGCGCCTACGCCACCGGCCGCCGCAAGGATGCCGTTGCGCGCGTCTGGATCAAGCCGGGTTCGGGCAAGATCACGATCAACGGTCGTGACCAGGAAGTGTATTTCGCCCGTCCGACGCTGCGCCTCGTCATCAACCAGCCGTTCGGTGTCGCCGATCGCAATGGTCAGTATGACGTGATCTGCACGGTCAAGGGCGGTGGCCTGTCGGGTCAGGCCGGCGCGGTCAAGCATGGCATCAGCCAGGCACTGACCCGCTACGAGCCGATCCTACGCGCGCCGGTGAAGGCCGCCGGGTTCCTGACCCGCGACAGCCGCGCCGTCGAGCGTAAGAAGTACGGCAAGGCGAAGGCCCGCCGCAGCTTCCAGTTCTCGAAGCGCTAAGACCCGTTTGGAAACGCGCCCAACGGACGCGTTTCGCGGTACCGGCCCGCTCCCCCACCCGGCCACCCAATCAGGATACGCTGTGGGTGGCCGGGTGGGGGAGCGGGCCGGTACCGCCTTAAGGCAAGGTTGCCACGCACGGGAGCCGAAAGGGTTCCCGTTTGCGGCCAATCGCGGTCGAATTAGGGCGGTCCGGTATCGGGCCGCCCTTTTCGTTTGGCGCGTAACCGTATAGCGAGAGCCGTCCGCACGCTGGCGGAGTTACTGCAAGAGACGCCATGACCTCGCGTGCCAAGACTTCGCTGCTGCCGCTCGCCGATTCGGACCTGTGGCCCGACGAACTTCGCCGCAGCCTTTCGGACAAATTGTTCACCATCGCGTTCGGCGCGATCCAGTGGCCGTGGCTCCTGCGCAGCCTGTCGGGCGGCAAGAAGGCCGACAAGGCGCGGTTGATGGCCGATCTGGGCCTTGCCCCCGACGCCCTGCCGAACCTCGGCAGCTGGAAGGCGGATACCGGCTATCTCTCGCTGATTGTCGAGCGCATCGCCGCCAGCCGCCCGCAGACCGTCGTGGAACTGGGCACCGGCGCATCGAGCCTGGTGACCGGCGCAGCGCTGGCCAAGCATGGCGGCGGACAACTCATCAGCTTCGACCAACATGCCGGCTTCGTCGATGCGACGCGCGACTGGCTGGCCGAACATGGCATCGCGGCCGACCTGCGCGCCGCCCCGCTGGTCGCGGCGCCGGGGGACTGGCCGGGCGTGTGGTATGACATCGACGCCCTGCCCGATCAGGTCGATCTGCTGCTGATCGACGGGCCGCCATGGACGATCCATCCCTATGTGCGCGGCGCGGCGGAAACGCTGTTCGACCGGTTGCCGGTCGGCGGCGTCGTCATGCTGGACGACGGCGCGCGGCCCGGCGAACGGGTCGTCGCGCAGCGCTGGCGCCGGCGCTGGCCGAACTTCCGCTTCGAACTGGTCAATCGCGGGACCAAGGGTACGCTGATCGGGCAGCGGCTGTCGTAGACTCCGATCGCCGCCATCCGCCGCAGACGTCATCCCAGCGAAGGCTCGGATATTCCGGTGATTGCATACGGCAGGAGCCGTACGATGCCCCAGCCTTCGCTGGGGACGTGTGCGGCCAAACGAACCAGAAATCCGGTTCCTCAAGCCGTCGCCGTCACCGCCTCGTCCGCGACACCCATTTTGCGCGCGATCGTCTCGAACCGGCCATTCTCGATCCGTATCTCGTTGAACGACGGAGGATCGTCGCGGGTGCGGGTCGATAGCGTGCCAGCCCCGACCATCCGCAACTGTCCGCCGGCGGTTTGATAGGGAATGTCGAACGGGTCGTGGACATGGCCCGACAGCACCGCATGAGCACCCGCCGCAACCACGGCGTCCAGCGCGACCGCACCGCCGCGCGTCTCTCCGCTGGATTTCGTTCCGACATCAATCAGCGGATGGTGCGCGGCGATGAAGATCAGGTTGTTCTTCGGCACGCGTTGAATCAACCGCAGCGTCCGCGCCAGCGCGCCGTCGCTGACATAGCCCTTCGACCAGTCCCAGCGGAACTGGAACCGCGCGGTGGTCTTCAATGGGACGATCGCTACGCCGTCGATTTCCAGCGGGCGCTCGATCATGCGCTCCAGCCGCTTGTACCGCTTGTACGGCCGCACGAACCGGGCGAAGAGATTGTACAGCGGCAGATCGTGGTTGCCGACCTCGACCGTCACCGGGCGGCCCAGGTTCTCCAGCCAGATCGCCGCCGCCTCGAACTCGGCGGTGCGCGCCCGCATGGTCAGGTCGCCGGTCATGATGATCGCGTCGGGCTGTTCGCGCCGCACCGCTTCACCGAACCACGCAAGCGCCGCTTTGTCCTCCGCGCCGAAATGGACGTCGCTGACGTGGAACAGACGGATCATCAGGCACTCCCTGCTATGGACGTAGCCCAAGCAACGCACGAAGCCGGTCAGCGCTCCGAACGGATCGCCAGCGCCGTGCCGCCGCCCACCGCCGAGACCAGCGCGAGCGCGAGAAACACCGCCCCCAGCCCCGCCCCCGCCGGCACCAGCGCGGCCAACAGCGGCGGAACGCAGGCCGGCAGGGTGTTGGTCAGGTTCAATACGGCCAAGTCACGGCCGCGCGTTTCGGGCGAGGGCAGCATCTGCATCGCCAACGCCGAATGCAGCGCGAGGAACACCGACAGCCCGGTCTGCGCGACGCCATAGCCGATCACCGCGCCGACAAAGCCCGGTGCCGTCGCCATTCCGATCAGTCCGGCGATCACCAGCAGCGTCGCGCCGCCAAGGAACGGCTTGCGGCCGCCCATCCGGTCCGACCATCGTCCGGCGACGATCGTCGCGACCACGACGACGCCGGTGACGATGGCCATCGCCTGCGCCACCGGGCCGGCGGGATCGCCCGTTCCGTGCCAGCGGTCGGCGAAATGGAAAAAGGCATAGGCGGTCAGCCCGTTGCCCGCGACCTGCATCGCCAGCCGGGCGACCCATGCCCGCATCAGATCGCCGCGCACCACCGCCACCGGGACCGTATCGACCGCCGCCGATCCACCGCCCGCCCCGCGCTCGCGGGCCAGCAGCAGGAACGGCACGATCATCACGGCGGCCAGCGCGACATTCGCCGCGAATCGCAGCCCCTCGGTCGGGAAGATCGGCGCGGTGACGGCGGCAGCCGACAACACGCCGATCGGGTGCGAAATGCCGAGCAGCCCTGACACCCGCCCCTTGTGCATGTCCGGCACTTCGTCGGCCATCACCGCGACCATCGGCGCGAACATCAGGTTCAACGCGACCTGCCAGAAGGCGATGGCGAGCAACAGCGCGGTCCGGTCCCCGGCGCGGTGGATGGCGGCAAAGGCCAACGCCAGCAGGATCAGGCCGATCGCGATCGGCAGCCGCCGGCTGCGCGTGCGGCGCCAGCGATGGTCGCTCAGCCAGCCGGCGACGATATTCGCCACGCTGGCGACGACCGCGCCGCCCAGTACCGCCCACCCCAGCAACGCGACCCGGTTCGCCGGATCGATCGCCGCGACCTTCACCTGCAACAGGATCGACACGAACGGCATGAACGCGACGAACAGCCCGCAATAGGCCAGCGTATAGAGAGCCACGAAACCGCGCGCGGGCGCGGCGGCGGGCGGGGTCAACGCCCCGCGACCCGGCGCAGCGCGACGATCAACTGGCCGATCGTATAGGGCTTGTGCAGCAGTTCGAACCCCATCGTGCCATGGCGGACGATCACGTCACTATAGCCGCTGGTCAGCAACACCGGCAGTCCGGGATAGAGGTCCCGCAGCCGCGCAGCCAGCTCGACGCCGTCGATCCCCGGCATCATCACATCGGAGAACACGATGTCGAACCCGTCGGGCCGTTCGGCCAGCAGCGCCAGCGCCGCCTGTCCATCGACGACATGGACCGGTGCGAAGCCCTGCGCCTCCAACGCCTGCGTCGTCGTGGTGCCGACCGCGACATTATCCTCGACCACCAACACCCGCAGCCCGTCGCCGGCCAGCGGTTCCGGTGCCTCGCGCGCCGGGGCGGTCGTCCGGTCCGGGGTAGTGACTTGCGGCAGATAAAGCGCGAATTCGGTATTGCCCGGCACGCTGCGCGCGCGAACCTCCCCACCCGACTGCTTGGCGAAGCCGAACACCTGGCTCAGCCCCAAGCCGGTGCCCTTGCCCAGCTCCTTGGTCGTGAAGAAGGGTTCGAAGATGCGGGTCAGCGTCTCTTCATCGATGCCGCTGCCGGTATCGCCGACGGTGATGACGACGAATTCGCCCGGCTGCGCGGCGCTGCCGGGACCGGTGGGAATACCGTCGACCCGGTCCACCGACAGGGTCAGGCGGCCCTCCCCCTGCATCGCGTCGCGCGCATTGGCGGCGAAATTGACGATGGCGGTATCGAACTGGTTGGGATCGGCATCGACGAAGACCGGCATATCGCAGGGGCGGATCGCCACCGCGATCCGCGACCCGGCCAGCGTCCGCACGATGTCGCCCAGCGCGCCGACCGCCTCGTTCACATCGAACACCGCCGGCTGCAACGCGGATCGGCGGGCAAAGGCCAGCAACTGCCCGGTCAGCTTCGCCGCGCGGTCGACTGTGTCGCTGATCGCCGCCAGATAGCGTTCGCGCCGTTCGTCGGTCAGCGTCGGCTGGCGCAGCAGGTCGACGGAGGAACGGACGATCGTCAGCAAATTGTTGAAATCATGCGCGACCCCGCCGGTCAGCTGGCCGATCGCCTCCATCTTCTGGCTCTGGCGCAGCGCGTCCTGCGCGGTCACCAATGCCTTGGTCCGGTCGACGACCTGTTCCTCCAGCGATTCGGCCAGCGCCGCCAGTTCGCGTTCGGCCCGGCGGCGCTCAGTCGCGGCGCGGGTGCGTTCAGCGACTTCGCGCACGAACGCGATCTCGTCATCGCGCCATGCCCTGGGTTCGCCATGGTTGGTGTAGATCAGCGCGACCAGGCCCCCCAGTTCGGTCAGCGGCATGTTGATGAACGACCGCGCGTTGATCGATTCCAGCTGGGCGGCGGTGTCGGCGGTACGCGGGTCGGTGCGCGCATCCTCGACGATCGCCGTTTCGCCGCGCTTCAACTCGTCGATATAGCTGCCATAATCGCGGAAGTTCAGCACCCCCGCGATGGTCGCGACCCCCGGTGCGTTCCAGTCGCGTTCGATCGTGATCGTTTCGGCCGCACGATCGACCAGGCCGTACCCGACCCGGTCGACGCACAGCGCTTCGCCGATGATCCGCGCCGCTTCCACGCCCATGTCGACCGGATCGTCGAGCAGGCGCAGCGTGTCGTTCAGCTCGGCCATCGCCGCGCGCATCCCCTCCAGCCGCTTGTAGACCGTGACGTCGATCGACACGCCGGTCAGGCGGATGACGTCGCCATCGGCGTTAAGCGTCGGTTGTCCTCGGGTGGCGATCCAGCGGACCTCCCCGTCACCAGGGCGGATGCGGACCTCGATCTCCAATGGTTCGCCGGCGAAGCTGGCCTCGATCGCCGCGCGCGCCGCCGCCCGGTCGTCCGGATGCAGAATCGCCGTGACCTCGGCGGTCGACGGCGGGTAATCGGCGTCGAACCCGAAATTGGTCCGGCAGATCGCCGACATGGTGATCTGCCGCGTCGCCCGGTCGAACGACCATGTACCGAACCGTCCGGCCTCCAGCGCGAACAACATTTCGCGTTCGCGCTCTTCCTGTTCCCGAAACCGCCCGGCCAGTTCGGCCAGCAACGCGGCGTTGCTCGATTCCAGCCCCTCCAGCCGGGTGCGTTCCAGCGTGACGTCAAGCTGGCTGGCAAAGAAATAGACCAGCTTGCCATCGGCATCATGGACCGGGGCCAGTAGCAGCCGGTTCCAGAACGGCGTGCCGTCGGCCTGATAATTCCGGATATCGATTTCGATCGACCGCACCGCCGCCACGGCATCGCGAATCTGCGCGACCGTTGCCGGATCGGTATCCTCGCCCTGCAGGAAGCGACAGTTGCGGCCGATGATCGCGTCGCGGCGATAGCCGGTCAGGCGGCAAAAGGCGTCGTTGGCGAACACCACCGGATTGTCGGGCAGACGCGGGTTGGTGATAATCATCGGCATCCGCGTCGCGCGGACGGCCGCGACGAACGGATCGGTCCCGCCGTCCGCGCCGGCGATTTCCAACGCGATACGGCGGTCGTCGCTGGCCGCCCGTCCGCTCGTGTCGCCGCCCTGATTCACGTCGCCTCGCATCCATGACGGAACGTGGCGCCCCCGCGGCCGTTCCCCCGTCCCGCTATGCTAGGATCAGCGTCGGACGTCCAGCCCGCCGGCAAGGAAAGCATCGATATCCGATTGACGAAACAGGCTGAAATCGCCGGGTAGCGAATGTTTGAGCGCCGCGACGGCAAGGCCCCAGTTCGCCGCCGTCGCCTCGTCCTTGCCCGACATCAAGCCGTGGAGCACGCCGCTGGCAAAGGCATCACCGCCGCCGATCCGGTCGACGATGCCCGAAATGGCGACTTCGGCGGTCTGCACCGCGCCTGACGGCGTATCGATCCGCGCCGACAGGCGGTGGCGGTCGGCGTCGTCGACATGGCGGGCGGTGCTGGCGATGTGCCGAAGGTTCGGAAAGGCCGCGAACGCCGCCTCCGCCGCCTCGCGCCGGCGCTGTTCGCCATCGCCCGAAAACTCCGCGCCCAGCAGCAGCGACACGTCGCGGTGGTTGCCGAACAACAGGTCAGCCAGCCCGACCAGCCGGGTCAGCACGCCGCGCGGATCGCTGTCCCATGCCTCCCACAGCCGCGCACGATAATTGCCGTCGAACGAGATGATCAGCCCCCGCGCCCGCGCCGCCTCCGCCGCTGCGATCGCTGCCCGGGCGGTCTCGTCGCCCAGTGCCGGGGTGATGCCCGACAGGTGCAGCCGGGTGCAGCCGACCAGCAAGGCGTCCCAATCCCACGCCTCGGCCGGGGCCGTCGCGAAACTCGATCCCGCGCGGTCATAGACGATGTCCGACGCGCGCAGCCCCGCACCGGGACTGAGGAAATACAGCCCCATCCGCCCGTCGCGGGTCGTGATGCGCGAACAATCGACCCCCTGCGCCCGGATCGCCGCCACCGCGCCGCGCCCCAGCGGATTGTCGGGCACCACGCTGACCATCGCCGCGCCATGGCCGAGATTGGCGAGGCCGACCGCGACATTCGCCTCCGCCCCGCCGACATGCACGTCGAACCGGCCGCTCTGCATCACCAACTCGCGGCCCGGCGCGCTCAGGCGCAGCAGCAGTTCGCCGAAGCACAGGATCATCGCGCCAGCCACCCGCCATCGACCGCCAGGACATGGCCGTTGACATAATCGGAGGCCGCCGACGCCAGGAACACCGCCGCCCCGCCGAGATCGCTCGCCTCACCCCAGCGCCCGGCCGGAATCCGCTCGACGATCTGGCGGTTGCGGGTTTCGTCCGCCTGCAGCGCGGCGGTGTTGTTGGTCGCGATATATCCCGGTGCGATCGCGTTGACGTTGACGCCCTTCGCCGCCCATTCGTTCGCCAGCAACTTGGTCAGGCCGCCGATCCCCGATTTCGACGCGGTATAGCTCGGCACGCGGACCCCGCCCTGAAAGGTCAGCATCGACGCGATGTTGACGATCTTGCCGCGACCCTTGGCGACCATGTGCCGCCCGGCCGCCTGGCACAGAAAGAACACTGATTTCAGATTGGTGTCGATCACCGCGTCCCAGTCCGCCTCGGTAAAGTCGAGGCTGTCGGCGCGGCGGATGATCCCGGCATTGTTGACGAGGATGTCGATCCCGCCCAGCGTCTCGACGACCTGCGCCACGACCCCGTCGACCGGGACGATGGTCGACAGGTCGGCCGACACGATCTCGGCCTGCCGGCCCAGCGCGCGGACCTGTTCCGCCGTGTCGGTGGCGGGGGTGCGCCCGATCAGCGCGACATCGGCCCCGGCGGCGGCCAGCGCCAGCGCGATCGCCTGCCCGATGCCGGTATTGGCCCCGGTGACGGCCGCGACCCGGCCGGCAAGGTCGAAGGGGTTGCTCATCGCCACCGCCCCCTCACGCCAGCTGGCAGATGTCGAGGACGTTCATGTCGGTATAGTCCTGGTTCTCGCCCGCCATCGCCCAGATAAAGGCATAGGCGCGCGTGCCCGACCCCATGTGCACCGACCAGGGCGGCGAGATGACCGCTTCCTCGTTGCCCATGACGATGTGGCGCATCGCATCGCCCTCGCCCATGTAATGGAACACCTTGTCGTTGTCGGTCGGCAGTTCGAAGTAGAAATAGATTTCGCTGCGCCGTTCGTGGATGTGCGGCGGCATGGTGTTCCACACGCTGCCGGGCTTCAGGACGGTCAGCCCCATGACCAGCTGCGCCGAATCGCACACCCCGGGAATGACGAGCTGGTAGATCGTCCGCTCGTTCGATTCCTCGAGGCTGCCGCGCTCCAGCGCGTTGGCGTCGGCGATGCCGAGCTTGCGGGTCTGGAACCCCTTATGCGCCGGGCACGACGCGATGTAGAAGCGCGCGCCCTGTCCGCCGAACTCGACGTCCTTCGCGCCCATCGTGACGTAGACGCAGTCCTTGTTACCCAGCGTGAAGACTTCGCCATCGACGGTCACCGTGCCTTCGGCATCGCCGACATTCACCACCGCCATCTCGCGGCGTTCGAGGAACGGATGGCCCTCGGCCGACTTCGGTTCGGTCTGTACCGGCAGCTTCACCGGCGCATCGCCCACCGCCACGCCGCCGATCACGAACCGGTCGGCATGGGTGTAGTTCAGCACGCACTCCCCCTCGCGGAACAGCCCGTCGATGAGATACCGGTCGCGCAGCTCCTCGTTCGACACGCATTCCATCATGCCCGGATGCGTCGCGTAATAGGTCCGGTCGAACATCACTCTCTCCTGATGGTAACCGGTATCAGCTGGTTAGCACTCTACACCGGCTCTTCTTTTCATCGCCGCGCCCTTGGTAAAGGGGTTCACGGTGGCCGTCGACCCTCTTTTTGACACCGGTTTCTCTGGTATCGAAGCATGGGACTTTGCGACGAAGGGTGTTCCGGCCTAAGTCGCGTACCATGCAACCGCTCGACCATCAGCAACAATCCGCCCGTACCTGGTTCGAATCGCTCCGCGACCGGATCTGTGCGTCGTTCGAGGCGATCGAACGCGACGCCGGGTCGGATGCCGCGTTCGACTATACCTCGTGGGACCGGACCGACCCGTCGGGTGCACCCGGTGGCGGTGGCGTGCGCGGCGTGATGAAGGGGCGCGTGTTCGAAAAGGTCGGCGTGAACGTCTCTACCGTCGGCGGCACGTTCGAGGGCGAGTTCGCCAAGTCGATCCACGGCGCGGCAGAGGACCCGCGCTTCTTCGCGACCGGCATCAGCCTGGTCGCGCACATGGCCAACCCGCACGTGCCCGCCGTGCACATGAACACCCGTTTCCTGGTGACGACGAAGCGCTGGTTCGGCGGCGGCGCGGACCTCAACCCGCCTATCCCCTATCCCCGGGATACCGCCGATTTCCATGCCACGATGCAGGCGGCGTGCGACGCGCATGATCCGGCCCACTATCCCCGGTTCAAACAATGGGCCGATGACTATTTCTACATCCCCCATCGCGGCGTGCATCGCGGGGTGGGCGGCATCTTCTACGATCATCTCGGCAACGACTGGGACGCCGACTTCGCCTTCACCCGCGACGTGGGCGAGGCATTCCTGTCGATCTATCCCGAACTGGTCCGTCGCCGCATGGCGCAACCGTTCGACGATGCCGACCGCGCGCGGCAGCTGGAATGGCGCGGGCGCTATGCCGAATTCAACCTCGTCTATGATCGCGGCACGCTGTTCGGCCTCAAGACCGGCGGCAATATCGATGCGATCCTGATGAGCCTGCCCCCGCTCGCGACGTGGAGCTGATCGCATGGGGCTGATCCCGGTCAAACCCGGTGAAGTCGCGACGATCGTCACCTCGCTGGAGATGCTGGAGCGGCCCCGCCCCGCCCCGCTGCCCCCGTCGCCGCTGCGACTGGTCCGCTGGGAGCGGCCAGGCGTCGAGCGGTATCGCGCGCTGTTCCGCCGCGTCGGGGGGCCGTGGCTATGGTTTTCCCGGCTGGTGATGGACGACGCCCGGCTGACCGCGATCCTCGAGGACGATGCCGTCCGCATCTGGGCCGTGGTCGACCGGGCGGGGATCGAGGTCGGGATGCTCGAACTCGATTTCCGCACGGCACACGAATGCGAGCTATCCTATGTCGGACTGATCCCCGAACTGGCCGGTCAGGGCCATGGTCGCTGGCTGATGGCGCACGCGCTGGCGATGGCGTGGGGCAAGGATGTGCGACGGGTGTGGGTGCATACCTGCACCCTCGACCATCCCGGCGCGCTCGGCTTTTATCGCCGGTCGGGCTTCGTGCCCTATCAGCGCACCATCGAAACCTTTGCCGATCCGCGCGTCGCCGGGGTCCTGCCCGACGACTGCGGCGCCCATTATCCGTTGCTGGCGAGCCGGCGATAGATGGCGGCGCGCACCAGCGTATAGGCGATGGCGGTCGCCATCGACACGGCCGACGTCGCGACCGCCACCATCCCCAACGTGACCGGGTTGCTGCCCCCCGACGATGCGGCGCGCGCCAGGCCCTGCAACAGCGTCTGCACGAAATAGGCGCCGATGAAGATCAGCGCCCAGAGCGAGAGGAGCTGGATCACCCGCCCCCGCGTCAGATCGAGCGCGCGGCCGATCGCATCGCCGAAGCGCCGCTCCGGCTCGCCGATCAGCACCGGCAGCACCAGCGCGGCCCGTCCGATGACATACAGCCCCGGCACGATGAACAGGGCCATGCCACAGACCAGCGCGATGTTGATGAGCATCGTGACGGCGACCAGCACCGGCAACCGCCGTGCGACGATGCGCAGCGCTTCCCCGACCGTCGGCCGCGCCGGATCGAGCAACAGCGTCAGCAGCACCGCGACCCCGACCAGTTCGGCGACCATCTGGAACGCCAGCAACGGCGCATTGTCGACAAGGAAGGATTGCATCGACGCCAGCAGCGCCTGATCGTCCTGCGTATCGCCGCCCACCGTCACGCTGGTCGCACGCATGAACAGCGACAGCGCCAGATTGGGCAGGAAGAAGAATACGCCACCGACCGCGGCGATCACGTCGCGGTCGCGTTTCCAGATATGCGATGCCTCGGCACAGGCCGCAGCGATACTCAGCCTCATGCGAAGACGGCCGCGTCATCCTGCTGGCCGACGACCTCGCGGTACAACTTGCCGACGAACGCGCTCTGGTACAGCGCCAGCGCCGCGCTGACCGCCGCCACCGCGAACGACGACACGATGATCGTCGGCGAAAACGCACCGCTGTTGCCGATCAACAGGCCAAGGATGCCGCCGACCACGAACTGCGCGGCGGACACCGCGACCCCGGCGACGATGGCATAGAGGATCAGCACGCCGATCAGCTTCAGCGTCATGCCGCGCGTCAGTTCGAACGCGCGCCGGATCGCGCCCACGCCGCGCCGCTCCATCGCGACGACGGCGTTGATCGGCAGCAATCGTGCCGACGCCCACAGGATGACCAGCACCAGCACGAAGAAATACAGCAGCGCCGTCCCCAGCTTGGCGAACTCCGCCGGCTGTGGCGGGACGCCGTTCATCACCGAGGTAAAATCGAACCCGCTGGCGACCGCCAGGATGATGCCGGGAACCGCCAGAATGGTCAGGATCACGATCATGACGATGCTGATGCCGATCATCGGCAGGAAGCGCGTCTTGGCCAACGACAAGGCGACACGCTTCTGTTCCTGTCCGTCAGGTTGCGCGGCAAAGGCGATCAGGTAGAGCGCGCCCCACAGCGAGACCAGCGCGACGAGGGCCGACAACAGGCCCAATGCCGCCGCCGTTCCGCCACTGGCCTCCGCACGCAGCCCGTTCAGGCTGCCGCTGACCGCCGGTACCGCGAACTGCGTCACCAGCAGCACCGGCATCACCTCGCCCAGATGGTCGCGCACGAAATCCACGGCGCGGTCCCAGATCGTCCCGATCTTTGCCATCGTTGCACTTGCTCCCCTTTTATCCGATGGACGCTGTACCCATCCTGACCCTGAATGAAAATGGCCCCTGATCCCATTGCCCCGCCCATCGCGATCGCGCAGCAGATCGAATGGCGCCCCGAAACCGGACAGATCGACTACGCCCAGGCGCTGGCGACGATGGAAGCACGTGCCACCGCCGTCGCTGATGGCAAGGCGAACGAGATGATCTGGCTGCTGGAACACCCGCCGCTCTATACCGCGGGTACCAGCGCCGACCCGGCCGAACTGCTCGACCCACGCTTTCCGGTCCATGCCGCCGGGCGTGGCGGACGCTACACCTATCACGGGCCGGGGCAGCGCATCGGCTATCTGATGCTTGACCTTACCCGGCGCGGGCGCGACGTCCGCCGCTTCGTCCATGCGGTCGAGGCGTGGGTGATCGGTGCGCTGGCGACCTTCGACATTCACGCCTATGCCGTGCCCGACCGGATCGGCATCTGGACGGCGGACGGCGGCGCAGAGGCAAAGATCGGCGCGATCGGCGTCCGCGTCCGCCGCTGGGCGACATTGCACGGCTTTTCGGTGAATCTGGCCCCAGATTTGTCACATTTCGGGGGCATCGTACCGTGTGGGATCGCCGAGTTTCCCGTGACTAGCGCCGCAGCGCTGGGGAAATCGGTCGACCCCGCGATGTTCGACGAAGCGCTCGCCGCCGGCCTGCCGGCCTTTCTGGACGGGCTGTACCCTCCTGCGAAAGAGGCTTGAGGGGAAGCACCCCTTCGACTAATGTCCAGCGCGGATTGGGTATTAACGGCAAAGAAACGCCGCCTATCCATAGCTTAGGGAGCTTACCATGCGTGCATTCTCGAAGATTCTGACCGGTTCGATCATCGCCGGCGCGGCGCTGGCGCTGTCGGCTTGCGGTGGCAAGACCGAAACCACTGCCGACAACGCGACCATCACCGACCTGAACTCGACCGACATGATGGACGGCACGATGTCGGACAACATGACCGCCGTCGACGGCGCCATGGGCAACGACACCATGATGATGTCGAACGACAGCATGATGTCGAACGACACCATGATGTCGAACGAAGCCGGCATGACCAACGCCATGTAATCAGCCGTTTTCGGCTATTCTGGCGAAGGGCCGTCCGGGCGACCGGGCGGCCCTTTTCGTTTGCGGCCCCCTTCGCACGGATCGTTACGCCCCTGTGCGGCGAAACGTGGCGACATGATGCAAGTTGGGGCTTGGGTCGTCACGAAAAACGCCTTAACCATCGCTGCCTGCCCTGGCGCCGATGCCCGCGCCGTGAAAGGAAGAGATGAGCGTAGTGCGTACCCTGGTCCTGGCCGCTGCCGCCGCCCTGACCGTCGCGGCATCCCCCGCGTCGGCCCAATTTTTCTTCAAACCCTATGACATGAACGGACCGCGCGTAACCGGGGAGGAACCGGGTATCACGACGCAGGCACTGCCGGGTGCGACCCCGGCCGAACTGCGCGCCGCCGTGCTGTGGAACCTGCGCTCGGCGCTCAACGTCGCGGCGCTGCAATGTCAGTTCGAACCGACGATGCTGACGCTCAACAACTACAATGCCATGCTGTTCAACCATGCCGATGAGTTGAAGCAGAGCTATGCCGCGCTCGACAAATATTTCGACCGGACGACCGGGTCGCTGAAGGCCGGCCAGACCGCGCTCGACCAGTTCGGCACGCGCGTCTATTCCAGCTTCTCGACGGTGTCGGCCCAGCTTGGCTTCTGCCAGGCGGCGAATGAAATCGGGCAGGAAGCGCTGTTCGTGCCGCGCGGCTATCTGGGCGAGTTTGCCGAGCTGCGGATGCGCAAGCTGCGCAACTCGCTGGTGGCGTATGGCGAACAGCAGTTCACGCGCCAGATTCCCTATATGCGCCCGGCCCGGCTGTATCAGTTCGAAAACCCGAAATGCTGGCGCAAGGGACTGTGGCAGACCAAGCGGTGCGGGGCGTTCCCGAGCTGACATTTCGTTGCAAAAAAAGACGGGCGGGGCGGGAACCATGGATAGCGCTTGCCGTTATCACCTTCGGATAGCGATCTTATGCCCCCCCGCTCTCGCTATCCGCTAAAAGGGCCCGGTCGGTGCAAACCCTCCCCCCCCCCCGGTAGTGCCACCGGGCCCATATACTGGTTTCAACTAAGCGACCCGTCGGTTTCAAACCGGCGGGTCGCTTTTTTGGTGGCCATCCCATTGTCGTACCGGAACGAATATTTTCGTCAGACATTCCTGTTCTCGCAAGCGGGCAATGCTCGCGAAAACCGGAGATGAACATGCGTAAGATTCTGAGCCTCGCCGTGGTTGCCGGTGCCCTTGCCGTCAGCGCCTGCAATACCGTCGAAGGCGTCGGCAAGGACGTGTCGTCGGCTGGCAATGCCGTCGCGGGCGCCGCGAAGGACACCAAGTAACCGCGCTCGCGGATTACGCGGTAACGAAGAGGGCGGCCCGGACCATGTCCGCGCCGCCCTTTTTTGCTGCCGATCGACATCGGCTACGCGCGATGTCGTTCCTGATCGCCGCCTCCGGACTCTGAATCACCCCGGACGTGTACCGGGGTCCACCGAGCCGCAATCGCGGTCAATAGAAGCTGATGCCGTACCGATTGCGGCACCGTGGAACCCGAACACGTCCGGGGTGATTCAGAGTCCGGTGATGTCGATCCGACCCAGCGCCAGGTGGATAGGATGGCTCGCGACGGTTCAGGTGGCCTCGCGTTCCGTTTCCTCGGCGTCGGCAGCCGCCGGGTCCCGCTTGGCGCGACGCTTCTCCGTGAACCAGATGGCGATCAGCGCCAGTTCGTAGAGCAGGATCAATGGCACCGCGAGCAGGAACTGTGACCCGATGTCGGGCGGCGTGGCCACCGCCGCGATCGCGAAGGCGCCGACGATGGCGTACCGCCGCGCGCCGACCAACTGCTTGCGCGTAACGATACCGGCCAGTTCCAGCAGCATCAGCAGCACCGGCAACAAGAACGCCAGGCCGAACGCGAACAGGAACTGCATCACGAACGACAGATACGCCTCGACCGACGGCAGCGCCTCCTGCTGCACGCCGCCCAGATTGCCCTGATAGCCAAGCAGGAAGTGCAGCGCGACCGGGATGGTGACGTAATAGGCCAGCGCGGCGCCAGCGATGAACAATACCGGCGTCGCCAGCAGGAAGGGGAACAACGCACGCTTTTCGTTGCGATACAGCCCCGGCGCGACGAACTGCCACAGCTGGTTGGCGATCACCGGAAAGGACAGCATCATCGCCGCGAAGAACGCGACCTTGATCTGGACGAAGAACGCCTCGAAAATCTGCGTGAAGATCAGCTTCTTCTGCCCCGCCGCCAGCAGTGGCTTGACGAGGAACGTCAGGATCTGGTGCGAGAAATAGAAGCACACCGCAAAACAGGCGGCGACCGCGACGGCGGAAAAGAGCAGGCGGCGGCGCAGTTCGATCAGGTGATCGAGCAGCGGGGCTTGGCTATCGTCGATTTCGTTCATGACGGTGCCTTGCCATCGGCGGCGGGGGGATGGTCGCCGGATGCTTCACGCAGTTCCGGACGTTCGACCATTACCGGCGCGGGATCATCCTCCGGTGGAACCGATACCGCCAAAGGTTGATCCGCCGGCGGAACCGGCGCCGGATCATGCACGGGCGGCGGCGGCGAAGGCGCGTCGGCCGGATGTACCGCGCCCGGCGCATCGGTCGGATGCTCGCGCATGATCCGGGCGTTTTCCTCCGCCCACTTCTTTTCCATCTCCGCCAACTCGGCCTCGCGCACCATCGTGTCGAAACCGGAGCGGAACTGACGCGCCACGCCACGCGCCTTGCCGACCCACAGGCCGACGATGCGCATGGCTTTTGGCAGATCCTTGGGACCGATGACGACCAGCGCGACCAGCGCGACGACCATCAATTCGGTGGGAGCGATATCGAACATCGGCGCTCGGGGTCAGGCGGGTACGAAGCTCGCCGGGAACAGAAAGATCAGCGGTCGCCGTGTGGGCGGTCGGCATCGCGAACGGGGTCGCGGTGCACCGGATCGCGCGGGGCGAGATCGTGATCGTAACCGGTATCGAGCGGACGCTGCTCCAGCCGTTCACGCGGACGTGCCGGCGGCGGCACCTCGTCGTCCTCGGCCATGCCCTTCTTGAAGCTCTTCAGCCCCTTGGCAACGTCACCCATCATGTCGGAAAACCGACCCTTGCCAAACAGCAGCAGAATGGCGACGCCGACGATAAGCCAGTGCCAAATGCTAAGACCACCCATCGTCCACACTCCAAGCGAAACAGATCGTGGGGTTCACTTAGTCGCTATCGCCGCCGCTTTCCAGCACGCTTGCAAACGCATCGTCGATTGGTTCGAGCAGGCCGGTAGCGCGCAGATCGTCGATTCCTGGCAGGTCGCGGCGACTATTCAACCCGAAATGATCGAGAAACGCCTGGGTGGTAGCGTACGTCAGCGGACGCCCCGGCACCTCGCGCCGTCCCGCCGGGCGGACCCAACCCGCCGCCAGCAGCACGTCGATCGTTCCCTTCGATATCTGGACGCCGCGGATCGATTCGATGTCCGCACGGGTCGCCGGCTCGTGATAGGCGATGATCGCCAGCGTCTCGATCGCGGCACGCGACAGGCGGCGCGATTCGTCGCGGTCCCGGCGGAGGAAATGGGCGAGGTCCGGCGCGGTCTCGAAATGCCAATGCTCGCCGCGCCGCACGAGGCCGAAGCCGCGTCCGGCATGGTTCGCCTCGATCGTGGCAAGCGCAGCGCGGACGTCGCCGTCCCCGACATACGCCGCGATCATCGCGGCGGTCAGCGGCGTCTCGCTGGCGAACAGCACCGCCTCCACCGCGCGGACGAACGGGTCGGTCATGCGATGCGCCGCACGTCGATCGGCCCGAACGGCGCGTCCTGCCGGATCGCCAAGCGCCCCTGTCGCGCCAGTTCGAGCGTCGCAAGAAAGGTCGAGGCGAGTGCCGAGCGGCGATAGCGCTCCTCCGCCTGTTCCGGCAGGAACGTGGCGATCGATGTCCAGTCGATGCGGGTGCCGAGCATCGTCTCGACCCGTTCGATCGCGACCTCCAGCGTCATCACCGGCCGCGTGGCGACGACGTGCAGCACCGGACGGGTGCGCGCGCTGATCCGGCCATAGGCCTCGATCACATCGTACAGCCCGGCATCCCAGCGTGCCTTGCGCACGATGTTCAGCCCCTCCGGATCGCCCCGCAGGAACACATCGCGCCCGATCCGGTCGCGCGCCATCAACCGGGCACCCGCTTCGCGCATCGCGTCGAGCCGTTCGAGCCGCAGTTGCAGGCGCAGCGCCAGTTCCTCCGGATCGGGGTCCATTTCGGGTTCGCGCGGCAGCAGCAGGGCCGATTTGAGATAGGCGAGCCACGCCGCCATCACCAGCCAGTCGGCGGCCAGTTCGAGCCGCAACGCGGCCGCCCGATCGATCCAGCGCAGATATTGCTCGACCAGCGCGAGGATCGAGATGCCGCGCAGATCGACCTTCTGCGTCCGGGCCAGCGCCAGCAACAGGTCGAGCGGCCCTTCCCACCCATCCAGTTCGATCGTCAGTACCGGGCTGTCGGCATCCATTCCGCGATCCTAACGATCCGCGTAGCCGTCCGTCACCGATATTCGTGCGTCACATCCTGATGCAGCCCGCTCAGTCGTACCGAACGTCCGCCCTCGATCTCCGGTACGGCGACGATCCGAATCCAGCGCGGGGGCTGGCCGGGGGCGTCGACCTCGGTATCGATCGTGAAACCCCGCCGGTGGCGGATGGCGTGGGTCCGCAGCCGCTCCAGCGCCGAGCGTGATTCGGTGCGGTACATCGGAAGGACGACGTCACGGACTGGCGTGGTTCCGGCCGGCAGCCCGAACAGGGCAAAGGTCGAAGCAGACCATGACAGGGTGTTCGCGCCAAGATCGCAGGAAAACGGACAATCATCGGTCAGGCCGTGACTATAGCCGGCTTCGAGCACCCCCTGCGGAAGGCGCACACCGCGTTCGATGATCGGCCAGCTATGATGGAGTTGCAGCGGCTCTGTCGGCAGCATCATCCGGTCCTTACGCGCCAAGCGGTCCGACCATGGACCCGGCGCATTAAGGAGCGGTTACCGCGTCAGGCGATCGCCAGCAGGCGGTCACGCGTGGCGATCAGCTCGGCGATCGGCACCGTGCCCACTCTACCGATCCCCGCCATTGCCCGATCGAGCCGTCCACGCGACGCCGGGGCAATCACGTCCAGTCGATCGGCGATCGCCGCCATCTCGTCCAGCCGCGCCCAACAGTCGAGTACGACGTCGCAGCCTGCGGCGATCGCCGCCGCCGCCTTGTCCGCCGGCGCGCCGGTCAGCGCCTTCATGTCGATGTCGTCGGTCATCAGCAGCCCGTCGAAGCCGATCCTTCCCCGGATGACGTCGCCGATCACGGTCGGCGACAGCGTGGCCGGGTTCTGCGCGTCCCATGCCTCGAACACGACGTGCGCAGTCATCGCCATCGGTGCGGACGACAGCGTCGCGAACGGCGCGATGTCCTGTTCGAGCGCGTCGGCGGGTGCGGACACGCGCGGCAGTTCGAGGTGACTGTCGACGGTCGCGCGGCCATGGCCCGGCATATGCTTGACGATGCCGACGACGCCCGCCGCCGCCAGCCCGTCGAGCGTCGCACGACCCAGCGCAGCGACCTGCATCGGGTCCGCGCCGAAGCTGCGGTCGCCGATCGCGCCGGTCATGTCGGGCTGCGCCACGTCGAGCAGCGGGGTGGCGTCGACGGTCACGCCGACCTCCGCCAGCATCACGCCCAGCGCCTGCCCATTGGTCTTGGCCGCAGCGATGGCCGACGATGGCGCGCGGTCATACAGCGCGGCAAAGGCCGAAGGTGCCGGGAAGGCCGGCCAGACCGGTGGCTTCATCCGCGCGACGCGTCCACCCTCCTGATCGATCAGGATCGGCAGGTCCGCCCGGCCCGACAGGTCGCGCAGGGCGTCGGTCAGCTCCCGCATCTGGTCGCGATCGACGCAGTTGCGCCCCATCAGGATATAGCCGAGCGGATCGGCTTGGCGGAACAGCGCGATTTCCTGCGCGGTCAGGGTCGGGCCGGACAGGCCGAAGATCACGGGCTTCATGCGCCAGGGGCTACCGCAGACGCGGACGGGCGACAACCGTCGCCGCGTCCGCGCGCATCATCGTGCGACGAAGCAATTCTCGCCGGCCAGCTTCAGCTTGCCGCACAGGTCCGACGCCTGGTTCGCGCTGCCGGCATTGACGCGCAGGCGATATACGGTCTTGCCCTTCACCTCCGCGACCTGCACCGATTTGCCGAGCGGCGCGAGATAGGCGAAGCGACGCGACAACTGGTTCCACGCGGTGTTCGCGACGCCTTCGCTGGGGAAGGAGCCGAGCTGGACGACCGAGCCGCCCGCCCCTGTCGCCGTTTCGGCCGGCGCGGCCGCCGCCGGGGCGCGGGCCTCCAGCCTGGTCGTCGTGGCGGGGACGGCGGTCGCCACCCGTCCCGTTCCGCTGCTGGTCGGGCCGGCGGTGGGTGCGGCGGCACGACCCTGGATCGGGGCTTCGGGCACGGCGCCCAGGTTCACCGACGAATTCCCGCCGGTCGCCCCCTCGCTGGTGGCGATCGCGGTGTCGCTGTCGCCGGTCACGCGCATCCCGTCGGCTTCTTGCGGGCGGGTCTTGTACGGCCCCTCCGGCGCGGCGATCACGTCGCCGGTGCCGCTGGCGGTCGGCGCCCCGCGCTGACGCAGCAGCGCGAAGGCGATCGTCCCGACCATCAGCAACCCGATCAGCACGAGCAGCACCGTGCGCCAGATCGGACGCGCGGGTTCCGGTTCCGGATCGGCGCTTTCCAGCCACGGAAGGCGTTCGTGATCGGGATCGCCGGATGCGATCATGTCCGCCATTACTTCATCTCCTCGACCGCCTCGACACCCATGATGGCCAAGCCGTTGCGGATAATCTG
The DNA here is from genome assembly GCF_001421765.1 of Sphingomonas sp. Leaf32. Taxonomy (GTDB): domain Bacteria; phylum Pseudomonadota; class Alphaproteobacteria; order Sphingomonadales; family Sphingomonadaceae; genus Sphingomonas. The sequence goes on along the minus strand of NZ_LMLA01000001.1, from coordinate 658,444 downwards.
CCCGATCGCGCGGGCAAGGAAAAGCCGTGCCTGCGTCAGCGCCGCATCGTCGGCCTGAAGGTAGCGACGGGACGGATCGTCGTTGCCGAGGTTCCACGCGGCATGGAACTCCGCCGCCAAGTCGTAGAGATAAAAGGCGATCCGATGCGGTTCGCGCGCTGCCGCCGCACTTTCGACGACGCGCGGGAACTGCGCCGCGCGCTTCACCAGCGCCAGCTCGACCGTATCGAGACGGGACAGATCGGCCTGTTTGTCCTCGGCAATGCCCGCCTCCGCCGCGCGGCGGACCAGCGAATGGACACGGGCATGGGCGTACTGGACGTAGAAGACGGGATTGTCCTTCGACGCCTCCACCACCTTGGCGAAGTCGAAGTCCATCTGCGCATCGGCCTTGCGGGTCAGCATGGTGAAGCGAACGACGTCCTTGCCGACCTCGTTCACGACATCGGCGAGCGTCACGAAATTGCCGGCGCGCTTCGACATCTTGACCGGTTCGCCACCGCGCAGCAGGCGCACCATCTGCACCAGCTTCACGTCGAAGCGGGTCTTGCCCTCGGTCAGTGCCTGCACCGCCGCGACGATCCGCTTGACCGTGCCGGCATGGTCCGCGCCCCAGATGTCGATCAGCTGGTCGGCGCCCTCGGCCTTCTGGAAATGATAGGCGAGGTCCGCACCGAAATAGGTCCAGCTGCCGTCCGACTTCCTGATCGGGCGATCCTGATCGTCGCCGAACTTCGTCGAGCGGAACAGCGGCAGTTCGACCGGTTCCCAATCCTCGGGCGTCTCGCCCTTGGGCGCTTCGAGCACGCCGTCATAGATCAGGTCGCGGGCGCGCAGCCACGCCTCGGCCGCCTCGGGCTTGCCGGCCGCCTGCAATTCGGCTTCCGACGAGAAGACATCGTGATGGATGCCGAGCAGTTGCAAGTCGGCGCGGATCATCTCCAGCATCGCCGCAACCGTCTTGGTGCGGAACAGCGCCAGCCATTCCTCTTCCGGCGCGCTCACATAGCGGTCGCTATATTCGGCGGCGAGCGCCTGCCCGACCGGGACCAGATAGTCGCCGGGATACAGCCCCTCGGGAATGGCGATCGTCTCGCCCAGCGCCTCGCGGTAGCGCAGATGCGCCGAGCGGGCGAGCACGGCGACCTGCCCGCCGGCATCGTTGACATAATATTCGCGGATGACGCGCGCACCATTCCATTCGAGCAGGCTTGCCAGCGCGTCGCCGACCACCGCGCCCCGGCAATGGCCCATGTGCATCGGGCCGGTCGGATTGGCCGAGACATATTCGATGTTCACCACCTGCCCCGCGCCGGTCGTCGAACGGCCATAGGCGTCGCCGGCATCGGCAATCGCGGTCAATTCGCCGCGCCAGGTGTCGTCGGTCAGCGTCAGGTTGATGAAGCCCGGCCCGGCGACCGACGCGCTGGCCACTTCGCTCAGCCCCGCCAGTTCGGCGACCAGCAATTCGGCCAGCGCGCGCGGGTTGGTCTTGGCGGGCTTGGCCAGCACCATCGCGGCATTGGTCGACAGGTCGCCATGGGTCGTGTCGCGCGGCGGTTCGACCGTGATCGCGCGTCGCTCCAGCCCCGCCGGCAGGTCGCCACGGGCGACGAGCGTGTCGAGCGCGCGGTCGAGATGGGCGAAGAAACGGGGGTACAGCGTCATGGCGGTTCCGGTCGGTTGATCCAAACGCGCCGCTTAGCCGATACCGCCGCCCCTGCAAAGGATCACACCCGGATCAGTCCCGCAACCGAACGGCGGCCGATGCTGCCGGGGAACAGCGTCGTCATCGCGCGCGCCGGATCAATGCCGAAATGCCCCGCGACCGCCCCGGCGATCAGCGCGTCGAGATCGGTCGTCGGGGTCAGGTCGCGATCCTCATAGAGCTTCGCCAAGCCCGGCCAGTCGGCGACGACCCGCCTGCCCAGCACGGTGCCGCCCAGCAGCATCGTCGCGGCCGCGGTGCCATGGTCGGTGCCGCCGGTACCGTTGATCCGCGCGGTACGACCGAATTCGGTCGCGACCAGCACCAGCGTCCGGTCCCATGCCGGGCCGAGGCCGGTCTTGAGCGCACCCACCATCCCGTCGAGTGCCTTCAGCTGGGTATTCAGCCGCCCGCGCTGGCCGGCATGGGTGTCCCAGCCGCCGGTTTCGATCATCGCGATCCGCGCGCCGTCCGCCGGCGCCAGCAGCCGTGCCGCCAGTGCGCCGGTCGCCGCCGCATCGCGGCCGGCGTTGCCGCCTGCCTCCTGCGCCAGTTGCCGGGTCTGCATCGCCTGCGCCCATAGCGCGTGGAGTTGCGGGTCGTCGGCATAGAGCTGGGTCACGCGGGCCATGAGATCGCCCGACGCATCGGGCAGCGCGGAGGGGGCATAGGAGGCGACGTCGCGGGCACCACGTAGCGCCAGCGGCACTGTCGCAGCGACGGCGATGGCGCGGGCCTCCTCGCGCGGCAACAGCATGAGCAGGCGATTGAGCCAGCCATCGCGCACGGCATAGGCAGCCGCCCCGCCCGTCTCCAGCACGTTCTGCCCGTCGAAATGCGACCGGTCGCGATAGGGCAAGGCGACGGCATGGGCGAACAATGCCTGCCCGCTGTCGTACAGTCCGGCCATGCCGGTGAGCGCCGGGTGCAGCGCGAACATGCCGTCCAGCTTGCGCGCCGCCGCCGCATCCTCGGCCCATGCTCCTCGGAGAGAGGCGAAAGCGGGATCGCCGGTCGGGATGACCATGGCGAGGCCGTCCGCCGCGCCGCGCTGGATGATGAACACGAAGCGCCGGTCAGTCGCGGCGCGGGCATAGGCAAGGCGTGGCGCGAAGGCGGCGGACAGGACCGCCGCGCCGCCGATGAGGAAATTCCGCCGGTCGGTCATGGCTTATCTCCGCAGGAACTGGGGGGCGACGAACAGCAGCGCGAGGCCCTGTGCCGGGCTTTCGGCGCGGGCGATGGTGGTCGCAGTGGCGGGAGCGAGGCTGTCGGGGAACAGTCGCGCCGCCAGCGCACGCGGATCGGGCGGCTCACGCAATCGTCCGGCAAGCCGCTCCGCCGCCTCGATCCGACGCATCAGCGCGTCGGGTCCGGCCCAACTGGCGGCGATGTCGTCGAAGCCGATCGGCTGGCCCGGCCGCCAGATCGGCTGGCCCAGTTGCCCGAACAGGTTGACCAGCCCCCGACCCTCCGTCGCCGGTGCATCGATCGCGCGCAGAGCGGCGACGGTCCAGTCCCATGGGGTACGGAACTTGGGGGTACCCGGCGCCCATGCCTCCGGCGCGGCGATCAGCGCGCGATAGACCGTGGGCAGGTCGCCGCGCGACGACAGGAACGCGCGTTCGACCCGCGCCACCGCCGCCGGGGGCGGATCGTCGGCGATGAAGTGGCGGACCAGCTTGATCGCGACATGCTTGGCCGTTGCCGGATGCACCGCAAGATCGGCCAGCACCGCCGCCGACTGGCCGGCACCGCCCTCGGCATAGTCCTTGCCCATGATGCGGCGGCCGCCCGGCTGATGCAGCGCGGGCGCGAACACCGCCTCGCCCGGCTGGCCCGGCACGACCCGCGCACCGCCCCGCCCCAGCCCCGCGACCGTCCAGCCGGTCAGCGCCTGGGCCAGTTCGGTGACGTCGCCCTGGGCATAGCCGGTGCGGACGCCCAGCGTGTGCAACTCCAGAATCTCGCGCGCCAGATTCTCGTTCAGCCCGGCACGGCCGCCCATGCGGCGTTGGCCGAACGGGCTGTCGGGACCGACCGACTGCGCCTGATCGAGATAGAGCAGCATCGCCGGATGATGTTCGACCGCGAGAAGCAGGTCGTGGAACCGGCCCAGCACATGCGGGCGGATCGCATCGAATTCGAACGCGGCGGCTAGGCCGGTCACCTCCAGCTTGTCGGCCGACACCGCGAAATGGTTCGACCAGAAATGGGTTAGCCGCTCGACGAAGGGCGTGTCGCTGGCCACCGCCGCCGCCGTGCGCGCGGCCACGCCATCGAGGTAGAATTGGCGGACGCCACGCCGGATCTGCGCCGCGCGATTGTCTGGCGGGTCGGCCGCCATCGGCATCGCGTCGGGCGTTGCCGTCGCCTGGGTCGTGCGGCGTTCCTTGCGGACCATGCGCAGTTCGGCCTGCGCCTGCGCCACCGCCTGTCCCGCGGCGCCCGTCGTCGCGACCCCGACCAGCGCAGGCGGGCGCGGCGTCCAGCGATCGAACTGGTCGGTCAGCCAGCGTTTCGGGTCCGCCGGCGGCTGCGCATCACCGCGCGCGCCCAGCCCGAACCGGTTCCATGCAATCTCCGCCAGCGCCATCGCCTGCGACTCCACTGCCAATCCCGACAGCGATCAGGCGCGCCGATTGTCGCAGAGTTATGGCAATGGCATCAGAACCCGTCGGGCAGGTCGATCGGTCCGACGACCTGCCCATAACAGCGCACCGCGAACCGATCGGTCATCCCGGCGATATAGTCGGCGATGTGGCGGCTGCGCTCGGGTTCCGCCTCGGGCAGTGTCTCGCGCCAGCCGTCGTGCATCGCCGCCGGATCGGCATGATAGGCGGCGAACAGGCCGGCGACGACCGTCTCCGCCATCGCCGCCGCCGCCAGCTGACGCGGATGATGGTAGAGATTGGCATACATGAAGCGCTTCAGCGTTCGCTCCGCCTCCGCCATCTCGGGCGAGAAATGGGAGAGACATTGGCCCGCCGCGCGGACGTCGGCGACCGTCTCGACACCCGCCGCCGCCACGCGGCGCTGGGTCTCGGCGATCAGGTCGTTGACCATCGACCCGATCTGCGACCGGGTGAGTTCGCCGACCAGCCGATCGGCCGGCACATCGGGAAAGCGCGCGCGAACCGCGTCCCAGCCTGCGGCGACGAAGGGCACTTCCAGCAGCTGATCGAGCGTCAGCAGCCCGGCGCGCAGGCCATCGTCGATGTCGTGATTGTCATAGGCGATGTCGTCGGCGATCGCCGCGACCTGCGCCTCCAGCGACGGCCATTCGTTCAGGCGCAGGCCGTGCGCGGCATCCGCCGCCGCCAATGCCCAGCCCGGCGTCGGGATCGGGCCATTATGCTTGGCCAGCCCCTCCAGCGTATCCCACGTCAGGTTCAGGCCCCGCCAGCGCGGATAGGGGCTGTCGAGCCAGGTCAGCGTGCGCAGCGTCTGGCCATTATGGTCGAAGCCGCCATGCGCCGCCATCGCCGCCTCCAGCGCATCCTCCCCCGCATGACCGAACGGCGGGTGGCCGATGTCATGGGCAAGGCACAACGCCTCGGTCAGATCCTCGTTCAGGCCCAGCGTGCGGGCGACAGCGCGACCGATCTGCGCGACCTCCAGGCTGTGGGTCAGCCGGACGCGGAAATGGTCGCCGTCGGGCGCCATGAACACCTGCGTCTTGTGACGCAGCCGCCGGAAGCTGATCGAATGGATGATCCGGTCGCGGTCGCGCTGGAACGCGTCGCGGGGTCCCCGCGTCGCGTCGCCCGGTTCGGCGTGGAGCCGCCCGCCATGCGCCAGCGGATCGGCGGCATAGGGGGCCTTCACTTGACCGGGACCCGAGCGACCTTCTGCCCCGCCTCGCTGGTGAAGGCGAAGGCCTGCACCCCCGACTTGCGCAGCGTGTTGACGAAGTCCTGCGCCTCGGCATCGCTCTTGAACGGGCCGGTCAGCAGGCGGTTGGTGGCACGCAGTGGCGTGGTCCATGCCTGCCGGCCTTTGAGCGCCGGGGCCTTGCCCGCCATGATGCCCCATGCGGCGGGAAGTCCCGCGACGTTCGCGCCGCCCGCGATCTGGACCCAGTGGCGTTCGGGGTCGGCGCGCTTGATCTGGGCAAGGCGCGCGGCCTCGGCGGCCTCGGCCTTCTTCTCATCGGCGATCCGCTTGGCTTCGGCGGCCTTCTTCGCGGTGGAGGCGCGGGTGGCGGCGAGCTTCTTCACCTCGGCGGCTTCGGTGGCGCGGGCGGTCGCTTCCCGCGCCTCCGCCGCACGACGGGCGGCTTCCGCCTGCGCGGCCAGTGCGGTGCTGCTGGCCGGCGCGGCGACCGGGGTCGGCGGCGGACCGACGCCCAGTTCGGATGCGGGGATGTCGAGGTTGCGGATGATGCGGGCGAGCACGTCGTCGTTCGACGGCGCGCGGGCGGCGACGGTCGCCGCGGCGCTGGAGACGGCGGGCGTCGCGGGCGGCGTGTTGACCGGTGCGGCGCTGGCCACCTCGACCGGGATGGCAGGCGCGGGTGCAGGCTCTGCCGGTCGATCGACGATCGTCACGGGCACGGGTGCGGAGGCGACCTGTACCGGTGCGCGCGCTGCCTGTTCGGAACGGTCGCGGGCGGCAAGCGCTTCTGCGGCGACGCGGCGTTCCTCGGCCTGACGCGCGGCGACGCGCTCGGCCTCGACCCGGGTCGCCTCGGCGATGCGCGCCTGTTCAGCTTGCTGCGCGGCGAGCTGCTGCCGTTGGGCCAGCGCGGCGCGGCGGGCGGTTTCGTCGGCCCTGGCCTGCGCCAGTTGCTGCGCCTGGGCATCGGCGGCGCGGCGGGCGGCTTCGGCCTGGGCGAGCTGCGCCGCCTGTGCCTGCCGCTGCCGCTCGGCACGGCGTTCGGCCATCGTCGGTGTGCGACTGGCGGTGCGGGTCGTCGCGACAGGCGTGACCGGTGCGGCGGACGCCAGCGCGACCGGCGGCGCGGTACGGACCGGGGCGGGCAGCGGCGGGGCGAGCCGGGCGTCGGCCAGCCGCTCCGGGCTGGGCGCGAGGCGGCCGTAATGGACGGCGAACGCGCGATCCGCCCCGGCCAGTTGCGGCAGGCGGCGGAAGAAGGGCGAGAGGCTGGCCGAGAAACCGGGCAACATGCTGGCGGTGATCTTGTCCGCGCCGGCGGCGTCGCCCGACATGGCGAGGACGAAGGCGCGCACCCGCCATGCCGCCCGGTCGCCCTTCTGCAACAGCGGGTTCAGCACCGCCGTCGATTCGGTCACATTGCCGTCGATGCCCAGCGACAGCGCGAGGCGGCGCGTCACCTCGTCATCCTCCCCCGCCCGCAGCGCCTGACGGTAATCCGCCTGCGCCAGCGATCCACGTCCGAGTAGGTCGTAGGCGAGGCCGCGTTCGGCGAGATAGGGCGTCATCGCCACCCCGGCCCGCTCGGCGGAGGCGAACAGCGCCAGCGCCTCGCCCGGCCGCTCCATCGCCACCAGCGCGACGCCGCGCGCGGCCCGGATGCGCGGGTCGTTGGGTGATGCCTTCTCGGCGCGCGCGAGGAACTGCATCGCCGCGTCGGTATCCCCCAGCTTGCCCGACAGCCGCCCCGCCTCCACCAGCGCCGACACGTCGTTCGGACTGCGACCGAGGATGCGCATCTGTTCCGACAGGCGGTCGGCATTCGGGGTCAGCGGCTGGACGATCGCGCCGGGCTGCGCCAAGGCGGGCAAGGGCGAAGCAGTGGCGAGCAGCAGCGCGGCGGCGCGGAGCGTTTTAAGCTGGGTCATGGGCTTGTCCGCTTAACCATGGGACGGCTGAACGGGGAATGTTCCGGGGCGTCGGCGGCGGTGAAGCGAGCGATGGTGGCGATGAAGCGAGCCGTCAGGGCCAAAGTTCACTAAGTTCACACTTGTGCGCGTTTTGCACGGCGCTCGCTCCGCTCCGACAGGATGGCGTTCACCACGCGGAAACGAGCGCGCGGAAATTGGCGGTGTCAAAGAGCGTCGAGCGGAGGATGACATGGTCGGACGCTGTAGGAAATAGCAGGCCCGATGGCGGTAACATCAGTCCGCAGCGGCGGGACGCTTCGTCGCGGACCACAGAAATCCGATCGATCCGAGGACAAAGCCGAGGAACGCCGACTGCCAGAGCAACGCCACGCCGAAATCGGAAAAACCGGCCAATCGGGTCGCAAGGATGTTGATGGCCACATCGCTGACCATGATCGCGACGCCCAGCAGCAAGCCGGGACGTATGCGCCCCGACGCGAGCAATACCACTACGGCCAGATCGAGAAAAAGCAGTGCCGACCAGTAGAGCTCGAACGCCGGCAACGGCGCCCAGCGATACGGTCGCCAGCCGAAGCGAAGGAAATCAAGACCATGGTTGAACGCGCCGGCCGAAAAGCCGAGCGTCTGAACGGTCAGTGCGATGCGTGCCGCCCCGTAGCGTGAAGCACGGGGCGGCATCGCAAACGCCGCTTACTGGTTGTTCTGCCGATGCAGGAAGCGCGGGATGTCGAGCGGTTCCTTCGCATCGTCGGTGCCGCGTGCAGGCGCGCGGCCGGCATTGGCCATGCGTTCGAACAGCGTGCCGCCGGGCTTGCGCGCCGGGGCCGCTTCCTCACGCGGTGCTTCGGCGGCGGCGTCCGGGGTCAGCCAGCGGCGGCGGCCGTCGTTCGACGATGCGCCGAAATCGCTGGCCGGGGTCGGCGCGGGCATCGGCGCGGCGGCCTGCTCGGCACCCAGCACCAGTTCGTCCTCGTCCTGTGCCGCCGTTGCGGGCGCGTCATAGGTCGAATGCGGCACGATGCGTTCGGACACCGACGGCTGGCTCGCGCCCTGCGGAAACCGGTCCATCGGCTGGGGCGCGGGGGCCTCTTCCAGATGCTCGGCAGCGGCACCGCTCGGCGCGACCGGGGCGGCGGCAGGCGCGGCAGGGCGGCGCGGCGCGTTGAACGAGAAGGCACGGGTCGGCTCGGCCTGGGCCGGCTGCGGTGCGGCCTGCGACGGGGCTTCGTCCTCGATACCGGTCGCGACGACCGAGACGCGGATCTTGCCTTCCAGCTCGCTGTTGAACGCCGAACCCCAGATGATGTTGGCGTCGTCGTCGACCAGTTCGCGGATGTGGTTCGCGGCTTCGTCGACTTCGAGCAGGCGCATGTCGTCGCCGCCGGTGATCGACACGATCACACCCTTTGCGCCGTTCAACGACACGCCGTCGAGCAGCGGGTTGGCGATCGCCTGCTGCGCGGCTTCGATGGCGCGGTTATCGCCCTCGGCCTCGCCGGTGCCCATCATCGCCTTGCCCATTTCCTGCATCACCGACCGCACGTCGGCGAAGTCGAGGTTGATGAGGCCGGGCATGACCATCAGGTCGGTGATGCCGCGCACGCCCTGCTGCAACACTTCATCCGCCATTTCAAAGGCTTGCTTGAAGGTCGTGTTGGCGTTCGCGATCAGGAACAGATTCTGGTTCGGAATGACGATCAGCGTGTCGACGTACTTCTGCAGTTCCTCGATGCCGGCCTCGGCCGACTTCGCGCGGCGCTTGCCCTCGAACGCGAAGGGACGGGTCACGACGCCGACGGTCAGGATGCCCATCTCGCGCGCGGCCTTGGCGATGACCGGTGCCGCACCGGTGCCGGTACCGCCGCCCATGCCGGCGGCGATGAAGCACATATGCGCGCCTTCAAGGCTCTTCTGCACCGCCTCGATCGTTTCCTCGGCCGCCGCGCGACCGATTTCGGGGCGGCTGCCGGCACCCAGACCCTGCGTGATCTTCGCACCCAGCTGGATACGCTGCGGCGCGGACGACTGCTTGAGTGCCTGCGCGTCGGTGTTGGCGACGAGGAACTCGACCCCCTGCACCTCGGCACGGATCATGTTCGCGATCGCGTTGCCGCCGGCCCCGCCGACCCCGATCACGGTGATGCGCGGGGTCAGTTCGTCGACGTCGGGTGCCAGAAATTCGATGCTCATACTCGGTCTCCCTGTCCCGGCCGGCACCGGGCACGTAATTCGATAGGCGGTTGTGCATCAAGCCGAAGGACGATCCTAGCCCCCCACCCGGCCTGATGGTAATAAATCGTCAATAGTTTGCGCGGAATGCGGTCAACAGACGCTGGAACAGTGCACCCGTGCTGGGGCGCGACACCATCTGCTGCGTCGGCTGCAACGCGCGCAGGTCGACCGGGTTCGATGCGGCGAACATCGCCAACCCGGCAAGCGTCGCGAATCCCGGTCCGGAATGCGCATCGGGCAGTGCGATCAGCCCACGCGCGCGGCCGACGCGGACCGGCCGGCCCAGCGCCTGCTGCGCATAATCGGCGATGCCCTTCAACTCCGCCCCGCCGCCGGTCAGCACGACCTGTCGCCCAACGGGATCGTCGAAGTTCAACCGACGCAGTTCCTTGGAGATTTCCGCGACCAGCCGATCGAGCCGCTGGCGGATGACAGAGATGAGCTGTGCACGGGTGATGCGCGTGCCCTCCGCATCCTCGTCCGCGCGGACGGGCGCAACGTCGATCATGTCGTGATTGTCGCGCGGGGACATATTGGCCGAGCCGTAAAAGCATTTCAGCCGTTCGGCCTGCGCGCGATTGGTGCCGAAGGCGGAGGCGACGTCGTCGGTGATGTCGCTGGCCCCCATCGCGATCGAGGCGAGACCGGTCAGCACGCCGTTCGCGAACACCGAGACGTTCGTGATGCCCGCACCGATTTCGACCAAAGCGACGCCCAGTTCGCGCTCCTCCTCCGACAGACAGGCAAGCCCGGTGGCGACCGGCGCGGCGACGATCGATTTCGTCTCCAGATGCGCCGAACGGACGCACAGATCGAGGTTGCGGACCGGCGAGCCTTCGGTCGCGACGACGTGGATTTCGACGCCGAGGCGGTCGGCGTGCAGCCCCTTCGGCTCCTTCACCCCGCCAAGGCCGTCGAGCGTGTAGCGCATCGGTTGGGCGTGCAGCACCATGCGCTGGCCCGGATCGATCGCGTTGCGACCGGCCTTCAGCAGCGCATCGATATCCGACTGTTCGACGCGGTGGCCGCCCAGATCGACCTCGAGCTTGACGATGTCGGACACCAGCCCGCCGGCCGAGAAGCTGACCCACACATCCTCGATATTGAAGCCGGCGATGCGTTCGGCCTGTTCGACCGCTTCGCGCACCGCCGTCTCGGTCGCCTTCATGTCGGCGATATAGCCGCGCTTGACGCCCCGACTCTCCCGCTGGCCGGTGCCGAGCACGGTCAGTTCGCCGCCCTCGCCCGGCTTCGCGATCAGCGCCGACACCTTCGACGTGCCGATGTCGAGTGCGGTGATGATGCCTTCCGGTGCTACCTTCGCCATGTCCCTGCCCCCTGTCAGTCGCCCTCGACCGGTTTCGCGGTCGTGGCGACATTGCCCTGTTCGCCGTCGCTGCCGTCGTCGCCATTGTCCGGCGTTGCATGTTTCATCCGCACGACCAGCTTGGTCGGATCGCGCAGGTCGAACCGGTCATAGCCCTTGCCCAGCAGGCCGAGCGTCCCGTCGAGCTGCGCGAACTTGACCAGCGCGCGGGCCGAGTCGGTATCGCCTTCGGGCAGGACCAGCCGCTCGCCGGTCTGGAACAATATGTCCCAGCGGCGATTGCCGACCCACACCGCCGCCTTCACCACCGGTTTCAGCGCAGGCGCGGCGGCCATCAGCTTGCGATAGGCCGGTTCCTGCGCATTGGCGCCGTCGCCGATCACCAGCGGCAGGCGCGGCATCCGGTTGGGCTGCACACCATCGAGGAGCACGCCGCCCTCATCGATCAGCATCAGTTGGCCCTTGTTCTGCCAGACGGCGGCCGGATCGCGCTCGACAACGTCGACGACCAGCGTGTCGGGCAGCCGGCGCGAGACGCGGGCGTCGGCGATCCAGCCATAGTCGAGCAGCTTCTGCCGCGTCGCGTCGAGATCGACCAGCGGCATCGCGCGCGAACGCTGGTCGAGCGCAACGGCATAGACCGAGGTGGCGTCCATCCGCTTGAGGCCGGTCACCTCGATCTGTTCAACGCGGAAGCCCGCCGCGCCAACCGCTTCGGCCGCCGCCACGCCGATCGCGCCGAACAGGCCAAACCAGTTGGCGAGCGCCAGCGCGATCGCCCCGGCACCGGCGGTCAGGCTCCAGCCGACGATGCGGCGCGCGGTCGCGGCCCCGCCGGGGAGCGCGGCCACCGCCTGATCGAGGACCGAGGCGCGAACCGGGCGCTTGGCCTGGACGCGGCGCTTGGGCTTGACGGTGCGGGTCTGGACGACGCGCTTGCCGGTCTGGGTCATCGCATCGCCTCTTCCACGATCCAGCCGACAAGGGCTTCGTAGCTCATGCCGACATGGCGCGCCTGTTCGGGAACGAGGCTGAGCGGCGTCATACCGGGCTGGGTATTGGTTTCGAGGACGAACAGCCCGGCGATGCCGCGGTCGTCGTCCCAGCGGAAGTCGGTGCGCGACGCGCCCTTGCAGCCCAGCACGCGGTGGGCGGTGACGGCATAGGCCATGCACGCCTGCGCGATGTCGTCGGGGATGTCGGCGGGGCAGACATGCTCGGTCAGGCCGTCGGTATATTTGCTGTCGTAATCGTAGAAGCCGCTCTTGGGCTTGAGTTCGGTGACGCCCAGTGCGCGGTCGCCGAGGACGGCGGTGGTCAGTTCGCGGCCCCGGATGAAGGGTTCGGCGAGGAGTTCGTCGAATTCCTGCCACGGACCCTTGGCGTGCCTCGCGATCGGGTTGCTGTAGTTGCTGTCGTCAGTGACGATCGCGACGCCGACCGACGATCCTTCGCTCACCGGCTTCAAGACGTACGGGCGCGGCAGCGGATCGCGTTCGAACAGTTCGGCGGTCTTGACGATGCGGCCGCCGGGCATTGGCACGCCTGCGGGGACCAGGGCGTGCTTGGTCAGTACCTTGTCGATCGCGATGACGGAGGTGGCGAGGCCGCTATGCGTGTAGCGCAGACCCATCAGGTCCATCATGCCCTGCACAGTGCCGTCCTCGCCGGGCGATCCATGGAGCGCGTTGAAGACGAGGTCGGGCTTCGCTTCGGTCAGGCGCGCAGCAATGTTGCGGTCCATGTCGATGCGGGTGACGCGGTGGCCGAGTGATTCGAGCGCGGTCGCGACGCCTGCGCCCGACATCAGCGAGACTTCGCGTTCCGACGACCAGCCGCCCATGAGGACGACGATGTGCAGGGGGTCGGTCACGCGGTCGGTTCCTCGTCTGTGTCGATCGGGTTGCCAAAAACAGGCGTCATCCCGGCGCAGGCCGGGATCCATGGAGAGTTGACGTCGGCGGCTCCATCGAACCGGCCCGTATCCATGGATTCCGGCTTTCGCCGGAATGACGGATGATGAGAATTGTTCATCACGCCACCCCCACACGCTGAATTTCCCATTCCAGCGTCACGCCCGATGCGGCAAGCACCTTCGCGCGGACGTCCTCGCCCAGCGCTTCGATATCCGCGCTGGTAGCGTTGCCGGTGTTCAGCAGGAAATTGCAATGTTTCTCCGACACCTGAGCGCCGCCGCGCGCCAAGCCCCGGCAGCCGGCAGCGTCGACCAGCGCCCATGCCTTGTGCCCGTCGGGGTTCTTGAAGGTCGAGCCGCCGGTCTTGCTGCGCAGCGGTTGCGAGGCTTCGCGGGCGGCGGCGATGCGGTCCATTTCGGCCTGGATGGCGGACGGTTCGCCATGTTCGCCAAGGAAGGTCGCGGACACGACGATCGCGCCGTCGGGCAGGTCGCTGTGGCGGTAGCGATAGTGCAGATCGGCTTGTCGTAGCGTCGTCAGCGTACCGTCGCGGGTGACGACCTGTGCCTCGACCAGCACATCGGCCACTTCGCGGCCATAGGCGCCGCCGTTCATCCGCACGAAGCCGCCGACCGTGCCGGGGATCGAGCGGAGGAACTCGACGCCGGCGATGCCCGCATCGCGCGCGGTCGAGGAGACGAGGATACCGCTCGCCCCGCCGCCGCAGGTCAGGGTCAGGCCATCCGCCGCGACCTTGGCAAAGGGCTTGCCGAGGCGCACGACAACGCCCGGCACGCCGCCGTCGCGGACGATCAGGTTCGACCCCAGCCCCAGCCCCATCACCGGGATCGCGGGGTCGAGCGCGTGGAGGAAGTCGCAGAGGTCGTCCGTGTCGGCCGGCTCGAACAGCCACTGCGCCGCGCCGCCCGCCTTGAACCAGACGAGGGGGGCGAGCGGAGCATTCGGGGTCAGCCGGCCGCGGACCGGCGGCATCGTCATTTTCCTGCGCCCCAGAAGCGCGCCCATGCGGTCCATGCTTCTGCCTGCGCATCGACGACCTGTCTGCCAACTTGCGTCAGGTCGCGCTGTTCGGCGGTGTCGAGCAACTTCTGCGCGGCGTCGAGCTGCGCCTGTTGCGCGCGCAGGATTTCGCGCTGCATCTCGATCGCGGTGGAGAACCAGTCGCTCATGCCAGCTTCGCCTGAATCGCGGCGGGCAGGCCGGCGGCGATCTTGGTGATGTCGCCGGCACCCAGGCAGACGATCAGGTCGCCGTCCTGCCCTTCGGCCGCCAATGCCGACGCCAGCATGTCCTTGTCCGTTGCGACCTGGGCCGAACGGTGGCCGCGCAGGCGGACGCCGTCGACCAGCGCCTCGGCGCTCACCCCTTCGACCGGGGCTTCGCCAGCGGCATAGACCGGCAGGACATGCACCGCATCGGCGTCGTTGAACGCCTGTGCGAACTCGTCCATCAGCGCGCCCAATCGCGAATAGCGGTGCGGCTGCACGACCGCGATGACGCGGCCGCCGGTCGCCTCGCGCGCCGCCGACAGGACGGCGCGGATTTCGACCGGGTGGTGGCCGTAATCGTCGATCACGGTCATGCCGGCGACCTCGCCGACGCGGGTGAAGCGGCGCTTGACCCCGCCGAACTTGGCGAACCCTTGCGCGATCGTCGCGTCGTCCAGCCCCAGTTCGACCGCGACCGCGATCGCCGCCAGCGCGTTCTGGACGTTGTGGCGGCCGGCCATCGGCAGGTGGATGCCCTCGATCGTGCGTGTCGCACCATCGCGGTCGCGCACGACGCAGTCGAAGCGGTTGCCGTCGCGACCCGCCGTCACCTCGACACCGCGAATGTCGGACTGGGCGGAAAAGCCATAGGTGACGATGCGGCGGTCGCGGATGCGCGGGATCAGCGCCTGCACCTCCGGATGGTCGAGGCACAGCACCGCCGCGCCGTAGAAGGGCACGTTCTCGATAAACTCGACATAGGCGTCCTTCGCCCGGTCGAAGCTGCCATAATGGTCGAGATGTTCGGGGTCGATGTTGGTGACGACCGCGATGGTGCCGTCCAATCGCAGGAAGCTGCCGTCGCTCTCGTCCGCCTCGACCACCATCCAGTCGGATGCGCCGAGCCGCGCGTTCGAGCCGTAGCTGTTGATGATGCCGCCGTTGATGACGGTCGGGTCGACACCGCCGGCATCGAGCAGCGCGGCGATCAGCGAGGTCGTCGTCGTCTTGCCATGCGTGCCGGCTACCGCGACGGTCGATTTCAGCCGCATCAGTTCGGCGAGCATCTCCGCGCGGCGCACCACCGGGATGCGTTTGGCGAGCGCATGGTCGCGTTCGGGATTGCCGGGCTTGATCGCGGTGGAGGTGACGACCACCGCCACGCCCTCCACATTCTCCGCCCGGTGGCCGATGTGGACGTCGATGCCGCGCGCGCGCAGGCCGTCAACGACATAGCCCTCGGCCACGTCCGACCCCTGCACCTTATAGCCTAGATTGTGCATCACCTCGGCAATGCCCGACATGCCGATGCCGCCGATGCCGACGAAATGGATCGTGCCGATATCGGTCGCGACGCCCTTCACGCAAATGCTTCCTTCTGTCGTTTGGCGGGGGTGATCTTGCCCACCTTTGCCTTGGGTGCGTCGATGCTCTCGACCAGATCGGCCAGGTCGCGAACCGCGAACGGTCGCCCGCAACTGCGCGCACGGGCGGCGGCGTTGGCGAGGGCGGCGGGGTCGAGGCCGAGTTTCTGGATCTGCTTGGCCAGTTCGGACGCGGTGAACTGCGCCTGCTGGATCGCGCGGCCGCCGCCTGCCGCCACGATTTCCCGGCAGTTCGCGGTCTGGTGATCGTCGGTGGCGGAGGGCAGTGGCACGAGGATCGCCGGACGCCCGGCGGCGGTCAGTTCGGCGATGGTCGAGGCACCGGCGCGGGCGATGACGACATGGCTCCATGCCAGCCGGTCGGGCAGGTCGGGCAGATAGGTCGCGATCTCCGCCGGGATGCCGTGTTCGGCATATTTGGCGCGCACGGTATCGATGTCCTCGATCCGCGCCTGATGCGTCACCTGCATCCGGCGGCGAAAGGCGACGGGGAGCAGCGCGAGGCCGTCGGGTACGACCTGGCTGAGGATGCTCGCGCCCTGGCTGCCGCCGGTGACCAGCACGCGGAACAGACCGTCCTCGTCCAGCGCGGGATAGGGCCGTTCGCGCAGCGCCAGCACCGCCTCGCGCACCGGATTGCCGACCAGATGCGTCTTGGGGACGTGCTTGTCCTTCAACCGGTCGACCCGTTCGTAGCTGGTGGCGATGCCGTGGACGCTGCCCGCGACCAGTCGGTTGACCCGGCCCAACACCGCATTCTGTTCGTGGATGATCGTCGGCACCTTCTGCGCGAAGGCCGCCAGCAGCGCCGGGAGCGCGGGATAGCCGCCGAAGCCGATCACGGCGGAGGGACGGAAGGTCTTGTACAGCTCGATCGCCATCGACCGGCCGGCCAGCATCTGGCGTGCGGCCTTCGCCCAGCCGATCGGACCACCCGACAGGCGCCCGGCGGGCAGGACATGGGTCTGGATGCCGTCGAACAGGTCGGGAAAGCGCACGCCGCGGTCGTCGCTGACCAGGGCGACGCGGTGGCCCCGCCTCGTCAGTTCGGTCGCAAGGGCGGCGGCGGGGACCATATGCCCCCCGGTGCCCCCGGCGGCGAGGACATAGTGCTTGCTCATTTCGCTCCGCTCCAGCGCTGTGGGCCGTAAGGTGAGCGGCTCAGATACGGGTTCCGGCGGGTGAAAGCGAGCAGCAGTCCCATGCCGATCGACAGCGCGATCATCGACGACCCGCCGTAGGAGATGAATGGCAGCGTCATCCCCTTCGACGGGGCGATGCCGACATTGACCGCCATGTTGATAAGCGCCTGCGCCCCGAACTGCACCGCCAGGCCGGCGGCGGCGAGCAGTTTGAACGCGTCCTCCTCGTCCAGCAGGCGGACGAAGACGCGCACGACGATGGCGAGGAAAATCAGCGCGATGATGGCGCAAGCGATCAGGCCGAACTCCTCACCCACCACCGCAAAGATATAGTCGGTATGCGCCTCGGGCAGCTTGAACTTCACGCGGCCGCCGCCGGGACCGGTGCCGACCACGCCGCCCGCCGTCAGCACGGCGTGCGCCATGTCGACCTGATAGCTGTCGGTCGCGGCGCTGGCGGGATCGGGGAACAGGAAGCCGTCGATGCGGACGCGTGCCGTGCCGTAGAAGGTATAGGCGGCGGCGACCATGCCGACGCCCGCCGCACCGAGCAGCGCCATGGTCCGCACGGGGATGCCGGCGATGACCAGCAACGCCGCCCAGACACCGCAGAAGATCACCGTCTGCCCGAAATCGGGCTGGAGCATCAGGCACCCGGCGATCACCGCCGTCAGCGCGCCGGTGACCCACAGCATCGGCAGCTGCGGGTCCTTCGCGCGCAGCGACAGCAGCCATGCGGTCGTGACGATGAACATGGGTTTCAGGAATTCGGACGGCTGGAACTGCCCGACGCCGAGGTTGATCCAGCGCCGCGCGCCGTTCGCCTCCACGCCGACGAACGGCGTGACCATCAGCGCCAGGACCAGTACGCCTGCGCCCAGCAGGCTCAGCCGACGGGCGAGCGTCACCGGCAGCATCGACACGACGATCATCACGGGAAAGGAGAGCGCGATCCATCCCGCCTGTCGCCAGAAATACATCATCGGCGGCACGGTGACGTCGCCGCCCGAATAGCGCACGGCGGAGGCGGGCGACGCCGCGGCGACCGCCACGAGGCCGATGGCGATCAATACCATCGCGATCAGCAGCAGCACCCGGTCGACTTCGCGAAACCAAGCGCCGACCGGCGAGCGCGCGCTGCGGCCCTGCAGCGTCTCCACCCGCTGACGCAGCGCCCGGACGTCGCGCCCGCGACCCATATCGGTCATTTCAGTGCCCCCACCGCCGCCGCAAAGGCGCGTCCCCGCGCTTCGAAATCGCTATACTGGTCGAACGACGCGCACGCCGGCGACAGTAACACGGTATCGCCCGGCTGCGCCGCTGTCGCGGCCAATTTTACCGCTTCGTCCAATGTGTTGGCGATGGTCACCGGCAGGTCGGGCTTAAGCAGTTCGGCGAAGCGTTCGGCGGCGGTGCCGATGGTATAGGCGTGGACGACGTTGCCGAAACCGGGGCGGCAGGCGTCGAGGTCGTCGGACTTGGCAAGGCCGCCGACGATCCAGTGGATGCGACCGAACGCGTTGAGCGCGGGCGCGGTGGAATCGGGGTTCGTCGCCTTGCTGTCGTCGACATAGGCGACGCCGGCCACATCGGCGACATGCGCCATGCGGTGCGGGAGCGCGCGATAGCTCTGAAGGCCGGCGAGGATAGTGTCGGCGGACAGGCCGAGCGCTTCGCAGACGGCGATGGCGGCCAGCGCGTTCTGCGCATTGTGCGGACCGGCGAGCGCAGGGCCGTAGGCCGGTGCGTTGTCGGACACGGCGATGCGGATCGCGTGCGGCATGGTTTCGGCGATGGCGGTCGATGCAGCGTCGCCGGTGCCGACGATCGCGACGCGACCGGGCGACTGCATCGCGAACAGGCGGGCCTTCGACGCGGCATAGGCATCGAACCCGGCATATCGGTCGAGATGGTCGGGCGTGATGTTGAGCAGCACCGCGACATTGCAGTCGAGGCTGGTGGTCAGGTCGATCTGGTAGCTCGACAGTTCGAGGACATAGACGCCGCCAGCGGGCAGCGGGTCCTGTGCGAGGATCGGCAGGCCGATATTGCCGCCCATCCGCGCGGGGAAGCCCGCCTGTTCGAGGATGTGGTGGATCAACGCGGTGGTGGTCGACTTACCATTGGTGCCGGTGATGCCGACGACCTTGTGCGGCGGCAGGTCGTCGCGGGCCTGTGCGAAGAGTTCGATGTCGCCGATGATGGGCCTATCGCCGGCGTGTTGGGCGATCGGGTGGCGGTTCAGTGGAACGCCGGGGGATACGATGACGCCATCGAAGCCGGTGAGGTCGATCGAGAGCGGGTCGGCCAGGATCAAATCCTCCCCGCGAGCGGGGAGGATTTGGCGGCGCTTCGCCTCGTCGCCGTCCCACGCCACGACCCGCGCGCCACCGGCCAGCAGTGCACGCACCGTCGCCGCACCGGAACGGGCAAGCCCCAGCACCGCGAACCGCTTCCCCGCCCAGGCGGTGGCGACAATCACCGCAGCTTCAGCGTCGAGAGGCCGGCGAGTGCCAGTACGAAGGCGATGATCCAGAAGCGGATCACGACGGTCGCCTCGGCCCAGCCAAGCTGTTCGAAATGATGGTGGATCGGCGCCATGCGGAAGATGCGCTTGCCGGTGCGCTTGTACCAGAACACCTGGATGATGACCGACAATGCCTCGACGACGAACAGCCCGCCGATGATCGCCAGCACGATTTCGTGGTGCGACGAGACCGCGATCGCGCCCAATGCGCCGCCCAGCGCGAGGCTGCCGGTATCGCCCATGAACACCGCCGCCGGGGGCGCGTTGTACCACAGGAACGCCAGCCCCGCCCCGACGATCGCGCCGCAGAACAGCGCTAGGTCGCCCGCGCCCAGCACGTGCGGGATGCCGAGATAGGCGGCGAACTTCGCGTTGCCGACCATGTAGACGATCAGCATCAGCGCGACCGAGGCGATGATGACCGGCATCGTCGCGAGGCCGTCCAGCCCGTCGGTCAGGTTCACCGCATTGCCGAACGCAACGATCGTGAAGGCGGCGAACACGATATAGAACGGTCCCAGATCGATCGCGACACCCGAGAAGAAGGGCACATACAGCATCGTGCCGGTCTGGCGGATGATGATCCAGCTGGCGATGCCGGCGATCAGGAACTCCAGCAGCAGCCGTACCCGACCCGATACGCCCGCCGTGCTGGCCTTACGCACCTTGTCATAATCGTCGAGGAAGCCGATCGCCGCGAAGCCCAATGTCACGAACAGGCAGGCCCAGACGAACGGATTGGCGAGGTCCATCCACAGCAATACCGAGGTCGCGAGCGCGGTGAGGATCATCAGCCCGCCCATCGTCGGCGTACCGCGCTTGGCAAGGTGGGTCTGCGGCCCGTCGAGGCGGATCGGCTGCCCCTTGCCCTGACGCACGCGCAACCAGCCGATAAAGCGCGGACCGATCACCAGCCCGATGAACAGCGCCGTCGCCGTCGCCGCGCCGGTGCGGAACGACAGGTAGCGGAACAGGTTCAGCACACCGGGAAAGCCGAGATATTCGGCGATTTCGTACAACATCAGCCCTGGCCCCACAGGTCGGCGACGACCCGCGCCAGCCCCACCCCGTTCGATCCCTTTACGAGTACCGCATCACCCGGCGCGATCAGGTCGGACAGGACCCGTGCGGCGGCGGCGGCGTCGGGGACATGGACGGTTTCGATGCGCCCCTCAAGCGCCTTGGCGAGGGGAAGCATCCCCTGCCCCACCAATATGGCGCGCGAAACACCCGCTTCGTCGATGGGGACGGCAAGGGCCGCGTGATAGGCGTCCGACGACTCGCCCAGCTCGCGCATTTCACCCAGCACCGCGACACGGCGATCGGCGCGTTCGGCGGCCAGCACCTTCAACGTGGCGCGCATCGAGGCGGGGTTGGCGTTATAGCTCTCGTCGATTAGCAGCGCCTCGCCACCGGCCAGAGTCAGCTTGCGCCGCGCGCCGCGACCGGCAAGGCCGGCAAGGTCGGCCAGGGCAAGGCCGGCGACCCCCAAGTCGCCGCCAATCGCATCAACCGCCGCCATGACGGCCAGCGAATTGGCGACCCAATGTTCGCCCGGCGGGGCCAGCGTATAGCTGACCTCGCGCGATCCCAGCCGCGCGGTGACGAAGCTGTCGCCGCCCGACATGCGGACATGCTCGATCGCGCGGACATCGGCACCGTCGCGCAGACCAAAGGTCACGATCTTCGCGGCGTACGGTCGGGCGGCGGCGATCAGCGTGTCGCGGTGCGGGCTGTCGAACGGGACGATGGCAGTGCCGCCTTCGACCAGCCCTTCGAAGATTTCGCCCTTGGCGCGAGCGATGGCGTCCTCGCCGGTGAAGAACTCGGTATGCGCCGGCGCGATGGTAGTAACGATGGCGACTTCGGGACGGACCAGCCGGGTCAGTTGCGACAGCTCGCCCGCATGGTTCATGCCCATCTCGAATACAGCCGCCTGCGTGTCCGCCGGCATCCGGGCGAGGCTCAGCGGTACGCCGGTGTGGTTGTTGTAGCTCTTGACCGAACGATGCGCGTGACCGTGGGTGATCCGGTCGAGCGCGGCGAACAGCGCTTCCTTCGTGCCCGTCTTGCCGACCGATCCGGTGACGCCGACGATCCGCGACGCGGTGTGCGCGCGCGATGCGGTGGCGAGCAGGTTCAGCGCGACGGTGGTGTCGTCGACCAGGACGTGCGGGCCATCGACCTGCCGCGATACGATCGCGCCCGCCGCCCCTTGCGCCAACGCCTGGGCGACGAAGCGGTGGCCATCGGTCGCCTCCCCCGACAACGCGACGAACAGATCGCCCTGCCCGACCTCGCGGCTGTCGAAGGCGACGCCATTGGCGGCGAAGTTGGTGGAGGCGGTGCCCCCGGTCGCGGCGGCGATGGCGGCGGCGGTCCAGAGCGGCCGGTCAGCCCGCACAGTCACGCGCCACCTGTACGTCGTCAAACGGCAGGAACCTGTCGCCGACGATCTGGCCCTGTTCATGCCCCTTGCCGGCGATCAGCACGATGTCGCCCGGCTGCGCCATGTCGCACGCGGCGCGGATCGCGGCACGACGGTCGCCGATCTCGGTCGCGTTCGGTGCGCCCGCCAACACCTGCGCGCGAATCTGCGCCGCGTCCTCGGTCCGGGGATTGTCGTCGGTGACGATCGCGACATCGGCCTGCGCCGCGACGACTTCGCCCATCGGCGCGCGCTTGCCGTTATCGCGGTCACCGCCCGCACCGAACACAACGATCAGCCGCGCCTCGGCATGGGGACGCAGCGCGGCGATCGCCGCTTCGAGCGCGTCGGGCGTATGGGCATAGTCGACATAGACCGGCGCGCCATTGGCCAGGATCACCGCACGTTCCAGCCGCCCGCGCACCGGCTGCAACCGGGCCAGCCCGGCGAGCGTCGCGGCGAGCGACCCGCCGGTCGCCAGCACGAGGCCGGCGGCGGTCAGCGCGTTCGCCGCCTGGTACGCGCCGATCAGCGGCAACTGAATCTTGTGCGTCGCGCCCTCCGCCTCGATCGTCAGCCCCTGTCCCAGCAGGCTCGGCTCGCGACCGGTCAGGCGCAGCGTCTCGCCATGTTCGCCGACGGTGATGAGGCGATTGCCGCGCACCCGCGCCAGATCCATCACCCGGTCGGCATGGGGATCGTCGATCCACACCACCGCCGTACCGTCATCGGCCAGCACTTCGGAAAACAGGCGCAGCTTGGCAGTCAGATAGCTCGCCATGTCGCCATGATAGTCGAGGTGATCGCGGCTGAGATTGGTGAAGGCGGCCGCGCGGACCGGCAGCCCTTCGGTGCGATATTGCGACAGGCCGTGGCTCGACGCCTCGAACGCGACATGGGTCACGCCCTCGCGCGCCAACCCGGCGACGTTCGACAGGAAGGTGACGATGTCGGGCGTGGTCAACCCGGTCACCACGCGTTCGTCGGCGGTGGTGACGCCCAGCGTGCCGATCGACGCGGCGTGATGCCCCTGCATCCGCCACAATTGCCGCACCATTTCGACGGTGCTGGTCTTGCCGTTGGTGCCGGTCACCGCGATGCAGGTCGGCGGGAACGGCGCGAAGAATTGCGCGGCGGCGCGGGCGAATGCCTCGCGCGGGTCGCGCGCGGCGATGTGGACCGCGCCCTCGACCACCGCTTCGGGTCGGGCGACGACGGCGATCGCCCCGGCGGCGATGGCGGCGGGGATATAGTCCTCGCCATTCACCCGCGCGCCCTCGAATGCGCCGAAAATGGTGCCGGGTGCGACCTTGCGATGATCGATCGCGAAGCCGGTCACCGTCTGCGGTTCGTCACCGCCCGTGATCGTTCCTAATTTCATTCGACGTTCGCCAGCTTCTTCGCATCCCCCGGCGCACGCCACAGCAGCGAGCGCAGTCCGGCGAGGTCAATATCGGCATTGGCGTCCGGAATCACCCCCAGCAACGGCCCGGTGCGCGAAATCACCCGGCTGACCACCGGCGCGGCGGTCCACGCGGCGCTGGTGAAGCCGAAGGTTTCCTTCGTCCCCTTCGGACTGTCGAGCATCGCGATCACGACATAGCGCGGGCGATCCATCGGAAAGACGGCGGCAAAGGTCGAGACGTTGACCTTCTTCGAATAGCCGCCGCCCGCGCCGACCGTCTCGGCGGTGCCGGTCTTGCCACCGACGCGGAAGCCGGGCGCCTCCGCCTTGCGGCCGGTGCCGTCGGTAACCACCAGGCGCAGCAGGCCGCGCATCTTGGCGCTGGTCGCTTCGGTGAAGACGCGGGCGCCGGCCGGTGCCTGGCCGGGCTTCAGCTTCAGCATGGTCGCCGGCCGCCAGATGCCGCCATTGACCAGCGCGGCATAGGCGCTGGCAAGGTGCAGCGGCGTGACGGCAATGCCGTGGCCATAGGCGGTCGTCATCGTGGTCGTCCGGCCCCAGTAATGCGGCCAGATGGTGCGCGACTTTTCCAGTTCGATATCGGGCGCGCTGTCGAAATGCAGCGCGCGGAACAGCTTTTCCATCCGCGCCTGCCCCATTTCGTCGGCGATGCGCGCGGTCGCGATGTTCGACGAATGGACCAGCGTTTCCGGCACGTTCAGCCACCGCTTCTGCGCATGGTCGTCGCGGATGCGGAAGCCGCCGACGGCCAACGGCTGGGTCGCGTCATAGCGCTTCGACAGCGACGGCACGACCCCGCTGTCGAGCGCGGCGGCCATGGTCAGCGGCTTGAACGCCGATCCCAGTTCGTACACGCCCTGCGTCACCGTGTTCATCTGTCCGGTGTTCGCGGTCACGGCGTTGGGGTTGAACGTTGGCAGCGAGGTCATGGCGATCACCTCGCCGGTGTCGCTGTCCAGCACGATGCCGCCCGCGCCGCGCGCCTGGAACACCGCCATCGCATTGGCCAGTTCGCTCTCCAGCGCGGCCTGTACGCGCAGGTCGAGACTGAGCGCGACCGGCCGCCCGCGTTCGGCCGGATCGACCAGCCGGGCGTTCAGGAACTTCTCCATGCCGCGCACGCCGCGCCCGTCCATGTCGAGATAGCCCAGCGCATGGGCGGCCATCGCGCTTTGCGGGTAGAGGCGTTCGGGTTCACGGCCGAGCGCAATGCCCGGCTCGCCCAGCGCATTCACTGCCTGCACCAGTTCGGGCAAGGCGCGGCGGCGCAGATAGACGAAGCCGCGGTCGAGGTTCAGCTGCGCATAATAATAGCCGACGTCATGCTCCGGCATCAGCGCGGCGAGCTGCTGCGCCAACTGCTTCTTGTCGCCGATGACCTTGTCCGGGCGGACCGCGATCGACCAGGCGTCGATGGTCCGGGCGAGCGGCGCGCCGTTGCGATCGACCAGATCGCCGCGCAGCGGCACCAGCGCCGCCTCCGCCGCGATCGCCGAGCGCGGCTCGGCGGCGACCGCCAGCAGCATCAGCCGCGCGAGAATGACCGTGACGCCCGCCGCGAACAGCAGCATCAGCACCATCAACCGATAATGGGCGATGTTGACCAGCGTGTGCCGGGCACCGTCAGATCGTTGCTGGTTGAGGGGTGGCGCCACGACGACGATCACGGCCGCGCGGCTTCCTTGCGCGCCGAACGGGCGAGGTCGGCGATTGTGGCGTCGCTCAGCAGCGTACGGTCGAGCATCGCCACCGCCCGCGCCTTGGCCGGGATCACCGCCGCCGTGCGGATCGCACCGACCGGCTTGACCGCCGCCTTCGCCTTGTCCGCCTTGACGGGACTTGCGGCGGGGGCGGTCGCTTCGGCGAGCGTGGGTTCGGGCGCGGCGGCGGCCATTTCCATCGGGGCGCTGGGCACGACATAGGCGAGCGCGACATTGCCACCCTCGGTCCGGCCGGGGAGCGACGCCAGCTGATGCTCGCCCCCGACATATTGTTCGGCGCGCGGCGCGGCGAGCGCCAGCACGTCCCCGTTCCAGCGTTCGAGCTGCGCCATGTTCGCGCGGGTGTCGAATTCGGTTTCCAGCGCGCGGATGTCCTTGCGCGCCTGCACGATCGAGCGTTCCACCGCCTCGACCCGGCCGCGTTCGGCCGCGCCCTGCGAGATGACGAGATAGAAGGCCGGCGCCATCACGCCGACCGCCACCAACTTGCCCAAGGTCCCGAACCCGAACGTACCCATCACATCGCACTCCCGTTCGAACCCCACGGCGCGGACGCCGTGCGAATAGCCGCGCGCAGCGTCGCCGAGCGTGCGCGCGGGTTCATCGATATTTCTTCGTCACCTGGCCGGACCGCCTTGGCGATCCCGGCAAAACTGGGGGCCGGCCCCTGCACCACGACCGGACGGTGGCGCGACCCGGCGGGCATCGCCCCGCCCCGTTCCCGCAGGAACCGCTTCACGATCCGGTCCTCCAGGCTGTGAAAGCTGACGACCGACAGCCGCCCGCCGGCGCGCAACACCCGCTCCGCCGCGTCGAGACCGGCGGTCAGTTCACCCAGTTCGTCGTTCAGGTGGATACGGATCGCCTGGAACGCGCGGGTCGCAGGGTCCTTCTTTTCATGCGGACGATGGCCCAGCGCGCGGCGCACCACGGCGGCCAGTTCGCCGGTGCGCGACAGCGGCCGCGCGCCGACGATGAAGTTCGCGACGCGACGGTGGCGCGGCTCCTCGCCATAGCGGTCGAGCACGTCCGAAATCTCGGCCTCGGCGGCGGTGTTCAGCCATTCGGCGGCGGTGATGCCTTCCCGGCTCATCCGCATGTCGAGCGGACCGTCATACTGGAACGAAAAGCCGCGATCGGCCTGATCGAGCTGCATCGACGACACACCGATGTCCATGACGACGCCATCGACCTCATTGATGTCGCGCGCGGCCAGTTCGCTCGCCATCGCTGAAAACGGCGCCCGGATCAGCATCAGCCGCTCGCCCGCTTCCTCCAGCAACGGCGCGGCGGCGTCGTGCGCGGTCGGATCGCGGTCGAACGCGATGACGCGCGCGCCGGCCGCCAGCATCGCGCGGGTATAGCCGCCCGCGCCGAAGGTCGCGTCGACATGGGTCTCGCCCGGCTGGATGCCGAGCGCTGCGATCGCTTCGGTCATCAGGACGGGGATGTGCGGCGCGTCGGTCACGACAGGCCCTTTTCTTCCATCAGGAATTCGCACAGCTCGCGCGTGTCGGGGTCGATCTCCAGATCGGCGATCAACGTGTGCGGGTCCCAGATGTTGAACGTGTCGCCGCGCCCGTGAAAGAACGCCCATTTGTCGATCTTCGCGCGGCGGCGGTAGAAGGTCGGCAGGACGAACCTCCCGGCGCTGTCGAACGGTGCGGTCTCCAGGTTACCGAACGCCTTGCCCGCGACGTTGTAGTCGGTGTCGGCATCCTCGTCGCTGCCTTGGGGTTTGCGCGAATAGAGGATCTTCGGCCAGGCGGCATCGAAGGCGCTCAGGCAGACATGCCTAGCGTGGCGCTTGAGCAGGAGTTCGCGGGCGTCGGCGTTCTTCTCCAGCACCGAGCGCAGCTTGGCAGGCACTGCGACGCGACCCTTCGCGTCGACCGCCTGTAGCCCGTAGCTCAGGTAGAGTTCCCTCTCCAACACAGCCCCTGTTCGGTCACGCAGGAGAAGCGTCGCCCGCCGGCAAATACGCGCCGGGCGGTGTGTAGCGACGATCCCAGGACCTGCCCCCTGTGACGTTTCGAGACGTACCAAATGCTATCATGGGTCACAATGGGAGAAGTTGGGTGAGAGTGGGAAAAAGCACCACTAGATCGGCGGATTTTGGGATGTACGTTGTTTGTTCTCACCGCTTTGCATCGGATTTTTGGTATGGGTTTGGGAGTGCCCGCCTCCGGCGGTGGGTGGGTGCGATGACGAGCAGGTTTTAGGCGCGGAACGCGCGAATCTCGCTGCGCCACCCGTCGGACAGAGGGTATGCCGAACCGCGCACCGGGAACGTCACTCCAGCGCAGTCTGGGGTGACGAAACCAGGGCCGATCTACATTCACATTCTATTTCGTCACCCCGGACTTGTTCCGGGGTCCACCGCGCGGCGATCGGTGCAGCCAGCGCTTCCGAGGACAGTATTGACAGCGAATTGGACCCCGGAACATGTCCGGGGTGACGATAGACCGGTGAATGTCGATTCTACCTAGTCAGGCGACAATGACCCCCGACGAAGGCCCGCTTAGCGCGCTTCGGGCACTACCGCATTCGCGCCGGGCGCGGCGCCGGGGGAGATGCCCAGTTCGGCCAGCGGCTCGTCGGGATTGCCCGGCGTCACCAGATTCGCCATCGCGATATTGGCCTGCTCCTCGACCGTCGCGGTATCCTCCCCGATCGGGGCTTCGTCGATAGCCGAGCGGAACAGGGCACTGGCGAGCACGATCAGCAGCACGACCAGAACCAGTCCGGTCGCGCCGACGCGCAGGCGTTGCAATAGTTGGGATTGATCCGATCGCGGCGTCATCTGGGCGCGGTGTTACGCCGAAGTCGTCCCGCTGTCGACCGCCAACCCCTTCGCCGCCAGCCATTCGGGATCGTACAGCGTGGACAGGTAGCGAAAGCCGGTGTCGCACAGGATCGTCGCGACCCGGCTGCCCGGCCCCAATTGCCGCGCCAGCAGCACCGCGCCGGCCACGTTGATGCCCGACGACAGGCCGAGGCACAGTCCCTCTTCCGCCAGCAACCGGCGGACCCAGACCATGCCCTCTTCGTCCGACACGCGGAACTGGGTGTCGATCGGCGCACCGTCGAGATTGGCGGTGATCCGCCCCTGCCCGATCCCCTCGGCAACCGACGATCCTTCCGACCGCAGCTCACCATGGGCATAATAGTCGTAGAGCGCCGCGCCATGCGGGTCGGTCAGCGCGATGACGACCGATTCGTCCTTTTCCTTCAGGCCCAGACCGACGCCGGCCAGCGTGCCCCCGGTGCCCGCCGCACAGGTGAAGCCGTCGATGCGCCCGTCCATCTGCTCCCAGATTTCGGCGGCCGTGCCGGTGATGTGCGCGCGACGGTTGGCGATATTGTCGAACTGGTTGGCCCAGATCGCGTTCGGCGTTTCCTCGGCGATGCGCCTGCTGGTGTGCACGAAATGGCCGGGGTTCGAATAGGGCGCGGCCGGCACCAGCACCAGTTCGGCCCCCAGCGCGCGCAGCGTGTCCATCTTCTCGCGGCTCTGCGTCTCGGGCATGACGATGATCGTCTTGTAACCCTTGGCATTGGCGACCAGCGCCAGGCCGATGCCGGTATTGCCCGCCGTCCCCTCGACGATGGTGCCGCCGGGCTGGATCAGGCCCCGCGCCTCCGCATCCTCGACGATCGACAGCGCGGCGCGATCCTTCACGCTGGCGCCGGGATTGGCGAATTCGCACTTGGCGAAGATCTCCGCGCCGGCCGCCGCACTCGGCCCCTTCAGCCGGACGAGCGGGGTGTTACCGATCAGGGCGAGGGTATCGAGGGCAGTGTGCATGTTCTCCAGATGGCGCGGACGACGCAGCGGGGCAAGACGGGGGCGCGGTAGAATGGGTTGCGACCGCGCAATGGTGGCTATGCCCCTACCCCGCCAGCGAGTCGACCAGCGCCTTCACCTTCGCCTGCCGCCACTGCGGCAACGGCGCGACCAGCCAGTAGCCGAGCCGCCCCGACGACGGTTCGCCGACCACGACGACCCGCCCGGCGGCAAGGTCGTCGCGGGCGAGCAGTTCGGGCACGGTCGCCCGCCCCAGCCCCGCCGCCGCCGCATCGATCGCCAGACCGGCATCGGCGACGCGGACCAGCGCGCTCGCATCCTCGGGGTTGCAGCCGGGCCAGCCGATCCGCGTTTCGGCGCCACCGCCGGCACGCTCGACGGTGACCATGCCGTCCGATTCGAGCGCCTCGCCCTCATGCGCGCCCGGTCCCTCGCCCCAGCGGATCGCGAGGTCGAGATTGGCCTCGGTGAAGTCGAGCGCGTCGTCCGTCGCGACCAGCACGAAGCGGAGTTCCGGATCGGACGCGGCGATGCGCGACAGCCTTGGCAGCAACCATTTCTGCGTGACGTCGCGCGGTGCGGCGATGGTGAGCGACTTGGACGACTGCCCGGCCTGCATCGCGCGGACCGCTTCCTCGAACTGGAGGAAGCCGCCGCGCAACGCCGCCAACCCGGCCTCGCCCTCGGGCGTCAGTTCAAGCCCGCGGGTCGTGCGGCGGAACAGCACGACGCCCAGCGTATCCTCCAGCGCGCGGACCTGCTGGCCCACGGCGGCGGGCGTTACCGCCAGTTCGTCGGCGGCGCGGGTGAACGACAAATGCCGCGCGGCGGCGTCCAGCACGCGCAGGCCGTTCAGGGGGAGATGCGTCCGCTTCATGCGCCAACCGCCGGTGCTAGCAGCGAAAAGCGCGGGATGGCGACGTCGAACGTCTCCCCATCGTCGGCCAGCATGTGATAGCTGCCCTGCATCGCCCCGCTGGACGTCGACAGCGGACAGCCGGACACATAGTCGAAGCTGCCGCCTGGTTCGATCACGGGCAGTTCGCCGATCACGCCTTCGCCTTCCACGCTATGCCGTTCACCGCGCCCGTCAGTGATGATCCAATGGCGGGTGAGCAGCTGCACCGTCCGGTCCGAATCATTCTCGATCCGGATGTGATAGGCCCAGAACCAGCGCCCCTGCTGCGGTTGCGACTGTTCGGGCAAATAGGTCGCCGACACCCGCACCACGATACCGCCGGTCGTCGCCTCGTGCGGGAACAGCGCCTTCATAGGGCGACCGCCCGCAACGCCTGATCCAGATCGGCGATCAGGTCTTCCGGATCTTCCAGCCCCACATTGATGCGGATCATGCCTTCGGAAATGCCCATCTCGATGCGCTTGTCCTCGGCCACGCCCGAATGGGTGGTGGAGGCGGGATGCGTCATCAGCGAGCGCGAATCACCGATATTGTTCGAGATGTCGATCAGTTGCAGCGCATCGAGCAGCCCGTGCGCCTGGGCACGGCCACCGTCCAGCTCGAACGAGAAGATCGGCCCGGCCATCTTCATCTGGCGCATACACAATTCGTGCTGCGGATGGCTGGGCAGGCCCGGCGCGTTGATCTTCGGCACGCGACCTTCGAGGAAGCTCGCGACCTTCAGCGCATTTTCCGACTGGCGCATCACGCGCAGGTCGAGCGTCTCCAGCCCCTTCAGCACGACCCAGGCGTTGAACGCGCTGAGCGTCGGTCCGGTATTGCGGGTGAAGGGCAGCAGCACGTCGTCGATGAACGCCTTCGTCCCGCACACCGCCCCGGCCAGCACGCGCCCCTGCCCCTCCATCAGCTTCGTCGCGCTATACGCCACCACGTCCGCGCCGAACTCCATCGGGCGTTGCAGCGCCGGGCTGGCAAAGGCATTGTCGACCACGGTGACGATGCCGCGCTCGCGCGCCGCCGCGCAGATCGCGGTCAGGTCGGCGACGTCCATCGTCGGGTTGGCCGGGGTTTCGAAGAACCAGACCTTCGTGTTCGGACGGCTGGCATCGATGAACGCCTGCGTATCGCGGGCATCGACGACCGTCGTCTCGATCCCGAATTTCGGCAGCAGCGTATCGGTGAGCCAGCGGCACGATCCGAACGCCGCGCGCCCGCCGACCAGATGATCGCCCGCCGACAACTGGCATAGCAGCGAGGCGGTCATCGCCGCCATGCCGCTGGCCATGGTGCGACAGCCCTCCGCACCTTCGAGCAGGGCGATGCGTTCCTCCAGCATTTCCACGGTCGGGTTCTGGAGCCGCGAATAGGTCATGCCGGCCTGTTCGCCCGCGAACCGCGCGGCGGCGTCGCCCGCGCAGTCATAGGCATAGCCCGAGGTGAGGAACAACGCCTCCGACGTCTCGCCATATTCGCTGCGGGCGGTGCCCCCGCGCACGGCCTGCGTTGCGGGACGCCAGGTGGCGGTGATCGTGCGGTCTTGTCCGGTCTTGCGCTTCATGGGCACGGTCTTTGCGCGCTTGGCCCTCAAATTTCCAGTGCAGATGCGCCCGCTGGACCGGCCCGGCCCCAAGGGGTACAGCGCGGCGATGCGTTCCGTACTCAATGTGCATCGCTCGATCCTTGGCCAGCCCTGGCGCTGGCGCGGGCTGGAGGGCGATGTGTGCGACGACGGGTTCGTCGCCGACGACCTCGTCACCCGTATCCTGCTGGCCCGTGGTTGCCCGCGCGAAGGGCTGGCCGCGCACAAGGCGCCCAGCATCCGCGAATTCATGCCCGATCCGTCGATCTTCCGCGACATGGACCGCGCCGCAGACCGGCTGGCCGATGCTGTCATGGCGGGAGAATCGGTGGCGATCTTCGGCGATTACGATGTCGATGGCGCGACGTCGGCAGCGCTGCTCGTCCGGTTGCTGCGCGACCTCGGCCTGGCCGCCCGCCCCTATATCCCCGATCGCCAGCGCGAGGGCTATGGCCCCAATGCCCCTGCAATGTTGCGGCTGGCGGGCGAAGGCGCGACGCTGATCGTCACGGTCGATTGCGGGGCGCAGGCGTTCGAGGCGCTGGCCGCGACGCGCGATGCCGGGGTCGATGTGCTGGTGGTCGACCATCACCAATGTACGACGCAGCTTCCCCCTGCGCTCGCGGTCGTGAACCCCAACCGGCTCGATGAAGGCGAAGGCGCGGCACACGGGCATCTGGCGGCGGTCGGGGTCGCGTTCCTGCTGGCGGCGGCGCTGGTGCGGACGCTGCGCGCGCGCGGTTTCTTCGCGGGCCGGGCGGAACCGAAGCTGCTCGACCTGCTCGACCTCGTGGCACTCGGCACCGTGGCCGATGTGGCGCAGTTGCGCGGGCTGAACCGGGCGTTCGTGGCGCAGGGGCTGAAGGTCATGGCCGGGCGCCGGAACATCGGCATCGCCGCGCTGGTCGAGGCATCGCGCCTGACCCGCGCGCCGACCGCCACCGATCTGGGCTTTGCGCTGGGGCCGCGGATCAATGCCGGGGGCCGGGTCGGCAAATCGGACCTCGGCGTCCGCCTGCTGACCACGCAGGACCCGGAAGAGGCGCGTGCGCTGGCGATGGAACTCGACCGGCTGAACGAGGAACGTCGCGCGATCGAGGGCGATGTACAGGTATCGGCCGACCTGTCGGCGCGCGCGCAGGAATCGCGCGGCTGCGTCGTGGTATCGGGACGGGGCTGGCACCCCGGCGTCATCGGCATCGTCGCCGGACGACTGAAGGAAAAACTGGGCCGCCCGGTGCTGGTGATCGCCGTTGACGATCATGGCGTGGGCAAGGGATCGGGCCGGTCGATCCCCGGCGTCGACATGGGCGCGACGATCCTCGCCGCCAGGGAACTGGGGCTGGTCAGCGCCGGCGGCGGCCATGCCGCGGCGGCGGGCGTCACCGTGGCCGAGGATTCGATTCCTGCGCTGGCCGACTTCCTGCACACGCGCATGGCCGAACCGGTCGAACGCGCGCGGGAGGATCGCGCGCTGCTGGTCGATGCGGTCCTCGCCCCCGGCGGGGTCAGCCCGCTGCTGATCGAGGCGCTGGAGGCCGGCGGGCCGTACGGCATGGGCTGGCCCGCCCCGCGCGTGGCGGCGGGGCCGGTGCGGATCGTCAAGGCCGATATCGTCGGCAACGGCCATGTCCGCGCGATCCTGACCGGTGACGATGGCCGCCGGTTCAAGGGCGTGGCGTTCCGCCAGGCGGAAACCGATCTCGGCATGGCGCTGCTCGGCGCGCCGCCGCACCGCAAGCTGTGGCTGGCCGGCCGCGCAAAGCTCGACGACTGGGGCAGCCGCCCCGCCGCCGAACTGCACATCGACGACATGGCGTGGGCCGATTGACGAAAAACTGCAAATTGCTGTTGACCGATCGCCGACCCTCTTCTAACAGCCCGTCCACGCCTTCACGGCCCCTTCGTCTAGCGGTTAGGACGCGGCCCTTTCACGGCTGAAACACGGGTTCGATTCCCGTAGGGGTCACCATTTCTTGCTAGGCAGCGAGAGTTGGCGATCAGCGAAATCGTTGGAAATCTCGGGTCACCTGATCGTCCGCGTGATGTCGCTTGCCGGTCAGTTCCAGTTCCGCCTTTGGTGTTTCGCACCTGTTCGCTATGCCGAGAGCGATAGCAGAACGCATCCCAGCGCAGGCCGGAGTTTCCTCCGTGTTGGCGCGCCGCAGAAACCGCTTCCGGTTCCAGCCTTCGCCGGAGCGACGCTCCCCGGCAGTTCGATAAGCTCTGGCGCCATGTCGTACGCGGGATCAGGCCCAGACGCCTCCAGCGACAGGGCGAGCGTTGCCCTTGCGATCCGTACAAGCCCGATCCCAGACCGGCCTCAGCCCCTGCCCCGCTCCGGCGGCGGCGGTGCGGTGGATGCTCGCACCGTCAGTTCCGCATCGACCGACACCGGGTCGTGCGGCAGGTCGCCCTGCGCCTGTTCGGCGATGATCCGTTCGACCGCCAGCGCAGCCACCGCCGCGATCGGTTGCGTGATCGCCGTCAGGGGCGGCGTCGCGAAGCGGACGATCGGGGTGTCGTCGAAGCTGATGATCGACAGGTCGTCGGGCACCGCCAATCCCCGTTCACGTGCGCGGTCGAGCGTGGCGATCGCCATCTGGTCGCTGCTGGCGATGATCGCGGTCGGCGGATCGCCGGCCGCCAGCAGCTCGCCCGCCGCGTCCCAACCCGAGGCATAGTCGAAACTGCCCGGCACCAGCAGATCGGCCGCCAGCCCGGCCTGCGCCATCGCTGCACGCCAGCCGGTCACCCGCCACGCGCTGAGTTCATAGTCGCTCGCCCCCGCGATGAAACCGATCCGGCGATGCCCCAGTTCGATCAGATGCTCGGTCGCCCTGCGTGCGGCACCTTCGTCGCCCATGACGAGCGAGAAGCCCGGCCCCGGCGTCCGCGACCCGATCCGCGCGATGCTGATGCCTTGCCGTTCGAGCAGGTCGAGGATCACCGGGTCCTGCGAATGCGGCGGCGTCAGGATCACGCCGTCGGGTCGCAGCGCCCCGATCGCGCCCAGCAGCTCGCGCTCGATATGGTCGCTGTGCGTGTCGACCAGTTCTAGGATGAGGCGATAGCCATGGCGGCTGCACGTCAGCATCCCCCCCAGCAGCATCTGGTCGACCCAGTCGGTGCCTTCGCGGTTCTGCCAGCCCGAAATCGTGCGGTCGCGGTCGTTGATCGACAGGATCAGCCGCGATTTCGACCCGCCCATACGCTGTGCCGCGATCAGCGGGACATAGCCCAGCCGACTGATCGATCCGCGCACCCGCTCCGCCATTTCCGGGCGGACATTGGGTTCGTTGTTGATGACCCGGCTGACCGTCTGCAACGATACGCCGGCATCCGCCGCGACATGCTTGATCGTCACCGCCTGACGCCGACGCGGCATCAGGGGCGGTCCGCCGGGCAGTAGCGCGCGACATAGTCGCCGTGCGGTGGCATCGTCGCGACGGTATCGGCGACCTGCCGCCGGATCATCGACAACAGACGGTCGAGTTCGCCGTCGCCCAGCTTGTCGGCGATCGGATGATGCCCGTCCGGTACGATCCCCTGCCCCATCATCACCTGCACCCAGCTGTTCTCGCCGAACAATTCCTCGTTGCGGCGGAATACCCGTCCGCTCTGGCGGAACAAGTCGATTTTCTGTTGCAGCGACACAGGGACGTCCATCGCGGCGCATTGCCACCAGAACGGCGAATCGCGGCGGTCGGTGACCTTATAGTGGAGGATCAGGAAGTCGCGGATCTGCTCCATGTCCTGCAATTGCTGGTCGTTGAACTCGGCGATGTCGGCGGGCCGGACGCCCCCTTGCGGGAACAGCCGGAGCAGTCGCAGCACCGCCCGCTGGATCAGGTGGATGCTGGTCGATTCCAGCGGCTCCATGAACCCGCCCGACAGGCCGATGGCGACGCAGTTGCGATGCCATTGCCGCCTCCGGGCGCCGGTGGTGAAACGCAGGAAATTGGGTTCGGTCCGAATCGCCCCCTCGACATTGCCGAGCAACCGGTCGAGCGCGGCGTCACGCTCCAGATAGCGGCTGCAATAGACGATGCCGTTGCCGACCCGGTGTTGCAGCGGGATGCGCCACTGCCACCCGGCGTCGTGCGCCATCGCGCGGGTATAGGGGAGCGGCGGCCCGACGCTTTCGGTCTGCACCGCGATCGCCGCGTCGCACGGCAGCCAATGGGTCCAGTCGTCATAGCCGGCATGGAGCGCCCCTTCGATCAGGAGCGCGCGAAAGCCGGTGCAGTCGAGGAACAGATCGCCCTCCACCCGCCGGTCGCCGTCGAGCAGTAGCGCGGCGATGTCGCCGGTCTCGCCGTCCAGTTCGACGCGGGCGATACGCCCCTCGATCCGCCGCGTGCCGTCGCGCTCCGCCATGGTGCGCAGGAACTGCGCATAGCGGCCGGAATCGAGTTGATAGGCATAGTTGGTCGCATCGCCCGGTAGATGCGCGAACCTGCCCTGCAATGCCGCGACCAGTTCGGTGCAATAGTCGTCATAGGGCTGGTCGTGCCCGCGCGTGCGTCCGTTCAGCCAGTAATGCTGGAACCCCGCCGCCCAATGATCGCGCCCGGTGGTGCCGAACGAGTGGAAATAGCGGCTGTCGGCGGTCCGCCAGCCGTCGAACAGGATGCCGAGCTTGAAGGTCGCGGCGGTCGCGGCCATGAACTCGGCCTCGTTGATGCCGAGCAGCCGATTGTAGGTGACGAGCGGCGGGATGGTCGATTCCCCGACGCCGACCGTGCCGATCGCTTCGGATTCGACCAACGTCACCTCGACCATGCGGCCCATGGTGCGGGCGATGGCGGCGGCGGCCATCCATCCGGCGGTGCCGCCGCCGGCGATCACGACGCGGGTGACGCTCATTTCGCCAGTTGCCGCAGCAGGAAGTTGCGCAACCGCCCGGCGCTCTCGGCGGTCAGCGGATCGAGCACGCCGCGCCCGCCCGCCGGGATATGCGCGGTCACCGCGTCGTCGTTCGCAAAGACATAATGGTCGAACACCGCGCGCCAATGCGCCTTCTGATCGTCGGGCAGGTCGCGCAGGGCGAGGATCGCATGGTGCAGCGCGTCCTGCGGCTGACCGAACCAGCGCGGACTGTCGCGCCACCAGTAATTCACGAGGATGTTGAACGGGGCCAGCCCCTCGACATGATGCCACCACAGCGCCGGAATGTGGATCGCATCGCCGGGGTCCAGTTCCGCCACCTGCGCATGGGCCAGCGCCTCGGCGAAGCGTGGATGCCGGTCGCGGTCGGGCGCGCTGAAATCGACCATCGACACCGCCCGCCCGGCCGGCGTGTTGTCGAGCGGTCCCAGATGGAGGTTGGCGAACTGGTCGGGCGGGAACAGCGTGAACCGCCGCCGCCCCGCCGCCACGCACGCCAGGTTGTCGGGCACGTCGTTATGCGCGGCGATCCGGGTGCGCGTCCCGATCCAGATACTGGCCAGCGGATCGCGTGTCCCCAGATCGACGCGGTTCGCCTCCTCCAGCCCGTCGAAAAAGCCGCGCAGGTCGATCGATGCCAGATAGATCGGCCGGGCATCGGCGGCGTCCTCCACGCGCGCGATCTGCGCGAGGATCTCGGGCAGTTTCGCGCGTACCGTCGCGAAGTTCATCGCCATCGCGTCGTCGTAGAACAGCCGATCGTCGCCGCCGGGACGCCCGACCGATACCGTGAACGGAATATCGCGATGATGGGCGACCAGATAATCGCGCGCCGCCTGCGACGACTGCCGCGCCGCCCGGACCAAAGGCCAGTCGGCGACCAGCCCGCGCACCACGAACGGCGCGGTCGCCTCCCGCAACAGACGGTCGAGCGTGGCCGCGTCGGGCGCCTCCACCTCGGCGATGCGCGGCAGGTCACCCATGCCGGTTCTTGCGCGCGATCAGTGCCGGCAGATTGGCGAGCGAGGCGATCGCCATGTAGATCGGCAGCAGATGCCCGTCGGCGTTGAGCCGCCCGAGCGTCGCGGCGTCCAGCTCGGCCACCCGCTCCTCGGCGATGCAGTGGAATCCGACCAGCCGGTTGGTCGACCCGTCGTCCAGCGTCACCTCCAGCGTGAAGGGTTCGAGCAGGCCATAGCGGTCGAGCGCCTCCATGAACGCCGCCGATCCGCGATAGCCCCTGTCGAGCGCGCCGAGCCGTTCGAGGATGATGTCCAGATAGGGCGAAGGCCGCCCTTCCCGATCGAAGATGCGCACGCCGTCGTCCGTCGCGATGCGCGGACTGGCAAGGTCGATGACCGCCCTGGGCGTCGCATCGCCATCGTGCGCGCCGCCGATCAGGAACGGCTGGATGTCGATCGACAGCGGCAGATAGGGCGCATCCCAGCGACCATCGGTCAGGAACAGGTTCTCGCCCGCGTCGAACCCGAACAGCGCGAGCGGCACGAAGGCGTCACGCTCGCGGTTCTGGCGGAACAGGATGGGATAGCTCGCCTGCACCCGACGAAATTCGTCCGGCACGACCAGCGCGGTCATCACCCCGTCGCCCAGCTCGACGCCGCGTTCGCGCCGGATGCGCAGGTCGCGATGCGCGGCGGCGTTCAGCAGTTGATGGTCAGACATGGGCAATTCCGGCAGGAGGAGCGAGCGCGCGAAGATACGCGCGGTTGGTCGGCAGGCTGGCGCCCAGCGTGCGGGCGCGTTGCCGCACCTGATGCAAGGCGGCGGCGGCACCGGGATCGGCACGCAGGGGGCCGGGCGGCGGCGGGGTCATCCCCATGCCGTACAGCACATATTGGTGGCTGGCCGCCGGGAAAATCTCGTTCGCCTGCGCGAAGTCGGCGGGCGACGGCGGCTGTGTCCGCCACAGTTCCAGCTGGTCGTGCAGCGATCCGGTCCAGCTCCCCGGATCGCGGTGCGCACGCCAATAGGGCGTGTCACGCTCGCTCAGGACATAATGAACTTTAAGGAAATCGACGATCCGATCCCAGCGATAGCGGAACAGCGCGTTGAACCTTCGGGCGAGCAGAGGCATCGCCCCGCGCTCCGCCGGGAACCCGTCCAGCAGCGCATCGATCGACAGTTCGATCAACACGATGGCGGAGGCTTCGAGCGGTTCGAGAAAGCCGGCAGACAGGCCGATGGCGACGCAATTCCCCTGCCAGAACCGCTCGCGATGGGCCGAGCGGAAGCGGAGCTGCCGGAACGAGAGGCTGTCGGGATCGACACCCGGTGCGGTGCGCGACAGATAATCGCGCAGGGCCGCCGCCGCCGCATCGTCGCTCAGGAAATCGGACGCATAAACGCAGCCGATGCCCCGCCTGCTCGGCAGGCCGATGTCCCAGATCCAGCCGGCGTCATGGGCCGTCGCATTGGTCTGCGATGCGATCGGGCTGTCGGACGCGACCGGCACCTGCACCGCCAGCGCGCGGTCGTTGAACAGGATGGGCGTGCGGTCGATCGTCTCGACGCCGTAATGGCCGCCGATCAGCAGCGCGGCATGGCCGGTGCAGTCGAGGAACAGGTCACCCGCGATCCGCCCCGCCTGTCGCGTGACGACGGCGGCGATGTCGCCATTCTCCGCCGCCTCGACCGCCGTCACATGGTCGCGGACATGGGTAACGCCCAGCCGGTTGCAGGCGGTGGCTCGCAGCAGCGCGGCGAACTTCCCCGCGTCGAGGTGATAGCCATAGTTGAGCGCCCCGGCATAGGGCGGCATCGCCGGTTGCCGGGGGGCAAGGTCCTCGGCGCAAACGGCCGGCTGGGCGCAGACCTGCTCGGCAAAGCGCCCGTCCTGCCACGCACGGACAAGATCGGCGGCGGGCAGGTCGGCGGGCGCGGTGAAGGGGTGATAGTAGCGGTCGTCGGGCGCACCGCTGCGCCATCCGTCGAAGCGCGATCCCTGTTTGAACGACGCGTCTGCCGCGCGCAGGAAGGTCGCCTCGTCGATGCCGATCCGCGCCAGCGTGCCGCGCATCGTCGGCCATGTCCCCTCGCCCACGCCGATCGTCGCGACGTCCGGGGATTCGACCAGCGTGACCGACAGCGGCGTGTCCGCGTTCGGGTCGGCCGCCGCCGCGATGCGGCACGCCGCCAGCCATCCGGCGGTGCCCCCGCCGACGACCACGATCCGTCTCACCCGCTGCGTCACGCGATACTGGTCCCGTCATTCGGTCACCGGGCGGCACGCGGCCGCCCGGTGACGCTTCGTGCGATCAGAAGCTGAAGCGCACGCCGCCGGTATAGCGCGCGAAGCCCGGCTGCGCGAACGTCACGAAGTTTTCGTTGCGGCGGTGCCCGCGACGCCCTTCGCCGGTCAGGTTGATCGCTTCGGCGAACAGCGTCAGCCCCTTGCGGAACTGGTAGCTGACGCTGGCATCGATCTGGCCATAGGCTTCGACATAGGTCGGGTTCGGGTTGCCCCCGGCGTAGAATTTGTCGCGCCAGTTATACGCGACACGCCCCTGCAACCCGGCCTTGTCGTAGAACAGCACCGCGTTGGCGCTGTCGCTCAACCCGGCCAGCGCGAACTGGCCGACATTGGGGTCGAGCGCGTTGTTGAATTTCGCGTCGCCCCGCACGATCGTATAGTTCAGGATCGTGCCGAAGCCGGTGTCCCAGAAGCTGTGCTGGATCGCGAATTCGAACCCGTCGAGCGTTGCGGTCTGGTCCGAATTGAACGGCGTGCCAACGCGGAAGTCGACCAGGCCATCTTCCGGCAGGCCAAGGATCCGGCCGGTATAATAGCCGTTGACGTCGAGGATCGGCGCCCCCGCTGCATTGCGCGCGACCTCCACGCCCTGCGTGAAGTTGCGCAGGATATAGTCGCGGATGCGGCCCGTATCGGTGGTGCCGCCCAGCGCCGCCTGTGCCGCGCGGAAACGGGGACCATCGGCGGGATCGCGCAGGTCGAACGCCGAACGCTGCACCTCCTGCGAATTGATGAAGTTGCTCACCTTCTTGCGGAAATAACCGGCCGACACATAGCTGGTCGGGGCGTAATACCATTCCGCCGACACATCGATATTCTTCGACAGGAACGGGATCAGGTTCGGATTGCCCTGCAATCCGCCGCCGCCGGCGATGCCGAACTGGCGGTTGAGCGTCAGGCCGCCCTGCAGGCTGTTATAGTCGGCGCGGGTGATGGTGTGGCTGTACGATCCGCGCAGCTTGACATTGTCCAGCACCTCGATGTCGAAATCGACCGCCGGCAACCAGTTGTCGTAGCTGCCCTTGTTGGTCAGGAAATCGCTCTGCGCCGAATAGACGATGTTGAACTCGCCCTGCGCGACCCATGCCGTGCCGACCGGGATGGGCGTGAGCGAGGCGGAACTGATCGTCGTCTGGTCATAGCGCACGCCCGCGATCAGGTGCGAACGACGGCCCAGCAGGTCGAACGTGTTGTTGACCTGGATGAAGGGCGAGATCGTCTTTTCGGTGATGCGGCGATCGGCCTCGAACGGGGCAAGGCAGTTGCCGTCGCCGCCGCAGATGCCGAACTTCTGGTCGAGCAGGCCGACCATCCGTTCGAAATCGAACCGGTAATAGGCCGGGATGATCCCGTCTTTCGCCCCGTCGACGCCCCGGAACTTGTCGGGCAGCGAAACGCGGGTGAACAGGTCGTCGGGCAGGTCCGCCGGAGTGCCCACGCCGCCCCAGGTATCGTTCTGGACGAAGCCGTAGGCAGAACGCACCTTGTTGTTGACGTAGGAGAAGCCGAAATCGATCGAATCGAGGAAGTCGCCGTCATGGTCGTAGCGACCGCTCAGCTGCACCTGATTGATCTCGTCGCGGAAATACGCGTTGCGGAACGAATTGCCGGTCGCGTTGATGAGCGCCGGGTTCAGCGCGTCGATGCCCGGCCGCATCACATAGGAGATGACCGGCAGGTCCTTGGTGAAATCGACCGTCTGCGACGCGACGCCGAAGATCGCCGAACCGACCGAGGTGCTGGAGCCGAAGCGATTGGTCGGTTTCGATTCCGCGGTCGAATGATGCGCGTCGAGCGTCACTGTGACACCGCCCGGCGCCTGCCACTTCAGATTGCCGCCCAGCGACTTGTTCTCGCTGACATTGGCCGTCAGTGACCCGCTGTACGACAGGTCCTTACCCGGACCGAACCGCTCGGTGTAGAATACCGGGCCGGCGGCGGGGCCATCGGTCCATTCGGTCGAGGTATCGCCGAAGTTGAACCAGATGCCGACGCTGCTGTCGCGTGCCTCCACCTTGTTGCGCGAATAGGTGAAGTCGACCGTGGCGGTCAGCGATTCCACCGGGCGATATTGCAGCACCACCTGCCCGTTGATCCGCTCGCGGCGAATGTCGGTCAGGTTGTACGCCGCGCTCTGCGGCACTTCGTAAACATCGGTCGGACCCGGACGGTTGATGACGTTCG
Source organism: Sphingomonas sp. Leaf32 (assembly GCF_001421765.1). Classification (GTDB taxonomy): domain Bacteria; phylum Pseudomonadota; class Alphaproteobacteria; order Sphingomonadales; family Sphingomonadaceae; genus Sphingomonas. Next base: position 616,984 of record NZ_LMLA01000001.1, on the reverse strand, counting down.
GGCCTTCGGCGCCCAGCGTTCCCCAGTCATTCTCGGTCCCGAGAAAGGAGTTGCCGAACCCGACCGATCCGGTGTTCACGCTGGCGTTGCGCTTCTGGTAGCTGCCCGACACCAGGAAGCCGAACTGGTCCTCGCCACCGAAGGTCGTGCTGAACACGCCCGACAGTTCCGGCGTGATCTGATCCTTGCCGTTCTGCGAGGTGTCGATCATGCCCTTGGCCGCGACCGATCCCCGGATGCCGGGACGGTCGAGCGGGCGCGGCGTCTTGATGTTGATCGTCGAACCGATGCCGCCCGACGGCACGGCGGCGCGGCCGGTCTTATAGACCTCCACGCCGGCAATGCCTTCGGACGCGATATTGGCGAAGTCGTACGAGCGCGAGGCCGGCGCGCTGGCACCGTCGCCCAGCGTCGAGGTCGGCAGCTGGCGACCGTTCAGCACGACGAGGTTATATTCGGGACCGAAGCCGCGCACGGTGACGGTCGAGCCTTCGCCATTCGCCCGGTCGATCGACACGCCGGTAATGCGCTGGAGCGATTCGGCGAGGTTGGTGTCGGGGAACTTGCCGATGTCCTCGGCGCTGATCGCGTCGACCACGCCCTGCGCGTTGCGCTTGATGTTCAGCGCATCGCGAAGGCTGGCGCGGATGCCGGTGACGAGGATTTCGTCGCCTTCCGCTTCGGCGACCGGCGCTTCCTGAACGTCCGACGCAGCGGAGGTCGCGATTGCGTCCTGCGCAAACGCGGGCGCCGATACGGCAACCAGCGCGCCGGCCGATACCCCGATCATCCAACGCGAAGCGGTGCGAGTGGCGGTGCCACGCATGTCAGTCCTCCCCTTTTTCATGCGCATCCTATTGTGCGCTTATTGAGAACGTTCACTTCAACAGGGGAAGGTACGAGTCAAGCCGCGCGTAGTGCCTATGTGAACATTCTCAGATTAGTGATGCTAGAAGGCCACGTTGACCGCGCTGTCAGGTGGATAGTGCATCGTGGCTGTATGGGACCGACGCAGATACACGCCGAAAGCCGTCATCCCAGCGAAGGCCGGGATCGCTCTTGGACAGTACGCGGCAGAATCCGCATAGGGCCGATGGACATTCGGCTAATACCGGTGTCGTTCCTGATCGTCGCCTCCAGCCTCTCTGTCACCCTGGACTTGTTCCGGGGTCCACGGCGCGGCAATCGGTGCGGCGTGAGCCTCTAGCAACCGCGATCGCGGCTCGGTGGACCCTGGAACAAGTCCGAGGTGACGAATGGAATGCGAAGGTCGATCCGACCTGGGCTTCGGCCTGCGCTGGCGCCGCATCCAGATGGACAGTATCGCCGATGTCAGGCCGGATGATCGCCCATCCGCTCACCCAGCCGCACGGTGCGCTCGGGCACCCAGTCCGCCGCGAACGCGATCCGGTCACGCTCGAACAGCATCACGACCGTGGAGCCGAGCAGGAAACGGCCCATCTCCTCGCCCTTGGCCAGTGTGATGTCGCGGTCGGCATAGCTCCATTCGGATGACTTGCCGGTGCGCCGTGCATTGACGCCCCCGTGCCACGGGGTCGCGATGCTGCCGACGATGGTCGCACCGACCAGCACCATCACGAACATGCCGTGGTCGGCGGACTCGAACACGCACACCACCCGTTCGTTGCGCGCGAACAGGTTCGGCACGCCACGCGCGGTGACCGGGTTCACCGAAAAAAGCGCGCCAGGCACATGGATCATCCGCACCAGCCGCCCGTCGCAGGGCATGTGCAGCCGGTGATAGTCCCTGGGCGACAGATACAGGTTGGCGAAGCTGCCATGCCGGAACCGCCCGGCCAGCGCGGCATCGCCGCCGACCAGGTCAGTCGTGGTGAAGCGATGCCCCTTCGCCTGCACCATATGCTGGTCATCGATCGGCCCCAGCTGGCTGATCGCACCATCGACCGGGCAAACGAACTCTGCCGCCGCGATCGGGCGGGCGCCGGGTTTCAGCGGGCGGGTGAAGAAGTCGTTGAAGCTGGCATAGCTGGCGATGTCCGGGTTCGCCGCCTCGCCCATGTCGACGCCGTATTTCGCGACGAACCAGCGGATCAGCCGCGTGGTCATCGCCCCGCCCCGCGCACCGGCGATCCGGCCGGCAAGGATCGTAAGCCCCTGTTTGGGCAGCACGTGCTGGAGCATCACCTTCAGGGTATCGGACATCAGGCTCTCAACGACGATCGGGAAACGCCCTTGTAGGGGGTTTATCCGCTACGTCGATCCTTCGCCGTCACCCGCCGCCCGTAAGCCACGCGCGCAACAGCATCGTGACCTCGCCCGAACGCTCCATCGGCGACAGGTGGCCGCAGTTGCGAAGGACGTGGAAGCGTGCGCCGGGGATGCGATCGGCCAGCGCCTGAGCATCCTCCACCCGACAGATGCGGTCGCGGTCGCCGACCGCGACCAGCGTCGGCACCCGCACCGCGGCGATGGCGGCGTCGAGGTCGGGCCGGGCCAGCAGCGCGCGCTGCTGCCGCTCGAACACCTCCGCCCCCACCCGCTCGGCCATCGCCTGCACCGGGCCGCTGATGATCGGGGTCAGCATCGGGTCGGCATGGGGCGCGGTGGCGAGCAGCCCCTGTTCGCCGACCGTCCGGGCGCGCATCTCCATGGAGGCCCGCGTCCCGAACAGCGCGACGCGCTGCACCCGGTCGGGCGCCTGCCGGATCATCTCCAGCGCGACATAGCCGCCGAGACTCACCCCGGCGACGGCGAAGCACGGCGGGGCATGGGCCAAGACCCGCGCCGCCATCGCCGACAGGCTGTCGTCGACGGTCAGGTCGCCGAGTTCGGGATGCGCGACATCGCCAAGGTCGACGACCTGCCGCGCCCAGAGCTGACCGTCGCAACCCATGGCGGGAAGCAGAACGAGCGGTATCGATGGCTGGATCATGGATGCTTCCTGCAAGAAAGGATGGGTGCGTCAGGCGAACAGGGTCAGGACGCCGCGCGACGGATCGGTCAGCCCTTCGACGATCATCCGGCACGCGACATAGAGAATGACGGCAAGGCCGACATAGGCGACCCAGCGATACCGCTCGATCACGCGCGCCAGCACGTTCGCCGCTACGCCCATCAGCGCGACCGACAGGATCAGGCCGATGGCGAGGATGCCCGGATGATCGCGCGCCGCGCCGGCGACGGCCAGCACATTGTCGAGGCTCATGCTGACATCGGCAATCGCCACCGCCCATGCCGCGCTGGCGAAGCTGCGCGGCGCGACCTGCACGACCGCATCCTCGCCATCGTCGCCGCCGCGCAGCTCGCGCCACATCTTCCCCGCGACCCACACCAGCAGCAACCCGCCGGCAAACACCAGCCCGGTCACCTGCAACAGCTGCGTGACCAGCAACGCGAAAATGACCCGTAGCAGCAGCGCAGCGCCGACGCCGATCAGGATGACCTTGCGCCGCATGTCGGCCGGCAGGCCGGCGGCCAGCGCGCCGACGACGATCGCGTTGTCGGCCGCCAGCATCACGTCGATCAACACCACCTGTCCGAACGCCGCCAGCGCGGACGGCGAACCGATATTGGCGAAGTCGGCGACGATCTGGTTCCAGAGTTCGGTCATGCGCTCAGCTGACGAACGGAAAGGCGAGCACGACCATGCCGACGATAGTCATCACCGCGCAGACGATGGTCGCCGGGATCAGCGTGAACCGCTGATGATCGGCCAGGTCGATGCCCGCCAGGCTGACGAGCAGATAGGTCGAGGGCACCAGCGGGCTGAGCAGATGCACCGGCTGCCCCATCAGCGACGCACGCGCGATGGCGATCGGCTCGACCCCGTAATGCGATCCGGCCTCCGCCAGAATCGGGAGCATCCCGAAATAGAAGGCGTCGTTGGAGATGAAGAAGGTGAACGGCAGGCTGAGCAATGCGGTGATCGGCGCCATGTACGGCCCCAGGGCCGGCGGGATGAAGCCGACGACCTCCTTGCTCATCGCCTCCACCATGCCGGTGCCCGACAGGATGCCAGTGAAGATGCCGGCGGCGAAGATCAGCGACACGACCGACAGCACGTTGCCGGCGTGCGCGGCGATGCGTTCCTTCTGTTCGGCGACCTGCGGATAGTTGACGATCATCGCGATGGCGAAGGCGAGCATCATCAGCACCGACAGCGGCAGGATGCCCAGCACCAGCCCGGCGATCAGCGCGACGGTCAGCGCGCCGTTGAACCAGCGCAGGTGATAGCGGCGGGCCTCCGGAAACTGCGACACCGCCATGCCGGTAAAGGCGGTCGGGCCGTTGGCCTTCACATGGCCGATGCGGCGGCGTTCCTTGCGCCCGAACCAGATGGCGAGGCCGATCAGGAAGGCGAGGCCGGCGATCATGCCGGGGACCAGCGGCAGGAACAGCGTGGCGGGATCGAGCTTCAGCGCGCTGGCGGCACGCGCCGTCGGGCCGCCCCAGGGCGTCAGGTTCATGACCCCGCTGGTGCTCATCAACAGGCAGCACAGGTACAGCCGGTTCATGTCGTAGCGCTTGTAGAGCGGCAGCAGCGCGGCGATGGTGATGATGTAGGTCGTGGAGCCGTCGCCATCGAGGCTGACGATCGCGCACAGCACGACCGTACCGATCAGGATCAGCAGCGGATCGCCATGCACGACCTTCAGCAGCCGGTTGACCAGCGGGTCGAACAGGCCGGTATCGGTCATGATCGAAAAGAACAGGATCGCAAACAACAGCATCACGCCGGTCGGCGCGAGGTTCTTGATCCCGTCGATCATCATGTCGCCCAGCCCGCTGGCGAAGCCGGCGAACAGGGCAAAGGCGGTGGGGACGGTAATCAGCGCGACCAGCGGGGTCATCCGCTTGGTCATGATGAGCGTCATGAAGGTGGCGACCATCAGGAAGCCGAGCAGAGCGAGATTCATGGGCGTGATGCTCCCGAAAGGGGGGATCAGAAGGTGACGGCGATGCGGGTCATGACGGTCTGGCCGTCATCGGGGCCGACATAGGCGCCGGCGCGATTGTCGGTGTTCCAGTGGACCAGATTGGCCTGGAAGCGGGTGAAGCTGTTGAGATACCAGTTGGCGCCGATCGTCGCCGCCCAGCCCTGCCCGCCGGTCAGCAAATCGGAATAGTCGAGATTTTCGTAGCGCGCGGTCAGCTCGATCGCGCCGGGGCCGCCTTCGAAGATCGGGCGCAGCACGCGCGGCTGTCCGAAGCTGCCGAGACGCGGGTTGTAGGGCGGCAGGTCGCCGGTGACGAACCACCCGCCCGACAGGCTCCACGCCTTGCTGACGAAATCGGGGCGACCGGCGTCGAGGCGCGCATGACGCTGCCCCGCCTCGCCCATCAGCCACACCGGGCCGACATAGCCGCCGAGTTCGAGGCCGTAGCCGGTGGTGCCGGTCCCGCCGGTCAGCGCGCCGGACGATACGCGCAGCGCACCGTTGAAGCGTCCGCCGATCACGGTGTTGCGGGTCAGCGTCGTGGCGCCGGCCGCCAGCCCCTCGTCGAACCCCCATGCGCCCAGATGCAGCACGCTGTTGCCGGTCTTGATCGGGTTCCAGTGCGCGCGCGCCAGCACGGTGCGGCTGTCGTTGCCCGACTGGTTCCCGTCGATCCGGTCGCCGGTGACCGTCAGCGACGCGTGACCCGTCTTCCAGAACAGGCGCGGCATCAGCCCCACGCCATAGAATCCGCGCTGCGGGATGATCGCGGTCGAAACGACCGTGCGCTCCATGAACGGCGTCGAATCCGAGCCCGTCGACCCTTCGAACCCGCGATCGTTGAACAGGTGGCCGGCGCGGACGTCGTAGTCGAGGCCCGGCGCGATCCGGTTGCGCCAGCCGATGAACGCGGTGACGATGTCGACCTCGTTTTCCGAAAAATCGCTCTCGAACTGGTAGAAGAAATGCGTGCCGACCCCGCCTTCGAGACCGAGGCGCAGCGCGCGCATCCCCGTCGTCGTGATGTTGCGCGCGGCATAGTCCGACCCGAAGGTCGAGCTGACATCGGTCAGGATGCGACCGCGCGGCTTGAAGGTGTAGATGCCATCCGCCGAATGGAACACCGGCAGGCCCGCGCCCCATTCGGTGGTGACACCTGCCGCATTCGCCTGCCGCGCCTGTGCCACGTCGCGTTCCGCCGGGCCGGGCGGCACGAGCTGCGGCGCGAACGGGCTGGTGACGTTGCCGCCGGCCTGCGACCGGGACTGCGAGGATGCCTGCGCCACGACGACCGGTGCGGTCGCGGAGACCGGCGCTGCCTGGACAGCGGCGGCCTGTGCGCCCTCCAGCCGGTCGAGCCGCGTCCGAAGCGCCGCGATCTCAGCGGCCTGCGCCTTGACCAGCGCGGCCAGTTCCTCCTGGGTCGGCGTCTGGGCGAGCGCGGGCGTGGCGCAGATCAGCGCCGCGATGGCGCAGCCGCTACGAAACAACATCATGGCTTGGTTCCCTGGGTCAGGATCGCGCGCCATTCGGCGAGGAACCGCCGACGCTTGATCGAATCGAGATTGACAAGAAGGCCGGGGCCGACACGGATCGGGCGCTGCTGTTCGGCCGACAGGCGCGGTGCGCGCACGTCGCCACGCACCGGCAGCAGCCACTGCTTCGCCAGCAGCGTCTGCCCGATGCGCGACAGCAGGAAATCGAGGAACAGCCTGGCCGCCGCCGGGCGCCGGGCGTCGCGCGCGATGAAGGCGACGCGCGAGGCGACCAGCGTATAGTCGCGCGGGAACACCACGCCGATCCGGGGATCGCGCCTTGCCGCCGCCAGCGCATAGGGGCCGACGACATTATAGGCGATGGCGATCCGCCCGTCGGCGACCGCGTCGAGCATCGGCTCGGTCGTCGGCGACAGCCAGGGCCGCGTCGCCGCCATCGCCTGCACCAGCGAACGCGTGTCGCGAGTGATCGCGTAATCCTCGGTCAGATAGAGATAGCCGACGTTGGAGCGCGCCGGGTCGTAGGTCGCGACCTTGCCCGTCAGCGGCACCCGGCCGGCGCGCAACAGCGCCTCGAACGCCTCATGCGTGCGCGGGACGCGATTCCCCGGGATCAGCCGGCGGTTATAGACGAAGGCGACCGGCTCGGCCGTGACGCCGTACCCCATGTTCTTCCACACGGCGTTGGTCGGCAGCGCGGGCTTTTCGGGGCTTTGATAGGCCTGCGCATAGCCGTCGTTGATGAGCTTCGCCTGCAAGGCCATGCCCGACGACCAGACCAGATCGGCACCGGGCCGACGGCCACGCGCTTCGGTCACGACCCGGCGATAGATGTCCTGCGACTCGAGGTCTTCGTAGCGGACGGTGACGCCGGGATAGATACGCTGGAACACTGCGATCAGCGGTGCCATCGCCGCGGCATCGGCATTGCCATAGACGCGCACGCCCCGCTCCGCCCGCGCGGCATCGACCAGCGCGTCGTAGGAGCGCGGATAGCTTGCCGGTCGCTGCGCCAAGGCCGGCACCGCGAAACCGAACAGGAGCGCCAACAGGATCGTAAGAGCTTTCATTCAGGTCCTCTCGCTTCCCGCATCTGGGTTCGGGTAAGCTCGCAGCATGTCGTACGAACCGAACCTGTCATCCGCCTTTCACCGTGGCCGGTCCCGATGCGAATATTGATCGTCGAGGATGACGCGCCGCTGGCGCGCAGCATCGTCGCGTTGCTGCGCGGTGCCGGTCATGCGGTCGACCATGTGAGCGGGGGCGAAGATGCGCTGATGGTACTGGCGACCGAACCCTATGCGCTGGTCGTGCTCGATGTAGGCCTACCCGACATGGACGGGTTCGCGGTGCTGCAGGCGTTGCGCAAACGCGGCGACCGGGTGCCGGTGCTGATGCTGACCGCCCGCGACGCGCTGGACGATCGGGTGCGCGGGTTGGACCTCGGCGCCGACGATTATCTGCGCAAACCCTTCGCGCCCGAGGAGCTGGAGGCGCGCATCCGGGCGCTCGGCCGGCGGCGCGGCGGCGACCCGGTGCCCGAACTGGTCATCGGCACGCTGTCGCTGAACCGCTCCACCGGACAGGCGCAGGTGGGCGGGCGGACGCTGGACCTGCGGCGGCGCGAATGGGCGGTGCTCGATGCGCTGGCCACGCGCGCCGGGCAGATCGTGCCGCGCGAGACGCTGCAATCCGAAGTGTTCGGCTATGACGACCCGGTCGGCCCGAACGCGATCGAGGTGAACATCACCCGGCTGCGGGGCAAGCTCGCCCCGGATGGGCCGGCGATCCGGACGGTGCGCGGCGTCGGCTATCTGCTCGATGCCGGTTGACCCGGGGCCAAGCCGCGCCCCGGCGCTGCGCACCCGCCTGCTCGCCGCGATGCTGGCGCCGATGCTCGCCATCGCGGTCCTGCTGGGGATCGCGGGCGCGGCGCTGATCGCCGATGTCGTGCGGCGGACCAACGACCGGGTACTGGGCGGCGCATTGGGCGCGATCGCCGAGACGGTGCAGGTGGAGTCGGGCGAGGTCACGATGGACCTGCCCCCCGCCGCCTTCGGGATGCTGGAGAATAGCGAGCGGGACAATGTCTATTACCGGATCGCGGTCGGCGACCGTCTGCTGACCGGCTATGCCGACCTGTCCGCGCCGCGCATCGCCGACCTGTCGATCGACACGCCCCGGTTCCGCGACGCGACCTATCGCGACCAGCCGATCCGCATCGCCGAGGTCCGCCGGTCGCTGCCGCGCATCGGCCAGCCGGTGATCGTGCAGGTCGCCGAAACGCTGGAGGGACGCCATGCCCTGCAGCGTCGGCTGCTGATGGCGTTGATCGTCGGGGAAATCGCGCTGGTCGGCGTGGCGATGCTGCTGATCCGTCCTGCCTTGGGATGGAGCCTCAGGCCCCTCTCCCGCCTGCGCGGCGTGGTCGCGGCGCGCGATACCCGCGCCACGCCCGACCTGTCGCCGCTCGCCACCGGTCCACTGCCGGTCGAGCTGCGACCGCTGGCGCAGGCGTTCGACCACCTTCTCGCCCGGCTGGACAGCGCGACCGCCGGGATGCGCCGCTTCACCGCCGATGCCTCGCACCAGATGCGGACCCCGCTGGCGGTGCTGAAATTGCAGGTGACGCTGGCCCGGCGCGGCGATCCGGCGGCGCTCGGCGAAATCGCCGACGCCGCCGACCGGCTGGAACATCTGGTCAAGCAATTGTTGGCCCTCGCGCGGGCCGAGGAGGCCGGGACCGCCCCGCCATTCGAACCCGTCGACCTGCGCGAACTGGCCATCGCCGTCCTCAACCGCCGCATCGCCCAGGCGATCGAGGCCGGCGTCGAGGTCGACCTCGACGCCGACGACGCGCCCGGCGTGCAGAGCCACCGCACCCTGTTGTTCGAAATCCTGTCAAACCTGCTCGACAATGCCATCCGCTACAACCGGCGCGGCGGCCGGGTGATGATCGCGGTCGCCACCACCGCACAGGGGGTGGCGGTCACCGTTGCCGATGACGGGCCGGGCCTGCCCGCGACCGATCTGGAGCAACTGGGCAAACGCTTCACCCGGCTGTCGAGCAGTCAGGGGAGCGAGGGCAGCGGGCTGGGCTTCGCCATCGTCCGCTCGGCCGCGCAGCGGCTGGGGCTGTCGATCGCGATCGCCGACAACCGCCCCGGCCTGCGCGTCACATTGCTGTTCGCCCGATAGGCGCGATCAGTGGTGCCGGTGGCGCTTCGCCTGGGTATCGGATGCCGCCGCACCGATGCTGGCCACCATCGTTTCATATTGCTCGGTGGTGAAACCGGCCCGCAGGAACGCGGTCAGTTCGTGCGTCGGCACCGCGAAGCCGCGATGCCAGCTGAACACCGCCATGCGCCGCAACGCCTCCAGCCGGGGATCGGCAAGGTTCTGCGACCGACCGCCGCGCCCGAACACCCGGCCCAGCGCGATCGACAGCGGCGACGGCTCGCGCAACGACGACAGCCGATCGCCCTGCGCCAATGCGACGACCGACCATTCGAGTGCGGTCAGTCCGGTCGCGGCAGCCTTCTTGGGCGTTGCGGCAGGCGGTACGACGCTGGCGCCGACATAGGGCGACAGCACGGGGTCGGTGGAAAAGTGAAGATAGGCCATGAAGTTCCTCCCTGTCTGCGGCAGCGCCCCTCACCCGGCGGACACGATCGTGCCGCCGCCAAAGCCTCTGCGCGTGACGCCGAATTAAAGACGCGGACCATTCCGTCCCCCGACGCGGTCGCCGGGCGGATGGCAGGTCTGCCGATGATGATAGGTTGGTGGCGCGTGCCGCCGGGTTACCGGGGTGACGCGCGGAAAGCGGGTTCGGGCATAGCGGCATCCTTGCGAAGGCCGGAGGCGGTCGGGTTGGCCGCCCCTTCTATACTGGCCGGTATATTAACTCCGAAACGAGTCGTCAACGACTTTTGTACCGACCGGTATTTTATACTATCGGCCCGGCCACATCGTCAGGCTGGTCGCGACCACGCGCTCCAGATCGGCACGGGTGGCGCCCGATCCGGCCTGCACCGCCATCCCCTGCAAGATGGCATAGAGATACCCGGCGAGACCCGGAATATCGACACGGTCCGGCAGGTCGCCATCGCGCTTCGCCTGTTCGAACCGCTCGAACAATGCCGCCTGCGCCGATGCACGGCGCTGCATGACGTCGGCCCTGATCGATTCGGCCTCGGCACCGCAGGCGATGGTGCTGATGACGCCCAGGCAGCCCTTCGGATCGCAACTGCTGGTCTGCGCATCGATCGCACCGTGCAGGATATGTTCGGCGACCGCGCGCGCCGTCGGCTGCTGCAACGCCTTGCGCATATATTCCAGCTTCTCGGCCTCGTAGAGGTCGAGCGCCTTGTGGAACAGCGCCTCCTTGTTGCCGAACGCCGCGTACAGGCTGGGCTTGGTGATCCCCATCGCGTCGGTCAGGTCGGCCATCGACGCGCCTTCATAGCCCTTCGACCAGAAGACGCCGAGCGCCGCCGCCAGCGCCCGGTCGGTGCAGAATTCGCGTGGCCGGCCCTTGGCGGCAACCGTGACGATCTTTTCCATAACGGGTGGTACATATTCCTTTCGGGCGTTTCCACAAGGCCCGATCAGAGCCCCACGCGGTCGAGGGGTGCCTGGAGGAGCTTCGGGCGGGTGGCGGCGAGGTGGAGGATGAACTCGCCGAACAGGCCGTTGGCCCAGGCGAACCAGTCGCGGGTGAACTTCGCCGGATCGTCCTTCTCGAACGCCTCGTGGATGAAGCCGGTGCCGGCATGGGTGCGCTTCAGCGTCGCGAGGCACTGGAGGATCGTCGCATCGTCGGTGGCGGTGAGGCCGCGCACGATCAGCGACATCGGCCAGATATAGTCCATCCCCTGGTGCGGGCCGCCGATGCCTTCGCCCGCCTTCCCCTTGAAGAACCACGGGTTCGCCTCGCTCCACGCCGCCCTCGCCGTTCGCTGCCACCGCGCATCGCCGGGGGCCACGCAGCCGAGCCAGGCGAGGCTGGAGAGCGAGGGCACGTTGGCGTCGTCCATGAAGATCGCATTGCCAAAACCATCGACCTCGTACGCCCAGACCTCGCTGCCATCGGCCAGTTTCATCGTGCCATGCTGCGCCACGGCGGCGGCGACCTCGTTCGCCAGCGCGGTCGCGTCATTGGCCAGCGCCGTGTCCTGGCGCGTGGCGTTCGCGACCTCGGCCATTTCGCGCAATGTCGTCACCGCGAACAGGTTGGCCGGCACGAACAGCGGATATTGGCAGGCATCGTCCGACGGACGGAAGCCCGAATGGATCATGCCGTTCTTGCGCGTCGGCGCGCCGTAGCCGGCCAGCAGCGTCTCGGTCGGCTTGGCAAGCGGCGACCAGGCAANTTTCGCGCAATGTCGTCACCGCGAACAGGTTGGCCGGCACGAACAGCGGATATTGGCAGGCATCGTCCGACGGACGGAAGCCCGAATGGATCATGCCGTTCTTGCGCGTCGGCGCGCCGTAGCCGGCCAGCAGCGTCTCGGTCGGCTGGCGGCTGGCGCGCTGGAACTTGTAGGGGCCGGGGCCTTGCTTACGCTGCTGTTCGCGGAAGGTGCGGACGATCGCGCGCATCGCCGCTGCCCAGGTCGCATCGAACGGCGCGGCATCGCGCGTCGCGGTCCAGTAGCCATGGCTGAGCCGCATCGAATAGCATAGCGAATCGATCTCCCATTTCCGCTCGGCGACGCCGGGCTTCATCCCGGTCTCGTCCGTCTTCGCCCAGTCGAGATTGGTCTTCGCGGTCGGGTCCTCCATGAAGGCGTTGGCGTAGGGATCGATCAGCACCGAGCGGGCGTGGCGCGCGATCAGGCCGCGGAACAGCTCGCGCAGCTTCGCGTCCTGTTTCGCCAGATGCAGGTACGACTTCACCTGCGCCGCCGAATCGCGCAGCCACAGGCAGGGGATGTCGCCGGTGATGACGAAGCTGTCGGGCTTCCTCCCGACCGTTCCCATCCTGACCGTGGTGTCGAGCGTGTTGGGATAGGCGTTGGCGAACAGCCAGGCGAGTTCGGGATCGGCGATCATCCGCCCGACCCGCGCGATTTCCTGCTCGACNCCCATCCTGACCGTGGTGTCGAGCGTGTTGGGATAGGCGTTGGCGAACAGCCAGGCGAGTTCGGGATCGGCGATCATCCGCCCGACCCGCGCGATTTCCTGCTCGACGGCCTGGCTCACGAAGCGGCGATCGGCGGGGGCGGGACGCCTGCTCGGATACGCCACCCCCTTCCCCTGCGCCATCGCCAGCGGCGCGACACCGCCCACCGCCAGCCCCGCGCCCAGCAAGGCACCCTGCGTCATCAACGTGCGGCGGTCGGTCGGCATCGGGCGGTCTCCGTTGGCAGATAGGGTCGGCGGCAGGTCACGCGACGAGCGCCTTGCAATGATGATCGATGAACTGGTGGTGCGGCGGCATGGTGGCGACCGTGGATGCGATCTCCCCCCGGACCCGCGCCAGATACTGGTCGAGATGCCCCTCGGGCATGGCGTCGACGATCGGGTGATAATCGGCGGGCATGATCCCCTGCCCGATCATCACCTGCACCCAACTGGGCAACGCGAAGAAGTCCTCGCCGTTACGGAAATAGCGGCCATCGGTCCGGAACAGCTCGATCGCCTCGCGGAGCGGATCGGGCACGTCCATCGTCCGGCAATAGCGCCAGAACGGCGTGTCGTCGCGGGTCGTCGCCTTGTAATGCAGCACCAGGAAGTCGCGGGTGCGTTCATATTCGAACGCCGTCTCGCGATTGAAGCGATCGGCCAGCGCGGGGTCGAAATCGCGGCCGGGAAACAGCCCCAGCAACCGGCGAATGCCCGCCTGCGCCAGATAGATGCCGGTCGATTCCAGCGGTTCGAGGAACCCGGCGGCCAGGCCCAGCGCCACGACATTACCGTTCCACGCCTTCGCCCGTCGCCCGGCGGTGAAGCGCAACTGGCGCGGCACGTCGAGTGCCTGCCCGTCGAGCGTACCCAGCAGCGTCGCGATCGCCTGTTCATCGCTTTCATGGGCGCTGGAATAGACATGGCCGTTGCCGACCCGGTGTTGCAGCGGAATGCGCCACTGCCAACCCGACCCCCTCGCCGCCGCCTCCGTATATGGCATCGGCGGTCCGACCGTTGCCGATGGCACTGCGAACGCCCGGTCGCACGGCAGCCAGTGCCGCCAGTCGAGATAGCCGGTCTTCAGCGTCTGTTCGATCAGAACCCCGCGAAAACCGGAGCAGTCGAGGAAGAACTCGCCCTCGACCCGGCGACCATCGGCCAGCGTGATCGCGGCGACATGGCCGCTCTCCGCCCGTTGCTCAACGTCGACGACCTTGCCCTCGATCCGCTCCACGCCGCGCCGTTCGGCCAGTTCGCGCAGGAAGCGGGCATAGAGCACGGCGTCGAGGTGATAGGCATAGGCGATGTCGGACAGCGGCGTGCCGGGCGGGCCGTCCCACTGGAACCGGCCGGCGGGCGCCGCCACCGTCTGCAACGAATAGTCGCCCAATGGCGCGGCCTGTCCGGCGAGGAACCGGCGCAGCCAGAGCTGGTGGAACGGAAGCGGTCCCAGCCCCTGCCCGATCGTGCCGAAGCCGTGGATATAGCTGTCGCCGATCCGCCCCCAGTCGGTGAAGCGGATGCCGAGCTTGAAGGTGCTGTTGGTGCGCATCACGAATTCGCGTTCGTCGATGCCCAGCGTCTCGCTGTTGAACGTCTTCATATGGGGGACGCTGGATTCGCCCACCCCGACGATGCCGACCTCTTCGGATTCGACCAGCCGTACCGATACGCCACGCCCGAGATACGTGGCCAGTGCCGCCGCCGCCATCCATCCCGCGCTGCCACCGCCCAGCACGACGATGGATCGGATGCGGTTGTCGGTCATCTGTCTTCTCCGTCCGCGTCCGATCCTTGCACGCCGGACGATCCCCCCGTTCCTATCAGCGGCACCGGTCCGACGCACGCCCCTGGGCTGCGTCGGACCGGTAGCGTGCCATCAGAACTTGAAGGTCGCGCCGGCGAACGCAATCCGACCCGAATAGCCATTGGTCCAGAACCGGGCCTTGGTATCGTTGCCCAGATGCTGGCGCAGCTCGGACTTGGTCAGGTTCAGCACCGATGCCGTCAGCACCAGCTGCGGCGTGATGTTGAACGCGACGTTCACGTCCACCTGCTCATACGGCTCGGTATAGATGGTCAGCTGGTTGTGGGTGCCGTTCACCACCTCGCCGCGCCGGTTGTACGACGCACGCGCCAGGAACCGGTCGTTCTCGTAGAACAGCGTGAAGTTCGCCTGGTTCTCGGCACTGCCGACCAGCGGCGATTCCGCGATCTCGCGCCCGCCCAGCACGACGGCGGCAGTGTTGGTGTCGTTGAACGTCAGGTTGGCCTGATAGCCCACGCCGAAGTCGAACGTATGCTGGGCATAGAATTCGATGCCCTGCGACACGCCGTTCTGCCCGTTGGCCTGGGTCGAGAAGTTGCGGACCGTGACCGTCTCGCCACCAATCGTCACCGCCTGATCCTGCGACACCGGCACGACGAAGTTCTTCACGTCCTTGCGGAACAGGCCGACACCGATCACCGACCCGCGATGATAATACCATTCCAGGCCGAGATCGTACTGCCACGCCTGGAACGCTTCCAGGTCCTTGTTCGAACCGCTGCCAGTCCAGCCGGGCTGGCTGGTGCCGCCACCGGCCACGCGGTCGCTGCTATATTCCTCCGACACGAAGTTCAGCGCGCCGGGGAAGGCGAGGTTGGTGAACGCCGGCCGCGCGATCACCTTCGCCACCGCGCCGCGCGCGACGAGGCTGGGGGTGACGTCGAACGCGACGTTCAGGCTGGGCAGGACGTCGGTATAGGTCTTGTCGAGCGTGTTCAGCTCGAACGTCTTCTCGCGCACCTCGGCCCGCACGAATCCGCTTTCGCAGATCTGGTTCGCGGCGCCCGGCGTACAGGCACGCGGACGGCCATCGGGACCATCGGCGAAATAGTCGAGGAAGCGTTCGACCGCGTCGGTCGATTCCGCGTGCTGCTTGGTGTGGACCACGCGCACGCCCCAGTTACCGCGCAGGCGATCGGTCTTGAAGTTCGCCTGGACGTATCCCGACCAGATCTTCTCGCCGACATTGTAGATGAAGTCCGGCTCCTCGAACCGCACCGACCCACCATAGCGATCGTCGAGGAAGCCCAGATAGTTGGTGAAGTTGATGCCCGGGAACACGTTGGCGTTGAAGCCGCCGGGGATGTTGGTGATCGGTTCCGACAGGAAGAATTCGGGCCGTGCGGTGCTCGCGGTCGTGTCGCACTGCTGGTAGCGGGTGGTCGTCCCCGGACAGTTCCAGATGGTGTTGCCGGTGTTGCGATGGACCGATCCGTCGCGATACTTCACGCCGAACTGCAGCGAATCGAACGCGCCGTTCGATACCAGCCACGTGCCGTCGGCCTGGCCGTAATATTGCGAGACGCGGGTGTTGATCCACGACGAATCCGTCGACCCGACATCGACCTCGGCGAAACCGCCCAGGATGCGATCCTGCAGGTCAGGCGAGAACGTCATGGTCGGGGTGCCGGTCAGGTCCCATGCGCTGAAGCGGTTGCCCGCCTGATAGGCGCCGTTCACCGCCACGCGCGGCTTGGCAGACATGCGGAAGTTGATCGACGGTCCGCCTTGCGACCACGTCCGGCCAAGCTTCACCGCGCCGACGAAATTGTCGCTCTTGTATTCCGCCTCGAAATCGGCGGTCTGCGACAGCGCTTCCTCGCGGCTGTAGCCGCCGGTCAGCTGCGGCGTCGGCACGGTGCAATCGTCGGGACCCCAGCCACCGGGGCGCTGGCCGCCAGCCGCCGCCTGTGCCTCGCTGCAATAATATTGCTTGCCGCCCACCAGGCTGAACTGCGCGCCGGTCACGATCGTCCCGCTGGGATCAAAGGCCAGCTTGTCGAGCAGGCGCCCGCCCGCCCAGTTGCCGTCGCCGTTGAAGCGGGCGATGTTCCATTCCGGAATCTTCAGCGAATTGTTGACGTAGTCGCCGGTCAGGTTGAACCGGAAATAATTGGCGGTCAGCGTCAGCGCATCGGTCGGACGCCACTGCGCGGTCGCCTGGACGCCCAGCCGCTCGCGATTTTCGTCGCGGATGCCGAAGTTGACGGCGGTCGGCATGAAAAAGCCCGAATAGCGCCGGCCATTCTGGTCGTTGAACCCCGACTGGCCCCACCATTCGCTCGGCTGCGGCGAAAACGGCGTACCGTTGACGTCGACGCCGCTGCGGGCCGGGTTCTGGTCGTACCACAGCCAGTCCTCGGTCGTGGCGCTCATCGTGCGCGTCTGGCGCTTCTGCCATGTGGCGCTGACCAGCACGCCGAACGTCTCGTCCTTGTTCTTCCACGACAGCTGGCCGGAAATCTGCGGGTCGACGCCCTTGGTCGTGTCAGCATAGGTGCCCTCGGCCGTCACGAAGCCCGACCACGCCGGCAGGTCGAGCGGGCGGCGGGTGTGCAGGATCACCGTGCCGCCGATGCCGCCTTCGTCGATGCGCGCTTCCGAAGACTTGAACAGCTCCGCCTTGCCCAGCAGGTTGGACGGCATCAGCAGGAAGTTGAACGAGCGGGTCGCCTCGCTGTTCGTCTCCGACGACGCGATGTAATTGCCGTTGAGCAGCGTCAGCGTCAGGTCGGGTTGCAGGCCGCGTACGCTGACCGTGCGCCCTTCGCCGCCGTCGCGGGTGATGACCACGCCCGGCACGCGCTGCAGCGCGTCGGCGACGTTGCGGTCGGGGAACTTGCTGATGTCCTCGGCGGTGATGACCTCGACCACGGCCGCGGCGTTGCGCTTGTCACGCAGGTTGCGGTCGATCGACGAACGGTATCCGGTGACTAGGATTTCGCCGTCGCCCTGCCCTTCGTCGGTCGTCGTCGCCGGCGCATCGGTCGCGACCGGATCGGCACCGACCGTCGCCTGCGCCTGTGCGACACCGGCGAAGCCGATCATGCCGGCAACCGCGACACCGGTCATCAGACCCGCACGAACGCGGCCGCCAAGTCGAAAATTCTTCATCCCGTCCTCCCCTTTGTCGAATAGCGGCACCGTGACCGCCCGCCTCACCCTGCGCGCTCCTTCGGTCTCCTGCCGACTCGAAGCGTCCTGATGATGTAATCGATTACATGCAATTTGCAGGGCAATTATGTCAAGAGTCTTTCTAATCCCGGCAACCGGCCTCGATCGATAGCCGGCCGATATGCAGCGCCGTCCGGGCGGCGGGTCGAACAATGATCGACAGGCGCGTTTCCCCCGCGCGCGGTCGTACGCACCAGCTCGTCCGTTGCCAGCCCACGCTGGCCGGCAGCGGTCGCGTCGTGCTTCCGACCCGCAGGGCATAGCCCGCCGCCCCGCCCCGCGTGACCGCCGTCACCGTGACCGGTCGATCCAGCCGTAGTGCATAGAGCGACACGTCCGCCCGTCCCCCCGCAGCCTGCGGCACGATGCGAAGCGACGACCCACCGTCGAACGGCGCGTCGAAGTCGTAATCGACCGCAACCCGCCGCTCGCCGTGAACCGCGAACTGCCACGTCGGCAGCGCATCCTGTCGCGCCATGTCGTGCCATGGGCCACCGACGACGGCGCCCTCGCGTGCGTCGACCCGGCCATGCCCGGTGTTGAAGCTGGTGGTGAATGGCAGCGCCGGCACCAGCCCCCTGGTCGGGGCCAGTGACGCAACGCCCGGCCAGCCCGCCCCGACCGCACCGGCCGGATTACGCCCGTCCCCTGCAAACAGGCGACGCTCGGCATCATGGAAGCGCGTGACGTCGCCCGCGTCCCGGTCGAAATTGCTGAAGCGCGGCGTGCGGGTATCGCCCGGCCAGCTATAGCCGAAGTGCGGGGCGAACAACGCCACCGACCCGAACGCTTTCCCGCCGGGCCGCTCGCGCAGCGCGTCCAGCCAGCCGGCATTGCGAAACGCCGGCTGGGCATCGCGCGCCGGCCACAGATCGGCCCCGACGAACACGTCGTAGCGACTGCGCCCCAGCCGCCGCGCCAGCGCCGCGCCCTCGGCCAGCCCCTGCCGCGTCCAGTCGTAATTCAGGAACATCGCATCGGCAGTGCGCCGCTTGCCGTCCTGCAGGAACCGGGCATTGGCGGGGGTCAGCGCATTCTGCCACCGGACGCGGCCATCGGGCAGCAGCGCGTCATACCAGTGGATCGTCATGCCTGCCGGCGCGACCGCGCGCAGCTCCGCCATGAAATCGATCATCGCCGCCCCATCGGCACCGGCCGTCTCGGCATTCACGAACCAGCCGTCGAAGCCATAATGTCGCGCGATCCGCACCAGTTGCCGCGCCGCCGGAAAATGCCCCTGCGCATCGCGCCGCAGAAAGGACGCGACGGTCTTCGGCGATCCGCCCCACGCGACCGGCGCGAAGAACACCGTCCCGATCACCTCGACCCCGTTGCGATGCGCCGCCTCCACCCAGCCGCGCGACGGCAGGTTGATGCCGCGATCCGCCGTGCCCGCAAACCACGCGAAAACGTCGATCTGCGCCCAGTGGGTGAAAACATAGCCGTTGAAGCGCGGCTGCCGCGTCCGCGCCCCGCCCAGATCGTTCATCCCGTCCGGCGCGTAGAGGACCCGGACCTGCGGATCGATCGCCGCATCCCGCCGCAGCGGCCGGGCGATGAACCGCCGCGCCACCGGCACCCGTGCGACATTGCCGGGATCGGCGGTCGGCCCTTCCGGCGTCCAGCGCAGCATTTCGTCGATGGTCAGCGACAACGGCGCCCCCTGCGCCACCGCCGGAGCGGAAGCCAGCAGCGCGACGGCAGCGGCGACGCCCCTCATGCGATCCAGTCGACCAGGCTGGCGACCGCAACCGGCGCATCATCCGCCAACCGCCCGTCGCGCAGCGTCACCCGCCGTTCCTCACCCGGCAGCAGGTCGAAATAATTGTCGGTCAGGTTGCCGCCATCGACCACAATCCGCACCGCCCGCGCAAAAAGTTCGGCCCGTACCACGACGGCCCCATCCACCACCCGCGCAGACAACCCCGGATCGGGCAGGCGACAGGCGGTGGCATCACGCACCATCCTGACGTCGCGGGCCAGTTCGCCCTTCACGCCGACGATCCGGCTGACCAGCACCGCCCCCTCCGACGCCGGCACCTGCGCCACCACCCCCGCGGCATTCGGGGCGATCGTGACCGGCGCGCACAGGCTCCAGCGCACCGTGCCGTCGAAGTCGATCAGTTCGACCGCCACCTCCGCCTCTACGGAATCGAGCAGGTCCGACACGACATGAATCGCGAAGCCCCCCTCGACCGGTTCCGCCGACAGGATCAGCGGCGCGAACGACCGTGCCGCCTGATAATGCAGCGCCTTCCATCGGCCGTAATAGTCGATGCTCGACCACGAGATCGCCGGGAAACAGTCGTTGAACTGCCAGTAGAGCGACCCCATGCAGCGCGGCATTGCCCGGCGATGGGCCTCGAACGCGATGCGCAAGGCATCGGCTTGGGTAAGCTGGCTGAGCGTGCAGAATGCCGCGAAATCGCGCGGTTCGCCATAATGGTGGCGCAGGAACCGGCCGATGATCGCGTCGCCGCGCGGATGTTTCTGATGCAGCGCCAGCACCGCCGATCCCACCACCCGGTCGTCAGGATCGGTGAAGCGCTCGACCGAGGCGATGTCGGGATAGGACTGGAAGCCATATTCGCTCATGAAGCGCGGGACCCGCTCGGCATAGGCGCTCAGCGGCTCCTCGCCATGCCACACGCCCCAATAATGATTGTCGCCGCGCGCATCGTCGGCGGGATCGTTCCAGAAACCGATCGGCGACGACGGCAGGTAGAAGCGTTCCTGGTCATGCTCCGCGACCAGATCGGGCAGCAGCCGCTCGAACAGGTCGCGATTGGCCGCGACCAGCCGCTCGAACAACTCCGGCGGATAGCCGAAGGTCGTCGGCCAGTTCCAGTGCGCGATGCCCAGCGACACCTCGTTATTGCCACACCACAAGGCGAGCGAGGGGTGCCGCCGCAGCCGCCGGATCTGCTCCCGCGCTTCCTCCGCCACATTCGCCAGAAAGGCCGGGTCGGACGGATACAGCGTGCAGCTGAACATGAAATCCTGCCAGATCAGGATGCCATGTTCGTCGGCCAGGTCGTGGAACAGGTCGCTCTCATACGTCCCCCCGCCCCACACGCGCAGCATGTTCATGTTGGCGTCGACCGCGTCACGGAAGACCTGCCGGCAGCGTTCCGGCGTCACCCGTTCGAGGAAGCTGTCGGACGGGATATAGTTCGCGCCCTTCATGAAGGTCCGCCGCCCGTTCACCTCAATCTCGAAACACTCGCCGATCGCGTCCGGTTCGTTGCGCACGCGGATGGTCCGCAGCCCGACGCGCGTGCTCACCCGGTCGATGACGCCGGCATCGTCATGCAGCGTCGCGGTGAAGCGATACAGGAACGCCTCGCCCAGCCCGTTCGGCCACCAAAGGCGTGGGTTGTCGATCACGACCCGCGCCGTCGCGCCCCGCACCGGCGCGACGCCGGCCACGTCGCACGCGATCTCGACCGCGCCGGTGCCTTCGACCTCGACGTCGAACGCCACCACCGCCTGCGCATCGTCGAGCGCCTCGATGCGATACTGCACGTCGACGATCCGCCCGCGCCGCACCACGTCCAGCCACACCGGCCGCCACACGCCCGAGGTCACGTATTTCGGCCCCCAGTCCCAGCCGAAATGATAGGGTGCCTTGCGCACATGGACGCTGGCATGGGCGTCGGTCTTGTCGTTCTCCGCCGGATAGGTGAAGCCGTCCGCCGCCTGTCGCGCCTCGCCATACAAGACCGGCGATCGGAAATGCAGCGCCAGTTCGTTCGTGCCGATCCGCAGCCGGTCCTTCACTTCGACCCGGTGGCTGCGGAACATATTGTCGCTCGACAACAGGGCCGCGCCGTTCAGCCGCACATCGCACAGCGTGTCGAGGCCATCGAACACCAGCGCGACGCTGTCGCCCGCCAGTTCCTCCAGCGTCACGTCGAAGGTGCAGCGATATTCCCAGTCCACCCGCTCGATCCATTGCAGGCGCGGTTCGGCATCGCGGTGATACGGGTCCTCGATCAGCCCCGCGCGCCACAGGTCGGTGAAGTTCGACCCGGGCACCTGCGCCGGCAGCCATTCCGCTTCCCCGAACTGTCGAAAGGTCCAGCCGCTGTCGATTGCGCGGCGGGTCGTGGCAGGCATCATTGCAGGTTGATCTCGTCGAGGAACAGCCAGGCCGGCTTGCCCGGCGGCTTGAGGGAAGCGGGCATGTCGCCCCATGCGACCGCGCGGATGCGGTAATGGCGATAGGGCCGACCGGGCAGCGGGATGCCGATCCGCTCGACCCGCTGCGTCACGCCGCGCCACGGAGCGACGTCGCGCGTGGCGATCGGCGTCAGTCGGGCGGGATCGTCGCCGGCCAGCACTTCGAACCGGCGTGGCGGCATGATGCCGTTCATCGCATCGTCCAGATAGCCGATGGTGATCGTCCGCGCCGGCTTCGCGCTGCCCAGGTCGATGGTCGCGGTGATGTCGCCGACCCGCCCGGTCCAGCGTTTGTCGCCATAGGCCGGACCGCCGACGACGCCGTCGATCAGCATCGCGCCGTCCTTCCCGCCATAGCCGATGCCGTCCTCCGCCACGGCGATGCGCGGAAAGCCGGGGGCGAGGCCCTTCAGCAGGCTGCGAACATAATGTCGCTCCAGCGTCACACTCTGCCCCAGCGCCGGATCGAACGCGGCGGCGCGCAGCACCGTGTCGCGATCGATGCGGATCGGCTTGGCATAGCGCGTCGACCGCTGCGTCGGCTCACCCGCATTGCGGGTATAGCGGATCGTCCCGCCCGCCGCGCGCAGGCTGACGTCGCGCGTCACCGCGAAGCGCGGATCGTCGACCGGATCATAGGGTGCCCATGGCGCCCGTTGCGTCACCGCGACCGGCGCCTTGTCGTCGAACGCGCCAAGGCTGCTGTCCTCGGGCCGACTGCCCCAGCGCGACGGCCGCGCGCCCATCACGAAGCGCAGCGTGCCGCCGGCCCGCAACTGCGCGTGCGTCAGATAGCTCTGCGTCAGCGGCCGCCCGTCCAGCGTCGCCGACTGGACATGGATGTTCCGCGCCGACAGCCCCTCCGCCTCGATAATGAAGCGCCGCCCGCCCGGCAGCGTCACCGTCGCCCGCCGGTGATAGGGCGCGCCGATCTGATAGGTCAGGTCGCCCGGCGTCACCGGATAGAAGCCCAGCGCGCTGAACACATACCAGGCCGACATCTGCCCCAGATCGTCATTATTGACGAGGCCGCCGGGCCGATCCGAATACATCTCACGCAGGACGCGGTTCACATAATATTGCGTCCGCCCCGGCTGTCCCGCGAGGTTGAACAGATAGGGCATCTGGTGCCCCGGCTCATCGCCATGGCCATAGCGCCCGACGAACCCCGACAGGTCGACATGCTGCTCGCCGCCGATCGGGGTGGTATCGCGAAAGATCCGGTCGAGCCAGTCGCCATAGGCCGCCCGTCCGCCATGCAGCCGGATCGCCGCCGCCATGTCATGCGGGGTGTACGCCGAATAGGCCCAGATATTGCCCGACACATAATGGCGATTCAGGTCGCCCCAATCGTCGCATCGCATCGGTGCCCAGCGCCCGTCGGCCAGTCGCGGCAACAGCCACCCGCTGGTCCGATCGTACAATTGCCGCCACCCGGTCGCGCGCGTCGCGAACAGCGCGGCGTCGTCCTCGCGGCCGAGCTTCGCCGCGACCTGCCCGATGGTCCAGTCCTCGTAATTCTGCTCGGTCGTCTTCGACACCGAACTGGCGACATCGGCGGGCACAAAGCCATAGCGCAGATAACCGTCCATGCCGTTCAGGTCATAGACGTTGCTGTGCTTGGTCCGGTCGAACGCGCTCGCCCGGATCGCGGCATAGGCGGCCTGCGGATCGACGCCCGGCAACCCCTTGATGACCGCATCGGCGACGATCGACACGATCGGATAGCCGATCATCACCCGGTTGTCGTGACCGGCTGCTTCCCAGCTCGGCAGGATCAGCCCGGCATCGCGGTGGCGCGACACCATGCTGGCGACGATCCCGCCCGCCTGCGCCGGATCGACGATCGTCAGCAACGGATGCACCGCGCGATACGTGTCCCAGTTCGAAAAATTGCTGAACTGCGGGATGGTGGACCGCAGCACCCTGCCTGCGACGCGATAGTCGCCGGTCACGTCGGACACGAGGTTCGGCGCGATCGCCGCATGATAGCTGGCGGTGTAGAAGATGCGCTTCTTTGCGCGGTCCGGTTCGTCGATGCGGATCGCCGACAGCCGCCGCCCCCAAGCCGCCTGCGCCGCGCGGCGCACCGCGTCGAAGCTCTGCCCCTCCGCCTCCGCCCGAAAATTGGCGAGCGCTCCTTGTGCCGACGCGTGCGAGATCGCCACCGCGACCTCGACCTGCCCGACATCCTTCGCGAACCGGACCCAGGCCCGCCGGGCCGCGCCCGTGCCCTGCCGTCCCGCGACCGGACGGTCGGCCTCGGTCAACCGGGCCGCATCGAACGGCTGCGAGAAGCGCGCCACAAAATACACGGTACGCGCGCCCGCCGACGACCCGATCGTCCGCCGCCAGCCGCGAATCTCACGATCCGACACGACCTCGACCCCGCTTTCCAGCGCATGATCGTCGCCGACCGCATGGATCGGATCGATCACGACATAGCGATCCCCCGCACCGTTGAAGCGATACCGGTGGAAGCCGGTACGCAACGTCGTCGTCAGTTCGACATCGACATCGGCATCGTCGAGGTGGACGCGGTAATAACCCGCCTCCGCCTTTTCCCGGTCATGTGAGAAGCGCGAGCGATAGCCGCTGCCCGGCCGGTCGAGCGCGCCCATCGCCGTGCCCGCCACCCGCGTCGGCATCAGCAATATGTCGCCCAGCGCGCCCAGCCCCGCACCGCTGATGTGAGTATGCGCGAACCCGTCGATCACGGTGTCGCTGTAGTGATAGCCCGACGTCCATTTCCACCCGTCGCGACTGTTCGACGGGCTGAGTTGCACCATCCCGAACGGCAGCGTTGCACCGGGAAAGACATGGCCGTCGCCATCGGTGCCGATCATCGGATCGACCCATTGCACCGGATCGTCCGCCTCCTGCGCGGCTGCCGGAAACGCCAGCGCCAGCAGCATCGCGCCCGCCAGCATCCTCATGTTCCCTGCTCCGCCGGACCGTCGCCCATATCCTCGGGCCAGTCGGCCAGCCGCCGATACCAGGTCCGCCACAATATCCCTCCACACAGCGTCACCACGCCCAGACACGCGGCCATCGCGGTAAAATTCTTGACCACCAGAAACACCGGCGTCGCGACCAGCGCGGTCTGCATCAGCGTGCCGACCACGATGTTGAATGCGTTGCGCGGCAGTTCGCGATTGGGCTGCGCCGCCGGGTTCTCCGCCTGCAACAGCGCCTGTACCGGCCCCCAGAAGCCCCACGGCCGCACCTGCCGATAGAAGCCCAACAGTACCGCCGGATCGGTCGGCTTCGTCATCAGGCTGGCCCCGATCGCCACCGCGCCCGACACCAGGATGATGAGCGGGAACAGGTACAGCGGCAGGATCGCTCCCGCCCCCGGCAACAACGGCCCGAACACGAACGGGAAGCTGAGCGAACAGCCGATCCCCGCCACCATACCCGCGAAATAGCCCTCGCCGTTGAAGCGCCACCAATACCATTTGATGACGTTCGACACGGTGTATCCACCCCACAGCCCCGACACGATCCATTGCAACGCATCGTTGATCGACTGGACGAACAGCCCGATCGCCATCGCCAGCAGCACGACGGCGACCGACACGGCATAGCTCAACCGCACCAGCAGCCGCTGCGACGCGTCCGGGTTCACGTAGCGGCGATACACGTCGTTGACGATATAGAGCGGCGCGGCATTCAGGCTGGACGCAAAGGTCGCCATGAACGCCGCCAGCAGGCCGGTGATGATGACCCCGCGCACGCCGGCGGGCATGAACGCCTGGATCGCGGCGGGCAGCAGATTCTCGAAATCCACCTTGCCGCCCGACGCCAGGTCGAGCCGGTCGACGAACACCAGCGCCAGCACGGTGAACCCGGCGATCATCAGGTAGCGGATCGGCATCAGCACCACCGACACGAACCCGGTCACCTTCGCCGCATCGCGCGGGGAGCGCGTCGCCAGCACGCGCTGCATGTCGTAACTGGGCGCCGGCCCGGCCGCGCTCTTGAGGATGCCCGAAAACAGCATCATCATCATCAGCGCGGTGAACAGTTCGTAGCCGTCACCGGCGATCTTGGCCGCCGCCTCCGGCCGGATCGCGCGCCAGTCCAGCCCCAGATGCCATCCGAACCCCGGACTCATCCACCCCTCTGGCGTCGCCGCGGCGATCTGCGCCGGGGTCACCATGGTCATCGCCATGCCGGCGACGAAGAAGGCGGCAAGCGTCATGATCGCAAATTGCAGCACGTCGGTCCACACGATGCCCGGCAGCCCGCCCAGCACGACATAGACCGTGACCAGCGTGGTGAAGAACACCGCATAGGCCACCGGCACCTGCGCGGGCGACAGGCTCAGCCCCAGCGCCGGGCCGATCGATTCCCACGGCAGGAACAATTCCATGAACTTGCCGATGCCGACGAACGCATAGACGAGGAACCCGACGACGCAGATGACCGAGAACAGCACGACCGACAAATGCGACAACCGGCTGCCGCGATTGTCGCCGAAGCGGAACAATATCCACTCCGCCCCCGACCGCACGTTCGACCGCCGCAGCCAGACGGCGAGATACGCCATCAGGAACACCTGATTGAACACCGGCCACAGCCACGGCAGCCAGATGCTCTTCATCCCGTACAGGAACAGCAGCGTCGACAGCCACATCGTGCCCGAAATATCGAACATCCCCGATGCGTCGGACAGGCACAGCAGATACCACGGCATCCGCTTGTTCCCGAGATAATAGCTGTCGATGCTCTCGGCAGCACGGGCGCGCACCTTCAGCGCGATCGCCAGCGTCGCCACGAGATATGCGAGCACGATCAGCCCGTCGATCGGCGCCACGCCGCCCTCCCATCTGTCCGGTCCGCCCCGGAACCGTTTCGTTGGGACACAGCCTAGGCAGCGATGCCCCGTACCGCAAGGCAATAATGTAATGGATTACATGAAGCTACCGGGGTATCGGCGGTCGCTCTCCATTCCGGCGGCGGCCCGCTTGACTTGGCGCCGATGCTCGGCAGAACCTTTGGCGGGGGAACGTGAACATGAGCAGTATCATCGATGTCGCGAACGCGGCTGGTCTGTCGACCGCCACCGTGTCGCGTGCGCTGCGCACCCCGGAAAAGGTGACCGAGGCCACCCGCGCCCGCGTCATGGCGGCGGTGGCGGAGGTCGATTACCGGCCCAACCTGCTGGCGCGCAACCTGCGCTCCGACCGGTCCTTTTCGGTGCTGGTGCTGGTGCCGGGCATCGCTAACCCGTTCTTCGCCAACGTGACCGCCGGCATCGAATCGATCGCATGGCGGCGCGGCTATTCGGTGTTCCTGGGCGACACGCGCGATTCCCGCGACCGCGAAGCCCATTACGAGCAGCTGGTCGAAACCCGGCTGGCCGATGGCGTGATCCAACTCAGCCCCGATTACGGCTTCAACGCGCGGCAGCGCGCGGCGAGCTATCCCATCGTCCATGCCTGTGGCTGCGAACTGACCCAGGCGCCCTCAGTCCGGATCGACAATGCCGGCGCCGCCCGCGAAATGGCCGATCATCTGATCGCCGCCGGCCATCGCCGTATCGCGACCATCAGCGGCCCGGCCGCCAACCCGCACGCCGTCGACCGCATGAAGGGGTATCGCGCCGCGCTCGACGCTGCTGGAATCGCGTTCGATCCGGCGCTGGTCCGCTTCGGCGACTGGTCGATGGGATCGGGCCTTGCAGCCGCCAACGAATTTCTCGGCCTGCCCGACCGCCCGACCGCGATCTTCAGCATGAACGACGAAATGGCGATCGGCGCGATCCAGTCGGCAACCGCGCGGGGCCTGCGGGTTCCCCACGACCTGGCCATCACCGGGTTCGACGACATCAGCTTCGCCGCCCATTCCACCCCGTCGCTCACCACCATCGCCCAGCCGGCCGAGGCGATGGGCGCAAAGGCATGCGAAATCCTGATCGACCGGATCGAGGGTAAGGGCGCCGACGACACCGTGCATATCCTGCCCCACGAATTGATCGTCCGGCAAAGCAGCGCATCGACGAATTAGGCTTGGTTTCTGGCGATGTAATGGATTACATGATTCCTGCAGGCGATGACGAACCCGTCGCGCCGGACAGGGAGAACGGATGCCGATGATCGTCGGGGTCGACATTGGGGGGCATCACGTCGCGGCGGCGGCCATCGCGCGGGACGCGCCGGGCGCGCTGGTTCCCGACAGCTATCATCACGTCGCCTGCACGCCCGACGACGATCGCGGCACGCTTATCGCGGCATGGGCCGGGGCGATCGATGTGGTGATCGAACGCGTCGGTCCCGACCGCGTGCACGGCATCGGCATCGCGATGCCCGGTCCGTTCGACTATGCCGCGGGCATCGGCTATTTCGCGGGTAATGCGAAATTCGCCGCGCTGTACGGCGTCGATGTCGCGCGGGCGGTGTCCGAAGCGCTGCGTCATCCGCGCCCCGTCCGCTTCCTGAACGACGCCACCGCCTTTGCCGTCGGCTGCGTCGCGATCGGCGCGGCTCCGGCGCAGGGCAATGTCGTCGGCGTGACGCTCGGCACCGGGCTGGGATCGGCGTTCCTGCGCGGTGGCATTCCGGCGATCGACGGTGACGACGTGCCGCCGCACGGATCGCTGTGGCACCTGCCGTTCGAGGGCGGCATCGCCGACGATCATGTCTCCGCCCGCTGGCTGACCGCCCGCATCCGCGAACGGCTGACCGGCATCGACACGGTGATCACCGCCGCCGATGCCGCGCGCGGCGGCGACGCGCGGGCCGCCGCGATCTTTGCCGGCTATGGCGACAACCTCGGCACGATCCTGTCGCCCTGGGTCGACCGTTTCGACGCGGAGACGGTCATGCTCGGCGGGCGCATCTGCGGTGCGTTCGACCTGTTCGGCCCCGCGCTCGGGCAGCGGCTGCCGACCACCCGCATCGCGGTCCATGCCGATACGGAGGACGCCGCGATCCTCGGCGCCGCCCGGACCTTCGACGCGGCCTTCTGGGACCGCGCCCGTCACCACCTGCCGACCCGTTGAGAAAGAGGACCGTCGCCATGGCCCTGCCCCGCCTGACCGCAACCGCCACCGCGCTGGCGCTGATCCTCACGCCGCTCACCCCCGGCATCGCGCAGGAAAAGCGCGCCGACCCGGTCGATCTGGTCAACCCGCTGATGGGCACCGATTCGACCTACGAACTGTCCTACGGCAACACCTATCCGGCGATCGCGCTGCCCTGGGGCATGAACTTCTGGACGCCGACCACCAACAAGGCCGGCGACGGATGGGCCTATCGTTACCGCGATACGAAGCTGTGGGGGTTCAAGCAGACCCACCAGCCCAGTCCGTGGATGAACGACTATGGCGCCTTCTCGCTGATGGCGATGACCGGCGCGCCGAAGCTGGCCGAAGCCGACCGCGCGTCATGGTACTCGCACAAGGCCGAAACCGCCCGCCCCTATCATTACAGCGCCTACCTCGCCGATTACGACACCACGGTCGAAATCGCCCCGACCGAGCGCGCCGCGCAGTTCCGCTTCACCTTCCCCGACAGCGACCAGAGCTGGGTCCTGCTCGATGCGTTCGACAAGGGGTCGGCGGTCACCATCCTGCCGAAGCAGCGGCGCATCATCGGCCATGCCAGCAACAACAGCGGCGGCGTGCCGGCCAATTTCAAGAATTACTTCGTGCTGGAGTTCGACCACGATTTCACCGTCGCCGACACCATCGGCGATGGCTTCAAGCGCCAGTCGGGGGTCACGACGGCCGAGGGCAAGCGCGTCGGCGCGCTGGTCGGGTTCAGGACGCGCAAGGGCGAACAGGTGAACGTCCGCGTCGCCTCCTCCTTCATCAGCGCCGAACAGGCCCAGTTGAACCTAGACCGCGAACTGGGTCGCGACAGTTTCGACACGACGAAGGCGAAGGCACGCGCCGCCTGGTCCGCGCTGATGAACCGCTACAAGGTCGACGATCCCGACCTCGACAATGTCCGCACCTTCTATTCGGCGCTCTACCGCACGCAGCTCTTTCCCCGCCGTTTCCACGAATATGACCGCGCCGGGAAAATGGTGCACTACAGCCCGTATAACGGGCAGGTGCTGCCCGGGCCGATGTTCACCGACAACGGCTTCTGGGACACGTTCCGCGCCGTGTTTCCCCTGTTCACGATCATGGAGCGCAAGCTCGATGGCGAGATCATGGGCGGCCTTGCCAACACCTATCGCGAATCCGGCTGGCTGCCCGAATGGGCCAGCCCCGGCCACCGCGACGTGATGATCGGGTCGAACTCGGCGGTGAACATCGCCGATGCCTATCTGAAGGGCATTCGCGGCTACGACATCGAAACGCTGTACGCCGCGATCAAGAAGAACGCGACGACCAGCGTCGGTCGCCCGAAATCGGACGATGGCAAGACGATCAGCGCGGTCGGGCGCGAGGGCGTCGAATATTACAACCGCCTCGGCTACGTTCCCTATGACGTGGGCATCAAGGAAAATGCCGCCCGCAGCCTCGAATATGCCTATGCCGACTTCACCATCGCCCGCCTCGCCGAAGCGCTGGGCAAGAAGGACGACGCGGCGATGTTCCGTGCCCGCGCGCAGAACTATCGCAAGCTGTTCGATCCCACAGTCGGCTGGATGCGCGGCCGCAATCAGGACGGGACGTTCCAGACGCCGTTCAACCCGCTGAAATGGGGCGACGCCTTCACCGAAGGCAATGCGATGCACTATAGCTGGTCGGTGTTTCAGGACGTGCGCGGCCTGATCGACCTGATGGGCGGCGACCGCGCCTTCGTCGCGAAGATCGACCAGGTGTTCGACAGCCCGCCCAGGTTCGACGCCAGCTACTATGGTTCGGTCATCCACGAAATCCGCGAGATGCAGATCGTCGGGATGGGCAATTACGCCCATGGCAATCAGCCGATCCAGCACATGATCTATCTCTACGACTATGCCGGCGCGCCGTGGAAGGCGCAGTTCCGGGTGCGCGACGTCATGCGCCGCCTCTATGCCGCGCAGCCCGACGGCTATCCGGGTGACGAGGATAACGGCCAGACCTCGGCATGGTATGTCTTCAGCGCGCTGGGTTTCTATCCTGTCACCCCCGGCGCGAACCAGTATGTCATCGGCTCGCCGCTGTTCCGCCGCTCCGAACTGGCGCTGGAGAACAGCAAGCGCTTCGTGGTCGAGGCACCGGGCAACAGCGCAGCCAACGTCTATATCCAGTCGGCGACGCTGAACGGCCGGAAGCTCGATCGCACCTGGATCTCGCAGGACGAGATCATGGCCGGCGGCACGCTGCGCTTCGTCATGGGGCCGACCCCGAACAAGGCATGGGCCACCGGCCCCGAGGCGGCGCCCTATTCGATGAGCCAGCGCGTGACCCGCTGATCCGCAGGCATCACTTCACGCGCAGCACCGCGTCGCCGGCGTCGTGGAGCTTCAGGTACAGCGCCCCGTCGCCCCCGCGCGGGATCGATACCGACGTTCCGACGAACCCGCCGGGCAGCGTCACCGCACCCGCCATGTCCGGCGACGTCCCGATCGCCGCGATCAGGAACAGGTCGCGGCCGGTGACGGTGCACGCCTCGCGGCACTCGATCCCGGTGAGCACCGGCAGCCGCACCAACGTCGCCAGCGGTTGCCAGTCCCCCGCCGCGCCGCCGCGCCATGCCCGGACGCGCAGCGCGCCCGACACCGCCGGACCGAAGGCCGCTTGCGGCGCGATGGTCGTCACCACCACATCGTCGCCGACCCGCTGCACCGCGCCGGACGCGATCGTCAGCCGCTTGCTCGCATCGCCGCCCGCAATCTCTATCCCGTCGTCCTGCCCGGTCAGCCCGCCCGCGATCCGCGCCGAAAAGGTCAGCGTGGCGGTGGTCGGGACCAACCCCGCCGGCAGATCGATCGATCGCGCCCCGGCCGGCGGATCGAACGCCACCCGCCGGTCGAGCAATTGCAGCGCCGCCCGCGCCGGCGCGACCGTCACGGCCACGCTGGCGCTGCGTCCGTCGCGCAGTTGCACGCTGGCCGCCGTGTCGGCCACGTCGCCCAGCGGCGCTTCGGCGGTCAGCACCAACCGGTCGCCCTCACCCACCCGCGTCAGCGCGCCCGCCGCAAAGCGTGTACCGCCAATCGTCAGCCCCGCCACCTGATCCAGCCGCGCGCCCTCCAGCACCCCCGCCTTGTCCCCGCGATGGACGGTGAACCGGTCGAGCCGGCTCGGCTCCGCGCGGCCGGTCAGCGCGATCTGGTCGGGCGCGACCGCGCCGTGGCGCACGACGGTCAGCGTCAGCGGCCCCGGCCGGGTCTTGCCCAGCGGCAACGTCGCCTCGATCGTATCGGCCCCCGCGGCCTTCCAGCCGAGCGACCGGCTCAGCCCGCCCGCATCGCGCAGCGTCAGGCCCGACACACAGGCTGCGGCCCCGCCGCGCAGCACCAGCGGATGATCGCGCCCGACGATGACGTTCGCATCGGGCTGTGGCGTCCATGCCCCCGGCCCGTCGATCTGCGCCGGCACGCGCGGGCCGCTGAAGCGGTCGAACCCCCAGCTTCCCTGCACCACCGCATCGCCGATCGGCCCGGCAACGGCCGCACCGCCCGTCAATACCAGCCCGCCGCGCTCGGCATCGGGCGTCAGCTTCAGCAGCGACACCGTGCCGTCCGCCGCCGTCACCTTCAACGTCAGGTCGCGCGCGTAATCGGTCGCGAACAGCAGCGCCGCATCGTCGAGCGGCAGCACGAGGTCCGGCCTGGCAAGGCACAGCGCCCCCTGCGCGCCCGACCGCCATAGCGGCGGCGGCGCGTCGCCGATCGGCGGCAGCGGCGCGACCAGCACCGATCGCGGATTCTGGAACGACGGCGCGCTGTTCAGTTGCAGGTGGATCGCATCGCCCTGCCCCAGCGCCAACGCCGGCAGATACTGATATTGCGCGCTGCGGAACGCGCCGAACAGCCGCGCCAGATCGCGCGCCAGCCCGATATAGGGACTGTAATAGCCCGCCCCGCCCTCGCGCGTCGCCGCCACGCGATACGCGATGTCGACCGGGGCACCGGTCAGCGTCTCGGTCAACGTCGCCCCGCGCTGCGCCTGCAACACCAGCGCGTCGCGCTGCTGGGTCAGGCACGCGGCCTGCAATGCGCGCTGCTTGAGCAGGCAGTCGGCGTTCAGCTTGATCCGCAGCGCCTCGGCCAGCACCGGTGCGGCGGTGGCCAGCCGTTCGGGGGCGGCATCGCCGATCCGCCCGATCGCCCCGACGAACGCATCCAGCCGCTGCCGGTCGAGCGATGCCTGGTACAAATCCTGCGCCGCCCGCACGAACACGCCCGGCCGTCCGCGCACCGCGCCGCGCACCGCCGAAAAGCCGCCCCCGGCCTCCGGCGCCAGGAACAGGATCGCCTGTTCGGCCCCGTCCGGCACGGTGACGGTCAGCACGTCCTTCTTCGGCTTCCACGTCTCGACCGAAAAAAACCAGTCCTTGGGCGGCGGATTGGTCGCCCCGCGCAGAAAGGCGACGACCAGCAGGTAGCGTGCCGACTGATCCTTCGGCAGCAGCGCGCGGGCGGTGATCCTGTCCCCACCGCGCAGCGCCGGCACCGCCGCCACCGGCAACTCGACCGCGCCCCGCCGGACGCTGACCGCGACCTCCGGCCCGTCGAGGTCGAACCCGTTCTGCTGGGCATGGGCCGTATCGGCGAACAGCGCCGACAGCGCGGCGAGCAACAGGAATACGCGAACCATGTGGCGCGCTATAGCGGACGGGAGGCGGGTTGATCCACTGCGCTTGGCGGTACTCACCAGAACAAGAAATGAGCGTACCCCCGCGCCGGCGGGGTCCAGGGCGTCAGGCGCAAACGTCAGCGCCTCTGGCTCTGTATCCCCACCTGCGCGGGGATACGTGATAGCTTAGCTTCCGCCGCCAGCCTTACGGCAGGATCGATACGTCAGTGTTTACAGACTCATGCCTGCGCGGGAATGACGAAGATTGCCGAGCTTACCGCGCCACCAGCGCCGCATCGCGCAGGCCCCGCCACACCCGGATCGCCTGCACCGTGTCCGCCACGTCATGCACCCGCATGATCTGCGCGCCGCGCTCGATCCCGGCCATCGCCAGCGCGACCGACCCGCCCAGCCGCTGGTCGGCCGGTGCCTCGTTCGACAGCGCGCCGATGATCCGCTTGCGACTGGCCCCCAGCAGCACCGGGCAGCCCAGCCCATGAAATAGCGCCAGCCCGTTCACCAGCGCCAGATTGTCCGACAGCGCCTTGCCGAAACCGATGCCCGGATCGACGATGATCTTCGCCCGGTCGACACCGCCCGCGACCACCGCCTCGACCCGCGCCTCCAGCCAGTCGAACACGTCGAGCAGCGGGTCGCCATAGCCCGCGCCGCCATGCGGCCCCTGCGCAGGCGCGGGCGAGTGCATCAGCACCACCGGACAGCCGCTCGCCGCGACGACGCCCGGCGCCCGCGGGTCATAGGCCAGCGCGGCGACATCGTTGACGATATGCGCCCCCGCCGCCAGCGCGGCCTCCATCACCGCCGCCTTGCGCGTATCGACCGACACCGCGACCCCCGCCGCCGCCAGCCGCTCGGCGACCGGCACGACGCGGGCGATCTCATCGCCTTCCCACACGGTCGCGGCACCGGGCCTGGTGGATTCCCCGCCCAGATCGATCAGCGCCGCGCCGGCAGCCGCCATCGCGACCCCCGCCGCCGCCGCACCCGCCGGATCGCCGACATGCGCCCCGCCATCCGAGAAACTGTCGGGCGTGACGTTGAGTATCCCCATCACCTGCGGCTGGTCGAACCGCAACACCCGCTCCCCCAACGCCAGCGGCGGACGCGCGCTGGTGATCCGCCGATGCAGCAGCCGTGCCCGTTCGGCCTTTTCCACCGGAAGGGTCGCGGTCCACGCCTCGAACCGCTCGACCGGCACCGTGATCCGCAACCCCGCCCGGTCGCGCACCTCATAGGCCGCGAACCACAGCATTCCCCCGGCCAGCCGTGCGACGCACCCGTCGGGCAGCCCGACCGGCGTATCGACGAAGCGGACCGGGCGCAGATACATCAGGGCTGGGTCGCGAGCAGCCATTGCTGGCGCAGCGCATCGATCGCCACCAGCCCCTTGGCCCCTTCGGTGTGCCAGAAGGTCCAGCCATTGCACGACGGCGCGTTCTGCAGCGTCGACCCCAGCTTGTGGATCGACCCCGCCGCGCCGCAATCCGACAGCAGCGATCCATCCGCCAGCACCGTCGCACGGAAACGGCGCTTGGTATCCGTCACCATCGATCCCGGCGGCAACAGGCCGTTTTCGACCAGCACGCCGAACGCCACGCGCGGCGGCTTGGACGGCGCACGCATCGCGCGGATCGCCGATTCATCCAGCGGCAGTGCCGCCTCGATCCGCGCCGTCGCCGCCTCGACATAGGTCGCGTCGCGCTCGATCCCGATGAAGTGCCGCCCCAGCCGCTTGGCGACCGCGCCGGTCGTGCCGGTGCCGAAGAACGGGTCGAGCACCACGTCGCCCGGCTTGGTCGAGGCGAGGAGCACGCGGTACAGCAGCGCCTCGGGCTTCTGGGTCGGGTGGACCTTGGTCCCGTCCTTGCGCAACCGCTCCTGCCCGCCGCAGATCGGGAATTCCCAGTCCGAGCGCATCTGCAATTCGTCGTTCAGCGTCTTCATCTGGCGATAGTTGAAGGTGTAGCGCGCCTTCTCCCCCATCGATGCCCAGATCATCGTCTCGTGCGCGTTGGTGAAGCGCGTGCCCTTGAAATTGGGCATCGGGTTCGACTTGCGCCACACGATATCGTTCAGGATCCAGAAGCCCTGGTCCTGCACGATCGACCCGACGCGGTAGATATTGTGGTAGCTGCCGATCACCCAGATCGTGCCATCGGGCTTCAGGATACGGCGCGCCTCGGCCAGCCACGCTTTTGTGAACTTGTCATAGGTCGCGAAGCTGTCGAACTTGTCCCAATCGTCATCGACCGCGTCGACCTGGCTGCCATCGGGACGCAGCAGGTCACCGCCCAGTTGCAGGTTGTACGGCGGATCGGCGAAGATGCAGTCGATCGACCTGGCCGGCAGCGACCGCATCGCTTCGATGCAATCATCCATCAGGATCCGGTCGAGCGGCAGCGCGACCGTCGTCGTCGGCGCCTTCTTCTTCCGGGTTTTCACTGCCACCATTGTCGTCATTCCCCTTGCGTCGCCGCCATCTCGCGGAATCCACGAGTCGCGGTCAAGAGGTAATGCTTGACTCTGCGGATCGGACAGAGTCGTTGCGGCGACGAATCGAGTCGCTGCGGGGCATATCTAGAGTCTGCACAGCCGGCACAGGCTCCATATCTGGTATCACTCGGTTCGTCGCAAATACGCGCAAATCAGAGCGACAGGCACACCTGCGCGACCGGTGCGAAGCTCCGCCGGTGCAGCGGCGTGGGGCCGAGCGTCCGCAGCGCCTTCAGATGCACCTTTGCGCCATAGCCCTTGTTCGACGCCCAGCCATAGCCGGGGTGCAGCACGTCCGCCTCGACCATCATCGCATCGCGGGTCTGTTTCGCGACGATCGAGGCGGCGGCGATCGACAGGCTGATCGCGTCGCCGCCGACCACCGCGACACTCGGATGGCCCCAGTTCGGACAGCGATTGCCGTCGACCAGCACCATGCCGCACGCGATCCCCAGCGCATCGACCGCGCGTTCCATCGCCAGCATCGTTGCCCACAGGATGTTCAACCGGTCGATCTCCTCGACGCTGGCGATCCCTACCCCGACCGTTGCGCATTCCAGCAGCCGGGCGTGCAGCACCGCGCGACGTTTCGCGCTCAACTGCTTGGAATCGTTCAACCCGTCCGGCACGCAATCGCGGTCGAGGATGACGGCGGCGGCGACCACCGGCCCGGCCAGCGGTCCGCGCCCGGCTTCGTCCACCCCCGCCACTGGTCCCACATGGCAGGCCTCGTGGAAGAAATCAGGCATCGGCGATGCGCCACGGCGGAAAGCGCCGCATCTCGCCCGCCTGGTACAGGCACACCTCGTTGCCCGCCGGATCGAACAGCCGTGCCTCGCGCCAGCCCCAGGGGCGATCGATCGGCTCCTGCGCGAAGGACAGCCCCTGTCCCTTCAGATAATGGACCACGACGTTCAGGTCGCCGACCTCGAAATACACCGCCGGCACCTTGCGATCATCGGTCATTTCGATCGAGAAGGTCGCTCCGCCCTCGCTCTCGAACCGGGCGTAGCGGCGGCTGGAGCGGACGATCGTCTTGAGGCCGAGCAGGCGGTAGAAATGCTCGCTGGCCGGCACGTCGCTGGCCGGCACCGTCACCTGGTTCAGCATCGGCGACCAGCGCGACTGGTTGAGGTCCAGCCGCACCCCCTGCTGCGCCATCGGCCCCGCCCCGCGCCCCAGTTCGTCGGCGTCCAGCATCGCGATCCGCACGAAGCTGCGCGCGCGACCGATCGCCTCGACCAGCGTCCATTCCTTCGCCAGCTCGCACGCGATCGCCGTCGAGAGGGTACAGCCGGTGCCGTGCGTCGCCATGCCGTCGATGCGGGGGCTGGACCATTCAATCAGCGGCGCAGCGCCGCTTCCCCGCTGATGTAGCCGGTCGACCAGCACCTCGCCCTCGCCATGGCCGCCCTTTTCCAGCACCGCACAGCCGCGCGACAACACCTCGCCCACGCCGCCCAGTGCCGCCAGTTCGGGCAGGTTCGGCGTCGCCACCGTGGCGACCGCCATCAGCCGTTCGAACGCCGCGACCGTCGCCTCATCGGCCAGCCGCGCACCGCTGGTCGAGATCATCACCGGATCGAACACCACCGGCACGCCCGGCAGGTCGCGCAACCGGTCGGCGAGCGCGTGCGCCGTACGCGCCGATCCGATCATGCCGATCTTTATCGCATCGACGCCGATGTCGCGCACCACCGCGTCGATCTGCGCCATGACCATGTCGGTCGGGATCGGGTGGACCGCGTCGACGCCCAGCGTGTTCTGCGCCGTGACCGCCGTGATCGCGGTCATCGCGTGCGCGCCCAGCATCGTCGCGGTCTTGATGTCGGCCTGGATACCGGCGCCCCCGCCGGAATCGGAACCGGCGACGATCAGGATACGGGGTGTGGTCATGGGGTGGGGTTAGCAGTCCCAGCGGAACGTTCAAGCTCCTCCCCGGCACGGGGAGGGGGACCATGCGAAGCATGGTGGAGGGGGGTGTCGGCGCAACGCAACGGTTCCGTATGCGGCCAATGCGTCTGGTCGGCCGATCCACCAACTCGCCCCGGCAGTTCGGACAAACCTCGTCCAGCTCGTCCGCACAATCCGCGCAGAACGTATCCTCACGCGAACAGATGAACGCCCCATGCGCCGCCGCCGGCAGCGGCGCGTCGCACCGCTCGCACGCCGGTTTCATTTCAAGCATCAGGCTTGCGCCTTTCGAGCCAGCATCAGCCCGCCGCCTGCCGCACCGCGTCGCAGATGCGGTCGACGACCTGTTCGACATGGCCCGCGTCCTCGCCCTCGGCCATCACCCGGATCACCGGCTCGGTCCCCGACGCCCGCAGCACCAGCCGCCCGCGCCCGGCCAGTTCCGCCTCGACGCCCGCGACGACCTCCTTGACGCGCGGATCGTCCAGCGGCTTGCCGCCGGCGAAGCGGACATTCTTGAGCAGCTGCGGCAGCGGATCGAATCGGTGCAGCACCTCGCTCGCCGGTGCCCCGGCGCGCTGGATTTCGGCCAGCACCTGCAACGCCGCGACCAGGCCGTCGCCGGTCGTCGCATAGTCGGACAGGATGATATGCCCCGACTGTTCGCCGCCGACATTATATCCGGCGGTCCGCATC
Source organism: Sphingomonas sp. Leaf32 (assembly GCF_001421765.1). Taxonomy (GTDB): domain Bacteria; phylum Pseudomonadota; class Alphaproteobacteria; order Sphingomonadales; family Sphingomonadaceae; genus Sphingomonas. Next base: position 578,446 of record NZ_LMLA01000001.1, on the reverse strand, counting down.
TTTTCGAGGACATGGCGGTCGCCCACGGAGGTCCGCACCAGCCCCAGCCCCTGCGCCGCCAGATGCCGCTCCAGCCCCAGGTTCGACATGACGGTGGCGACCAGCCCCCCGCCCTTCAGCCGCCCGGCGCGCGCCCAGCTGGCGGCGATCGTCGCCATCAGCTGGTCGCCGTCGATCACCTTGCCGGCTTCGTCTACCACGATCAGCCGGTCGGCATCGCCGTCCAGCGCGATCCCGACCGCCGCGCCGGAGGCCACGACCGTTTCCGACAGCGTCTGCGGCGCGGTCGATCCCACGCGGTCGTTGATGTTCTTGCCATTGGGCGTCACCCCGATCGCGATGACCTCCGCGCCCAGTTCCCACAAGGCCGACGGCGCGACATTGTACGCCGCACCATTCGCACAATCGACGACCAGCTTCATCCCGTCGAGCCGGAGGTTTTCGGGGAAGGTCGACTTGGCGAAGTGGATGTAGCGCCCGCGCGCATCCTCGATCCGGTTGGCGCGGCCGATGTCGCCCGGTGCCGCCAGTTCGACCTCGCTGTCGATCAGCGCCTCGATCGCCAGTTCGTCGGCGTCCGACAGCTTGTAGCCGTCCGGACCGAACAGCTTGATGCCATTGTCCTGATACGGATTGTGGCTGGCGGAGATCATCACGCCCATGTCGGCGCGCATCGAATGGGTCAGCATCGCGACCGCCGGGGTCGGCAACGGGCCGACCAGCACCACGTCCATGCCGACCGAGGTGAAGCCCGCGACCATCGCGTTTTCCAGCATATAGCCCGACAGCCGGGTGTCCTTGCCGATCACCACGCGGTGTCGGTGATCGCCCCGGCGGAAGTGCGCGCCCGCCGCCATGCCGATCCGCATCGCCATCTCGGCGGTCATCGGCTTGGTGTTGGTCAGCCCGCGAATCCCGTCGGTACCGAAATATTTCCTTGCCATCGTCACATACGCCTTCAGGTTGAGCGTTCGGTTGGGCGGGGTATTACCGCCACTTTTGCAAAAGGGCGAGCATGTCGCAGGCGACACGAATATTGGCGGGACTGGGTGCGGGGCTGGCGCTGGGCGTTTTCCTGGCGGGACAGTCGCCGGACACCGCCCTGTCGGGCATCGCCATCGCCGAACCGATCGGCACCGCGTGGCTGAACGCCTTGCGCATGACCATCGTCCCGCTGGTCGTGTCCCTCCTCATCACCGGCATCGCCCAGACGGCGGAGGCGGCGCGCGCCGGGCGGATCGCCACCCGATCGCTGCTGTTGTTCATCGTCATCCTGTGGACGTCCTCGGCGCTGGGCGCGTTGTTCACGCTGACGCTGCTCGACCTGTTCCCGCTGGGCAATACGGCGGCGGAGGCATTGCGCGCGACCTTCGGCACCGCTGCCCCTGCCGCGCAGGTCCCGCCCTTCACCGACTTCCTCGTCGCGATCGTGCCGACCAACCCGGTATCGGCCGCCGCCAACGACCAGTTCCTGCCGCTGATCCTGTTCACGTTGGTGTTCGGTTTCGCGCTCACCCGATTGCCGCAGGATAATCGCGGCGTGCTGGTCCGGTTGTTTCAGGCGATTGCCGACACGATGCTGATCGTCATCAACTGGGTTTTGTGGCTGGGACCGGTCGGCGTCTTCGCACTGGGCTATGTCGTGGGTGCCAGGGCCGGCACGGCGGCGTTCGGGGCGCTGATCCATTATGTGCTGGTGTTGATGAGCGTGGGCCTCGGCATCTGGCTGCTCGCCTATCCGCTGGCGCGCTTCGGCGGGCGGGTGCCGATCGGCCGCTTTTTGAAGGCGACGGCGCCGGCACAGGCGGTCGCGATCTCTACGCAAAGCTCGCTCGCCTCGCTGCCCGCGATGCTGAAGGGCGCGGGTGATGTCGGCGTGCCGGTCGCGACCTCGGGTGTGGTGCTGCCGATGGCGGTGGCGCTGTTCCGCGCGACGGGTCCGGCGATGAACCTTGGCGTCGCGCTCTACGTCGCGCATGTGTTCGGCGTGCCGTTGGGCGCCGGACAGATCGCGGCGGGTATCGCCGCCGGTGCGATCACCACGATGGGCGCGGCGAGTTTGCCGGGGCAGATCAGCTTCGTATCGTCGATCGCCCCGATCGCGGTGGCGATGGGCGTGCCGGTGGAGCCGCTGGCGCTGCTGGTGGCGGTCGAAACCCTGCCCGACATCGTGCGGACGCTTGGCAACGTCACGATGAACGTCGCGGTGACCGCGACCATCGGCGAACGGGTCGGCGGATCGGCGGTCACCGAGGCGGACGCGATTTTGGCGGAAGGCTGAAAGCTCCTCCCCGGCACGGGGAGGGGGAGGGGGACCAGCAAAGCTGGTGGAGGGGGGTGTCCGCATACGGAACCGTTGCGTTGCAAGGCCCGCCCCCTCCACTATGCTTCGCATGGTCCCCCTCCCCGTGCCGGGGAGGATTTGGAACTACTTCATCAGCACCAGTTCTTCCGCCATCGTCGGATGCAGCGCGACCGTCTGGTCGAACGCTTCCTTCGTAAGCCCGGCCTTCACCGCGATCGCCGCCGCCTGCAATATCTCCGGCGCATCCGGCCCGATCATGTGCAAGCCAACGATCCGTCCGGTCGTCTCCTCGCAGATCATCTTGTACAGCGCGCGTTCGTTGCGGCCGGCCAGCACGTTCTTCATCGGGCGGAAATCGGACAGATAGACCTTGACCGACCCCAGCTTGCTCTTGGCCTCGCCCTCGGTCATGCCGACACCCGCCATCGGCGGATGGCTGAACACCGCCGCCGGGATGTTTTCGTAATCGAGCGTCACGTCCTTGCCGCCATAGGTGCGGTCGGCGAATGCCTGGCCTTCGCGGATCGCGACCGGGGTCAGCTGCACGCGGTTGGTCACGTCGCCGACCGCATAGATGGACGGGCAGGACGACTGCGCCTGCTCGTTGACCTTGACCGCCCCCTTGTCGTCCAGCGCGATACCGGCGCTCTCCAGCCCCAGCCCCTCGGTATTGGGCGTGCGTCCGGTCGCGAACATCACCATGTCGACGGTGACCGGTTCATGCCCCGACATCCTGACGGTCAGGCAACCGTCGTCGCCCTTCTCGATCCCCTCGAACTCGGCATGGAAGCGGAACTCGATGCCCTTGGTCATCGAAATCTGCAGCAGCCGGTCGCGGATCGATTCATCATAGCCGCGCAGGATCACGTCGGTGCGGTTGATGAGGATGACGTGCGCCCCGAACTGGTGGAACACGCCCGCGAACTCGTTGGCGATATAGCCCGCACCCGCGATCAGGATGCGCTTCGGGATCGCGTCGAGGTGGAACGCCTCGTTCGAGGTGATGCCATGCTCCGCACCCGGGCACGACGGCACCGCCGGCGTGGCACCGACCGCGATCAGGATGCGCTCGGCCGTCACCTCGCGCCCGCTCGCCAGCTTCACCGAATGCGGTCCGGTGACGGTTGCGCGTTCGTGGATGATCTCGACGCCGTGGTTTTCCAGCGTCGATGTGTACGCGCCGTTGATCCGGTCGACCTCGCTCAGCACATTGTCGCGCAGCCGCTGCCAGCTGAAATCACACTGCGCCGGCACGTCCCAGCCGAACGCGTTCGCATCGCGCAAATCCTCGGCGAAGTGCGCGCCATACACCAGCAGCTTCTTCGGCACGCAGCCCCGGATGACGCAGGTACCGCCGACACGATATTCCTCCGCCACCGCTACCTTCGCGCCGTACGCCGCCGAGACGCGGGCGGCGCGGGTGCCGCCCGATCCCGCGCCGATGACGAACAGGTCGTAATCGTAATCGCTCATGCAAGTCCCGCCCGTGCCAGAAGATCGTTGGTCGACGCATCGAACGTCTGACCACCCGCATCGGCTGCCTTCGCCATTTCCTTGCCCAGCTCGACGCCGAACTGGTCGAACGGATTGATGCCCAGCAGCGCCGCGTTCACGAACACCCGCGCCTCGTAGAACGCGATCAGCGCGCCCAGCGTCCGCGCGTCGAGATCCTGCAACAGGATCGTCGACGACGGCCGGTCGCCGGCATAGGCGCGCGCCGGATCGGCATTGGCCTTCCCCGCCATCAGCGCGGCCCCCTGCGCGAACGCATTGAGCAGCAACTGCCGGTGATGCGCCGGGTCGAGCGTATCGCCCGCCTCCACCACCGCGACGAACTCCAGCGGCACGATCCGCGTCCCCTGGTGCAGCAACTGGAACACCGCATGTTGCGCATCGGTGCCCACGCCACCCCAGGTGATCGCCGCTGAATTGCGCCCCAAAGGTTCGCCCGCCGCCGTCACCGACTTGCCGTTCGATTCCATCTCCAACTGCTGGAGATAGGACGGCAGCAGCCGCAACCGCTCGTCATAGGCAAAGGTCGCCCGCGTTTCGCACCCGCGCACCTGCGAATAATAGAGGTCGGCAAAAGCGGCCAGCACCGGCGCGTTCCTCGCCGGTTCGGTCAGGCGGAAATGCCGGTCCATCTCGGCCGCACCCTCCAGCAGTTCCTCATAGGCCGCAAAGCCCAGCGCCAGCGCGAACGGAAAGCCCAGGGTCGACCACAACGAATAGCGCCCGCCGACCGACTCGGCGAAGGGCAGCACGCGGGTTTCGTCGACGCCCCATTCCACCGCGCGCTCGGGCGAAGCGGTCAGCGCGATCACGCGCCCGAACGGGTCCTCGACGCCGCCCTCGCGCATCCACGCCATCGCGGACTCGGCATTCAGCATCGTCTCGGTCGTGGTGAAGGTCTTGGACGCGACCACCAGCAGCGTGGCGGCGGGGTCGAAGCCCTTGACCGCCTCCTCCATCGCCACCCCGTCGACGTTCGACACGATCGCGACGTCATACTTGTCCTCGTCCCGCCCCAGCGCGTCGAAGATCAGGTCGGGGCCGAGCGCCGACCCGCCGATGCCGACATGCAGGATATGGCGCACCGGGCCGAACGCCTCCGCCTCGATCGCGTCGATGACTTGCCGCATCCGCGACTGGAACGCGCGTGCCTGCGCCACGTCGTCGGGATTGCCCTCGCCGCGCTCGGCGGTGTGGGTCGCGGCGCGGCCTTCGGTCACGTTGACGACCTGTCCGCTGAACAGCGCGTCGCGCTTGGCGGCCAGTTCCATCGTCGCGGCCAGCCCGGTGAACGCCTCGATCGCGGCATCGTCGAGATGCGTCTTGGCGAAATCGAAATGCAGCCCGCCGACATCGACGGTCAGCCTGGCCAGCCGGTCGGGATCGTTTGCGAACAATTCGGTGAGCTTCGTGCTGCCAAGCCCCTCGATCGCGGACCAGTCCTGCATCGCCATATCGTCCCTCGTCATGTCGTCGGTTAGGATGGCGCTGCCCTAGAGCGGAGGACGGGGGCAGGTCCAGAGGAGATAGCCGCCCCAACCCGCTTGACGCCCCGCCCCCGCCCAAGCATGGCAGAATCCATGGCTCTCGACCCCGCCCCGGCCGCTCCCACGCCGACTCCGCCCGCGCCCGCCACCAAACCGAAGCGTTCGGAAGGGGCGGACCTGATGGTCTTCCTGCTGAAGCTGGCGATCGTGGTGTTCATCATCCGGTCGTTCCTGTTCTCGCCCTTCTCGATTCCCTCCGGGTCGATGCAGCCGCGCCTGATGATCGGCGACTATCTGTTCATCACCAAATGGAACTACGGCTATTCGCGCTATTCGCTGCCATGGGGTATCCCGCTGATCCCCGGCCGCATCCTGCCGCGCACGCCCGCACGCGGTGACGTGGTGGTGTTCAAGGCGCCGCCGACCGCCAAGCAGGATTATATCAAGCGCGTGATCGGCATTCCGGGCGACACGATCCAGATGCGCGGCGGACAATTGTTCTTGAACGGCAAGGCGATCCCGAAGCAGCGCATCGCCGACTGGGTCGCGCCGGTATCGCCCAACACCGACTGCGACTATGCCTTCCAGAAGGTCGTCGCGAACCAGCCGGTCTGCGCCTATCCGCAGTTCCGCGAGACGCTGCCGAACGGCAAGAGCTACAACGTCCTCGACCTCGGCACGACCGAGGCGGACGATACCGGCGTGTTCACCGTCCCCGCCGGTCATGCCTTCCTGATGGGCGACAATCGCGACGACAGCGCCGACAGCCGTTTCCCGGCCCGCGAAGGCGGTGGCATCGGGATCGTCCCGTTGGAGAATATCGAGGGCAAGGCCGTCGTGAACTTCTTCTCGACCGATGGCTCGGCCCAGTGGCTGCTGCCCTGGACGTGGTTCTCGGCCGCGCGCTGGCACCGGATCGGGGAAGGCTTCTGAGCGACGCCCTGCACGGCTGGGTCGGCCAGGCGCTGGGCCGCGCGCCGACCCGGATCGACGATTATGCCCGCGCGCTGACCCATGGCAGCACCGCACGCGCAACCTATGAGCGGCTCGAATTCCTCGGCGACCGCGTGCTGGGCCTCGCTGTCGCCGAATGGCTCTACGATCGTTTCCCGGCGGAGAGCGAAGGCGCGCTGTCGAAGCGGTTCAACGCGCTGGTGACCGGCGCCGTCTGTGCGGAGATCGCGCGCGGCATCGGCGTCGTGCCCCATCTCAAGCTCGGCAAGCAGGCACGCGATGACGGCGCCGGCGACAGTGACAATGTGCTGGGCGACGTGATGGAGGCGCTGATCGGCGCTTTCTACCTCGACCACGGCCATGACGCCGCGCGCGCGCTGGTGCGTGATCTGTGGGGTTCGCGGATCGATGCGCAGTTGCGCGTGCCGCGCCATCCGAAATCGGCGTTGCAGGAATGGGCCGCCGCCAACAACCGCCGCCCGCCCGAATATGCGATCGTCGACAAGAGCGGCCCCGGCCATGCCCCACGCTTCACCGTGCGCGTGACCATCGGCAAGCTGGCGGCGGCGGAGGCCACCGGCACGTCGAAACAGGAGGCCGAGACGCTGGCGGCGAAGACGCTGCTCGCGCAGTTGGGTGGGTAGAGAGCGTCTCGGGATTACCAACGCTCCCGTCGGCATCCTCCAGCCACCCGCAGGAACAAAGCGACCATGTTCCTCCATCCGCCGACTTGCGTTCGGGCGGACGGCGGTTAGGCTCCCCGCCATGCAGACCGCCCTCGCCGCCCCCGCCCTGCTTGCCGCCCTCCTCGCGCTGCAAGGATCGACGACCCCGTTCGATGGCATTCCCGACGTCCGGATCGAGGAATATGCCGTGGGCGGCCGCAGCGTCGCCGCGATCCGCCGCGCCATCGACGCCGCGCGCCCGACCGATCCCAATGACGGCAAGCGCGTCGACGGCCTGAGCCGCTGGAACATCAACTGGCGCTGGCGTCGCGATCCGCAGGGCGTGTGCAGCACGTCGCTCGACAATATCAGCTTTTCCGCCGTCGTCACCGTGCCCCGCCTCGCCGATCCCGACGTGCCGGCCAGGGTCCGTGCGCAGTTCGACCGGTTCCGCGCCACGCTGTTGGCGCATGAGGACGGCCATGTCCGCTATGCGTGGGACCATCGCGGCGACGTGGTCACGGCGATGAACGCCGCCGGCTGCGCCGGGATCAAGGACGCCGGGATGGCGGCGGTGCGCAAGATCGGCGAACATGACGTCGCCTATGACAAGGCGACCCGGCACGGCGCGGACGTCATTACGCCGTTCCGCTGATTGCCATACCCCGAGCGGGTGCGGCTCGCACGCCAGGGATGCCTTCGCGTTACCGTGCGCACGCGCAATCGTGTCGGCTACGACCTACACACGGATGCGGGGTTGCGACGACACCGTTTGCCGTCGCCGCTCCCGGCCTTTGCGACCTACCGGGTGCCGGTGCCCGTCTGTTGCTCGAACTCGGCCTTGGTGACGTTCAGCACCAGCTTGCCCCGGCTGACGCCGAACACGTCCGACGGCACCATCGCCCGCGAACTGCCGGCCAGCAATTGCACGCCCTCGGCCTTCACCGCCTCGATCGTGCCCAGCGTCACCCCGGCCTTGTCGAACACCAATGCCCCGACCTTCAGGTCGGACGGGGTTGCCGCCACGATCCGCTTGGCGTCACGGCGCGATGCGCGCGGGTCGATCGTCGTGCCCGCCTCGTCCCGAATCTTGTCGAGCGCGAACTGCTGGTCACGGTCGTTGTTGACGCTGTGCGTCGTATCTTCGGAGTTCGGGGAGGACGTCGGTGCGCCGCCAGCGGGGGCGATCTGCGCCTGCGCGCTGCCGGCACCCAATGCCAAGGCCATTATCGCTAGAGCATATCTCGCCGTCATCCATCCCTCCGTCATATCTTTGTTTGCGCTAACGTAACCGGCACTACGGAGGACCGCAAAGGTTTCCGGCGTTACCGCCCGCCCAGCACCCGCAGTTCGATCCGCCACCATCCGATCGCCCACAATGCGCCGAACAGCCACCCGGCCAGCACGTCGCTTGGCCAGTGCACGCCCAGATAGACCCGGCTGATCCCGATCGCGACGACCAGCGACGCGGCGGCGGCCATCGCGAACGCCCGCGCCGCCGGTTGGCGCAGCAGCGGCCAGGCCAGCGTCGCCAGCGTCAGGTAGACGATGGCCGAATTGGCGGCATGGCCGCTCGGGAAACTGTTCGACGTCTCGGTCATCAGATGCGGAACCAGATCGGGTCGCGTGCGGGAAACCGCCTGCTTGAACAACGCATTGGCCCAGCTGCCACTGGCGCAGGCCGCCGCCACCAGCACGCCGGTCCGCCACCGCCCGGTGCTGGCCAGCAGCAACGCGACGAAGGCGACGACCAGCGTCAGCACCGTCGTGCTGCCCAGCGCCGTGATGTCGCGCACCATCGACGTGAACTTTTCCGATGCGACCGGCGCGCCGTCGGTCCCGCGCAGCGCCAGCAACAACCGTCGGTCGAACGCGAAGCTGCTCCCCTGCACCACCCGGTCGGCAAGGACGAACAGCAGCAGCAGGACGAAACCCGCACCGGCGATGCCGACGATGCTCCACGGGACACGGCGGGACGGGCGGGGTTCGGGACGAAGAGTTTCGCTCATGCACGTCGCAACGCAGAAGGGGCTGAAGTGTTACCTCCGAAACGATAGCAACAGGAGAGCGTGCGTGCAGAAACTGATCCCATTGGTGGCGCTGGGTGCGCTGGCGCTGTCGGCGTGCGGCGACCAGAAGACCGGCTCGACCACCCTGACCAGCAACGCGGCGACCGGCGAGGTCGTGTCGTCCGAAACCGGATCGGGCGCGGAAACGCCGAAGCTCGACGCCGGCAAATGGGAGGTGCGCACGCAGGTCAGCGACCTGAAGATGGCGAACATGCCCGCCGGACTGCCCGCCAACCCGCCCGCCCAGACCACCAGCGTCTGCATCACGCCCGAACAGGCGGCAAAGGGTCCGGCGGAGATGCTCAAGCAGTCGGGGGCGGACTGCACCGTCACCAGCAACAGCTTCGCCGGCGGCCGGATCGAGAGCCAGATGCGTTGCAAGCTGCCCGGCGACACGCAGATGACCGGCAAGACGACCGGCACCTTCACCCCGACCAGCTTCACGACCGATCAGCAGATGGAAATGACCGGCCGGACGACGATGTCGCAAAAGGTACATGTCGAGGGCAAACGCATCGGCGACTGCGACGCCAAGTAACGGCGAACGCTCGACAAATCCCGGCGGCGCGACGTGGTGAGCCCGTCGGGATTCGAACCCGAGACCTACAGATTAAAAGTCCGTTGCTCTACCAACTGAGCTACGGGCCCACGAAACCCCGCCCCTAATCCCGCGCGCGGGCGCGGTCAACCAGTTGGTGCAGCTGGCGGATCGTGCGTCCGGTGACCGGATCGCGCCAGCGGGGAACGAGGTGGCGCAGCGGTCCCAGCACGAAGGATCGTTCGCGAAAGGCGACATGCGGCACGCACAGGCCGGGGCTGTGCCAGCTCCCCTCCGACCACAAGATGATGTCGAGGTCGATGACCCGCGATCCCCAGCGCCGCCCGCGCCGCCGGCCGAAACCGCGCTCGATCGATTTCAGCAGCGCCAGCAGATCGGGCGGCGACAACGCGCTGTCGAGCAGCAGGACGGCATTCGCGTACCGCCGGATGGACGGCCCGAGCGGCGCACTGGCGATGATCGGCGCAACGGCGCGCACACCGTCGAGCGCAGCGATGGCCGCCTGCACCTCGGCCACCGGGCCACCATGCCGGCCGGGCCGGTTCGAACCGATCGCAATCGCATAGGTTGAGGTCACCATCGGCTGCGCCTATCGGCTGGGGATGGAAATCGCTACCCCTACCCTCCCCGCCGCCGAACCGGCGCGCGACTGTCCGCTGTGCCCGCGCCTTGCCGAACTTCGCGAAAGCCTGCGCGTCGAACATCCGAACTGGTGGAACGCGCCGGTCGCGCCGCTGGCCGATGCCGATCCGTGGCTGGCGATCATCGGCCTTGCCCCCGGCCTGCAGGGCGCGAACCGGACCGGACGCCCGTTCACCGGCGACCGATCGGGTCCGCTATTCTGGAACACGCTGATCGAAGCCGGGCTTGCCGAGGGTGCCTATACCGGCAAGGTCGACGATGCGCCGGTTCCGAAGGGGATCACGATCGTCAATGCGGTCCGCTGCCTGCCGCCCGAAAACAAGCCCACGCCCGACGAAATCCGGACCTGCCGCCCGTTCCTCGATGCCGATCTGGGCGCCATGCCGTCGCTGCGGGTCGTCGTCGCCCTAGGTGCGATCGCTCATCAGTCAGCGGTGAAGGTGCTGGGCGGACGCCTGCCGAAAGCGCGGTTCGCGCATCTGGCCGAACACGCGATGCCGCGCGGCATCACCCTGATCGATAGCTATCACTGCTCGCGCTACAACCAGAACACCGGACGGCTGACGCCCGAGATGTTCGCGGCGGTGTTCGCCCGCGCCAACGAACTGCGCGAAGCCGGCTGAATCCGCTTGTACCGCGCAGAACGCGCGATAGCCTGCACCTTGGGTTCTTGGGGGAATATTTGAAATGTATCGTCGCCATTTCGTTGCGCTGATGGCGCTCGCGCCGCTCGCCGGCAGTTTTCCGGCATTGGCGCAGAGCGGGCCGGCGGGCGATTTCGCGCGGCTGTCGAAGCGGTATCTGGACGGAATGGCGCGGCTGCATCCGGGCTACGCCACCGCGCTCGGCAACCATGCCTATGACGATCAGGTCGAGGATCTGTCCGCCGCAGGTCGCGAGCGCGACGCCGCGTTCCTCCGCACGACGCTGAACGAACTCGACGCCATTCCCCGCACATCGCTGTCACGCGACGATCAGGTCGATGCCGCGCTGCTCGACAACGAACTACGCTATCAACTGTGGACGCTGGAGGTGTTGCAACCCTTCGCCTGGGACCCGCAGGGGGCGGCGGGGACCATCTCGGGCGGGCTATATGCGCTGGCCGCCCGCGACTTCGCGCCGTGGCCGCAACGGTTGCGCTCCGCGACGAAGCGGATGGAACAGGTGCCGGCGATGTTCGCGCAGATGCGGGAAAGCATCGTACCCGCGCGGGTGCCGGCCATCTATGCGACCACCGTCGCCAAACAGAATGCCGGCGTGCTCCAGATCGTCGACACGATGCTGGCCCCGCACCGGGCGACGCTCGGCCGATCCGATCGCGCCCGGTTCGATCGCGCGGTGGCGACGTTGAAGACGGCGACCGCCGAACATCAGCGCTGGCTCGACACGGTGCTGGTCCCGGCCGCCAGGGGGGATTTCCGCCTGTCGCCCGAACTGTACGATCAGAAGGTGAAGTTCGCCCTCCTCTCTCCGCTGTCGCGGACGGAGATCAAGGCGCGCGCCGTGAAGGCCGCCGCCGATACGCGGGCGCAGATGTACGATCTCGCCCGCCTCGTCCTGCGCGGTCGGCCCAAGGCGCCGCCGACGCCGGCCAAGCCGACCCCGGCGCAGCAACAGAAGGCGATCGAGGCCGCGCTGGAAATGACCTACGCCCGGCGTCCGACCCGGTCGCAGGTGATGAGCAAAGCGCGCGCGACGCTGGAAACCGCAACGGCGTTCGTACGTGAGAAGAAGCTGGTCCGCGTGCCGACCACCCCGGTCCAGATCATCGAAATGCCCAAGTTCCAGCAGGGTGTGTCGGTCGCCTATTGCGACAGCCCGGGACCGCTCGAAAAGAATCTCGGCACCTTCTATGCGGTGTCCCCGATCCCGGCGGATTGGACCGAAGCGCAGACGACCTCGTTCCTGCGCGAATATAACGACTATATGATCCACGACCTGTCGATCCACGAGGCGATGCCGGGCCATTACCTCCAGATCGCGCATAGCAACGAGAACAAGTCGGTCCTGCGCGCCGTGCTGTCGTCGGGACCGTTCGTCGAAGGCTGGGCGGTCTATGCCGAGGGGATGATGGCCGATGCCGATTATCTGGACGGCGACCCTCTGTTCAAGCTGACCGTGCTGAAGATGCGGATGCGGTCGATCACCAACACGCTGCTCGACATCGGCATCCATACCGAGGGTTTGACCGAGGCACAGGCGATGAAGCTGATGATGGAAGGCGCGTTTCAGCAGGAGCGCGAGGCGGCAGGCAAATGGACCCGCGCCCGGCTGGGATCGACCCAATTGCTCAGCTATTTCGTCGGGTATAGCGAGCATATGGACATGCGCCGCGAGGCCCAGCGCCGGGCGGGGGCGAAGTTCGACCTGATGCGCTACAACGACGCCGCGATCTCGCACGGGTCGCCGCCGGTGCGGTTCGTCCGGGCGCTGATGTTCGGCGAGGCCATCGCGTGATGCAGGTCCTCCCCGGCACGGGGAGGGGGACCGCCGCGAAGCGGTGGTGGAGGGGGTTCGCCGCGAACGCAACGGCATCGTAGGTCGACACCCCCCTCCGCCATGCTGCGCATGGTCCCCCTCCTCGTGCCGGGGAGGATTCTACCGCACCGCAAACGCCGTGCGGTATTCCGGCTTCACCGCGCGCAGCACCGCTGCCGTAACCGGCAGCGTGTGCTCATACGGACCCTCGGCATAGGAGCCGACGACATACTGGTCGGCGATAACGCCGATCCGGTCGAAGCTGCGCCCGTTCGACGATCCGAGCAGTACCGTCACGTCCTTGACCGGCGGGCATTGGCCGAAGACCGTATCGCCCGCGTCCACGCCCACGCGGCGGGTCCGCTCGGCACGCATCCAGCGGCACCATGGCGTCATCACCGCCGACCGGAACGCAGCGGTCGAGACGAACAACGCCGTGGCGGTCATCCGCCGCCCCGCCCGCTTGTCCCATACCAGCCCGCCCGACGACCCGTTGCCATGCGCACCGCCGGTATCGCTGTAGCTGGCGGACGACAGGCTCAGGAATCGCGGCGTATCGGCCACGACCTCCCACCCGGTCTGCATGTCATATGCCCGAAACGGCGCGCCTGCCGTCTTCGCCTCCCGGCGCGCATTGGCTGCGGTACGGGCGAGCCACGCACGCCGCCTCGCCTTTTCCGCCTCCAGCCATGCCTTGAGCGGCGCGATGCGGGCAGCCTGGACCGGATAGGTGTATTCGAACGCATAGTCGGCCGCCTTTTGCGCGACCGCCGACGGCGTGATCGCCGCCAACAGCACCATCCCGATCGTCAACTTTGTCCTCATGCCCAACTCCTCCGCACCCGAACGGGACCGGCCGCCGACCCGGATCAGTCGGCGAACAGCAGCACCGGCGTTTCGATCAGCCGCTTCAATGCCTGGACATAGCTCGCGGCGTCATGGCCGTCGACGACGCGGTGATCGCAGCTGATCGACAGGTTCATCAGCTTGGCCTTCACGATCTCCTCGCCACCACCCACCCGCGCGCGGAACACGGGCCGCTCGACGATGCGGTTGGGGCCGATGATGGCAACTTCGGGCCGGTTGATGACCGGCGTCGTCGCGATCCCGCCCAGCGGCCCGAGCGAGGTGATGGTGATCGTGCCGCCCGACAACTCCTCGGACTTCGCCTTGCCGGTGCGCGCCGCTTCGGCAAGGCGGGTGATCTCCCCTGCCAACTGCCACGGGTTCATGTCCTGCGCGTCGCGGATGACCGGCACCATCAGCCCGGCATCGGTCTGCGCGGCCATGCCCAGATGCACCCGGCCGAAGCGCGTCACCACACCCGCTTCGTCGTCATAGCGCGCGTTGAGCATCGGGAAGTCGGGCAGCGTGCGGCAGATCGCGACGATCAGCAGCGGCAACATCGTCAACTTGGCCCGCTGGCCGCGTGCCGCGTTCAGGTCGGCGCGCATCGCCTCCAGCGCGGTGACGTCGATCTCCTCGACATAGGTGAAATGCGGGATATGGCGCTTCGCCGCCGCCATGTTTTCGGCGATGCGACGGCGCATCCCGATGACCTTGACGGTTTCGTCGGGGCGTGCGCGGCTGGCGTTGGGGGTGTGATAGCCCTGCGCGCCGCCGTAGCGGAGATAGGCGTCGAGATCGGCATGGCGGATATGGTGGCCATCGTGGTGGACGGCGGACAGGTCGATGCCAAGGTCGGCCGCGCGGGCACGGACGGCGGGCGACGCCAAAGCTCCTCCCCGCTCGCGGGGAGGGGGACCGTCCGCAGGACGGTGGAGGGGGGCTGCCGCCTGCGGGACAACCGCGGACGGAGCGTCCAGCGGCGCTCCCCCTCCACCAGCCTGCGGCTGGTCCCCCTCCCCGTGCCGGGGAGGATTTACTGCCTCTTCGACCCCCGGATTCTCGGCCTCGACACGCTCGGGCGCCGCCGGCTGGACCACCTCACCCTCGGTCTCGATCACGACCAGCGTCGCGCCGATCGCCACCTGATCGCCCGGCTCGCCGGCCAGTTCGACGACGGTCCCCGCGACGGGACTTTCCATCTCGACCGTCGCCTTGTCGGTCATCATGTCGGCCAGGCGACCATCTTCCTCGACACGGTCGCCGATGGCAACGTGCCACGCGACGATCTCGGCCTCGGAAATGCCTTCGCCGATGTCGGGCAGGCGGAAAGAGAAACGTGCCATGGCGGTTCAGTCCTGCATGATCTTCTTGAGCGCCTGTCCGATGCGGACCGGCCCCGGGAAATACGCCCATTCGAGGCTGTGCGGATACGGCGTGTCGAAGCCGGTCACGCGCTCGATCGGCGCTTCGAGATGGTGGAAGCAACGTTCCTGCACCAGCGCCGACAATTCGGCGCCGAAGCCGCCCGTCCGGGTCGCCTCGTGCACGATCATGCAGCGCCCGGTCTTCTTCACCGATGCCTCGATCGCGTCGATGTCGAGCGGCACCAGCGTGCGCAGGTCGAGGATTTCGGCATCGATCCCCGCCGTCTCCACAGTCGCCTGTGCGACATGGACCATCGTGCCGTATGCGAGGATCGTCAGGTCGCTGCCTTCGCGCACGACCTTCGCCTTGCCCAGCTCGATGCGGTAATAGCCCTCGGGCACTTCACCGCCGGGATGCTTCGACCAGTTCTGCGCCGGCTTGTCCCAATTGCCGTCGAAGGGACCGTTATAGATGCGCTTCGGTTCGAAAAAGAGGACCGGATCATTGTCCTCGATCGCGGCGATCAGCAGCCCCTTGGCATCATAGGGCGTCGACGGGATCACCGTCTTGATTCCGCTGACATGGGTGAAGATGCCCTCGGGCGACTGGCTGTGCGTCTGGCCGCCGAAGATGCCGCCGCCGAAGGGCGAGCGCACCGTGATCGGCGCGGTGAAGTCACCCGCCGAGCGATAGCGCAGCCGCGCCGCCTCGCTGACCAGCTGGTCGAGCGCGGGATAGATGTAATCGGCGAACTGGATTTCGGGTACCGGACGCAGGCCGTAGGCGCCCATGCCGACCGCGACGCCGATGATGCCGCATTCGGTGATCGGCGTGTCGAACACGCGGGTCTTGCCGTATTTGTTCTGCAAGCCCGCCGTCGCACGGAACACGCCGCCGAAATAGCCGACATCCTCGCCCATCACGATGACGTTCGGATCGCGGTCCATCACCACGTCCATCGCGGAATTGATCGCCTGGATCATGTTCATCCGCGCCATGTCAGTGGCCCTCCTTGCGCGCCCAGGGGCGGCCGGAGGCTTCCTCCTCGGCCATCATCTGCGCCTGTTGTTCGCGCAGGTGCCAGGGCATTTCCTCGAACACGCCATCGAACAACGTGTCGAGCGGCTGGTGCAGGCCATGGCCCAGGATACCGTTGGCCTCCGCCGCCTTCTGCGCGGCACGCACCTGTTCGGCTACCTCCCGATCCATGGCGGCGTGGGAGTCGTCGTCCCATTCGCCGATGGCGACCAGATGCGCCTTCAACCGCGCGACCGGATCGCCCAGCGGCCAAGCCGTCGGCTCGCCCGCCGAACGATATTGCGACGGGTCGTCGGAGGTCGAATGGCCCTCCGCGCGATAGGTGAAATGCTCGATCAGCGTCGGCCCCTGATTGGTCCGCGCCCGCTCGGCCGCCCAGGCGGTCGCCGCATAGACCGCCAGCGCGTCGTTGCCATCGACCCGCAGCCCGGCGATGCCATAGCCGATCGCTCGCGCGGCGAAGGTCGTCGCCTCTGCCCCCGCGAAGCCGGAAAAGCTGCTGATCGCCCACTGGTTGTTGACGACGTTGAAGATGACCGGCGCGCGATAGACGGTGGCGAAGGTCAGCGCCGAGTGGAAGTCGCCCTCGGCCGTACTCCCCTCCCCGCACCATGTCGCGGCGATCCGGGTATCGCCCTTCGACGCCGACGCCATCGCCCAGCCCACCGCCTGCGGATATTGCGTGGTCAGGTTGCCGGAGATCGAGAAGAAGCCGAAGTCCTTCGACGAATACATGATCGGCAACTGCTTGCCCTGCAGCTTGTCGGCAGTATTCGAATAGATCTGGTTCATCATCTCGACCAGCGGATAGTCGCGCGTAATCAGGATGCCCTGCTGCCGATAGCTAGGAAAGGTCATGTCGTCGCGGTCGAGCGCCATGGTGCCCGCCACCGCGATCGCCTCCTCGCCGGTGCATTTCATGTAGAAGCTGGTCTTGCCCTGCCGCTGGGCGCGGAACATGCGTTCGTCGAATGCGCGGACCGTCGCCATCTTCAACAGCATCCGGCGCAGCATGTCGGGGTCGAGCCGCGGGTTCCACGGGCCGACCGCCTGCCCCTGCTCGTCGAGCACGCGGACGAGCGTGTAGCTGAGGTCGTGAAAGCTGTCGGGCGCGGCGGACGTATCCGGGCGGGCCTGCGCACCGGCCGGCGGCACAGCGACGTCGGCAAAGTCCACCGCGTCGCCGGGACGGAATTTGGGTTCGGGCACGTGCAGCGTCAGGCGCGGCAGATTCGTGCGGCTATCGCCGGTCATGCACTCTCCATGTCCGCTGCGTCGCCCGTTGGCGGGTGCGCAGACTCGTTACAAACGCGTGTTATATAATTTCAACGCACTTGGCGAGAGGCTGGTCCCATCTGATACGAGTTTCCTCCGGCGCTGACCGGGGCAAACCGGTCAGTTCGTCGGAAAACCGCGCCGTTTGAACAGCGCGGTCACATCCGGACGCGATCCCGGAACACGCGACACACTTCCTTTCGGTCGGTCTCGTTGCCGGTCGACAGCAGGGTGTTACGGAAACGATCCGCCGTCGCCTTGTCCCACGCATTCCCCGTCGCTTCGGACGCGGCCCAGGCGTCGGCGTCCACCGGGAACGCGACCGGGAACATCGCTGGTGTCACCTTTTCCCATGGCGGCCCCCACCTGATACGGTCCGGGCCATCTGGCAGTCAGCGGGGTGGCGTCGACGGCGGCGGCCGGGGTCTGCGGCATCGCAGCGGCGTGGACGGGCAGGACGAACAGGGTAGTGGCGAGCAACGTGCCGATGCGCAGGATCATGCAGCTACCCGTTTTCCGGGCGAAATCGTAACGAGCGCAACGACGGGGAGCCGCTTGGCCAGAACAGCGTTGATGCGGCAACGAAACGACACGGGGCTTTTCATGAAGATCACTTCGCTGACCGAACTCGACCGCGTGCGCGACGAAGCGCGCAAACTGGTGACCAAGCGTGCGCTGGTATCGGCCGGTGCCTCCGCCGTTCCGGTGCCGGGCGCGGACCTGATCGTCGATGCGAATATCCTGACGAAGCTGCTGCCCGAGATCAGCAACCGGTTCGGGCTGGACGAAAAACAGGTGAACGCGCTCGAACCCGATCGTGCGAAGCAGGTGCTGCTGATCGCCGCCAACCTGGGCAACGGCGTCATCGGCCGGTCGATCACCCGGCGGATCGTCACGATGCTGATCCGCAAGGTCGGCGCGCGCTATGCCAGCAAGTCGCTGCTGCGCTTCGTACCGTTCGCCGGGCAAATCGCCGCGGCCGGCATCAGCTTCGGCGCGATGAAGCTGGTGGGTAATTCGCATATCGACGATTGCTATGAGACGGTGCGGCGGACGTTGGTGTAGACTTCGAATTCTTCCCCACGCACGTCACTCCGGCGCAGGCCGGGATGACGTGCGTGATACGATAGTCATCCCCATATGCTCTTCGTCACCCCGGACTTGTTCCGGGGTCCACCGAGCCGCAGTCGCGGTCGATCGAGGGCTCATGCCGCACCGATTGCCGCACCGTGGCCCCCGGAACAAGTCCGGGGTGACGGAGAGGTAGGAGGCGGCGATCAGGAACGACACCGGAAGTAGCTGAATGTCGATCGGTCCTAAGGAGGATTGGCTCCTCCTACTCCGCCGGCACCAGTTCGACCACATCCAGCAGGGATTCGAACCGGGGATAGGGCAGCACGAGCCGCCAGCGGCGCTCCCCTATCCGCTCCAATACGCCCGCCATGTCGCGGTCGCGGTCCTGGCCATATTGCAGCGCGGCCCGTTCGTCGCCCAGCAGCAGCGTGCCGAGGAACACCGTGCGGTCGCCATCGGGGAACAGCAGCCCGACCGGTCGCTGCGATCCGCTTTCCTTGTAGAAGCTGCGGACGCTGCCTTCGTCGGTGATGCGGCAGTCGAACGCCGGATAGGCGGTGAAGTCGCGCATCGCGCTGCCCTTCCCGCCCAGCTTGAACACGCGGCAACGATACCGGCCGGCGGGGGCCGCCGGGCCGGCGAGCGCACCGTCGGGAGCGAACAGCGCGCCCTGCGCCGCGATGGCCGCCGGGTCGGCCGCCCGCGCCTTCGGAAGTGCCGCCATCCACGCGTCGCGCCATCGCCGCAACCGGTCGCGATCGGCCGACGTCGCCACCCGTCGCCAATCGTCGGAGCCAGACGCCGTGGTCGTGGCCGGCGCCTTCGATCCGGCGGACGCGACACTCGCGCCGCCACAGGCGGTCGTCGCGCACCCGGCCAGGACCGTCGCCAGCGAAGCGAGGCGGATCATGCCGCGATCACGCAGCGGTCCAGCCGCCATCGATCGACAGGTTGGTACCCGTGATCGCCTTCGCCTCGTCCCGGCACAGATAGAGCGCCAGGCTGGCGACCTGTTCGGCGGTGACGAACTCCTTGGTCGGCTGCGCTGCCAGCAGCACGTCGTTCATCACCTGCTCGCGGGTCAGGCCGCGCGATGCCATCGTATCTGGGATTTGCTGCTCGACCAGCGGGGTCCACACATAGCCCGGCGAGATGCAGTTGGCGGTGATGCCGCAGGTCGCGACTTCCAGCGCGACGGTCTTGGTCAGGCCGGCAAGGCCGTGCTTGGCGGTGACATAGGCCGACTTGTTCGGGCTGGCGACCAAGCTGTGCGCCGATGCGGTGTTGATGATCCGGCCCCAGCCCGCCTTCTTCATGTGCGGCACGGCGGCGCGGATCATGTGGAAGGCCGATGACAGGTTGATCGCGATGATCGCATCCCATTTGTCGACCGGAAATTCCTCGATCTTCGCGACATGCTGGATGCCGGCATTGTTCACGACGATGTCGACCGATCCGAACTCGGCCGCCGCCTTGTCGACCATCGCCGCGATCTGCTCGGGCTTGGTCATGTCGGCGGGGTCATAGCGTGCCTCGGCCCCGCTCGCCTGCGCCAGCGCGGCGCGCTCCTTCTCGATCGCGGCTTCGTCGCCGAAGCCGTTGATGACCACCGTCGCGCCCTCGGCCGCGAACGCCTTTGCATAGGCGAGGCCGATGCCGGACGTGGAGCCGGTGACGATCGCAGTCTTGCCCTTCAGGAACATCGATTATCCTTGGCGTTTGTGAAGCGGATGGGTGAGGTCGAACGCGGCGGTGCGCCCGTCGAGAATGTTTTCAGCGACGACACGGGCATTGGCCATCGTCTCGGCAATGGCGGCGCGACCTGCAGCCCAGTGTTCCTGCATCGCACGCGTCGAAAATTCATAGTCGCGTGCGCCGCCTTCCCAACGGTTCGCGCGGTAAATCAGATGGACGAGGCTGAGCGGATGTTCGTCGGCCATCGCCTCCAGCGCGCGGACATCGGCATCGTCGCGCAGTTCGTCCGGCAGCTTGTTCACCAGCCGCCGGATCAGCTCGCGCTCCTGCCGCAAACGCAACCGTTCGGCGGTCACCTGCCGCGTGCGACTGGAAAAGCGTATCTCCTTTTCCCGCGCCACCACGTCGCCGATCGTGCGCGGCAGGTCGGCCTCAGCGGAAAACAGATCGACCTGAAACACCAGCATCGGATCGCGCTGATGGTCGAGGATGTGGGTCAGCGGGGTGTTGCTGACCAAGCCGCCGTCCCAATACCAGCGCCCGTCAATCTCGACCGGCGGCAGGCCCGGCGGCAATGCGCCCGATGCCATGATATGCCGCGCATCGATCCGTTCGCGGGCGCTGTCGAAATAGGCGAAGTTGCCGCTTTCGATGTCCACCGCGCCGACCGACAACCGCACCGGGCCGTCATTGGCGAGGTCCCAGTCGACCAGCGTGTCCAACGTCTCGCGCAAAGGGGCAGTGTCGTAATAGCTGAGCGCCCCCGGCGATCCCGGCGTGGCAAATTGCGGCGCTATCCCGCGTGGGCAGAAAAAGCCGGGCACTCCGGTCGCCAGTACGACGCCAGCCGACCATTCATGCACCCATTCGCGCACGCGGTCGTCGGGCAGGATCGGGAACCAGGGCAGCACGCCCGCCGCCGTTTCCCAGAACTGCCGCAGCCGTTCGATCCGCCGCTCGGGCGGGTTGCCGGCGAAGATCGCGGCATTGATCGCGCCGATCGAGATGCCGGCGACCCAGTCGATCTCGATCTGCGATTCGCCCAGCCGTTCGATCACCCCGGCCTGGTAGCTGCCCAGCGCACCGCCACCCTGCAACACCAGCGCCACGCAGTCGGGCAAGGGCAGTCCGGTGGGAGATTTTCGGCGCAAACGGGGATCAGCTTCAGCCATCGAGGGTACTTTGCGCATTATACGAACGGGGTTCAACGCCCCTTCAACCGATTTCATGGCCGGTGGTTGCAACATCGTGACCGTTTCGCGCATTTCAGTACGCAGCTTCAACGACCGGACTGCCGCCCATGCGCCTCGACGATCTCGATCCATCCAGCAATGTCGACGATCTCGGCCGAGGCGGCGGCGGCATGGGCGGCGGCGGGTTCAACCTGCTGGGCCTGCTCCCGCTGCTGCTCGGACGCGGACTTGGCTGCGGCACGATCGGCATCATCGCCATTATCGGCGTCGCCTTTCTGATGTTTTCGGGCGGCGGTGGTCTGATCGGCGGAGGGTCGCAGGCGCCGACCGCGCAGCAGGGGTCGGCGCAGAACAACGTGCCGTGCGATACGGCGGAGGAATTGTTCGCCTGCCGCGTGCTGAAATCAACCGAGCAGGTCTGGGGCCAGATTTATGCCGAGCAGGGCGCACGCTACACCCCGCCCCGCCTGCGCTTCTATCAGGATAATGGAAAGTCGGGATGCGGCGCGGCGCAATCGGCGATGGGGCCTTTCTATTGCCCGCCCGATCGCGGCGTATATCTCGACACCGGCTTCTTCCGCGAATTGTCGCAGCGCTTCGGCGCGGGCGGCGACTTCGCGCAAGCCTATGTCGTCGCACACGAGGTCGGCCACCATATCCAGAACCTGACCGGACAGGCCGAAGCCGTCAGCCGCGCGCAGCAGACGCTGCCGACGGCGCAGGGCAATGCCCAGTCGGTGCGGCTGGAATTGCAGGCAGACTGCTATGCCGGCGTCTGGGCAAAGCGCAGCGGACGGATGGAGCCGGGCGACATCGAGGAAGGGCTGCGCGCCGCCGAAGCGATCGGCGACGACCGGTTGCAGGGCAATCGCGCGTCTCCGGAAACTTTTACCCATGGCACATCGGCCCAGCGCGCCTATTGGCTCAAGCGCGGCTATGAGACGGGCGATCCCGCCCGGTGCGACACGTTTTCAGGGACGATTTAATGAGCGTTGCGTTTCGGCGAGAGGATGATGACGAGCATAAGGAGCCGCGGTTCGAACTTCCCCTGCCGCCCGGACCCAATCTGGTGACCCGACGCGGACTGGCGGCGATGGCGGCGCAGGTTACGCGGCTGGAAGGTGAACTGGACGCGGCCGGCAATGATGCCGAGCGGGCGACCGCCATCAAGCGCGACCTGCGCTATTGGCGGACGCGCCATTCGACGGCGCAGATCGCCCCTGCCCCGACGGACGAAGTCGCGTTCGGGGCGCGGGTCACCTATGCGCTGAACGGACAACGCAAGACGATCGAACTGGTGGGTAGCGACGAGGCCGATCCGGCGGCGGGACGCATTCCGTTCACCGCGCCGCTGGCGCTGGCGATGACCGGATTGATGGCGGGCGAAACCGCCGATTTCGGTGGGCGGAGCGACGCGATCGAGGTGATCGAGACCGGCCCCATCGAGCCATGACGCGCATCCTGGTCGATGCCGATGCCTGTCCGGTGAAGGACGAGGTGTACCGCGTCGCCGAACGCCATGGCGTCCGGGTCTCGATCGTCAGCAACAGCCATTTCCGGGTGCCGGTGCTGCCATGGGTCGAACGGATCGTGGTGTCCGACGGCTTCGACGCCGCCGACGACTGGATCGCGGAAACCGCCGGCGCGGATTGCGTCGTCGTAACCGCCGACATCCTGCTCGCCGATCGCTGCCTGAAGGTCGGTGCGACGGTGCTGGCGCCCAATGGCAAGGCGTTCACCGGTGCGTCGATCGGCGGTGCGATCGCCACCCGCGCGATCATGGCCGATTTGCGCGCGGGCGGCGAGCAGCTTGGCGGACCGCCGCCCTTCGGCAAGACCGACCGGTCGCGGTTCCTGCAAGCGCTCGACACGGCGCTGGTCCGCCTCGCCCGCAATCGATAGGAGAAGCGCCATGGCCGAAAAATTCGAACGTCACCGCCAACCCTGGCGCCCCGATGAAATCCAGAAGCTGCACCAGCTTGCCGCCAAGGGCATGGCGTTGAAGGCGCTCGCCAAGGCGCTGACCCGCAGCGAGGAGTCGATCAAGGACCGCGCAACGGAAGACGGGCTAAAGATCGCGAAACTGCGGTGAGTTGATGTCCTCCCCGGCACGGGCAGGGGAACTGTCCGAAGGACGGTGGAGGGGGTTTCCCGCGTGCGAAACGGTTGTGCGTGCCGACGCCCCCCTCCACCAGCTTCGCTGGTCCCCCTCCCCGTGCCGGGGAGGATTTTTACGTCATAGCTTCACCAGCATCTTGCCGCGATTCTGCCCGCTGAACAGGCCCAGGAACGCGCCGGGCATCTGCTCCAGCCCTTCGACGACGGTTTCCTCGCGCTGGAAATTGCCGCTGGCGACGATCTCGCCCATGCCCTGCTGGAACTCGCCGATGCGACCGAGGAAGTCGCTGACGATGAAGCCCTGGATGCGGATGCGGGCGGCGATGACGCGCATAAGGTAGCGCAGGGCAATCGGCTGCGACGCGTTATAGCCGTCGATCATGCCGCAGATCGCAAACCGCGCATTCTGTTTCGAGTGGGCCAGCGCGGCGTCGAGATGGTCGCCGCCGACATTGTCGAAATACACGTCGATCCCGTCCGGCGCGGCCAAACCCAGCGCCTTCGCCAGCGGCACATCACCTTTGTAATCTATAACGTGATCGGCGCCGAGCGAGCGGACCCATTCGACCTTTTCCGCACCGCCAGCCGATCCGATGACGGTCATGCCCTTGGCCTTGGCGATCTGCACCACGACCGAACCGACCGCTCCGGCCGCCGCCGACACGAACACCGTTTCGCCGGGCTTCGCCTCGGCCACCGCCAGCAGGCCGAACCATGCGGTCATGCCGGTCAGGCCGAGTGCACCGAGGAACGCCTGTTCGGGCAGGTCGATGTCGGGCAGCTTCTGCACGCCCTTCGCCGGAACGATGGCTTCGTCGCGCCAGCCCGCCATATGCTGCACGCGGGTACCGACCGGCAGGTCGGCGGCACGGCTCTCGATCACCTCGCCGACCGCGCCGCCCTCCATCGGGGCGTCCAGCTGGAACGGTGGAACATAGCTTTTCACGTCGTTCATGCGGCCGCGCATATAGGGGTCGACCGATAGCCAGCGATTGGCGATGCGCACCTCGCCCTCGGCCAGATCGCGCCGCGGCAGGTCGCGGAACGCGAAGTCGTCCATCACCGGCATTCCCTGTGGTCGCCGTACCAGATGCCACGCCTTGGCCATGTTCGATGCTCCATATCAGTTTCTGACCGCAACCTAGTGCGCGGCCCAATAAAAACAAAGGGGCGCGGTTTCCCGCGCCCCTCCGTCCGTCGCCGCTCGGGAACCGCTCAATAGGTTCCGGGGAAGCTGCGGTTGAGGTTGGTGCCGGTATCGCCACCGGTCGTCGTGCCGGTCACGCCGGTTCCCGCCGTGGTCGAGTTACCCGCGCCAAGCGCCTGTCCGGTCGTCGTCGACGTACCATAGCGATTGGCCTCGCGCGTACGGTCGTCGTCACGGTTCTGGCTGCCGAACCGATCGCTGCCATAGCCCTGCTGCGACGGGTTGCCGAACATGGCTTGCTGCTGCTCTTCGTCCCGCCATGCCTGCTTGGCTTCGGCGGCGGTCTTGCGCAGCTTCACCTTGCCTTCGACCGCGGACACCCAGCGCGACGGGATCGAATGGTGATGGCCACCGGCGTCTGGATCGCTCTTCGTCAGGATGATGCGGTCGCCGCGCACCTTGTCCACGGTGCCGACATGTTCGTCATCCGATCCGACGACTTCCATATGCTCGGTCACGCGGGTCAGGCTGTCGCGCTGCGTCTGGCGTTCGGTGCGGAATGCGTTGAACTCATTCTGGAACCGCGCCGAATTCTCCTGACGATATTCGTCATAGTCGCGGTCGAACGCGCTGACCTGCGTATCGCGCCACGACCGATAGGCATGGTCACCGTGACGGTCGTCATAGCGTGCCATCTGCTCGTCATAGCGCTGGTCTCGCTCACGACGACGCTCGGCTTCTTCGTCGCCGAACCACGAACGGACCTCGTCGCCGGCACGGGCGAGGAATCCACGATCCGACGTATCATAGTCGAGATCGTCGCGCTGACGATCGCCACGGAACCGGTCGCCGCCGTACCGGGCATCGCGTTCGCCCTGGTCGCCGAAGCGCTGGCGGTCGCCGCCATAGCTGCCACCCTGCGTGCCGTAGCTGCGCGATCCGCGATCGGCATAGTCGAAGTCGCGGTTGCCATGGCCCCGGTCACGATCCGCGCCATAGCTCGATCCGTAGGAGGACCGTCCGCCATAATGGTCGCGACTGCCGCGATCATCGCGCTGCTGCGATCCGCTGCCGAAGCCCTGGCTGCCATAACCCTGTGCGCCGTAACCGCCGCGTCCGCGATCGTCCCGGTCGCGCCACCGATTGTCGTCGTTGCGGGTGTTCCGCGACCAGTCGTCGTCGCGGGGATAGCGATCATAGCCCATGAAAATCTCCTGCAGATGGTTCATGTTATCGCGGCGCAGCAGCGTCGTGCGCTGCCATGTCGTATCCAGAGAAGCACCGACCCGGCGGATGGTTCCAGCCTGTCCGAACGCGCACGACGAAGGGGTTCGCCGCAGCGACCGGATGCTGGCCTGTGATTTTGATCCGGAAAAGCGCGAGACCCGTTGCATCCGCATTTTGGGGCCGCTAAGGGAACGGCCCCGGCGATGTCCGGGACGGGGCGGGGCTGTAGCTCAGATGGGAGAGCGCTGCAATCGCACTGCAGAGGTCAGGGGTTCGATTCCCCTCAGCTCCACCACCCCGCCATTCTCCGCACATCGCCGATCTCTCCGCGCTGCCGGCGGCTGTTAGCGGTTCGTTGATAGCGGAACAATACCCCACTAAAGTAATGGGATTATTCCCCGCCCCGACCGACCCCTTACAACGGGGTTCGACATCGCCGACACCGGCGGTCCTGAAACGGGGAGACATGGGTTTGAAGCTATATTTTGCACCGTTCGCGGCTGTCGCGCTGCTGGGCCTCGCGGCGTGTTCGGGTAACACCGCCGCCGAGAATGCCGCTGCCGACAACGCCGTGGTCGAGACGAACCTGACGTCGCTCGACGAACCGCTGGCGAACGACACGGCGTTCGGCAACGACATCGCCCTGCCCGGTGATAATGTCGTGCTGAACGAGGCGGCGGTGAATGCCGCCGATCCGGTGGCGAACGCCGCGGGCCTTTGAGTTTTCGCCGCGCTCCGGCGTGGCCTTCCGCATCGCTTTGGTTAGCTCCCTAAGCGCAACTCGGGCCGGACGGCAGCTGCCGCCCGGCCCCTTTCATATCCGAGTCCGTCCGATGACCCAGAGCGATGACGAACGACGCCGCGCGGTCGACCACGCCACCCGTGCCCTGTCGAGCGCGCGCATGGCTTGGCGACAGGCGCAGCCCAGCCGGCGACAGCCGGGCGACTTTCCGCGCCGCGCGCCGCTCGCCCGCGCGGTCGAATTGTTGGCGGCGGCGCTGTTCCCGGCGCGGATCGGCGGCTTTTGCGGGGAGGCGAAGGCGGAGGACGCGTTCGTCGCCGACCGGCTGATCGAGGCGTTCGCGCTGCTGGAAACGGCGATCGTCGCCGAATTCGCCTATTGGCGCGACGCGGCGGGGATCGAGGCCGCGGCGGACCGCCCGGCGGAGATCGTCCGGCTGTTCGCCGGTACGCTGTCGCGGGTACGTGCACTGCTCGATACCGATGTCGCGGCGATCTTTCGCGGCGATCCCGCCGCACGCAGCGTCGACGAGATTCTGATCTGCTATCCGGGCGCGACCGCGATCCTGCACCACCGCCTTGCCCACGAACTGGACTCGCTGGGCGCGCCCATCGTGGCGCGGATCATGTCGGAGATCGCCAATGAGCGCACCGGCATCGACATCCATCCCGGCGCGACCATCGGCCCCGGCTTCTTCATCGACCATGGCACCGGCGTGGTCATCGGCGAGACCGCCGTCATCGGCGCGCGCGTGCGGCTGTACCAGCATGTGACGCTGGGCGCACGGACGCCGCGCCGGTCGGAACTACGCGAGGCGACCGGCCCCTTTGCCGAACGCATTCCCCGCCACCCGATCGTCGGCGACGATGTGGTCATCTATGCCGGGGCGACGATCCTTGGCCGGGTGCGGATCGGCGACCGGGCGGTGATCGGCGGGAACGTATGGCTGCTGAAGGACGTCGAACCGCGCAGCGTCATCGTCCAGCCCGAGGCCGTCGTCGCTTCCTGAGCTTTCGGCGCCCTTCGACCCCGGAGGCGAAACGAAATCGGTCGCCCTGACGTTGAGCGGTGAACGATGATAAAGGTAGCCAGCTATAACATGCGCAAGGCGATCGGGACCGATCGCCGCCGTATGCCCGAACGCACACTCGAAGTGCTGCGCGAGGTCGATGCCGACATCATCGCGCTGCAGGAATGCGACCGCCGGCTGGGTGAGCGCGCCGGGGTCATCCCGCTGCACATGCTGGACGACCATAGCCCGTGGAAGGCGGTGCCGATCGCGATCCGGGCGCAGTCGATGGGCTGGCACGGCAATGCGCTGCTGGTGCGCAAGGAAGCGACGATCAGCGCCCCGCGCCGGATCGAGATCCCCGCGCTGGAGCCGCGCGGGGCGGTGCGGGCCGATGTGACGCTGAACGGCATGACGCTGCGGGTGGTGGGGATGCATCTCGACCTGTCCGGGCTGTGGCGACGCAAGCAGGCCCATGCGATCCTGCACGACGTCGATGGCTGTCAGCCGCCGCTGCCCAGCGTGCTGATGGGCGACCTGAACGAATGGACGCCGCAATCGGGGTGCCTGCGCGATTTCGGGCGCAATCATTGCTTCGCCGAAACCGGGCCGAGCTTTCATGCCCGCCATCCCGTCGGGCGGCTCGACCGGATCATGGTGTCGGGCGAACTGCGCGTCGTCGATTCGGGCACCCATCACAGCGCCGCTGCACGCAAGGCATCGGATCATCTGCCGATCTGGGCTACGCTCGACGCCGCATGAGCGACACCCCGCCCCCGCTGCACGACCGTGAATTGCGCTTGGCTTTGGTCTGCTACGGCGGGATCAGCCTGGCGGTGTATATGCACGGGCTGGTCAAGGAAGTGTGGCATATTGCCCGCGCCAGCCGGGCGATGCAGGACGATGGCGAGGCCCTGACCGGAAGCGCCGGCATGTACCGGACGATGCTGCATGAACTGGCGGACCTCAGCGGCATCCGGCTTCGCGTGCTGGTCGACATCGTCGCCGGGGCGAGCGCGGGCGGCATCAACGGCGTGTTCCTGGCCCATGCGGTCGCGACCGGCCAGTCGCTCGACCCGCTGACCGAGCTGTGGCTGGAAGGCGCGGACATCGAGGCGCTGATCGACCCGGCCCAGGCACCCGCCAGCGCGCTGTCGCGGCCATGGGCGCGGCCGATCGCGTGGATGGCGCTGGGCCGTGAAGGCGAGGACGTATCGAGCGTCGACATCGCCGCGCGCGACGAACTGCGCGCCAAGCTCGACCGGTTCGTCCGAGCGCGCTGGTTCGAGCCGCCCTTTGGCGGGCGGGCGATGGTCGACATGCTGCTGGATGCGTTCGAGGCGATGGCGGCGGGACCGGTCGGTCCCCGGCTGCTGCCGCCGGGCCAGCCGCTCGACCTGTTCGTCACCGTCACCGACTTTGCCGGCCATCCCGAACTGCTGCGGCTCAATTCGCCCAGGGAAGTGGTCGAGACCGAGCATCGCATCGTCATCGGCTTTTCCGATCATGGCGACGGGCCGCTGGCCGATCCAGCGGAACTGGTGTTCGCGGCGCGCGCGACGTCGAGCTTTCCGGGCGCCTTTCCGCCGTTCCGCGTCGGCGAACTGGATGCTGCGCTGAAGGATCGGGGAACCGAGTGGCCGGGGCGCGACGCCTTCTTGCGCCGGGTGCTGCCGCGACAGGCGGCGGTGGGGATGGTCGAGCAGGCGGCGCTGATCGACGGGTCGGTGCTGGCCAACGCGCCGTTCCGCCCGGCGATCGACGCGCTGCGCGAACGCCCGGCCCGGCGGCAGATCGACCGGCGCTTCGTCTATCTCGACCCCGCGCCCAACCACAAGTTCGGGATCGGCACCGAGACGAAGGGGCCGCCGACCTTCTTCCAGACGATCCTGGGTGCGCTGTCCGAACTACCGCGCAAACAGCCGATCCGCGACAATCTGGACGCGATCCAACGCCGGTCGGAGCGGATCGAGCGGATGCTGGCCATTGTCGAGAAGCTGCGCGGCGGCGTCGAGGCGGAGGTCGAGCAACTGTTCGGCTATACCCTGTTCCTCGACTGGCCGACGCCCGCGCGCCTGGCGGGATGGCGGCAGCGGGCGCAGGTGCAGGCGGCCAAGCGCGCCGGCTATGGCCATGCCGCCTATGGGCTGCTGAAGATCGATCAGGTGCTCGACCGGCTGGCCGAGCGGGTCGCGACGTTGGCCGACGACCCCGCCCCCGACCGGCGGCGATTGCGCGCGGCGTTCCACTGCATCGTCGTGGAGCGCGGCGCGGACCGGTTCGACGGCGACGGCGCGTCGGCGGCGGCGATCGACTTCCTGCGCGCCCATGACCTCGCCTTTCGCATCCGGCGGCTGCGGCTGCTGGTCCGTACCGTATCGGCGATGGAGCCGGAACAGGATGCGGCGGCGCTGGCCGCGGTGCGCGAGGCGATCTTCGCCAGCCTGACGCCGTACCTGGCGTGCGAACATGCCGATCATTTCGCCGCCGTTCGGGCGCTGGTGGCCGACAAGCGCGCCGACCCGGCCGAGCTGCTGGCGGCGATGGCGGCGGCGATGGATCTGACGACTCTCGATGCGCAGGCGGAGGCGCAGCTGTCTGCCGCACTTTCGGCGGCGCCGCGCGACATTCGCCGGCCGGTGCTGCTCGCCTATCTCGGCTTCCCGTTCTTCGACATCGCGACCCTGCCGCTGCTGGGCGGCGAAGGGCTGGACGAGTTCGATCCCGTACGGGTCGACCGGATCGCGCCCGACGATGCCCCATCGATCCGGGCGGGCGGGGCAGAGGCGACGTTGAAGGGCATCCGTTTCAACAATTTCGGGGCGTTCTTCAGCCGGTCGTACCGGGAGAACGACTATCTGTGGGGCCGCCTGCACGGGGCGGAGCGCATGATCGACATCGCGCTGTCGACGCTGCCGGGCGAGGTCCGTCTGCCGCCCGGCTGGATCACGCGCCACAAGCGCGCCGCGTTCCTCGCCATCCTCGACGAGGAACAGCCGCGGCTGACCATGATCCAGCCGCTGTTCGACGAACTGCGCGCCCAGATCGGCTGAGCCGGCGGCCTGGGTAGGATCGCCATTCAGATTCTATTTCGTCCTATTTCGTCACCCCGGACTTGTTCCGGGGTCCACCGAGCCGCAATCGCGGTCGATAGAGGCTCAAAACGCACCGATTGCCGCGCCGTGGACCCCGGAACAAGTCCGGGGTGACGGAGAGGCTTGAGGCGGCGATCAGGAACGACGTCAGTAGAAGCTGAAGGTCGATCGGTCCTGGCCGGGCGAGTCCACTCCCCTCCCTGACAAGGGAGAGGTTTGGGGGGTGGGTCCGGCTGTTGTTGGAGGTAGCGTTCCCTCGCAAGCCTACCCACCCCCGGCCCCTCCCTTGTCAGGGAGGGGAGGTTCCAATGGCGCTATTGGATTCTGCCCGCCGACCGGCGTAAGGATGAGCCCAAGCGAGCATAACGACGAAGGCGCACATCCATGCAGTTCCTGAAAACCCTCTTCTGGGCCTTGCTGGTCGGGGTCATGGTCGCCTTTGCGCTCAACAATATGACGATGGTCCCGTTGAAGCTGTGGGGTTCGCTCTACGCCGATGTGAACCTGCCGCTGCTGCTGGTCGTGACGTTCCTCGCCGGGTTCCTGCCGACCTTCGTCGCGCTGCACCTGACGCGGTGGCGGCTGCGACAGCGGATCGCGGCGACCGACCGGACGCTGGCCGACCTGCACCGCGTCGACCCCGTATCGGTCCCGGCCGACCCCGCCCCGATCCCCGCGCAAGTGACGTCGGGAGGTGTACTGTGAGCCGCTCGCCCATCTATGTCGCGCTCGATACGCCCGACCTCGACCGGGCGAAGACGCTGGCGCAGCAGGTGCGCGGGCATGTCGGCGGGCTGAAGCTCGGCCTCGAATTCTTCATGGCCAATGGCCGGGCTGGGGTACGGACGATGGCGGAACTGGGCCTCCCAATCTTCCTCGACCTGAAGTTCCACGACATCCCCAATACGGTGGCGAAGGCGATCCAGGCGCTGGGGCCGATGAACCCGGCGATCCTGACCGTCCATGCCGCCGGGGGCCGGGCGATGCTGGAGGATGCGAAGGCGGCGGCGCCGGCGGGCACGAAGGTGGTCGCGGTCACGATGCTGACCAGCCTCGACGCGCACGACCTGTCGTCGATCGGCCTGTCGCCCGATCCGCACGAGCAGGTCGTGCGGCTGACCGAACTGGCCAGGAGCGCCGGGATCGACGGCGTGGTGTGTTCGGGGGCCGAGGTCGCCGCCGCCAAAAAGGCATGGCCGCAGGGGTTCTTCGTGGTGCCCGGCGTCCGGCCGGCGGACGGGCCGGTCGGCGACCAGAAGCGGGTGGTGACCCCGCGCGCCGCACTGGATGCCGGCGCGTCGGTGCTGGTGATCGGGCGGCCGATCACGCAGGCGGAGGACCCGGATCAGGCGGCACGAGCGATCGAGGCGACGCTGTAGGACGCGCCGGGCAAGGTCGAGCGAAGCTCGACCAAGCCGCACGAGGCGCGTCCGGCCGGCGGAGCGAGCAGCGCCGTCCGACGACGCGGGCTTTGCCCGCGGCGGGCCTCTGTGCCTGGGACAGGAATAACCCGTCATCCTGAGTAGCCGCTGAGCGAAGTCGAAGCGGCGTATCGAAGGATCGGCGAAGGTGCTTCGATACGCGCCTTCGACAAGCTCAGTCTCTACTCAGCACGAGCGGGTTTGGTTGGCGGCCAATTCAATAATCCTAAGTATTTGTAATTATTGCGTATATCTTACAGCGCCGATCCAAAGTTCACGAAGTTCACACTCGCAACGTTTTCGCGCGCACGCCGTACCGCCCCTGTTCCGCCCCCGTCAAAGAACCCATCGCCCGGTCACGCGACGATCCCGGCCACCCTGCCCCTTCCTCCCTTTGTAGGAAAGACGTTCCGCCCCTGAACCAACGCCCCTGCCCGACGTTGCTCGAAACAACATCGGTGGAGGGACGAATGGACAGGCGAGCAATCTTCGTGACCGGCGGGGAATCGGGCATCGGCGCGGCATGTGCGGCGGCGTTCGGGGCGCTCGGCGACCGGGTGGCGATCGGCTATCATTCGGACACCCAGGCCGCCGATGCCAGCGCCGATGCGGTGCGGCGGGCCGGGGGCGAGGCGATGACGGTGCAGGCCGATGTCGCCGACGAAGCGTCGGTCGACGCCGCCTTTGTCGCGGTCGAGCGGGCATGGGGTCCGGTCGCGGTACTGGTCAATTCCGCCGGGCTGAACATGTCGGGCGTGACGGTGCGCGACATGACGCTGGAACAGTGGCGGCGGCTGATCGACACCGACCTGACCGGCGCGTTCCTAACCTCGCGCCGGTTCCTGACCGGGCGCGGGATGGAACCGGCCGATGCGGCGATCCTGCATATCTCGTCGATCCACGCCTATGCGGTGCGCGCCGGCGGCGCGGACTATTGCGCGGCCAAGGGCGGCCTCTCCAATCTGGTCGAGACGCTGGCGATCGAGGAAGCGCCGCGCCGCATCCGGGTGAACGCGATCGAGCCGGGCATGATCCTGACGCCAATGAACGCCAAGGCGAGCGCCGATGCGACCTATCGCGCGACGCTGGAGCGCAACATTCCGCTCGGCCGGGCGGGCGAGGCGGCGGAGGTCGCCGACCTGGCGGTGTTCCTCGCGTCGGACAAGGCGCGCTATATCACCGGCGCGCGGATCGTGATCGATGGCGGGCTGTCGCTGATGCAGGCGCTGGGCGCATGACGGACCCGCAATCGCCCGTCGCCGACCCGCATCGCAAGGAAGCGGTGGCGGACAGCCCGATCGCGCTCGACTTCAACGTGAAGGCTATCGAGGACGTCACGATCGAGGGGCCGCCCGCGCTGATGGCCCGCGACCTGATGAG
Source organism: Sphingomonas sp. Leaf32 (assembly GCF_001421765.1). Lineage (GTDB taxonomy): Bacteria > Pseudomonadota > Alphaproteobacteria > Sphingomonadales > Sphingomonadaceae > Sphingomonas. Next base: position 545,147 of record NZ_LMLA01000001.1, on the reverse strand, counting down.
TCCGTTCGTCTGGCGCGAGTCGGACGGGCGCTATGCGATGATGGTGCGCGCGGTCGTGCCGCCGGGGCAGCCACTGACCGATACCGGCGTGATCTGGACCGGGTGGAGCGACGACGGGCGGCATTTCCGGATGCTGGACCAGCCGTCGATCGTGCCGGGGCCGGGCGACCATGATGCGGGCGGCGTGGAGGACCCGACGGTCGTGCGCACCGATGCGGGCTATGTCGTCTATTATTCGGGCGTGCTGTCGGATCATTCGCATGGCGAGCTGTCCTATGCCACCGGACCGACGCTGGACGCGCTGACCAAGAGCGGGGTGGCGCTGGCGTCGTCCAAGTCGGAGGGGAATACCAAGGAGGCTACGGTCGATCGCACGCCCGATGGCGGCTGGCGGCTGTTCTACGAATATGCCGCCGACGAAGCCTCGCGCATCGGGCTGGCGGTCGGGAACGACGTGGCCGGGCCGTGGGACGAGCAGCCGACGCCGTTCACCCCGCGCACGGACAGCTGGGACGATTGGCATCTGTCTACCGGGCCGCTGCTGACCGACGATCCGACAAGGCCGGTCATGTTCTACAACGGCGCAACGCGCGATGCGCGGTGGCGGATCGGGTGGGTGGCGTTCGACGCCGATTACACCCGCGTCGTGGCGCGCGGCATCCAGCCGCTGGTGACGCCGCCGCCGGTCGACGACCGCAGCGCGACGGACATCGCGTTCGCCGCGTCGGTGGTGGTCGTTGAGGGGGCGATCTGGCTGTATTATTCGCTGGAGGACCGGCGGCTGGCGCGGGCGTCGATCCGGCGGAGTTGATCTTTCGTCACTCCCGCGCAGGCGGGAGTCCATAGACGCTGACGCTGCGAATTGAGCCGAGACGTTGCGTCTATGGATTCCCGCCTGCGCGGGAATGACGATTGTGCGGAAGGTGCGGTTCTCATTCCCCCTGCAACCCTCTAAGCCCCGCCCCATGACGCTCATCAAGATCTGCGGCCTGTCGACGCCCGACACCCTGTCCGCCGCGCTGTCGGCGGGGGCGAGCCATGTCGGGTTCGTGTTCTTCGCCCCCTCCCCGCGCAATGTCGGGTTCGACGTGGCGGCGGGACTGGCACAGGCCGTGCCGGGGCAGGTCGCGAAGGTCGGGGTGTTCGTCGATCCCGACGATGCCCTGATCGATGCGGCGGTGGCGGCGGCGCGGCTGGACGTGGTGCAGTTGCACAAGACCGCGCCGGATCGGATCGCCGCGATCCGCGCGCGGACCGGGCGCGAGACCTGGGGCGCGGTGGCAGTCAAGACGCGCGCCGATCTGGACGGTGCACGGGCGCTGGCCGGGGCCGCCGACCGGGTGCTGTACGATGCCAAGACCCCGCCGGGCGCGGCATTGCCCGGCGGGATGGGGCTGCGGTTCGACTGGGGGTTGCTCGACGGGTTTCGCCATCCGCTCCCCTGGGCGCTGTCGGGCGGGCTGGACGCGGGCAATGTGTCGGAGGCGATCCGGGTGACGCGCGCGCCGCTGGTCGACGTGTCGTCCGGCGTCGAAAGCGCGCCCGGTAGCAAGGATGCGGGCCGCATCCTGGCCTTTTGTGCAAGCGTGCGCGGCGCCTGATCGATAGACATAGGCGCCCACGCGGCGTATCGGGCGGGGCATGAACGCCCCCAACAGCTATCGCGCCCAGCCTGACGAGCGTGGGCATTTCGGCGATTTCGGCGGCCGCTATGTCGCGGAAACGCTGATGCCGCTGATCCTCGACCTCGACCGCGAGTACAAGGCGGCGAAGGTCGACCCCGCCTTCGCGGCGCAGTTCGACGACCTGATGACCCATTATGTCGGCCGGCCCAGCCCGCTCTATCATGCCGAACGGCTGAGCGAGACGCTGCGGGCGTCGGCTGAGCCGGGCATGGGGGCGCAGGTGTGGTTCAAGCGCGACGAGCTGAACCATACCGGCGCGCACAAGATCAACAACTGCATCGGGCAGATTCTGCTGGCGATCCGCATGGGCAAGACGCGGATCATCGCCGAGACGGGCGCGGGCCAGCATGGCGTGGCGACGGCGGCCGTCTGCGCGCGCTTCGGCCTGCCCTGCGTCATCTATATGGGGGCCAAGGACGTCGAACGGCAGCAGCCGAACGTGTTCCGCATGAAGCTGCTGGGGGCCGAGGTGCGTCCGGTCACGTCGGGCGCGGCGACGCTGTCGGATGCGATGAACGAGGGCCTGCGCGACTGGGTCGCGAACGTGCACGACACCTTCTACATCATCGGCACCGCCGCCGGGCCGCATCCCTATCCGGAGCTGGTGCGCGATTTCCAGAGCATCATCGGGCGCGAGGCGCGCGCGCAGATGCTGGAGCGGACCGGCCGCCTGCCCGACCTGCTGGTCGCGGCGATCGGCGGCGGGTCGAACGCGATCGGGCTGTTCCACCCGTTCCTCGACGATGCCGACGTGGCGATGCTGGGCGTCGAAGCAGCGGGGCATGGGCTGGACAAGGACCATGCCGCGTCGCTGGCGGGCGGGTTCCCCGGCATCCTGCACGGCAACAAGACCTATCTGTTGCAGGACGAGGACGGGCAGATCGCCGAGGGGCATTCGATCTCGGCGGGGTTGGACTATCCGGGGATCGGTCCGGAACATGCGTGGCTGCGCGACATCGGACGGGTCGAATATGACAGCGCGACCGATGTCGAGGCACTGGATGCGTTCCAGCTGTTGTGCCGGACCGAGGGGATCATCCCCGCGCTGGAACCCGCGCACGCGATCGCGACGGTGGCGCGGCGGGCCAGGACCATGCGGTCGGATCAGGTGATCCTGGCGAATCTGTGCGGTCGGGGGGACAAGGATATTTTCACCGTGGCGTCGGCGCTGGGGGTGGAAATCTGAAAAGCCCTCTCCCCTGAAGGGGAGAGGGTTGGGAGAGGGGCAGTGCGCGACGCTGGTTTGATCGAGCGGGCCAAGGCGGCGCGAAAGGCCCCGACCCCGGCCGAACAGAAGCTGTGGTTGGCGTTGCGCGCCGAGCGGTTTGCTGGCGTTAAGTTTCGCCGGCAGAAGGTGATCGGGCCGTATATCGCCGACTTTGCCAGCAACGTGCCGAAGCTGGTGATCGAATTGGACGGGCATCTCCACGGCGATACCGCTGAGTATGACGCCGCTCGTACGACCTATTTGACCCGGCTCGGCTATCGGGTAGTGCGGTTCACTAACGCTGACGTGATGCATAATTTGGAAGGCGTGTTGCGCTTGTTGGAAAGTCTCGTGACCCATCCCCTCTCCCAACCCTCTCCCCTGAAGGGGAGAGGGCTTTGACCCGCCTTGCCGCTGCCTTCGCGAAGGGCCGTCCGGCGCTGGTGTGCTTCGTGACGGCCGGCGATCCGACGCCGGGTGCCACGCCCGCCATCCTCGACGCGCTGGTCGCGGGCGGGGCGGATGTGATCGAGCTGGGGATGCCGTTCACCGATCCGATGGCGGATGGCCCGGCGATCCAGTCGGCCAATATCCGCAGCCTGAACGCCGGCACACGCACCGCCGATGTGCTGCGGATCGCCACCGGCTTTCGCGAACGCCACCCGGACGTACCGCTGGTGCTGATGGGCTATGCCAATCCGATGGTGCGGCGCGGGGCCGACTGGTTCGCGCAAGGCTGCGCGGCGGCCGGGGTCGACGGGGTGATCTGCGTCGACATTCCGCCCGAAGAGGATGATGCGCTGGGCGTGCAATTGCGCGAACAGGGGGTCGCCGCGATCCGGCTGGCGACGCCGACGACCGATGCGGCGCGGTTGCCGCAGGTGCTTGAGGGGGCCGGCGGCTTCCTCTATTACGTCTCGGTCGCCGGGATCACCGGCAAGCAGCAGGCGGTGCAGGCTTCGATCGACGACGCCGTCGCCCGGCTGAAGGCCGCGACCGACCTGCCGATCGCGGTCGGGTTCGGGGTGCGCACGCCCGAACAGGCCGCCAACATCGCCCGCGTGGCCGATGGCGTCGTGGTCGGATCGGCGATCGTCGAGATCGTCGCCGAACATGGTGCGAATGCCGCCGAACCCGTCCGTCGCTATATCGAAAGTCTCGCCGCCGCGATCCGGACGGCGACCAAGGAACCCGCATGAGCTGGCTCAACCGCGTCCGTAACGCCCTCCCCTTCGTCGCGCGCAAGGAAACGCCCGACCATCTCTGGCACAAGTGCAAGGGATGCGGGCAGATGATCTTCACCAAGGAATGGGAAGAGAATCTGCACGTCTGCCCGAAATGCGACCATCACGGCCGCATCGGGCCGAAGGAGCGTTTCGTGCAGCTGTTCGACGAAGGCAGCGTCGAAATCCTGCCCAATCCGAAGGTCGCCGAGGACCCGCTGAAGTTCCGCGACAGCAAGCGCTATGTCGACCGGCTGAAAACCGCGCGGACCGACACCGGCGAGCAGGACGCCTATCGCAACGCCTATGGCACGATCGACGGCAAGGGCTGCGTAATCGGGGTCCAGAACTTCGCGTTCATGGGCGGGTCGATGGGCCAGTATGTAGGCGAGGCGTTCATCGCCGGTGTCGAGGCGGCGATCGCGCGCGGCGTGCCGTACATCGTGTTCACCGCCAGCGGCGGCGCGCGGATGCAGGAAGGCATCCTGAGCCTGATGCAGATGCCGCGCACGACGGTGGCGATCGAGATGCTGCACGATGCCGGCCTGCCCTATCTGGTGGTGCTGACCGATCCGACCTCGGGCGGGGTCATGGCGGCCTATGCGATGCTGGGCGACGTGCAGATCGCCGAGCCGAAGGCGACGCTGGCGTTCACCGGGCGGCGCGTGATCGAGAGCACGATCCGCGAAAAGCTGCCCGACGACTTCCAGACCAGCGAATATTATCGCGACCATGGCCTGATCGACCGCGTGACCCATCGCCGCGACCTGCCGGGCGAGCTGGCGCAGTTGATCGAGTTTCTGGGGCGCAAGGAAGCGGCTTAGTTACATCCTCCCCGATACGGGGAGGGGGACCACCGCGTAGCGGTGGTGGAGGGGGATCGCTTCGAAACGCAACCGTTGTGGAGGCGGCCACCCCCCTCCACCATACTGCGCATGGTCCCCAGCATCAGGTTGACCATGCCCCGCATGGTCAAGGATCGTCCTGGGGACGATCCGACCTGATGCTCCGTGCCGGGAAGGAACTGCAATGCCCGATTTCGCGATTTCCGCCGATCCTGCGGTGCAGGCGCAGCTCGACCGGCTGGTCACGCTGTCGCCCGGCGCCGATGTGCTGGGGCTGGAACGGATCACGCGGCTGCTGGCGCGGCTGGGCGCTCCGCACCTGCGCCTGCCGCCGGTGTTCCATGTCGCCGGCACCAACGGCAAGGGGTCGACCTGCGCGTATCTGCGCGCCGCGCTGGAGGCGGCGGGCCTGCGCGTGCATGTCTATGCCAGCCCGCATCTGGTGCGCTTCAACGAACGTATCCGGCTGGCCGGCACGTTGATCGACGATGCGGCGCTGGCCGGACTGCTGGCGGAAGTGCTGGACGTGGCGGAGGGGATCGGCGCCAGCTTCTTCGAGATCACGACCGCCGCCGCGTTCCTCGCGTTCGCGCGGACACCGGCCGATGCGTGCGTGGTCGAGGTGGGTCTGGGCGGGCGGCTGGACGCGACCAACGTCCTGCCCGCGCCGGCCGTGTGCGGGATCGCGGCGCTAGGGGTGGACCACGAGGCGTTCCTGGGGTCGTCGCTGGTCGGGATCGCGGGCGAGAAGGCGGGGATCGCCAAGCCGGGCGTGCCGGTCGTCACACTCGCCTATCCCGACGATCTGGCGGCGCGCGTGGCGGAGACGGTCGCGGCAGCGGGCGGCGTGCTGGTCGCGCGGGGTACGGCGTGGGATGCGGTGGATGGCCGCTACCGCGATGAACGCGGCACGATCGGCCTGCCCGAACCGGCGCTGGCCGGACGGCATCAGCGCGACAATCTGGCGCTGGCCACCGCGATGCTGCGGCATCAGTCGGCGGTGAGCGTGCCCGATGCGGCGATCGTCGTGGGCGCGCGGGACGTGCGCTGGCCGGCGCGGATGCAGCGGTTGCGCAGCGGAGGCCCGCTGACCGGGCGGATCGATCCGCGCCATGGCGTGTGGCTGGACGGGGCGCACAATGAATCGGCGGCGATCGAGGTCGCGCAGGCATGGCCCCGGATCAGTCGGGGCGAACGCTCCGCGCTGGTGCTGGGGATGCTGGCCAACAAGGATGCGGGCGCGGTGCTGCGCCATCTGGCCGAGGTGGTCGACCATGTCGTCGCGGTGCCGGTGCCGGGTCATGCGCACCATGCACCGGCCGATCTGGCGAAGATCGCACGGGGGCTGGGGCTGACGGCCGATGTCGCGACCGATCCGGCGGCGGCGCTGGACCTGCTGGCGCGGTCGGAGCCGGAGGCGGTGCTGATCGCGGGGTCGTTGTATCTGGCGGGGACCGTGCTGGCGGCGAATGACGAGGTGCCGGTTTAGTTTTTTCACGCGAAGGCGCGGAGGCACGAAGTTCAGGAAGAAAGTGGTTCGCGCAGAGACGCGGAGGCGCGGAGAGGTTGTGGAACGGGCGGGCGTTGCCTTTCCGGCGAAGCCTTTCTCCTTAAGGCAGGCCGTGAAGGGAGAGCCGCTATCGCGGCAAACGCAACCTCTCCGCGCCTCCGCGTCTCTGCGCGAAATCTATCTTTTTTCTCCGCGTCTCCGCGTGAATCAATCCGGCCTGACCGCCCGCGCCAGCTCCTGCCGCCACCGCACCCATTCGAGCAGCACGAACACCACCGCGACCAGCCCCAGCGCGGCGGTGAAGCGGAAGACCGGCGCATAGCCCATCTGCTCGACCGCCTCGCCCAGCCCGGCGCGGCCCAGCGAGCCGACCAGCAGCGTCAGCGACGACAGCAGCGCATATTGCACCGCGCTATATTCCTTGCTGGCGATCGAGGAGAGATAGGCGACGAACGCCGCGCCGGCCAAACCGCCCGCGATATTCTCGCCCGAGATCGCAACCATCAGCCGCACCATGCGCGCGTCGACACCGAACCCGTGCAGGCCGAGCGTCCCCGCCACCGCGTCGATCACCGGCGCGCCCGCCGCCAGGTCGGCGTAGAGCAGGTTGCTGGCCGCCGCGACGATCGCGCCGATCAGCAGGGTCGGCATCCGCCCGAGCAACGCGAACGATACCCCGCCCAGCGACACGCCGATGATCGTCATGCCGACGCCGAAGATCTTCGACGCGAAGGCGACCTCGTCGTTGGTGTACTTCAGTTCCTCCAGGTAGAACGGATAGGCGAACGGTCCCCAGATCGAATCGCACAGCCGGTAGCTGAGGATCAGCCCCAGCACGATCACCACGCCGAACCCCAGCCGCCCGACCAGTTCGGCCATCGGCAGGATCAGCGCGCGATAGCCATGTTCGACGAAGCCGGTCGCGGGCGCGGCGTCGCCTTCAGCCCAGCCGAAATATTGCGCGTTGAGCGCGCGGCGGTTGAGCCACGCGGCGACCAGTGCCGGCACCACCACGGTCGCGATCACGATCCACGGTCCGGTCAGCCGGGTGAAGTCGCCGACGCTGGGTGGCGTCTCCCCCACCGGCGTGCTCAGCACCCGCGCCATGAACGCGCCAATGGTCAGGATCGCCCAGCCCCAGCACAGGCCGACGATGATGAGGCCGGTGCGCTTGTCGCGCGGGCTGGGACCCGGGAGGACGACATCCTCCTGTTGCACCGCCGGACGCGGCGTATCGGGGGCGAGCAGCGTGACGAGCAGCAGCACGAGCATGAGGCCGCCCATCACCGCATAAACCATCTGCCACCCGATCCGCGCGGCCAGCACCAGCGCCAGCGCGCCACCAATCAGCGTCGCGAGCCGATAGCCGAGCTGATAGGTGGATGACAGGATGCCGAGCGTCGCACGTTCGTCGGCGACGTCGATCCGCCATGCATCGATCACCACGTCCTGCGTCGCCGCCGCGAACGCGCCGATCACCGCGACCAGCGCGAACCAGCCGATCGCGACCGCCGGGTCGCTGATCGCGAGCAGCAGGAAGGTCGCGGCCAGCACCCCCTGACACAGCAACAACCACGACCGCCGCCGCCCGAACCGTTCGAGGACCGGCAGGCGCAGCCGATCGACCAGCGGCGACCACAGGAACTTGAAGGCATAGACCAGACCGATCCACGACAGCAGGCCGATGGTGGCGAGGTTGATCTTCGCCTCGCCCAGCCACGCGTTCAACGTGCCGAGCAGCAGCGTAAAGGGCAGCCCGGCGGCAAGGCCGAACGCGAACATCGCGCCGGTCTTGCGGTTGTTCAGCCCCATGCGGATCAGCGCCAGCCCCTTGGGCGCGGCTTCGGTCATTCAAGTCCTCCCGGAAGGGGCGGGACCGTAGAAGGGGTTGGGGATGGCGGCAAGGTGGGGGTCTGTAGAAGCAGGATTCGGTTTCACGCGAAGGCGCGAAGGCGCGGAGAAGAAGTTCAGTTTTCGCGCGGAGACGCGGAGGTGCAGAGAGGTTGCGGACCGGACGGATGTCACCTGTCCGGCGAAGCCTCCCTTTAACGGCCAGCCGTGAGGGGAGAGCCGCTTCGCGGAGGGTACGTCCTCTCCGCGCCTTCGCGCCTTCGCGTGAAACCGAAGCTGCTTCTCTTACCCCTACCATGCGTTCTCAACGGACGCTTCTCGACAGGCTTAAAGCTGCTCGAACCGAACGGGGTGTGGAAGGGGTAAGCCTACGCTGCCGTGCGGAACAGGTTGAATCCGCTCGGTAACCGGCGCGGGAGTTTGACCCCGGCCACCACCGCGTCGATCGCATCGATCGCGCTCAGCAGGTCCTTTTGCGGATAGGGTTTGGACAGGCACCCCGCCGCGAAATCCTGGGCGCCCTTCGGACAGCTGCCGGTCACCAGCAGCACCGGCACGCCACGTTCGTGCGCACAGCGCGCGACGTCCAGTCCGGTGCCGTCCGACAGGTTGATGTCGACCAGCACCAGATCGATCTCCTCGCCCGCCTCGATCGCGGCACAGGCGGCGGCGACGGTATCGACGGTCGCGCGGATCTCGAATCCCGCGCTGCCCAGGAAATGTTCGGTGTCGAACGCGACCAGCGGCTCGTCCTCGACGACCAGTATCCGGTTGATGTGCCGCTTCTTGCGCCCGAACAACATATCCCCACTCGCTTTCCACCGGGATGCAACCAGCTTATACGAAGCCTCAAACTCGCGAAGGCGACGAAGGAACCGCTTCGGCTGAAACTTTCGTCACATCGCCGCAAACGGATACGCACATCATCGTTACGCCCCCTGAATCCCCGACCGAATCCCCCCGCGACGGCCAGCGCATCGCCAAGCTGATGGCGCGCGCCGGCGTGGCGTCGCGCCGCGACGTCGAACGCATGATTACCGCCGGTCGCGTCGCGCTGAACGGCGTCGTCATCGAGACGCCGGCCACCATCCTGCCCAACCTGAAGGGCGTGACGGTCGACGGTGCGCCGGTCGCCGCGCCCGAACCGACCCGGCTGTTCCGGTTCCACAAGCCCGCCGGCACGCTGACCGCCGAGCGCGACGGCGCGGGGCGGGAAACGATCTACGACCGGTTGCCTGCCGGCCTGCCGCGGCTGATCCCGGTCGGACGGCTCGACCTGAATACCGAGGGGTTGTTGCTGATGACGACCGACGGCGAACTGAAGCGCCGTCTGGAACTGCCCGCGACCGGGGTCGAGCGGACGTATCGCGCGCGGGCTTACGGCGAGATCAGCCAGCAGCAGCTCGAGGACCTGATGATGGGGATCGAGATCGAGGGCGTGCGCTACGGCTCGATCAACGCGAACCTCGAACGGCGCACCGGCACCAATACCTGGATCGAGATGACGCTGACCGAGGGCAAGAACCGCGAGGTTCGCCGCGTCCTCGAACATCTGGGGCTGAAGGTGTCGCGCCTGATCCGCACCCGCTATGGCCCGTTCAACCTGCTCGACCTGGCTGAAGGCGAGGTGGAGGAAATCCGCCAGCACGAACTGGTCGCGTTCCGCAAGACGCTGGCCAACAAGCCGACCAGCAAGGCAGCACCCGAGGGGGCGGACCCTGCCGCGCTGAAGGCGTGGAAGCGCGCGACGCCGCTGCCGCGTCCCGAACCGGTGGCGACGGGCGAGCGCTTCGGCGAGGAGCGCCGCCCGCGCACCGAACGCGACGGACAGCGTTCGGGGTTCAGCGGACGCCGCCCCGACCGGGACGGCCGTGCGCCGGATGGCGGCGATCGCCGCAGCTTCGGCGATCGGCCGCAGGGTGGCGAGCGTTCCGGTTTTGGCGCGCGATCGCAGGGCAGTGAGCGCTCAGGCTTCGGCGCGCGGCCCCAAGGTGGCGAGCTTTCGGGTTTCGGCGCGCGGCCGCAGGGTGGCGAGCGTTCCGGTTTCGGCGCGCGGCCGCAGGGTGGCGAGCGTTCCGGCTTCGGCGCGCGGCCGCAGGGTGGCGAGCGTTCCGGCTTCGGCGCGCGGCCGCAGGGCGGCGAGCGTTCCGGCTTCGGCGCGCGGCCGCAGGGCGGCGAGCGCTCCGGCTTCGGCGCGCGACCGCAGGGCGATGCACGGCGGACAGGACCGCGCACCCATGCGACCGAACGGCCGGTCGAACCGCGCGACGGCTTCGATCCGCTGGCGCAGGCGGGGCAGACGCCGGCCGAACGACGGCAGCCGGGGCTGGGCGACCGGCGGGCCTATGGCGATCGGCCGGCGGACAACCCCCGCGCCCGTCGCGCGGCGGCCCATGCCGAACGGCCGGGCTATGACGGCGTGGCGCGCGTGCCCCGCAAGCCGCGCGAACCGGCGGCGGACGACCAACGCCGCGTGCGGACCGACGACGTCCGCGCGCCACGCGGCCCGGTGGACAAGCGCATGACCCAGGCGGAAGCGGCCGATGCCGACCGGGCGAGCTTCGTCGACCGGCCCAGGCGCAAGCCGAGCGGCTGGGCAAAGGCGGCCCCCTCCCCCCGTGTCGTGAAGGGCAAGCCCAAGGGCGGACGCCCCGGCGGCAAGCCCGGTGGAGGGAAGCGCTGATGCGGGTGATTTCCGGACAATGGCGCGGACGCCCGATCGTCGCGCCCAAGGGCGATGCGACCCGCCCCACCGCCGACCGCACGCGCGAGGCGCTGTTTTCGATGCTGAACAGTCGCGTCGGCAGCTTCGACGAACTGGCGGTCGCCGACCTGTTCGCCGGGTCGGGCGCGCTGGGGATCGAGGCGCTGTCGCGCGGCGCGTCCACCTGCCTGTTTGTCGAACAGGACAAGGCGGCGCTGGACGCGCTGCGCGCCAATCTGGCCAAGCTGGACGTGGCGGGGGCCGATGTCCGCGCGACGTCGGTACTGGCGCTGGGGCCGGCGCCGCGCCCGCTCGACATCGTGATGATGGACCCGCCCTATGGCAGCGGTGCCGGTGCGGTGGCGGCGGACAAGCTGGCGCGGCTGGGCTGGATCGGTCCCGCGACGTGGGTCAGTGTCGAAACCGCGAAGGCCGAGGTGCTGGATTTGCCGCAGTTCACCGTCGATGCCGAGCGTACCTATGGCAAGGCGCGATTAACGCTTCTGCGTTTGATTTGATCCACAAAAAAATTCGGCCATTAACATTTCCAGTCAGAAAAGCTGATATGGCCACTGGATCGATGGGACGGCGGGATCGGGAATGGACAGCGCGGTATATGCCCTGATCGTCAATGCCTGCATCGCCGGCCTGTTCGCCACGGCCTTTGCGATCGTTCGGGTATCCTATCCCGAACAGCGTTACGTCAGCTGGTTCGTGCTGGCCTATATCGTCGGTGGGCTGACCCCGCTCAGCGAACTGGGCGTGCGGCTGACCGACCTTACCGCGCCGTTCGTGATCGCGAGCTATGGATCGTTCCTGCTGAGCATCGTCATGCTTCAGGCGGGCCTTGCCGGGCTGGCCGGGCGCGCGACGCCGCGCGGGCTGCTGATCGCGCTGCTGGTCTTCGGGGTGGCGGTTCGCGCTGCGATCTGGGACGGGCCGCGCAATGCCCTGTGGTATGAGCTGGTCTATCAGGCGCCGTTCATGCTGGGTGCCGGACTCTCGACCCTCATCGCGGTCGACGCCGTGCGCCGTCGACGCGGGGGATTGTGGCTGGCGCTGGCGATCGCATCGGCGATGATGACCGCGCATTTCCTGGTCAAACCGTTCTTCGCCGCGACCTTCGGCTCGGGATCGACCGCCAAATCCTATGCCAGCAGCAGCTATGCCCTGTTCTCGCAGGCGACCGGCGGCGTGCTGATCGTCACGGCCGGGCTGTTGACGCTGTTGCTGGTGGTGCAGGCGGCGATGGGGCGGTCGATTTCCGAATCGGAGACCGATCCGTTGACCGGCGTGGCGAACCGGCGCGGGTTCGAACGGCGCTCGATCCCGCTCGTCGTCGCCGCGCGCGAGAAGAGCCAGCCGCTGGCGGCGATCCTGTTCGACATCGACCATTTCAAACGGGTCAACGACAGCTATGGCCATGCGACCGGCGATGCGGTGCTGCACGCCTTTGCCACAATGCTGACCGAGCGGCTGCCGGCATCCGCCGTCATCGCCCGGCTGGGCGGCGAGGAGTTCGTCGCGGTGCTGGATCGCACGACGCTGCGCGGCGCGTGGCTGGCGGCGCAGTCGGTGCGCGCGACCATCCCCGCCATCGGCGCCCATCTGCCGCCGATCACGGTCAGCGCCGGGCTGGCGATACTGGAGCCGGGCGACACGCTGAACAGCCTGATCGATCGTGCCGATCGCTGGGCCTATGATGCGAAGCGCTCCGGGCGCAATCGCATCTGCCCGGTACCCGAACCCGTGGTCGACGCGCAGAGCCTGCGCACCGCCTGAGTGCTTTAGGGCGGATTCACATTCACCGGCCTATCGTCACCCCGGACTTGTTCCAGGGTCCGCGGTGCGGCGATCGGCGAAGCCTGCTTTTCTCAGGACAGCGCTAGCGGCGAAGTGGACCCCGGAACAAGTCCGGGGTGACGAAGGGATCGTACGACGCTCGGCAATCACCCTCGAATTGGCTGAATGTCGATCGCTCCTAGCGCTGTCGGGGGACCAGCAGCAGCCCGACGATGCTGGCCACCCCGGCCGCGCCCAGCACCGCGCCGACCGCCGACAGGCCATGCGACACCGATAGCGCCTGCGCGATGCTGGGCGTCAGCCCGCCGCCGATGACGCCGCCGACATTGAAGCCCATCGACGCGCCGGTATAGCGCACCCGCGCCGGGAACAGCGCAGGCAGCCACGCGCCGAGCGGCCCGTAGACTAAGCCCATCATCAGCAGCGCGAACGACAGCCACGCGCCAATCACGAACAGCGACCCGCCGCCGACCATCGGCGCCAGCAGCACGCCGGCCAGCACCACGCCGATACAACCGCCCGCCAGCACCCGCGCCGGGGTCGAACGGTCCGACAGCCACCCGGCCAGCGCGATGCCCGCCGCCATGAACAGGATCGCGACCAGCTGCGTCTGCAGGAACGCACTGCGGCTATAACCCAGCGTCGTAGTGCCGTAGCCGAGCACGAAGGTCGTCGCGATATAATAGAGCGCGAAGCAGGCGACGACGCCGAACGTGCCGGCCAGAGTCGCGCGCAGATGCGCGCCGGCCAGCTCGGCGATCGGAACCGCCGCCGGTGCTTCCTGCGCCAGCGCGCGGGCGAAGGCCGGCGTTTCGTGCAGCTTCACCCGGACCCACAGCCCCAACCCCACCAGCGCGACACTGAACAGGAACGGCAGGCGCCACCCCCATGCGGCGAAGTCCGCCTCCGACAGCATCAGGCCCAGCAGCAGGAACAGCCCGTTGGCGGCGATGAACCCGACCGGGGCGCCCAGTTGCGGCACCATACCGAACCGCCCGCGCCAGCCCGGCGGCGCATTCTCCACCGCCAGCAGCGCCGCGCCGCCCCATTCGCCGCCCAGCCCCAGCCCCTGCGCGAACCGCAGGGTGCACAGCAGCAGCGGCGCGACCCAGCCGACCATGGCGTAGGTCGGCAGGAACGCGATCAGCAATGTCGATCCGCCCATCAGCATCAGCGATGCAACCAGCGTCGACTTGCGACCCAGCCGGTCGCCGAAATGCCCGAACACGACCGCGCCGAGCGGCCGGGCGATGAAGGCGAGGCCGATCGACAGATAGCTCGCCATCAGCTGCGCCGATGCGCTGTCCGATGGAAAGAACAGCGGGCCGAAGACGAGGGTCGCGGCGGTCGCGTAGATATAGAAGTCGTAGAATTCGACCGACGTACCGATCAGGCTGGCGATCAGGATGCGGCGATGGACGCGCATGGGATGCGGTTGGGTCATGCGCCCGCGTACCGAACTGAACGGACAGCGCAAGAAGGTTTCACGTTAAGCGCGCATGGCGCAACTATTACTGCCGACCCTTTTTCGTCATTCCCGCGCAGGCGGGAATCCATAGGCGCTGACGTTTCGGCATGATCCGCGACGCCGGCGCATATGGACTCCCGCCTGCGCGGGAGTGACGACAACAGAGTGGCCTCCGCACACGCGCGGCGGAAAGGTCAGCGCGCGCTGGCGACCTTCACCGGCGTCAACTGCGCGACCCGGACTTCGGCATCGCGGTGCATTTCCTTGCGGCAACGCTGTTCGTCGGCGATGCGGCGCAGGCCGCTCATCTGCGACTGGCACATCCGCATCGCTGCACGGTCGATGCGCGCGTCGAGGGTGCGGCGACCTTCGGCCGAAGCGAGGTTCAGCCCGGCGATCGACACGCGGGCCGTGACCGGCTCGCGGACTTCGGCATGGGCGACGGAGGACAGGCAAGCGGCGGCGGTCGCCGCGAGGGCGATGAGACGGATGGTCATGGGGTAGCTCCTGCGAAAGCGTGCCCGTCGCGGCAGCGGTCGTCCGAAGTGACGCCGCCGTCCACCGGCACCGCCCCGATACGTCCGAGATATTGCACCGCAGCGAAGACTCGATGGCAATATGATGACGGTTCTGAAACGATTTCCTTGCTTGTCGCTTTACGGTTCGTTCCCTACCTGTTCGACGATGTCCGCACTTGCCCCCCCTGCCCCGACCCCGGCCGATGCCCCCTATCTGCGGGGCCTGAACGAACCGCAGCGCGATGCGGTGCTGACCACCGATGGCCCGGTGCTGGTGCTGGCGGGTGCCGGCACGGGCAAGACGGCGGCGCTGACCGCGCGGCTGGCGCACCTGCTGTATACGCGCAAGGCGTATCCGTCCGAAATCCTGTCGGTGACCTTCACCAACAAGGCGGCGAAGGAGATGCGCGAGCGCGTCGGGCGGCTGGTCGGCGATCTGGTGGAGGGGATGCCGTGGCTCGGCACCTTCCACGCGATCGGCGCGAAGATGCTGCGGCGGCACGCGGAACTGGTCGGGTTGCAGTCGAACTTCACCATTCTCGACACCGACGATCAGTTGCGGCTGCTGAAGCAATTGATCGTCGCCGCCAATCTCGACGAGAAGCGCTGGCCGGCGCGCAGCCTCGCCGGGCTGATCGACGGATGGAAGAACAAGGGGATGACCCCCGCCGATGTCGATGCCGGGGAAAGCGAACGCTTCGCCAACGGGCGCGGCGGAGAACTGTACCAGCAATATCAGGACCGCTTAAAGGCAGTGAACGCCTGCGACTTCGGCGATTTGCTGCTACACGTGCTGATCATCCTGCGCACCGACCGCGACGTGCTGGCACAGTATCAGCAGCGCTTCCGCTACATCATGGTCGACGAATATCAGGACACCAACAGCGTCCAGTATCTGTGGCTGCGGTTGCTGGCGCAGGAGCGGCGCAATCTGTGCTGCGTCGGCGACGACGACCAGTCGATCTATTCGTGGCGCGGTGCGCAGGTCGAGAATATCCTGCGGTTCGAACGCGATTTTCCCGGCGCGAAGATCATCAAGCTCGAACAGAATTACCGATCGACGCCGCATATCCTGGGCGCGGCATCGGGCGTCATCGCGCATAATGGCGGGCGGCTGGGCAAGACGCTGTGGACCGAAACCGATGTGGGCGAAAAGGTCCGGGTCATCGGCGTTTGGGACGGTCCGGAGGAAGCACGCCGCGTCGGCGAGATGGTCGAGCGCGGCCAGCGCGACGGCAGGAACCTCGACAATTTCGCCATCCTGGTGCGCGCGCAGCACCAGACGCGCGAGTTTGAGGAACGCTTCATCGGCATCGGGATGCCGTACCGGATCGTCGGCGGTTTCCGCTTCTACGAACGCGCCGAAATCCGCGATGCGCTGGCCTATCTGCGCGTCGTCAATCAGCCGGCCGACGATCTGGCGTTCGAACGCATCGTCAACGTGCCCAAGCGGGGCCTGGGCGACAAGGCGGTGCAGACGATCCATCGCTTCGCCCGCGCGACCGGCAGCTCGCTGATGACCGCCGCCGCGCGCATCCTCGATACCGACGAACTGACCGGGGCGGCGCGCAAGTCGCTGGGGCGGCTGGTCGGCGATTTCGCGCGGTGGCGCGACATGGCCCGCGACCTGCCGCACGCCGAACTGGCGCGGCAGTTGCTGGACGAAAGCGGCTATACCGCCATGTACCAGGCGGAAAAGACGGCGGAGGCCGCCGGGCGACTGGAGAACCTGACCGAACTGGTCCGCGCGATGGAGGAATATGAGTCGCTCGGCGCGTTCCTCGAGCATGTCAGTCTCGTGATGGATAACGAGGCTTCGGCGGAGGAGCCGAAGGTCACGATCATGACCATCCATGCCGCCAAGGGGCTGGAATTCGACACGGTGTTCTGCGTCGGATGGGAGGAAGGGCTGTTCCCGTCGCAGCGGTCGCTGGACGAAGGCGGCACCGCGTCCTTGGAGGAGGAGCGCCGCCTCGCCTATGTCGCGATCACGCGCGCGCGGCGGCTGGCGGTGGTGTTCCATGCCGCCAATCGCCGCATCTATGGCCAGTGGAATTCGTCGCTGCCCTCGCGCTTCGTCGGCGAACTGCCGCCCGAGCATATCGAGGCGGAAACGACCATGTCGGGCGGCGAAAGCCTGTGGCGGGCGAACTGGAGCGAACGGGCCGATCCCTTCGCCGATGTCGCGCGCGGCACCGGACGTGGGCCGGGGTGGCAGCGGGCGGCGTCGCAGGGGTCCGGCTTCACCCCGACCCCGTCGCGGGTGGTCGAGGCACGCGCCAGTGCGATCAGCCTGGGCAATAAAGGTCGCAGCGATCTGTCGACCGGACAGCGCGTCTTCCACCAGAAATTCGGTTACGGCACGATCGAGACGATCGAGGGCAACAAACTGGAAGTGTTGTTCGAGACGGCAGGCCAGAAGCGGGTGCTCGACACTTTCGTCACGCCAGGATGAAGCTGAATCAGTCCTGAACCGATGCTTGATGTGGATCAGCGACGGACGGGACGGATCGGCCTATGCTCTACCAAGTATCTGGTACGAGGAGGCCATGATGCCGACCGACAACATCGCCTATTATCGCCGCCGACTGGCCGAGTCGCGGCACCGCGCGGACGCGGCGAGCCTGCCCGAGGTGCGGCGGGTCCATGCCCAGATGGCGGAACGCTATTCGGCGATCCTGCGCGATGCCGAACGCGGCGTGGTGCGCCCGGTGCTGGGCATCGTCCCGCACGACTGACGACGGGGCGGGCGCGTACTGCGCACCGCCCCGCCGCCCGCTGCCTTAGGCGCGGCGGGCAGTCAGCCACTGGGCCGGCACCAGCGGCTTGGTCACCAGCCGCACTTCGCCGACGCTGCCGAAATAGCCGTCGTCGCGATCGCCGTCCCACCACGACGCCCCCAGCACCCATGGCATGTCGGCGGCCAGCGCCGCGATGCCGACCGTGCCCGACGTGTTGCGCAGCACCGGCGCGCCATCGACGTACAGGATGGTTTCCTTCGTCGTCGGATCGTTGACGATCGCCACGTGATACCAGGTGTCGAGCATGATCTCACCCGACCAGTTCGACTTCGCGCCGGTGGTAGCGCTGGCGGGAACGATCTCCCACTGCACTTCCTTGAGCGACGAGATGGCGAACAGCACCGGCGGCGCTTCGGGATCGCCGCCGGCAAAGCCGGGCAGCTTGCCGCGATTGCCGTCGCGGGTCAGGATATTGCCCCAGCGATGCTTGGCGACGGTCCAGTTCGCATCGACCTTGATGAAGGCTTCGACGGTATAGCCCGCGGAGAACGCCTGTGCATTCACCGGCGCGGTCTTCTGCGTGGTGAAATAGCTGTTCCGGCCGACGGTCTTGTCGGTGTTGAGGAAGCGGACGCTGCCCGGCGCCGACGACAGGCGGTGCTTGTCGGTGGTCCATACCACGTCGCCTTCCTGCGCGGTGCCGGTCAGCGTGCCGCGCACCATCGGATTGGCACCGGTGGCGTCGGACAGCGTTTCGCCCACGCGCACGACCTGGCCGTTGACGATGCCGCTGGCGACGCGCCAGTGCGCGGCGGTTTCGGCGATCAGCGGATAATCGGTCGCGTCGCGCGGCAGCACCTCCACCGGCGCGGCGGGTTCGGTATAGCCCGCCAGCAGCGTGTCGCGCACGCGCGGCAGGATCGACGTCGCCCCGGCGACCGCGGCGGCGGGGGCGAAGGTCGGCGCGAAGCGGGCGAAGCGCTTGCTGAAGTCCATCGCGATGCTGAAGCGTTCATTGGCGGTGGTCAGCACGGCGCGGTCGAACTGGTTCAGCGTCGCCTTGGGCTTCTGCACCACCCATGGCGAGAAGGACATCACGTCGATCTTCTTGTTGGTGAAGTCGAATTCGTACAGCCGCATCAACGCGTTGCCGCCCTGATACGCCATCTGGTAGTCGACCACCATTTCCTCGACCGGATTGCCGAAATTGTTCGTCTTGGTCAGGCGCGCGGCACCGTGGTGATGGCCGTTGAGCGTCATGAAAATCTGATCGTTGTCGCGGATCAGCTTTTCCCACAGCATCTTGCCATATTCGGTTTCGAGCGGGCTGGTGCCGTCCTTGTCGATGTTGAGCAACTGATGGTTCGACAGGATCGCCGGCAGTGTTGGATTGGCGGCGAGGATGCCGCGCGCCCATGCGATGCCGGCGTCCGAAATCCGCCATGACAGCGACAGGACGAGGAATTTGACGCCCTGCGCCTCGAACACATGCGCTTCGTGGAAGCCACTGGGATCGCGGGCAAGGAAGGTGGACTGGGCGCGCGCGCGGTTGGTGGGGAACCACGACAGATAGGGTTCGGCCGACAGATTGCGCTGCGCATCCGTGCCGCTCGCCTGGCTGGTGGCGTCGCGATAGTCGAGGTCGCTCAGCACGTCGTGATTGCCCGCGAGGATCGAATAGGGGACGCGCGCTGCCTCCAGCTGGCGCATCGCGGCGTCGGCGACCTTCCACTGGTCGGGCTTGCGCACCTGATCGACCACGTCGCCCAGATGGATCACGAACGGGATCGAATAGCGCGCGGCATTCTCGGCGATCCAGCGCGTCTGCGCGGCGAAGGGTTCGCTGTTGTACTTGCGCGAGAATTGGAGATTTTCCTCCAACGTCGCATAGCGCGAATAGAATTGCGTGTCGGGCAGCACGGCGATGCTGAAGCTGGCGACGGCCGTGGGGGTCGGCGTGGGCGTCGGGGTCGGCGTGGGCACGGCAACCGCACCGCTTCCCTTGTCGTCGCAGGCCGCGAGCAACGGCATACCGACCGATGCGACCGAAAGCTGCGCGGCACGGCGCAGGAACAGGCGGCGGGTTTCGCTGCGATCGACGGGCGGCGTAGGGGTATCTGACATGGTGACTGGCATTCCTGGTATACGATAGCGGGACTAGAAATGCGGTACGGTGTGGACATTACGGCCGGACGGCGGATCGATGACCTATTGGTTACATCCGAATAATACCAAAATAGGACCATATTGATATGGGAACGCTGCGTTTGGCGGGCCGTTGACGCTGCGATCCGAACGAAAAGGAATCCCCCATGCCGTATGTGAAGACCCGTGACGGAACGAGCCTGTTCGTGAAGGACTGGGGACAGGGCCGCCCGGTCGTGTTGATCCATGGCTGGCCGCTGTCGGCCGATAGCTGGGACCCGCAGGCGATGGCGCTGGCCGATGCCGGATACCGTGTGATCGCCTATGACCGGCGGGGCTTCGGCCGGTCGGATCAGCCCTGGTCGGGCTATGACTATGATACGCTGTCGGACGATCTGGCCGATGTGCTGAAGGAAACCGGCGTCACCGACGACATCGCACTGGTCGGCTTCTCGATGGGCGGTGGCGAGGTCGCGCGGTACATGTCGCGCCATCACGGCAAGGGCGTGACCCGCGCCGGCTTCATCGGGTCGGTCGTGCCGTACATGCTCCAGACCGACGACAATCCCGACGGCGTGCCGCAGGACCAGCTTCAGGAGATCGCCGACAATATCAAGGCGGATCGCCCGAAGTTCTTCCGCACCTTCTTCGACCAATTCTATGGCGTGGGCTTCATCACCAGCCCGGTGAGCGAGGAAGTGCTGGACCTGTCGTGGAACACGGCGATGCTTGCCGGCCTGAAGCCGACGCTGGCTTGCGCGGAATCGTTCGGGACCACCGATTTCCGTCCCGACATTCCCTCGATCACCGTACCGACGCTCGTCATCCACGGGACGGCGGACCAGACGGTGCCGATCGACGCGACCGGACGGGCGCTGGCCAAGGCGCTGCCGAATGCGACGCTCATCGAATATGATGGCGCGCCGCATGGGCTGTTCGCGACGGAGAGCGACCGATTGACCGAGGATTTGCTGACGTTCCTCGGGCGGTAACACCGTCCGTCACCCCGACGCAGGCCGGGGTCCATGGATACGAGGCGTCGCCATAGAGCCGATACCGTCCGTATCCATGGATTCCGGCCTTCGCCGGAATGACGATGGTGGTCGCCCAAGCCCCGCCCCAACACCCCCCAAGCCGATCTGCATTGCCCCGGCCCGCCACCGGACCTAAACCCTGCCTATGTCCGCGTCCCCGCACCCGCTGTCGATCGCGCCGTTCCGCGCCTATTTCCTCGCGCGCCTGTCGAATACGCTGGCACAGATCGCGATGGTCGTGGTGATCGGGTGGCAGGTGTACGACATCGCGCGCGAGACGATGACGATCAAGCAATCGGCGTTCCAGCTCGGCCTGATCGGCGTCGCGCAGTTCCTGCCGTTGCTGGTGCTGTCGCTGGTCGCGGGGTGGGTGGCCGACCGGGTCGACCGGCGCTGGATCGCGCGCGGGTCGGTCGCGCTGGAAGGGGGCTGCGCGCTGTTGCTGGCGTGGCTGACCTATAGCGGCGGCATCACCCTCCCCTGGCTGTTCTTCGTCGCCGCGCTGCTGGGCGTCGCCCGCGCCTTTGCCGGGCCGGCGTTGCAGGCGCTGGCCCCCAACCTCGTGCCGCCCGCCGTGCTGCCCACCGCGATCGCGATGAGTTCGATCGCGTGGCAGGGCGGGTCGGTGCTGGGGCCGGCGATGGGCGGCTATCTTTACGCCTTTGGCCATTACCTGCCCTACGCCGTGTCGGCGGGCCTGTTCCTGTTCGGGCTGGTCATGCTGTTCCTGATCCCGCCGATCCCGCGCGCGGCGATCACCGGCAACCTGAATCCGTGGCGGCAGATGCTCGACGGCCTGTCCTATGTCCGGCGCAACCGGTTGGTGTTCGGGGCGATTTCGCTCGACCTGTTCGCGGTGCTGCTGGGCGGAGCGACGGCGATGCTGCCGATCTATGCCCGCGACATCCTGCAGATCGGTGCGGACGGCCTGGGCCATCTGCGCGCCGCACCGGCGTTGGGCGCGGTGGCGGTCGCGGCGGTGTTCGCGATCAAGCCCCTGTCGAAGGATGTCGGCGCCAAGATGCTGCTGTCGGTGATGGGCTTCGGCGCGGCGACGGCGCTGTTCGGCCTGTCCGCGCCGCTGCTGATCCCGGTGTTCGGGCAGGCGGCGATCGGCAGCGACTTCGCGCCCGCCGCGATCCTCGCGCTCGCGTCGCTGTTCGTCGTCGGCGCGACCGACATGGTGTCGGTCTATGTCCGCCAGTCGCTGATCCAGCTGCACACCCCCGATGCGATGCGCGGTCGGGTCGGCGCGGTATCGACGCTGTTCGTGTCGGGATCGAACGAACTGGGCGAGGCGCGGTCCGGCTTCCTCGCGGCACTGGTCGGCCCGGTCGTCGCGGTTGCGGGCGGCGGGGTGCTGGCGATCGGCGTTACGATGCTGTGGTCGCGCCTGTTCCCCGAATTGCGTGCCGCACGGAGCTTTACGCCGCCGCAAGATTTGGAAGTCCTTCCCAAGGAGACACAGCCATGAAGGCCGATACCATCCTGCAAACGATCGGGAATACCCCGCACGTCCGCGTCCGCCGGCTGTTCGGCGATGCCGAGGTGTGGATCAAGTCCGAACGCTCCAACCCCGGCGGGTCGATTAAGGACCGCATTGCGCTGGCCATGATCGAGGCGGCCGAAGCGTCGGGCGACCTGAAGCCCGGCGGCACGATCATCGAACCGACCAGCGGCAATACCGGCGTCGGGCTGGCAATGGTCGCCGCGGTCAAGGGCTACAGGCTGATCCTGGTCATGCCGGAGAGCATGAGCATCGAGCGGCGTCGCCTGATGCTGGCCTATGGCGCCAGCTTCGACCTGACGCCGCGTGAAAAGGGGATGAAGGGCGCGATCGAGCGTGCGCACGAATTGGCGGCGGAGACGCCCGATGCGTGGATTCCGCAACAGTTCGAAAATCCGGCGAACATCGACGTCCATGTCCGCACGACCGCACAGGAAATCCTGCGCGACTTCGCCGACAGCCCCATCGACGTCATCATCACCGGCGTCGGCACCGGCGGCCACATCACCGGCGTCGCCGAGGCGCTGAAAGAGAAGTGGCCGAACCTGAAGGTGTTCGCGGTCGAACCCGAACTGTCGCCGGTCATCTCCGGCGGGCAACCGGGACCGCACCCGATCCAGGGCATCGGCGCGGGCTTCGTCCCCGCCAACCTCCACACCCGCGCGATTGATGGCGTCATCAAGGTCGATGCGGCGGTGGCGAAGGACATGGCCCGGCGCTCGGCGCGCGAGGAAGGGATGCTGGTCGGCATCTCGTCCGGCGCGACGCTGGCTGCGATCCTGCAGAAACTGCCCGACCTGCCCGAAGGGGTGCGCGTGCTGGGCTTCAACTATGATACCGGCGAACGATATCTGTCGGTGCCAGACTTCCTGCCCGAACAGTAACTATATCCCACCATCTCCTCCGTTCGCTTCGAGCGGAGGATCGAGCTTGTCGAGATCCGTAGTCGAGAAGGCGCCACCGGCGTGACGTTCTCGACAGACGCTTCTCGACAAGCTCGAAAGCTGCTCGAACCGAACGGAAGATTTTTGGCGAACATGCCACTGGACGTAACACCGACGCGAAACGGCATCCGCACCGGATCCACCGCGATCGACGGCGTGCTGGTCGCACTGTCGATCGCCGCCGCCGTCGTGCCGGCGGCGATCGTCGAGCACGCGCCGCCGGTCCGGGTCGAGCCTCGGGTCGCGGGCGCCCAACGCGGCGCTGCCGGTCCCGCTACCGGACCGACCATCCCCCCGCCCCCGGTCGAGCCGGCCGAGTTTCGCAACCTGCCGCCCGACGAAGCGCGGGCGTTCAATGCGACCGTGCCGTTCTTCGACGGTCCCAACCCGACGGCGCGTCCGTTCCGCTTTGCCGGCGATGCGGAAAACCGGACGCGGGCGACCGATTGCCTCGCCGCCGCCGTGCTGTACGAAGCGGGCGACGATGCGAAGGGCCAGCGCGCCGTGGCGCAGGTCGTGCTGAACCGCGTGCGCCATCCCGCCTTTCCCGCCAGCGTGTGCGGCGTGGTGTTCCAGGGATCGGAGCGCCGCACCGGCTGCCAGTTCACCTTCACCTGCGACGGCGCGCTCGCCCGCGCCTATCCGGACGCCTTCTGGGAACGGGCGCGCCAGGTCGCGGCGGCGGCACTGGCGGGCAGCGTCTATGCCCCCGTCGGCTATGCCACCCATTACCACACCGACTGGGTCGTCCCCTATTGGCAGTCGAGCCTGTCGAAGATCGCGGCGGTCGACACCCATTTGTTCTTCCGCTGGGCCGGCTGGTGGGGCACGCCGGGCGCGTTCCGGCAGCCGGCGCTGGGCATCGAGCCGCGCATCCTGCAACTCGGCCCCTATTCGCCGGCGCACAAGCTGCCCGAAGTGCTGGCGGTCGAACAGGAAGCCGGGATGCTGGCCGGGCACTTCGCGGGCGGATCGATACCGCGCGCCAGCAGCGACGATCCCGACACCTTCCTCGTCACGCTCGACAGTGCGGGACCGCCCGATGGGTGGCCTGCCCTTGCCGCTGCCGCCTGTGGCGACCGGGCGCGGTGCAAGTTCCTGGGCTGGCGCGACCGGTCGGCGGTGCCGGCGCAGGCGGCGGCGGCCAATGAACCGGCGGCGGTCGAGGCGATGTCGTTCGGCTATTTCCGCGACCGGGGCCAGTCGCTCGAACGCCGGCTGTGGAACTGCCAGCAGGTGCCGCGTGCCGCCGCGGAGTGTATGCGCCGTGCCGCGCCGCCACCCCCGCCCCCGGCCGCTGCGCCCGCCATTATCCGGTCGGACCCGATTCAGCCCGGCGCACCGCTGACCGGCGTGCGGCGGCGGAGCGATCCGGCGCCGGCGCCTACTCCAGTCGCGCCATAGGTCGCGCCATAGGACGAGGGCGGAGCGACAGCCCCGCCGCTTCGTCACTCCGGACTTGTTCCGGGGTCCGCGGTGCGGCGATCGGTGCGACCAGAGTTTCCATCGGCGGCGTTCGAGGCACGGTGGACCCCGGAACAAGTCCGGGGTGACGGGAAGGATCTTTCGAACAGATCAAACACCGGCAATTGCCTTGCTACCTTGCCACGACCCGGCGCCACCAACCCCCAGCAGCGCCCGTGCCAACGGCCAGGCATCCTCGACCGCTAGATCGGAAATGTCCGGCCGCCCGATCCCCTTCGCGCCCGCCGTGTCCACCCGCACCGTCGCGACGCCGAGCAGCCGTTGCAGTGGTGATCGGGTGACCGACACGCTCTGGATATTGGCCAGCGGGACGATCCACGCCTGTTTCGCCAGCACGCCGCGCATGACCTGCAACGTGTCGCCGACGACCGCATAACGATGCCGCCGTCGCGCCAGCAGCGCGCTCACAACCGGGATCGCCACCAGCGGCAGCGCAAGGCCGGCGAGCGGCAGGAACCAGCAGGCGACCGCGATGCCGACCAGCGGCACCCCGCCGCGCACGATCGCCGCGCGCACGACATGCCCGAAGGCGACGGGACGCAGCGGCAACGGATCGAAGGCCGGATAGTCCGCCGCCGCCAGCACGCCCGTCACTTCTTCGTCGCGGGCGAACGGCGCGACCTGTTGCCGTCCGCCGACATCGTCGCTGCCGCCCAGCGTCTGCAACCGCAGGCTCGACCAGCCGAGCCGCCCGCTGACCATGCCGCGTTCGATCAGCGCCAGCTGAATCCGCCGCAGGCTTACGACCACTTCGGTCCGGGTCGTCAGCCCGCGCAACCGGCGCAGGCGGCCGCCCTCGCGCTCCAACCGGAAACCATGGTCGATGAAGAAGGTCCGCGCGACCCCGCTGATCGCGCCGACCGCCAGTGCGACGATGGCGGCCAGCAGCGCGAACAGCGGCGTGGCGAGCGCCAGCGCCTCCCGGCGGGCAACACCCGCCCAGTCGCGCCAACCGTCCCAGTCGAGACCGAACAGATCGCCGACCTGATTGATCGCGGCGAACAGCACGCCGACCCATACCAGCGAAAAGCCGAACAGGCCCATGGTCAGCACGCGGCGCGTATCCATCGCGAACACGACGTCGCGCGACGGAATTTGCCCTGTCGTCGCCGCGACCGGTGTTTCCCGACCCCGCAGCACCGCGCGCAGCCGGGCAGCTTCGCCCAGCGACACGCTGTCGAGCGACGCCTCGTCCGCTTCCCCGCCGCCGGTTTCGATCCGGACGCGCGCCAGTCCGAAGATGCGCGCCAGCAGCTTCTGGTCGATCGACACGTCCTGGATGCGTTCGAACGGGATCGAGCGGCGGTTACGGTGCAGGATGCCGTCGGCGATCACCAGTTCGCCGTCCGCGATGCGATAGGTAAACGACCGCCATCGCAGCCACGTTACCAGCCCCGCGCCGACCAGCACCAGCGCGGCGACCCCGGCCATCACCAGCCATCCGCCCCGCGATGCGGCGGCGGACAGCGCGACGAGACCCGCGACATTCTGCGGCGCCTTTACGACGATCCGGAGCGCGATGGTGCCCGGATGCAGCCGTCGCGCCGCATCGGGCGCGCTCACCATGGCGAGGCGCCGATGGCCGCGCGGATGCGGTCGCGCACCCCTTCGGCCGTTTCGCGCGACAGGCCGGGGACGGTGACCCGGCTATGGTCGGTGCCGGCGGTATGCAGCACGACCGTCGCGACGCCGCAGGCGCGTTCGATCGGCCCTTGCGACAGGTCGATATGCTGCACCCGCCCGATCGGCACGATGGTATGCACGCGCATCAGCCAGCCATGGGCGACCTGCAGTTCCCGGTCGTCGAGCGCGAAGCCCCAATGCGCGAACCTGCGCGCCGGCGCGACGAAGGTCAGCCATGCCCCGATGGCGAGCGCCGGCACGGCGGCCAGACCGTTCATCGGTCCCTGATCGGCAAGGATCAGTTCGCCGATCCCGGCCACCGCCAGCAGGATCAGGGCCTTCACCGCACCGCGCCAGCGCAGGACGTTCAGGAACCGGCGGTCGAGGGAGCCAAGCGTGGGGGTATCATCCATGGCCGGTGTGATAGGGACGCAACACGCCCTGCTCAAGTGAATCCGGCGGGTCCTGCCCAATGCTCTTGTGCGCGGACGCCGGCGGGGCCATAGCGCGCGCAAATATTCTGTGCAGTCGAGGGCTATCCATGAAACTCCGCATCGTCGTGACGCTCAAGAACGGCGTACTCGATCCGCAGGGCAAGGCGATTGAACATGCGCTTGCCTCGCTCGGCTTTGCGGGCGTGGGCGAGGCGCGCGTCGGCAAGCTGATCGAACTGGACGTCGCCGACGACACCGACGACGCGACGATCGACGCGATGTGCCGCAAGCTGCTGGCCAACACCGTCATCGAAAACTACCGGGTCGAACGCGCATGAAGACCGCCGTCATCGTCTTTCCGGGGTCGAACTGCGACCGCGACATCGCCGTCGCGCTGGAATCGGTCACCGGCACCGCCCCGACGATGGTGTGGCACCGCGACACCACATTGCCCGACGACGTCGGCCTGGTCGCCGTGCCCGGCGGCTTTTCCTATGGCGACTATCTGCGTTCCGGCGCGATCGCGGCGCGATCCCCGGTGATGCGCGCAGTGGTCGACGCGGCGGGCAAGGGCCTGCCGGTGCTCGGCATCTGCAACGGCTTCCAGATCCTGACCGAAGCCGGCCTGCTGCCGGGCGCGCTGATGCGCAATCGCGGGCTGTCGTTCGTGTGCCGCGACGTCGCGCTGACCGTCGGCGATACCCGCTCCGCCTTCACCAGCGGCTATCGCGCGGGCGACACGATCAAGGTGCCGGTGGCGCATCACGACGGCAATTACACCGCCGACGAAGCGACCCTCGACCGGATCGAGGGTGAGGGCCAGGTGGCGTTCCGCTATGCCGAGCCGGTCAACGGGTCCGCCCGCGACATTGCCGGGCTGGTCAACGACGGCGGCAACGTGCTGGGCATGATGCCACACCCAGAACGCCGGATTGGGGCCGCCCATGGCGGTCGCGACGGGCGCGCACTGTTCGAAGGGCTGCTGGCGAAGATCGGGGCGTAAGCCGCCTCATCGCGACCGGCGTTCTCCCGAAAAGGGCGAGAAGTCGGTCGCGACATCGAACACCTCGACGCCCTCGCGCCGCTTCAGCCAGCCGACCACGGCATAGGTGACCGGCGTCAGCACCACTTCCCACGCGACCTTCATCGCCCAGTTGGTGAGCATGACCGTCACCACCTGCTGCGTCGGCCACAGGTACAGGAACGCCAGCGGATAGAAAATCGCGCTGTCGACCGCCTGCCCCACCACCGTCGACCCGATCGTCCGCGTCCACAGCGCCTTGCCATCGGTCCACACCTTCATCCGGGCGAGGACATAGGCGTTGACGAACTCCCCGGCCCAGAAGGCGGCGATCGACGCGAAGACGATGCGCGGCACCTGCCCGAACACCGCTTCATACGCGCCCTGCCCGGTCCAGCTCGGCGCAGGCGGCATCGCGACCACGGCCCATGCCATGAACGCCATGAACAGCAGCGCCGCGAACCCGACCCAGATGCAGCGCCGCGCCCGGGCATAGCCATACACTTCCGTCAGCACGTCGCCCAGGACATAGGACACCGGAAAGAACAGGATGCCCGCCCCGAACACGAACGGCGTGCCGCCGATGTCGAGCGCAGCGACCTTGCCCGCGCCGATGATGTTGGACAGCAGCAGGATAGTGACGAACGCCGCCATCACCAGGTCGAAATGGCGAAACCCGCGCGCCGGAACGGCGCCGGCTTCGATACGGTGCAGAGGGCGATCGGACGGTTCGTGCATGGATGCGTTATGATAGCGGTTCCGCTTCGCCGCAATGCGCGCTAACGAGGCGCCGGGCACCCGTAGCTCAGCTGGATAGAGCAAGGAGCTTCTACCTCCTTGGTCGGGGGTTCGAATCCCTCCGGGTGCGCCATAAGCTGTCGATCGACGCGCAGGTTGGAGACCGGGCGCGCGATCCGAGCATAGATGGCCAGTTCGCGGTCGGCGCCGATCATGCCGGATGGTTGACAGGCCGTTCGAACCACCGCAAGGCAATGTTACAACGTAACAGGGAATGATCGTGTCTTATCAAGTCCGGGTAGCAGTGTTGCTGCTGCCATTGCTGTCCTGCGCCCTCCCCGCCTTTGCCCGCTCCAGCGACGAGCCGCCCGCCAGCGAAACCGCCCCAGAGAGCGACGACGATAAGGATGAGATCGTCGTGCTGGGGACGCGGCGAACCGGGCAGGACCGGACGCTGTCGTCCGATGCGGCGACACAGATCATGTCGCAATCGAGCCGGTCGGTGGAACGCGACCTGCTGACCGCCGCCGGGGCCTATCGCCTGTCGGATGCGCTGGAACTGGTCAGCGGGGTGAGCAACCAGAATAACCGTGGCGGCGTGATGGACAATTTCGCCATTCGCGGTTTTCTCGGCACGCCGGATGGTGGTGCGGAATATTATGTCGACGGCTTCCTCGCCAATCGCGGCATGGCCCCGCCACGCGATCCCGCGACGACCGAGCGCGTCGAACTATTGAAAGGACCGGCCGGCGCGCTGTTCGGCGACATCGATCCGGCGGGCCGGGTCAACCTGGTCAGCAAGACGCCGGGCTTCACCCCTGCCGCCCATGCGACCTTTACCTATGGATCGTTCGACACCCGCCGGGTCGAGGTCGACGCCACCGGCCCGATCAGCGGCACGCTGGCCGGGCGGATCGTGGTCGCGGCCGAGGATTCGGATGGCTGGCGCGACTTCGTGCGGCTGGAGCGGCAGGTGGTGGCGCCGTCGCTTACCTGGCGTCCGTCGGACGCGGTGCGGCTGACCTATGTCGGGGAGATCACCCGGTTCAACACGCTGTTCGATCGCGGCATTCCCGCGATCCGCGGCGATGCCAATGCAGTGCGCCGATCCGCCTATTTCGGGGAGCCGAACGACGGCCTGACCCATTTCCGCAACCAGCGCCATCAACTGACCGGGCTGTTCGACCTAGGCGACGACTGGGCGATCAATGGCGGGGTCGCGTGGCGGACGGGCTCACTGAAGGGCCTGTCGTCGGACCAGTCGCGCCTGGTCAACGACCGCACGCTGTGGCGGCAGCGCCGTTCGCGCGACTTCCTGGTGGACGACCTGTCCGCCCGGATCGAGCTGTCGGGCCGGGTCGGCAACCATCGCCCGAGCATCGGAATGAAGGGCTATGTCCTCGACTATGCCGAACGCTGGATGCGTCGCAACCCAGGCAATCCGGCGACCGGCGGCAATCCGTACGCCATCGACGTCTTCGACCCCGTCTATGGGCAGACGCCGCCCACGCTGCTCCCCTTCACCAACAATCGCGAAAAGCGCTGGGCCGGCACCGTGTACGCGCAGGACCTGTGGGAAGCGACCGACCGGCTGACGCTGGGCGGCGGGGTGCGGTTCGATGCCTATCGCCAGCGCATTCGCAACAACCGCACCGGGCAGGTCGGCCGCACCGTCGACCAACCGTTCCATTTCCGGCTGGACGCGAAATATCAGGCGACCGATGCCATCGCGGTCCATGCCAATTGGGGCGAGAATTTCGTGCTCAATTCAGGCACCGACCGCTTCGGTCAGGGATTCGCGCCGGAAAGTGGCAAAGGGTACGAGGTCGGCATGGCCGGACGCTGGCCGGGGATCGACCTTGCCGCGACATGGTTCGACATCCGCAAGCAGGGCATTCTGACCAACGATCCGGTCGATTCCAATTTCCTCGCCCCGGTCGGCAGCCTGCGCAGCCGCGGGATCGAGTTCGACGGGTCGGTGCGGCTGGCGCAGCAATGGCAGATCGTCGCCAATTATGCGTGGAGCCATGCGCGGGTCGACGATTCCGCATTTCCGACCGATCGCGCGCTCAACGTTCCCGATCACAACGGGACGATCTTTGCGCTCGGCCGCTTTATCGACCCGTCGGGACGCGGCATTTCGGTCAGCGCGGGCGTGAGCTATGTCGGCGATCGTGCCGGATCGATCGAGCGCGATTATGTCGTGCTGCCGGCCTATGTGAAGGCCAAGGCAGCAGTCGAAGTCGCGCTGTCGCCACGCCTGACCGTCCGGGCGGAGGCGGACAATCTGTTCGACGAACGCTATGCGCAAAGCTCGTACAGCCGGGTGTGGATTTTCCCCGGACAGCCCCGGATGGTACGGCTGTCGGTGCGGGTAGCGTCGTAACGGCGCACCCCCGCCCGGTTGGCGGCGGTGGGGGTCAGCCCGCCGCCTGCTGCTCCCCGCCGTTCAGCGCGGCGCAACGGCGGATCGCCTCCGACAGCGCCTCCGGCGCGCTGGGCTTCGGGCAGACCATCGCGCGCGGATAGCGCTGGCGCAGGTCGGCATCGTCGGCGTGGCCCGAATGGAAGATCAACGGGACACCGGCGGCATGGAGCCGGTCCGCCGCCGGAAACACCGTTCCATCGGCCAGCCGCACGTCGAGCACGGCCGCGGCGAAGGCCGCGCCATGGCGTTCGACCGCCTCCTGCGCTTCGACCAAGGTCATGCACGGCCCTTCGACCGCGAAGCCTGCCGCTTCGATCGTGGCCTGCACGTCCAGCGCGATGAACAACTCGTCCTCGACGAGCAGGACCGGGTCAGTCACGCCGCATCACGCCCGCGGGTAACCGCATCTCCAGCCGGAAGCGATCGTCGTGCGTGCCGGCCGTCATCGTACCCCGCAACTGCCGGACGCTGGTTTCGACCAGCACCGACCCGAACCCGCGCTTGCCGGGCTGGTGATCGCCCGTGTCCTTCGTATCCTCGGTCCATGCCAGTACGATCCCATCATCCCCGACCCGCCACTGCACCCGCAGGCCCCGTTCCCCGTCGCTGCCCAGCGCACCATATTTGATCGAGTTGGTCGCCCATTCGTGCAGAATGAGCGCCAGCGGCGACAGACAGCTTCTGTCGAGTGCAACGACCGGGCCGTCGATTTCGATCCGTGCATGATCGCGATACGGGGCGAGGGTCGTGGCAACGATGTCGTCCAGCCCGACGGCATGGGGCTGGCCGGCAGGCGATGCGAGCGAATGCGCCGATCCGAGGGCCGCGATACGGCGACGCAGATCGTCGGCAAAGGTGCGCAGATCGTCGTGCGAACGCGCGGCGATGGTTATCATGCCCGCGATCACCGCGAACAGGTTCTTCACCCGGTGGTTCATCTCGCGCAGCATCAGTTCACGCGTTTCGGCCAGCGCATATTCCGGCGTCACGTCGATCGACACACCGACCAGCCGCCGCGGCGCGCTGCCGCCGACGACGCGGCCGAAGCCCTTTACCCAGCGCATCTGCCCGTCGCCTTGACGCACGCGGAACGTCGCTTCGTAATCGCCGCTGCGTTCGATCGCGCGGCGCAGTGCGGCCTCGACCTTCGGCAGATCGTCCGGATCGATCCGGCCCAGCAGCATGTCGATCCCGACCTCCGCGTCCGGTGCCACCTCGAACAGTTGCCGTTCCGCCGGATCGAGCACCAGTTCACCGTTTTCGGGGCAATATTCCCAGACGCCGATCCCCGCCGCCTTGATCGCCAGGTCGAGCCGCTCGCGCTCGGCCGCCAATTGCCGTTCCAGCGCCAGGGCGTCGGTGATCTCGGTCAGGACCAGTGTCGCGCCGTCGATCTCCCCGGTCTGGGTGCGATAGGGCAGCACCCGCAACGAAAAGATATGCTCGCCATCGGCGGTGCGCACCCGGCGCTGGACCGGCGAGGCGCCGGTCGCGACGGCACGCGCGTCTTCCAGATGCGCCGCGTCCTGCAACCGGTTGGCGACATCGGTCAGCGGGCGGCCGCGATCGGCCGGCTTCAGAGGGAAGATGCGAGTGGCCGCATCGGTATAGCTGCGCACCTTTAGGTCGGCATCCAGCACCACGACCGCAAGTTCGGTCGATTCATAGAAGTTGCGCAGGTCGGAATTGGCGACGGTCAGCTGGTCGACCTTGGTCTTCAGCTCGTCATTGACGGTCGACAGCTCCTCGTTGGTCGATTGAAGCTCCTCGTTCATCGACATCATCTCTTCGTTGGAGCTTTTCAGCTCCTCGTTCGCCGTCTCCAACTCCTCGATCGCCGCGCGCAACCGGTGACGGGTCAGGCGCAGTTCGTCCTCCAGCTCCTCCAGATGGTCGTCGCTGGGTTCGAGGTCCTGCAGTTCGCCCTGATCGGACGGCACGAACGGGCCGGTGTCGCGGAACACGAACAGCAGCGTCCCGTCGCCCAGCGGATCGCAGATGATCTCGACCGGCTGCGTACCATAGTCGGTTTCCACCGCGACATCGCGGGCGATCACCCGGCGACGTTCGTCGCGCGCCTGCCGCAGCAGCGGGCCGATGACGTTGCGCAGCCCCGGTCGGGCAAGGTTCACCGCGCTGCTGCCGCCGGTGCGCGTCACCGGAAATTCGAAATAGCGGCTGAGCTTGCCATAGGCGGAGATGATCCCGCCGTCCTGGTCGACGATCAGGCTGGGCGGCGCATAGCGTTCGACCATCCGCCGCGTCGCCAGCGCCTCGCTGCCGAGTGATGCGGTATCGCCACGCGTATCGCGCTCGCGCCGGGGAACGGGCGGGCGCTGACTGCCGGGCAGGTCGATCGGGTAGCTGGGTGCGCCGGGGCCGCGTTCGAACAGGCGGGCCGGCTGGTCGACCGGCTGAAACAGATGCTCGAACCGCCCGACGCTTTCCGATGGCCCCAGGAACAGGAAGCCGCCGGGCCGCAGTGCATAATGGAACAGCGGCAGGACCGCCTGCTGCAACCGGTCGTCGAAATAGATCAGCAGGTTGCGGCACGACACCAGGTCGATCCGCGAAAAGGGCGGGTCCTTGACGACGCTGTGGCTGGAAAAGCGGATCATGTCGCGGATCGGGGCCGCGATGGTGAAGCGCTCCGCATGGGGCACGGTATAACGTTCACGCAAGTGCGCGGGCACATCGGCCATCGCGGCGGCCGGATAGCTGCCCTCGCGCGCGATTCCCAGCATCTGTTCGTCGATGTCGGTCGCGAAAATCTGCACCGCCAGCGGCGATCCCGATGTGCGCGCCGCTTCGGCGAACAGCATCGCGATGGTATAGGCCTCTTCGCCGCTGGAGCAGCCGGGCACCCAGACGCGGACGTCCTCATCCGATGCGCGGTCGGCCATCAGCGGCGCGATCACGCGGGTGCGCAGCGTTTCGAACGCATCGGCGTCGCGGAAGAAGCGGGTGACGTTGATGAGCAGGTCGCGGAACAGCGCCTCGCATTCGGTCGCATCGCTGCGAATGCGGGCGAGATAGGCGCGGCCGGTATCGATGCCCAGCACATGCATCCGCCGTTCCACCCGGCGCACCAGCGTCGACCGCTTATAACCCGAAAAGTCGTGGCCGATGGCGCTGCGCAGGATGCGGCACATCTCGTCGACATGATCGGCGACGACATTCGCCTCCGGTTCCAGCGGTTCGGAGCCACGACGCTGGAAGAATGCCTGCAGACAGTGCAGGATTTCGCCCGGCGGCTTCACGAAATCGATCATGCCGGTGCCGACCGCCGACAGCGGCATCCCGTCATAGCGCGCGCTTTCGGGCTGCTGCACGACGCAGACGCCGCCATTTTCCTTGATCGCCCGCAGGCCGGTGGTGCCGTCCGCGCCGGTGCCCGACAGGATGACGCAGGCAGCGTTCGACTGCTGGTCGCCCGCCAGCGACAGAAAGAAATCGTCGATCGGCCGGCGCAGCCCGCGCGGCTGCTGGAAATCGGTCAGCTCCAGCACGCCGTCGCGAATGGCGAGGCCGCGGCCGGGGGGAATGATGTAGACGGTGTCCGGCTCGATCCGCTCCCCGCCCGAACTTTGCAGCACCGCCAGCGCGGTATTGCGGTCAAGCAGCTGCGCCAACATGCTTTCGTGGTTGGGGTCGAGATGCTGGACGACGACAAAGGCCAGGCCGGTCGGTCGCTTGGCGGGCGCCAGCATCTCGCGCAACGCCTCCAGCCCGCCGGCCGAGGCGCCGATCCCGACCACGGGGACACCGACCGGCGACGCGCCATCGCTCCCGGCGTGGGCGGCAACCTTGTCATGCATCGGGCGTGGACTCGAGATCGGCGAGCATCATCTTGGCCTGTGCCACGATCGCGGCACTGTTGGCGATGGTCATCAACGTACCTTCGATCACGATCCCCGCATCGCCGGCGATCGGCACCAGTCGACCAAGCGTGGCGGTCAGCTGTTCGTCATAGTCGGCCAGCATGTCGGGCTGCGACCGGCTGACATCGAACTGCGATGCGAAGATGTACCGCGTCCGGCCATCGATCGCGTTCAGCCGGGACATGTAGAGCAGGTTGACGAACGGCGTCCCGTCCTTGCGAAAATTGACGATCGGCGTCCGCACATTGGCCTGGGTCGGCCGCGCCAGGAATTCGCGCAACCGGGCGCGGGGTTCGACATTGGCGGCATCGCGTTGCAGCAACCGGCAATTACGACCGACGACATCGTCGGGTTCGAACCCGGTCAGGCGGCTGAACGGCGGATTGACCAGGACCAGATGGTTGTCATCTTCCGCCGATGCCAGCGCGAGCGCGACCCGCGACTGTTCAAAATATTCGACGAGCGCTCTGGGCAGGTCCGACGGCACGCAAATTCCGATCTGTAAATCGACGATCCGATTACCCGGAAAATCGGCAGGATAACAACCCGCCCGCCCCGATAAGTTGGCTCCTGTATCGTCGGCGTGCGGAGGCAGCTGTGCCACGCCAAGACAGGTGCCGAGCCGATCGTACGAACGTCGGCCGGACTATTCGTGAAGCGCGGCCACGTCGCGCAAACTCTCTTCCCGTGAAATTTTCGCGGCCCCGGGAACGGCCTTCTTGCGTTATCCATGGCTGACGGTTTCTTCCGAAGGTCGATTGCGCTACCATGACGTTACACGCCTATGGAAACTCTGGCCCGACCGGTATGTCCGGGCTGGCGTTGTTGCAGGATGTATCGTTTCCCATGCCGGACCTACGCCTCGTCGAAACCATGCCTACCGCGCGCCGATATGCCTTCCTTGCAGGTGGCGGGGAATGTGCGGCGCTGATCGCGGCGCTCGACTGGGCGACGACCCCGCTGGGTCCGATCGCAGACTGGCCGCAGAGCCTGAAAACCGCGACCGCGCTGATGCTGCGGTCGCCGGTGCCGATGGTGATGTTGTGGGGCGGTGACGGGGTGATGTTGTACAACGACGCCTATTCGGCCTTTGCCGGCGGGCGGCATCCGCAGTTGCTGGGATCGAGGGTGCGCGAGGGGTGGCCGGAGGTCGCCGCGTTCAACGACCATGTCATGCGCGTCGGGCTGGCCGGGGGTACGCTGCGCTATCAGGATCAGGAACTGACCCTGTATCGCCACGGCCGGCCGGAACAGGTGTGGATGGACCTCGACTATTCGCCGGTGCTGGACGAACGAGGCGAGCCGGCGGGCGTCATCTGTATCCTGGCCGAAACCACCGACCGCGTTGCCAGCGTGCGGCGGACCCAGTTCCTGCTGTCGTTGGCAGATGCACTGCGGCCGCTGGGCACCCGCAACGAAATCATGACGCTGGCTGCCGAGCGACTGGGCCAGTGGCTGAATGTGAGCCGCGTGTTCTATGCCGAGATCAGCAGCGATCTGGTGATGACGGTCGACTATGATTACTGCCGCGACGTGCAGTCGCTGGTCGGCGCGCATTCGCTGGCGTCGTTCGGGCCGGGACTGATGGACGCCTATCGTTCCGGCGCGCCTCTCGTCATGCCCGACGTGCCGGGCAACGCGCAATTGAGCGACATCGCGCACGCGGGCCTTGCCGAACGCCGCGTCGGCGCGTTCATCGACGTGCTGCTGTTCGACGAAACCGAATGGGTCGGGGTACTGGCCGTCCAGAACGCAACGCCCCGTGCCTGGACCGCCGCCGAAGAGAGCTTGGTGCAGGAAGTCGGCGAGCGGGTGAAGAGCGCGGTCGAACGTGCCCGCGCCGAGGAGGAACTGCGCCAGCTGAACGAAACGCTGGAGGAGCAGGTCGCGATCCGGTCGGCCGAGCGGGACCGGCTGTGGACGCTGTCGCAGGACATGCTGGCCCGCGCCGGCTATGACGGGATGATGTCGGCGGTCAGCCCGGCATGGTCGCGGGTATTGGGGTGGAGCGAGAGCGAGCTGCTGACGCGCGGCTATGCCCGGTTCATGCATCCCGAGGACGAACCGCATACGCTGGCGGCGATCGCGCAGATGGCTGAAACCCGCCGCCCGACCCGGTTCGAAAACCGGATCGCAACGCAGGCGGGCGGGTGGAAGCATATCGAGTGGACCGTTGCGCCCGAGGCGGACGGGGCGAACTTCGTCGCGGTCGGACGCGACCTGAGTGAGGCGAAGGAGCGCGAGGCCGATCTGGAAGTCGCGCGCGACGCGTTGCGCCAGAGCCAGAAGATGGAGGCCATGGGCAGCCTGACCGGCGGCGTCGCGCATGACTTCAACAATCTGCTGACCCCGATCATCGGATCGCTCGACATGCTGGTGCGCAAGAGCGTCGGCACCGAACGCGAACGCCGGCTGATCGAAGGCGCGCTGCAATCCGCCGAGCGCGCCAAGATGCTGGTGCAACGGTTGCTGGCCTTTGCCCGACGCCAGCCGTTGCAGCCGACCGGCGTCGATGTGGCCAAGGTCATCGACAGCATGACCGGGCTGATCGAATCCACCATCGGCCCGACCATCACGGTCGCGGTCGAACTGGACGACCTGCCGCCGGCCCATGCCGACCTCAACCAGCTGGAAATGGCGCTGCTGAACCTGGCGGTGAATGCGCGCGACGCGATGCCGGAGGGCGGCACGCTGACCATCGCCGCCTGCCGGCGCAGCGTGCGGAGCGGCGACGTCGCCGGACTGGCGCGCGGCCATTATATCCGCCTGAGCGTCAGCGACACCGGCTGCGGCATGGACGAGGCCACGCTGCGCCGCGCGATCGAGCCGTTTTTCTCCACCAAGGGCGTGGGCAAGGGCACCGGTCTTGGCCTGTCGATGGTTCACGGACTGACCGCGCAATTGGGCGGCGGGCTGACGATCGACAGCACGCCCGGCAGCGGCACGACGATATGCCTTTGGCTGCCGGTCAGCACGATCGTGCCGTGCGACGAGGAGCGCGCGGCGGAAGGGCAATCGCTTCCGACCCGATTGGGCACCGCGTTGTTGATCGACGACGAGGATCTGGTGCGGATGAGCACCGCGCATATGCTGGCCGACCTCAGCTACCGCGTGGTCGAAGCTGCATCGGCGGAGGAAGCGTTGCGGCTGATCGAGGGTGGACTGTCGCCCGACGTGCTGATTACCGACCATCTGATGCCCGGCATGAGCGGTGCCGACCTGGCACGCCGGCTGAAGCGCAGCCATCCGGCACTGCCGGTGCTGATCGTTTCGGGCTATGCCGATGAGGACGGCATCGACGCCGACATTCCGCGCCTGACCAAGCCGTTCCGCAATGCCGAGCTGGAAATCAGCCTGAGCACGCTGACCGCGCCGCTGCTGACGCTCGATATGGCTCAGGCAGGGGGCGTCGGCCGGGTCACGATATAGGCGGCGCATCCGGTCATCAGCGCCGCGACCGCCAGCGCGAGGCCTATACCGGGGCGAGCGCCGAGCAGGAACAGGGCATAGCCGACCGCGATCCCGCTGCACGCCAGGACTTTCGCCCGGCGGCCGATCGCGCCGTCGCGACGCCACGCCGTCAGCGTGGGACCGAAGCGGGGATGGTCGAGCAGCCATCGCTCCAGTCGCGGCGATCCGCGCGCGAAACAGCCGGCGGCCAGGATCAGGAAGATCGTCGTCGGCATCACCGGCAGTATCGCACCGATGAACCCCAATGCGACGCACAGCCAGCCGAGCATGATCCAGCCCCATCGCGACAGGCGGTTACGAACCGGAACGGGTGGAAGCGGCGGCATCGACGGCACCCTATCGCGGCTGTCGCGAAACCGACAGCTTCTTGGGCGATCGCGACGCGTTATCGGCGGGGCGGCTAGATCATCTGCGTTGAGCCGGACGCGATCGGTGAATCGGCGGCTCTGGAGCGGCGGCAGCACTGAATGTCGATCGGACTTGGCCGATAGCGCCCTGTCCCGCTCTTGCATGTCGCCTCCGCCCCATCGAAGATGACGGCATGACCGACCTGCTCGTCCGCCTGTACGATCTGCCCACCATTGCACCTCGCCCGATCCTTGCCGAGCGGGGCATCGTGATCCGGCGGGCGATGGCGGCGGAGCGGCATATCGTGATGGCATGGGTCGCTGCGGAATTCGGTCACGCGTGGCGGAGCGAAACCGCGCGCGCCTTTACCCGGCCGATCACGACGCTGTGGATTGCGGTGCAGGGCGAGGCGGTGATCGGCTTTGCCGCCTATGACTGTTCGATGCGCGGCTTCTTCGGTCCGACCGGGGTCGATCCCGGCGCACGGGGACTGGGTGTGGGCGAAGCGTTGCTGTTCGCGACGCTGCACGACATGCGCGCCATGGAATATGGCTGTGCGATCATCGGCGGCGTCGGACCGGAAGCCTTTTACCGCCGATGGCTGGACGTCATCGCCATTCCGGGGTCGGAACGCAGCATCTATAGCGGGATGCTCCATTCCGCGGGCGACGCGCCGCCCAGTGACGTGGCTTAGCGCGGTTTCGCCTGCGCCAGTTCGGCCTCGAACGCCGCGCGCTGTTCGGTAACCATCCGGGGCAACAGGGCCGGATCGACAAAGGCATCCGCCTGCCCCGCCCTGCGCCGCCGGCCCCGTTCTATCACGTCGGCGGCCTCGGGATGGCCGGGCAGCACGATGTCGGCGCGCATTGCCGCCAGCCTGGCGAAGGTCCGGCGGAAATCGGCGACGATGCCCGGATAGCCGCGATTGCCGATCAGCCGGTTGCCGGCAACGGTGATGCTGCACGGAAACAACACGCGCCGCAGCTTGCCCGCATCGCGCGCGACCATCGACCAGCTGGTGCAGCCGGGCGTGTGGCCGGGGGTCAGATGCGCGGTCAACGCGACCTCGCCCAGCCGCACCACTTCACCGTCGCCGACGATCCTGTCGACCTTGACCGGCGGATAAGATCGCGGGCGGTAGGTCACGTCGCTCTGGCTCGTTCCGTGTTCCAGCGCCCAGCGGTCGGCGACGCTGGCAAGGAAGCGCGCGCCGGTATCGCGCTTGATCCGGGCGATGGCGCCGACATGATCGTCATGCGCGTGATTGCTGACGATCAGCCGAACCCGGTTCAACGGTACGCCGACCCGCCGGATATTGCGTTCGATCAGTGCCGCGTTGCGATCCAGCGTCCCGTCAAGCAGGATCGCGCCGTCGCGCGATACGATCAGATAGGCCGACAGCCCCTGCGTGCCGACATAATAAAGATTGTCGGCGAT
This sequence comes from Sphingomonas sp. Leaf32, assembly GCF_001421765.1. Classification (GTDB taxonomy): domain Bacteria; phylum Pseudomonadota; class Alphaproteobacteria; order Sphingomonadales; family Sphingomonadaceae; genus Sphingomonas. The sequence goes on along the minus strand of NZ_LMLA01000001.1, from coordinate 505,096 downwards.
GCGGAACGGTTCGGCCGGCATCGACCATTCGGGCGGATCGGCGGCAAAGGCGGGGGCGGTCGCCAGCATCGCCGCCAGCGTCAGCCATCCCCGGACAAATTCGCGATACGCCATGTCGTTCGTCCTTCAGCCTTGCTTGGGTAGCGCAGGAATTGACGGAAAAACGTCCAAGCGACAAAGGATCATATCTCGGTTCGATCCTTAGGAAATCTGGGCATCCATGGCACGTGCACCGGTTCCGTTGAATGCCCTGCGCGCGTTCGAGGCATCCGCCCGCCACCTGTCGTTCACGCGCGCCGCCGACGAACTGTGCGTGACGCAGGCGGCGGTCAGCCACCAGATCAAGGCGCTGGAGGCGCGGCTGGGCGTCACGCTGTTCCGCCGATCCAATCGCGGGCTGCTGCTGACCGATGAGGGGATGGCGCTGGCACCGACGCTGGTCGAATCGTTCGGCGCAATCGACCGGTTGTTCGACCGGTTCGACACCGGTGGCGTGCAGGAGGTGCTGACCATCAGCGCGGTCGGAACCTTTGCGGTCGGCGCGCTGCTCGAACGGCTGCCTGCCTTTCGTGCCGCGTCTCCGGGCATCGACCTGCGGCTGCTGACCAACAACAACCAGGTCGATCTGGTCGCCGAGGGGCTGGACGGGGCGATCCGCTTCGGCGACGGCGCGTGGCATGGCGTGGAGGCCGATGCGATCTGCCCCGCGCCGCTGACGCCGCTCTGCGCGCCCGGGGTCGCGCGGACGTTGCGCGGTCCGGCCGACCTGCTGCGGATGCCGCTGCTGCGATCCTATCGCGCGCAGGACTGGCCCGCATGGTTCGCGGCGGCCGGTGTGGAGGTCGGCGCGCTGCACGGGCCGCTGTTCGATTCGTCGCTGGTAATGGTGCAGGCGGCAATGCTGGGCGAAGGGATCGCCCTGGCCCCGGCCACGATGTTCCGGCGGGAGATCGACGGCGGCCGCATCGTCCGCCCGTTCGCGATCGAGGCGTCAGGCGACGGCTATTGGCTGACGCGACTGAAATCACGGCCCGTCGGGTGGGCGATGCAGCAGTTTACCCACTGGCTGCTCGACAGTTTTGCGGCGGAACGGAGTGTATCCCCGCAATAGATCGAATGAGTCGTGACTGGACGACGGTAAAGACGATTCGCGACAAGGTTGCGACAGGAACATGGTTTCTGCGCGTTTACGTTCCATCCTTTTATCGTTTCGGCCGTGGATTGATCGGATGCCACGAACGGTTCGTCGCCGATGAACGGCGGTCACGTTGACAGTTTGCCGCACCGAGGCGAAGGGACGTCGCAGTTTTTAGCCAGTCCGGCGATCCGCCCTCTACCAAGAAGCGGAAGTTGGACGGCGAGACGTGGGGGATCCCGACGGCCGCTTCTTTTTGTCCGCGTTTCTGCGGCCGATGGCGGGCACCCTTGCGCATTAGCGACGAGTAAGAATGAACAAGCGTTGGTCCGTATTGGTGTTGTGGAGCCTGACGGCGGCAAGTGGCGTAGCAAGCGCCCATGTCGCGATGAACACGGACCCCGAACTCCCGGCCGCACAGCAGCCGGCACCGATCGCCCCCGCGCCTGTTACGTTCGCATCGCCGACCCCGGTGGTGCAGTCGCTCCCCGCCGAAACCCCGGAAGCCGACGACACGACCGCCGTTGCGGATGCGGACGTCGCCGATCTCGACAAGTCGGAAATCGAATGCGTCGCGAAGGTCGTGGTGCATGAAGCCGGCAACCAGCCGCACAAGGGCCAGATGGCCGTTGCCCAGGTCATCCGCGCCCGCATGAAGAGCGGCCGCTTCGCCAGCAGCGCGTGCGGCGTGGTCAAGCAGCGCGGCCAGTTCTTCAACGTCGACGCTTATGACCCCCCGCGCAACAATGGCCGCTGGAACACCGCCGTCGACATCGCCAAGCGCACGCTGGCCGGCAAGGGCGAAGATGTCGCCCCGGGTGCGTTGTTCTTCCATTCGGCCGGTGCCTCGTTCCCGAAGCGCACCCGCGTCGCGCAGATCGCCGACCACACCTTCTACCGCTGATCGCTTCCGGCTTCGGCCAAGAACCCCGCAACGCCCGCGCCGAGCCATGCTCGCGCGGCGTTGCCGTTTGTGACTCTACTTCCTTCCGTTCGGTTCGAGCAGCTTCGAGCCTGTCGAGAAGCGTCAGTCGAGAACGGTTCGCTTAGGACACCCACTTCTCGACTACGGTTCTCGACAGGCTCGAACCTGCGCTCGAAGCGAACGGATTTTCAGGGGTTGTAAGGCGAAGGCTATCGCGCGGCGTCTTCGCCCGGCTGTTCGTCGCCGAATCGTGCCGCCTGCGCCGCTTCCCACCGGCTGCGCACCGCCGCACGCGGTGTGTCCAGCCCCAGCCGCGCGGTCGTCGCCGCCCAGGCCGCGATCGGCGCGCGGAGCGGTTCGGTATAGGGCGATGGCGGCAGTTCGTCGAACCACGCGGCGATTGCATGGGCGTTGAACAGGCCGAGGAACAGCGTCGCGGTAGCGATGATCGTCGTCATCCAGCCCCAGGGCCGCACGCTGTCGACCGGATCGGCAGGCACCAGCACCGGCGATCCGACCTCGACGATCTCCCCCTGTTCGGCACCCGTGGTCATCGGCGGCTCCCGCTCAGAACTGGTAATAGATGAACGGTGCGACCCCTTCGGGCCGCATCGCGTCGACGATCAGGATCAGCACGCCCAGCGAGAGGCCGATGACCGGTGCGGCATGATGGCGCACCCGCGCTGCCAGCCGCTGCAAAATGCCGGCCGGCACCGCATGGATGGCGAGGCCCGCCACGACCAGCGCCAGCGACAATGGCGTCACCAGCGTGTTACGCCAGTCCCCGGCGAACAGCCGTCCCAGATAAGCGAACGCCTCCCCCTCGCCCTGCGCCCGGAAGAAGATCCAGCCGAGCACGACGACGTGGAAGGTCAGCAGGATGCCGGCCCAGCGTGGCGCGCGGGGCAGGCCGGCGGGGCGGTGCCGCGCCCAGAAGCGCTCGATCGCCAGCCAGCCGCCGTGCAGCGCGCCCCAGATCACGAACGCCCAGCTGGCCCCGTGCCACAACCCGCCCAGCAGCATCGTCAGGAACAGGTTAACGTATGTGCGCACCGGCCCCTTCCGACTGCCCCCCAGCGGGATGTAGAGATAGTCTCGCAGCCAGCTAGACAGGCTGATGTGCCAGCGCCGCCAGAAATCCTGAAGCGAGGCGGCGCGGTAGGGTTGATCGAAATTGCGCGGAAAGGTGTAGCCGAGCAGCGCCGCCAGCCCGATCGCCATGTCGGAATAGGCGGAAAAGTCGCAATAGATCTGAACGGCATAGCCATAGGCGCCGATCAGCAGGTCGAAGCTCGACCGGTTGGCGGGATCGAAGAACGCCGGATCGACCAGCGCGCCGGCGAGCTGCGACGCGATCACCGCCTTCTTGAACAGGCCCCACAGGATCAGCAGCAGCGCAGCGGCGACCGTTCCGCGATCGACCACGGGCACGCGGCGGAACTGCGGCAGCAGGTCGGCACCACGCACGATCGGTCCGGCGACCAAGTGCGGGAAGAACGACATCAGCAGCGTCAGGTCGAGCAGGTTCGCCGCCGGAATGCGGCGACGATGGACATCGACCAGATAGGAGATCGCCTGAAAGGTGAAGAAGGATACGCCGACCGGCAGCACGACCTGCAACAACGGCAGGTCACGCCCGAAGCCGAGCGGGGTCAGCAGGCCGGCAAGTTGTTCGAGGAAGAAACCGGCATATTTGAAATAGCCGAGCACCCCCAGATTGGCGACGACGCCGACCGTCACCAGCGCGCGACCGGTGCGGTCGTCGTCATTGCGCACGATCGCCTGCGCCAGCGCCCAGTTGACGAACGCCGACACGAACAGAAGTGCCACGAACCGCGCATCCCACGCGCCGTAGAAGAACCAGCTGGCAAGCAGCAGCGCGATCTTGCGCCATTCGTTCGACCGGCCGAGCGACCAGGTCACGCCATAGACGACGAGGAAGAACAGCCCGAAGCTGAGCGTGGGGAACAGCATTCAGCGCGCCGTCGTCGCAGGGGCGGTGGTCGTATCGGCGGGCCGGTCCGGATCGACGAGCTGGGTCATCGCCGTGTCCAGATCGGCCTGGAGCAGCCGTGCGATCTCCGCGCCGCCGCGGCTGGTGAAATGAACGTGGTCGCCACGCATCATCGGCGTGGCCCCCTGCGTCCAGCCATCGGCGACGCAGCGGCCCCCCATGCGCTGCGCCCAGTCCCAATAGGCGATGCCGAACGCCTTGGCCTGTCGCCGCTGGATCGCCTGGACCGATGCCAGCGCGGCGGTCGGCCGCCATTCGCCATTGCCGGTGCACGGGCTGCTGGTGCCGCTTTCGCCGGTTTGCAAACCGGGCAGCTTCGTCGCGGAGTCGGGCGCACCGATCAGCAGCATCGGCACGCCCGGCGCCAGCCGCCGCAGCCGCGTCAGGTCGGACCGCAACGCGACCTCGTACACACTGGCCGAGAAACCCGGCCGGAACGCTTCGTTAGTGCCATAGGCGACGACGATCAGGTCGGGGCGATAGGCCGCCAGTTCGGTCGCAACGACGCGGTCGTCGGTCCGGCCGAAATGCAGGAACTGCGCGCCGACCGTACCCAGGTTGGACAGCACCACGCCGCCGCGCAGCCGCCGTTCGGTGCTCCATGACGTGATCGTCACCGGTCCGCCGATCACGGTCGCCGACGCGATGGTCGCTTCGCCATTGCCGTCGAGCGTGCGGCATCGGCTGCCGGCTTCCGCCCCGGCCAGCGACCATGCGACGACCGCCGCCCCCAGGCTCAGTTGCAGGCTCCCCTGCCCGGGTCCGCTGAGCGCACAGACGGTCAGCCGGTCGAAGGTGCGACCACTGTCGGCGCTGAGCGTCACGGTCGCGCCCGGCTGTTCGCTGGTCAGGCTATAGCCGCTCAGGCCCAGGCGGATATTGCTGTTCGCCGAATAGGCCGCACCGAAGATGCCGTTGACGCTCCACCCGATCGACTGGCCGGCGGTGATGTCACGCGTCAGATAGCCGGCATAGGGACGGCCGGGGGGCAGTGCGCCGCGTCCCGCCCGGCCATAGCGCGCCTGCAATGCCGTGCGCCAGCTGCCGGTGATCTGGTCGCCAGCGGTGTGGCTGTCCCCGATCTGGAGAATGCGGACCGGTTCGGGGGCGCTTTTCGCGCTCTCCAGCTTTTCGAGGAACGGCCGTAGCCGTTCCGCATCGCACAGCCCGCCGATACAGGTCTGCGCGGTCGCGGCCTGCGCCAGCGCGAGTGCGAACAACGCCGACATCAGCGTGTTTCCTCGGCCGGCGTCGGCATGGGCAACGGCCGCCCCGCCTCGCGCCGGGCGCGCTCGGCATATCGGCGCAGGTCGTCGGCGGCCTTGGCGGTCAGGCGTTGGTATCCGATACCGATCATGTGCAGCCCGTCACCGGTACGCATCAACACCGGCTTGCCGGTCTTCAGGTCGGGCAGATAGGCGTTGTACTTGCCCTCCGCATCCAGCGTCAGCGGACGGGAATCGAGGAACGGCACGCCCAGCCGGCGCATATGGTCGGCATAGAAGGCGTCCATCGCCTGCATATCGGCGTCGAGCTTAGGATCGCGCATCACCGGCAACCCGATCCAATAGACGACGGCCCCGGTCGACCGCACCGCCGCGACGAAGGAGTCGATGCGGTCGCCGATCACCTGTTTCCACCCGTCGCTCATCAGCGGGTGGAGATGACCATCGGCGAACACCGCCTGCGCGTCGTTCGCGCCGAAGCTGATGACGGCGGCATCGACCGGCTGAGACGACAGTTGTTCGCGCGCGCGCTTTTCGAGGTCGAGGACCCGGTAGCGGGTGAAGCCGGTCGCCTCCTTGGCGAACTTCAGCACCTCGAACCCGTCGTCCTTCGGCAATTGGCGATAGAGCGCGTCCCATACGCCGTTGCCGAAGCTGTCGCCAAACACGCCGACGCGCAGGACGCCGTCACGCTTCATCCGGGCGATCACCTGTGGGTCGATCGGCCCGTCGACGGTACGCGCGGCGACCGCCGGTGCGGTCGGAGCCGAAGGCGCCACGTCGGTGACGGTGGACGATGCGCCCGGCGCGATCGGCGGCACGGGCGCGGCGACCGGGGCCGGCGATCCCGGCAGCGCGATCCGGCCGTCACCGGTAAAGGACAGACCGACAACGAATCCGGCGATCAGGCCGAGGACCAGCACCGCCATCCGGTCCCCCAGCCACCACAGCCTGGATTCCGTCGCTCGATTGGCAGCAGTCACTTGGTCATACCCGTTCACATGTGGGACGGCCCGCGTGTCGCGGGCGGATGATGCAGCGGGTAACGGTTCGCGCGAACCTCGGCAAGACGCCCGCCCCGCTCCCCGCGCCATAATGCCGTATCGCCATGACGGACCGCTGGGAACCGGGCAGTACCGGCATCCGGAGCATCGCGGTATACCGTCACCGAAATCCAATTCCGCCACGTAAAATGCGCTATATTGCAGACGGTTAATTACAACAGGCCGGTCACCCGCCCCCGTTATTCTGTCATCGGGAGGAGTGCCGTATGATCGCCACCATCTGCTGCCGCGTATCGGGTAACAGCATCGCCACAGCCACGGAGGAGGGCCGAAACAACCGCGGTGGCGATTGGTCCATCCCCCTGCAAAGGTTACGTAAATTCCGCATCGGCCAGTCCTGGCGGTGTGTGGCGGCGGACCGGCGGGGAACGGCGGTGATCGAACTGGCGCTCGCCCTGCCGATCCTGACCATCTTCCTGTTCGGGATCGTCAGCGGCGGCAGCTGGCTGGCGATGTCGCACATCGTGCAGGAGAGCGCGAACGAGGGCGCCCGCGCCGCGCTGGCCGGGATCAGCACATCGGAACGTGCTTCGCTCGCCAGCCAGGCGGCCCTGCAGACCTTGTCGCGCAGCTACGGCATCCGCCAGGAAGAGATCGCGCTGAAGGTCGACGACGACGGGCGGCAATTGACCGTCAAGGTCGCATATGACGGATCGGCCAACCCGCTGCTGAAGCTGCCGATCATGCCCGCCGCGACGACGACGATCCGGCGACAGGCCAGCGTCGTGCTGGCGGGATTTTGACGATGCTGGGACGGGCGATAGGGCGGCTGGCGGCCGCGCGCGATGGCAATGTCGCGATGATCCTGGCCGGCGGGCTGACGATGTTGACGGGAACAGCGGTGCTGGGGGTCGATACCGCCACGCTGTATCTGGAGAAGCGACGGTTGCAGGGCGCGGCCGATGCCGCCGCGCTGGCGGCGGCGGCCGACCTCGACAATGCGGGCACCCGGGCGCAGGCGGCGGTGGCGCTGTCGCCGGACAATGCGACGCGGCTGGTGACGATGACGCCCGGCCGCTTCACCCGCGATGCGCGGCTGTCGGTCGATGCCCGTTTCCTGGCCAACGGCACGCCGGGCAATGCGGCGCAGGTCGCCCTGCAAAGCCGGATACAGCCGGTATTCGCCCGTGTGTTCGGCTATCGCGACGTCACCATCGACGCCCGTGCCACGGCGGCGCAAATCGATCTGGCCGGATTCTCGATCGGCACGCGACTGGCGTCGGTCCAGGGCGGGTTGCCCGGCGCGTTGCTGTCGCAGCTGGCGGGTAGCGAATTGTCGCTGTCGGTAATGGACTATAACGCGCTGGTGTCGGCGCAGGTCGACCTGCTGAAGACCGCCGAACTGTTGCGGACCGGCGCTGGCGTGCAGGTGGCCAGTTTTGACGAAGTACTGGCGACAGACATCACACTGCCGCAACTGGTGACGGCGATGGCCGGGGCGACCACCAGCAGCGCCGCGGCGCACGTGCTGCGGTCGGTTGCGGGCAAGCTGCCTAACCGCAATGTCCGGCTGGACACGATCATCGACCTGGGACCGCTCGGCAGTCGCAGCGCCGCCGACCCGCAGCGTCCGGTGAACACCGACGCCTATGCGTTCCTGCGCGAAACGCTGCAGATATCCAGCGGTACGCGACAGGTGCAGAGTGAGGTCGATCTGGGCATTCCCGGCATCGGCCAGACGCAATTATGGTTGCAGATCGGCGAGCGCCCGGCGAGCAGCCGCTGGCTGTCCATCGGCGAGGCGGGACAGACCATCGTGCGCAGCGCGCAGACGCGGCTGTGGATCGACATCAGGCTGCTGAACGCGCCGCTGAGCCTCGGGTCGGTGCGGGTGCCGATCTATGTCGAGCTGGCCTCCGCGGAGGCGCGGCTGGCGCAGGTCGGCTGTCGCGGCGGACCGGGCAACGCCACCGCCGCGCTGGACGTCACGCCATCGGTCGGACGGGCGGCCATCGCCGATCTCGATCCCGCCTCGCTCCCCTATTTCCAGCAGGCGATGACGCTGCGCCCGGCCCGCCTCGTCACCTTGCCATTGGTGTCGCTGACCGGTCAGGCCGATGTCCAGCTGGGCGGCGTGCATACGCAGCGGGTCAATTTCTCGACCGCGGAGATCGATGGCAATGTCGTGAAGTCGGTGTCGACCAACGACATTGCCGCCGGCGTGGCCAGCAGCCTGCTGCGCAATGTCGACATTCGCGCCAATGTGCTGGGGCTGGGGCTGTCGACCGGCCTGCTGACGCATACGCTGGGCAACACGTTGAGCGCGGTCGCGCCCGCGCTGGACCTGGTGGTGGGACAGGTCAGCGCGCTGGCCGGCGTGCATGTGGGCCAGGCGGACGTGCGGATCGACGGCGTGCGCTGCGGCACGCCGGTCCTGGTCGGTTGACGCGCTACTGCCGGGTGAGCAGGACGATCGCGCCTTCGTTGCCATAGACGCCGCGCAGTTCGGCGATGGTCACGCGGACCGCCACCGCCGCGCCGTCGTTCGACAGCAGCGCGCTGTCGATGGTACGCGCGCCCTTCCCGGTCAGTACCTGATCCAGCGCCTCGCGAAACGCCACGCGGTGGCTGATGGGGACCAGGTCGGCCATGGCGACGTGTTGCAGCCGTTCCTCCGACAGGCGGACCATGTCGCAAAAGGTCGGTTCGACCCGGTCAATATGCCCCCGAATGTTAACGCAGGCATAGCCGATGCCGTCATGCACCGCGATCGCCTCGCGCAGCGACTGGCGCGCATCGGCCAGGCGGTGTCGCTTCATGTCCTCGGTAATATCGTGGACCAGGATGGTCAGGTGATGGGCAAAGGGGTGGATATCGACCCGAATCCAGTTGTCGGCACGGAACAGCGACGGCAGCTCGGCCGAACAGGGTTCCCGGCTGGTCACCGCACGGCGGACATAGGTTTCGATCAGCGACCCCTGGAGCAATGGTATCGCCGAGAACAGGCGCTGCCCGACCAGGTCGTCCTTAGTCCGATCAACCTGCGCCTGCGCGACATGGTTGATTGCAAGGACACGCAGATCGAAGTCGATCAGCACGACGCCGATCGTCAGGCAATCGGCGAAATCGGTCAGGCTGGGCGACGCCGCGCCATCGACAGGCCGTTCCGAACCGCCCTCCTGCAACGCGGTGTAATGGCGCACCGTCGTCAGGACATGGGTCGCCCGGCCGTGATGGGTGACAAAGATCGCCTCATCATCCTGCATCTGGCGCAGTTGGCCGAACCGCCGGGCAAAGTCAGCCGACGATACGGTCGGTCGATCGGCATCGTTGCGCATAATCACGTCGCCGCCTTGCCCTGGCATAAGTTGTTCTCCCCGTTACCGAATATGCACGCCATTCCCTGATATCGGCCATAACGCGGCCGACGCTTCAACCATGTCTTAAATACAGCCATAGCGGATCGGTTTCGTGTGAGACAATTGGAACATGCTTTAAAAACAATGTTATACACTTGTGATAGCGGTACCGGACCGATAGCCTCTGACATCGACAGAGGGGGGACGGCGTTGCGCATGTTTTCGACTATTATCGCGGTGACGATGCTGGGCCTTTCGGCGCCCGCGACCCCGACCGATGCCGCACCATGGGTTGCGAGCTGGACGACCTCACCGATCCCGACCAATGCGGAACAACGGCTGCCCCAGATCGGGGGTAGCAATACGACGGTGCGGCAGATCGTCCGGCTGACGCTGGGTGGGCGGATGCTGCGGGTGCGCTTCACCAATCGGTTCGGCACGACGCCGCTCCGGATCGCGGGCGCGCATATCGCCATCGCGTCCGGTCCGGCCGCCGCCGCGATCGACGAGGCGAGCGATCGCGCCCTGACCTTCGGCGGCAACACCGGGGTGGAGGTTCCGCCCGGTGCGGATTTCTGGTCCGATCCGGTTTCGGTTGCCGTGAAGCCGCTGTCCGATCTGGCGATCTCCACGCACTTTGCCGCGCTGCCCGACCAGCAGACCGGCCATCCCGGCGCGCGGACCCGCAGCTGGATCGTGGCCGGGGATCGGCTGTCCGATGCGACGCTTGCCGATGCCAAGCCGGTCGAGCGCTGGTTTCAGATCGCGGCGGTGGAAGTGACCGCCGTCCCGGCGGCCCGTGCCATCGTGGCCCTCGGCGATTCGATCACCGACGGCTATGGCGTGACGGAGGGGCGACATCTGCGCTGGACCGACGGCCTTGCCCGCCGGCTGTCTGCCGGGCGGCGCACCGCCGGGGTCGCGGTGCTCAACCATGGCATCGGCGGCAATTGCCTGCTCGCCGAATGCAGCGGCCCCAATGCGCTCGCCCGGTTCGACAGCGACGTGGCAAGCCAGCCGGGCGCGTGCTATGTCATCCTGCTCGAAGGGGTCAACGACCTCGGCCGGGCGGGGCGCGAACGGACGCCGACGGCGGAGGAACGCCGCGCGCAGGTGCAGCAGATGATCGCCGGCTACCGGCAGATCGCCGCGCGGGCGCGGGCGCTGAAGCTGACCGTGATCGGCGGCACGATCACGCCGTTCGTCGGCAATGACTATTACCACCCCGACGCCGCCGGGGAGGCCGCGCGGCAGGCGATCAACAGCTGGATCAGGACGCCCGGCCATTTCGACGCAGTGATCGATTTCGATGCGGTCGTGCGCGACCCGGCGCGGCCCGACCGGCTGCTGCCCGCTTATGACTCCGGCGACCATCTCCACCCGTCGATGGCGGGCTATCGCGCGATGGCCGATGCGGTGCCGTTGGCATTGTTCGCGCGCTGACGTCTTGGTCGGGACGCTGGCGCTCCCCATGTGGCGTCGGTCACCCGTATCGGAGCTGTCCCATGATCGACCTGCATTACTGGCCCACGCCCAATGGCCACAAGATCACGCTCTTCCTCGAAGAAGCCGGCCTGCCCTACACCATCCATCCGGTCGACATCGGCAAGGGCGAGCAGTTCCGCCCTGAATTCCTCGCCATCGCGCCGAACAACCGGATGCCGGCGATCGTCGATCACGAACCGCTGGGCGGTGGCGAACCGCTGTCGATCTTCGAATCGGGCGCGATCCTGCTGTATCTGGCGGAAAAGACCGGACGGTTCCTGCCCGCCGACATCACCGGACGCTATGACGCGATCCAGTGGCTGATGTGGCAGATGGGCGGCCTGGGTCCGATGGCCGGACAGAACCATCACTTCAATATCTATGCGCCCGAGAAAATCCCGTACGCGCAGGATCGCTATATCCGCGAAACCGCGCGGCTGTATGGCGTGCTCGACAAGCGGCTGGCCGACCGCGACTTCATCGCCGGCGATTACTCGATCGCCGACATGGCGGCCTATCCGTGGATCGTGCCGCATGAGGCGCAGGGGCAGAAGCTGGAGGATTTCCCGAACCTCAAGCGCTGGTTCGACGCCATCGCCGCGCGGCCCGCAACCGTCGCCGCCTATGCCAAGGGCAAGGCGGTGAGCGACGGCAGCAAGCCGATGACCGAGGAACAGCGCCGCAACCTGTTCGGGACGCCGACGAAAGGCTGATCTGCGACAAACTGCGACAAAGCAGTCGCCGTCCGACAAAGGCTGGCGACAAATGGCGGCGACAAGGGGCGCATTCTCCACTGGGGTGCGCCCCTGTTCGAAAGGTCCGTCCATGCGTTCGTTGATCGCCGCCGCCTCGCTCGCCGGTATCGCCCTGCCCGCCATCGTCACCGCCCAGACCCCGCCGCCCGCGCCCAAGCCAATGGCCGATGGCGTCCTGACCCGCGAGGAAGCGGTGACGCGTGCCGACCGCCGCTTCGACGCGCTCGACACCGACCGCGATGGCAAGATCAGTGCCGCCGAACGTGCGGCGCTGCCCGAGCGACCGCGCGGCACGGTCGATGGCCAGACGCCGATGCCGGGGCGCAGCCGGCATATGGGCGACCGGATGCTGGAGCGCGCCGATGCGAACAAGGACGGCGTGGTGACGCGCGAGGAATTCCGCGCGGTGGCGACGCGGATGTTCGACCGGCAGGACGTGAACCATGACGGCCGGATCGACGCGGCCGAGCGCAAGCAGTGGCGCGATCAGCGGATGGCGCGGCGCGGCGGCGAAACCGCTGAATGACAAGGCAGCCGGGCGGCCCCGCAGGTTGCCCGACATTTCCCTTCTGTCGACGGGCCGCGTAGCATGTCCGACATGGCCGATATTCCCCACCTGTTGCTGGTCGACGACGAGCGATCGATCCGCGAACCGCTTGCCCAATATCTGACGAAGCAGGGATTTCGCGTCACCCAGGCGGGCGATGCGGAGGGCGCGCGGGCGCGGCTGAACGCCTATGCCATCGACCTCGCGATCCTCGACATCATGATGCCGGGCGAAGACGGGCTGTCGCTGTGCCGCCATATCCGCGAGACGAGCGAGACGCCCGTGATCCTGCTAACCGCGCGGACCGAGGAAACCGACCGGATCGTCGGGCTGGAAATGGGCGCCGACGATTATGTCGTGAAGCCCTTTTCCCCGCGCGAACTGGCGGCGCGGGTCAAGGTCGTGCTGCGACGGACGGCGGGCGGCGCGGTGCGGCAACATGCGCCGGAAGCGGGGTCGTTCGCCTTTGCCGGATGGGTGCTGAAGACCGGCGAGCGCGCGCTGGTCGATCGCGAGGGCGTGTCGGTGCCACTCTCGACCGGCGAATATAACCTGCTGCACGCGCTGGTCATCCGCCCGCGCCAGGTGCTGACCCGCGACCAGTTGCTCGACCTGACCCAAGGGCGCGAGGCGGCGGCGTTCGATCGCGCGATCGACAATCAGGTCAGCCGGTTGCGCAAGAAGATCGAAACCGATGTCCGCAACCCGGAGATCATCAAGACCGTGTGGGGCGGCGGCTATACGCTGGCGACCGAGGTGACGCGGCTGTGAAGCGGTCCGAAGAGAGAACCCGCCCGTGAGGCGGCTGGGGCCGACCAGCCTGCCGGGACAGATCGCGCTGCTGGTCGCGGTCGCGCTGTTCGTCGCGCAGGCGCTGAACTTCGGCCTGTTGCTGCGCGAACGCCGAGCCTTTCGCTTTGCCGAGATTACCCTGCCCGCCGTCACCCGGCTGATCGATGCCGCCGAACGCCGCATCGCGCCGAGGCCGGGACAGCCGGTTGCCACCCCGCGCGACCGGATGCGCGGCGTCCGGCTGGTGACCGACCGCGCCCCGACGATGCGCGGCGAACCGGAACGCGATGTCGAGGAAGCGATCCGGTCGGGCTTTGCCGATGCCGGTATCCGCGTCGGGTCGATCGCCGCGCATATCCGCCCGATCGATCACGAGGAAATCGCCGCGCGTGGCATCGAGGGGCGCCGCGCGGAGCGGCTGCGGCGGATGGGTGCGGTGCTGGACGTGGCGGTCGAATTGCCGGGGCGCGGCTGGCTGGTGTCGCATACCCCCTGGCCGATGGCGGAGCGCGGGCTGTTGTGGCAGCTGCTGGCGCAGACCTTCATCCTCTATGTCATCGTGCTGTTGCCCGTGCTGTGGATCGGGCGACGCATCGCCAAGCCGCTGCGCCTGCTGGCCGGAGCGGCGCGCGCCTTTCACCCCGCCCGCCCGCTGCCCGCGATCGAGCCGTCAGGACCGCAGGATGTGCGCCTGCTCATCTCCGCCTTCATCGATTTGGGGCGGCGGGTGAATGCGATGGTCGACGAGAAGGACCGGATGCTGGGCGCGATCGGCCACGACCTGCGCACGCCGCTGGCCGCGCTGAGGGTGCGGGTCGAATCGGTCGAGGACGATACCGACCGTGCGCGGATGGTCGAGACGATAGACGAGATGAACGCGACACTGGACGACATATTGTCGCTGGCGCGGCTGGGCCGGCCGAGCGAGGCGGCGACCGATGTCGATGTCGCGGCGCTGGTCGATGCGGTGGTCGACGATTTCCGCGATCTGGGACACGATGTCGCCTTCGAGGAAGCCGCGCGGGTGCCGCTGCATCTGCGGCCCAATCTGATGCGGCGCGCGGTCCGCAACCTGATCGAGAATGCGATCAAATATGCCGGTGCGGTCGAGGTGCGGGTGGAAACGAGTGCGCAGGCGGTGGCGATCGTCGTGGCGGACCGCGGTCCGGGTATCCCGCCCGACCGGATGGAGGCGGTGTTCGATCCCTTCACCCGACTGGAGACGTCACGCAATCGCGGGACCGGCGGGATCGGGCTGGGCCTTGCGCTGGCAAGGGCGATCGTGCGCGATGCGGGTGGCGAGATCGCGCTGGCGAACCGCGATGGCGGCGGGTTGAACGCGACGATCCGGTTGCCGCGTTAGGCGCGCGCGCTGTGCCAATGTGCCAAGGTTGGCCGGCGCTGATCCCTAAATTACGACCGTCACCCCAGCGAAGGCTGGGGTCTCACGCGGCCCTTGTCCCGCGCCATAACTGGGAGATCCCAGCCTTCGCTGGGATGACGTTTGAGGCGAACGATATGGGTTCGTATATCAACGCCAACCGAATGACCGGGCGAAATCGTCCGGGTCCGCACCCCGCTTGCGCGGGGCGAATGCCACGGCACAAATCGTCCCCCGGACGATTTGAGTCCGTGTCATTCCCACTCGATTGTTTACGAGACTTTTAAGTAATTGATTTATCTCGCTAAAATTATTTCAGCTCGACGCCATACCGTCAGCCAATCCGTCAAAAAACATCGCTTATGAAAACATTGGCTTTTTTTGCCCATTTCTCGAAAGCTACCTTCCGCCATCTATTGGCACGCAAGCCTAAACCTTTATCCGGTGCTGGCCCATTGCCAGCGTTGCTCAGGCCTTGTGCTCGACCAGGCGACATGCGAGCGCCTGATCTCCCCAGGAGGTGGCGAAGGTGTCGGACACGACTTTCCACTGTCCTGCCGGGCTATGCATGCCATGGTGCTCCCCCATACAAGAACACTGACATTCATCGCCAGTCGCATTCCAACAGGCGGGCGCGCACTTCTCCTGCTCCCGATACGGCTGGATTATATAAACCTTGCCGTACTTCTCCAGACATTGCGCGACGAGAGCATTGAACCATGCTTGTGGAATTTCCCAAAAGCGCCGCTGCTGGTCCCACTCCGGGTTAGATCGTCGCTCGTGGCGTATCCAGGCTCTGTTCCCAGGATCAAATGGCAACCGCATACGAAGTCGGTGACCCGCTCCCCGCCTCAGGAGGACGGGAATTTCCTTCTGATTCCAGATTTGCCTCAGCCGTTCGGGAGTGCCTTCATCCACGCCGAGCCTTTCGTATTATCCTATGCCTTGACCAACCTAATGTCCGTGCCGCGATTTTCCGGGCCACGACGCGCCACACCATCAACAAGGCGAAACAGAATACCTTCGAGTTCATGCGTGGGGAGATGTAGTGCCACCGCAATATGATCACGCGTGGTGCGCTCGTTCCATAGGGCGCCTAACACCTGAGGCCAGACGACAGAGCACTCAGGCTTCAGACCCTCAGGTTCGCGCGACCGATATCCTCGCCGAGAAATCTCGATATTAAACGTCCGATTTTGCCATTCGCTGACGATACCCATCTTGTTCAGTCGATAGGTCAGGGCAGCTACCGACACGCCCCATCGCTTCTTTGCATGTATGAGTTCCTCTAACCCCGTGACGTAACGAATTCGGCTCGCGACGTCGTCTTGCGGCATGAGAAAGTGTGATGCGAATTGGTCCGCCTCGTTCTCGGCCTGTCTGCTGTCCTGCTGCTCGCCGTGCCGGTGCATGACCAAATGTCCAAGCTCGTGGGCGGCGTCAAACCGACTTCGCTCGGTCGATTTGAAGGTGTTCAGGAAAACGAACGGCTGCGAATTCCTCCAGCATGAGAAGGCATCGACGGTTTTGGTATCCTCGCAAAGCGAGAAGACGCGCACACCCTTGGCCTCCAGCAGTTTCACCATGCTGGGAATAGGTTGCTGACCCAAGCCCCAATATTCGCGGACAGCCTGCGCTGCCGCCTCCGGCGTGGCGTCGGCGCGAAGATCGGGTACATCTGCCGCAGGCAGATTAAAACGCTCCTCGATCCAGTCGTCAAAGAGGAACGCTATAGTGCCAGCTGACAACGCCGCGTCGCGTTCCCGGGCGGTCATCGAGGTCAGGCTCCGAAAACTCGCCGACTGGACCGGCAGGTCGTCGAAATCGCCCGCCGAAAAGAACTCGCGCGGGAAATCCAACACCCGTGAAAGCGCGTTGAGCGTTTCTTCCTCAGGTTCGTGCACGCCATTCTCGAGCCGCGAAACCGTGATCGGCGAGACGCCCACGGCGGTGGCGAGCGCACGCGCGGTCATCTTTCGCCGCTTCCGGCCGAGTATGAGCCTACGATGATTGAACATAGCAACGGTCAAATCTTACGCGAGACATTCACCTCAAAATCGACCGGCGGAGCATCATCCGCCAGCGGGTCAGGGCTATCCCAGTCTCCCTTTTGCACGAGCAGAATACGCTCATGAAATTGATCGAACTGCTCATCATTGATCGCCATCGGGCAGGAAAGTTCAGCACGAACGTCCGGGCCATCGGCGTAGACGAACAAGTACCACGTCGCCGCCGTGATCTCGGCAACTTCAAGTTCGCGGACTTCTGGGAAAAGATCGTACTGGCCGAGTTCGACAGCGCGTGCTGCGCCAGCGCCCTTTTTTGAAACCGCGACGGGGTCGGAAATGGGATCCCCCGCTCGCTCGGCATTCTGATAAACGATCTTGATGCCGATCGCCGTATGGAAGATCGATTCGATATTGTCGCGACGACAGATTTCCCAGCCCTACGGCACGAACACTCGGCGCAGATGCTCGGTTCCTGCAAGGTAGGCGAGCAGCCCACCCGCGCTAAGCGGGTGAAAGGGCGTGGCGTTCCGACGGGCACCGACCGCAGCGCGGACGACCTAGAGAAGCTCGGCCTTAGTTGTGCCGAGTTGCTCAAGACGAGGTGCGACTTAAAATTCTTCCGCGAGGACCGCCATTCAAACCTGCCCTGTTAACTTTTCGGCCCTCATTTGAGCAGAAAAAAGTTAGCGTGTCAATCGTCCTCAGGTAGCGACGCTGGGAGACCGACCCGCTCCGCGGCCCTCGCCACCAGGTCGACTAGCTTCCACCCTTGAGCCCGAGCGGGTTCCATCAGCATCACTGCTTCGGACTTACGCAGCGCGACACCGAGCAACTCACGCGGCCTGGTCACGCCGACAAAGACGTTTGTCGCGGCAGTGAGCCCTACCCCTGTGAATGGCTCGTCGGTAACGCCGAATGCACGTGGAAGCACCGTGGTTAGGTCAATGCACTGCTCGTCTGCACCACTGCCTTTCCATACCTCGCTTTCTACGACGAGAATTCCGTCTACGCTCTTGCCCTTGACCGAATGGATCGATCCCAGCCGCAATGTGAAATCGTCGAATTGCATCTGCTTAGTGGAGCGGCGCTCAGGGTCTGCGAGATCGGCCTTTTGATCCGCAACGAAGCTGCACAAATCCGCAATTTCGGCCTCAGCGCCCTGAGGATGCGGACTGAAAAGTGGCAGCAGCTGTGCCATGAACGCCAGCCATGCCTCCTGCTCCCATACCGCATCACCGGTAAGCACATGGTCCCGGAGCAGTCGACGTACAGCGCGCGGCAACGCAAGGTCGCGATGCGACAGAACCGGCCAGACATTATGCGCAGTAATCGGACGATTATTCGCCGCTTTCCAGCCATGCGCGCGCGCCAGCCCGGAAACTCCGACGGCGAGCATCTCGCTGACCTCCGCGGGAGGTCGCCCCGCGGCGTGGTGTACCACCGCCTTCTGAAGCTGCCGGCAAAGGAGGTTGGCCTTCGATCGAGACCCGCCCTCGCTACGATATGCGGGATGATAGTCGACAAGGCTCTTCGGCTGCCACGCCCCTTTCTTACCGGGCAGATTGTGACGCGACGCGACCGCCCAGACGTCGCGCCTACTGCAATCGCCGCCCCACAGCGCGCGTGCCTCTTCAGCGAAGGCTCCGAGAACGCCGCCGATCGTGGCTTCATCGAACAGAAACATTACCCGCGACGCAGGCCGTGCGCCCAGGCCCACAATGGTCTGAGCTTGTCGCGCAGTCAGCCGACTTGCAAAACCTGCGATCTCCCCGCCAAACCTGCGGCTCGTATCGAGAGGTATGCAACCGGGGCCTGGCGTCCAATAGGCTGGTGCAGCTCCATCGTTTGATTGCTGTCCCCGAGGCGCTGGAACGCCGCTCCGTCTTGCTTGAAGACGTGCTCCAGCAGCCGGAGCTGGTCGCCATGGGTATCCTGCGCCTCATCAAGGATGACGAGCGGAAAGCGGTCGCGAAGCCGCTCGGCGAGAGCCGGGTTTTCACGAAGCGCGCGCCACGCGAGCGCCGTCATGTCGGCGTAGCGATAGAGCCCGCTCTTGACCATCGAGGCCTTGAGGGATTCGAGCGCCTTCCCGCAATCGGTGTGGGCGCCCCATTGCCCTTTGCGGCAGCGCACCGCCAGCGCCCGGGGCTCTGCATCTGTGTCCGTGAAACCCGGGTCCAGATCGAGGAGCGAAATCCACTCTTCGAGCCTGCGCTTCAGCTTGAGCTTCTTGTTCTTGGCGAGGTTGTCGAGGACACCCCAACCCGGATACCGCCGCATCGCCTCAGCCGCGAAGGCGTCGTCGTCAATCTGGCGCACGTGCCAGCCCAGGCCTCGAAGATAGGGCAAGGCAAGGTACTGGTTGATGAACGCTGTGACCGTGCCTGTGAAATGAGGATAGGCCATCAGCCGCGCTGCGGTCGGGTGACGGGCGATCAAATCTTCGACCTCCGTCCGCGCGGCATTGGTGTGCGAGATGACACAGACGCCCCGCCTGCGGGTCGACCAGTTACGCGAAAGCAGCGCGAGCTTTGCGGCCAGCAGCGTCGTCTTGCCGTTGCCGGGTGCCGCCTGGACGTCACAGGGGGTGGCCTTCGCCAGGAAATCGGTCTGGCTCGGATCGGTGAAATCGCAGCCGCCCAGCTCGTCGCCAAGTTCGGCAAGCAGTTCGGGTGTGAGCGGCAGGATCTCGAACATGGTGCTACGCCTCCACCGCCGCCGCGCCTTCCATCCCGGCGCCCCCGATCTCTTCGTCTTCGGCTTCCGGCTCGGGCACGATCGCTGGCGCCCCGGGGACATAGCCACCCGTCACGTAGTCGATCGCGCGCACCAGGTAGGGCGGAAGCCGATCGCGCATCTGCTCCGGCGTATCGGCGCGTTTACGCAGCATGGCGGCGAGTTGCTCAGCGACCTCGGCCTTGGAGGCCTCCTTGTCGTGGACGGGCTGGTAGATCTTGACGGCGATCTCGGTCGTGGAGAGCCCGGCATCCTTCCAGCCTGCGTAGGTTTCACTGGCCTTCTTCACGATCTTCGCAAGCCGCTCGGGTTTGCGACTGCTGGTCTTGGCGAGCTGGACCGCCTGGTGAACGCTCTCGGCAAGCTGGGGCCGCAGCGCGAGATCGAACTCGAGCGTCCAACTGTCGGCGATGAAAGCGTCGACGGGGTCCCCGACGTCGCGCCGCAGCGTCTTCAGCCGTGCGGCGACCTCGTCCTGCGTCAGCTCGTTCTCGGTCTTCCGATCACCGACGAGGTCTTTCGCCTCGGCGGGAGGGATATCCCTGTCAGGGATCAGCGCCACGGGCACGGGGATCGCGTTCCCGGTCTTGCGTTGCAGGATCCGGCTGTACCGGAACAAGCCGCGGTGACCGACATTGACGAGCGAGACGCCATACCGGCTGAGCGGACGTCCGAGCTTCTCGGCGATCGCGGGCAGCAACAGGTGCTCGCCGTCGCCCTCCACGACGATCAGTGCGCGGGCGAAGAACAGGTTGGCCTTGGTCGCGTCGAGGAACCGGCGCAGGAACTCATAGTCGTCGGCTTCGAGCCGGGTATGCGCCGCGCCCAACGGAAAGGCGCGGTGACCGACGATGATCGTCATGGTCTCAAGCTCAGCGCCGGCCACGAGTTGCGGGCTGTGGGTGGTGAGCAGGACCTGGACCTGCTGATGGGTTTCGCCCTTCTCGGGATCCGGTTTGGCGGCGCGGGCTGCGAGCACTTCCATGAACAGCGTCTGGTGCTGGGGATGCAGGTGCGCTTCCGGCTCCTCGATCAGCAAAAACGGGACCTGATCGGGATGCGACTGAAGCAACAGCAGCTCGGCCGCCATGAACAGCAGGTTGTTGTAGCCCAACCCGCGCTGCACGCGCTCGCTACCTGCCTTAGCGTTCAGATAGAGCTCGAATCGTTCGAGGATCTGATCGAACGACCCGCCCGCGCCAAGGTCCAGCGTCGCGACGAGGCGATCATCCACAAACGACAGCTTATCGAGAAAATCTGTATTCACGCTGCTGGCGACGCCCCCTACGGCAGCGTTACCCCGGACCGCCGCGTCAGCAGCGACAAGCGTGTCGTGAAGCGTAGCGTTGGCACCCGGCGCGGCGGGCTTGCTCTGGGGGCCCATCGTGGGCATCGCGCCGAGAATGCGCGACAGACGCGACCGGCGTCCTGTTCGCATCTCGCGCTCGGCGTCCCGCAAAGGCTTGAGATAGGTGGTCTTTAGATACTCGCGCAGTTCTCCGTCGAGCGGCAGGCCTTCGCCTTCGGCGCCAGCGCGGTGCTGGCTGGAGATGATGCTGCCGCCGCCAGGAGAAACCCGCCGCGCGCCCCGCATGCAGACGTGCAGACGAAGCTCCCCCTTTTCGTTGGTGCACCATTCCAGAAAACGGGCTTCCTCATCCGCGCTGAGATCGTCGAAAGTGCATCGCACGACGAAGTCGCAACCCCGCGTGCCGTCGACGCCGACGTGGAAGTCGTGTTCGTCTGGGCGGATATAGTCGTCGCCACGTGTCCAGAGGACGTAGCGGGCAGCGTCGATGATCGCGCTCTTCCCGGCGTCGTTCGGCCCCACGAGAATATTCAGACCGGAAGAGAGCTTCAGTTGCAACGGCGCGGCCGGATCGAAGCACCGGAAGCCGCTCGCGTAGATTTCGGAAATGTACACCGTCGCCTCCCAGCCCGTTTTTCTTATCCTACCGCGCTATTGGCTCGTGCGGCGATCTCTGCGCAGCGCTCCATGAGCGTCTCGAAGGGCTCGGCGTCCTCCAGAAGGAGGCCGTCCTCAACCATGCGGACGTAATCTTCCTCCAAGGCCTTCGCCCCATCGCCGGCCGGAACGAGCTGCAGACCTCCGTTGACAGCGGCCGCGTAGTCGATCGGCGATCGGTCCGCTGCCTTTTCCGCGAAGAACATCGCCTTGTGACGGGCGACGGCGTTCGCAAGCTCGCGATCCGCGAAAGCAGCCGCCGCGAAGCCCGCTTCGTCCAATCGAGCGACATCATGCCAGTGCCGGGCGAACCGGTCGCCGCGCAGACGCTCCTGCAGGCAGAAGACGTGGATGGCCGTCGCCTTCTCCCAGAAGGTCCGCTCCGCATGCATCACGCGCGGCCGGGCCATCGGGAAGACGACGCCTTCCACCAAACCGGCAGCATCGCAAATCACGTCGCGCACGCTCGCCGGCTCGCCCGTTGATCGCGCCCCAAATTCGAGCATCAAGCTCGGGGCGACATAGCCGGAGCCAGCCGTCGCGGCCTCGTAATCGATGAACAGCTTCTCGCCTTCGACGCGGATAGTGGCCGCCAGAGCTTCAGCCGCGAGCGCCTCTGCGATGATCGGCTGAACACTTCCTTCAACCCACTCGGGCAAGCGCTTGCGCACCTCGCTGGACCAGCGTTTTTCCTCGCTACGGGTCTTCGGCAACCCTTCGCCGTTTTCGCCCACCAGATCAAGTGCAATCGCCCGGATGTCGTAAGTCAGGTCGACATCCTCAGAAAACCGCCGGATGACCTGATAGGCTTTGGATAACGACGTCCCGCCTTTGAACACCAGATGTTCGCCGAGCGCCGAGCCGTAAAGGGTCCCGAGCGCCCAGACCACCCAGACGTCCTTCTCGAGAAGGTGCGCGGGTCGTCCCGACTGATCGGCCGCGACGCTCAACGCCTCGCGGCGGTCGGCGACCGGAAGGTGGAGAAAGGCGTCAGCCATGGGCCACCTTTCCCACGCTGCGCGCCAACCAGGTCGGAAGCTGCGGCGCTGCCGCGACCAGTTCGCTGAAAGTGGATGGCGGGAGCTTCCGCTTCAATGTTTTCAGGGCGGCTTCCGCCTTCTCCGGTCCAAGCCAGGCCAGCGCGCGCACTGCCTCGCCAGCCGGCTTGTGAGCTAGGGCGAGTTGCCAGCGTGGAGCGTGGCGAAGTTCGACGACCTGCTTGCCGAGGTTCATCGTCCGGCTGCGGCCGGAGGTTAGATAGACCGATCGGACCGGCACCTGTGTCGTGAGGCCAAGCGTGTTGGCCGCCGCCGCCCCGCTCGGGACGATGACCTCGCCGCGCTGGTTGGCGAGCGCCTCGACTGCCTGTTGGACGGAGGGAGCCCTCGTACCGAACCGGCTCGTGATGGGACGCAGATAAACACCGCGACCGGCCCGAATGAGTTGGCCCCGCTCGGTCAGACGCGACAAGGCCTGATCCACCGCGGCGCGATTACCGAGATGGAGCAAGCTCTTAGCCGCCACGGGCGTGCCTTCCGGCAACCCTCCGGCATGCACAAGAATCTGTTCGGTTAACCGTCGCATGGCCATTCTCCTGTCAGAAATATACGCAGTTTTCTGACAGTTTGCAACCGACGGCTTGGCGGGTCAGCGCCTAGATCAGCGGCGCGCCTTTATCGAGCAGGCTGTCCAGAAAATCCTCGCGCGACGAGATCTGTCCCGATTGCGTCGCCAAGATCAGCGCTTCTACGACCTGACGAGCCAGCGAACGGGCCATCACCTGCTCTTGGGTCGAGATGTCCGTCATGGCGCGGCCGTGCAGGAAGGCGCTTCTGATGTCGAAAAGCCGCTCATACTGGTCAGCATGGCTACGGTCACCGAGCAGGCCGGTGAGACGCCCTCGCATCCGGTTCGTCGCGCGCACCGTCGGCGGGCTGCAGGACGCCATGCGCGTGCAGGCCGGTGTCGTCGGCAACATCGACACCAACCGGTCCGAGATGTCGTCTCTGATCGGCCGCAGCCAAGGCGCGACCGGCGCGCTGCAGGCGACGCAGGCCGGCAACCAGCTCCTCGCGCTTCAGGCACAGCAGCTCGCCGACCTCACGGCCGTCGTCGCCGCCAACGGGCGGGCGCAGGCGCTGTCCGAGGCAGAGCGCGCCGCAGCCGCCGAACAGGGCCGCGAGCAGCGCCGCCGCTTCCTCACGCCGGGCTCCGGCTACCAGGCGGGTAATGCCCGCATGTTCCCGAACACCGGCAACTGAGGGCTAGGCCATGGACGGCAAGATGCTCGCCCGACTTGGCGCGGTGGTGTTCGTCGCGGTGGCCGTCACTGCGACGGCGATCGAGTTAAGCCGGGATGAGGAGCCGGCGGAGAGCTGGGCTTCGTCGCGACCGAGCGCGGCCCCGTCCGACCCGTTGCGCGAGGAGCTGTTCCGGTGCCAGGCACTTGGCGAAGCTGGCCCGCGTGACGCGGCCTGCCTGCGCGCCTGGGCGGAGAACCGGAATCGCTTCCTTGCGCCCGGGGCTCGCCCTGCCGAGCGGCTGCCAGAAGCGGCGCCCGCTCCGCACCCGCCAGCGGACGCGGCTATCCCGAACCAACCGGCGCCGGTGTCGCCGCCAGCCCAGACGCGGTAGCGTCATGGGCAACACCGGCGTCATCGACCACTTCCTAGAAGTCTTCACCCGCTACATCGATTCAGGTTTCGGCCTGCTGAGCGCTGAAGTGGCCTTCATCGCCACCACCCTGATCGTGATCGACGTCACGCTGGCCGCGCTGTTCTGGTCCTGGGGCGGCGACGACGACATCTTCGCCCGGCTCGTGAAGAAGACGCTGTTCGTCGGCGTGTTCGCCTACATCATCGGCAACTGGAACAACCTCGCGCGCATCGTCTTCGAGAGCTTCGCCGGCCTGGGCCTGAAGGCCAGCGGCACGGGCTTTACGACCGCCGATCTTCTCCGCCCCGGCAAGGTGGCACAAACCGGCCTCGATGCCGGCCGACCACTGCTGGAATCGATCTCCGGGCTGATGGGCTACTGGTCGTTCTTTGAGAACTTCATCCAGATCGCCTGCATGTTCCTCGCCTGGGCGCTGGTGTTGCTCGCCTTTTTCATCCTCGCCATCCAGCTCTTCGTCACGCTGATCGAATTCAAGCTGACGACGCTCGCCGGCTTCGTCCTCATCCCGTTCGGCCTGTTCGGCAAGTCCGCCTTCATGGCCGAACGAGTGCTCGGCAACGTCATCTCGTCCGGCATCAAGGTATTGGTGCTCGCCGTCATCATCGGCATCGGCTCGACACTGTTTTCCGAATTCACCGCCGGCTTCGGCGGCGCCACGCCTTCGATCGACGAAGCCATGGCCATCGTCCTGGCCGCTCTGTCGCTCCTCGGCCTCGGCATCTTCGGTCCCGGTATCGCCAGCGGCATCGTCTCCGGCGGCCCGCAGCTCAGCGCGGGCGCCGCGGTCGGAACGGGTATGGCGGCGGGTGGCATGATCGCCGCCGGAGCCGGCGCGGTCGGCGCCGTCGCATCCGGCGGCGCGGCACTTGCCGGAGGCGCAGCAGCCGCGGCCCGGGGCGGAGCCGCGATGGCGGGTGGCGCATCCACCGCCTACAGCCTCGGCGCAGCCGGCCAGTCAGGCGCCAGCGGCGTCGCGTCAGGCCTCGGCGCCGTCGCCCAGGCCGGCGGCAGCGCGGCGGTCTCGCCACTGCGCCGTGCCGCCTCACGCGCCGCCGAGAGCATGCGTTCGAGCTTCAATGCCGGCAAGGCCGCGTTTGAGGCCACCGGCGGCTCCTCGACAATGGGATCGGGCGGCGGCGACACAGCCGGCGATGGCGGCTCGGCCGCTCCGGCAGCCGCGGGCGGACCGCCCGCATGGGCACAGCGCATGCGCCGCTCCCAACGCATGACCCACGCCGTCCAGGCGACCGCCCACGCTGTGCGCTCCGGCGACGCCCATGGCGGCGGCTCTTCCGTCAATCTTTCCGAAGGCGACCGCTGATGTTCAAACGACCCTCCAGCCACTACGGCAAAGCCCCCGAACCCGAGACGCCCTATCAGCGCGCCGCACAGGTCTGGGACGAGCGGATCGGCTCGTCGCGGGTCCAGGCGAGGAACTGGCGACTGATGGCGTTCGGTTCGCTGATCCTCTCGGCCGGCTTCGCCACCGCGCTGGTCTGGCAATCGGCGCGCGGCACGATCGTACCCTGGGTGGTGCAGGTCGACCGGCTCGGCCTGGCGCAGGCCGTGGCGCCTGCCGTCGCCGATTATCGTCCGACCGACCCGCAGATCGCCTTCCACCTGGCGCGCTTCATCGAGCAGGTCCGCTCGATTCCGGCCGACGCCATCATCGTGCGACAGAACTGGCTGCGCGCCTACGACTTCACGACCGACCGCGGCGCGGCGGCGCTCAACGACTATGCGCGGGCCAATGACCCTTTCACCAAGGTCGGCCGCCAGCAGATGGCGGTCGAGGTCTCGAGCGTCATACGCGCCTCACCGGACAGCTTCCGGGTCGCCTGGGTCGAGCGCCGTTACGAGAACGGTCAGCTCGCCACGACCGAGCGCTGGACCGCCATCCTGACGATTGTCGTGCAGGTCCCCCGCAACGCCGACCGGCTCAGGGCGAACCCGCTCGGCATTTACGTCAACGCCATCAACTGGTCACGGGAGCTTGGTCAATGAAGCCGTCTTTCCGTAAAGCCGGAAACCCGGCTTCACACAATTCCGTAATCCCGGCTCTGCGCCGAGGCGCATTGCCGGTTCTGCTGCTGGCGACGTCCGCGCTTGCCGGCTGCGCCACCAGCACGCCGCCGCCCGAAATCACCTACGACGCCGCAGCGCCCGCTGTGCAGACCGTTGACCCACCGGCGCCGGTCACCGTGGTCGAAATCCCGCGACCGCTTCCGCTGCCCGGGCAGATGCAGCGCGTCGAACCGTCTCGAACCACACCGGAGCCGACCGATCCGACAGCCCGAGTCAGCCAGGCCAACGCCGCCGCGCGCATTCAGCCGATGCGCAACGGCTTCATCAATTCGATGCAGGTCTACCCCTTCACGCAAGGGGCGCTCTATCAAGTATACACCGCCGTCGGGCAGATCACGGACATCGCATTGCAGCCGGGCGAGCAGTTAGTCGGATCAGGGCCGGTCGCCGCCGGCGATACAGTGCGCTGGATCATTGGCGACACGCAGAGCGGCGCCGGGCCGACGCTTAAGGTCCATATCCTGGTGAAACCCACCCGACCGGACCTGATGACCAACCTCGTCATTAACACCAACCTGCGCACCTATCACGTGGAGCTGCGCTCGACCGAACGGACCTATATGGCCTCGGTCTCCTGGCAGTATCCGCAGGACCAGCTCATCGCGCTGCGCCGCCAGAACCAACAGGCTGAGGCCGCGCAGCCGGTCGCATCCGGCGTCGATCTCGCCAACGTCAACTTCCGCTACGCGATCGATGGCGATCGTGCGCCGTGGCGGCCACTGCGCGCATTCGACGACGGCCACCAGGTCTTCATCGAATTCCCGCGCGGCATCGGCCAGGGCGAGATGCCGCCGCTGTTCGTGGTCGGTCCCGAGGGCAACACCTCGGAGCTCGTGAACTACCGCGTGCGCGGCCATCACATGATCGTCGATCGGCTCTTCGCCGCCGCCGAGCTGCGCTACGGCTCCGGCGATCGCCAGAAGCGCGTCCGCATCGTGCGTACCGATGGGAGGCCGGCGTCGTGAGCGAGACGGAGCCCCGGAAAGAGGCAGGGCCGGACGAGGAGCCTCGGCCGTTGACCGGCGAGCCCGTCGGTCCCGCGCTGATGCGGCTGCGCGCCGAACCGCCGCGCGTCACCCGCCTCTCCCGCAAGGTGCTGGCCGGGCTCGGCCTGGTCGCCAGCGTCGGGATCGGCGGTGCGCTCATCTATGCGCTGCAAACCCGCGATGGAGGTCGGCCGAACGAGCAACTTTACTCGACCGAGAACCGATCGACAGCCGACGGCATCGCCGGTTTGCCACGCGACTATAGCGGCGTGCCTCAGCTGGGCCCGCCGCTTCCGGGTGACCTCGGACGCCCCATCCTTGGCGCACAGAATCGTGGCCAGCCCGTACCGACGCCCGGCGTCGCCACGCCCAACCCGGGTCTCAGTCCGGAAGAGCAGCGACGCATTCAGGAGCTTGAATCGGCACGCACGGCACGATTGTTCACCGCTACCGAAACGCGGACGGCGGCTGCAACATCGTCCCAGGCGACGCCCAGCGCGCAGCCGATCCCCGATCTCACCAGCCTCGGCCTCGCCCTGCCGCCGACAACGCCTACGGCGCAGGATCGACAGAACGCGTTCCTCAATGCGGCCGCCGATCGGCGCACCGTCGTCGCGGATCGAGTCGCCGCGCCGCTCTCGCCAAACGTGCTGCAGGCCGGCGCCGTGATCTCCGCCGCGTTAATCACCGGCATCAGGTCCGATCTGCCTGGACAGATCACAGCACAGGTAACCGAGAACATCTACGACACCCCAACGGGTCGCATTCTCCTCGTTCCGCAGGGAACGCGCGTCATCAGCCAGTACGACAACAACGTCCAGTTCGGACAAAGCCGCGTGCTGTTGGTGTGGAATAGACTGATCTTCCCGAACGGCCGATCGATCGTGCTCGAGCGCCAGCCGGGCGCCGACGCCGAGGGATATGCCGGCCTGCAAGACGGCGTCGATTATCACTGGTGGGATCTCGCGAAGGCGGCCGGGCTCTCGACGCTGCTCAGCGTCGGAGCCGAACTCGCGGCCGACGATGATGACCGTCTGATTCAGGCGATCCGCAACGGGGGCCAGGACACCATCAACGATGCCGGCCAACAGATCGTCCGACGCCAACTCAACGTTGCGCCGACGCTGACAATCCGACCGGGTTTCCCTGTCAGGGTCATCGTCACGCGAGATCTGGTGCTTGAACCCTATGGAGGATCCTGATGGCGAAGTTGAAACTTGGACCAATCGTCGATGAGAGACCGGTGAAAGTCACACTGGAACTGCCTGCGGCGCTGCACCGCGATCTCGTTGCTTATGCTGAAATTCTGGCCAGCGAAACGGGCCAGCCCGTCACTGAACCCGCGCGCCTGATTGTGCCTATGCTGGAACGCTTCATCGCGACGGATCGCGGGTTCGCGAAGTCTCGGCGACGCTGAGGCGTGGATCAGCTTTTAGCAACGGTTCACCGTCTCATCAGCGGACGAGTTCGATCTGCCTGCATCATCTCTTATGCCGGGTGAGCATCATTGTGGGCGCTCGCGATCGAATATCTTGCGTGCAGCTTCAATCTCATCGGTGTGCCTTTCGCCCCAATCCAGCAGGGTTGCGAGCGGTTCGGTCAGCGAGCGACCGAGTGGCGTTAGCTCATATTCGACCTTCGGCGGGATCGTGGGATAAGCCGTCCTGCGGACCATGCCGTCGCGCTCCAAACCGCGCAGCGTCAAGGTGAGCATACGGTGCGATACCCCGCCGATGCGGCGCATGATCGCGTTGAAACGCATAGGCCCGTCGGAAAGCGCGCCCACCGCCATAATCGTCCACTTATCACCGACGCGATCCAAAATCTGGCCCAGCAGCCTGCACTTTTCATGCTCCCGATCTTCACTGCAGATCACCTCGATCGGCTTCGCCGCCATACTCATCTCCCACGAACATTGAGGTGCGTGACGCACCTTTTTGTCCATTCTTACGCACCGCTGCGCGAACATATAAAACGTAACGAACAAAATGTTCTCTTAATCGTGCCGCGAGGTAAAGAATGAATATCGGGGTGAGTGGCGCAAATGGCCATCTCGGCAAGTCTGTGGTCACAGAGTTGCTTCAGAGAGGCGCGGGACATGACGTAGTCGCGATTTCGCGGACACCTGAAACCATCACGGCGACGGCGCAACCGCGCTTTGGAAACTACGACAAGCCGGACAGTTTGGTAGAAGCCTATGCAGGCCTTGATCGTCTGCTGATTATTCCCACGGTCGATCTGGAGGCAGGCCGCCGTGCGACGCAATTGACGGCAGCGATCGACGCGGCGGCTCGGGCCGGAGTGAAGCACCTTGTCCTCATGTCCGCCACTGGCACACAGCGGGCCGAAGAACCGGAGCTGGGGGCGTCCTACTGGAAGGGCGAGCAGCACCTGATCGCGACTGCGCCGGTCTGGACAATCCTTCGCATGGGCTACTACGCCGAGGCGCTGGCAGACGAAGCGCGTGCCTCCCTCGACAACGGCGTGCTCGTGGGTCTTGCCGAGAATCGTGCGAGCTTCGTCGCGCGTGATGACGTGGCTGCAGCCGCTGCAGGCATCCTGATCGGCGAGGGACACAAGGGCGCGATCTACCACGCGACCGGTGATGAGCGGATATCGGGCGCGGAGCGCGCCGCTCTCATAGCTGAAATCACAGGGCGTTCACTATCGTTCCTTGTCCTGCCCGAAGAGCAACTGCGGGCCGGACTGATGCAGGCCGGTCTGCCCGATACGGTCGTCAACGCCGTGGCAAGCATCCAGAAGAGCTTCGCGGCCGGCGCCTTCGATATCGTGACCGGTGACGTGGAGCGCCTCGCCGGTCGGCCGCCCCAGCGGCTGCGCGACCTACTCGCGGCGATTCTCTCTTCAGCGGCCTGACGCCGGACCACCCACGAACAAGGACCTCATAAATGAAGCGCAAGTGGATCTATTGGATCGCCACTGTTCTAGTCGCCCTCATGTATCTCGCGGGCGGTGCGTATTACCTCTCCGACATCGCTGGGGTTCAACGCATCTTTCCAACGCTCGGATACCCGCCCTATCTCGTGCCGATCCTGGCGGTTCTAAAACCGCTCGCCGCCGTTACGATCCTCTGGCGTTTCAGCGTCAAGCTCTCAGATCTCGCCTACGCCGGCATGCTCTTTCACCTGCTGCTTGCCATAAGCGCGCATCTCAATGCAGGTGACTACGGGTTCGGTCCGGCGCTGGTCGGATTGCTCGCGCTGGTGGTGTCGTTTCTTACTCAGAACGCTGCACGCCGGAAGCCGTCGCCCTATCCGCCCCAGTTGGTCGCGAGCGAGAGCGGCGTGCGTTAAATCGCGCTATCGGCGCGGCCGTCCCACGGGCGGCGCACCGTCGGACAGTGGGGACGCATCGCGAGGTTTGCGTCCCCGCATGCTCGGCTTTGCCGGCACGGTTTTTCCATATTCTTCCCACCAGGCCGTCAGCGCCTGCATCGTGGGCCCGAGGCCGCGTGCCTTTGTCGTGATCTCATACTCGACGCGCGGCGGCACCTCCGCGAAGACGGTTCGCGTTACGAGCCCGTCCGCTTCCAGCTCCCGAAGGCTCGCGGTCAGCATGTGCTGCGTGATGCCGGGGATCGCCTTTCGCAGCTCGCCGAAGCGATAAATCCGCTGGTTCAGCAGCCACATGATCTCGAGCTTCCATTTGCCCGAGAGCATCGCGAAGGCGCGGCGCATTTCGTCCTGCATCGTGAAATCGTCGCCAGCCATTAGTCATGTTTTCCATACTTAGTGTTGATAATTCATCCTACTTGCGTGGATTCGTCCAGCGCGTAAATTCTTATACGTGCTCCAGGCGGCAACGCCAATGAGAGAATGAAACGCAAAATCGACCCAGCAGTCTCGACGAGGCGCTGCTCGATCAGGAAGAGTTATGACAACAGCCGCACTATATTGGATCAGCACAGGACTTCTGTCGCTGCTCTATCTGAGCTCCGCATTCTTATACCTGACCAAGGGAGCTTGGGTTCGGCAGACTCTTGCTGAGCTGAACTATCCAGCGCCCTACCTTGTACCGTTCATGGTCGTGGTGAAGGTTCTCGGGCCGATCGCGATCCTGTCGCGTGTCAGCATGCCACTGAGCGATCTGGCCTACGCCGGCATCTTCTTTCACTTAGTGCTGTCCGCATCGGCCCACCTCGGTGTGCACAAGCCCAAGGGGGCTTTGCCAGCCATCATCGGCCTCGCGCTGCTGGCCACGTCCTTCGCCACGCAAAACGCCGCTCGCGAAACACCGTCGCCCTACGCCCCGGCCGCGGCAGAGCAGCACATCTCTACTACGGAAAGGAACTAATCATGGGTCGTCTAAACGGCAAAGTCGCCATTGTCACCGGAGCGGGTCGTGGCATCGGACGCGCCACCGCGAAGCTCTTCGCGGCCGAAGGCGCGAAGGTTGCGGTCGTTTCGCTGACGCAGGCGAACATCGATGCCGTCGTTGCCGATATCGAGGCCGCCGGTGGCACCGCACTTGGCATATCCTGCGACGTTAGCGACGCCGAGCAGATCAAATCGACCGTGGACAAGGTGGCCGCCACCTTCGGCGGGATCGACATCCTGGTGAACAATGCCTTCGATCCGTCGGCAGTGATGTCCTCGGTGATCGATCTTTCGGTCGAGCAGCTTCAGCGTAACTTCGACATGGGTCCAATCGCCTACCTGCGCATGATGCAGGCCTGCTATCCCCACCTGAAGGCCAGCGGAGAGGGCCGCGTCATCAATTTCGGCTCCGCCGCCGGCATCATCGCCATATTGCCTTACGCCCCCTACGGCATGGCCAAGGAAGCGGTGCGCGCGCTGACCCGGATGGCCGCACGCGAATGGGGCTCGGACAATATCACCGTGAACAATATGCTCCCGGTCGCTGATACCTGGGGCGCTGCCGCCGCAGATTTGCCGCCTCCCACTGTGCCACTCGGACGCTATGGCTCGCCGGAGGACGATATCGCGCCAGTCGTTCTGTTTTTGGCGAGCAAGGATTCGCAGTTCATCACCGGCTCCAGCCTGACGCCCGATGGCGGACTGATCATCGACAGCGCCCGCTGAAACAGACGGCGGGCTGCTTCACCCGACCCTCGTTGCCGCGGCGGTCGTCGTGCCCACTTCGCACCGCCGCGCAAGCAACCACGCCGCCCGCACGCACGCCTGTACCTACAAAGGAAGTTAAGCATGAAGATACACGCCATCACCATCGACACCGCGAGCCCCCAAAAGCTCGCCGCCTGGTGGTCCGAAGCCCTCGGTGTTGCGATCAGCAATGACTATGGCCAGATCGTCCAGCTGGCCCCGTCGCCGGCCTTTCCGCCCTTCCAGTTTCAGAAGATCGAGGACGCGCCCACGCAGCGGAACCGCGTGCATGTCGATCTCAAGACGTCCGATTTGGACAAGGAGACCAAACGCCTGGTCGCGCTCGGCGCCACGGTCCTGCAGAAATTCGAACTACCGCAAATTCGCTACACGAGCCTGGCCGATCCAGATGGGAACAAGTTCGATCTTATTGCGGAATAAGAAGACACAATCATCCGCCTGATCTCCGATCGGCGGCCATAGCGCAATAACAACAAACATCTGTCGATGATTGCCGTTCAGACCCCGGCAAATACAGAGCAGATGTCCGCGCACAGAAGAAAGAGCCATGGCAATTCTTCCTGTTACATCATTTCTCACGGCAGCTTTTGCCATTGCCCTCATCGCCCTCTCATTTCCTATCTCTTTGCGGCGCCTCAAAGTGGGAGAAATGGTCGGCGACAGCAGCGATGACTCGCTGAGGCGGCGCATCCGCGCCCAAGGCAACTTTATCGAATATGTGCCGCTTGGCCTGATTGGCCTTGGTCTCGTCGAGGCTCACACTGCACCCGCATGGCTGGTGGTGGTCATTGGTGGAGCCCTTGCGTTCGGGCGGCTACTGCACGCCATCGGGATGTTCCGAACTTCCCAGTCGCTCCGCGGCATTGGCATGGTCTTGACCTACCTGGCGCTACTGCTTGCAGCTGGGCGCCTTTTGGTCAGTCTTTGATCGCGACCGTCGAGCGCTATGCCGGATCCGACGCTCGATCTCCGAAATCTTCGCTACGTCATCCTCGCTGCGGAACGCGGTAGCTTCCGCCGCGTCGCGGCAGAGCTCGGCGTCGACCAATCGACCGTCAGTAGGCGCATTCAACTCGTTGAAAGGCGGCTTGGGGTCCCGATTTTCGAGCGATATTCCGGAGGGGTGTGCCTGACACCCGCCGGCGAGATGTTCCTGCGCGATGCGACAATCGGCGCCCATCACCTTCGACGCGCCGTTCAAGCTGTGACCTGCTTGAAGCGTGGCGGCCAAGGCGTGTTGCGCATCGGACTGTTCGTCTCGTTGGCCGGCGGCTTCCTGGGCGAGTCGGTTGAGCGATATCAGGAACAATATGAAGGGATCGATCTCCAGTTCGAGGAAAATACAGCCGAGCGCAATCTTAGTCGGCTGATCGGCGGCGAGCTTGATGTCGCCTTTGTGACTGGGATGCCGGTCCCCGCTGGTTGTGAGGCCTTGCAGCTTTGGGAAGAGCGGATCTTCGTCGCCGTCCCATCCAGCCATTCGCTGTCCGGTCAGACGGAAGTCTCTTGGGGCGATATCGCGAAGGAGCGCTTCATCCTCAGCGCTGGCGGCCCTGGTCCGGAGATCCACGATTACCTGATCAAGCGCTTGTCGGCACCGGGTTTTCGGCTGGACATACGCATTCACCGCGTTGGGCGGGAAAACCTCATGAATATGGTAGCCAGAGGCTTCGGCCTGACCCTTACCACGGCTTCAACGCTAGGCAGCGTGGACAAATTTGAGCCAGTATCTTGCGGTGGCGAGGTGGACCATGCCCAGAAAGCTGGTGGCTAGCTGGTCGTAGCGAGTGGCGATGGCGCGGTTGATCTTGAGATGGCCGAACATGCGCTCGATGCGGTTGCGCTGCTTGTATAGCACGCGGTSGTATTCGATCTTCGCGGCGGTTGGATCGGCCGGGAATGACGGGATCGATGTTCCGCTTCGCCAGGTCGGCACGGATCGCGTCGGCATCGTAACCCTTGTCAGCGAGCAAGGCATCCGGGGATCGATGTTCCGCTTCGCCAGGTCGGCACGGATCGCGTCGGCATCGTAACCCTTGTCAGCGAGCAAGGCATCCGGCGTGCGTTCCGGCAGGACGATCAGGGCGTCATACGCCTTGCAGTCTGCCGCCTCACCGTTTGTCAGATGGAAGGCAAGAGGCCTGCCGAGGGCGTCAGCCAAGCAGTGAAGCTTACTGGTGAACCCGCCCCGCGAGCGGCCAAGAGCGCGTCGATGAGCCCCCCTTTTCCGCCCGCTGCCGAGACGTGGGCACGAACGGTGGTGCTGTCGATGCTGTAGTGGCCGGTGTCCGCCATGATCTCGGCCAGCGTCACCGCCACGATCTCCACCACGGCGCACCGCACCGAAGCCGCCAGAGTATGCCGTTGATGATGGAGCGGTTCTGTTCGGGAGGCCTGCCTCGGCCCCGGTTCTTGCGCTCGATCGGCAGCAGGCCTTTCAGGATGCGCCATTCCGCCTCGGTGAGATCGCCCCGGCTCAAGCCTGCCTCCAAAAGGCAGCCTTGAATCAACCATATCGCAGCGCGTCAACGTCTGTATGCCGTTGATGATGGAGCGGTTCTGTTCGGGAGGCCTGCCTCGGCCCCGGTTCTTGCGCTCGATCGGCAGCAGGGCTTTCAGGATGCGCCATTCCGCCTCGGTGAGATCGCCCCGGCTCAAGCCTGCCTCCAAAAGGCAGCCTTGAATCAACCATATCGCAGCGCGTCAACGTCGTACCCCTCCGGTGAAGGCCGCATTGCCTGAAGCTGACGGGTTCTGGAGGTAGCACTGGTGCAAGCGCCGGTGTTTGCACTGGTGTTAGCGACGGTGCGATGGCCCAAGTGACGGTAATTACAGGCGCGGAGCGGCGCCGGATGTGGACGGCGGAGCAGAAGCGCGCGCTGGTACTGGCGGCGTGCGAGCCGGGGGCGAGCGTTGCGGAGATCGCGCGACGGGCGGATTTGCGTGCGAGCCAGATCTACCGGTGGCGCCGGGAGATGAGCCGCCCGGTGTCCGGCTTCGCCGCCGTGACGGTGACGCCGGAATCGCAAGGCAGGGCTGAGCCGTGCGATGCGGTGGTGGTCGAGTTGGGCGGTGCGGTGGTGCGCATCGCGGCGGGTACATCGCCGGCGCTGGTGAGCGCGGTGATGCGGTCGTTGCGATGATCCCCATTCCCGGCGGTGCGCGGATCTGGATGGCGACCGGGCACACCGACATGCGTCGCGGCATGCATGGTCTGGCGCTGCAGATTCAGCAGGGGCTGCGGCGCGATCCACATGCCGGCGACCTCTACCTCTTCCGAGGCCGGCGCGGCGACCTGGTCAAGATTCTGTGGCACGACGGCGTGGGCCTGTCGCTGTACGCCAAACGGCTCGACCGCGGCCGGTTCATCTGGCCTGCGGCGGTGGATGGCGTGGTGGCCATCACGCCGTCGCAGATGGCGTGTTTGCTGGAGGCGATAGACTGGCGCAATCCGCGCATGACGTGGCGACCGGCCGCAGCGGGATAATCAGCCGGAAACGGCGAAAAACCGTGGCTTGATGCCGGTCTTCTGCTATCCTGCCGGGCATGGCGGCGGTGCCTTCCGATGATGTCGCGACCTTGCGCGCAGCCCTTGCCCGGGCCGAGGCGGACGCCGCGCGGACGAAGGCAGTCAACGCCGATCTGGCGGCCCGGATCGCCTTGCTGGAGTTGCAGAACGAGAAGATGCGCCGGGCATTGTTCGGCCGCAGCGCCGAGCGTGGACGCCTGCTCGTCGACCAGCTCGAACTCGGCTTCGAGGAGCTGGAGACGGCCGCCGGCGAGGACGAGGCGCTGGCTGCGAAGGCGGCAGCCGGCACCAGCGTCGTGCCATTCACCAGAGCGCGCCCGTCACGCAAGCCGCTGCCTGCTCATCTGCCGCGCGAGCGCGTCGTCGTGGCCGCGCCCGCCCATTGTCCCTGCTGCGGGTCCGACCGGCTGTCGAAGCTGGGCGAGGACGTGACAGAAACACTTGAGGTCGTGCCGCGCCGCTGGAAGGTGGTGCAGACGGTGCGCGAACGCTTCGCCTGTCGCGTCTGCGAGCGCGTGACCCAACCGCCCGCGCCGTTCCACGTCACGCCGCGCGGCCTGTTCGGAGCGCAGTTCCTCGCGCAGCTGCTGTTCGAGAAGTTCGGCCAGCATCAACCGCTCAACCGGCAGGCCGGGCGTTATGCCCGCGAGAGCGTGGACATCAGCCTGTCGACGCTGGCCGATCAGGTCGGTGCCTGCGCCGCGGCCCTGGCGCCGCTGTATCGTCTCATCGCGGGCCATGTACTCGGGGCCGGGCGGCTGCACGGCGACGACACCGCGGTGCCGGTGCTCGCCAAGGGCAAGACCGATACCGGACGGCTGTGGACCTATGTTCGCGACGACCGCCCGCATGGCGGGCCGGCACCACCGGCGACGCTGTTCCACTATTCGCGCGACCGGCGCGCCGAACATCCGGCCCGGCATCTGGAAGACTATGCCGGTATCCTGCAGGCCGACGCCTATGCCGGGTATAATGCGCTGTTCCGCTGCGACCGTATGCCGGCGCCGATGGTTCGGGCGTTATGCTGGGCGCATGCGCGTCGCAAGTTCTTCGAACTGGCCGATGTCGCCGGCCAGGTGCGGCGCAGACGTGGTGCGCCGGTCATCTCGCCCATCGCGGCCGAAGCGGTGCGACGGATCGACGCGCTGTTCGACATCGAGCGCGCCATCCTCGGCAAGCCTGCGGCCGAGCGCCACGCCGTGCGTCAGGAACTGAGCCTGCCGCTGGTCACGGACCTCGGCACATGGTTGCGTGGTCAGCGTGCCGCCATGGCGCGTCACAACCCGGTCGCGGCCGCGTGCGACTATCTGCTGAAGGACTGGCCCGCCTTCACGGCCTTCCTGAAGGACGGGCGCATTTGCCTGACGAACAATGCCGCGGAGCGTGCCCTGCGCGGCGTGGCCCTCGGCAGGAAAGCATGGTTGTTCGCGGGCTCCGACCGGGGCGGCGACCGCGCGGCGTTCATGTACACCCTCATCGTCACTGCCAAGCTCAACGACATCGACCCGCAGGCCTGGCTCGCCGACGTCCTCGCCCGTATCGCCGACATGCCCCAAGGCCGACTTGGTGAACTGCTCCCCTGGAACTGGCAGCCGACCGGCGCCACGCCGGCACTTGCCCAGGCAGCCTGATGGCGAGTCCTGCCTTCGCCTGGACCGCACGCTTCGTGGCCGAACAGTTCGGCGTCGAGGAAGACCTCGTAGAGGAGATCGCCAGCATGGCGATGCAACCTGAAGATGGGCGCATCTTCATCATCGACAGCAACGACGACAACTCGCCGTCCGTCACCGCCTTCACCCGTGACGGCATCGATTACCTCAGGGAAACCCTCGGCGACCCTTCATCCTGCTACTACAGGCTCAGCCCGCGGCCCTGACCGGATGGTTACTCAACGTCTGCGGCGTCTCCCGCCGGATCAGGCCGCTTGCCGAGCCTGCTCCTATTGTTTCAGAAGAGCCCACAGGTGGGCAGGGCGAGTATCTATGCTGCTACGAGACGACGATGAGCACGAAGGCGTCGAACGCCTCGCGCGCCGGTCAACGTCTGCGGCGTCTCCCGCCGGATCAGGCCGCTTGCCGAGCCTGCTCCTATTGTTTCAGAAGAGCCCACAGGTGGGCAGGGCGAGTATCTATGCTGCTACGAGACGACGATGAGCACGAAGTACCACTGGAATGGCGCGCCATTTTTGAACAGATCGTCGAGGCTTTCCTGCGCAATGACCTTGGACTTTCGAATTACCCGGTAAGCCACGTGGAATCTATCCACCGAAGTACCACTGGAATGGCGCGCCATTTTTGAACAGATCGTCGAGGCTTTCCTGCGCAATGACCTTGGACTTTCGAATTACCCGGTAAGCCACGTGGAATCTATCCACCCCAAAACGGCAGAAGGCCTCGCCAACAACATCAACGCGTATGGCGCTCCTCTGGCATCATTGAACACCGCAACGTGGGAGCGGTCTGTTTATCGCTGGATGGACGGCTATTGGCTGTTCCTMGTCGACCTCACGACCGTCGATGAAGAAGTCAGCGATTTGACCCTCCACGCCCAATTGCGGGACGCGCCAGAGGCACGCCTCGAGGTCCAGTCGGTGCACGTCCCGTAGAAACAGGCGTGCTGATTTTGTCCACGCCGCCTAGCCCTCCACGCCCAATTGCGGGACGCGCCAGAGGCACGCCTCGAGGTCCAGTCGGTGCACGTCCCGTAGAAACAGGCGTGCTGATTTTGTCCACGCCGCCTAGTCTAGAAGCCCTGGATGGCTTCCGGATCGGTCGCGCCGATCAGGCGGCGGGCGGCGCGGCGGGCGAAGGCCAGCGTACCGCGTTTGCGGACATGGGCGGGCAGGGGCGTGGTCGCCGCTTCGCGCAGGATCGTTGCTTCGTAGCGGTCGGCGACGATGATCCCGGTCCGCTCGGGCAGGAACGCCTCCCCCGATAGCGGCGTGACGTCGAATCCGGCCGGCACCGCCCAGAAATAACGGTCGCAGGCCGCGAGATAATCGGTCCACTTGCCGTCGCCGAGCAGATCGGCGCGCGATACCTTGATCTCGACGATCACGATCTGCCCACGCGCGTCGAGCGCCATCAGGTCGGCCCGTCGTCCGCCGTCGAGCGGGACTTCGGCCATCGCGGTCAGGTCATGCGCCAGCAACATGCGGGTGACCCCGCGCGCAACCTCCGCCGCGATCAGGGGATGGGTGTCGGGCGCAAGCGGTTTGGTGCCGAGGGCGATACTGGCCATCGGCGCACTATAAGAACATTACACGAACAAGGGAAGAGGCGGTGGCTCAGCGATAGAAGATATGATTGCCGAGCGAGGCGACCCGGGTCTTGCCCCAGTTCGGGCTGACACGGCGGGCATGGAAGAACAGCGCGCCCTTTGCCGGGCTTTTCCACAGGTCGTCCCGCGCGATCCGGGCAATGGCGACGGCGGTCTTCCATGCCGGGCGGCTGGTATCGACATCGGGCAGGCGACCGCCCTTCACGAACGAAAACTGGCCGCGTTGGGTCAGGACACCGCAGGCCGATGTCGGAAAGCGGCCCGATCCGGTGCGGTTGAGGATCACGTCGGCAACGGCAAGCTGGCCAGTGAGCGGTTCGCCTTTCGATTCGTAATAGACCCCAATGGCGATGCAGTTGAGTTCGTCGTCATCGATGGTGGCGGGCTGGGCCGCGACGGCAGCGGCAAGGGTGGCATAGTCGGCGTCGCTGTCCGCATCGACCACTGCTTCAGTCACCGCCACGGGCTTGGCGGCAACGTCCTGAACGATTTCCTGCGATGGGGCGAACCGGACCGGAACCTTTACCGTGGCGGGCAGGTTGGTAACAGAACCGGGCGAGGCCTCCTCGGCCGATACGGCGGCCGGCAGTCCGGCGAACAGGGCCATGGCGGCAAGTACGGCCATGGGGAAGCGTAGCTTCATCCGACATCACAATACATGCGGTCGACCCGCGCCCCGACACGTTCCACGTGGAACCTTGGCGCCTGCCCCCCGACTGCGCAACCGACCCCAACCCGATCGATACAGCGCTATCTATCCGACAAACGGCGCTTAACGGTGCGCGAGTCGCGCGGTCAATCGGCCCATAGCGTTTCAGCGGCGAGCGGTTCGGCTGTTGCGACGATCGCCTCTACTACCCACAGGTCGGGATCGCGCTCGCGTCTTTCACACCAATAGGCGGTGAGGTCCGCTTCGACCGCCAGATCGGGTTTACGCCGCACGATCCGGCTGCGACCGTCAAGGTCGCGTTCGCGCTCCAGCAGGCGGGCATTGCCATTGCGATCGATCGCCAGCAGTAGGACGATGCCTGAATCCCGGTCGCCTCGCGCCAGCACCATCGCGCTACCGCCCGCCGCCTCCACCGCGCGCGTGAAGGCGTTGACGCGCAGCGCCGTCGGCCAATCGCTCACCGGTTGGAATAGCCGGGCAGGGTCGCGAGCGCGATTCGGCTCTTCATGAAGGTGCCGGTACCGCGTGCCGCTTCCTCGCCCTCTACATCGATCAGATGGGCATCGGCGATGAACACGCGTCGCTTGCCCGATACCCAGCGCCCCTCGGCGATTACCCGGCCCGGCCCCAACGGCCGCTGGAGCAGCAGGTTGAACGCGGTGGTCAACAGGAAACGATCGGTGACGAGGCTGTTGGCGGCGTAGAAGGCCGCGTCGTCGAGCATCTTGAAATAGGTCGTACCATGCGCCGCGCCCGCCGCGTGGAAATGCCGTTCGTCGATGGTGAAATGGATGCGCGCCACCCCGGCCTCGACGATCTCCAGCCGCGAATCGAACAAACGGTTGATCGGGGCAGCCGCGTACAGCGCCTCCAATGCCCGGAAATGTGCCGCTTCGCCGGCCGGTACCTCAGGCTGCGTCACGCGCCTCGACACCCGACAGCAACGCATAGAGCGCGTCGGCGGAGCCGGCCCCGCGCAGTTTCGCCCGGAACGCCGCATCGCGCAGCGCGCGCGAGACGCGGGCCAGCGCCTTCAGATGATCGCTGCCGGCATCGGGCGGCGACAGCAGCGCGAAGATCAGGTCGACCGGCAATTCGTCGATCGCCCCGAAATCGATCGGGCGGTCCAGCCGGACGAAGATACCGAAGACGCCCCGCGAACTGTCGATGCGCGCATGGGGTATGGCGATGCCGCCGCCGAACGCGGTGGTCCCGAGCTTCTCGCGGTCGGCCATGCGGTCGGCGACCAGCTTCGGATCGACCCCCGCCGCGCCGTGCGCGACGGAGGCGATATGCGCGAACAATGCCTTGCGCGTGCTGGCGGAAACCTCCGCCAGCACCGTTTCAGACGTCACGAGATCGTGGAAGTCGTACAAGTCAGGCCGCGCGATTGGGTTCGACCCAGCCGATCGTGCCGTCATGGCGACGATAGACCATGTTGAACGATCCGGTACCGCTGTTCATGAACAACAGCGCATTGGTGTTGCGCAGGTCGAGCATCATGACCGCGTCGGACACGCTGGCGTCGGGCACATCGACCCGGGTTTCGGCGATGATGAGGGGAGCGTCGGCGACCTCTTCCTCTTCCGGTTCGCCACCGCCGAACACGGTGTAGCCGGCATTGTCGAAGCCATTGTCGTAACCGCCGGCTTCGTTGAATGCCGCCGCCTTGGCCGCGTTACGGTCCTTCAACCGGCGGGTATAGCGGCGCAGCTGCTTTTCGATCTTGTCGGCGGCGCCGGCGAACGCACCCTGCGCATCCTGCCCCTCATTATGCCCCTTCAGGACAAGGCCCTGCATGACATGACAGACGATGTCGCAGACGAAGCCATTGTCATGCGGCCCCTTGCCGAAGGTCGCGGTCGCCGAGATCGCGCGCTGGAAATATTTGTCGGCGATGCCCTGGAGTCGCTCCTGGACCATCTCCTTCAGCGCGTCCCCGGTGTCGACCTGGTGCCCCGAAACCCGGATGTCCATGTAATCCTCCGTCATTGTGAAACCGTGTGAGCCGCTCAAAGCGGGTGTTGTCAACGCCTCAGGTCGGCGACTGGCCCCATAACGGGTCCTTCAACGTGCCGACGAACGCGGCGTGGACGGCGAGTTCGGCTTCGCTGGCCGAAAACTGGCGCGGCGGGCGGACGCGTGAGGGGGCGACGGTGTCCACTGCCTCGGCCACCAGCGTCGGGGTGGCATCCAGCCCGAAGCCGATCTGGCGACCGCCCATCAGCTCGACATAGACCTGCGCCAGCAACTGCGCGTCGAGCAGCGCGCCGTGCAGCACGCGGCGGCTGCGGTCGATGCCGAACCGGACGCACAGTGCGTCCAGCGTATGCTTGGCGCCGGGATGACGGCTGCGCGCGATGGCCAGTGTATCGACCATGCGCGACAGGCAGATCGCATCGCGTCGGCACGCACCCAGTTCGCCGTTCAGGAAGCTGAAATCGAAATTGGCGTTGTGCGCGATCAGCGGGCTGTCGCCCAGGAACGCCAGCAGGTCGTCGATCGCGGTGTGGAAGGCGGGCTTGTCGGCGAGGAACGCGTCGGACAGGCCATGCACCGCCTCCGCTTCCTTCGGCATCGATCGGCCGGGATTGAAATAGGCGTGGAAGGTGCGGCCGGTTTCGACCCGGTTCACCAGCTCGACACAACCGATTTCGACCAGCCGGTCGCCTTCCGAAAATTTGAAGCCGGTGGTTTCGGTATCGAACACGATTTCACGCATTCCCACCTTATCCGCCTTCGTGTGGCACCATGCAAGCGACCAGCGCGGCGACCCGGGCACGGGTCGCGGCGAGTGTCGTGTCGGTGTGGATAAGGTGTTGGGCGCGCGCACGTTTTTCCGCGTCGGGCAGTTGCGTGGCGAGGATCGCGGCGAAGGCAGACTCGGTCATGCCGGGCCGGGCCAGCACGCGCGCGCGCTGCACCTCCGCCGCAGCGGTCACGACCGCCA
The DNA here is from genome assembly GCF_001421765.1 of Sphingomonas sp. Leaf32. Taxonomy (GTDB): domain Bacteria; phylum Pseudomonadota; class Alphaproteobacteria; order Sphingomonadales; family Sphingomonadaceae; genus Sphingomonas. Next base: position 462,482 of record NZ_LMLA01000001.1, on the reverse strand, counting down.
CGGAATCGCACCGCGAGTCGCCACCGGTTTCGAAAAGCAGGGGCACGTCGAGCACGACGAGCGGCGCGGTGGCATAGGTGTCGAGGAAGCGCTGGCGTTCGGTCGCAACCGCCGGGTGGACGATCGCTTCGAGCCAGCGACGCGCGTCAGGGTCGGCAAAAATCCGCGCGCGCAGGGCAGGGCGGTCGACGCCGGCTGGGCCGGTGGTGCCGGGGAAGGCGGCTTCGATCGCGGGCAGCAATATGCCGTTCGGACCTTGCAGGGTGTGAACGGTCGCATCGGCATCGAACACCGGCACCCCGAGGTCGCGGAACATCTGTGCGACGGTCGACTTGCCCATGCCGATCGATCCGGTGAGGCCGAGGATGTGGGTCATTGATCCAGTCCACTCCACCGGTTTGGTACCCCCGCGAAGGCCGGGGTGCAGTTGGGGAACGGCTGTGGATAACCCGTTACGCTCTGTAGCTGGCCCCCGGCCTTCGCCGGGGTACGGGTCGTGTGGGGGGCGGCACTACTCATGCCAGCAATCGCGCGCGCAGTTCGTCGTCGCGGTCGCGCGGCGGAGCCACCCCGAAAAACAGTTCGAACGCCAGCGCTGCCTGACCGACCAGCATTTCGAGGCCGTCGACGGTATCGAGGCCGCGTTCATGCGCCTGTGCCAGCAGCAGCGTTTCGATCGGGGCATAGACCGCGTCGTAAACGACGGCATCGTCGGGCAGCGGCGACAGGTCGATGCTGAGCGACGGCTGTCCGGTCATGCCGAGCGTGCTGGCATTCACCAGCAGCTTAGCCGCAGGCAACGGCGCGGTGAGGGGCAGCGCGTCACCCTTCAGCCCGAAGGTCGACAACAAAGCTGCGGCCTTCAGCGGATTGCGGTTGAGGACGGTCACGCGCCCAACCGCCAGCTTGGACAGCGCGAACAGGATCGCGCGCGCCGCGCCACCGGCACCGATCACCGCCACCGGCTGCTTCGTCAGGTCGAGTCCGGCGATCGGCGCATGAAAACCGGCGGCATCGGTGTTAGTACCGATCCACATGCCGCCTTCGTCACGGAACACGGTGTTGATTGCCCCGATCGATCCACGCACGTCGCCCGGATCGGCGACGTGATCGAGCGCCGCCAGCTTGTGCGGGACGGTAACGTTGCACCCCCGCCAGTTCGGGTCGCCGCGACGGCTGTTGAAATAGGCCGCCAGATCATCAGGTTTCACGTGGAACCTGCGATACTCGGCGTCCAACCCCAGCTGATCCAGCCAGAAGCTGTGGATAAGCGGTGACTTGCTATGGGCGATCGGGTCACCGATCACCTCTGCATAGGGTTTCATGCGGGCAGTTTTCCCCGTTGGCGCAGGTAGCGCGCGATTTCGAGCAAGGGCATCCCCAGGATCGTCCAATGATCGCCGTCGATCCGGTCGAACAACTGCACGCCCGGCCCCTCGATCCGGAAACAGCCGACGCAGCCAGCGATCGCCGGCCACTCGGCATCGAGATAGGTTTCGATGAACGCGTCGGACAGCGGGCGGACGGTCAGTTTCGCATGGCCGACATGGCGCCAGACCGGCCGGCCACCTTCGACGAACACCGCTGCGCTGAACAGGTCGTGCCGCCCGCCGGACAGCGCGCGCAGGTGCGCGGCGGCGGCGGCGCGGTCGACCGGCTTGTCGAGGACGGTGCCATCGGCCAGCGCGACGACGGAATCGCCGCCCAGCACCATCGCGCCGCCGACACGGGTCGCGGCGCGCATCGCCTTCATTTCGGCCAGCGCGTCGGCGAGGTCGCGGGGTTTCAGGTTTTCCACGGCCAGCGCCGCCTTGGCCGCTTCTTCGTCCAGACCGCTAGACATGGCGTCGTGGGGAATGCCAGCGGCGTCGAGCATCGCCCGGCGGGTGGCGCTCATTGAGGCAAGGACGAAGCTCATGCGCGCGCCTCCAGCTTGCGATCGTTGCACAGGGTGATGATCGCTGCCGCCGTTTCCTCGATCGACCGGCGGGTGACATCGATCACCGGCCAGCCATTGTCGGCGAACATCCGCCGGGCGAACGACAATTCCTTCACCACCGCATCCTGTTCGACATAATCGGTGTCGGGCATCTGGTTGAGCGACAGCAGCCGGTTGCGGCGGATCGCGATCAGCCGGTCGGCGCTAGTGGTCAGGCCCACGACCAGCGGATTCTTCAGCCCGAACAGGATCGGCGGCGGTGGGCTTTCGACCACGATGGGGATGTTCGCGGTTTTGTACCCGCGATTGGCGAGATAGATCGAGGTCGGCGTCTTGGATGATCGCGACACGCCGGCCAGCACGATGTCGGCCTCCTCCCAATCCTCCGACGCGATGCCGTCGTCATGCGCGATGGTCCACTGGATCGCGTCGACCCGGGCGAAATAGGCGGCGTCCAGGCTGTGCTGGCGGCCCGGCCGTGCCTTTGCCTCCTGTCCCAGCAGATTGGACAGCGCGTTGCTGACCGCGTCCATCGGGGCGACGATCGGCAGGCCCAATGCGGCGCAGCGCGCCTCCAGCATCCGCCGGATCGCCGGGTTCACCAGCGTGTAGAGGACGAGGCCGGGGTTGACGGTAATCTCCGCCAGGATGCGTTCGAGATGGGTTTCGGAACGGACCATCGGCCAGAAATGGCGCATCGTGTCGACATCGTCGAACTGCGCCAGCGCCGCCTTCGCGATATTCTCCAGCGTTTCGCCGGTGGAGTCGGACAGGAGGTGGAGGTGCAGCCGCATGGACGGCCCTTTCTGCACAAGGCTGTGGATAAGTCGGGGGCAGGGGCTAGCGTAAGTCGGCCGTCCCGCCAAGCTGTGGGAAAGCCCGGTTTCATGCCCAAACTATCCACAATCCCGACACAGGCAGCGATTCAACCCACAGGCTGTGGATAGTGTGGACGGGCAGACGGGAATCGATGGATTCAAGCGAGTCCGCAGGGGTCAATCTGTTGGCATTTCGGGTAATCCACCATAAGCCCCGCTATCCACCGCCCAACTGCTTTCAACCACCTATTTAGATTCTACTTTAATAGTAGAAGGGAGCGACGACGCTGACCGGTTCTCCTGATCCCAAACCACTCCTCCGGGTGCTTTCCGGTGAGAAGCCTGTCGTCCCGCCGCTTTGGCTCATGCGACAGGCGGGACGCTATCTTCCCGAGTATCGCGCGCTCCGGGCAGAGAAGGGGGGCTTCCTCGATCTGGTCAACGATCCCGCCGCCGCGGCGGAAGTCACGTTGCAACCGCTGCGCCGCTTTGCGTTCGACGGGGCGATCCTGTTCAGCGACATATTGATGGTCCCCAACGCCCTGGGACAGCGGCTGTGGTTCGAAGCGGGCGAGGGGCCTCGCCTGGCACCCGAACTGCGCACGCGGGCCGCTATCGATGCTCTGCGGCCGGATATAACGATCCTCGATCCGGTCTATGCGACGGTGCGCGGGGTGGCGGCGGCATTGCCGGGTCGGACGACGTTCCTGGGCTTCGCCGGATCGCCCTGGACGGTCGCCACCTATATGATCGCGGGCAAGGGCAGCCGCGAGCAGGCCGAGGCGCGCCGCATGGCTTATGGTGATCCGGCAGCGGTGCAGGAACTGATCGACCGCATCGTCGCGATGACGATCGATTATCTGGCGGGACAGGTCGCCGCCGGGGTCGAGGCGGTGCAGCTGTTCGACAGCTGGTCGGGCAGCCTGGCCCCGGCCGAGTTCGAACGCTGGGTGATCGCGCCGACGGTAGCGATCGTCGAGGGGCTGCGCGCGCGCTGCGATGTGCCGATCATCGGTTTTCCCAAGGGCGCGGGCGGCAAGCTCGCCGCCTATGCCCGCGAAACGCGCGTTGATGCGATCGGATTGGACGAAACGGTCGATCCCGTGTGGGCGAACGCGCAGTTACCCACAGGCTTGCCGGTGCAGGGCAATCTCGACCCGCTGCTGCTGATCGCCGGGGGAGGAGCGCTGGACGCTGGAGTCGATCGGGTGCTGGCCGCCTTTGCCGACCGTCCGCATATCTTCAACCTCGGTCACGGCATTCAGCAGGACACGCCAATCGCGCATGTCGAGCAGCTCGTCGCACGGGTTCGTCGGGCATGAGCGGGTTTCTGGGCAGCGCCTATCTGTGGATAAAGGCGGCGCATATCGTGTTCGTCATCTTCTGGATGGCCGGACTGTTCATGCTGCCGCGCTATCTGGTCCATCATCAGGAGGGGCTGTCCGATCCTGCCGAACCGCCCCGCTGGATCAAGCGCGAGGCGTTGCTGCGACGGATGATCCTGACCCCGGCGATGATGGTCGTCTGGGTACTGGGATTGTTGCTGGCGGCAAATGTCGGGCTGTTCGACGGCGGCGCGGGGTTGGGCTGGCTGCACGCGAAGCTGTTGGTCGTGGTGCTGCTAAGCGGCTATCATAGCTGGTCGGTGGGCTACGCCCGCAAGCTGGCGGCGGGGCGGCCGACGCTGACGGCGAAGCAGTTGCGGCTGGCCAACGAACTGCCGGCGCTGGCGGCGATTGCGGCGGTCGTGCTGGCGGTGGTCAAGCCGTTCTGAGGGAGGCAGGGTAGATGCTGGCGATCTGGTTGGCGGTACAGGCCGCAACGGTACCGGCCGTAAATGTCTGGGATGATCTGCGCTGCATCGCCAGCATTTCCCAATCGTTCGAAACCGCGGCACCCAGCCAACGGGCGATTCTGACCGCCGGCATGGTCTATTTCATTGGGCGCGTCGAAGGGGCATCACCGGCGACCGACATCGCGGCGTCGGTACAGCGCATCCGGCGCGCGCCTGGGGCGAAGGCGGCACTCGACGCGGCGGCATTGCCCTGTGCGAAGCGGATATCGGCCAGAATGACCCTGTTCGCGAAGCTCGATCCCGGCGTGACCAAGGTCGAACCCGCGCGCTGACCATCGCCGGCTGCTTGACTTGGAGCAGGTCGCCACCTAGGTCATCAACAGCGGTGCCCGGTCCTCGGTGCGCCCGTCCCAGCCGCTTGTGTCCGCCTTGTTCGCCGACCTTGCCTCTATCTCGCTGATCTGGACCACCCCCCGATGCATCTCAAAGACTTAAAGAAACATGCGCCCGCCGAACTGGTCTCGATGGCCGAAGAGCTGGGCGTCGAAGGCGCGTCGACGATGCGCAAGCAGGACCTGATGTTCGCGATTCTCAAGGCGCGTGCCGAGAATGGCGAGCAGATCATGGGCGTCGGCACGATCGAAGTGCTGCAGGACGGCTTCGGTTTCCTGCGCAGCCCGGAGGCGAATTATCTCGCCGGCCCGGACGACATCTATGTATCGCCGAACCAGGTGCGCAAGCACGGCCTGCGCACCGGTGACACGGTCGAGGGTGAAGTCCGCGCGCCCAAGGATGGCGAGCGGTATTTCGCGCTCAGCAAGCTGGTGTCGGTCAATTTCGACGATCCCGATGCGGTCCGCCACCGGGTCAATTTCGATAACCTGACGCCGCTCTATCCCGAATCCAAGCTGACGCTCGACCAGCTCGACCCGACGGTCAAGGACAAGTCGGCGCGGGTGATCGACATCGTCAGCCCGCAGGGCAAGGGCCAGCGCACGCTGATCGTCGCCCCGCCGCGCGTCGGCAAGACCGTCATGTTGCAGAACATGGCCAAGGCGATCACCGATAATCATCCCGAAGTGTTCCTGATCGTCCTGCTGATCGACGAGCGCCCGGAAGAAGTGACCGACATGCAGCGCAGCGTGAAGGGCGAGGTCGTCTCCTCCACCTTCGACGAACCCGCGCAGCGCCACGTCCAGGTTGCCGAAATGGTGATCGAGAAGGCCAAGCGGCTGGTCGAGCACAAGAAGGACGTCGTGATCCTGCTCGACAGCATCACGCGTCTCGGCCGGGCCTACAACACCGTGGTCCCGTCGTCGGGCAAGGTGCTGACCGGTGGTGTAGATGCGAACGCCTTGCAGCGGCCGAAGCGCTTCTTCGGCGCCGCGCGCAACATCGAGGAAGGTGGCTCGCTGTCGATCATCGCGACGGCCCTGATCGATACCGGCAGCCGCATGGACGAGGTGATCTTCGAAGAGTTCAAGGGCACCGGCAATTCCGAAATCGTCCTCGATCGCAAGGTTGCCGACAAGCGCATCTTCCCGGCGCTGGACGTGGGCAAGTCGGGTACCCGCAAGGAAGAGCTGCTGGTCGACAAGACCAAGCTCAGCAAGATGTGGGTCCTGCGCCGCATCCTGATGCAGATGGGCACCATCGACGCGATGGAGTTCTTGCTCGACAAGATGAAGAATTCGAAGACCAACGAGGACTTTTTTGATAGCATGAACCAATAGCGTTTGGACCGCGCCATGCTGGCGCGGATCACAAACGCGGCCGGCCGGCGGGGCAACGCCCCGACCGACGACGCGGGCTTTGCCCGCGTCCGCCCCAAGAAACGCCCGTCTTTTCCACAGGGAAAGGCGGGCGTCGTCATATCCACCCTGTTCAAAAGGCTGTGGATAACTATCGCAAAGTTCCTCGCAGCGACGCTCCACCAACCGATATCGCCATCGACCGCGTTTCCGCCTATCATGCGGGCGAACCACAGGGAAACACCCATGAAGATCAACGTCGAAGTCGATTGCACGCCCGAAGAAGCGCGCCGTGCCATGGGCCTGCCCGACTTCACGCCGGTCCATGAACGCTATGTCGCGATGCTGACCGATACGATGGAGAAGGGTGCCAGTCCCGAACTGCTCGACCAGATGATGAAGAGCTGGGCGCCGATGGGCGAGGCGGGCATGACCTTCTGGCGCAAGATGTTCGAGACGGCGGGTCGTGGCGGCTGACACCATTTTCGCGGTGTCGAGCGGACGACCGCCCGCCGCCATCGCCGTATTGCGGGTGTCGGGGGCTGGCTCGTTGGACGCCGCCGCTCGACTGGCGGGACGCCTGCCGCCGCCCCGGCACGCTGCCGTCCGCGCGCTGCGCGATCCTGTGGATAACCGGTTGCTCGATCGGGCGTTGGTACTGGTCTTTCCAGGCCCCACGACCGCGACGGGCGAGGATCTGGTCGAACTGCATCTACATGGCGGGCGAGCCGTGGTGGCAAGCGTCGAGCGGGCGCTGGCCGGCCTGCCGGGCCTGCGCGCCGCCGAACCTGGAGAGTTTACCCGGCGTGCGCTGGCCCATGGACGGATCGATCTGACCGAAGCGGAAGGGCTGGGCGACCTGCTGTCGGCCGAAACCGAGGCGCAGCGGCAGATGGCGCTGGCGAACAGCGACGGTCGGCTGCGACGGGCGGTCGCCGACTGGACGGCGACGGCAACCCGGTTGTCGGCGATGATCGAAGCGGTGCTGGATCATGCCGACGAGGACGATGTCGATACCGGCAGCGATGTGGTCGTGACCATTCGCGGGCAGGCCCGAGCATTGTCGGAAACCATCGGCACGGTACTGGCCGTGCCGCCGGTCGAACGGTTGCGCGACGGTATTCGCGTGGTGCTGGCCGGACCGCCCAATGCCGGCAAATCGACCTTGCTCAACGCGCTGGTCGGACGCGAGGCGGCGATCGTGTCGCCGGTCGCCGGGACGACCCGCGACGTCATCGAGATACCGGTGACGCGCGAAGGGGTGGCGTGGCTGTTTCTCGACACGGCCGGGCTGCGTGAGGACAGCGACGATCCGATCGAGCGGATCGGGATCGAGCGGGCGACCGGGTTGATCGCTGGCGCGGATGTCGTGCTGTGGCTGGGTGACGATGCACCACCGACTGAAGGTCGGGTGATCGCACTCTATCCCCGCGCGGATATTCGTGAAGCGGCGGTGGAGGAGCGTATCGCGGTTTCGGCAGCGACCGGCGACGGGATCGACGCGGTCTGGACAGCGCTGACCAAGGAGGCTGCATCCTTGCTGCCCAAGGTCGATGAACTGGCGCTCAACCGGCGGCAAGCGCATCACGCGACATCGGCGGCGGCAGCGCTGGGACGTGCTGCGGTGCAGGACGACCCGCTGTTGCTGGCCGAGGAATTGCGCTATGCGGTGCAGGCATTCGCGGCGTTGACCGGGATGCGCGCGACCGAGGCGGTTCTCGACGATCTGTTCGGTCGCTTCTGTATCGGCAAATAATGTTCCACGTGGAACCACGAGCAGCATGACCTATGATGTAGTGATCGTCGGTGGCGGCCATGCCGGCACCGAAGCAGCGGCGGCAGCGGCCCGGCGCGGTGCAACCACGCTGCTGATTGATTTCGCACCTGAACGGATCGGCGCGATGTCCTGCAACCCGGCGATCGGGGGGCTGGGTAAGGGGCATATCGTTCGCGAGATCGACGCGCTCGACGGACTGATGGCGCGGGCGGCGGATGCGGCGGCGATTCATCACCGGATGCTCAACCGATCGAAGGGGTCGGCGGTGCAGGGGCCGCGGGTCCAGGCCGATCGCGTGCGCTATGCCGCGGCGGTGCGGTCGCTCCTGGCCCATCCCAGGCTGACCGTGCTGGGCGGTGATACGGTCGCGCTGACCACCCAGGGCGACCGGGTGACGGGTGTCGAGCTGGCCGATGGCAGCCGGATCGGTGCGCGGACGGTGGTGCTGGCGACGGGCACGTTCCTGGGTGGTACGATGTTCCGGGGTGAGGAGCGTGCGGTCGGCGGGCGTGTCGGCGAGCGTGCCGCGACGCGCCTGGGACAGCAGTTGCGCGACCTGTCGCTGCCGATCGCGCGGCTGAAGACCGGCACGCCGCCGCGTCTCGACGGACGGACGATCGATTGGGCCAGGCTCCCCGAACAGCCGTCGGATGCAGACATCTGGACGATGTCGCCATTGTCCGATCCGGCCAGGCGCTTGCCGCAGCTCGCCTGCGCCATCGCGCGGACGACCGCCGAAACGCACGACATCATTCGCGCCGCGCTGGACCGATCGCCGCTGTTCGGGGGATCAATCGAGGGGCGGGGGCCGCGCTATTGCCCGTCGATCGAGGACAAGGTGCATCGCTTCGGCGATCGCGACGGGCACCAGATATTTCTCGAACCCGAAGGGCTGGACACGCATCTGGTCTATCCCAACGGCGTGTCGACCTCGCTGCCGACCGATGTGCAGCAGGCGATGTTGCGCAGCGTCGTCGGGCTGGAGCGGGTGGAGATCGTGACGCCGGGCTACGCCGTCGAATATGACTATATCGACCCGCGCGCACTGTCGGCCACACTTGGGCTGCGGGCCTTGGGCGGGTTGTATTTTGCCGGTCAGATCAACGGCACCACCGGCTATGAAGAGGCCGGTGGACAGGGGCTGGTCGCCGGTGCCAATGCGGCGGGCGAGGCGCTGGGGCTTGACCCCCTGATCCTGTCGCGCGAGTCGAGCTATATCGGCGTGATGATCGACGACCTGGTGTTGCAGGGCGTCTCGGAGCCGTACCGCATGATGACCGCGCGGGCCGAATATCGGCTGCGGCTGCGGTCGGACAACGCCGCTACCCGGCTCGGTTCCACCGGCGCTGCGGCAGGTTTGCTGTCGGCGGACCGCATCGCGTTTCATGCTGCGCGCGAGGAGAAGCGGGCGGCGCTGTCGATGGCACTGTCCGTGCGGCATGTCGCCAACGCCCTCGCGACGAAGGGTGCTCCGGTCGCCGGCACCGATACCCGCAGCGGCGGGGAATGGCTGTTGGTGCCGGGCGTCACGGCGCAGCATCTGGGGATCGATGTGCAGGACGAGCTTTTGGGCGAGTTGATCGAGGATGCGCGCTACGCGCCGTATCTGGAACGGCAGGCGGCCGAACTGGCGGCGGCGCGGGTCGACCATGTCGCATTGCCCGCAAACTTTACTTATGGCGCGGTGCCCGGCCTGTCGAACGAGATGGTCGAACGGCTGACGTCCGCCGCGCCCGAGACCCTCGCCGCCGCCGGACGTATCCAGGGGGTTACGCCGGCGGCGCTGGTCGCGATCCTGTTGCATCATCGTGGGGGCAAGCTGGCGGCATGACCGAACAGGACGCCCGTCGCTGGATCGAGGCGCGCTTCGGGGTGGAGCGTACCAACCGACTGGCGCAATTCGCCGACCGGATCGTCGCCGAAACCGCCAACCAGAATCTGATCGCGGCCTCGACGATCGAGCATATCTGGGAACGGCATCTCCTCGACTCCGCGCAACTGGTGCCGCTGGCCGAACCTGCCGGGGCGGGGGACTGGATCGACATCGGATCAGGGGCGGGATTCCCCGGCATCGTCGCCGCGATCCTGACCGATCGCCGCATCGTGCTGGTCGAACCGCGGGCGCGGCGGGCGGCGTTGCTGGGCGAGGTGGCCGCAGACCTGAAGCTGTCCAATGTCGTCGTGCATCAGGCCAAAATCGAGAAATTGCCGGCGGACCGCCCGGCAGCGATCATCACCGCGCGTGCGGTGGCACGACTGGCCGCGTTATTTGCGATCGGCCATCGGCATAGCGATACCGATACGATATGGGTGTTGCCGAAGGGACGTTCCGCCGCCGAAGAACTGGTCGAGGCCAAGGCCGACTGGCGCGGGATGTTTCACGTGGAACATAGCATTACCGATCCGACATCGTCGATCGTGGTCGCCAAGGGAGTGCGCCAAGCATGATTTGCATTGCCATCGCGAACCAGAAGGGGGGCGTCGGCAAGACCACCACGGCGATCAACGTCGGTACCGCCTTGGCGGCGACTGGGCTGGAGGTGTTGATCCTCGACCTCGATCCGCAGGGCAATGCGTCGACGGGTCTCGGCATCGGCCGCAACGATCGCGAGCATTCGACCTATGACCTGCTGGTCGGCGACCTGATGCTGAACGAGGCGGCGATCCCGACCAAGGTGCCACGCCTGTCGATCGTACCCGCCACCGTCGATCTGTCGGGTGCCGAAATCGAGCTGATCGAGTTCGAGGTGCGCACCCACCGGCTGGACCGGGTGGTCGAGGCCAGCGGCGGGAAGTGGGATGTTATCCTGATCGACTGTCCGCCGTCGCTCGGCCTGCTGACCATTAACGCGATGGTAGCGAGCCATGCGCTGTTGGTGCCGCTCCAGTGCGAGTTCTTTGCTCTGGAGGGACTCAGCCAGCTGCTGAGCACCGTCGAGCGGATTCGCGGCCGGTTCAATCCCGGTCTGTCGATCCTGGGCGTAGTGTTGACGATGTACGACCGGCGCAACCGGCTGACCGATCAGGTGTCGGACGATGTGCGCGCGGTGTTGGGGAAAGTGGTGTTCGATACGGTAATCCCGCGCAATGTGCGCCTGTCCGAAGCGCCCAGCCATGGCGTGCCCGCGCTGATCTATGATTATCGCTGTGCCGGGTCGGAAGCCTATATCGCGCTGGCGCGTGAAGTGATCGCCCGCCTGCCGCAACTGGCGGAGGCGGCATGAGCGAGCCGGCAACGCCGCGCCGTCCACGCATGGGAGGGCTTGGCCGGGGGTTGAGTTCGCTGCTGGGCGAACCCGATGGCGAGGTTTCGACGGCGCGCGGATCGACCCCGCCCACCGGCGTACGGCAATTGCCGGTTACCGCGCTGGCGCCGCTGCCCGGTCAGCCGCGTCGCTTCTTCGACGAAACCGCGCTCGACGAGCTGGCGGAATCGATCTCGGCGCGCGGGGTAATCCAGCCGATCGTGGTTCGGCCGCACGGCAAGGGCTATCAGATCGTCGCCGGCGAGCGTCGCTGGCGTGCGGCGCAACGGGCGCGGTTGCACGAGGTACCGGTGGTCGTGCGCGACTTTACCGATGCCGAGACGATGGAAATCGCGCTGGTCGAGAATATCCAGCGCCGCGACCTGACCGCGATCGAAGAGGCCGAGGGCTATCGCCGGCTGATCGACGAGTTCGGCCATACTCAGGAGGTGCTGGCCAATCTGGTTGCCAAGTCGCGCAGCCACGTCACCAATCTGCTCCGCCTGCTCGAACTGCCCAAGCCGATCCAGGACATGGTCGGCGACCAGCGGTTGAGCATGGGCCATGCCCGTGCGCTGATCCATGTGCCCGGTGCCGAGGCGATCGCCGAAAAGGTGGTGACCAAGGGCCTGTCGGTACGCGATGTCGAACGGATGGCGCGGCAGGCACGCGATCCCGACCCGAAGCGCGTACGATCGCCACGCGATCCGGCGATGAGCGGTGGCGGGGGGGACGGCGCGACCGATGCCGATCTGCGCGCGCTGGAACGGCAATTGGGCGACGTGCTGGGGTTGAAGATCCAGATCAGCCATGGCGAGAAGGGCGGATCCATCACCATCGGCTATTCGACGATCGGTCAGCTCGACATGGTTTGCCAGCGGTTAAGCGGCGAGCGGATCTGATACGCAAAATTTACGGGTAGGCGGGCATGGTATGGATATGAACATGCCGATTCGCCCGCCGCTGGCCGAACCGACCAAAAGCGTGCCTGCGATCGGTGTGCTGCTGGACATATCCGGCGCGTCGAGCCGGCTGCTGCTCGATATGCACGCGCTGTCGGACTACACTTCGCAACACGGGAACGAACAGGAACCTGCCGGGCAGGTGGGGTCGCTGGTCAAGTTGCAGATCGGGCGGACATGGGTCGTGGCCAGTATCCGGTCGACCCGACTGGCCGATGACGGGTCGAACCTGGTCGCCGAAGTCGATCTGATGGGGGAGGGGTATGAACCCGAACCCGGACAGGGAATGCGGGGATTTCGGCGCGGCGTGACGCGATACCCGTTGCCGGGGACGGCGGTGCATCCTGTGTCCCGCGATGCGCTGCGGCGAATCTATGCGATGCAGGATCGGCCGCATATCACGATCGGTACGGTACATATGGCGCCGGACCTGCGCGCGGCGCTGTATGTCGATCCACTGCTCGGCAAGCATTTCGCACTGGTCGGATCGACCGGTACCGGGAAATCGACCTCGGCCGCGTTGATCCTGCACCGCATCTGCGATTTCAGCCCCCATGGACATATCGTCGTGATCGATCCCCACGGCGAATATGCGACAGCCTTCGCCGACAGGGGGGAGTTGCTCGATGCGTCGAACCTGCAGCTTCCCTATTGGCTGCTCAACTTTCACGAACATTGCGACATCCTGCTGACGTCGGAAGGCTCGGCGCGGCAGGTCGAGGCAGACATCCTTGCCCGGTGCATCCTGGCGGCAAAGGCCAAGAGCCGGATGGCGCAGGAGATTGCGCGCCTCACCGTCGACGCGCCGATCCCGTATCTGCTGTCCGACCTGATGACGATCCTGCAGGCGGAAATGACGCGTATGGACCGGGGCAGCGACAATGCCCCCTATCTGCGCCTGAAGGCCCGGCTGGAAGAGGTTCGCGCCGATCCGCGCTATGCGTTCATGTTTTCGGGTATGCTGGTGGCCGATACGATGGCCAGCTTCCTGAAGCGCGTGTTCCGCCTGCCGGCGCAGGGGAAACCGATCTCGATCGTCGACGTGTCGGCGGTACCGTCGGAAATCACGTCGGTCGTCGTGGCGGTATTGTCGCGGCTGGTGTTCGATTTCGCGATCTGGTCGCGGGGCGAAACGCCCAAGCCGGTGCTGCTGGTGTGCGAGGAAGCGCATCGCTACGTGCCCAACGAACGGGCCGGAGCGGGATCGTCGGCGGCGGGAATCCTCAGCCGGATCGCGAAGGAGGGGCGCAAATACGGCGTCTCGCTGGGCCTGATTACCCAGCGGCCCTCCGACCTTGCCGAGGGCGTCCTGTCGCAATGCGGCACGATCCTCACGATGCGGCTGAACAACGAACGCGATCAGGCATTTGTCCGCGCGGCGATGCCGGAGGATGCGCGCGGGTTCCTCGATGCCATTCCGGCATTGCGCAATCGCGAATGCATCATCGTCGGCGAAGGCGTTGCGACGCCGATCCGGGTGTCGTTCGACATGCTCGAACCGTCCCGCTGCCCGGCCTCCGCTTCCCCCTCGTTCACCGAGATGTGGCAGCAGGAAGGTGGCGAGGATGCGATGCTGGATCGCACCATCCGGCGCTGGCGGACGCAGGGGCGCTAAGCCGGTCGGGTTCGATCTAAGATTTGAGCGCAAAGTTTTGGTCGGCGTTTGCGCGCCGGCTTACCGGGCGGCGACGCTCATCAACTGCCCGACATGCTGGCGGAAGCGGGTCAGTTCGTTGCCCTGCAATTGCTGCACCGTCGCAAAGGCGACCGAGCGCGGATTGACCGGCACGCCGTTCTTCCACAGCTCGTAATGCAGATGGGGACCGGTCGACAGGCCGGTCGAGCCGACATAGCCGATCACCTGCCCCTGCGACACATGAGTGCCGGCACCGACGATGATCCGACTCATATGGCCGTAGCCGGTGGCGAGACCGCCGCCATGATCGAGCTTCACGAAATTGCCATAGCCGCCATGCCATCCGGCGCTGGCGACACGGCCATCGGTGGTGGCGCGGATCGGGCTGCCATAGGCGGCGGCGAAGTCCATGCCCTTGTGCAAGCGGCGGAAGCCCAGCACCGGATGCATCCGCCAGCCGAAATTGGAAGAGATGCGCGCCGCGACCGGCCACATCATCGTGCCCTTGCGCTCGCCCACGCCCTTGGGATCAAGCCATTCGATGCGACTGCCATCCTGCCAGCGGACCAAGCGGACGTCGCGGCGGCCGGTCAGCCCGGCATAGAGCAGCTGGCCGAGCTGGACTTCGCCGGTCGCGGCCCGTGCCTGTTCGACGATCAGGTCGAAGGCGTCGTCCTGTCCGACCTGCCCCATCGGCACGAGGCCGGAGACGGTGCGGATATAGGTTTCGACCGCCTTGGCCGGCGCACCGGCGGCGCGCGCGGCGCGGTAGAGGCTGGCACCGACCCGGCCACGGATGCGCAGCGGGGTATGATCGATGGCGATCGGCCTGGCGTCGAGGCGCAGCGTTCCGCCTTCGCGCACGATGTCGAGTGCGAGATCGAACTTAGCGCGAAAGGCGAGGCGTTCGAGCGGACGTGGCTGCGACAGGCTGTCGCGACGGCCGAGCGTAATGTCCAGACGCGTGCCGGGTGTCAGTTCCGCCGGATCGACCCGGCCGGCGACGAGGGCCGCGACCTGCCGTGCCTCGCCCGCACCGACGCCGGCACGCTCCAGCGCGCCGGCAATCCCGCTGCCCAGCGTCGCCGTCGCCTCGACGATCGGCCGTTCGGGCGTGTTGGCGAGCGGGACGACGCGCGCGGTGGCGGCGAGCCGCATCCCACTGGTGCCGCCCAGTGCGCTCGCGCCGAACGACAGGCTGCGCGCTTCGTCGAGCGCGGTACCGTCGAGCGGGGCAGGGACCGCGCCCAGGATCGGTCGGTCCCATGCGGGCGACAATGCCCAGACGCCGGCGCAGAGCGCGGTGCAGGTGGCGAGGCCCCGCCACCAATCGCGCGATCCGATCGCGGCGCCCAGGTCTGGGGTCCAGTCGAACGATTCGATGCGGCTGCGAAGCGCGGCGGTGCGGGCCGGGGCGGACAGGATCGGGGCACGACCGAAGCGCAACGCGCTGGTGCCGCCCGCCAGTTCCAGTCCATGATCGGTCCGCAGGAACACGCCCAGCCCCCAATGGCGGCCGCCCGACCCGGCCCAGTCCTCTCCCCCTGTGAAGCCAAATATTTAAAGTCAAATGAACCACGCGACGGGTGGATCGCCGTGCGACGGACCGTGGGATCGCCGCGACCGGGCGAAACCTTGCCGGGAACCCGTGAAACCCGTTGCACCGGGCCGCGACAGCCCCGATGTTGTGCGGGATGAGCCAGTTCGCGCGTAGCCCGGTCACGGCAGTGCTGGGACCGACAAATACCGGCAAGACCTATCTCGCGATCGAGCGGATGTGCGGTCATGCCTCGGGAATGATCGGCTTTCCCCTTAGATTGCTCGCGCGCGAGAATTATGACCGCGTCGTCGCGATGAAGGGCGTGGAGAATGTCGCGCTGGTGACCGGCGAGGAACGTATCGTCCCGCCAAAGGCGCGCTGGTTCCTGTGTACCGCCGAATCGATGCCGCTGGAGCGCGAAACGGCGTTCGTCGCGCTGGACGAGGCGCAGCTGGGGGCCGATCCCGAACGTGGCCATGTCTTCACCGACCGGCTGCTGCGTGCGCGAGGACGCGAGGAGACGATGATCCTCGGCTCGGACTCGCTCAAACCGATGATCCGCGCGCTGGTGAAGGATGCCGAGATCATCTCGCGTCCGCGCTTCTCGACGCTCAGCTATGCCGGTGCGCGCAAGCTGTCGCGCCTGCCGCGACGCTCGGCGATCGTCGCTTTCTCTTCGGAGGAGGTCTACGCCGTGGCAGAGGCGATCCGCCGGATGCGCGGCGGGGCGGCGGTGGTGATGGGCGCGCTGTCCCCGCGTACCCGCAACGCGCAGGTCGCGATGTTCCAGTCGGGCGAGGTCGATTATCTGGTCGCGACCGATGCGATCGGCATGGGGCTGAACCTCGACGTCGCGCATGTCGCCTTCGCGTCGCTGCGCAAGTTCGATGGCCGGCGGCAGCGGCGGCTGACCGTCGCCGAAATGGCCCAGATCGCCGGGCGCGCCGGGCGGCACCACCGCGACGGCACCTTCGGGTCGCTGGTGGAGGAAGGACCGAACGCCTTCACGCCCGAGGAAGTGCTTGCGATCGAAGGGCATCATGTCCCACCGCTCGAACGCCTCTACTGGCGCAGCGGCGAGCCGGACTTCTCCAGTATCGACGCGCTGATCGAGAGTCTGGAACGGCGGCCGAACCACCCGGTGCTGACCGCCGCACCCGAAGCGATCGACCTGATCGTGCTCAAGCGGCTGGCCGAGGAGGATTGGGTCCGCACCCGCACCCGGTCGTCGGCGATGGTCCGGCGGCTCTGGTCGGCGTGCGGCCTGCCCGATTTCCGTAAACTGGGTCCCGATCCGCACAGCCGCTTCGTCGGGCGGATCTTCGGCCATTTGAGCGAGGGGGCGGGGCACATCCCGCACCAATGGTTCGCCGATGAATTGCAGCGGCTGGACCAGATGAACGGTGATGTCCAAACCATCGCCGGCCGGATCGCGGCGGCGCGCAGCTGGGCCTATATCGCCCACCGTGCCGACTGGCTGCTCGATCCCGACCATTGGGCGGCGCGGACGCGCGGCGTCGAGGAAAAGCTGTCCGACGCGCTGCACGACCGGTTGCGGCAGCGGTTCGTCGATCAGCGGACGACGGTGCTTCTGCGGCGGATCGGCGCCGGCGCGGCGGACCTGCCGGTCGATGTCGCCGTCGATGGTGCGGTCAGCGTCGACGGCCATGCGCTGGGCAGGCTGACCGGGTTCCGGTTCGAGGTATCGCCGGACACGCGGGTCGCCGACAAGCGGCTGCTGATCGCCGCGGCGGAAAAGGGCCTGGCGAGCGAGCTGCGCAAACGGGGCGCGGAATTGATCGCGGCCGCCGATACCGAACTGGCCTTGGCGGCCGAACCGGGTGCGATGCCGGAAATCACGTGGAACGGGCTGACCGTCGCAACGCTGACCGGGGGCACGACGCTCGACCGGCCGGTAGTGATGCTCGATCGCAGCCTGCAGGTCCTCGATCGTACGGCGCAGGGCGAGGTGCGCGAGCGGCTGGCGGGGTGGGTGCAATCGGAGGTTGTCCGCCGGGCGCCGACGCTGGGCGCGCTGGCGGCGCTGGCACGCGATCCGGCGGCGAGCGGATCGCTGCGGGCGGTGGCGGCGGCACTGACCGAGGTCGGCGGGATCGCCCCGCGCGACGGGTTCGACGCGATGCTCGCGCCGCTCGACGGTGCTGACCGACGGCGGCTGCGCAAGGCGGGGGTGGTGATCGGCGCGCTCGACCTGTTCGATGCGCGGTTGTTCCGTCCGGCGGCGGCGCGGTGGCGGGCGGCGTTGCTGGCGGCACGCGACGGTCATCCGGTCGAAACGCTGGCACCGACGGGCGCAACGGTGATGCCGGTCGGGCAGGGAGCATGGGGCTTCCGCCGCTTCGGTCCCCAAGCGGTGCGCGTCGACCTGATCGAACGGCTGGCGCAGGCGGCGCATGATGCGCGCAAGGGCCATGCCCCGTTCGCGCCCGATCCGGCGCTGGCGGTGTCGATGGGACTGAAGCCGGAAACGATCGCGCGGCTGATGGCAGGGCTGGGATTTCGCCCGAGCGCGCCCGTGGGTGAGGTGCCGCAATGGCGCTGGGCGCCTGCCCGACGGCGTGCACCAGCTCCGACGCAGCGCCCGATTGCACGTCCGGGCAATGCCTTTGCCGCGCTGGCGGATCTGGGGTTCGATCGCTGATGGCGGCGCGTGCGCCGGAACCGGTGCCGCACCTGCGGCTCGACCTGTTCCTGTGGTATGCGCGCTTCGCCAGGACCCGCAGCGCGGCGCAGGCGATCGCCGAGAAAGGCACGCTGCGCCTGGACGGTCGCCGGATCGACCGCGCCCATTGCCCGGTCCGCATCGGCATGGTCATCGCCTTTCCCCAGGGGACCCGCGTGCATATCCTGCGGGTCGAGGCGCTGCCGGCCCGCCGGGGGTCGCCCGCCGAAGCGCAGGCGTTCTACACGCTGCTGGAACCGAGTGGGTCCGGCCCCGTTGACGGGGGCAACGACCCGGCATAACGCGGGGGCGATACGTTTTCTCGGAGTTTGGACGGACCCATGACCTACGTCGTCACCGACGCCTGCATCCGCTGCAAATATATGGACTGCGTCGAGGTGTGTCCGGTCGATTGCTTCTATGAAGGCGAGAACATGCTCGTCATCAATCCCAGCGAGTGCATCGACTGCGGCGTGTGCGAGCCGGAATGTCCCGCCGAAGCGATCCTGCCCGACACCGAAAGCGGGCTGGAACAGTGGCTTGAGCTAAACAACACCTATTCGGCGCAATGGCCCAACGTCACCCGCAACGCCAACCAGACCCCGCCCGATGCCGACAAGTGGAAGGGCGTCGAGAACAAGATCGAGCATTTCTCGGCCGAGCCCGGCGCGGGCGACTGAACCCGACGATCATGTTCCACGTGAAACGATGGCCGGGCCGCAGCAGCGGTTCCGGCCGTTTGGCTTTGCGCTGGTAATTTTGTTGCAACGTTGCTATAATCCCACGTGACGGCGGCAGTTTCATGCCCCGCCCGGAGACCACCTTTAGCAACGTCCCACGTCGTCCAACCTGCCGCCGCCGGAATCAGCGATGGCAGGAATCGATGCTTTCGGGACGACGACCACGGAAAGGTTACCAATGGCTGCCAAGGCATTGTCCTTCGATGTCGGCGATTATGTCGTGTACCCCAAGCACGGCGTTGGCCGTGTGATCGAACTCCAGCGTAGTGAGATCGCTGGAATGCAACTCGAACTCTATGTGCTGCGCTTCGAAAAGGAACGCATGACGCTGCGCGTTCCGACCAACAAGGCGGAAAGCGTCGGGATGCGCAAGCTGTCGTCGGACAAGACGATGCGCGAAGCGATGGAAACGCTGAAGGGCAAGCCCAAGGTCAAGCGCACCATGTGGTCGCGCCGCGCGCAGGAATATGAAGCGAAGATCAATTCGGGCGACCTGGTGTCGATTGCCGAAGTGGTCCGCGACCTGTTCCGTGCCGACGACCAGCCCGAGCAGAGCTATTCCGAACGGCAAATCTTCGAAGCGGCGGCCAGCCGCCTGGCCCGCGAACTGGCGGCGATGGAGCAGGTCGACGAACCCAAGGCGCTGGAGCGGATCATCGAGATCCTGCGCGACGCCGCGGCGATCTATAACAAGGAAAAGACCGCGGCCTGATTGGGCAGCGATCCGAACCGAACCAAAAGGGCGGCCGGCGACGGTCGCCCTTTTTATTGTCGCGGGACTGGCGAATCGCGCCTTCATGGTGTATTAATACAGCAATACATGGAGGTGGCGATGCGTTGGTGGATCGTCGTAGCGGGATGGGGGCTGACGGCGTGTAGCGGCAGTCCGCCGGCTCCTGCCAATGCCGTCGAACCATCCCTGACGGGGCTTCGCGATTTCGATGCCATCACGCTGGACAGCGGTGATTCGGTCGAGGTGCGCCAGGGAGCGGATTATGCCGTCCGCATCGAAGGGCCGATCGAGGCCCGGAACCGAATGTCGATCCGCCGCGACGGTAACACGCTGAGGATCGGTCGCCGGGAGCATGGCCTGTGGACCGTCGATCGCGGTGCCGTGCGCATCGTGGTGATGATGCCGGTGATCCGCGCCGCGACCCTCGCCGGATCGGGCGACGTCACGATCGATCAGGCAAGCGACCCGTTCGTCGCAACGCTCAGCGGATCGGGCGACATGACCATCGGGCAGTTGCAGGGCGACCGGACGACGCTGACCGTTTCCGGCACCGGCACGATCGCTGCCGCCGGGTCGGTTCGCGCGATGACGTTGACGGTGACAGTGACAGGATCGGGCGACATCGACGCCCGACAAGTGCAGGCGACGGAGGCGGTAGTGTCGGTCACCGGCAGCGGCGATGTCGCCGCCACGATCAACGGTGTGGCGCGGGTGTCGCTGGTCGGCAGCGGATCGGCGACACTGGGTCCCGGCGCGCGCTGTGTCGTCCAGCGGGTCGGCACCGGCGAGGCGCATTGCGGCTGAGCGACTTGCCAAGCCGGGCAGGACGCGGGATGCAGGTGCCATGATTGCCCCGCTCCTTGTCGCCGTCCTGCTGGCACCGGCTGCCGCCGCGCCCGTCCCTCCGCCGCAGGACGCCGAGCGCCGGCTGATGCTCACCGGATTCGACCGGGTGCAGGTCGATGGGCCGTTTACCGTCCGGGTATCGGCAGGGACGGCGATCGGCGGACGGATCGTCGGTGCGCCACGCGCACTGGATGCGGTGGACGTTCGGGTCGAGGGGCAAACGCTGATCGTTGCCCCGGCTCGCGACGATGGCGGGCGTCCCGATGCCGCTTCGGCCGAACCGCTGGTGGTCGAGCTGACCAACGACCGACTGGCCGGAGTCGCGGTACGAGGCCCGGCGAAGGTCCGGGTCGAGCGGATGGCCGGGGCGCAGCTCGATCTGTCGCTGACTGGTGATGGATCGATCGAGGTCGGAACGATCGATGCCGGGCGGATCGATGCGATGCTCATCGGGTCGGGCCGGCTGACGCTGGCGGGGCATGGTGGCGAAGCGCAGTTCCTCGTCAACGGTCCCGGTACGATCGATGCGGGCGGCCTGTCGATCGACGCGCTGCTGGTGCAAAGCCAGGGGACCGGCACCGGCCGCTATCGCGCACGCTATACCGCCGACATCAACGCGCAGGGGTCGGGCATGGTCACGGTCGACGGAACGCCGCGCTGCCGGACGCAAGGCAGCGCGACGATCCGCTGCGGATAGCCGGGGCCGCCGGCTATCCGCCCGCGATCAGGCGGGTTCGCGCGCCAGCGTCGGGTAATCGGTGTACCCC
Source organism: Sphingomonas sp. Leaf32 (assembly GCF_001421765.1). Classification (GTDB taxonomy): domain Bacteria; phylum Pseudomonadota; class Alphaproteobacteria; order Sphingomonadales; family Sphingomonadaceae; genus Sphingomonas. Next base: position 441,250 of record NZ_LMLA01000001.1, on the reverse strand, counting down.
TCCGCTCCGTGCGAATACCACGTTGGCATATCGTCCTTGTTGAGCGGCGCACCGCGCTCCAGCCGTAGCGGCAGGTCGGGATTGGCGAGGAACGGCCGACCAAAGGCAATGGCATCGGCAACTCCGCCGTCCAGCTCGGCCTGCGCCTTGTCGCCGTCATAGTCCTGGTTGAGCACCAGTGGGCCGGCAAAGACCTTGCGGATTTCGGGCGAGACGCGTGGCTGGGTCGCGCTGCCGAACGTGCCGTCGGGGCCGGGTTCGCGCAGTTCGAGGAAGGCGATGCCCTTGTCCGACAGCAGCCTGGCTGCCGGCACGAACACCGACGCCGGATCGCTGTCGATCACGCCCTGCGTATCGCCATTGGGTGAGAAGCGGACGGCGGTGCGCCCGGCGCCCACTTCGGCGATCAACCGGTCGACCACTTCGCCCAGCAGGCGGATGCGGTTTTCCGGGCTGCCACCATAGGCATCGTCGCGCTGGTTCGCGCCGTCGCGCAGGAACTGGTCGATCAGATAGCCATTGGCGGCGTGGAGCTGTACCCCGTCAAAGCCGGCGGCCTTCGCATTGCGCGCCGAACGCGAATAATCGTCGAGGACTCGGGCGATGTCGTCCAGCGTCGCGGCGCGCGCCTGCGCATAGGGCTTCTTGCCGTCATAGGTATGCGCCTTGCCCGGCGCGGTGGTCGCCGCTGCCGACAGCGGTGCCGCGCCACCAAGGAAATCGGGATGGACCACCCGGCCCATATGCCACAACTGGGTAAAGATCCTTCCGCCGGCGGCGTGGACGGCGTCGGTGATCGGCTTCCACCCCTCCACCTGTTCGTCGGTCCACAGGCCCGGCGCGAATGGCCAGCCAAGGCCCTCGCGACTGATGCCGGTCCCTTCCGAAATCAGCAACCCGGCCGAGGCGCGCTGCGCGTAATAGTCCGCCATGATCGCGGTCGGCACATGCTCGCGCGTGCCGCGCCCGCGGGTCAGCGGCGCCATCAGCACGCGGTTGGGTGCCTGAATATCCCCCAGGGTAATGGGGTCGAACAGACTGGGCATAAACGAAAACTCCTGTGCCTCACGGAAATGCAGGCGACGTCGGAAAGATAGGGCGGTAGGGGACGCCATGCAGCCGGTGTCGTCTGAAACAAATATTATGCCGCCCCCAAGAACGCCGCGCGGTGCGATCGTTGCCGTGGTGTTCGCCAATATCGCGCTGGCATTCGGACCATGGTTCGTACGGCTGGCCGATACCGGACCGGTGGCTGCCGGTTTCTGGCGGATCGCACTGGCGCTGCCGATATTGCTGGCGGCGGCGGCGTGGACCGACCGGCGGGCGATGGTACCGACGCGTAGCCTGTGGCTGCCATTGCTGATCGGTGGCCTCGCCTTTGCCGTCGATCTGGGATCGTGGCATATCGGCATCCGTCGGACGACGCTGGCCAATGCCACCCTGTTCGGCAACTGCGCGGTGCTGATCTTTCCGCTGTACGGCTTCATCGCGATGCGTCGCTGGCCGACCCGGGCGCAGGGGCTGGCGTTGCTGCTGGCGGCGGTCGGCGGGATGCTGCTGCTCGGCCGGTCCGCCGAATTGTCGTCGCGGCATCTGGCCGGCGATCTGTTCTGCCTGCTCGCCGGTGTCCTCTACGCGGTCTATTTCATCGCGATGCGCGGCGTACGACGGACGATGGCACCGCTCCCCGCGCTCGCGCTGTCGAGTGTCGCCGGGGTGCTGCCGCTGCTGCTGTTCGCGCTGGCGCTGGGCGAAACCGTCCTGCCGGAGCGGTGGGGGCCGTTGTTCGCGCTGGCGCTGGTCAGCCAGATCGCCGGACAGGGGCTGATGATCTATGCGCTGGGGCATCTCAGCCCGCTGGTCGTCGGCCTTGCGCTGCTGGTGCAACCGCTGGTCGGCGCGACGATCGGCTGGCTGGCCTATGGCGAACGGCTGGGACCGATGGACGCGGTCGGCGCGGTGCTGGTGGCGGCGGCGCTGGTGATCGTCAGCGCGCGCCGCTCCCCGGACAAATAGCGGTCAGGCGATCCCGGCGCGGCCCAGATCGACCAGCGCCTCGCCGAAGCGGGCGATGTCGCCGGGCGCGAAGCCGGCGATGTTGATCCGGCCCGACCCGGCCATGTAGATGCCGTGCGTCGCCCGCAGCCATTCGATCTGCGCGGGGGTCAGCGGCAACGTCGCGAACATGCCCTTGCCATGGGCCAGCGGGGCGAGGTCGACCGATCCCGCCTGTCCCAGCGCTGCCAGTTCGCCGCGCAGCCCCTGCAACCGGGTGCGCAGTGCGTCCAGTTCACCGCGCCAGTCGGCGGCGAGTTGTTCGTTTTCCAGCACGATCCGCACCGCCGCCGCACCATGATCCGGCGGCATCGACCAGTTGGCGCGGGCCAGCGCCAGCAGGTTGGACAGGACGATGTCGCGCGCGTTCCCGTCCGGCGTGGTCGCCCACAATGCACCGGTGCGTTCGCGGTACAGACCGAAATTCTTGTCGCACGAATAGGCGACGATCGCGAACGGCACCGCGTCCAGCAGCTTGCGCGTGCCGGCGGCGTCGGCCTCCATGCCGTCGCCCAGCCCCTGATAGGCGAGGTCGATGAACGGGATCAGCCGGCTGTCGGCGACGGCCTCGGCGATCACCTGCCACTCCTTATCCGTGGGGTCGATGCCGGTCGGGTTGTGGCAGCAGCCGTGCAGCAGGATCGCGTCGCCAGCCTCCGCCTGACCGATCGCCGCGCGGATCGCGGGCAGGTCGATCGTCTGCGCCGCCATGTCGAACATGGCGTGCGGCACCACGACGATCCCGGCAGCGGCAAAGACCGGTGCATGGTTGGCCCAGCTCGGCTGGCCGACCAGGATGCGGCGCACGCCGGCCTTCGCCAGCAGTTCGGCCCCCAGCCGCAGCGCGCCGGTGCCGCCCGGCGTCTGCAGCCCGCAGCGGCGTTCGGCCGGAAAGCCGCGCCCGAACACCAAAGGTTCGAGCAGCGCGACAAAGCCCTTGTCGCCCTCCGGACCCAGATACGCCTTGCTGTCCTGCGTCGCGATCAGGCGCATTTCCGCCTGCTTCACCGCCTGCATCACCGGGGTATGGCCGTGATCGTCGCGAAAGACGCCGACGCCCAGATCGATCTTGTGTGCCCGGGCATCGGCGCGGAACGCCCCGATCAGGCGGAGCAGCGAGTCGGCGGGCTGGGCGACCAGCGAACGGAACGGCATGAAAACTCCCGGAGACGGCGTGAATGCCCGCCTATAGGCCGATCCATGCGGCGAATGGCAGGCAAAACCCTATCTCCGGACACGGAATAGCGCCGGGCGTGGCGCTTCGATCACAGGTTGGCGAGATATTGTTCGAGATCGTCGCTGCCGCCGATGCGTTCGCCATCGATGAACACCTGCGGCGTGGTGTCGACGCCCTGGTCCGCCTTGAAGGCGTCCACCTCCTCCCGGCTGCGCAGGATCTGGTCGTCGACGGTGAAGCCGGCGGATTGCAGCAGCTGTTTCGCCTTCACGCCGAACGGGCAGGTGTGATCGGGCAGGACCATGCGATACAGCGTGGCTTCGCGGGTGTCGGACATCGTGGTTCCTCAGGCTGCGGTTTCAGCCGGCATAGCGTGTCGGACCGGCGCAGGTTCCGCCGTTGCCGTTTGACCCCATGCGCCCTAGCTAGGGAAGCATGATGGAGGATGCGATGGCCCCGCTGGCACCTGCCGACCTGACGCTCGACGAACTGCGCGCCGCGCTGGCGCCGCTGGTCGCCGCCAATGCCGCGTTCGACGGCTGGAACGACAAGGCGGTGGAGGCGGCCGCCCGCACCTTCGGTGCCGATGCCGACGTCGCACGGCTCGCCTTTTCGGGCGGCGCGGTCGAGATGATCGACGCGTGGTTCGCCGAGGTCGACCGCCGGATGGTCGAGGCGGTCCGCGCCGACGCGCTTGCCGCGATGAAGATTCGCGAGCGTATCACCGCGCTGGTCGAGGCGCGGCTGGCGGCGGTCGCGGGCGAGCGGGAAGCGCTGCGCCGCGCGCTGGCAATCCTCGCCATGCCGCAGAATGTCGCGCGCGCGACGCGGCTGGGATGGCGGACGGTCGACCTGATGTGGCGGCTGGCCGGCGATACCGCGACCGATTACAACCATTATACCAAGCGCGCGATGCTGGGCGCGGTCTATGGCGCGACGATCGCGGTGTTCCTCGACGACGAGAGCGGGGGCCATGCCGACACTCGGGCGTTCCTCGCGCGGCGGATCGACGGCATCATGCGCTTCGAAAAGATGAAGGGCCGCATCCTGGCGTCGCGCGATCCCGAACGACGGCTCAGCCTGTCGCGCTTCATCGGGCGACTGCGCTATCCTGCGGTCTGAGGCCCACCCATCGTTGCTCCTGCGCAGGTGGTATTCCGTATGCGCCAGCCTTCGGGGCAGGATCGAATCGGCACCGTCGATGGATTCCCGTCGTTTCGGGAATGGAAAATGTTCTGTGGTGACATTCAGCTACTCCCGGTATCCTTCCTGATCGCTGCCTCCAGCCTATCGTCACCCCGGACTCGTTCCGGGGTCTACGGCGTAGCCATCGGTGTGGTGTGAGCCTTTATCGACCGCGATTGCGGCTCGGTGGACCCCGGAACGAGTCCGGGGTGACGAAATGGAGTATGAAGATCGATCGGACCTGAATCGCCACGGCGAGGGCCAAAGAATCCGCTTCCCTTGCCCGGCGCTTATTGCTAATCAGTCGCAATGTTGTCGCCCAATCTGCACCTCACCCAGCTGCCCCGTACCTGCCGGGCGACGGTCGCGTCGGTCGATTGGGAGGGCATGTCGCCCGGCGAAGCGCGTCGCCTGCGCGAATTCGGCCTCGACGAAGGGGTCGACATCGAATTGCTGCACCGCGCGATGCTGTCGGGCGGGCCGCTGGCCTGCCGCATCGGGCGGATGACGGTGGCGCTTCGGGCGCATGTCGCGGGCGCGATCCGCGTCGCGCCGCTGGCGGGCTGACGGCACGCTCACGTGAACGCTGCACCTCTGGTCGCGCTGGTCGGCAATCCCAATGCCGGCAAGACGGCGCTGTTCAACGCATTGACCGGCGCGCGGCAGAAGGTCGGCAATTATCCGGGCGTCACCGTGGAACGCCATTCGGGCCGCCTCGCGCTCGATGACGGCCGCCCGATCGAACTGGTCGACCTGCCCGGCACCTACAGTCTCGACCCCTCCAGCCCGGACGAAGCGGTCACGCGCGACGTCGTGCTGGGGCGGCAGGCGGGGGAGCGGGTGCCCGACGCGCTGATCGTCGTCGCCGACGCCACCAATCTCGACAATCACCTGCGCTTCGTCCTGCAATTGAAGTCGCTCGGCCGGCCGATGGTGCTGGCGCTCAACATGATCGACATGGCGGCGCGCGATGGGCTGAAGATCGACCTCGCCGGGCTGTCCTCTGAACTCGGCCTGCCGGTCGTGGCGACCGTCGCGGTGCGCAAGCGCGGCCTCGACGAATTGCGCGCCGCCCTGGCCGGGATTCTGGCGGCCGCACCGCGCACCGCGCCGGTCGAATCGGTCGAATCCGACATCCGCCATTTCCAGCGCGAGGCGCGCCGCATCGCCCATGCCGCGACCATTGAACAGCCGCGGATGCGCGCCGTGACCCGCGGTATCGATCGCGTCGCGCTGCATCCGGTCGTCGGTCCGATCCTGCTGCTCGCCATCCTGTTCGTCATGTTCCAGGCGGTGTTCAGCTGGTCCGAAGCGCCGATCGGCTGGATCGAGGGATTGCAGGGCTGGCTGGCCGACAGCGCCACCGCCGCGCTGCCCGCCGGCTTCCTGCGCGACCTGCTGGTGCAAGGGGTCATCAACGGCGTCGGATCGGTGGTGGTGTTCCTGCCGCAGATCCTGATCCTGTTCCTGTTCATCCTGCTGCTCGAAGCATCGGGATATATGGTGCGCGCCGCGTTCCTGATGGACCGGTTGATGAGCGGGGTCGGCCTGTCGGGCCGCGCCTTCATCCCGCTGCTGTCGTCGTTCGCCTGCGCGATTCCCGGCATCATGGCCACCCGGTCGATCGACGATCCCCGGGAACGGCTGACCACGATCCTGATCGCGCCGCTGATGACCTGTTCGGCGCGGTTGCCGGTCTATGCCGTCATCATCGGCGCGTTCATCCCGGCGCGGGCAGTGCTGCCGGGCGTCGGCCTGCAGGGGCTGGTGCTGCTGGTGCTGTACCTGACCGGTATCCTCGGCGCGGTGATCGCGGCGTTCGTGCTGCGCCGGACCGCGACCAAGGGCGTGGGCGGCGGGTTCCTGATGGAAATGCCGCGCTATCAGCTGCCCTCGATCCGCGACATCGCGATCGGGTTGTGGCAGCGTGCCTATGTCTTCCTGCGTCGCGCGGGCACGATCATCCTGCAGGTGACGGTCGCGCTCTGGCTACTGACCTCCTATCCGGTCGCGCCGGCGGGGGTGAAGCAGTCGGAATATTCGATCGCCGGACGGATCGCGTCGGGGCTGGAGGTCGTGCTGCGGCCGATCGGGTTCAACCACGAAATGTCGCTGGCGGTGATCCCGGCGATGGCCGCGCGCGAGGTCGCGGTGTCGGCGCTCCAGACTGTCTATGCGATCGACGCGGCGGACGAGGAACAGGGCGCGCAGGAACTGGGCGGGCGGCTGCGCAGCCGCTGGAGCCTTGCCACCGCGCTCGCCTTCCTCGCCTGGTTCGTGTTCGCGCCGCAGTGCCTGTCGACGATCGCAGTCGCGCGGCGGGAGACCAATGGCTGGAAATGGCCGCTGGTGATGATTGGCTATCTTTTTGCCCTCGCCTATATCGCGGCGGGTGCGACCTATTGGACGGCGGTCGCCTTCGGGCTGGGGTAGGGCAAGGGGGCATGTCCGTCGCCTTCCGCGTGGCGGACGATGGCTTCGCAGATGTCATGCGTCGCCACGATGGCGGCGGCATCGACCGGCCTGCGCTCCCGCGCGGCGAGCAGGAAGTCGTCGCACATCGCTTCGAAGCCGCGCTGCCGTTCGACCGGGGTCCAGTCGGATCGACGGTGCAGGCCTTGCGCCCCGCGCGTTTCAATCCGATCGGCGAGGTTCAGCACGGTATGGCGCGCCCCGCCGCCGATGACATCCAGCCGTTCCTCGTCCAGCCCGCTGTCACGATGCATCGTCCCGATGGCGGTAAAGCCGTCGCCGGCCAGCGTGAGGGTGACGCTGTGCAACATGCCGTCCACGACATGGGTTTCGATCATGCGTCGGCGCACCGGTGCCGGGGCAAGGGACAGCAGCGTGTCGACGACATGGATGAAATCGTCGAAGACGACCCGCCGGGCGATGTCGGGTTGCCGGCAGCGGTGCTTTTCCATGACGATCAGGCTGGCATCGATGCCGCGCAGGGCGACATAATCCGGCGCAAATCGCCGGTTGAAGCCAAGGAAGAGCGGCGTGGCACGCGCCGTCGCCAGCGCCACGAGCGCCTCGACCTCTTCGAGCGTATCCGCGAGCGGCTTGTCGACGAAGGTGGGAATACCCCGCTCGAGCAACAGCCTGACCAGTTCGCCATGCGCCGGCGTCGCCGCGTGGACGAAGGCCGCGTCGAACGATGTCGCCGCAAGCGCGTCGGCGGCGCTGGCGTGCCGGTGCGCGATGCGGAACGCGCGGCCAACCTCGTCCAGCACGGCTTCGTTGCGGGTCGCGAGGTGCAGGTCGAGATCGGCTCGCCTGGACAATAGCGGCAGATACGCCTTGCGGGCGATGTCGCCCAAGCCGATCAGCAGCACGCGCATATCTTGCATCCTCGGGCCGGCGGGGTCGCCATGGTCGGCTACGCGATGGCCAGTGCCTGCCATTCGTTCAGCGCTGCTTCTTCGTGATGGTCGCAGTGAAATCAGGGTCCTTCTTCGCGACCCAATCCACGAACTTGCGCACATTCGGATGATCGAGCAGGCCGGCCACCGCCATGCCATGCCGCTCCAGTTCGGAATTGGTGAAATTCGCGATCACGGTCTGCTGGCAGATGAAGTGCATCGGCACGACATCACGACCACCACGGCTCTTGGGCACGGGATGGTGCCAGACGATGATCTTGCCGGTCGGCCGGCCGCAGAGCCAGCACGGCACCGGCGGGGGCGGTGCGTCGTCTTCCCGGGGAAGATGATCGTAAGGGTCCTGCTTTGAACGTCTGGCCATGGGTCGATCCAACTGCGTCGAATGCCCTTGCCTGTAGCGAAGCCATCCGCCGCATCCTATGGAAAGCTGCCAACAGGGTCCCGTCACCACGGACCGATCGGGAAAGAACGATGACGGAGCCACGGAAATCCTGGGATGCGGCGCTGGTCCGCACATGGCTGGAACGCCGTTATGAGGCATCGCGGCTGGATCAGGCGGCGGCGGACCGGCGCGGCTACGATGCCCGCGACGATTTCGACAAGGCCGCGGCGGAGGAATGGGCGTGCCGCGCGCTGAAACATGCTGACTGCACGAACGAGCAGGCGACGTTCGCCGCCCGGCTGAAGGAACTGATCGGCCAAGACGACTATGCCGCGACGGGCATGAACGACGACATCCGGTTCGAACGGCATGTTCGAACCTATCTGCGGAAGCTGGCCAAGATGACGAAGGCGAATGAAGGCTTCGACAAGACCCTTCGCTATCAGTGAGGGGTGCGTTTGCCCGGTGACCTGAGGTTACCCCCGCTTTGAACGGCGGTTTCCGTCGGTGGCACAGGCCGGGGCAAACCGCTTCAGTCCTCGCGCTTCGCCCCGTCGAGCAGCGCGGCGCGGCGGGCTTCCTCCTGCTCCTCGACCGCCTTCGCTGCCCTGGTCCGGCCGAACTTGCGGCGGTTGGCATCGGCTTCCTGCGATTTTGCGGCCTTTTCGCGGGCCTTGCGGAATCGGTTGAGGTTGATGACGTCGCCCATATACGGCTCCTCCATAACCGGGCATCTTGAACCTGGGCTGGTTGCACGGCAAGCACTGGCATCCCGCCGTCCGGTGGCATAGGAAGCCGGACTATATCTTTCTCGGAGAACTGCGCCATGGCTGGCAGCGTCAATAAAGTCATCCTCGTGGGCAATCTGGGCCGCGACCCGGAATCGCGGTCGTTCCAGAATGGCGGCAAGGTCGTGAACCTGCGCATCGCGACGTCGGAATCGTGGAAGGACCGCAACAGCGGCGAGAAGAAGGAAAAGACCGAATGGCATTCGGTCGCGATCTTCAACGAAGGGCTGGCCAACGTCGCCGAGCGGTTCCTGCGCAAGGGATCGAAAGTCTACATCGAGGGTCAGCTGCAGACGCGGAAGTGGCAGGACCAGCAGGGCCAGGACAAGTACAGCACCGAAATCGTGCTGCAGGGCTTCAACAGCGTGCTGACGATGCTCGACGGTCCCGGCGGCGCACAGGGCGGCGGCGGCAGCCGTGGCGGTGGCGACTTTGCCGGCGGCGATGATTTCGGCGGCGGTTCGGGCGGCGGCTATGGCGGCGGATCGTCGGGCGGTGCGCGCGCCGGCGGCAGCGGCGGCGGGTTCAACTCGGGCGGTAACAAGGGCGGCAATTTCGGCGGTGGCAGCGGCGGTGGCTTCGGCGACGATCTGGACGACGACGTGCCGTTCTGATCGTGCCGATCGCCACGGCGAAACGAAACCGGCCCGCTTTCCTGTTGGGGGAAGGCGGGCCGGTTTCGTTTCATCGGCGGTGTCGGCCGTCCGAAGCCTGTGGATAAGTCTGTGGACGGCGCCGCAATATCAGAGCCGTGGCCCCGCGACCGCCGTCTTGGGCTTGGCCGTCGGCGCTTCGTCGAGCAGCTTCAGCAGCGCGGGCGTGCGCGTATCGCGCTTGGCATAGTCGCGCGCCGACAGGCCGGCGATCACGTCGGCCTGGTCGGGATTAGCACCGGCGGCGACCAGCGCGCGCACCATGTCGAGGTTACGCAACTGCACCGCGCGGATCAGCGGGGTTTCTCCGCTGCCGTTGCCCAGGTTCAGGTTCGCCTTGCGCCCTGCCAGCGCGTTGATCGCCTCGACCGATCCCGATTCCACCGCCAGCAGCGCGGGCGTGTTGCCGCGATTGTCTTGCAGATTGGGGTTCGCGCCCTTGGCCAGCAGGAAACGCAGATAGGTCAGGTTGCCGCTCTTGGCGACGATGTGCAGCGCGCCTTCGCCCGTCGTGCGGTCCTTGGTGTTGATGATCGTCTGGCCCGGCTGGCCGAGAATGTCGTTGACCTTGTTCCCGTCCTCGTCGCGGATCGCCTTCAGGAACAGATAGCCCGGCGACATCTGCTGCGCCCCCGCGGCGGCGGGCAGCATCAGCGCGGCGGCGAGGACGAGGCGGAGGACGGGCATGGGGACAGGCTCCAAAGGACGTTACGCGGCTTGCAAGGCGTCGCCTATCAGATCATGGCTGGCAACACCATGAACAGCATCCTGCGACCTCTTGCCCCGGCGCTCGCGCTGGCCCTTGCCGCCTGCGGGAGCGCGCCCGAACCGGCCCCGACCGCGCCGCTGGCCGGTGCGCGGATCGGCGGGCCGTTCGTGCTGACCGACGGGCAGGGGCGGGTGGTGCGCGATACCGACTTCGCCGGCAAATGGCGGATCATGTATTTCGGTTATACCTATTGCCCCGATGTCTGCCCGGTCGATGTCCAGAATATCGCGGCCGGGGTGAAGGCGTTCGAGGCGGAAGAGCCGGAACTGGGCGCGAAGGTCGTGCCGATCTTCATCACGGTCGATCCCGAACGCGACACGCCGGCGGTGGTCGGCAAGTTCGTATCGGCCTTTCACCCGCGCATGGTCGGGCTGACCGGCAGTGCGCAGGCGATCGCCGACGCCGCGCGGGCGTACGGCGTGACCTATGCCAAGCAGCAGTCGCCCGGTGCCACCGAATATCTGATGGACCATAGCCGCACCGCGATCCTGATGAATCCCAGGGGGCAGCCGGTCGCGTTGCTGCCGCAGGAGGAAAGCGGCGAGGCGGTCGCCGCCGAACTGAAGAAGTGGGTCCGGTGAGCGGGCGCTTCTGGGAGGACCTGCCGCTCGCCGCGCTCGACCGTGCGCAGTGGGAGGCGCTGTGCGACGGCTGCGGCAAATGCTGCCTGCACAAGCTGGAGGACGAGGATACCGGCGAGATCCATGCGACCAACGTCGCGTGCAAGCTGCTCGACCGGCGCATGGGCCAGTGCAGCGACTATCGCCACCGCCATGCCTATGTCCCCGAATGCGTCCGGCTGAACGCGCGCAATGTCGGCGACATCGAATGGCTGCCCTCGACCTGCGCCTATCGGCTGCGGAACGAGGGCAAGAAGCTGCCCGACTGGCATTATCTCAACAGCGGCGACCGGGAGAGTGTCCACACCGCCGGCCAGTCGACGCGTGGCTGGACGGTGTCGGAGAATGACGTCGGCGACCTCGAACATCACCTGACCGACCGGACGCTGTGATCGACGGGCTGGAGGTCGTCCGCCACCCCCGCGCCCGCGTCGCGCGGCTGTCGGTCGATCCGGCCACAGGCCGCGTGCGGCTGACCGTGCCGAAGCGGATGGCGCTGGCCAAGGCGGTGGCGTGGGCCGGCGAAAAGGCCGACTGGATCGCGGCGCAGCGCGCGAAGTTGCCGCAGGGGCGGCCGTTCGTCGACGGCGCGGTGGTGCCGGTGGCGGATCGTGCGGTGCGGCTGGTGTGGCGGGAGGGGGCGTCGAGGATTGTCACCCTGACGTCCCATCAAACGCCACGTCACCCCGGCGAAGGCCGGGGTCCATGGTCACGGGACGACGCGACTCCTTCGATGCCGCCCGTATCCGTCGATCCCGGCCTGCGCCGGGATGACGAATGGGTTTTGACGTGCGGCGGCCCGGCCGACCAATTCCCCATCCGCATCGAACGCTGGCTGAAGCGCGAGGCGCTGCGCCAGTTGACCGAAGACACCGCGCACTATGCGGCTAAGGCCGGCGTCACCGTCACGACCGTCGCGATCGGCGATCCCAAGGCGCGCTGGGGCAGTTGCAGCGGCGACGGCACGATCCGCTATAGCTGGCGGCTGTTGCTCGCCCCCGGCTTCGTCCGCCGCGCGACCGTCGCGCATGAGGTCGCGCACCGCGTCCACATGCACCACGGCCCCGATTTCCACGCGCTGGTCGCCGACCTGTTCGAAGGCGACCCGGACGATGCCCGCCGCTGGCTGCGGGCGGACGGGGCCGCGCTTCACTGGTTCGGGCGGGCGTCCTCTTCCGGATAACGATCCGCCGGTGGCGGCTGGCGGCGGTCGGGGGCCGGGCGACGCTGTACCGGCGCCGGCTGGTCGGGACGCTGACCCCGGCCGAGCGCGCGGTCGATCCATTCCTGATCGAGCTGTTCGTCGGGCGCGCGCTGCTGCGGCGGGATCGCCGCGTCGCCGTCGTCGGTCGGGGCGTCGGGCGGGGTTGCGCCGGGCTGTTCGACCGGATTGCCGTCGGGATCGACATAGACCCGGTCGTCGGGCGCGCCGTAATAGCTCTCCGCGTCCGGCTCCTCCTGCCATTCGGGCAGCGTCACCTTGGTATTGAACTCCTCGACCGGGCGGTTGGCCACCGCCTGTCGCATGAACGCGGCGAAGGCGCGGGCCGGCGCGGTGCCGCCCTGCAACCCGCCGACCGGCTTCGCATCGTCGCGGCCCATCCACACGCCGGTCGTGATCCCCGACGAAAAGCCCATGAACCAGCCGTCCTTGTAGGAACTGGTGGTGCCGGTCTTGCCCGCGACCGGGCGGCCGATCTGCGCGGCGCGTCCAGTGCCGGTGTTGACCGCCGTCTGGAGCAGGTCGGTCATCTGCTGCGCGACATAGGGGGCGACCAGCACGCGCGAGCTGTCGACCTGATGCTGGTAGATGAGCTGTCCGTTGGCGGTGACGCGGGTGATGCCATAGGGCACGACCGCCGTGCCCCCGCTCGCGACCGAGGCATAGGCGCGGGTCAGGTCGAGCAAACGCACGTCCGACGTACCCAGCACCATCGCCGGCCGGGTGTTGACCGGGGTGGTGATGCCGAAGCGCCGCGCCATGTCGGCGACGGTCGCGAAGCCGACCTCCTGCCCCAGCCGCGCCGACACGGTGTTGAGCGAATAGGCAAAGGCGGTGCGCAGCGACACCTGCCCGCTATAGCGGCGCGAGCTGTTGCGCGGGCTCCAGCCGTCGATGGTGACCGGAGCATCGTTGACCTGGCTGTCGGGATTCATCCCGGCTTCGAGCGCGGCCAGATAGACGAACAGCTTCCACGCCGACCCCGGCTGGCGGGTCGCCTGCGTCGCGCGGTTGTAGATCGACGACACATAATCCTTGCCCCCGACCATCGACCGCACCGCACCGTCGCGATCGAGCGCGACCAGCGCGCCCTGCACCCCGGCGGGGGCATTGGCGCGGATCGCGGTGTCGGCGCTCTTCTGCATCGCCGGATCGAGCGTGGTCCACACGTCGAGCGGCGCTTCGGTTTCGTCGATCAGCGTTTCGAGCTGCGGCAGCGCCCAGTCGGTGAAATAGCGCACGCTGTTCTGCTGCGGTTCGGGGGCCAGCTTGATCGCCTGCGGATCGGCATCCATCGCCTGGCTGGCGGTGATCGCGCCGGTTTCCTGCATCAGCTTCAGCACGACGCCCGCGCGGCCCACGGCCGCCTCGGCATCGGCGGTCGGCGAATAGCGCGACGGCGCCTTGACCAGCCCGGCGACGACGGCGGCTTCGGACAGCGACAGGCTGGTCGCGGGATGGTTGAAGAACCGCCGCGACGCCGCGTCGATGCCGTATGCGCCGCCGCCGAAATACACCTTGTTCAGATACAGTTCGAGGATCTGGTTCTTGGTGAATTTCCGCTCCAGCGCCAGCGCGAGGATGATCTCGCGGAACTTGCGCCCGACCGTGTAGCTGTTCGACAGGAAGATGGTGCGCGCGACCTGTTGCGTGATGGTCGACGCGCCCTGCAGCCGGCGGCCGGTGCCGCGCGTCTGGATCGCGAACTTGGTAATACGCGCCAGCGCCACCGGATCGACGCCCCAGTGCGATCGAAAGCGGCGATCCTCGACCGATACCATCGCGTCGCGCATCGCCGCCGGTATCTGCGCATAGGGTATCCATTCCCCATAGCTCGGCCCCAATGACACTAGGATCGACCCGTCGGCCGCGCGTACCCGGATCATCTGTCCGTTGGGCGAGGATTTAAGCTGGTTGAAGCTCGGCAGGTTCGACTTGGCGTTATAGACCGCGACGACCAGCGCGATCGCGGCGAGTGCTGCAAGGCCGAAACCGATCCCCAGCACCCAACGCAGGATGCGCCACCAGCGGGATGGGGCGGCGGCGGGCCGCTTCTGCGGGCTTTGGGGAGTGCGTGCCATGGGAATGCGCCGGATACCGCGCCCGCCCCCGGCGGCACAAGCCCCGGACGCATGGGCGCATTGGGAATGGCGCGCGCTAGGCCGAGAACGATGAACGGCGGCTGACGGAATCGATCCGGGTCCAGCGCGCCGCCGCGCCGACCAGCGCCGGTATCCGCCCGCCGGCCAGCAGCAATCCGTGGCCCGCCGGGTGTTCGGCCAGCGTCCGCAGCCATCCGGCCAGCGCGATCGGGCGGTGCAGGCGCTGGCGCAACGACCGTTGGAACTCCGGTGCGCCCACCGGGCCGTGTGCCTGCCAATGGCGTGCGGCGCGGATCGCGCTGGCGATGGCGATGCCCATGCCTTCACCGGCCAGCGACGGGATCACCCCGGCCTGGTCGCCCAGCCGATAGACGCCGGGCACCGTACCCCGCGCCCGCCAGCCATAGGGAACGTTGGCGATGGCATCGATCGCGGCCACACCGCGCATATGCGCGAGTCGCTCCCCCAGCACGGGCATGGCGTCGCCCAGCACCCGCAGCAGCCCGGGCAGGTCGCCCGCCGCGCGCAGCCGCGACCGCCGCAACGCCATGCACAGGTTCGCGCTGCCGTCCTCCTGGAGCACCAGCCCGCCATAGCCCCCGGCAAAGGCGTGCAGTTCGATCGCATCGCCGACCAGCCGGGTGAGCGTCGGATGCGGCGCCAGCCGAACCCGCACCCCCATCGCCGGATCGTCGCCGACTACCGCATCGCGCATCGCCCCGCGCAAATCGTGCTTGCCGGTGGCGAGGAACAGCGTGTCGCCGGTGACCGTCGCGCCGTCGCCGGTGTGCAGCATCGTCCCCTCGGCGGAGCGGATCGTGACGCCCCGCTCGACCCCCGCGCCGGCCCGCCGCGCCGCATCGAGCAGCAGCGCATCCAGCCGCAGCCGCGACAGGCCGATAGCGGGGGCGGGCAGGGGCGATTCGGCGCGGCCCTTGCCCGTGAACAGCACGACGCGGCGCACGACATGGCCGCCCAGCATCGCCGGATCGATTCCTGCGCCCGCCAGCGATTCGAGCGTCCGCCACGACAGGAACCCGCCGCACAGCGCATCCTGCGGCTCGCGCGACCGTTCCAGCACCAGTGGCGATGCGCCGCCCTGTGCGAGCAGCAACGCGGCGACCGACCCCGCCGGGCCGCCGCCCGCGATCAGCGCCGACGTTCGACGCATAGCCGGAACGGAAAGCGCCGCCGGACTTCGGCCCCGTCGATCCCCGCGTCGGCAAGGATCGGAGGCCATTCGGCGGGGCGATAGGAACGGGCGATCGACAGCGTGCCGTCGGCGCGGACGATGCGGTGCCAGCGCATGAACGTCGCCAGCAAAGGATAGCCCTGATGCGCGAAACGATGGCGATGCAGGTCGTTGACGAACCAGCCGCGCGCGGCCTCGCCTTCCATGAAGCGCAGGAACGCGACCAGTTGGGGCCGGGTCATGTGGTGCGCGACCAGGCTGGAGACGATGACGTCCCAGCCTTCGCCCGCCAGATCGGCATAGTCGCCGGTGCGATAGGCAATGGGCAGATCGGGCGGCGTATCGGCACGGGCGATGGCCTCGCTGTGCGGGTTCAGGTCGATGCCGACCAGTTCCGCCTGCACGCCGCGCTTTGTCGCCCAGCGCGCGATCCGGCGCAGCATGTCGCCGTCGCCATAGCCGACGTCCAGCAGCTTCAACCGATCGCCCCGCCGCACGACACTGTCGAGGAACGCCAGCGTCGGTCGCGCCGCCATCGTCACCACATTGACCTGCGCCAGATCGCGCAGCACCGCTGCATAGATGGCGGGATCGAGCGCGGGGTCGTCCATCGCCTCTTCGGCATGGGAACGGGGAAAGCTCATGCAGCGCTCCGAAAGCCGAAACCCTCGGCGGCAAGGCCGGGGCCGAAGGCCAGCGCGATGCCGTTCGACACTGGCGGGCCATCCAGCATCACCGCCAGCGCGAACATCAGCGTCGCCGACGACATGTTGCCATTGGCCGCCAGCACCGCACGCGACGCCGCCAATGCGTCCGGCGAGAGCGACAGGCTGCGCTCCACCGCGTCGAGGATCGATCGCCCGCCGGCATGGACCGCCCAGCCATCGACGCTCGACAAGGCGCGCCCGCCGGTCGCGGCGCTCGCGAAATCGGGATCGGTCAGCGCCTGGGCGATGCGCGCCGGCACCTCGCCCGACAAGTGCATCGCAAAGCCGGCATCGGTGATGTCCCAGCGGATCAATGCCGCCGAATCGGGCAGGGTCGCTGCAAACGGCGCCTCGATCGCGAAGCCCTTTGCGTCCGCCGTGACCAGCGCGGCGGCGGCTCCGTCGCCGAATTGCAGCATCGCCAGCAACGGCTCCAGAGTGGTCGCCGGTTGCAGGTGCAGCGTCGACAGCTCGACCGTCACCACCAGCACGCGCGCTTTGGGCTGCGACCGGACGATGTGGCGCGCGCTGCGCAGTGCGGCGACGGCGGCATAGCAGCCCATGAACCCGACCAGCAGCCGCTCGACCCGAGGCGACAGGCCGATGCGCGCGGCGATGATCTGGTCGATGCCCGGCGCGACGAAACCGGTGCAGCTCGCCACCACCAGATGGGTGATCCCGTCCAGCGCCACCCGCCGCGCCAGCGCGTCGATCGCATCGATTGCCAGCGTCGGTGCGGCATCGGCATAGATCGTCATCCGCGCGGCGGTGCCGGGCATGGCATCGGCATAGAAACCGCCCGGCGCGACCGGCGAACCGCCATCGGCGCCGATCGGCAGCACCGACCAGCGATGGCCGATCCCGGCCCGCTCGACCATCCGGTCGAACAGCCTTGCCTCCCGCCCGGGCAAACGATTTCGCGCCCAGCCGATAAAGGCGTGGTGAATATCGTGCGAGGGGGTCGCGGTCGCGACGGCGTTCAGCCAAGCGACGGGCGCGGGGGCGGTGGTCATCCGGCGCTCAACGCGCGGAAAGCCGATATGCTACCCGATCAATCCTTCCACGCCCACCACAATTGGGCGGGGGGGACATTCCACCATTCCATGTCATGGTCGATCCGCGCGAATTGTCGGTCGAGGAAGTCGCGGACACGCGGGTTGAACTGGTAGACGAGGAACGCGCCGCCCGGCCGCAACACCGCCTGCGTCGCGGCGGCGATACGGTCACCGATGCCCGGCGGCAGCGTGGAGAAGGGCAGGCCAGACAGGACGTAATCGGCATGGGCATGGCCATGATCCGCCACGATCCGTTCGACGTCCGCCGCCGACCCGTGCACCGCCGAGAACCGCGAATCGAGGATCGTCGCGTTCAGATAGTCGATGAAATCGGGATTGGTATCGATCACGATCAGCTGCGCATCGGGCGCGAGGCGCTGCAGGATCGGGCGGCAAAAGGTGCCGACGCCCGGGCCATATTCCACCACGACCTTCGCATTGGCCCAGTCGATCGGGCCCAGCATCTTGCGGATCAGCTTGTTCGACGACGGGATGACCGATCCGACCATCACCGGATGCTTCACGAACCCGCGCAGGAAAATGCCGGCTGGCGATGGTACGCCGCGCGGCTTCCGTCGGGTCGCGGCGTTTGAACTCGTCGTCATGCAAATCCTCGAACGGATGGCGCATCAGGCCATGGTCAGGGCGTCGTCGCAAAAGCGCAACGAACTTGCAAGCTGAACAGTTGCGCGACCCGTCGCATGTACACGGTGCACATGGCCGCGGCCGTTTCCCGGCTGCCCCCTTATCGTCGCCCCGGAACAAGTCCGGGGTGACGAAAGAAGCACGAATGTCGATTGGCGCTACCCCTTCGGCCCACGCCCTTCGACCATGCCGGGGGCGATGAAGCCGATCGGCTGGATCGCGACCGCATCCTGTTTCAGCCGGGCGGACATGGCGCGATATTCCTCCTCCATTTCCGCCGTCACCGATGCGCGCGACTCCAGCAGTGCCGCCTCGAAATGGGCCATGGTCACCTCGCGGGTGTCGAGCGAGGCGCGCAGCGCGAACAGGCCGGCACGGCGCACGACATCCTCCAGATCGGCCCCGGTGAAGCGATCGGTCCGCGTGGCGACGGCGTCCAGGTCGACATCGGCGGCCAGCGGCATCTTCTGTGTCTGGATACCCAGAATACGCGCGCGCCCCGCCTGATCGGGCACGCCGACATAGATCAGCTCGTCGAACCGCCCCGGCCGCAACAGTGCCGGATCGACCATGTTCGGGCGGTTGGTCGCCCCGATCACCACGACCGATTGCAACTCCTCCAGCCCGTCCATCTCGGCGAGGATGGTGTTGACCACCCGCTCGGTGACTTGCGGTTCGCCGAGACCCCCACCGCGCGCAGGGACCAGCGAATCGAGTTCGTCGATGAAGATGACGGTCGGTGCAACCTGTCGCGCACGCGCGAACAGCCGCGCGATCTGCTGCTCGCTCTCGCCATACCATTTGGACAGCAGGTCGCTCGACTTGGTGGCGATGAAGTTCGCCTCCGCCTCGCGCGCGACCGCCTTGGCCAGCAACGTCTTGCCGGTGCCGGGCGGGCCATAGAGCAGGAAGCCCTTGGCCGGGCGGATGCCGAGGCGGCGGAAGGATTCGGGGCTTTTGAGCGGCAGCTCTACGCCTTCCTTCAGCCGCATCTGCGCATCGTCCAGCCCACCGACATCGTCCCAGCGGACGGTCGGGGCCTGCACCATCACTTCGCGCATGGCGCTTGGCTGCACGCGCTTCAGCGCCTCGACGAAATCGTCGCGGGTCACCGACAGGCTGTCGAGCACGTCCTGCGGGATGGTCCCGGCGGACAGGTCGATGCGCGGCATGATCCGCCGCACCGAATCGATCGCTGCCTCCCGCGTCAGCGCCGCCAGATCCGCGCCGACAAAACCATAGGTGGTGCGCGACAACTCACCCAGATCGACATTGTCGTCGAGCGGCATACCACGGGTGTGGATGCCGAGGATCTCGCGCCGTCCGCGTTCGTCCGGCACGCCGACCACGATCTCGCGGTCGAAGCGGCCGGGCCGACGCAGCGCCTCGTCGATCGCCTCGGGTCGGTTGGTCGCTGCGATGACGACGATGTTGGCGCGCGATTCCAGCCCGTCCATCAGCGTCAGCAACTGCGCGACCAGCCGCTTTTCCGCCTCGCCCGATACCTGCCCGCGCTTGGGCGCGATCGAATCGATCTCGTCGATGAAGACGATCGACGGGGATGCCTTGGTCGCTTCCTCGAACACCTCGCGCAGGCGCTTTTCCGACTCGCCATAGGCCGATCCCATGATCTCGGGACCGTTGATGAGAAAGAACTCCGCATCCGATTCGTTCGCGACCGCGCGGGCTAGGCGGGTCTTGCCGGTGCCGGGCGGCCCATGCAACAGCACGCCCTTGGGCGGATCGACGCCGAGGCGCTGGAACAGTTCGGGATAGCGTAGCGGCAGTTCGACCATCTCACGCAACTGGTCGATGGTCTGGCCCATGCCGCCGATGTCGTCATAGGTGACGTCGGCGCGGCGCGTCTCGCGCGGCTCCTCATATTCGGGGCGCAGTTCGATCTCGGTCGATTCGTCGATATGCACGACGCCCTTGGGCGTCGCCGAAACGACGGCGAGGCGGATTTCCTGCAACGAAAAGGCCGGGGCGTTCACATAGCGGCGGACATTGGGCGACAGATTGTCGACGCGCTGGTGCCCGGTGGTCGCGACGATGTCGCCCTGGCACAAGGGGCGCCCGAAGAAGGTGCGCTTGAGCGCGTTGGCTGATCCCTGCAGCCGCAGATTCTGTTGCGCGGGTGCGAAGACGACGCGGGTTGCGGGACGCGATTCGGCCTTGCGCACCTCGACCTGATCGCCCGACCCGACACCGGCATTGGCGCGCTGCAACCCGTCGATGCGGACGATGTCGAGGCCCTCATCCTCGGGATAGGGGGCGATGGCGCGCGCCGGCGTCGTCTTCTTGCCGATGATCTCGACGATATCGCCCTCGTTGATGCCCAGCAGCGCCATCACCGACCGGGGGAGATGGGCGATCCCGCGCCCGCTATCCTCGGGCCGGGCATTCGCCACCTGCAACCGCCGTCCGCCTGTTTCGCTGTCCGCCATCAACTTCCGTCCTGCCTCAACGCACAAGGAACGGCGGATATGGGCGGTGGGTTGCCGGCAACAAGGCGAAAAAAAAGGCCGATCGAAACGACCGGCCGGAAAGTTTTTAGGAGAGGATGCCTGAAAGGCACCCCCTATGTGCGGCGCAGCGCGATTTTGTGCAAGTGCGAACAAATCAATTCATGTTGCATAAAATGCAACCTAATCCCGGAGTATGGTTGCACGCCGGACAATCGGGGTGCAGCGTGTACCGCACCGCAACCAAGTTAGGGTATCGGATGCGCCGCCTGCCACCTCTCACCGCGATCGAAGCGTTCGTGCACGTCGCACGGCTCGGTTCGGTCAAGCTCGCCGCCGACGAACTGGCGCTGTCGTCGCCCGCGCTGAGCCGCCGGGTCCAGGCGCTCGAACGCTTCATCGGCAAGCCGCTGTTCGAACGGCGGCATCAGGCGCTGCGGCTGAACGACGATGGCGAACGGCTGCTCGCGCTGTTGTCCGGCGCGCTCGACACGCTGTCGGACGCGGTCGAACAGATGTCGGGGGCGGTGGAGGTGCTGCGGCTGCGGTTGGGCGTGCTGCCGCTGTTCGCGATCCAGCGGCTGATGCCGCGCATGGGCGACCTGCACGACCAGCATCCCGAACTGCACCTCGATTTCGATACCGCGCATCATGGGCTGGGTCGGCTGGGGGAAGGGATCGACGTCGCGATCGTGCTGGACCATGCGATCGATCCGGCGCTCTATGCGCGGCGGCTCGATCGCAACCGGGTCTATGCGATCGCCGGGCGGGCGCTGATCGACCGCACGCCGATCACCGATCCGTCGCAGCTGGCGCAGCACACCGCGCTGATCCACCGCGACATGCCCGATACTTTCGCCGACTGGATGCACGCCGCAGGGTTGCCCGACCTCGAGCCTGCCGCGATCGACCGCTTCGATTCGGGGACGCTGATGCTGGAGGCGGCGGCGCAGGGGCTGGGTGTCGCCTTCATGCTGGAATCGCATTTCGAAACCGCGCGCGACGACCGGCTGGTGCCGCTGTTCGATATGGCGGTCGATTCGACCTACAGCCACTGGTTCGTGTGCCGCCCGCGCCTGTTGCAGCAGCGGCCGGTGAAGCTGTTCCACGACTGGCTGGTCACCGCGCTGAACGCGCCGGCGGAGTAGGGGGCGCCGCTCCGTCCTTCCGGGTCGGAATGGCAACTGCATCTGACTGCAAACCCCGTCATTCCGGCGAAGGCCGGAATCCATTGTGTCGGGCGCTGTCGATGGATCGCAGCCGTCCCCCCATCCATGGATCCCGGCCTGCGCCGGGATGACGGATGAGGGGGTGATGCGGTTGCCTTACGCTTCCGAGCGCGCGGTCACGATCTTGCCGGGGTTGCGCGGCGGCTCGCCCTTGGGCAGCGCGTCGACGGCGTCCATGCCGCTCTCGACCACGCCCCACACCGTGTACTGCTTGTCGAGGAAGGTCGCATCGTCGAGGCAGATGAAGAACTGGCTGTTGGCCGAGTTCGGGTCCTGCGTCCGCGCCATCGAGCACACGCCACGAACGTGCGGTTCGGCGTTGAATTCTTGGCGGAGGTTCGGTTCCTTCGACCCGCCGGTGCCGTCGCGACGACCGCCGTCACCGCCCTGCGCCATGAAGCCGTCGATCACGCGGTGGAACGGCACGCCGTCGTAAAAGCCCGAATCGGCCAGCTTGACGATCTGGGCGACGTGGTTGGGGGCAAGGTCGGGGCGCAGCTTGATGCGGACTTCGCCGGTATCGAGCGTCATCACGAGCGTGCTGGGGGTATCGGCCATTGAAAGCTCCTTGAAAGTCGGGGACTAGCTAGGGGTTCGGACGGCCAAGGACAACCGCACAGGCGTTGGCACGGCGGTGCAGCATGGCTACAGCGGGCGAAACCGCACGGCAGGAGGGTTGCGACCATGACCGAACTCGACCTTCCCGACACGACGAGCGAACTGGACGAGGACGACCGGCTGAAGCCCGAATTCGTCCGGGCCGTGTGCGAAGCGGTCGACCGCGGCGACGACGAGGCCGCGCGCGAGCTGGTCGAACCGCTCCACCCCGCCGATCTTGCCGACCTGTTCGAGCTGGTGCCCGGCGAACAGCGCGCGGCGCTGGCCGCCGCCATCGCCGAACGGCTGAACGGTGACGTGCTGGCGGAGATGAACGACTGGGTCCGCGACGCGGTGATCGAGGCGTTGACCGCGACCCAGGTCGCCGATCTGGCGGCCCAGCTCGACACCGACGACGCGGTCGCGATCATCGAGGATCTCGACGATGCCGAGCAGCGTGCGGTGTTGCGCGCGCTCGATCCCGACGATCGCGCCGCGATCGAAGAGGCGCTGTCCTACCCGGAGGAATCAGCCGGCCGCCTGATGCAGCGCGAGCTGGTCGCGGTGCCGGAGCATTGGACCGTCGGCGATGCGCTCGACTATCTGCGCGCCGACGAGGTGCTGACGACCGATTTCTGGGAAATCTTCGTGGTCGATCCGGCGCACAAGCCGGTCGGCACCTGCCAGCTGTCATGGATATTGCGCACGCCGCGCTCGGTGGCGATCGCGGACGTGATGGCGCGCGAACAGACGCTGATCCCGGTCGACATGGACCAGGAAGAGGTGGCGCTGCGTTTCCAGAAATACGCGCTGATCTCGGCCGCCGTGGTCGATGGCGGCGGGCGGCTGGTCGGCATGATTACCGTCGACGACGTGGTCCACATCATCCAGGCGGAAGCGGGCGAGGACGCGCTGCTGCTGTCGGGGGCCGGCGAAGGCGACATCAACGAACCGATCCGCGATTCGTACAAGGCGCGGG
The DNA here is from genome assembly GCF_001421765.1 of Sphingomonas sp. Leaf32. Lineage (GTDB taxonomy): Bacteria > Pseudomonadota > Alphaproteobacteria > Sphingomonadales > Sphingomonadaceae > Sphingomonas. Next base: position 418,042 of record NZ_LMLA01000001.1, on the reverse strand, counting down.
TGCGCTGGCTCATCACCAACCTCATCACCGCGCTGCTGCCCGCGACGATCATCGGGTCGTTCGGGGCGACGATCGACCGGATGGTGACGCTGGCCGCGCTGATGCCGATCGTCGCCGGCCTTGGCGGCAATGCGGGCACGCAGACGATGGCGGTGACCGTCCGCGCGCTGGCGACCAATCAGCTCACCCAGTCGAACACCGTCCGCGCGATCCGGCGCGAGATGATCATCGCGCTGATGAACGGCGCGACCGTCGCCGCGCTGATCGGGACCGGCGTGACGTTGTGGTTCGGCAATCCGCAGCTGGGCGCGGTCATCGGCACGGCGATGCTGCTCAACGTCGTCATCGCCGGATTCGCCGGGGTGTTCGTGCCGCTGACGCTCGACCGGTTCAACGCCGACCCGGCGGTCGCCTCGTCGATCTTCGTGACGATGACCACCGATTCGATGGGGTTCCTCGTCTTTCTGGGCCTGGCGACCGTCAGCGGGCTTACCGGTTGAGATTGGCGGGTTGAGGCTGGCGCGGGCGCTTCCCATCTGGGGGACGTGCCGCTGCATCTCACCAAAGTCGCCTTCGCCATCGAATCGGTCGAACAACTCGCCGAACGGCTGGCCACGCGCCACGCCGAGGGCGGGTTCCTGACCACCCGCTACCTGCCGAAACGCGTGGGCGAGATCGAGGGCGGGTCGCTGTTCTGGATTCTCAAGCACCGGCTGGTCGCCCGCTCGCCGATCCTCGGCTTCGGCGAGGCGGAGGGGGGACGCGTCGCGATCCATCTCGGGCCGAAGCTGGTGCTGGTCGAGGGGCGGCCCAAGCGCGCGCATCAGGGCTGGCGCTATCTGGAGGATGCCGATGCGCCGGCCGATCTGGGCGGGGAGGGTACGGATACGGACGCACTGCCGCCGCGCCTGATCGGCGAACTGATGGCCCTTGGGTTGCTGTAGGCAGGAAGTAAGGTCGGTTTCACGCGAAGGCGCGGAGACGCCGAGGAGGTTGCGTTTGCCGCCGCCTGATCGCGCAGCAATCTACCGTCTCGGCGCATGGCCGCAAGGATGACGGTTCCGCTGATGCGGAACGGCAGGGAAGCCGCACCCCCTCCGCGCCTCCGCGTGAAAACGACTCTTCTTCTGCTAAACGACCAACCCCGGATACGCCGCCTTTGCCGCCGCGACCTTCGGTTTGTCCCACCGCACGATATAGGGATGCGACGGGTTCCGACGGGCGAAGTCCTGATGATAGCCCTCTGCCGGATAGAAGGCGCCGGTCTCGACCCTGGTCGCGATCGGCTTGGGAAACGCCTTCGCCCGGGTGAGCTGCACGATATAGCGCCGCGCGGTCAAAGCCTGCGACGGGGTCTGCGGGAAGATGGCGGAGCGATAGCTCGGCCCCGAATCGGGATATTGTCCATCGACCTGCGTCGGATCGTGCGCCACCGAGAAATAGACCCGCAACAGCGTGCCATAGCTGACGACGCGCGGGTCGTAGGTGATGCGGATCGCCTCGGCATGGCCGGTACGTTCGGTCGATACCTGGTCGTAGGTCGCGCTCTGGCGCGTGCCGCCGGCATATCCGCTGACGACCGACTTCACGCCCTTCACCCGCTCGAACACCGCTTCCATGCCCCAGAAACAGCCGCCGGCCAAGACGGCGGTGGCAAGGCCGGGGGTGGGGGGCACGTCACTGGCGACGGTCGGGATCGGCACTGCGCGCTCGGCGGTAGCCGGGGGGATCGACAGGGCAGCCACGCCGATGACGGCGATGGCGACGGGCAGCAGGACTTTCATGGGAAGGTTCCTCGGGGGATGCCGAGAACCGAGATGGGGTGCGCGATGGCGCACCGCCAGATCAGCCGATGCGTTCGACGACCGCCGGTGCGGAATGGACCGACTTCGCATCGCTGCGATCCGCCACCTGCACCGCGACCAGCGCGGCGGCACCCAGCGCGAAACCGCTGAGGAAATGGCGAAGGAAACCGGTGCGCTTGGCTGTCATCTGTCTCGTCCTCTTGCCCGGCCGCTCGCCCGGATGGTTCGCGGCATCGGGCGGACCCCGCAAAAGCAGAGGACCGCCCGTTCTACGGTGCAAGATATAGGTTGCGGGGCTGAACCGGCGCTGGCGCGCCCGTTCATGTTGCGCACAGCCTCAACCATGTTGCGACTGCGAAATCAAGGGGCCGGGGGGTGATGGTTCGGCAACGCTGCGTTGCGAAAACGACGCGGGTCGCCAGTCGCCGCGCTTGTGGGCATACATATGGTCGTCGGCCTGCACGATCAGCGTGTCGAGCATCGCGAACGACCCGGTGGTCCAGCCGACGCTGAGGTCCGCCGTCTCGTTCGGGCCGAGCAGGGCGGCGGTACCCTGGGTAAAGCGGGTCGCGATCGCTTCCGCGATGCCCTGTGCCGCCATGCCGTCGACGCCGGGCAGGACGCAGACGAACTCGTCACCGCCCCAGCGGAACACCCGACCCGACATGGGAATGGCGCCGACCGCCGCACGAGTCGCGATCCGGAGCGCGGCGTCGCCCGCGGCGTGACCATGGCGATCGTTCAGCGCCTTGAATCGGTTCAGGTCGATCATCAGCACCGCACCCTCGCCCCGCCAGCCCGCGCGTGCCCGGTCGAAGGCGATACGATTGCCCGCTCCGGTCAGCCCGTCGCGTTCGGCCAGCATCGCCAGCTGCTGCTCGCATCGCTCGGCATCCATCGTCAGCAGCGAAAAGCCGCGGAACATGATGAAGGCGATCGCCGCCGCCGCCATCCACGCGGCAGGGCCGCCATGCATCCCGGTCGGTTCCGATCCCAATTGCCCGGTGAGGGCGAACCATGCGCGACCAAGGAACATCGGCACGGTCATCGTGAACATGACCGCCACGATCCATCCGGTGCGCAGCGCATCCTGCCGGGCGATGCGGATCGCCAGCACCACCGTCGCCATGTCGAACAGCGAGCGGATGACGTTCAGATAGGCGATCCGCTGCCCCATGGCGGCGGGATCGGACGAGAAGACGAGCGGCAGCGCCACGATGCCGGCGAGCGCGATCCAGGGCCGCACCGGTGCGGCGGGGTCAGCGAAGCGCCGCATCCCGATATAGATCACGCCATAGCTGATCGCCGCGATCGCATTGCCGACCGGCAGCAGTCCCGGAATGTGCAGGACGCGCAGCAGCGGCACGATCGCGCTGATGCCCAGCAGCAGGTGCCCGCATCCCCACCAGTTCGCCCACGAATCGAATCGTCCCCCCGCAGCCGCCGTCAGGTGCACGATCCCCGCAACGATCGAACACAGCGCAACCATGACGTACAGGGTAGAAATATCGAGCAGCATGAAATCCCTAACGCAACTGGCGTCACGATATGGAACAGCCCCTAATACTCCGTTTCGCTTGCAGAATTACTTCAGCGCGTCACTTGCGGTACGGATGCGTACGCACGCCTCGCGCAGTAATTCGTCCGACGTGGCATAGCTGATCCGCATCGCGGGGGAGAGGCCGAACGCCGCGCCCTGCACCGCCGCCACGCGGGCGTCCTCCAGCAGATAGCCGACATAATCCTCGTCGGTGTCGATCCGCTTGCCCGCCGGGGTCGCCTTGCCGATCAACCCGGAAATGTCCGGATAGACGTAGAAGGCGCCTTCGGGCGTGGGGCAGGTCACGCCGTCGATGGCATTCAGTTCGGCGACGACCAGGTCGCGGCGACGCTGGAACGCGGCGTTGCGCTCCGCCAGGAACGACTGGTCGCCGTTCAGCGCGGCGACGGCGGCAGCCTGCGCGATCGAGCACGGATTGCTGGTCGATTGCGACTGGAGCTTGGCCATCGCCTTGATGAGCCACGCCGCGCCGCCGGCATAGCCGATCCGCCAGCCGGTCATCGCATAGGCCTTCGAACAGCCGTTCACGGTCAGCGTGCGGTCGTACAGCGTCGGGTTCACCTCGGCGATCGTCGCGAATTCGAAGCCCGGATAGACGATGTGTTCGTACATATCGTCGGCAAAGATCCAGACATGCGGATGCCGTTCCAGCACCTTGCCCAGTTCGCGCAGCTCGGCGCGGGTATAGCCCGCGCCGGTCGGGTTCGACGGCGAATTGAGGATGACCCACTTGGTCCGCTCGGTGATCGCGGCGTCAAGCTGTTCGGGGGTGATCTTGTAGTTTTGCGCGGCACCGGCGGCGATGAACACCGGGGTGCCGCCGGCGAACTGCACGACGTCGGGGTAGCTGACCCAATAGGGCGCGGGCACGATCACCTCGTCGCCGGCATCGACCGTCGCCACCAGCGCGTTGAACAGCGTGTGCTTGCCCCCGACGTTCACGCAGATCTGGTTCGCGGCATAGGTCAGGCCGTTGTCGCGCTTGAACTTGGCGGCGATCGCGTCCTTCAGTTCGGCGGTGCCGTCGACGTTGGTGTATTTCGTCTTGCCCGCGCGAATCGCCTCGATCGCCGCTTCCTTGACGAAATCGGGCGTATCGAAATCGGGTTCGCCCGCGCCCAGGCCGATGACGTCGACGCCCTGCCGCTTCAGTTCGAGGACCTTCGACGTGATGGCGAGGGTCGGCGACGGATTGATGCGGTCGAGCGCGGCGGAGGGCTTCATGGGACGTCCGATGCTGGGAAGGAACAGATGGCGGGCCTCTAGCCCTACCGGTCCGGTTCCGCAACCAATCGCGCACGAATCAATCCGCGAACCGCGTTGCCGATGTAAAATCCTTGCGCGAGATCGGCCGGGGTCAACGGCATTTCGACCGCCTCGCCCCGCGCGATCAACTCGGCGCGCAGCACGCCCGGCAACAGTCCCCGGTCGAGCGGCGGGGTCAGCAACTGCGCGCCGCCGCCGACGAAGATCGAGGTGAAGCTGCCTTCGGTCAGTTCGCCGTCCGCACCCACGAAGATCGTTTCGAAGCAGCCGGGCGGCGGTGCGGGCCAGAAGCGGCGGTCGCTGGTCTTGTGCGCTAGGCGCAGGTCGCGGGCATCGAGCGGCAGGGGGGCGACCGCGACATCGACCGGCCCGGCGATGGCGACGGGCAGCGGCGTGACATCGACCGCGATCGCGCCGCTGCGCGACAGCAGTAGCCGCACGCGCGAGGGGATGCGCAGGCGAAAGGTCGCCGCCTGCAATTCGTTGCGCGTCGCGTGCCGGTCGAACGCGAAGCCCAGCGCGCGCGCACTGGCGGTAATCCGCGCCAGATGCCGCTCCAGCAGCGGCAGGCCGGTATGCGGATCGAACGCCATGGTTTCGATCAGGTCGAACCGCGGCGGCGCGATGTCGAGGAAGCGCGCTTTCGCCAGGCATTCGTGCCATTCGGCCCCGGCCATCGAATCGGCGACGATCCCCGATCCCAGCCCCAGCGTCGCTTGTGCCGCGCTGGCGGGCAGGTGCAGCGTGCGGATCGCGACGTTGAACGACGCATCGCCCGCGCCGTCGATCCAGCCGATCGCCCCGGTATAGATGCCGCGCGCCCGTTCTTCGACCGCATCGATCGCCTGCATCGCCCGCCGCTTGGGCGCGCCGGTGATCGATCCGCACGGGAACAGCGCCGCCAGCGCATCGACCGCGCCCGTGTCCGGCAACAGCTCGGCGGTCACCGACGAGATCATCTGATGGATGCTGGGATAGGTTTCGACCACGAATCGCTCGGGCACCCGAACGCTGCCCGGCCTGGCCACGCGCGACAGGTCGTTGCGCATCAGGTCGACGATCATCAGGTTTTCGGCGCGCTGCTTCGGATCGTTCGCCAGCGCATCGGCGGCGGCCCGGTCGCGTGCCGGATCGGGATCGCGCGTCGCGGTGCCTTTCATCGGCCGCGCGGTGATCCGCCCGCCCTCGACCGCGAAGAACAGCTCGGGCGAAAAGGACAGCAGCCAGTCACTACCGGTCCACACCACCGCACCGTGCCCGGCGGCGGCGCGCGGCCGGATCGCGGCATAGAGCGCCAGCGGATCGCCGACGACCGGGGCGGTCGCGCCGAAGGTCAGGTTCGCCTGATAGATGTCGCCCGCCGCGATCAGCTCGAGAATGCGGGCACAACGCCCGGCATGGTCCGGCGCGGCGATGTCCGGCTCGACCGGTCCGATCCAGGCCCCGGCCGGATCGGGCAGCGCGGCGGCGACATCCACGGTTTCGGCCCGGTCGAACACCCCGAACCACAGCAGCGGTCCGTCGCCGGCGCGCACTGGCGCTCCGGGCACCAGCGCCGCCCCGGCCTCATAGGTCAGATAGCCGGCGACACTCTCGCCTCTCGCCGTCGCGGTCCGCAACGCTGCCAGCGCATCGGCCACATCCTCGACGCGATCGGCGCGGATCAGGCGTGTCGGTGCACGGTACAGCCGTGCGGTTCCGCCCGGCCGGGCATCGTCGAACAGCACGAAGGGCCGGGTCGTGTCGAACATCCGCCCACGCTTGCCGGTTGCGCGCGCGCGGGGCAAGCATCGTGACGCCTTTGTGTACGCCGCATTAAGCGATATGGCGCGGAGCATGACCCCATCCCCGATCCGTGCGGCGATCATTCCGGTGACCCCGCTCCAGCAGAATTGCACCCTGCTCTGGTGTACGAAGACGATGCGCGGCGCGTTCGTCGACCCCGGCGGCGACCTGCCGCGCCTGCTCGCCGCCGCGCAGCAGCAGGGGGTGGCCATCGAAAAGATCATCCTGACCCATGGCCATATCGACCATTGCGGCGAGGCCAAGCCGCTGGCCGACCAGCTGGGCGTCCCGATCGAGGGGCCGCACGAAGCGGACCGGTTCTGGATCGCGCGGCTGGACGAGGACGGCAAGCGCTGGGGCCTGCGCGGCGTGCCGTTCGAGCCGGACCGCTGGCTGGTCGAGGGCGACGTTGTGACCGTGGGCGAGGCGAGCTTCGCGGTGTACGAGACGCCGGGCCACACGCCGGGCCATGTGATCTTCTTCCACGCGGAATCGCGATTCGCGCTGGTCGGCGACGTGCTGTTCCAGGGATCGGTCGGCCGCACCGACTTTCCGCTGTCGGACCATCAGGCGCTGCTCACATCGGTCGTGACGAAGCTGTGGCCGCTGGGCGACGACGTCGCCTTCGTGCCCGGCCATGGTCCGGGCAGCACCTTCGGCCATGAACGCGCGACGAATCCGTTCGTGGGGGACAAGGTTCTGGACGGGTAACCAGTCCCGACCGCCAAGGACGTCACCCCAGCGCAGGCTGGGGTATCTTGCGGCTCCTGCCCCGTGCTATCATCTGGAAACCCCAGTCTGCGCTGGGGTGACGGGCGCTGGCTGGTTCGGGCGGTGCCGCATCCGCGTGAGCATATCGAACCCAATGCTTGCAACCGCGCACGAAAACGCTATAGGCGCGGTTCGCTTCGCGACCAGCCTGTCTGCCGGTCCGGCGGGTCGCCGGTCGCGGGAATAGCGGTCCGGCACTTGCCTGGGCCGCGTCGTCAGTTGGTAGCGAAACCAACTGATACCCAAGTGATAAAGGTGCCGAAATGGCAGTTCCCAAGAGAAAGACCTCGCCCTCGAAGCGCGGTATGCGTCGCAGCCACGACTCGCTGAGCATCGAGTCGTTCCAGGAATGCCCGAACTGTGGCGAACTGAAGCGTCCGCACAACCTGTGCACCGCTTGCGGCCACTATAACGGTCGCGAAGTCGTCTCGGTCGAAGCGTAATCCGCTCAACCGGACAGGAAAGCACGCATGGCTGACGGGTCCTGGATCGCCATCGACGCGATGGGCGGTGACGAAGGGCTTGCCACCATGCTCGCTGGCGTCGCCCATGCCCGGCGACGCCACGAATCGATGCGCTTCCTGCTGGTCGGCGACGAGACGGCGATTCGTGCCGGTCTCGAATCGCACCCCAACCTCAGTGCCGCGTCGGAGATCGTCCACGCGCCTGAGGTCGTCGGCTCTTCGGACAAGCCCAGCCAGGCGATTCGCCGGGCGAAGGTCACGTCGATGGGCATTGCCATCAACTTGGTGAAGCAGGGGCGCGCCGCCGCCGCGGTGTCGTCGGGCAATACCGGCGCGCTGATGGCGATGGCGAAGCTCGCGCTGCGCACCATGCCGGGGATCGACCGGCCGGCGCTGGCGGCGTTGCTGCCCAGCCTCGGCGACAATGATCTCGTCATGCTCGACCTCGGCGCCAATGCCGAGTGCGATGCGCGCAACCTCGTCCAGTTCGCGGTGATGGGGGCGGCCTATGCCCGCACCGCGCTCGACCTCGAAAGCCCCCGCGTCGCGCTGCTGAACATCGGCACCGAGGAGCTGAAGGGCATCGACAGCGTGCGGGAGGCGGCGGCTACGCTGCGTGCGTCGTCCCATCTGCCGATGACGTTCACCGGCTATATCGAGGGGGATCGCCTGTCGCGCGGACAGGTCGATGTTGTCGTCTGCGACGGTTTTTCGGGTAACATCGCGCTCAAGACCGCCGAAGGCACGGCGCGCTTCGTCGGCGACCTGCTCAAGCGGGCGTTCCGTTCGTCGGTCCGCTCCAAGATCGGGTTCCTGATCTCGAAGCCGGCGACCGACCTGCTGCGCCATCATCTCGACCCCAACAACCATAATGGCGCGGTCTTCCTCGGCCTCAACGGGCTGGTGGTGAAGAGCCATGGCAGCGCCAATGCGATCGGCGTGTCGAACGCGATCCAGGTCGCGGCGAAGATGGTCCGCGACGACCTGACCCGCAGCATCGCCAGTGATCTGGCCGGTATCGAGGCACAGGCAGCATGATTCGCGCAGTCGTCACCGGCACCGGATCGGCGTTGCCCGCCAACCGCGTGTCCAACGCCGAACTAGCCGAGCGGGTCGATACCTCTGACGAGTGGATCGTCGAGCGGACCGGCATCCGCTTCCGCCACATCGCTGCCGAGCATGAGACGACCTCGACGCTCGCGACCGATGCCGCGCGCGCCGCGATCGTCGCCGCCGGGCTGGAACCCAAGCAGATCGACCTGATCGTGCTGGCGACCGCCACCCCGGACCAGACCTTTCCCGCGACCGCGACCAAGGTGCAGGCGGCGCTCGGCATCGACGATTGCGTCGCGTTCGACGTGGCGGCGGTCTGCTCGGGCTTTCTCTACGCGGTGCAGGTCGCCGATTCGATGCTGCGCGCCGGGGTCCACCGCCGCGCACTGGTGATCGGCGCCGAAACCTTCAGCCGCATCCTCGACTGGGAGGATCGCACGACCTGCGTCCTGTTCGGCGACGGGGCGGGGGCGATCGTGCTGGAGGCGCAGGACGACGAAGCCGCCGAACGCCCACGCGGCATCCTGTCGACCCGGCTCCATGCCGATGGCCGCCATAACCAGCTCCTCTATGTCGATGGCGGTCCGTCGACTACCGGCACCGTCGGCAAGCTCCGGATGAAGGGCAAGGAAGTGTTCCGCCACGCCGTGGTGAACCTTGCCGCCGTGATGGGCGAATCGCTCGACCTTGCCGGTCTCACCCCGGCCGATGTCGACTGGGTCGTGCCGCATCAGGCGAATGCCCGCATCCTCGATGCGACCGCGCGCAAGCTGAACCTCGCACCGGAAAAGGTCGTGGTCACGGTCGATCGCCACGCCAACACGTCCGCCGCTTCGGTGCCTCTGGCGCTCGACGTCGCGGTCAAGGACGGGCGGATCAAGCGCGGCGATATCGTCGTGCTGGAGGCGATGGGGGGTGGCTTTACCTGGGGCGCCGCCGTAGTGCGTTGGTAATCCTTTCGTATTTTTGAATCTTCGTATACGCCGTGCTAACGGTTCGGTGTAGTTCGAAGGGGGACAAGAACCGATGGCATCCGATGGCACGCTGACCCGCGCGGACCTCGCCGAAGAAATGCACCGCGAAATCGGCCTGTCGCGCGCCGATTCCGCCCGGGTGGTCGAACAGATCCTGGGCGCGATGTGCGAAGCGCTGTCCAACGGCGAGAACGTCAAGGTTTCCGGCTTCGGCAGCTTCGTCCTGCGCGACAAGGGCGAACGCGTCGGCCGCAATCCCAAGACCGGCATCGAAGTGCCGATCGCGCCGCGCCGCGTGCTGACCTTCCGCGCCAGCCAGATGATGCGCGACCGCATCGTCGCGGCGAGCTGATCGGGCAGGATTGGCGCCCCCCGTCGACAAATCGGCCGGCGCCTATCGCTCGATCGGCGAGGTTGCGCGCGAACTGGGGGTGCCGCAGCACCGGTTGCGTTATTGGGAAGGGCGCTTCCCGCAAATCCGTCCGCTGACCCGCGCGGGCGATCGCCGCCATTACCGGCCGGAGGATGTCGCCCTGCTGCGCCGCATCCATGGCCTGCTCGGCGAACAGGGCTATACCGTGCGCGGCGTGCAGCAGTTGCTGGCGCAGGAGGCGAAGGCCCCGCTGCCGGTCGCACCCGCCCCCCGCCGCGCCGCCCGCATCACCGAACTCCGCGCCATCCGCGCGCTGCTGTCGGACGCGTTGGCGGCGGATCGATAGCCCATCTTCCTGTTTACTCCGTTGGTCCTGAGTAGCCGCTGAGCTTGTCGAAGCGGCGTATCGAAGGACTGCCCGGTGCTTCGATAAGGATCATGTCGGATCGTCCCCCGGACGATCCTGAACCATGCGGGGCATGGTGCACATTATCCTCCTCGACAAGCTCAGCCCCTACTCAGCATGAACGGTTCCATCTGGCGGGGCGTGGTGCGCCGTCGCATGGCGTCTCCCTTTCCCCTGCGGCCAAACCTGCTAAACCGCGCGGGCGATGAGCGTATCCGACACCGAAGCCACCCCCGACGCCGCCCGAGCGGGCCGGCGCGCCCGTTTCGCCCGTATCCGGCGGCGGTGGTGGTTCCGTCTGCCTGCGGTCGCCTTGCTGCTGGCCGGCATCGGCGTGTTCCTCATCTGGCTGCTGCTGTGGCGCACGCTGCCGTCGGTCGATTCGCTGCGGGCGTACGAACCGCCGCTGCCGACCAATGTGCGCGGGATCGAGGGCGATCCGATCCACAGCTATGCCCGCGAACGCCGCGTGCAGCTGTCCTATGCCGAATATCCGCCTTTGCTGGTGCGCGCGTTCCTGGCGGCCGAGGATCGCACCTTCTTCGAACATCACGGCGTCGACTATCCCGGCATCGCGGCGGCGATGCTCACCAACCTGCGCCGCGATGGCCGCCCGATCGGCGCGTCGACCATCACGCAACAGGTGGCGAAGAACCTGCTGCTGACCAACGAGGTCAGCTATGTCCGCAAAGCAAAGGAGGCGCTGCTCGCCTATCGCATCGAAAACGCGCTGACCAAGCAGCAGATCCTCGAACTCTATCTCAACCAGATTGCGCTCGGCCGGAACGCGTTCGGCGTGGAGGCGGCGTCCCATGCCTATTTCGGCAAGGACCTGCGCGAACTGACGCTGCCGCAAATGGCCTATCTGGCGATTTTGCCGAAGGGGCCGTCTAACTATACGCCCGAGCGCGGCTATGACCGCGCGATCGGCCGGCGCAACTGGGTGCTGGGCGAGATGGAGCGCAACGGCTTCATCACGCCGGCCCAGCGCGCAGGCGCCGTCGCCCAGCCGCTTGGCACCATCCCGCGCCAGACCCCGCGGCAGGAAACCGCCGGCGGCTATTTCATCGAGGAAGTCCGCCGCCAGCTGATGAACCAGTTCGGCGAGAATGCGAAGGACGGGCCGTACAGCGTCTATGCCGGCGGTTTGTGGGTGCGCACCTCGCTCGACCCGAAGCTGCAGGTGGATGCACAGGACGCGCTGCGTGCCGGGTTGATCCGCTTCGATTCGGGGCGGGGCTGGTCGGGGCCGCTCAACAAGCCGCGGCTCGAGGTCGACGAGGATAATTGGCAGTCGGCGCTGCTCAACACCAATATCGCCATCGATTACCAGGACTGGCAGGCGGCGATCGTCATCGCCAAGGACGGTGGCGAGGCGCGGATTGGCTTTGCCGACGGGCGCACCGGCGTCCTGCCGCGCGGCAATGCGGTGATGCCGGTGCGTGGGGTCGGCGGCACCGCCTTTGCCGCGATCCAGCCGGGCGACATCCTCGCGGTGGCACCCGCCGGCAGCCAGTGGTCGCTGCGCTCGGTCCCGCGCGTGTCGGGCGGCATGGTGGTGGAGGACCCACGCACCGGCCGCATCCTTGCGATGCAGGGTGGCTTCGACAGCCGCATCCAGTCGTTCAACCGCGCGACCCAGGCGATGCGCCAGCCGGGATCGACGATCAAGCCGATCGTCTATGCCGCCGCGCTGGAGGCGGGGATGACCCCGGCCTCGATCATCGTCGATGGTCCGTTCTGCGTGAACCAGGGCGGGCGGCTGGGCCAGAAATGCTTCCGCAACTTCGGCGGCGGCGGCGCCGGCCCGCACACGATGCGCTGGGGCGTCGAACAGTCGCGCAACCTGATGACCGTGCGCGCGGCGGCGCAGACCGGCATGGACAAGGTCAACGACCTGATCCAGCGCGTCGGCGTCAGCGATACCAAGTTTCCGCCCTATCTCTCCTATGCGCTGGGCGCGGGTGAGACGACCGTGATGCGCATGGTCAATGCGTACTCGATCCTCGCCAACCAGGGGCGCGAGCTGGAACCGACCGTCATCGATTTCGTGCAGGACCGGCGCGGCAAGGTGATCCTGCCCGAAAACTGGCGTGCCTGCGACCGATGCAACGCGCCCGACTGGGACGGCAAGCCGATGCCCCGTCCGCAGATCAAGGCGCGGCAGGTGCTGGACGCGATGAGCGCGTATCAGATGGTGCACATCATGGAGGGAGTGATCCAGCGCGGCACCGCCACGACGCTGCGCGACCTGAACCGTCCGATCATGGGCAAGACCGGCACCTCGACCGGCCCGACCGACGTGTGGTTCGTCGGCGGCACCCCGCAGATGATCGCCGGCCTGTATCTGGGCTTCGATTCGCCGCGCAACCTGGGCGGCTATGCGCAGGGGGGGACGATCGCCGCGCCGATCTACAAGGCGTTCGCGGTCAAGGCGTATAAGGATATGGAGGTGCTGCCATTCCGCGCGCCGGCCGGCATCCGCATGGTCCGCATCGACCGCGCGAGCGGCCGCCCGGTTTATGGCGGCTGGCCGACGCCCGATCCCAAGGCGGCGATCATCTGGGAAGCGTTCAAACCCGAGACCGAGGCGCGCCGCGCCGCCGGCCGGCTGGGCGAGGCGCGTGCGCCCGTCGTCCGCGATCCGACCCGCGCCGCCCGCCCCGCGCAACAGGCGCAACCGCGCGACAGCGACTTCTTGCAACGCGAAGGGGGAATCTACTAGATTGCGTATCGGTCAGCGCCCGAAACCGTCTGTCCTGAGTAGCCATTGCGCCTGTCGAAATGGCGTATCGAAGGATCGTTTGAGGCGGGTGCTTCGATAATGATCGGGTGAACCATGCCCCACATGGTTCAGGATCGTCCGGGGGACGATCCGACCCAATCATCCTCGACTGCGCTCAGCCCCTACTCAGCACGAACGGTTCAGCTTAAGGTGCGTTTCTGCGGCGTGCCGTTCAATTACGCTTATTCCCGGAGTTTTCCCCATGCGCGCCGAAGCGCAAGCCCATGTAGACAAGATCAACGATGCCCTCGCGCTGCTGCGCCGCTTCCTCGACTGGGACCGCGCGCTGCGCCGGCTGGACGAGCTGAACGCGCGCGTCGAGGACCAGGCATTGTGGAACGATCCCAAGGCCGCGCAGGAAGTGATGCGCGAACGCCGCCGGCTGGACGAGGCGATCACCGCCACCCGCACCATCGAACGCGACCTGTCCGACACCGTCGAGCTGATCGAGATGGCCGATGCCGAGGGCGATACCGAAATGGCCGAGGAGGGCGTCGCGAACCTCGCCGAACTGGCCAAGCGTGCCGACCATGACAAGGTGCAGGCGCTGCTTTCGGGCGAGGCCGATGGCAACGACACCTATATCGAGATCAACGCCGGCGCCGGCGGGACCGAGAGCCAGGACTGGGCGGGGATGCTGCAACGCATGTACACCCGCTGGGCCGAACGCCGCGGCATGAAGGTCGAACTGGTCGACCAGCATTCGGGCGAACAGGCCGGCATCAAGTCGGCGACGCTGCTCATCAAGGGCGAGAATGCGTACGGCTTCGCCAAGACCGAGGGCGGGGTCCACCGCCTCGTCCGCATCAGCCCCTATGACAGCGCGGCGCGCCGCCACACCTCGTTCGCGTCGATCTGGGTCTATCCGGTGATCGATGACAATATCGAGGTCGAATATAACGAAAGCGACCTGCGCATCGACACCTACCGTGCGTCGGGTGCCGGGGGGCAGCACATCAACACGACCGATTCGGCGGTGCGCATCACCCACATCCCGACCGGCATCGTGGTGCAGTGTCAGAACCAGCGGTCGCAGCACAAGAACAAGGCCGAGGCCTATAACCAGCTGCGCGCCCGCCTGTACGAGCGCGAGCTGGCGATCCGCGAGGCGGAGGCCAATGCCGAGAATGCGACCAAGACCGACATCGGCTGGGGCCACCAGATCCGCTCTTATGTCCTGCAACCGTACCAGATGGTGAAGGACCTGCGCACCGGCGTCGTCTCGACCGCGCCGGGCGACGTGCTCGACGGTGCGCTCGACCCGTTCATGGCCGCCGCCCTGTCGCAGCGGGTGACCGGCGAAGCGGTCGAAGTCGAGGATGTCGACTGACATGCGCCATGCCCTTGCGCTCGCACTGATGTTGCTGGCCGGCTGCGACGCGACGCAGCCGACCCCGGCCGCCAATGCGCAGCGGGAGGACAAGCCGGATTTCCCCAGGGCCGACCGGCCGGTGGCGACGATCGTGTCGGCACGCTGGTCGACCGAGGAAGCGCGCGACCGGTTGAACGAAGCCGAACTGGTGATGGACAAGGCCGGCATCGCGCCCGGCATGACCGTCGCCGACATCGGCGCGGGCGAGGGCTATTACACCATCCGCATGGCGCAGCGCGTCGGGCCGGACGGTCGCGTGCTGGCCGAGGACATCATCCCGCAGATTCGCGATGCGCTGGCGCAGCGCGTGGCGCGCGAGCGGCTGGACAATGTCAGCGTGCGGCTGGGCGAACCGGACGATGCGAAGCTGCCGACGGGCAGCTTCGACCGCGTGCTGATGGTGCACATGTATCACGAGATCGCCGAGCCGTACGCGTTCCTGTGGAACCTGCGCCCGTCGCTGCGTCCCGGCGGGCGGGTGGTGGTGGTCGATGCCGACCGCGCTACCCGGAACCACGGCACCCCGCCCGCGCTGCTGAAATGCGAGTTCGAGGCGGTCGGCTACAAGCTGGTCGAATTGCAGAAGATGCCCTCGGCCGGCGGCTATATCGCGATGTTCACGCCCGACGGGCACCGACCCGATCCGAAGACCATCGTGCCGTGCCGCGTGCCGGCGCCCACGCCGAGTGCCAGTTCCAAGGGCTGACACCCTTTGCCCGAAACCCACCGTTTGGTTCGAACAGCTTCGAGCCTGTCGAGAAGCGTCTGTCGAGAACTTGCTCGCTTGGGTCACCCCCTCGACAGGCTCGAACCTCCAAAGCAAACGGGGCTGTGGCTCGAGAAAAGCAAACTACATCCCGCTTGTCCTGAGTAGCCACTGAGCTTGTCGAAGGGGCGTATCGAAGGACCGCCAGCCGTACTTCGATACGGGTCTTCGACAAGCTCAGCCCCTACTCAGCACAAATGGCATGCTGGCAAGCTCACCCCAACAACACCGGCGCCAACAACAGCAACAGCTTCACATCCACCGCCTTGCCCGCCGCGCGCTGTCCGGCCACGAACCCGGCGATTCCGTCCAGCGGCACGCGGTGGACGGTGATATTCTCCCCCGGTACCCCGCCACCGTCGCCGACCTTCGTCAACGCGCCTGCGCGGAACAGCGTGAAGCTCTCCGACACCATCCCCGGCGACGAATGATATTCGCCCAGCGACACCATCGATCCCGCGCGATAGCCGGTTTCCTCCTCCAGCTCGCGCGTGGCCGCCACCGCCGCCGCCTCGCCCGCGCTGTCGTCGCCAACCAGTCCGGCCGGCAGCTCGATGCAGTTTCGCCCTAGCGGCACGCGATATTGCTCGACCAGCAGGACATGGCCGTCGTCGATCGCGACGATCACCGCCGCGCCGATGCCGTTCGCGCGCCCGACATATTCCCAGCGGCCACGTTTCTTCGCGGTGATGAAGCGGCCCGCCCACATCACCTCTTCGGGGGCATCGGCGTCGATCACAGTTCGATCAACCGGTCGGGGAGTTCGTTCATGTCCTTGGCTCCTATCGGAAAATGCTCGGCTAGCACCGCGCCGATCGCGCCCACCGCCGCGACGATGCCGTCGGCGGGGCGATCCTGCCCGAGGGCCACCAGCAACGCCGCCAGCGCATCGCCCCACACCGCCTGATCGACCCGGTCGTGGATCGCGGCTTCGGCGATCAGCTCGGCACGATGTTCGTCGAGCGACAGGTACAGCAGCACGCCGGTCGCCGCTACCGTCCGCCGTTCGGTGGCGGCGCGGAACAGCAGCAGCGCGCGGGCATGGACCCGCCGCGCCTTGGTCGCCGCGGGGGTCAGCGCCATGCGCAGCGGCGTCCATGCGCACGCATAACGTACGATCAGGAACACCGCGCCCTGCACCCAGCCAAGCGTCGTCAGCAGGAACAGCGGGGTAGGGGCATCGCCCCATGGTTCGGCCCAGCCATGGAACGCCAGCAGCCAGCCGGGCCATAATGCGGTGCCAGCCAGCACCAGCAGCATCGCCAGCACCGCCATATGCAGGCCGACATCGTGATAGGCATCGGACCGCCGGGCGAGCACGACGACGATCTCGCCATCGGTCGCGGCCTCTGCGGTGGTCACAGCGCTGCGGATGCGGGTGCGGTCGGCTTGCGTCAGTTGCATCACCAATTCCCCGACGCGCCGCCGCCACCGAACGATCCGCCACCGCCGCCGGTAAAGCCGCCCCCGCTCCAGCCACCGCCCGAGCTGCCCGACGATCCGCCGCCCCGGCTGCCGCCGCCGCGCATTGCGCCCCGCGCCAGTTCGTCGGCGATCGACCACAGGACGACCTGCGCGACATCGCCCGCCGTGCTGCTGCGGTGCCGCTGGCCCCACGGCCCCGCGCGCCGCCGCCGGCTGGACACGGCGAAAATACCGAAGATCAACAGCCCGACGCCGATGAAGAAGACGATGCCGATCACCGCCCCGGCATCCGACCCCGACGACCGGCGACGTTGCCCCCGGTCGAACGCGGCGGCCGCCGCGTCGATGCGTGCCTGTGCTTCTTCGGGGCTGAGCCGCAATTGCGCGATCACCGCGTCGGCGCCCGCCGTCATCGCACCGGGAATATCCCCGGCCTTCAGCATCGGCATCATCTGCTGCTGGATGATCGCGCTCGACATCGCGTCGGTCAGAATGGGTTCGAGGCCGTAGCCGACCTCCAGCCGTGGCCCGCGCTGTCCGGCCGGATTGTTCGGCGCAATGAACAGGATCGCGCCGTTATCCACATCCTTCAGCCCGACGCCCCATGCCCGGCCCAACCGGTAGCCATAGTCCTCCAGCGGAAACCCTTGCGTGTCGCCGATCGTCGCGACGACGAACTGCCGCTTGGTATCTCGCTGTAATGCCTGTAGTTTTTCAGTCAGGTCGGCGCGGGTTTCGGCCGGCAGGACGTTCGCGTCGTCGACGACCAGCCCGGTGAACTTGGGAAATGTCTGCGCAGCCGCAGGCCATGCGCACATTGCCCACAAAGTTATCCACAGGGCGATCAAGAGGCGGCGCACCCGCGCGCCTCAGTTCGCGTTGCCGAAATTGACCTGCGGCGCGACCTCGGCCCCGGCCTGCGCCTGGAAGCTCTGCTTGGGCTTGGCACCATAGAAGACCCGCGCCCCGATCGCGTCGGGGAAGGTGCGGATGCGGGTATTATAGGCCTGTACCGCCTCGTTATAATCGCGCCGGGCGATGGCGATGCGGTTCTCGGTCCCTTCCAGCTGCGATTGCAGCGACAGGAAATTCTGGTTGCTGGTCAGCTGCGGATACGCCTCGACCACCGTGCGCAACTGGCCCAGTGCCTGGGTCAGCTGGTTCTGTGCCGCCTGGAACCGCTGGAACGTCGCCGGGTCGGACAGGTCGTCGGTGGTGACGTTGATCGACGTCGCCTGTGCACGGGCCTGCGTGACTTGGGTCAGTACGCGTTCTTCCTGTCCGGCAAAGCCTTTCACCGTCGCGACAAGGTTGGGGATCAGGTCGGCGCGGCGCTGATACTGGTTCTGCACCTCGCCCCATTTGGCGTTCACATTCTCCTCGGCGGTCGGCACGCTGTTCACGCCGCACGCCGCCAGCGGCACCGCCGCCATCACCACCATCGTCCGCCGCATGTCCATGTCGTCCCACCCGATGCTTGCCTAACCCCACCGTATCGAAGCAGTATGACGCCCTCAAGCGGCGAAGACAGGGAGGGAATCATGTCGATGCTCAAGGAGTTCCGCACGTTCGTCGCGCGCGGCAACGTGCTCGACCTCGCGGTCGGGGTCATCATCGGTGCGGCGTTCGGGACCATCACCAAATCGCTGACCGACGACATGATCATGCCGGTCATCGGCTGGCTGTTCGGCGGGTTCGATTTTTCCAGCTATTTCGTGACGCTGGGACCGATCCCGGCGACGTATAAGGGCAGCCCCGACAACTATACCGCGCTGAAGGAAGCCGGCGTACCGCTGTTCGGCTATGGGCAGTTCATCAGCGTGGTCATCAACTTCGTGATCCTCGCCTTCATCGTGTTCCTGCTGGTGAAGTTCGTGAACCGCGCGATCGCGACGGTGCATCAGGAACAGAAGACCGGTGACGTCCCGCCCGCTGCCGACCCGCCCGAAGTGGCGCTGCTGCGCGAGATCCGCGACGAATTGCGGGCGGGGAAGGCCAAGGAATGACTTTCTCCCCTCCCTGAAAGGGAGGGGCCGGGGGTGGGTAGGGTCGTGGCAGGCACTATCGGTCCCTCGCAGGCCGACCCACCCCAACCCCTCCCTGCCAGGGAGGGGCAGTGGCGCCTATGCCGCCGCCAGTTCCTGCGCCGCCGCCGCGGCGAGGCTGGTGCCGTCGAGGATGCGCGCGGTTTCGTCCCGCACCCGCGCCATCGCGTGGCGGATCGCACAGCTCGCCTCGTCCTTGCAGTCGCCGCACGGGCGGTACGCGGTACGGCTGACGCAGGGGACCAGTGCTAGCGGCCCTTCGATCACGCGGATGATTTCACCCAGCGAGATCAGGTGCGCAGGGCGCGCGAGGTGGTATCCGCCCGCCTTGCCGCGCGTCGACGACAGGAACCCCGCCTCGCGCAGGTCGGCCAGGATCAGTTCGAGGAACTTGCGCGGCACGTTCGCGGCGGTGGCGATGCGGTGCATCGGCATCGGCGCCTCGCCGGCGGGTTGTTCGGCCAGGAACAGCATCGCGCGAAGCGCATAGCGGGAACGCTGGGTCAGCATGATCCCACCGCCCATGCCACCGCATCGCATCCAAGGGAAGTCCGCTTCTTTTCAAAGCGCGAACAAGCGCCTATATCCCCGGTTGCCGGCTTCCAGCCGGCTATGACGATAAATTGCGGCGTGCAATAGATGCAGCGGACCCGGGGGCAGTACCCGGCGGCTCCACCATAAGGTGGTGTTTCTGGACACCGTTTCTGACGGGGCCGAACCAGGATCGACGTGTGTTGAAAAGCGCTGTTTTCGTTCGGAATGGGACCACCGCAACGGCCCATACACACAAGTGCCAACGATAACGAAGCACTCGCGATTGCGGCGTAACTAAGGGCCTCACGGCCTGAAGTTACTCTAAAATAGCGCGGTTGGACCGAACCGGGCAACAGAATCGGATTCCAGCGGTACGGGGAGCACCGGGCAACAGAAGCTCCCCACCTTTTCCTAAAACCCTGTCGTCATTCCCGCGAAGGCGGGAATCCATACCCCAGGCCGTTGCGGCTCTATCGTCAGCGTTGGCGTCAATGGATTCCCGCCTTCGCGGGAATGACGATGGGCAATGGATTAGGCAGGTACCGCGAAGCCGCCTTCCGCGATCACCGTCCCGCCGCTAAGCCGGCGTCCCATGGAACTCGACCTCATCGCCCTGCTCATGCTGGTCGCCTTCTGCGCCGGCACCATCGACGCGATGGCGGGCGGCGGGGGGCTTATCACCATTCCCGCCCTGCTCGCCGCCGGGGTGCCGCCGGTCATGGCGCTTGGCACCAACAAGCTGCAAAGCGCGTTCGGCACCGCCGGCGCGACCTTCGCCTTCTGGCGCAAGGGGCATATCGACCTGCGCCGGTCGTGGTGGCTGGCGCTTGCCTCGTTCGGCGGGGCAGGGGTGGGGGCCGCGCTGGTGCAGATGATCGACCCGCGGTTTCTTGCCGGGCTGCTGCCGATCCTGCTGGTGGCGATGGCGCTGTACTTCCTGTTCGGGCCGCGCCTGTCCGATGTCGATACCCATGTCCGCCTGGCCCCCGCCGGGCTGCTGCTCGCGGTGGCCGGCATCGGCACCTATGACGGCTTCTTCGGTCCGGGCACCGGGTCCTTCTTCACGCTGCTGCTCGTCACCGCCGCCGGCATGGGCGCGACGCGGGCGGTGGCGCATACCAAGCTGCTGAACCTCGCCAGCAACCTGGCCGGCCTGGCGGTGCTGGTCGCGGGCGGCCATGTGTGGTGGGTACTCGGGCTGTCGATGGCGGTCGCGAGCGTGGCGGGCGGACAGCTCGGCGCGGCGCTCGCCATCCGCTTCGGCGGCCGCGCGATCCGCCCGCTGCTGGTCGTCGTGTCGCTCGCGCTGACGGTGAAGCTGGTGGCGGACCCGGCCAATCCGCTCAGGGTCTGGCTGGGGGTGTAGAACAACTTCCGCCGACGCCGTTCGTCCTGAGTAGCCATTGAGCAAAGTCGAAATGGCGTATCGAAGGACCGCTTGAGGCATGTGCTTCGATACGAGCCTTCGACTTCGGTGCGTAGCACAGAAGCCTGTCCTGAGCGCCTGCCGCAGGCAGGCAGTAGAAGGGCTCAGTCTCTACTCAGCACGAACGGTTTTTGCTCAAAACGGATAGCAGTCAGTCCAGCCGCGCGCCTGCCACCCGCGTCAACCGGCACGCCAGGTCCGCCTCGCCCGACGCCACGATCCAGTCGTCGCCGTCGGCCACGATGCCGGTCGTGAACACCACCGGCTGCGGCAGATACGCCTGGTGCGCGATCGGCGCGATCAGCGCGGAGGCCGCCTCCAGCACCGGCCGCGTCTCATCGCGCTCCAGCACCCAGGCGGCATCGGCATCGATCAGCGCGCGATAGGTGCGATACACCCCCACCGCGCCCTGCTTCTCGACGCCGTGATACAGCATCATCCACCCGCGCTTCGTCCGCACTGGCGGGGTGCCGCCACCCAGCTTGTAGGCGGCCGCACCCTTCAACGGCCGCAGCGTCGGTTCCGCCAGCGGCCGCCAGTGCAGCATGTCGGGTGAGGTCGCAAGGTTGATGCTCGGCCCGCTGCCCTCTGCCGCATCGGGCGCCGCGACGAACCACGCATCCGACAGCGGCCGTGTCAGCGACACATAGCGGTCGCCGACCCGCCCCTCGAACGGCACCATGTCCTTGTTGCCATGGTCCAGCACGATTCCCTGCGATCGCCAGTCATACCCGTCCGACGACCGGTACATCACGGTACATAGCCGCCCGCCCGACACGCCGCACACCGTCATCCAGTACACGCCGTCGATCGCCACGATGCGCGGGTCCTCAATGCCGTACTGGGCGTAAGGCCCCGACGGCTCCACCGCGCGGTCGTAATGCACCGCCACCACCCGCTGCCCGTCCGCCGACAGCTCGACCGGCAGCAGCCATGACAGAGAGGTGAGGCCGAGGAACGGATAGGACCCGCCCTTCAACGAAAAGAAGCGCGGATCGCTGACATCCGCCGCGTCCGCCGGAAACGCATCGAGCACATAGCCGCCGGCCGTCCAGCGGATCGACCGCACATGGCCGTCGCGCACCGGTTCGCGCAGCGCCTCGGCCACCCGCACCAGCAGCAGCAGGTTGCCGTTCGGCAACCGCGTCAGCGCCGGATTGAACGCGCCCAGCACATAGGTCGGCTCGGCGATGTCGCGCCTGAGCGGTGATCGCGCCAGATCGACATCGTCGGGGGCGAAGACGATCCGGTCGTCGCTCACCGCGCCGCCCCGTCGTCCTGCAGCGACTGGTGATGGCGAATCACCTCGTCGATGATGAAGCGCAGGAACTTCTCGGAGAACTCCGGGTCGAGGTCGGCATCGCGCGCCAGCGCGCGCAGCCGCGCGATCTGCGCGTCCTCGCGGCCCGGATCGGCGGGGGGCAGGCCGTTCTCCGCCTTGTAATGCCCGACCGCCTGGGTGACCTTGAACCGCTCGGCGAGCAGGAAGACCAGCGCCGCATCGATATTGTCGATGCTCTGGCGGAACCGTTGCAGCGTCGCGTCGGGCATGGCGTCCTCTTTTCTTGCAACCGCGCGCACGGCGGAAAGTGCGTGCGGTCCGCCCCTTTCGCGCGACGGGACGGGCGGCGCAACCCCGCCTTTCCCTTGCGTTCGGCCGTCCGAACCGCCACATCGCTGGGACATGACGGCTACCCTGCACCGCCTCGACAAGCGGACCGACCCCTCCCTCGATCCGCTGATGGCGTTGGTCGCCGACGACATGAACCGTGTGAACGCGGTCATCCTCGACCGGATGCAGTCGAAGATTCCGCTGATCCCCGAACTGGCCGGTCACCTGATCGCCGGCGGGGGCAAGCGGATGCGCCCGATGCTGACGCTCGCGAGCGCCCGGCTGATCGGTTACGGCGGCACCCGCCATCACCTGTTATCGGCGGCGGTCGAGTTCATCCATACCGCGACGCTGCTGCACGACGATGTGGTCGACGGGTCCGACCTGCGCCGGGGCAAGCGTACCGCCAACATCATCTGGGGCAATCCCGCCAGCGTGCTGGTCGGCGACTTCCTGTTTTCCAAGAGCTTCGAACTGATGGTCGAGGCGGAAAGCCTGAAGGCGCTGCGCGTCCTGTCGGGCGCGTCGGCGGTGATCGCCGAAGGGGAAGTGAACCAGCTGACCGCGATCCGCCGGATCGACACGCCCGAGGATCGCTATCTCGACATCATCGGGGCCAAGACCGCCGCGCTGTTCGCCGCCGCGTGCCGCATCGCCGCGATCGTCGCCGACCGGTCGGACGCCGACGAAGCCGCGCTCGACGCCTATGGCCGCAACCTCGGCATCGCGTTCCAGCTGGTCGACGATGCGATCGATTACGTGTCCGATGCGGATACCATGGGCAAGGATGCCGGCGACGATTTCCGCGAGGGCAAGATGACCCTGCCGGTCATCCTCGCCTATGCGCGCGGTGACGAGGAATCACGTGCCTTCTGGCGCGACGCGGTATCGGGCAAGCGCGCGAGCGACGCCGATCTGGCGCACGCCATCACCCTGATCCGATCGACCCGCGCGGTCGACGACACGCTGGCACGTGCCCGTCATTATGGCCAGCGGGCGATCGATGCGATCGGGCGCTTCCCGAACGGTCCGGCGAAGGATGCGATGATCGAAGCGGTCGAGTTCGCGATCCGTCGGGCCTACTGATCGGATACGATTCGGCAGGAAACGCTTTATAAACAATATCCTGTGACACTTTATGCCGCGCACGACGCTGTGCGCCGCCATTTCACAGGACGCCCATGCGCATCGCCGACGATCCCGCCTTTCGCGGAGTCATCACCTCCGCACCGTGGATGCTCGATTTCGCCCTGCTCGGCCATTGGGACCTCGGCACCGTCCAGCGCTTCGGCGCGGCGCTGCGTGAGGCGGTGACCCGGTTGCCGGGGCTGGGCGTGCGTCCGGGGGAGCAGGTCGCGCTGTTCGACATCACCGGCTTCGCGGTCCAGTCGCCCGACGTTCTGGCCGCCATCGGCGAGATCGCCGACCGGTCGCGTACGACCTCGCGCAAGATCGCACTGATCCGTAACAGCGCCTTGCTGTCGATGCAGGTGAAACGTGCGCTCCCGCACCTGCCGATGTTCGATTCCCGTGAGGAAGCACTGGTGTGGCTGCGCGAGGAAGAAGCGGCCTGAGCCGGATCGGCGTTCAACCGCGGAAGCACCAGAAATTGGAATTTCACGCGGAGGCGCGGAGGTGTCGTGCACGGGCTGACCGCAGGACTGACTACCGACCGTGCCAACATCTTCGCGTCGACGCAGCGCGTACCGCTTTACGTCACGCGTCGGTCCCCGCGTCCTCCGCGCGAACCTTCTTCGTTCTTCGCTTCGCGGCGTCGCGCGGACATTGAATGTCGATCGGTTCCAAGTCCCTCCCCGTCACCCCGGACTTGATCCGGGGTCCCGCTTCTTCCTTGGCGGCGGTCGAAGCGGCAAGGATTCCCCCGCCTCGCACGTCATCCCGGCGTAGGCCGGGATCTCCCGGTGACGGCACGCGGCAGGAGCCGCAAGAAGCCCCAGTCTGCGCCGGGGTGACGTCAAGCGGCGAACCACTTTCCTACATGCCGCCACCCTGCCAACCTACGGCCACGCTCTTTCGCATCGTGACCGCACCCGGCATAGAAACACCCGCGCCACGAAACCGCGGCAAGTGTGAACTTAGTGAACTTTGGGCTTCACGCCGCCCGCTTTTCCAGCGCCTGCGCGGCTTCCGCCATCAGCGTGGCGATGATCTCGGCCGCCGGTTCTTCCTTCGTGACCATGCCGACCGACTGCCCGGCCATCAGGCTGCCATGCTCGACATCGCCATCAATCACCGCACGGCGCAGCGCGCCCGCCCAATAATGTTCGATCTGCAACTGCGCCTCGGCCATCGCCACGCTGCCTTCGTCCAGCAACTGCGCGACTTCGCGCTGCTTGGCGGTGAATTGCTCGCCGCCGGCATTCTTCAGCGCGCGCACCGGGATGACCGGCAGGCGCGGGTCGATCTGCACGCTCGCCACCGCGTCGCGGGCGGAGGCACGCAGAAACGCCTTCTTGAACGCCGGATGCGCGATCGATTCGGTCGCGCAGACGAACCGGGTGCCGAGCTGCACGCCCGCCGCGCCCATATCCAGATAGCCGGCGATCGCCTCGCCCCGGCCGATTCCGCCCGCGACGAACACCGGCACCTGCGCCGCGACCTCGGGCAGCATTTCCTGCGCCAGCACGCTGGTGGAGACGGGGCCGATATGGCCGCCGGCCTCCATCCCCTCGATCACCAGCGCGTCGGCACCGCTGCGGATCAGCTTCTTGGCGAGCGCCAGCGCGGGGGCGAAGGCGATGACCTTGGCCCCGGTCGCCTTGATCGCCTCCAGCGACCCCTTGGGCGGCAGGCCGCCGGCCAGCACGACATGGGTAACGCCGTGGCGCCCACACACCTCGATCAGGTCGAACAGCGCCGGGTGCATGGTGATGAGGTTCACGCCGAACGGCTTGTCCGTCAGCGCCTTCGTCCCCGCGATCTCGGCATCCAGCAGCTCGGGCGTCATCGCCCCGCAGGCGATCACGCCGAACCCGCCGGCGTTGGAGATGGCGGCGACGAGGTTGCGCTCGCTCACCCACGACATCGCGCCGCACAGGATCGCGGTCTCGCTGCCCAGAAAGTCACGGCCGCGCGCCATGCGGCGCTCCAGGCGCTCGGCGCCGATCGATGCGTTGGTCATGGCTCCGCCTAGCGCGGGGCGACCGCTTCGGGCAAGCAGGGACGATGATGCGACAGGAACATGGCGAACTGGTGGTCGTCACCAACGGGCAGGGGCTGGTCCTCATCACCGGACAGGTGCGGCACTGGGTCGAATCGACCGGCATCGCCGACGGGTTGCTCACCCTGTTCTGCCGCCACACCTCGGCATCGCTGCTGGTGCAGGAAAATACCAGCGAGACGGCGCGCGACGACCTCGAACGCTATTTCCGCCACATCGCCCCCGAAAGTGATCGCTACGCCCATGACGAGGAGGGGGCGGACGACATGCCGGCGCATCTGCGCACCGCACTGACCGGCGTATCGCTGTCGATTCCCGTGGTCGGCCACCGCCCGGTGCTGGGCATCTGGCAGGGCATCTACCTGTTCGAACACCGCCGCGCCGCGCATCGGCGACGAGTAGCGGTACACCTGATGGGGGAGTAAATCCTCCCCGGCACGGGGAAGGGGACCAGCGCAGCTGGTGGAGGGGGGCGTCGGCGTCCACACCGGTCGCGTTGCGCGGCCAACCCCCTCCACCACCGCTGCGCGGCGGTCCCCCTCCCCGTGCCGGGGAGGATCTGAAAGTCAGCCCTCGGCGTCCAGCCCGTAGGCGGTGTGCAGCACGCGCACCGCCAGTTCGGTATAATCCTCCTCGATCAGCACGCTGACCTTTATCTCCGACGTGGTGATCGCCTGGATATTGATGCCGCGATCGGCCAGCGCGGTGAACATGGTGGAGGCGACGCCGGCATGGCTGCGCATCCCCACGCCCACCACCGATACCTTGGCGACGCGGGTATCGTGCAGCACCTTCTGGAACCCGATGTCGGTCTTCGCCTTTTCCAGCGTGTCGAGCGCACGGGCTAGTTCGGCCGCCGGCACGGTGAAGGTGACGTCGGTCGATCCGGTCGAATGGGCGATGTTCTGCACGATCATGTCGACGTTGATGCCGGTGCCCGCCAGCGGCGCGAAGATCGATGCCACCGCGCCGGGGCGGTCGGGCACCGCGACCAGCGTGATCTTCGCCTCGTTCTTGTCGTGGGCGATACCGGTGATGAGCTGCCGTTCCATGTCCGTCACTTCCTCTTCGCCGACGATCAGCGTTCCACGATAGCCGTCCTCGTCGCGGGTATCGTCGAACGACGACAGCACGCGCACGCGGACCTTTTCCTTCATTGCCAGCCCGACCGAGCGGGTCTGGAGTACCTTTGCCCCGACCGAGGCGAGTTCGAGCATTTCCTCGTACGTCACCCGCGCCAGCTTGCGCGCGCGCGGCACGATGCGCGGGTCGGTGGTATAGACGCCGTCGACATCGGTGTAGATGTCGCAGCGATCGGCCTGCATCGCCGCCGCCATTGCCACCGCCGACGTGTCCGACCCGCCACGCCCCAGCGTGGTGATGCGGTTGGCGTCGGTCACGCCCTGGAACCCGGGGATCACCGCCACCTCGCCGCGCGCCAGCGATTCGTCGAGCGCGGTGGTGTCGATCGATTCGATCCGGGCGGTCGCGTGCGCGTCGCTGGTGCGGATCGGCAATTGCCAGCCCAGCCACGAACGCGCCGGCACGCCGATCGCCTGCAATGCGATCGCCAGCAGCCCGCTGGTCACCTGTTCGCCCGACGCCACCACCGCATCATATTCGCGTGGGTCGTACAGCGCCGATGCCTCGCGACAGAAGCCAACCAGCCGGTCGGTGTCGCCGGCCATCGCCGACACGACCACCGCGACCTGGTTGCCGGCCTCGACCTCGCGCTTCACGCGGGCGGCGACGCTGCGAATACGTTCGATCCCCGCCATCGAGGTGCCACCGAACTTCATCACGATCCGCGCCATGCGTTTTGCCATTCATCCTTGGGGGGAATGGCGGCGGCTGATAGGAGAGCGCCATGACGAACGCAAGCAACGCAATCTTTATGTCCGAAAAAGACGTGGCCGCGCAATCAAGCGTCGTGGCACGCGAAGCCGCCCATTTCGGCGAGATGGCCGCCGACTGGTGGAACCCCAAGGGCAGCTCGGCGATGCTCCACCGGCTGAACCCGGTGCGCCTGTCGTTCGTGCGCGCGGCGATCGATTCGCACTGGGACGGCGATGCGGCGGGCTTCACCCCCCTGGCCGGAAAGACCGTGCTGGACGTCGGCTGCGGTGCGGGGCTGCTCGCCGAGCCGCTCGCCCGGCTGGGCGGACAGGTGACCGGTGTCGACGCCGCGCCGGAAAATATCGGTGCCGCCGCCGCCCATGCCGCGCAGGGCGGTCTCTCGATCGAGTATCTGGCGGGCGGCGTGGAAGCGATCGCCGGGCGGCAGTTCGACCTCGTGACATCTCTGGAGGTGATCGAGCATGTCGCCGACCCTGCCGCCTTTGCGCGCGGGCTGGCCGATGCGGTGGCACCCGGCGGGCTGCTGGTCGTGTCGACCCCCAACCGCACCGCGCTGTCGCGACTCGCGATGATCGCGGTGGCGGAGGGGCTGGGCATGATCCCGCGCGGCACCCATGACTGGGACCGCTTCCTGACCCCCGACGAATTGACCGCTCATCTGCGCGCGGCGGGCATGACGGTATCGCCGCCCAGCGGCCTGTCCTTTTCGGCGGCGCGCGGCTTCACCCTGTCGGACGATCTATCGCTCGACTATTTCCTGGCGGCGACGCGGGGCTAGGCGTTTGCCATTCCCGCCCCCGTTCGTGCTGAGTAGGGGCTGAGTCCTTCGACTGCCTGTCTGCGGCAGGCGCTCAGGACAGGCTTCGGTCCTACGCACCGAAGTCGAAGACCCGTATCGAAGTACCATGGCCCAGGTCCTTCGATACGCCCCTTCGACTTCGCTCAGTGGCTACTCAGGACGAACGGTCGCGCATTTTTCGCCTCACTTCTTGTCGAGGTTGATGATGAACAGCGGACCGAATTCGAAGGTCTGCTTGCCCGTCGCCAGCTGCAGTGACGCCGACAGATCACCTGCGGCATAGTCGCGATCCGCGCGACCCGCGACCTGCAGGAACTCGAACTGGTCGCCGACCTCGACCGGCTGGCCGAGGATGCCGGTATAGGGGGCCTTGGCCAACTGGATCGACGCGTTGGCGATCTTCGCCTTCGTTCCCGGCGCCATGCCCGTCGCCCGTGCGTGGAAGGCGAGGACGAGGCGGTCGCCCTTCGCCACCGGCTGGGTCGTCGGCGACGACAGCGATATCTTCCACGGGTCCTTGTCCGCCGCCGGTATCGCGACGCGCAGCGCCTTGCCGCCGTCGACCCCCTTCACCCGCACGACCGGCGGCGGCGTCGGCAGGCCGAACACGCTCAGGCTGGCGGGCAGCGGTGCGTTGATGACCTTCGCAGCGAAATCCTCGGCGCTCTGTGCGACCACCGGCGCGGCAACCACGGCGACCAATGCGGCCACCATCCAGCTTTTGTGCATAACCCCTCCCAAGGCTTTTTTGTGCGGACGATGCTAATCGCATCTGCCCAGTCCGATCAACCGTCAACGTTGTCAGAATTTGCAGTTCGCGCCGGCCATCCCATGTCGGTGGCATGACCGATCCGCTCCGCCGCTTCGTCGATGCCCAGCGCGACAGCTACGCCACGGCGCTCGCCGAACTGCGCGCCGGGGCCAAGCGTGGCCATTGGATGTGGTTCATCTTTCCGCAGATCGCCGGACTGGGGTCGAGCGCGATGGCGCGGCAGTACGCCATCGCCGACCGGGGCGAGGCGATGGCCTATCTGGCGCATCCGTTGCTGGCCGCGCGGCTGGTCGAATCGGCCGAGGCGCTGTTGACCCACCCTGGCCGGGACATCGTGTCGATCCTCGGGGCGATCGACGCGATGAAGCTGCGATCGTCGATGACCCTGTTCGAAGCGGCGTTGGATGGCGGCGAACCGGTCTTCGCCGCCATCCTCGATACCTTTTATGCCGGGGAGCGCGACCCGGCGACGCTCGCTCGCCTGTAGGTCAACTCTGCGGCGTGAGCTTCAGCAGCTTCGCACCCGCCCCGTCCTGGAGCACCCAGATCGCACCGTCCGGCCCTTCCTCGACCTCGCGGATGCGGGCGTTCATCGGCCACTGGTCGCCCTTGGCGGCATTGGTGCCGTTGACGTCGACCCGGACCAGTGCCTCGCTCGACAGCCCGCCGATGAACAGGTCGCCGGCATATTGCGGGAACAGCTTGCCCGAATAGACGATCAGCCCGCCCGGCGAGATCACCGGGTTCCATGCGACCTTGGGCGCTTCCAGGTCGGGGCGGGTGCTGTGGCGCGGGATCGGCCGGCCGTCATAATGATCGCCCTCCGACACCAGAGGATAGCCATAGTTGCGCCCGGCGACGATCAGATTGACCTCGTCGCCGCCCTTCGGCCCCATCTCCTGCTCCCACAAATTGCCCTGCCGGTCGAAGGCGATGCCCAGCAGGTTGCGATGGCCGTACGACCACACCGCCGGGTGGAACCCCTTCGCGGTCAGCCCCGGATCGCCCGCCGGCTTGCCGTCCAGTGTCAGGCGCAGCACCTTGCCCAATGTCGCCTTGGGGTCCTGCGCCGGATCGAATTTCTGCCGCTCGCCATTGGTGAAGAACAGGTGCTGGCCATCGGGGGCAAAGGCGATGCGGCCCGAATAATGGCCGTCGCCGCTGACGAACGGGGTTGCGCGGAACAGCTCGCTGATCCCGGTCACCCGGTTGCCGTCGAGCACGCCGCGCGCCAACACCACGCCCTTGCCCCCGTCGCCCGCGACCGAATAGCTCAGATACACGCGTCGGCTGCTCGTGAAATCGGGCGCGAGGACCACGTCCATCAACCCGCCTTGCCCGGCCGAGTCGACGGGGATCGTGGCGGCGGTCGTCTTCTGGCTGCCATCGGCGCTGACCAGCAGCAGCGTGCCGCCCTTTTCGGTCACCAGCATCCGCCCGTCGGGCAGGAAGGTCATCGCCCATGGCGCATTCAACGTTGCCATCTCACGGGTCGCGAACGGCACGCCGCCGGTCGGGGTGGTGGCGGTCGGTGTGGGCGTCGGGGTGGCGGTCGGCGCGGGGGACACCGTGCCCGGCGCGTCGCTACCGCCGCCATTGCACGCGACCAGCAGCATCGCGGCGGGAATCAGCGCATGGATCGGCAACATCGGGGAAATCCTCTCGAAAGCATCGTTCTTGCCTACGGCAACGCGCCGCGGGGCAGGACCGATCCGGCGCCCCTTGCCGGGACATGGTTTTTTACATATATGAGCGTTGCTTCCTCGACATCGCCAACGTGCCGAGGCCGGTTCCGACAGGGACCGGCAACGAAGCGGCGCATCTGATGGAGACGGCATGGCGGATATCGCCGAACTGACGCGACTGATCGAACCCGAGGCCAAGGCGCTCGGGTTCGCGCTGGTGCGCGTGAAGATGATCGGCGGCAAGTCGGACCCGACGTTGCAGGTGATGGCCGAACGGCCCGACACGCGCCAGCTGACCATCGACGACTGCGCCGAACTGTCGCGCCGCATCTCCGACCTGATGGACGAGAAGGATCCGATCGAGGAGGCATATCGGCTGGAGGTATCGTCGCCCGGCATCGACCGGCCGCTGACGCGCCTCGCCGATTACGACGACTGGAAGGGGTTCGAGGCGCGCGTGACGCTCGACGCGCCGATCGACAATCGCAAGCAGCTGACCGGCATCCTGCTCGGTACGGACGGCGAGCAGGTCAGCATCGACGTGCGCAAGCATAAGGCGATGACCGTACCCTTCGCCGCGGTCGTCGATGCGAAGCTCCTCATTACCGATGCCTTGCTGAAGGCGACCGCGCCCCTCTCCGCCGAGGGTGCCGATGAATTTGAAGACGAACCTGCCGACGACGAACCGGCTGACGCAGAAGGACTGAACTGACATGGCCACCGCCGTCACCGCCAACCGAGCGGAACTGATCGCGATCGCGAATGCGGTCGCATCGGAAAAAATGATCGACAAGGCCATCGTGATCGAGGCGATGGAAGACGCGATCCAGCGCGCCGCCAAGACGCGCTACGGGTCGGAAAACGACATCCGTGCCAAGCTCGATCCGAACACCGGCGACCTGCGCCTGTGGCGCGTGCTCGAAGTCACCGAGCTGGTCGACGACCATTTCAAGCATATCGGTGAGAAGGACGCGCAGCGGCTGCAGAAGGGCGCCGTCGTCGGCGACTATATCGTCGATCCGCTGCCCCCGATCGAATTCGGCCGCATCCAGGCGCAGGCATCGAAGCAGGTCATCCTGCAAAAGGTCCGCGACGCCGAGCGCGAGCGCCAGTTCGAGGAGTTCAAGGACCGCCAGGGTGAGATCATCACCGGCGTCGTCAAGCGTGTCGAGTTCGGTCATGTCGTGGTCGATCTCGGCCGGGCCGAAGGCGTCATCCGCCGCGACCAGCAGATTCCGCGCGAAGCGGTGCGTGTCGGCGACCGCGTCCGCTCGCTGATCCTAAACGTCCGCCGCGAAAACCGCGGGCCGCAGATCTTCCTCAGCCGCGCGCACCCCGACTTCATGAAGAAGCTGTTCGCGCAGGAAGTGCCCGAAATCTACGACGGCATCATCGAGATCAAGGCAGCGGCCCGCGACCCCGGTTCGCGCGCCAAGATCGGCGTCATCTCGCATGACGGCTCGATCGATCCGGTCGGCGCCTGCGTCGGCATGAAGGGCAGCCGCGTGCAGGCCGTCGTGCAGGAAATGCAGGGCGAAAAGATCGACATCATCCCGTGGTCGCCCGACACGGCGACCTTCGTCGTCAACGCGCTCCAGCCGGCGAACGTCGCCCGCGTCGTTCTTGACGAGGAAGAGGACCGGATCGAGGTCGTCGTGCCCGACGATCAGCTCAGCCTCGCCATCGGTCGTCGCGGCCAGAATGTCCGTCTCGCCAGCCAGCTGACCGGCAAGGCGATCGACATCCTGACCGAAGCCGATGCGTCGGAGAAGCGTCAGAAGGAATTCATCGAACGCTCCGGCATGTTCGAGAAGGAACTGGACGTCGACGAGACGCTGGCGCAGCTGCTGGTCGCCGAAGGCTTTGGCGAGCTGGAAGAGGTCGCCTATGTCGAGATCGAGGAACTGGCCGGCATCGAGGGCTTCGACGAAGACCTGGCGCAGGAGCTGCAAAGCCGTGCGCAGGAAGCGATGGAGCGTCGCGAACAGGCTGCCCGCGAAGAGCGTGCCGCGCTCGGCGTCGAGGATGCGCTGGCCGAGCTGCCCTATCTGACCGAAGCGATGCTGGTCACGCTCGGCAAGGCGGGCATAAAGACGCTCGACGACCTCGCCGACTTGGCGACCGATGAACTGGTCGAAAAGAAGAAGGCCGAACCCCGCCGTCGCGGCGACGACGCCCCGAAGCGCGAAGCGCCCAAGGGCGGCATCTTGGCCGAATATGGCTTGAGCGACGAACAGGGGAACGAGATCATCATGGCCGCCCGCGCCCATTGGTTCGCCGATGAAGACGCGGCGACCGAGACTTCGGAGGACGCCGTTGCGGAATCCGAACAATGACACCGCGCGGCTGACCGAAGGCCCGGAGCGCAGCTGCATCCTGTCGCGTGAGCATGGCTCGCGCGACGGGCTGGTGCGGCTTGCCCTGTCCCCGGATGGGGACATCCTCCCCGATGTACGCGCCAAGGCTCCCGGCCGTGGCGCGTGGATCGGCGTGACCCGGGCCGAGCTGGAAACGGCGATGGCGAAGGGGCGGCTAAAGGGCGCGTTGGCGAGGGCGTTCAAGGGCGCCGTGCTGACGATCCCTGCCGACCTGCCGCAGTTGATCGCGGAGGCGCTACGGCGTCACGCGCTCGACCGGCTGGGGCTGGAGGCGAAGTCCGGCTATGTCGTCATCGGCGGCACGGCGATCGAGAAATCGGCACGCGGTGGCAAGCTGTACGCGCTGTACCATGCGTCCGACGCTGCCGCCGATGGTGCCGGCAAACTGGCGCAGGCATGGCGCGTCGGGACCGATGACGAAGGTTCCGGGCGCAGGGGATTGGCATTGCCGGTCCCACGCACCATATTGTCATTGGCGCTTGGGCGCGAAAATGTGGTACATGTCGGCCTGACCGACGCACGGGCGGCACAGCGAGCCAATGACGCGCTGTCCCGCTGGCTGCACTTTATCGGACCCGAACCTATCCCTGCGGCTTGCGAAACACCTTCGCAGGGCGCATCGACCGCGCAATTTTCCGGCATGGACGATGCCGGTCACCTGGGCGTCGACCAATTGAAGCAGGACTCTGAGTAACCGGATGAGCGACATCGACAACGACAAGCCGAAGCTGGGCACCCGCGCGCCGCTCGGCCTCAAGCGCACCGTGGAGACCGGCAAGGTGAAGCAGAGCTTCAGCCATGGCCGCTCCAATACGGTGGTCGTGGAGGTGAAGCGCCGCCGCGTGCTCGGCCGTCCCGGCGAGGAACAGCAGGGCACCGAGCAGCAGGCAGCGCCCGAGGCGGCGGCACCCGCCCCGCAGCGTGCGCCCACGCCCGCCCCGGCAGCCCCCGCGCCGCGTGCCGCCGCCAGCAACAATGCCGGCCTGTCGCGGCTCGAGCTGCAGGCCAAGCTGCTGCGCGAGGCCGAAGAGGCCCGCATGAACGCGGCCGAGGAACATCGTCGTCGCGACGAACGGATCGCGCGCGAAGTCGCCGAGGCCGAACGGACCCGCGTCGAGGAAAAGGCCCGTGCCGCCGCAGAGCCTGCGACTCCGGCCCCCGCTCCCGAGCCGGCCCCGGTTGCGGAAACGCCTGTGCGCGCGCCGAAGCCGGTGGAGGCCGCACCGACGCCCGCGCCGGAGCCGACGCCTGCTCCCGCACCGGTCGAGGCGAAGCCTGCGCCGGAACCGGTCGCGGAAACGCCGGCCCCTGCGCCGACGCCCGCACCTGCTCCGGTCGAGACGAAGCCTGCCCCGGCACCGGTGCGCGCCGCGCCGCGTCCGGCCCCCGCGCCGGCACCGCAGCCGATCGTCCTGACCGCCGACCCCAACCGGCCGGCGCCGCGTCGCTTCACGCCCGTGCAGCGTCCGGAAATTCCCAAGCCGCAACCCAAGCCCGAGCCGGCCCCCGCGCCTGCCGCTGCTGCCGCCACTACGACGGCGGCTGCCCGTCCGGCCGCTGGTGGCCAGGCCGCGCGTCCGACGCCGTCGGGCACCGGTCAGGCGACGCCGCGTCGCAACGAACCGGCGCGCGGTGCCGCACCATCGCGCGACCGCAAGGGCGACGATCGTCGCCAGTCGGGCAAGCTGACCGTCACCCGTGCGCTGGGGGATGACGGGGCGCGTTCGCGCAGCCTCGCCGCGCTCAAGCGGGCGCGCGAAAAGGAAAAGCGTGGCTTTGGCGGCCCGCGCGAACCGCAGATCAAGCAGGTCCGCGACGTGCAGGTGCCGGAAACGATCACCGTGCAGGAACTCGCCAACCGCATGGCGGAAAAGGGCGCGGACCTGGTAAAGACGCTGTTCAAGATGGGTTCGCCCGTCACGATGACGCAGACGATCGATCAGGACACCGCCGAACTGCTGGTGACCGAATTCGGCCACAACATCGTCCGCGTCAGCGACTCGGACATCGATCTGGCACTGGATACGGAGGAGGATGCGGTCGAGGCACTGCGTCCGCGTCCGCCGGTCGTCACGATCATGGGTCACGTCGACCACGGCAAGACCTCGCTGCTCGACGCGCTGCGTGGGACCGATGTCGTGCGGGGTGAGGCCGGTGGCATCACCCAGCATATCGGCGCCTATCAGGTGACGATGAAGGACAAGTCGAAGATCACCTTCCTCGACACGCCCGGCCACGAAGCGTTCAGCGAGATGCGCGCGCGTGGTGCCGACGTGACCGACATCGTGATCCTCGCGGTTGCGGCTGATGACGGGCTGATGCCGCAGACGATCGAGGCGATCCATCACACCCGTGCCGCCGGCAAGCCGATGATCGTCGCGATCAACAAGGTCGACAAGCACGAGGCGAACCCGCAGCGTATCCGCGAACGCCTGCTCGAACATGACGTGCAGGTCGAGGAAATGGGCGGCGAAACCCAGGACGTCGAGGTGTCGGCGCTCAAGAAGACCGGCCTTGAGGAACTGATCGAAAAGATCCAGCTCCAGGCCGAACTGCTCGAGCTGCAGGCTAACCCCGATCGCGCCGCCGAAGGCAGCGTGATCGAGGCGAAGCTCGACAAGGGCCGTGGTCCGGTCGCGACCGTGCTGGTCCGTCGCGGTACGCTGAAGGTCGGCGACGTGTTCGTCGTCGGCGCGGAAAGCGGCAAGGTCCGTGCGCTGATCGACGACAAGGGGCGTCAGGTGAAGGAAGCCGGTCCGTCGACTCCGGTCGAGGTGCTCGGCCTGTCGGGCGTGCCGATGGCGGGCGATCCGCTGCAGGTCGTCGAGAGCGAGGCACGTGCCCGCGAGGTCGCCGAATATCGTCAGGGCGTGCTGCTCCAGAAGCGCACGACCCAGGCACCGGCCAGCCTCGAGAGCATGTTCTCGGCGCTCAAGTCGAAGCAGGCGATCGAATATCCGCTGGTGGTCAAGGCCGATACGCAAGGGTCGGTCGAGGCCATTGTCGGGTCGCTCAACAAGATTTCGACCGACGATATCCGGGTGCGCATCCTGCATTCGGGCGTCGGCGGCATCACCGAGAGCGACGTGACGCTGGCGGCCGCCTCGGGCGCGCCGATCATCGGCTTCAACACCCGCCCGAATGCCAAGGCGCGCGAGATCGCCGAGCGGAACAAGGTGGCGTTGAAATATTACGACGTCATCTACACGCTGACCGACGATATTCGTGCGGGCATGGCCGGTACCTTGGGGCCGGAAGCGTTCGAAACGGTCGTCGGCCGTGCCGAAATCCGCGAGGTCTTCTCGGCGGGCAAGCATGGCCGCGCCGCCGGTCTGCTGGTCGTCGAAGGGATCATCCGCAAGGCGCTCAAGGCACGCATCACGCGCAACGACGTCATCATCTATCAGGGTGAGATCGCGTCGCTGCGTCGCTTCAAGGACGATGTCCCCGAAGTGCGGGCGGGGCTGGAATGCGGTGTCACGTTCACGCAGAACTTCACCGACATCAAGGCGGGCGACTTCCTTGAAACCTACGAAGTCGAACTGCGCGATCGCACGCTGTGAGTAACGGGCGGCAGGGGGCAACCCTTGCCGCCACGCTCCGGCCCCGGCTGCGCTTAGTGGCGGCATGGGTGGTCGGCGGGGCGGCGGCGCTGTTCGTCGCCAACCTCCTTTCCTATTGGGCGATTCCCGTCGTCGCGGCCGTGCTGGCGCTATGCTGGCTGGCGCTGCTGATCGACGGTTTGGTGCGAAGCTGGCGATTGCGCGCGGCGGGAATACCGGCGTTGTTGCCGGTTTTCGTGCCGATCAACGCGCTGCCTTTCGCCGCGTTCCTGGCAAGCCATGCGCTCTATTGGTCGCATGTCGCGCCGTCATGGTGGCTGCTGCGATCGGAGCGTAGCGCGTTCGACCGGGCGCTGACCGGCGGCCCCGCGCCCATCGGTGTCGCTATCGTCGAACAGGCAGGCCCACGCCGGGCCTTCACGACCGTGATCGATCCGCTCGGAAGCTGGGCGGCGATCGTCCACGATCCCATCGACCGCATGGCCTCCGCGCGCGGCTGGAACGGCGGGCCGGTCGCCGCCGACATTGCGAACGTGTTCGGTAACAACACCATCTGGTGCCAGCGACTCGACAGCCACTGGTTCCACTGTCAATTCGGTTAGATCATGTCAGACACCACGCCCGAAACCCGCTCCGTCCGCCTGCTGCGCGTCGGCGAACAGGTCCGCCACATCCTGTCCGAAATCCTCGCGCGCGGCGACGTGCATGACGAGGTGCTGGAAAAGCATCTTGTCTCGGTCACCGAAGTCCGCATGTCGCCCGACCTGCGCCATGCGACGGTGTTCGTGAAGCCGTTCCTCGGCAAGGACGAGCAGGTCGTGGTGAAGGCGCTGCGCACCAACACCGCCTATCTCCAGTCGGAGGTCGCGCGGCGGGTGAACCTGAAATATGCCGCGAAGCTCAAATTCCTGATCGACGAGAGCTTCGACGAAGGCACTCGCATCGACCAACTGCTGCGCGATCCCAAGGTCGCGCGCGATCTGGAGCTGGGCGATGGCGAGGGCGGGGCCGACGACTGAGTGGCCAAGCTCTATTTCTATTATGCTTCGATGAACGCGGGCAAATCGACGACGCTGCTGCAGGCCGATTTCAACTATCGCGAGCGCGGGCTGACCACGATGCTGTTCACCGCCGCGATCGACACGCGCGAGGGGGCGGGGACGATCGGCTCGCGCATCGGCCTGTCGGCACCCGCGACGCCGTTCGACGCCGATACCGACCTGCTCGAAACCGTCGCCGCGCAACACTGCCAGCACGCGGTCGGCTGCGTGCTGGTCGATGAGGCGCAATTCCTGTCGAGCGTGCAGGTGGATCAACTGGCGAAGGTCGCCGACGATCTGGGCGTGCCGGTGCTCGCCTATGGCCTACGTACCGATTTCCGGGGCGCGCTTTTCCCCGGATCGGCGCGGCTGCTGGCGATCGCCGATGCGCTGATCGAGTTGAAATCGGTCTGCACCTGCGGGCGCAAGGCGACGATGAACCTGCGGGTGGATAGCGAGGGGCGCGCCGTGCGCGATGGGCAGCAGACCGAAATCGGCGGCAACGACCGCTATGTCGCGCTGTGCCGACGCCATTTCTGCGACGCCATGCGTTGATGCGCGCTTTTGCGATCCTGCCGATGCTGGCCCTGTTGTCGGCGGCCCCGTTGCCGTCCGACGATGCGGAGGTCCTCCGCGCGACGTTGCGAAAGATCGGCGGCGATGGAGCGGCGCCCCGCTGCATCACGCCGACGCTGCTCGACCGGACGTTCGCGGAGATGCGCGCCAACATGGCCGAAGCGCCCGACATCCTTGCCCTGACGCCCGACCAGCGCCGAAAGGTCGCGGGCCAATGGATCGCGCAGGCGCGCTGGACCGGCGCCGACGACAAGCCGCTGATCGGGTGGCGGCGACAGGAACTGAACGACGCGGTCGTCGCGCTGTTGCTGGCCGATCCCTTCCCGCCGCCGCCGCGCAGCACGGGGGCAGGGTCCGATGGTCCGGCGATTGCCCTCGACCTGCTGCAACCCGGACAGGCATTGCAGCCCACGGTGGGTTGCGTGTCGGTCACGCTTTCGAACGTCGCGCATCATGGCGACTGGGCGTTCGTCGAGGTCGGCATCGTCGCGGGGCCACGCTCGGGCGTCGGCGATCAATGGGCGTTTCGTCGCGAGGGCGGCAAGTGGCGATGGATCGCCGGTAACCGAATCTGGATTTCCTGATGCACGGCTGGATCATCATCGACAAACCGCTCGGCCCCGGATCGACGCAGATCGTCTCGGCAGTGAAGCGCGCGCTGCGCGAGGGCGGCTATGGCAAGCACAAGGTCGGCCATGGCGGCACGCTCGACCCGCTGGCGACCGGCGTGCTGCCGGTCGCGATCGGGGAGGCTACCAAGCTTGCCGGGCGGATGCTCGACGCTTCGAAACGCTACGACTTCACCATCCGCTTCGGCACGCAGACCGATACGCTCGACCTGGAGGGCAAGGTGATCGCCGAGTCGCCGGTGCGGCCGACGCTGGCGGCGGTTGGGGCGGTCTTGGCGCGCTTTACCGGGCCGATCGAGCAGGTTCCGCCGGCATACTCCGCGCTGAAGGTCGATGGCGAACGTGCCTATGACCTGGCGCGCAAGGGGGAAGAGGTAGTC
The DNA here is from genome assembly GCF_001421765.1 of Sphingomonas sp. Leaf32. Lineage (GTDB taxonomy): Bacteria > Pseudomonadota > Alphaproteobacteria > Sphingomonadales > Sphingomonadaceae > Sphingomonas. The sequence continues at coordinate 378,759 of NZ_LMLA01000001.1, read as the reverse complement.
CTCGCGACTCGGAAGGTGACGGTTTACGCGCTCCAAATCCTCCCCGGCACGGGGAGGGGGACCATGCGCAGCATGGTGGAGGGGGGCGTCCACGAACGCTCCGCTGCTGGAAGCCCCCCTCCACCCCCGGCTGCGCCTGCGGTCCCCTTGCCCGCGAGCGGGGAGGATTTGCAGGAAATCACCCTGTCCGCCTTCGTGTCGAAGGGCACCTATATCCGCAGCCTCGCCCGCGACATCGCCTTCGCGCTCGGCACGGTCGGCCACGTCACCATGCTCCGCCGCACCAAAGCCGGCCCGTTCACCCTCGAATCGGCCATTTCGCTGGACAAACTGGCGGAATTGGGTAAGGGGCACGCGCTTGAAGAAACGCTCCTGCCACTGGGGGCGGGGCTGGACGACATCCCGGCTCTGTCCCTGAACCCCGATCAGGCAGGGCGGCTCCGCAAGGGGCTTCGACTGATCGGGTTTGCAGCGGACGACGGTCTGGGCTTCGCGACGCTGGGGAATGTCCCGGTGGCGCTGGTCGAGACACTCGACGGGGAAACCCGTGTCGTGCGCGGCTTCAACCTCGAATAGAAAGGACGACGATGTCGATCACTCCCGAAAACCGTCAGGCACTGATCCAGGAACATGCCCGCGCCGAAGGCGACACCGGCAGCCCTGAAGTACAGGTCGCCATCCTGACCACCCGCATCCAGAACCTGACCGAGCACTTCAAGACCCATGCGAAGGACAATCACTCGCGTCGCGGTCTGCTGATGCTGGTCAACAAGCGGCGTTCGCTGCTCGACTATCTGAAGAAGAAGGACGCGGAGCGTTACACGACGCTGATCGCGAAGCTCGGCCTTCGGAAGTAAGGGAAAGGGCGGTCCGACGGGCCGCCCTTTTTCCATGTGGGGCGGCACAAACTCCGTCACCCAATTCCCCGCAAAACGGGGTATAGGCTTTGCGACCGGACATCCGGCCAAGCCGTCCCGCCGCAATCCGGCGATGCGGGACACCGGGCCGAAACGGCCTGATTCAAGGGGTGGACCTCCACCCAAGCTGCCCCGGCGCGCATAGGGCCGCCGGACGCGAAGGAAACGACATGTTCGATATCAAGAAAAGCACCATGGACCTGGGCGGCAAGACGCTGACCCTCGAAACGGGCCGTGTCGCACGGCAAGCCGACGGCGCGGTCATCGCGACGTTGGGGGAAACCGTGGTGCTGTGCGCGGTCACCGCCGCACGCTCGGTCAAGGAAGGGCAGGATTTCTTCCCGCTGACTGTCCACTATCAGGAGAAGTATTCGGCCGCGGGCCGCATCCCCGGCGGCTTCTTCAAGCGCGAACGCGGTGCGACCGAAAAGGAAACACTGGTCAGCCGCCTGATCGACCGTCCGATCCGCCCGCTGTTCCCCGAAGGTTTCTACAACGAAATCAACGTCATCGCCCAGGTGCTGAGCTATGACGGCGAGAACGAGCCGGACATCGTCGCGATGATCGCCGCGTCGGCGGCACTGACGATTTCGGGCGTGCCGTTCATGGGTCCGATCGGCGCGGCGCGCGTCGGCTATGTCGATGGCGAATATGTCCTGAACCCGACGCTGGATCAGGTGAAGGAAGGCGAACTCGACCTCGTCGTCGCCGCCACCGGCGATGCGGTGATGATGGTCGAATCCGAAGCCAAGGAGCTGTCGGAAGAGGTCATGCTGGGCGCCGTCGTCTTCGCGCACGATGCGTCGAAGAAGATCGTCGACTGCATCATCGACCTAGCGGAACAGGCCGCCAAGGACCCGTGGGAACTGGCACCCGTCGCCGACCAGTCGGCCGCGAAGAAGAAGCTCAAGACGCTGATCGGCAAGGACCTGACGGCAGCCTACAAGCTGACCGACAAGCAGGCGCGCCAGAACGCGATCAACGACGCCCGCACCAAGGCGCGCGAAGCGCTGGCCGACCTCAAGGAAAGCGATCCGGCGCAGTATCTCGGCACGCTCAAGCTCGTGAAGAAGCTGGAAGCCGAGATCGTCCGTACCGCCATCCTGAAGGACGGCCGCCGCATCGACGGCCGCGATACGAAGACGGTCCGCCCGATCGAGGCGATGGTCCACTTCCTGCCGCGCGCGCATGGTTCGGCGCTGTTCACTCGCGGCGAGACACAGGCGATCTGCACCACGACGCTTGGCACCAAGGACGCGGAGCAGATGATCGACGGGCTGAACGGCCTGCACTACGAACGCTTCATGCTGCACTATAACTTCCCGCCTTATTCGGTCGGTGAAGTCGGTCGCTTCGGTGCGCCGGGGCGTCGAGAAGTCGGCCACGGCAAGCTCGCGTGGCGCGCGCTCAACCCGGTCCTGCCGACCAAGGACGAGTTCCCGTACACGATCCGCGTCCTGTCGGACATCACCGAGTCGAACGGCTCGTCGTCGATGGCGACGGTGTGCGGCGGTTCGCTGTCGATGATGGACGCGGGCGTGCCGCTCAAGCGTCCGGTGTCGGGCATCGCCATGGGATTGATCCTCGAAGGCAAGGATTTCGCGGTCATCAGCGACATCCTCGGCGACGAGGATCATCTGGGCGACATGGACTTCAAGGTCGCCGGCACCAGCGAAGGCATCACCAGCCTGCAGATGGACATCAAGATCGCCGGTATCACCGAAGAGATCATGAAGGTCGCACTCGCGCAGGCCAATGAAGGCCGCGCGCACATCCTCGGCGAAATGGCTAAGGCACTGGGCGAAACCCGTGGCGAGCTGTCGGCGCACGCCCCGCGCATCGAAACCTTCACGATCGACAAGTCGAAGATTCGTGAAGTCATCGGCACCGGCGGCAAGGTGATCCGCGAGATCGTCGCCACCACCGGCGCGAAGGTCGACATCGACGACGAGGGCGTCATCAAGGTGTCGTCGTCCGATCCGGCGCAGATCGAAGCCGCGATCAATTGGATCAAGGGCCTGGTCGAAGAGGCCGAGGTCGGCAAGATCTACAACGGCAAGGTCGTCAACCTCGTCGATTTCGGTGCGTTCGTGAACTTCATGGGCGGCAAGGACGGTCTCGTCCACGTTTCGGAAATCCGCAACGAGCGGGTCGAGAAGGTCGCCGACGTTCTGTCCGAGGGACAGGAAGTGAAGGTCAAGGTCCTCGAAGTCGATCCGCGCGGCAAGGTGCGCCTGTCGATGCGCGTCGTCGACCAGGAAACCGGTGCCGAGCTGGAGGACACCCGTCCTGCACGCGAACCGCGCGAAGGCGGCGACCGTGGCCCGCGTGGTCCCCGTCGTGACGGTGGCGATCGTGGTGATCGTGGTCCGCGCGGCGAAGGCGGCGATCGCGGCCCGCGTCGCGACGGCGGCGACCGTGGCCCCCGCCGCGACCGTGGCGACCGTCCGCGTCGCGAAGAGGCGAAGGAAGACGGTGGCAATGCCGGCCTGCCGTCGTTCATCACCGACAACTGATCGGCACGCTTCGGCGTGAAGGAAAGGGGGCTCGCGGCGACGCGGGCCCCTTTTTCGTGCGGCTTTCCTGCCTTCCTTATCCCCGCGCAGGCGGGAATCCAGAGCCACACGTGGCTGCCCTGCCGCACCACCGCCCGCCTCGAACGTCACCCCAGCGCAAGCTGGGGTCTCGCTCGGTCGAAGAAGATAGGGTTGGTTCACGCGAAGGCGCGGAGACGCGGAGAAGAAGAAAAGTGGTTCGCGCAGAGGCGCGGAGGCGCAGAGAGGTCGGGTACGAGGCGATGCTGCCGCGATCGGTAGACCATCCCGCCCGCTGTAAAGGTCGATAAAGCCGCTTACGCGGGCGTCGTCGCGCCGGACGCAACCCCTCCGCGCCTTCGCGTGAACCGACTTCTTCCTACCTAAATCCCGGCATACCAGTCATACCCGGCGACATCTTCCCAGAAGCCGCCCTTGCCCCCGGCGATACCGCCCAGCGACGCGACCGCCTCGATCCGCTCGACATATTTGGCGTGCTTGTACCCCAGTTGCCGCTCGACCCGCAGGCGCAGCGGCGCACCGTTCGGCACACCCAGCAGCCGGTCGTTCAGCGCCCACGCCAATATCGTCTGCGGGTGGAAGGCATCGACCAGATCGATCGATTCGTAATAGCGCCGCCCGCCGATCGCATCGGCGCAGTGGAACACCAGATAGCGCGCGTCCGGCCGCAACCCCGCCAGTTCGAGCAGCCGCGACAATCGCGGCCCGGTCCATTTGCCGATCGCGCTCCACCCCTCGACGCAGTCGTGCCGCGTGATCTGCTGTCGCGACGGTATCGACCGGATCTGGTCGAGCCGCAGCGACAGCGGTCGCGCGACCAGCCCGTCGATCGTCACCCGCCAATCGGCGAAGCGGTTCGCGACATGGGCGTTGTAATCGGGCGTATTCGGATTGTTGGTGCCGTTGGCACGAAAGATCGGGGAACGCTGTTCGGGGCGATATTCGACCGCCAGCGCGTCGCGGGCGGTGATTGCGCGTTGCAGGCCGCGATGGACATCCTCCGTGCCGCCCAGCAGTGCCTGTGCGGCGGGCAGTTGCGCCACCCGGTCGCACGCCGTGACCAGTCCGCCGGCCCCCACCACCAGCGCCGACCGACGCGAGATCAGCCGGCTCATTCGGGCACCCGCCAGCGACCGGTAACCATCGAACGTACCTCGTTGAGCGCGCCGGCGAGGATAACCAGCACCAGATGGACGATCACGAACAGGGTGATGCCGCTCGCGGCCAGGAAATGGATCGACCGCGCCGATTGCCGCCCGCCCAGAATTTCCAGCAGCCATGGAAACGCCGCGTTCAGCCCCGGCGACAGGGTGATGCCGGTCGCGATCACCAGCGGCAGCAGCCCGAAGATCACCAGGACATAGCTCAGCTTCTGCAATATGTTGTAATCGCCGGGTGCCTCAGGATCATGGAAGCGGAAGGCGAGATGCGCGCGAATATCCGCCAGCAGATGCCGCCGCGACAATTCCCGCCGACGCAGCGCCAGATCGCGCTGGAAATGCCGATTGACCAGACTCGCGATCATGTACGCCAGCAAACCGAACCCCAGCACCAGCGCGAAGGTCAGATGCCAGTTGCGGGCGAGCGCCAGGTTGTAGGTCTGCGGGATCGTCACCCATCCCGGGAACCGGTCGAACGTCAGCCACGCATGGTCGAAATTGGCGCCGTACCGCCCCCAATAGAGCCGGGGATGGGCGTTCAGGATCATCAGCCCGCTGCCGATCAGGATGATGACCGCGACCGCATTGACCCAGTGCCACAACCGGGTGGCAAGGGCATGGCGCTTGATCGTTCGCGTCGTCATGCCGTCATCCTACGGCGCGAACCGGGCGGTGCGAAGGGGCGTTGCACCCGGCGTCCATATCGTGCGTTGGGGACGACCATGACCGACTTCCATTCCTATGCCCCGGCCGACGGCCATCGCCTGCCCCATGATCCGTTCAACGCGATCGTCGCGCCGCGCCCGATCGGCTGGATTTCCAGCCTGTCGGGCGAGGGGAAACGAAATCTCGCGCCCTACAGTTTCTTCAACGCCTTCAACTATCGTCCGCCGATCATCGGCTTCGCCTCGACCGCGGCCAAGGATACGCTGGCCAATGCCCGGGCGACCGGGGAGTTCGTCTGGAACCTCGCGACGCGGCCACAGGCGGAGGCGATGAACGCGACCTCGGCGATGACCGATGCCGATGAATTCGCCCTTGCCGGCCTCGACACCTTGCCCTCGACGCTGGTCGCGCCGCCCCGCGTCGCCGGGTCGCCGGTCCAGTTCGAATGCCGCACGACGCAGATCATCCGCCTGACCGATCATCGGGGCGGCGACATCGATACCTGGCTGGTGCTGGGGGAAGTGGTGCAGGTCCATATCGATCCGGCGCAGCTCGACGACGGCGTCTATCGCACCGAACGCGCCCGTCCGATCCTGCGCGGCGGCGGGGCGGGGGATTATTTCGAACCCGGCGAACGCTTCGACATGCGGCGGCCGGGTTAGCGGTAGGCGCGCACGAAGAACGCAACGGTCACGCCGAACGTCACCACCAGCGTCCACGCGCGAATCTGCCCCGGCGTCAGCCGCGCACCCAGCTTCGCGCCCAGCCATCCGCCGAGAATGCTGCCCAGGATCATCGGGATACACGCCGCCCATGCGACCATGCCGGTGGCCACGAACACGATCGCCGCCGCGCTGTTGGCGGTGGCCAGCATCAGCGTGCGCGGTGCCGCCATCGACTTGACGCTCTGCCCGACCAGCAGGCCATAGGTCGCGGTGACCATCATCCCCACGCCACCGCCGAAATAGCCGCCATAGATGCCCAGCAGCACCTGGGCCACGACCAGCGCCGCCGGACCGATCGTCACCCGGTCGTGCAGCCAGCGCGCCGCGCTCCGCCCGAACGCGATGGCGAGGAACGCGACCAGCAACAGCCACGGCACGATCACGTCGAACAGGGTGCTGGGCGTCCACACCAGCAACAGGCTGCCGAGCAGGCCGGAGACGAAGGTGATGGCGGCCAGCAACCGGATCGGCAATCCGCCCAGCGGCCCCAGCCCCCGGCGATAGGCCCAGGCGCTGGCGATGGCCCCCGGCTGCAGCGCGACGTTGGAGGTCGCATTGGCGATCGATCCGGGCAGCCCCAGCGCGATCAGCGCGGGCATCGTCGCAAAGGTCCCGCCCCCGGCCAGCGCGTTCATCGCACCGCCGAGCACGCCGGCACCAGCGGCAAGGGCAAGGGAGGAGGCGTCGAGCATCGCCGCGCTAGATACCATCGCCGGAGCGCTGTCGAGGGGGACGTGACAGCGCGGCGGGGGTGGCATAGCCTGTCCTTCGATGCCCACCGCACCGCGCTATGTCACGCCCCGTCCGCCCCGCCACCGCGTCGTCGTCGACGGTGCCGGCGAAGTCATCGTCCTGACCGCCCGTCGCAACTGGTTCGCCTTGCCGTTTCTGAGTGTGTGGCTGACGATGTGGACGTTTGGCGGCATCACGGCGATTGGCGAGGTAATGCGCGAGTTCCAATGGTTCCTGTGCATCTGGCTGGTCGGCTGGGCAGCCGGATGGACTTTCGCAGCCGCCACGATCCTGTGGCAATTGGTCGGGCGGGAGGTAATCGCGGTGCGCGCCGGCGACCTTTCGCTACAGCTGCGCGCCGGTCCGTTCGCGCGGACGCGGGTGTATCGCGGCGGCGAGGTGCGCAATCTGCGTGCGCCGGCCCAGTCCTTCGTCGAGAAGAGTCAGGCGGGGTTCGCTCCGTTCATCAACCGGATGGGCGCGGTGCAGTTCGATCATGGTGCGCGGACGATCGGCTTCGCCGGCGGCGTGGACGAGGCCGAAGCGGCGATGCTGCGCGATTGGGCGGCGGCGCGGCTGACGAAGTAGGAAGGCAGGTTCACGCTAGGGGTGCAGAGGCCCCGCCGCATCAAAGTGCCTTCGTCCTCACGCCGCCGCTTCCGCTTCCGCCCGATCACGCTCCGCCCGGCTCTTCTTTTCCGCCGCCGTCTTCAACTGACCGCACGCCGCGCCGATGTCCTGCCCGCGCGTACGGCGGACGGGGGCGGAGATGCCGCCTTCGAACACGATGTCGCTGAACGCACGGATGCGTTCCGGCGTGGAGCATTCGTACACGGTGCCCGGCCACGGGTTGAACGGGATCAGGTTCACCTTCGCCGGCAACTGGTATTTGCGCAGCAGTCGCACCAGTTCGCGCGCATCGTCGTCGCTGTCGTTCTTGTCCTTCAGCATCACATATTCGAACGTGATGCGCCGGGCATTGTTCGCGCCGGGATAGTCGGCGCACGCCTGCAACAATTCCTCGATGCCGTATTTGCGGTTGAGCGGCACGATCTCGTCGCGCACTTCCTTGGTTACCGCGTGCAGCGACACCGCGAGGTTCACGCCGATCTCCTCGCCCGCGCGCGCCATCATCGGCACCACGCCCGACGTGCTGAGCGTGATCCGCCGCTTCGACAGGGCCAGCCCGTCACCGTCCATGACGACGCCCAGCGCGTCGCGCACCGAATCGAAGTTATAGAGCGGTTCGCCCATGCCCATCATCACGATGTTGGTGAGCATCCGCCCCTCGGGCTGGCTCGGCCACTCGCCCAGCGAATCGCGCGCCAGCATCACCTGTCCGACGATTTCCCCGGCGGTCAGGTTGCGCACCAGCCGCATCGTGCCGGTGTGGCAGAAGGTGCAGTTGAGCGTGCAGCCGACCTGGCTCGACACGCACAGCGTCCCCCGATCGGCGTCGGGGATGAACACCATCTCGTAATCCTGCCCGTCGGGCGAGGTCAGCAGCCATTTGCGCGTGCCGTCGGTCGACACATGCGCTTCCTTCACATCGGGCCGGCCGATGACGAAGTGCCGCTCCAGCACCGGATGCTGCGCCTTGGCGATGTCGGTCATGCCTGCGAACTCGGTCGCACCGCGATTGTAGATCCAGTGCCACAGCTGCTTCGCGCGCAGCTTCGCCTGGCGCGCATCGAAACCGGCCGCCTCCAGCGCGGCGCGAATCTCCGGCTTGGACAGTCCGACCAGATCGGTCCGCCCATCGGGACGCGGGGCAAGGCCGCGCGGCACGGGCACGGTATCGACATGGCCGGGAATCGGCATGGGCGGCGTCGAGACTGTAAGCATCGGTGGGATATAGCCGATTTCGGGCGGGATTTCCACTCTCCCCCGACCGCATCCGACTCGTCATCCCCGCGAAGGCGGGGATCCATACGCGCAGCGGCAGTGATTCCTGCCGGAACGTCGGCGGCAATGGATTCCCGCCTGCGCGGGAATGACGACGCTGCTACAAACACCCCAACGCCGCCGTATCGATCGCGGTCGCCGCGCCCGACAGCGCATAGACGTCGACGAAGGCCGCCCCGTTCGCCGCGACGCTCTCGATACTCATCGACCGCCCGCCGCGCATCGCCGCGACGATCGCGCGATCGGTGGCGGCATCTGGACTCCATGCGTCGATCCGCCCGGCGGTCAGGTCGAACCGCCGCTCCCCGATCGCCAGCACGACGCCCGCGCGCGGAGCTTTCGGTCGGCTGAGCCGCACATGCAGTTGCCCGCGCGCACCGGCTCCCGGCCAGGTCGCTACGCTGGCAAAGGGCGTTCCGGTATCGCCCCGCACCGGACGGCTGATCGCATAGCAGCGCGTCGGCCCCTCGTCGCGAAACGCGCCCCAGCGCTGGTGAATACCGATCGCCTGCGGTGCCGCCACCGCCAGCAGCAGCGCGATCAAGCCGGCGCGGCGAGCGAGGCCCGCCCCCGGCCGACATGCGGCACGCTTTCGCGCGCCCCCTCGATCAGCGCGATCGACCCCTGCGGCAGATCGTCGGCGACCGGCGCGTCGAACCGCGGATCGATGGCTGCACCGGTCAGAAGCCCACGCAGCACCCGGCTGGACATGCCGTGCATGATGACCAGCCGGTCGCCGGGATCGCCCGCCGTGTCGACCGCCCAGCTACCCACCCGCGCGGCGATGGCGTCATACCATTCGCCGCCGGGGGCGGGGCGGCGGTACAGCCGCGCCTCGACGTCGAGGAAATCGGCGTCCGCCCCGGTCAGCTCGCGATAATAGCGGCCCGACCAGTCGCCCATGCCGATCTCGACCAGCCGGTCGTCGCGGCGCGCGGCGTGCCAGTCCAACTCCAGATGCTCGGCGATGATCGCCAGCGTCTGCAGCGCGCGCCCCGCGCTCGACGCCCACAGCGTCAATTCCGGCTTTGCGCCCAGCATCTCGCGCAGCGCCGCACCCATTGCATCGGCCTGCGCGAAACCCGCGCGGGTCAGCGGCGTGTGCAGGTGGTCGCCCTGCATCCGCTGCGCGAGATTATAGACCGTCTCGCCATGGCGGGCGATGAAGTCGCGGCCTTTTCGGCGTTTTGGTGGCTGGGTCGTCATGGTCCTGCTTTCAAGCCGGTGTTGCGCAATTGCAACGGATTTCGCTGTTTAGGTGAGGTTCATGCAACGCCCGGCCAAAACGTCCATTGAACCCCCGCGCCCTGTGAACGCGGGCGGTGACAATGGAGTTTCTAGTATGCGTACCCTCATCCTTGGCCTTGCCGCTGCCGGCACGATGCTGGCGACCCCTGCGCTGGCGCAGGACGTGAACCCCGCCTTCACCGGCTTCCGCGTCGGCGCGCTGGCCGGCTATGACGGCATCCGTCCGGGCAGCACCCAGGACAGCGACCTCGACGGCGATAACCAGACCGTGAACGGCATGGTGTACGGCGGCGACGTCGGTTACGACTTCGCGGTCAGCAACTTCCTGATCGGGGTCGAGGGCGAATATACCGGATCGACCGGCAAGGTCGAAACCGCGCGCACCGATCCGAACTTCTTCGGCTTCGGCAGCGTGAAGACCGGCCGCGACCTCTATGTCGGCGCCCGCGCCGGCCTGCTCGTCGCGCCGACCACGCTCGCCTATGTGAAGGGCGGCTACACCAATGCCCGCCTGAACGTCGTCGCCAGCGACGGCAGCGTCGGCAGCCGAGAGAATTTCGAACTGAACGGCTACCGCCTCGGCGCCGGTGTCGAACAGGCGATCGGCTCGCGTGCCTATGCCAAGCTCGAATATCGCTATTCGAACTACAACAACGCCGATTTGCAGTTCCGTGACGGCAGCACGACGTCGCAGTTCGACATCGACACCGACCGGCATCAGGTCGTCGCGGGCGTCGGCATCCGGTTCTGATGAAGCGAGTCAGGCTGGCGCATTAACCATGTGCTAACCACTTGGACGCGAGGAAGGTCGGAGCAGCTTGCTCCGGCCTTTCTTTGCGTTAGACAGGCTGCATTGGATTCTATTTAGGGGCCGGCCGAGTCTGTCGGACCTCAAGTGCGAGCGCATCCGCGCGGGGGAACATCATGAAGGCGACGATCGAACGCGCGACCCTGTTGAAGGGCCTCAGCCATGTCCAGTCGGTGGTCGAGCGGCGCAATACCATCCCGATCCTGTCCAACGTCCTGATCGAAGCGGGCGAATCGAGCATCCGCCTGATGGCGACCGATCTCGACCTGCAGATCGACGAAACCATCGCCGCGGCGATCGACCAGCCGGGCGCGATCACCGTGTCGGCCCACACCCTGTTCGACATCGCGCGCAAGCTGCCCGACGGATCGCAGGTCCAGCTCTCCGCCGCCGAAGGGCGGTTGACCATCGTCGCCGGGCGCGCGCGCTTCAACCTGTCGACGTTGCCGCGCGACGATTTCCCGGTGATCGCCGAAGGGGAACTGCCGACCCAGTTCGAACTGCCCGCGACCACGCTGAAGGCGATCATCGACAAGACCCGCTTCGCGATCTCGACCGAAGAGACGCGCTATTACCTCAACGGCATCTTCCTGCATGTCGCCGAGGATAATGGTAAGCCGGTGCTGAAGGCCGCCGCCACCGATGGCCATCGCCTCGCAAGGATGACCGTCGAGCGGCCCGAGGGCGCGGACAAGATGCCCGACGTCATCGTGCCGCGCAAATGCGTCGCCGAACTGCGCAAGCTGCTGGACGAGGTCGACGGTTCGGTCGGCGTGTCGCTGTCGGGCAGCAAGATCCGCTTCGATCTGGGACAGGCGATCCTGACCAGCAAGCTGATCGACGGCACCTTCCCCGATTATTCGCGCGTCATCCCGACCGCGAACGACAAGCTGCTGAAGCTCGATCCAAAGAGCTTCATGGCAGGCGTCGATCGTGTGTCGACCATCGCCACCGAAAAGACCCGCGCGGTGAAGATGGCACTCGACCGCGACAAGATCACCCTGTCGGTCACCAGCCCCGAAAACGGCGCGGCGGCGGAGGAAGTGCCCGGCGAATATACCGCGCTCCCGTTCGAGATCGGCTTCAACAGCCGCTATCTGCTCGACATTCTCGGGCAGATCGACAGCGACCTGTGCGAAGTCCATCTGTCGGACGCCGCCGCGCCGACGCTGATCCGCGAGAACGACGCTTCGCCCGCGCTCTATGTGCTGATGCCGATGCGGGTGTGAGTCCGTTGGCCCCGCTCCGCATCGTCACCCCGGACTTGTTCCGGGGTCCACGGGGCGACGGGCGGTGTGGTCCGACAATCCTGCGACGGCGTACGCGGCACAATGGACACCGAACACGTCCGGGGTGACGGAGGGAATCGCAACGATGCGCAGTGTACGGACTCCGCTTTACTCCACCCTATCCTTGCCGCTATTTATCGCTAGACGATAAACTCGAAGGAATTGCCGTGAAACTGGTCCGGGGTGCGTGGAAGCTGCTGGTCGGGATCAAGGACGGCCTCGTGCTGCTCCTGATGCTGTTGTTCTTCGGCAGCCTGTTCGCCGCATTGTCCAGCCGCCCCAACACCCGCATCACCGATGGTGCGCTGGTGCTCGACCTGTCGGGATCGATCGTCGAGCAACCGGCCGAGGCCGATCCGGTGGCGCTGCTCAGCGGCCAGTCGGTGGCGCAGGAACTGCGCCTGCGCGACGTGGTCCGCGCGCTCGACGCCGCGAAGGACGATAGCCGGGTCAAGGCGGTGGTCCTCGACATGGACAAGTTCGCCGGCGGCTATCCCGCCGCGCTGTCCGAAGTCGGCGATGCCGTCGCCCGCGTCCGTGCCAGCGGCAAGCCGGTGCTGGCCTATGCCACGCTCTATACCGACGGCGCGTATCGCATCGCGTCGAATGCCAGCGAGGTGTGGGAAAACCCGTTCGGCGGCACGATGTTTCGCGGACCCGGCGGGCCGCAGCTTTACTATAAGGGGCTGATCGACAAGCTGGGCGTCAACGCGCACGTCTATCGTGTCGGCCAGTTCAAGTCGGCGGTCGAACCCTTCACCCGCGCCGACCAGTCCGAACCGGCCCGCGCCGCCAACCAGGCGCTGTACGGCGCGATCTTCGATCAATGGCGCTCGGCGGTGCAGAAGGCACGGCCCAAGGCGCAGCTCGACGCCTTTCTGACCCGTCCCGAAGCGGTGATCCAGGCGGCGGGCGGCGACGTGGCGCAGGCCAATCTGCGCGGCGGCATCGTCGACCAGCTCGGCGACCGGATCGCGTTCGGCAAGCGCGTCGCGGCATTGGCCGGTGAGGACAAGGGCAAGGCCGCGGGCAGCTTCCGCACCATCAAATATGCCAGCTGGCTGGCGGCGAACCCGGTCGCGACCTCGGGCGATGCGGTCGGCGTCATCACCGTCGCCGGCACGATCGTCGACGGCGAGGCGAAGCCCGGCACCGCCGGCGGCGACACCATCGCCAAGCTGCTGCTCGACGGACTCGCCACCAAGAATCTGAAGGCGCTGGTCGTCCGCGTCGACTCGCCCGGCGGGTCGGTGCTGGCGTCCGAACGCATCCGCCAGGCGATCCTGCAGGCGAAGAACGTCGCCAAAATCCCGGTCGTCGTGTCGATGGGCGGCCTCGCCGCATCGGGCGGCTACTGGGTGTCGACGCCGGGCGACGTGATCTTCGCCGAACCGAACACCATCACCGGGTCGATCGGCGTGTTCGGCGTCATCCCGACGTTCGAGAATACGCTGTCGAAGATCGGCGTGTCGGCCGATGGCGTCGGCACCACGCCCCTGAGCGGCCAGCCCGATGTGCTGCGCGGCACCAACGGGGCGTTCGACGCGATCATGCAGAGCGGGGTCGAGCATATCTATGCCCGCTTCACCGGCCTCGTCGCCGAATCGCGCAAGCTCCCCCAGGCGCGGGTCGATGCAATCGGTCAGGGCCGGGTGTGGGACGGCGGCACCGCGCGTCAGCTCAAGCTGGTCGATCGCTTCGGCAATCTGGGCGACGCGGTCGCCGAAGCCGCGCGCCGCGCCAGGCTCGACCCGGCCAAGGTGCAGACCGTCTATCTCGAAAAGGAACCCTCGGCGCTCGAAAAGGCGCTCAAGGGCTTTGCCGACCGCGAACGTGGCGACGCGCCGGATCAGGCGGCGACCGATCTGCTCGGCCAAGCCGCGATCGAACAGCGTAGCGTACTGGCACAGGCGCTGGGCGATGCCCGGCGGATGCTGACCGCACCGACCGGTGTGCAGGCGCGCTGCCTCGAATGCGCCGGGCTGGGGCCGGTCGCCGCATCGGCCGATGACGCCTCGCTGTTCGACCTGATCGTGGCACGGCTGGGCCTGTGATCGCGATCCGCCCCGCGCGGAGCGAGGACGCCGCCGCCATCGCCGCGATCTACGCCCCCTATGTGCTGGGCGGCACGGTGTCGTTCGAAACCGAGGCGCCCGACGCCCGCGCGATCCGCACGCGGATGGCGCATAGCGACGGCTATTATCCGTGGCTGGTGGCAACGACCGGCGCGGCGGACGGCGATGCGGTGCTGGGCTATGCCTATGCCACCCGCTTCCGCGACCGCCCGGCCTATCGCTATGTCGTCGAAACCTCGATCTACATGGCGGGCGGCGCCCAGCAGAAGGGCACCGGCCGGCTGCTGTACGAGGCGCTGGTCGATACCCTTCGCGCGCAAGGTTTCACGCAGGCGATCGGCGTGCTGTCGCTGCCCAACGACGCATCGATCACGCTGCACGAAGCGGTCGGCTTCCGCCGCGCGGGCGTCTATCGTGAGATCGGCTTCAAGCAGGGCCGCTGGATCGATGTCGGCTTCTGGCAATGCCAGCTGAACGACAGCGCGGTGTCGCCACGCGAGCCGAAGCCGTTCAGCGAGACGGGGGTGGTTCGGGGGTAATTCGGAATTTGTTCGGTTCGAGCAGCTTCGAGCTTGTCGAGAAGCGTCCGTCGAGAACAGGCCAACATCCTGACCGTTCGTGCTGAGTAGGGACTGAGCCCGTCAAAGGCCCGTATCGAAGCACCGTTGTCGGTCCTTCGATACGCCGGTTCGACAAGCTCAGCGGCTACTCAGGACAAACGGCGTAGGTAGGATCCGCAGGGCTAGCCCCTACCGCTTCCCCCGATACGCCGGCAACGCGATCCGGAACCGGATCGCCGCCCCCCGCAGCACGAACCCCGCCGCCGCCGCCGGCAGCGCCGCGACGAACGGCGGCAGCCCGCACGCCACCAGCACGACATGCAGCCCTGCCGCCAGCGCCGCCGCCGTGACATACAGCTCCGGCCGCATCAGGATCGACGGCACGCCCGCCAGCACGTCGCGGATGATCCCGCCGACGCACGCGGTCAGCACGCCCATCATCCCTGCCTGCAACGGCGGCACGCCGAAGCTCAATGCCTTGGCCGCACCGAACACCGCATAGGCGGCAAGGCCGGCGGCATCGAGCCAGTCGAGCGCCTTGTCGCGCCACCAATGCTGCGGCGTGATCCACACCAGCCCCGCGACCCCGACACAGATCGCCGCGACGGGCGATCCGTGCACCCAGAAGACCGGCGCCCCGATCAGCAGGTCGCGCACCGTCCCCCCGCCGACTCCGGTGATGAGCGCGAAGAAGGCGGCGGTGACGAAGGTCTGCGCCGCCCGCGTCGCCGCCAGCGCGCCCGACGCGGCGAACACCGCGATACCGATCATGTCGAGCGCGCCGAGCATCTGCCCCAGCGCTTGCGGAGAGGGAACCATCGGCCTTCGCTATCGTACCCATGGGCGATAGGCGAGGGGGCATTGCCCCGCCCCCCGCCGATCGGGCAATAGGAGCATCATGCGTCGTCTGACCCCCGCCGCCACCCTGGTCACCGTCCTGCTCGCCGCGCTGGCGGGTATCGTCGACGCGCTGGCGTTCAGCGCGCTGGGTGGATTCTTCGCGTCGTTCATGTCGGGCAACTCGACCCGCTTCGGCGTCGGCCTCGCCCATGGCTGGAACGGCGCCGCGGCGACCGCCGCTGCGCTGGTGCTGTCGTTCGTCGCCGGTGCGATGTTCGGCACCATCGCCGGCGCGGCAGCGACCGAGCGGCTGGGGCAGGGGCGGCGGGCCGAAGCGGTGATGGGCCTGGTCACGATCCTGCTGGCATTGGGCGCGGCGCTGTCGACCTTCGCGCCGCTCACCCTCGCCATGCTGCTGCTCGCCGCCGCGATGGGCGCGCAGAACGGCGTCGTGGCGCCCGATGGCGAGGTGCGGGTCGGCCTGACCTACATGACCGGCACGCTGGTCCGCATCGGCCAGCGGCTGGCCCGGCGCCTGATGGGCGATCGCACTGCACCGGGTCCGAGCCGCGACCTGTTGCTGTGGCTGGGTTTCGTCGCCGGGGTGACGATCGGCGCGGTCGGCTGGAACTGGCTGGGCCTCGCGGCGCTGTGGGTCGTCGCGGCGCTGGCGGCAGCACTGACGATGCTGGTCGCGCGGGTGGCGTGGGAGTGAAGGGGCAAGGGCCGTTCCTGCCACAAACTCCCCGACCACGATCGGTCCCCCGCCACAAACGTCATCCCAGCGCAGGCTGGGATATCCCGGTAAGGAAGCGGACGCCAGGTTGCGGGAAACCCCAGCTTGGGCTGGGGTGACGCCCTTGATTCGTCACTCCCGCGCAGGCGGGAGTCCATATGCGTTACGGTCGCGAATCCAGCTGAGCCTGCAGCGGCTAATGGATTCCCGCCTGCGCGGGAATGACGAAGATCATCCGTCTCGCACCGGCCCATCCGCCGACTCGCCCGCTATCTCCCCCCGAGCCTCCTCGACCGGCAGCAACGCCCGCACTTCGCCCACGAAGCGCACCACCGAAATCGGCTTGGTGACATAGGCATTGGCCCCGGCGGCACGCACCCGGTCCTCGTCGTCGCGCCCGGAATAGGCGGTGACCGCCATGATCGGCACGCTGCGCAGGCGCGGATCGGCCTTCAGCATCTGGATCAGCTCCAGCCCGGTCATGTGTGGCAGCTGGATGTCGGTGATGATGAGGTCGGGCAGGAACGCCCGCGCACGGCCCACCGCCTCGCGCCCGTCGCGGACCGGTTCGGTTTCGAAGCCATGCGCGCGCAACAGGTCGCAGAACAGCTTCAGGTTCAGTTCGTTGTCCTCGACAACGAGTACCCTTTTTGCCACGCGCGTTGCATCCCGTTGGAAGTTCGAAAGGCTGTCTAGGCGATGCGCAGGCCGGAAACAAACGAAGACGCGGCGACACTGGGCCTGAACGCGCTGGTCTGGGTGATCGGCGACGACACCCGGCGCGACCGCTTCCTGTCGCTGACCGGTATCGACCCCGCCGAACTGCGCGCGCGGGCGGGCGACCCCGCCTTCCTCGCGCAACTGCTCGGTCATCTCGAAGGTTACGAACCCGACCTCATCGCCTGTGCCGATGCGCTGGCCGTGACCCCGACCGCACTGGTCCGTGCGCGGGCCGAACTGGAGACTGCATGAAACCCCTGCTCATCACCGATTGCGACGAAGTCCTGCTGCACATGGTCCGCCATTTTGGCACATGGCTGGGCGAGGAACATGCCATCGCCTTCGACATGGCCGGGGGCGACTTCGCGAACTCCATGACCCGGGCCGACGGCACCGTGCTGGCACGCGAAGAGATGTGGGGGATGCTCGACGGCTTCTTCCCCGATCAGATGGGCCGCCAGACGCTGGTGCCGCACGCGCGCGAGGCGCTGGCGGCGCTGGCGGAGCAGGCCGACATCGTCGTGCTGACCAACTTGCAGGATCATTGCCGCACCCACCGCATCGACCAGCTGGCCGAACACGGCATCGTCCACCGCGTCGAATGCAACCAGGGGGGCAAGGGGCCGCCGGTCGCTCGGCTGCTGGCGGAATACAGCCCCAGCGTGGCGGTATTCGTCGACGACCTCGAGGTCCATCACGAATCGGTCGCGGAGAGCGCGCCCGGCGTCCATCGGCTGCACATGATCTCCGAACCCGACCTCGCCGTTCACGTGCCCCCGGCGCCCGCCGCCCATGCCCGCATCGACGACTGGGGCGCGGCACGGGCATGGATCGAGGCACGCTTCGCCGAAGGCCGGCCGGCCAGGGCTTGACCCCATCCGCAACCCACGAAAGAACCATCCCATGGCTTATGATATTTCCGCAAAGCTGGCCGAACGCGGCCTGTCGCTCCCCGTCGCCGCCGCCCCGGTCGCGGCCTATGTCCCGGCGGTAGAGGCCGGCGGCCTGCTGCACCTGTCGGGCCAGCTGCCGTTCGAGGACGGCAACCTGATGACCGGTCGCGCCGGCGAGGACCGCGACCTCGCCTATGCCACCTCGGCGGCGCAAAAGTGCGCGCTGATGATTCTGGCACAGGCCGAAAATGCGCTGGGCAGCCTCGACCGGATCGAACGCGTCGTGAAGCTCGGTGTGTTCGTCAACTCGGCCGGCAGCTTCACCGATCAGCCGAAGGTCGCGAACGGCGCGTCGGAGCTGATGGTCGAGCTGTTCGGCGATGCAGGCCGTCACGCGCGCAGCGCGGTCGGCGTACCGGTCCTGCCGCTGGGCGCCGTGGTCGAGATCGACGCGATCCTCGCCATCCGCGCCTGATTTCCGTTCCGGTTCAACCACACCCGCTGTTGCCCCGGTGCAACAGCGGGTGTGCCGTATCTGGCTGACACGCAATTTCCATTGTGCGGCGCGGCACGCTTCGACATATTCGGTCGCAGAGGGTCAGACCGCCCGGGCCAACAGGTTCATCTAATCGCGGCGACTTTCAAACGCAGGAGAATCACCACGGAACCTAGAAAGGGTTTACGATGCGATTCTCGACCATTCTCCCGGCCGCGATCCTCGCCGCCACCACCGCGATGCCGGCCTTTGCGCAGGACACCGCCCCGCCACCGCCCGTCACCATCAGCGGCAGCGCGTCCGTCACCTCCGACTATCGCTTCCGCGGCGTCTCGCAGAGCGACAAGAACGTCGCGGTGCAGGGCGGCATCACCATCGCCCACGAAAGCGGCCTCTATATCGGCACCTGGGGTTCGAACCTCGCCGGCTGGGGTACGTTCGGCGGCGCGAACCTCGAACTCGACCTGATCGCCGGGTACAAGAAGACCTTCGGCACCGCGACGGTCGATGCCGGTGTCACCTGGTACACCTATCCGGGCGGCGCGGATGAAACCGATGTCGTCGAATTCTACGGCAAGCTGTCGGGCACCGCCGGTCCCGCGACGCTGACCGCCGGCGCCTTCTATGCGCCCAAGCAGACCTCGCTCAGCCGCGCCTTCGCCTCGGCGACGCCGCTGGTCGTGGGCAGCGGCAAGCGCGACGACAATATCTATCTGTCGGGCGATGCCGCCGGCGCCGTGCCGAACACCCCGCTGACGCTGAAGGCGCATATCGGCTATTCGGACGGCAATCCCGGCCTCGGCCCGAACGGCACCAGCCTGTCGCCCACCGGCAGCTATTGGGACTGGTCGGTCGGCACCGACTTCACCTACAAGAACCTGACGCTGGGTGTCGCCTATGTCGACACCGACATTTCGAACAGCGAAGCGGCCTATATCACGCCGAACTTCAGCAAGACCACCAACGGCAGCCCGATCGCGGCCAGCACCGTCGTCGTGTCGCTCACCGCGGCATTCTGACGCCGAAGCGGGGGCGGGCGATTATGTCCGCCCCCGCCTAGCCTGACACCTTGCTACACCCGTCACCCGAGCGCAGGCTGGGGTTTCCCGTTGCTAGCACGCAGCAGGAACCGCGAGAGACTCTAGTCTGCGATGTGGTGACGTAAGTGGTGA
The DNA here is from genome assembly GCF_001421765.1 of Sphingomonas sp. Leaf32. Taxonomy (GTDB): domain Bacteria; phylum Pseudomonadota; class Alphaproteobacteria; order Sphingomonadales; family Sphingomonadaceae; genus Sphingomonas. The sequence continues at coordinate 359,262 of NZ_LMLA01000001.1, read as the reverse complement.
GGGAAATGGGCAGGGGGCCATGTCCTGCCGCCCGCTCCTGCTTCCTTTCGGTGCGCCCCACTCCAATCTACTAGGGCCGATCGACATTCATCGGTCTATCGTCACCCCGGACTTGTTCCGGGGTCCACGGCGCGGCGAGCGGTGCAGCCAGCGCTTCTGAGGACAGCGTAAGCGGCAAAGTGGACCCCGGAACAAGTCCGGGGTGACGAAGGGATTGGTTGTACGTCAATCAGCGATCACCCTTGGATTCGCTGAATGTCGACCGGTCGTAGCTACCCCGTTCGGTTCGAGCAGCTTCGAGCCTGTCGAGAAGCGTCTGTCGAGAACGCCATCGCTTGGGGTAAACCTACGGGTCTCGACAAGCTCGATCCTCCGCTCGAAGCAAGCGGATAAACAGCCAAGGGCGAGAGGGAAGGCGCACAAGAAAAAGGCCGGTCGCCCGACAGGGCAACCGGCCTTTCCCTATCCACAAACCGCAACCCCTTACGGCGTGGTCGTCTTCGCCGTCTGTCCGTCACCTGCCGGCGCGGCGATGATGTCGCGCGTCGTCGTGCCCTTGTCGACGACATTGGTGCCCGGATCGGCCACGCCCGAACGGATGCCGGCATCGGCCGCGCCGCTGCCGCCGGCCTGTTCCAGCGTCAGCCGCTCGGTCGCGCTGCGCTGTGCCGGGCCACCGAACAGCGCCTGCATCGCCTGGGCCGACGCCGCCGTGTCCTGCGGACGTGCCGCGCCCGGCTGCGGGGGCACCAGCGAATAATCAGGCGGGATCACCAGCGGCGCCTGACGCGCGACGGCGAATTCGTCGGGGCGCTGGCGGTTCAGGGCGTTGCCCTGACACCCGGCAAGGATCAGGCCGAGGCTGCTGATGACGACAAACTTACGCATTGGCCTTCTCCACAGGAACGTCGTGCTTCGGCTTCGGCGTGAACAGCGCGCGGACGAGCAGGATCACGACACCGATCGAAATCGCCGCATCGGCGATGTTGAATACCAGAAACGGGCTGTACCCGAAAATATGGAAGTCGGCATAGTCGACGACATAGCCGAAGCGCACCCGGTCGATGATATTGCCCAGCGCCCCGCCCAGCACCAGCCCCAGGCCGATCAGCTCGGGCTTCTGCGTCTCGCGCCGGATCCATACCGCCACGCCGGTGGCGATGATCGCGGTCATCCCGACCAGCGCCCAGCGCGCCGTCCCGCTCCCGGCCTGCAACAGCCCCAGCGACACGCCGAAATTCTGGACGAAGCGCAGGGTGAACACCGGCAGCAGGTTCAGCTCGGCACCGGGATAATCGATCCCCATCGGGCCGGTGACCCAGTATTTGACGAACTGGTCGACGATCAGCACCGTGATCGCGAGCAGGATCGCCAGTCTCCGCAAGCTCATGCCACCACCTCCGCACAGCGGCCGCACAGGTCGCCATCGACCGCCACATCGGGCAGGTGCCGCCAGCAGCGCCCGCACTTGGCGTGCCCCGTCCGCGTCACCGTGATCGGCCCATCGGCCTGGGCGACTTTCGCGACGATGAACAGCTCGGCCAGTTCGTCGGCGGGCAGCGGCAGCGACGGCACGGTGACTTCGGCTTCCAGGCTCGATCGCACCGTCTTGGCACGGCGCAGCGGCTCGATCGCCTCGGTCACCTGTTGGCGCAGCACGCGCACATCGGCCCATTCGGTGCCCAGCGGCTGGTCGGCGGGCAGATGCGGCAATTCGGGCCATTCGAGCAGGTGGACCGACCCGTCCTCGCTCGGGAAGCGGCCCTGCCACACTTCCTCGGCGGTGAACGCCAGGATCGGCGCGGCATAGCGCACCAGCGCGTGGAACAGCACGTCCAGCACGGTGCGATACGCCCGCCGCCGCATGTCGTCGGCGGCGTCGCAGTACAGCGAATCCTTGCGAATATCGAAGAAGAACGCCGACAAATCCTCGTTGGCGAAATCGGTCAGCGCGCGGGCATAGCGGTTGAACTCATACGCCTCCGCCGCGCTGCGCAGTTCGGTATCCAACTTGCCCAGCAGATGCAGGACATAGCGTTCCAGCCCCGGCATCTCCGCCACCGGCACCCGCTCGTCCTCGCTGAACCCGTCCAGCGCGCCCAGCAGATAGCGGAACGTATTGCGCAGCTTGCGATAGGCATCGCCGGTGCCGGCCAGCACTTCCTTACCGATCCGCACATCCTCGAAATAATCGGTCTGCGCGACCCACAGCCGCAGGATGTCCGCACCCGACTCGCCGATCACCTTCAACGGATCGACGACATTGCCAAGCGACTTCGACATTTTCCGACCATTGCCGTCGAGCGCGAAGCCGTGGGTCAGCACCGCATCATAAGGCGCCTGTCCCCGCGTGCCGCAGCTTTCCAGCAGCGACGACTGGAACCAGCCGCGATGCTGGTCCGACCCTTCGAGATACAGGTTCGCGCGGGTGCCCGCGCCGAAGCGCTTCTCGATGGTGAAGACATGGGTGCAGCCCGAATCGAACCAGACGTCGAGAATGTCGGTCACGACCTCATAGTCGGCGAGGTTGTAGTCCGGCCCCAGCAGCGCCTGATGGTCCGCCGCATACCACGCGTCGGCCCCGCCCTCGCGAAAGGCGGTCAGGATGCGCGCGTTGACCGCTTCGTCGCGCAGGTAATCGCCGGTCGTGCGGTTGACGTACAGGGCGATCGGCACGCCCCATGCGCGCTGGCGGCTGATGACCCAGTCGGGCCGCCCCGACACCATCGCTCCGATCCGGTTGCGACCCTTCTCGGGCACGAACCGCGTCCGTTCGATCGCATCCATCGCGATTTCGCGGAGCGTTGCGCCGTTCCCCGACGGCAGCGCATCGGCGCCCAGCATGTCGCCCGGTACCGGTGGCACCGACGCCTCGACCTTGGCGCTCCGGTCCATCGGAATGAACCACTGCGGCGTGGCGCGGAAAATGACCTTCGCCTTCGACCGCCAGCTATGCGGATAGCTGTGCGCGAAGTCGTCCGACGCCGCCAGCAACGCGCCCGCTTCCCGCAGGTCGCGACAGATCGGCCCTTCCTCCAGCTTGCCGCCACGCCCGGCGGCGACGAACTTCGGGTTGATGACGCTGCCTTCGCCGCCCAGCCACGCCCAGTCGTCGCGATACCGCCCATCGCCCTGCACCGCGAACACCGGTTCGATGCCATGCGCCTTGCACAGTTCGAAATCGTCCTCGCCATGGTCAGGGGCCATATGGACCAGACCGGTACCGGCATCGGTCGTCACGAAGTCGCCCGGCAGCAGCGGACGCGGCTTGGCAAAGAACCCGCCGCGCGCGTGCATCGGGTGGCGGGCGGTCGCGTCAGCGAGGTCGGAACCCTTGCCCCGCCAGAATACGGTGCCTCGGTGGTTCCCGTCACCGCCTGCCTGGTCCACTCGATCCCAGAACTTATGAACAAGCTCGTCGGCGATTAGATAGCGACGATTGTCTTCCTCAACGCCGACATACTCAATCTCCGGTCCATAGGCCAAAGCCTGATTGACCGGGATCGTCCACGGCGTCGTCGTCCAGATCACTGCATGGGCGCCGACCAGTTCCGGCGCATTCGGCGCATCGACAATCTCGAACGCCACGTCGATCTGCGTCGACACGACGTCCTCATATTCGACCTCGGCCTCGGCCAGCGCGGTCTTTTCGACCGGCGACCACATCACCGGTTTCGCGCCGCGATAAAGCTGGCCGCTCATCGCGAACTTCAGCAACTCCTCGGCGATGGTCGCCTCGGCGTCGAACTTCATGGTCAGATACGGGTCTTCCCAGTCGCCCAGGATACCCAGCCGTTGGAACTGGCCCTTCTGCACGTCGACCCATTTGGCGGCATAGGCGCGGCATTCGGCGCGGAACTCGGCCGGCGGCACCTCGTCCTTGTTCCGCTTCTTGGCGCGATACGCTTCCTCGATCTTCCATTCGATCGGCAGGCCGTGACAGTCCCAGCCCGGAATGTACGGCGCGTCCTTGCCCATCAGCGACTGGGTGCGGACGACGATGTCCTTCAGCACCTTGTTCATCGCATGGCCCATATGGATGTCGCCATTGGCATAGGGCGGGCCGTCGTGCAGCAGGAAGCGTGTCCGTCCCGCACGCTCGGCGCGCAGGCGATCGTACAGCCCGATCGCCGCCCAGCGATCGAGGATCGCCGGTTCCTTGGCGGCAAGGCCCGCCTTCATCGGGAAGTCGGTCTTCGGCAGGAAGACGGTGTCGCGCCAGTCGCGCTGCGGTTCGGACGGTTCGGTCATAGGAATGCCCGCGATTAGCCGATGCGTGGCTCCACGCAAACCGCTTTCCTGCAGCGGTCGACTGCTGCCGGATTAAAGAAGAAATTGGTTCGCGCGGAGGCGCGGAGACGCGGAGGAGGTCTGGAAGTGGAACCCGTACCCGCGCCAGCGGCCTCTATTCTCGTTGCCACCCGGCGAAACGTCTCCCGGTCGCGCGGCGTTTGCCCGGATCGCAACCTCCTCCGCGTCTCCGCGTCTCCGCGCCTCCGCGCGAACCACTTGTCTTCTTCTCTTCTGCGCTACCTCAACACCGTCCGCGCGCGCTCGCAGTCCGCCGCCATCTGCACTTTCAGCGCATCGAGCGACTCGAACCTGGCCTCAGCCCGCAGATACTCGATCAACGCGACCTCGATCGTCTGGCCATAGAGATCGCCATCGAAATCGAAGAAATAGGGTTCGAGCAGCTCGACCGGTTCGCCCTCGATCGTCGGCCGGATGCCCAGATTCGCCGCCCCCTGCAACACCCGCCCATCGGGCAACCGCCCGGTCACCGCATAGATGCCGTAAGCGGGGCGCAGATAGCCGCCCATCCGCAGATTGGCGGTCGGATAGCCCAGTTGCCGGCCGAGCTTCGCGCCATGTTCCACTGCGCCCTCGATCGCGAAGGGTCGGGTCATCAGCGCCGTCGCCTCGCGCGGCCGGCCTTCGCGTAGGCACTCGCGGATGCGCGACGACGACACCACCGCCTGTCCGTCGCCGACCGGCGCGACCGTCTCGGCGGTGAAGCCATGGGCGTCGCCCAGTGCCTTCAGCGTCGCGACATCGCCGCTGCGCGCCCGGCCAAAGGTGAAGTCGGTGCCGGTCACGACCCCGCCGGCACCGATCATGCCGACCAGCCGCTCGGTCGCGAACGCCTCCGCCGACAGCCCGGCCAGGCCTGCGTTGAAGCCGAACACCAGCATCGCATCCACCCCGGCGGCGGCGAACAGCCGCTCGCGCTGGTCGAGGCTGGTGAGGCGCAGCGGCGGCAGGCCCGGCTGGAAATAGCGGCGGGGATGCGGATCGAACGTCGCGACGATCGCCGGCCGCCCCTCGGCGCGCGCCCGCTCGACCGCGCGTCCGACCACCGCCTGGTGCCCGACATGGAATCCATCGAAATTGCCCAGCGCGACGATGCCCCCGCGCAATTGCGCCGGAACCGCCACGCCACCGTCCAGACGCTGCATCGCCGCCCCTTAGCGGGCGGGGGCGGGCGGCGAAAGGGGCTGCATCCCGCCCCGCAGCACGCGGATGGCATTGCCACCCATCACCTTGTCCAGTTCGTCCTGCGTCAGCCCGGCATCGTGCAGCGCCTCGGTCACGACCCACAGCCAGCCGGCGTCGAACGCGGTCGTCACCGCCCCGTCGAAATCGGACCCGAGCGCGACATGGTCGATCCCGGCCACGTCGCGGACATGGACGATGGCCTTCGCGATCGCCTTGGGATCGGTCGAACATACCGCGCCCGCCCAATATCCGATGCCGACCACCCCGCCGGTCCGCGCGATCCCGCGCACCTCGTCATCGGTCAGGTTGCGGTTGACCTTGCACGTCGCCTGCACCCCGCCATGGCTCGACACCACCGGCCGCCGGGCGAGTTTCAGCACGTCGGCGATGCCAGCATGGCTCAGATGGGCGACATCGACGATCATGCCCTTGTCCTCCATCCGCGCGACCACCCGTCGCCCGAACGGGGTGAGGCCTCCTTTCGCCCGGCCGTGCATCGATCCGGCGACCTCGTTGTCATAGAAATGGGTCAGGCCCGCCATGCGGAACCCGCTGCGGTACAGCCGGTCGAGATTGTTCAGACTTCCCTCCAGCCCGTTCAGCCCCTCGATCGACAGCAGCGCCCCGGTCGGCGCGATACAGTCATGGGGCTGCGGCCCGTCGATCCGGCAGCGCGGCGTGTTCGCGCGCGCCGCCAGCAGCGCGTCCAGCTCGCGCGGGGTCGTTATCAGCCGCAACTCGCCGTTCGATGCCCGCGCCTCGCGCCGCAGCTTCGTCGCGTGCCACAGCGACCGGTTGAGCAGCGATCCCCAGGTCCGGACCGGCTGCAACTGCGCGATCACCAGCGGGGTGATATTGTCGCTGTCGTCGCCGTTCGAATCGTAATTCTGCCCGCGCGGCGTCTTGGTCACCGACGAAAACACCTGCAGCGCGACATTGCCTTGCTGCAAGCGCGGCAGGTCGACTTGTCCCCGGCCGCTGCGCGTCAGCAAACTGCGCGACCAGAGCAACGTGTCGGCGTGCAGGTCGACGATCGGGCCGGTCACGATCGTGTCGGACACGTCCGGCATCGGCCGGGCGACATCGATGTCGGTCGACTGGTGGCGGGCGATGGCCTCGGTCGGCTCGACCTTGTTCATCGACCGCTCGACGATGCCCGGAGCCAGCACGAAGAACGCAGCCACCAGAATCGCCAGCGCCGCCACGCCCCACCAGATCGCCCTGCGCATCCGCTCCGTCCCCCGCGCGCCGCTCCCCGGCGCTGCCGCCCTTTACGCGGTCGCAGGTCCACGGAGCAATGTGACGAAGCTGTAGGCCGGGCGTTCTCCCTCGGCACTGTGCTCCTCGCGCCACGCCTCGACCCAGCCGGTGAAGGGCGGGACGATCGCGTCACCCGCTGGGTTGGCATGGACTTCGGTCAGTTCGACCCGCTCGATCCGGGGCAGCAGCAGCGCGAAGATTTCCGCGCCGCCGATCACCGCCGCGTCGGGTCCGGCCAGCGCCAATGCTGCGTCCGGGTCGTGCGCCACTTCGGCACCTGCCGCTGCCCATGCCGTATCGCGGGTCAGCACGATGTGCCGTCGACCGGGCAGGGGGCTGGGAAAGCTCTCAAACGTCTTGCGCCCCATGACCATCGCCCGGCCCATGGTCAGCGCCTTGAACCGCTTCAGGTCGGCGGGCAGATGCCAGGGTAAGCTGCCATCGACCCCGATCACGCCATTGTCGGCCCGCGCGAGGATCGCGTCGATCATATCGCCACCGCCGCCTTGATATGCGGCTGTGCGACATAATCGTGCAGCACGAAATCCTCTAGGCGGTAGCCCTCGATCGCGTCGGGCTTCCGAACGATCTCCAGCCGGGGGAGCGGGCCGGGCGTGCGGGACAATTGCTCGCGCGCTTGGCTGAGATGATTCTCGTACAAATGGCAATCGCCGCCGGTCCAGATGAACTCGCCCACCTCCAGGTCGCATTGCTGCGCCAGCATATGCGTCAGCAGCGCATAGCTCGCGATATTGAACGGCACGCCGAGGAAGATGTCGGCGCTGCGCTGGTACAGCTGCAACGACAGCTTGCCGTTCGCGACATACGTCTGGAACAGGCAGTGGCACGGCGACAGCGCCATCGCGTGTAGCTCGCCCGGATTCCACGCGGTCACGATCTGGCGGCGCGACGCGGGGTTGGTGCGGATCGTGGCGATCAGCTCGGCGATCTGATCGATATGCCGCCCGTCCGCCGCCACCCAGTCGCGCCATTGCTTGCCGTACACCGGGCCGAGGTCGCCGTTCTCATCGGCCCATTCGTCCCAGATGCTGACCCGCTGCTCCTGCAACCACCGCACATTGGTGTCCCCGCGCAGGAACCACAGCAGTTCGATGATGATCGATCGCAGATGCAGCTTCTTGGTCGTCAGCACCGGAAAGCCGGCCGACAGGTCGAAACGCATCTGGTGCCCGAACACCGACCGCGTGCCGACCCCGGTGCGGTCGTCGGTCGGAACGCCGTCGGTCAGGGCGCGCTGCATGAGGTCGAGATAGGGGGTCATTGCGCCGTCTTAGGCGGCGGGTTCTTTGCTGGAAAGAAGGAAGAGGTTCGCGCGGAGGCGCGGAGACGCGGAGGGGGTGTGCGTGCCGGTCCGTTACCCGCGCCAGCGGCCTCATCCTCGCTGCAAGCGGACGAACCGACAGCGCTGACGCGCAGCCCCTCCCCGAACGCACCCCCTCCGCGTCTCCGCGCGAACCCCTCTCTTCTTATTCCCCGTTGGCCAAAAGATCAAAAAAAGGGCCGATGCGTCGCCGCACCGGCCCAGGGGTTTTCCGCAGGAGGAAACTGTGGGTCCGGGCGGCAGGGGACTAGGCCGCCGCCCGGTAAGGAAACTCAGTAATTGTAGGCGCGCTCGCCATGCTCGCCGAGGTCGAGGCCTTCCAGCTCGACTTCCTTCGAGACTCGGCCACCGGTCAGCGCCTTGGCGACGAACCATGCGACGGTCGTGCCGATCGATGCCCAGACGATGGTGACCAGCACCGCGAACACCTGCACGCCGAGCTTTGCGCCCATGTCGTAGTCGGCCGCACCCGGACCGCCCAGCGACGGGGCATAGACCACCGCCGTGCCGATCGCGCCGATGATGCCGCCGACGCCGTGGATGCCGAACGCGTCGAGCGAGTCGTCATAGCCGAGCTTGGGCTTGAGGACGGTCACCGCGAAGAAGCAGACGATCGAGGCGATGGCGCCCAGCACGATCGCACCGAACGGACCCGAGTTACCGGCGGCCGGCGTCACCGCGACGAGGCCCGCGATGATGCCCGAGCAGAAGCCCAGCGCCGAACCCTTGTGCCCCGAAAACTTCTCGGCGAGCATCCAGAACAGGCCGGCCGAAGCGGTGGCGACGAAGGTGTTGATCATCGCCAGGCCGGCGGTGCCGTTCGCTTCCAGCGCCGAGCCGGCGTTGAACCCGAACCAGCCCACCCACAGCAGCCCGGTGCCGACCATGGTCAGCGTCAGCGAATGCGGCGCCATGCGCTCGGTCGGGAAGCCGATCCGCTTACCCAGCAGGATGGCCAGCACCAGTGCCGAGACACCGGCGTTGATATGGACCACCGTGCCGCCGGCGAAGTCGAGCGCGCCTGCCTTGAAGAAATAGCCGCTGGTCGCCCACACCATGTGCGCGATCGGGAAATAGGTGATCGTCAGCCACACGATGGCGAAGACCATCACGGCTGCGAACTTGATGCGTTCGATCACCGACCCCAGCACCAGCGCGATGGTGATCGCGGCAAAGGTCATCTGGAAACAGATGAAGACATATTCGGGGATTTCGACGCCCGGCGTGAAGGTCGCCGCCTGCGACGCGGCGGTAACGCCGGCCAGGAACGCCTTGCCCGGGCTGGCGATGAAGCCCGACAGCGTCGCGTTGGCGACATCGGGGCCGAAGGCGAGCGAATAGCCGTACATTACCCAGATCAGCATCGCGAGCGAGGCGACCGCGCCGATCTGCGTCATCACCGACAGCATGTTCTTGGTCCGGGTCAGGCCGCCATAGAACAGCGCGAGGCCCGGCACGATCATCATCAGCACGAGGACGGTCGACACCATCATCCAGGCGGTATCGCCCTTGTTTACGGTAGCCACCGGTGCGGCAGCGGCGGCGGGCGCCTGCAGCGCGGCGTCCTGCGCCCATGCCGGCAGCGCGGTAAACAGGCCAAGCGCGGCGCCGGCCATCAGTTTCTTCGGATGTTGCATGATGCCCCCCATCACAGCGCGGTCAGATCGGTTTCGCCGGTGCGGATGCGCACGGCCTGGCCCACATCGAGGACGAAGATCTTGCCGTCGCCGATCGCACCGGTGTTCGCCGCGGCCTGTACCGCTTCGACCACACGGCCTGCGATGTCGCTGTCGCACACCACCTCGATCTTGATCTTGGGCACCATGTTGGTGCTGTATTCGGCCCCGCGATAGATTTCGGTCTGGCCCTTCTGCCGCCCGAATCCCTTTACTTCGCTCACCGTCATGCCGGCGACGCCGATCTCGGTCAGTGCTTCGCGTACCTCATCCAGCTTGAACGGCTTGATGATGGCGATGACTAATTTCATGTCGCCCCCCGTGTCGCATGATTGCTCGGGGAACAGCGTTGCAACCGCCATGCCAAACCGCGGCCTGAGGGATTTGCGGGCGTTAACCGCCCCGCCGCCGGATTAACAAGCGGTTAATTTGTGCAGCGCGTCACGACTGCCCGTTTTTCAGGCAGATCGGTCGGCCGCGTCGACGATCGCACGCGCCGTGTCGAGGTCTTCTTCATCGACCATTACCCGCACCGGGATCAGCAGCCAGCTACCGTCGCCGATGCTCGCCTCGCCATCGAAGGCGACCGCCGGCACGCCCTCGCTCTCCAGCCGCCCGACGATGATCTGCGCCTCGACCCGTGGAAAGCGCCCCAGTTCGGCCAGCGACATCAGGCGGTGCCGCCGACGCTCAGGCCATCGATCAGCAGCGTCGGCTGCCCGACCCCGGCGGGCACCGATTGCCCCGCCTTGCCGCACATGCCGATCCCTTCGTCCAGCGCGAAGTCGTTGCCGATGCCCCGCACCTGCTTGAGCACTTCCGGCCCGTCGCCGATCAGCGTCGCGCCCTTGATCGGTGCGCCGATCCGGCCATTCTCGACGCGATAGGCTTCGGTGCAGGAAAAGACGAACTTGCCCGACACGATGTCGACCTGCCCGCCGCCGAACGACTTGGCGAAGATGCCGTTCTTCACCCGCGACAGCAGCTCGGTCGGATCGTCCCTGCCGCCGGTCATGAAGGTGTTGGTCATGCGCGGCATCGGTGCGTGCGAAAAGTCCTGACGCCGCCCGTTGCCGGTCGGCGCGACACCCATCAGCCGCGCGTTCAGCCGGTCATGGATATAGCCCTTCAGGATGCCGTCCTCGATCAGGATATTCTCCTGGGTCGGCGTGCCCTCATCATCGATCGACAGCGACCCGCGCCGGTCGGCGATCGATCCGTCGTCGATCACCGTCACGCCGGGCGCTGCGACCCGCTCGCCGATCCGCCCCGAAAAGGCGCTGGTGCCCTTGCGGTTGAAATCGCCTTCCAAGCCGTGGCCGATCGCCTCGTGCAGCAGGATGCCCGGCCAGCCCGCGCCCAGCAGCACGGTCATCTCGCCGGCGGGCGCGTCGACCGCCTCCAGATTGACCAGCGCCTGCCCCAGTGCGACGTCGATCGCCCGGTTCCACGTCGCGTCCGCGAATAAAGAATCGTACAGGTACCGCCCGCCGATCCCGAAGCTGCCGGTCTCGCGCCGGCCGTTCGATTCGACCACGATCGACACGTTCAGCCGCACCAGCGGGCGGACATCGGTGGCGAGGAAGCCGTCGGGCCGCACGATCTCGACCACGGTCCACGACCCCATCAGGCTGGCCGACACCTGCACGACGCGCGGGTCGCGGGCGCGCGCCGTCGCGTCGATCGACTGGCACAACGCCACCTTGTCGGCGAACGGGATCAGGTCGAGCGGATCGGCGGCGGTATACAGATGCCGGTTGTTCCCGCGCGGCGGCGGTGCCTTCGCCCCCTTCGCCGGATCGATCAGCGCCATCGTCTCGCCCGCGCGCCGGATCGCCGCCTCGGACAGTTCGTTGGCATGGGCAAAGGCGGTCGTCTCCCCCGACACCGCGCGCAGGCCGAAGCCGGCATGGGTGTCGTAGGACGCGGTCTTCAGCCGGCCATCATCGAACCCGAACGCTTCGGACCGGCGATACTGGAGATAGAGTTCGCCATCCTCGGCATTGGCAAGCGTCGCCTGCGTAGCGCGCAGGGCTGCGGCGGGGTCGAGGTCGCCGGAATAGAGGTACGAGCGGGGATCGGTCGGGGTCATCCGCTAGATATAGGGCGGCGGTGGCGTGGGGGAATGGGGTGTTGCGTACCGCAGCGTATCCGCCGAAATGCCAACGTGAAGAACATCCAGATCATCGATGGCGCATCGAACGCCACTTTCAGCATCTTTCAGGCGACGGACGCAGAATTTGCGTCGATCTTCCCCGATGGCACGGACATGGAATTGATCGAAGACCTTGCCGCCCGGCTGGGTCAGGCGGAAGCGGGCAGGTGCCTCGGACCATTATGGCAGCGCCCGATCCTCAAACGCGACGCGCAGGGTATCCACGGAACGCTGTTCTACGATAATGCGGATCGGGAGATTCCGGCCACGAAGCGCGAGGTCGATTGGGACCCGTCCTCGCTCAACCCGGCACAGCGGGCATTGTTCGCGCAACACGAATAACGGCAGTTCGCGTCGGTATCGTCACATGCGCAAATCTGTTCGAGCGGCGGTCGCGTCAAACTATCGAGGCGACCTTCGTGCCCCAGAACCGTCGCCCCAGCGAAGGCTGAGGCCTCTGTCGGCAGATGTGTCGCGCCAGGTCGGAACGACATTCAAATTCTATCTCGTCACCCCGGACTTGTTCCGGGGTCCACCGAGCCGCGATCGCAGTCGATAGAGGCTCACGCGACGCCGGTGCGAGATGTCCACGCGGCAACCGCAAAAACCCCAGGAAGTCGGATTTTCGCGCGGAGGCGCGGAGGACACGGAGGTGTCGCGCACGGGGCCGGTCGCATGGCCGATTACCGGTCGGCCCGACATCGTTGCGTCGGTGAGGAAAGTACCGCTTTGCGTCAGGCGCCGTTCTCTGCGTCCTCCGCGCGAACCATCTTCTCTCTTCGCTTCGCGGCTTCGCACGGACATCGCGCACCGGTACACTGAATGTAGCTCCGCGCTAATACCGGGAGATTCCAGCCTCCGCCGGGACGACGTTGGTGGTTAGGAAGGGCCGTAATAACCGCCGCGGCAAAGCCGCGTTGTCGGTCGGTGGGCAAGGACGAGCTTGCCCGCCACCGTCCGGCCGGGCGCCTGTTTCGCTCGACCTGCGGTCGATCTTAGCGTCCTGCCCCATCCGCCGGCCCGCCGATCAGCACGAAACGCCGGTCGCAATAACCGCAGTCGACATAGCCCGTCTCGTCGATCTGCAACCACACGCGCGGGTGGCCGAGCGCAGGGGCGATGTCGCCGGCACCGTCGCAGGCGACGCGGGGGGTGGTGACGCGGAGGAGTTCGGGCGGAGGCAGCATGGCGCAAGCGAATAGCAATCGCCACCGCCCTCGACAAGTCGATGCTTCCCTTGGGGCTGCCACGGGCGTATCGGCTGGCCGCATGGAAACCCAAGCCGCCATTTCGATCCGCGACCTGTGCAAGACCTATGCGGCGGGAAAGGGCGGGGCGCCGGCCAAGGTCGCGCTCGACGGCGTGTCGTTCGACGTACCACGCGGCCAGATTTTCGGCCTCCTCGGCCCCAACGGCGCGGGCAAGTCGACGCTTATCAACACGCTCGCCGGCCTCGTCAACAAGACCAGCGGATCGGCGTCGATCTGGGGCTTCGACATCGACCAGCATCCGCGCAATGCGAAGGCGTCGATCGGCATCGTCAATCAGGAAATCCTGTTCGACCCGTTCTTCACCCCCGCCGAGACGCTGGAGATCCAGGCCGGGCTGTACGGCGTGCCCAAGGCGAAACGCCGCACCATGGACCTGCTGCGCGCGGTGCATCTGGAGGACAAGGCCAACGCCTATGCCCGCACCCTTTCGGGCGGCATGAAGCGGCGGCTGATGGTGGCGAAGGCGATGGTCCATTCGCCGCCCGTCCTCGTCCTCGACGAACCGACCGCCGGCGTCGACATCCAGCTGCGCCAGCAATTGTGGGACTATGTCCGCGAACTCAACGCCGACGGGGTGACGGTGGTGCTGACCACCCATTATCTCGAGGAAGCCGAGCAACTCTGCGACCGCATCGCCATCATCAACCATGGCCGCGTCGTCGCCAACCAGCCGACCCGCGAACTGCTCGGCATGGCGCAGGAAAAGGCGGTCGAACTGACCCTCGACCGCGACCTGACCGACCTGCCCGACGCGCAGTGTTTCGAAAAGGTCGAGCGCAAGGGCGACCGGCTGCTCGCCATCACCTATCGCAAGGACGTGGCCAATGCGGGTGAGGTATTGGCGGCCGTCGCGGCGCAGGGCTACGGCATCGTCGACGTGGTGACGCGCGAGGCCGATCTGGAAGATGTGTTCCTCAACCTGACGAACAGCTGACCTTCACCCCAGGCATTTGCGTACCCCCGCGCAGGTGGGGTTCCAGAGCCAGGCAGGCTGACCTTCGCGCTCGTGACCCTGGACCCCCGCCTGCGCGGGGTAGATTGGGGACCTTGGTCGGATCGACGTCCACATTCAATTTCGTCACCCCGGACTGGTTCCGGGGTCTACGGCGCGGCAATCGGTGCGGCGTAATCCTCTATCGACCGCGATTGCGGCTCGGTGGACCCCGGAACCAGTCCGGGGTGACAAAGATGCTGTAGGCGTCGATGAGGAACGACACCGGGCGTAGCTGAAGGTCGATCGTCCCGGCGCGGCGATCCATTCGCCTTTTGTTCTTGCGCGACTCCCCGCTACCGGGCAAACCCGTCCGCAGGCCATTGAATTCGCGCACGATGTCGGACCAGACCCGCAAGATCATCCATGTCGACATGGACGCCTTTTTCGCGTCGGTCGAACAGCGCGACGCGCCCGAGCTGAAGGGCAAGCCGGTCGCGGTCGGCGGGGCGAGCGGGCGCGGCGTGGTCGCCGCCGCTTCCTACGAAGCGCGCGTGTTCGGCGTGCGCTCCGCCATGCCCTCGGTCACTGCCATCCGCCGCTGCCCGGACCTGATCTTCGTCCGCCCCCGCTTCGACGTGTACAAGGCGGTCAGCGGACAGATCCGCGCCATCTTCCTCGACTATACCGATCTGGTCGAACCGCTCTCGCTTGACGAAGCCTATCTCGACGTCACCGCCAACCGGCGCGGCCTGCCCAGCGCGACCGCGACGGCGCAGGAAATCCGCGCGCGCATCCTCGAAACCACCGGCCTCACCGCCTCGGCCGGCATCAGCTACAACAAGTTCCTCGCCAAGCTCGCCTCCGACATGAACAAGCCCAACGGCCAGTTCGTCATTCCCGTAAAGGCCGGCCCGCGCGTCGTCGCCGCGCTCCCGGTCGGCAAGTTCCACGGGATCGGCCCCAGAACGGTCGAACGGATGGAGGCGCTGGGCATCCGCACCGGCGCCGACCTCGCGGCTTGGGAGCTGTCCGACCTGCAACGCACCTTCGGCAAGGCGGGCGGCTGGTATCACGGCATCGCCCGTGCGCAGGACGACCGCCCGGTCCGCCCCAACCGCGTGCGCAAGTCGTCGGGGTCGGAAACCACCTTCCACAACGACCTGACCGACCCGGCGGCGATCGAGGAACGCGTGCTGGCGATGGCCGACGATGTCTGGGACTGGGTGGAAAAGACCGGGCAGCACGGCCGCACCGTCACCGTGAAAGCCAAATACGCCGATTTCCGCATCGTCACCCGCAGCCGCACGTTGACCCACCCGGTCCGCGACCGCGCGACGCTCCACGCCACCGCGCGCAGCCTGATCGCGACGCTCTACCCCTTGCGCATGGGGTTGCGGCTGGTGGGGGTGACGATGGCCGGCTTCGGCGCGGACGAGGCGCCGAGCGGGCAGCTCGACCTGTTGTGAGCGGGTCTGCCCCATCGTCACCCCGGACTCGATCCGGGGTCCCGCTTCTTCTTCTTCGACGATCGGTAAGAAGCGGGACCCCGGGTCAAGCCCGGGGTGACGGTCGATCGGGATGGACGCCCACCCCCAACCCGCCTACAACCGCGAAAGTCCCCGGGGGAGCGTTTTGTCACGCTTGAGAGGAAGGCCGCAGCCTTCGACCCGCTGAACCTGATCCGGCTGACACCGGCGTAGGGAGGGAGCGGCCACCGTCCCGCCCCCTCCGCATGGAGTGGAATATGGCAGACATCCCCGCACGCACCGAAATCGGCGTAACCACCGGCCCGATCCGTGGCAGCCGCAAGATTCACGTCGGTCCCCTGAACGTCGCGATGCGCGCGATCGACCTCGACCCGTCGTCGGGCGAACCGCCGCTCAACGTCTATGACACGTCGGGGCCGTACACCGACCCGAATGCCCGCATCGACATCATGGCCGGTCTGCCGCAACTGCGCCGCGACTGGATCATGGCCCGCGGCGACGTCGAATCCTACGACGCGCGCGAACTGCGCCCCGAGGATAACGGCCAGCTCGGCCCCGATCGCTCCGGCGGGGTCCAGCCCTTCCCCAACGTCGTCAAGCGTCCCCTGCGTGCCAAGGCGGGCGCGAACGTCAGCCAGATGCACTATGCCCGGCGCGGCATCATCACCCCCGAGATGGAATATGTCGCGACCCGCGAGAATCTCGGCCGCGAGATGCTGCGCGAATATGTCCGCGACGGCGAGAGCTTCGGCGCGGCGATCCCCGATTTCGTGACCCCCGAATTCGTCCGCGACGAAGTGGCGCGCGGCCGGGCGATCATCCCCAACAACATCAACCACCCCGAAACCGAGCCGATGGCGATCGGCCGCAATTTCCTGGTCAAGATCAACGCCAATATCGGCAATTCGGCGGTCGCGTCGAACGTGGCCGCCGAAGTCGACAAGCTGGTCTGGTCGATCCGCTGGGGCGCCGACACGGTCATGGACCTGTCGACCGGCCGCAACATCCATGACACCCGCGAATGGATCCTGCGCAACTCGCCGGTGCCGATCGGCACGGTGCCGATCTATCAGGCGCTGGAGAAGGTCGGCGGCATCGCCGAGGAACTGACGTGGGACATCTTCCGCGACACGCTGATCGAACAGGCCGAACAGGGCGTGGACTATTTCACCATCCACGCCGGCGTCCGCCTGCCCTATATCCCGATGACCGCCAAGCGCGTGACCGGCATCGTGTCGCGCGGCGGGTCGATCATGGCGAAATGGTGCCTGGCGCATCACCGCGAATCGTTCCTCTACGAACATTTCGACGAGATCACCGAGATCATGAAGGCGTATGACATCGCCTATTCGCTCGGCGACGGCCTGCGCCCCGGCAGCATCGCCGATGCGAACGACGAAGCGCAGTTCAGCGAACTCTTCACGCTCGGCGAACTGACCCACCGCGCCTGGGCGCAGGACGTGCAGGTCATGATCGAAGGCCCCGGCCACGTGCCGATGCACAAGATCAAGGAGAATATGGAAAAGCAGCTGCAGGTCTGCGGCGAAGCGCCCTTCTATACGCTGGGACCCCTCACCACCGACATCGCGCCCGGCTACGACCATATCACCAGCGGCATCGGCGCGGCGATGATCGGCTGGTACGGCACGGCGATGCTCTGCTACGTCACGCCCAAGGAGCATCTGGGCCTGCCCGACCGCGACGATGTGAAGGTCGGCGTGGTGACCTACAAGCTCGCCGCCCATGCCGCCGATCTGGCCAAGGGCCACCCGGCCGCGCAGATGCGCGACGACGCCCTGTCGCGCGCCCGCTTCGACTTCCGCTGGCGCGACCAGTTCAACCTGTCGCTCGACCCCGACACGGCGGAATCCTACCACGACCAGACGCTGCCGGCCGAAGGCGCCAAGACCGCCCATTTCTGTTCGATGTGCGGCCCGAAATTCTGCTCGATGAAGATCACGGCCGAAGTCCGCGAATTCGCCGCCAAGCAGAACGCCCCGGCCGACACCTTTATCGCCGCCGACAAGGCGGACGCGGACCGCGCGCTGTTCGCGAACGGCCCCGCATCGGTGGCAGCGGCCGAGGCCGGCATGGCGGAAATGAGCGAGAAGTTCCGCGAGAAGGGCAGCGAGGTTTACCTGCCGGCGGAGTGAATTGGCGAGCGGGTGGGACGTCACCCCACCCGCCGTTCGTCCTGAGTAGTCGCTGAGCTTGTCGAAGCGACATATCGAAGGACCGTACGAGGCAGGTGCTTCGGTAATGATGGGGTGAACCATGCCCCGCTTGGGTATCAGGATCGTCCGGGGGATGATCCGACCCCATCATCCTCGACTTCGCTCAGCCCCTACTCAGCACGAACGGATCTGTTGAAATGTTCGAACCCAAAAGATCCTCCCCGCTGTGCGGGGAGGGGGACCATGCGTAGCATGGTGGAGGGGCGTGGCCGCGAGCGGGACTTAAAAAAGGCCGGCGGGGTTTCCGCCGGCCTTCCGTTTATGCGTGCTGAACGAGAGTCCAGATCGTTGCCATTCCGTTGTACGGCGGCATCCGATTGTTCTTGGCAATCGGTGCCGTCGTGGTCCCGCTGTGAGGCTTCCAAACGCCCGATTCCGGGCAGGTTTCACCCGTGCGAGCGGTGGTGCCGATGGGCTTACGCATTCTCATTCTCCGTCTAGTCTGTTGACATAAGACGGAGGACAGCTACACCAAACCTGCCGTACCAAGGCACAGGTAGGACAGCCGTCCTCCGGTCCTGCCGCCACTCAAAGTGGCGGCAGCGACACTGTTTAGCTGCCGATTTCGCGCTAGTGCTGCGCTGAATCGGCTCTAATTTCAGCCCCCGCCAATGCGGGGAATACGCAGCACAATGCGTCACGGAAATTCCGCAACGTGGACTAGCCCCACTAAATCTGCGGGGAAGCAGTACAGTAATGCTATCCGCGATTCGTCTAGATCGTCAATAGCTAATATGGGCTAAAGGGGTAGTGCTACGCACTGCGTAGGGATATTACACAACGGTTAGATATCGAACGCCGCGCAGCGACATCATACCACGGCCTTGTTGAACATGTCGGCTGCAATTGCGGTCCATGCCTGCGCCGGAATTAGGATGACCCCCTCAACGCTCGCACCGTCAATCGGCACGGGAACCTGATCGGTAACGACCCGATCCATCGACGCTTCGAAATCGGCAACCGCTTCGGCCAAGCTGATCGATTCCACACTGCTATTCTTCCGATCTCGCCTGTCCAGACCGACCGTCCCCCAAAAACCACTGTCCTACAAGTTCCCAATATGTTCCCCTCCCGCCCATGCGCAACAACCCCCAGCTCCCGGAGCATTCGCCCGCGCCCGCACCGGCGCTCGACCCCTCGAACCTGACCGTTCCGTCCGAGACGCCGTATCTCGACGCCAACGGCTATGACCCGGCCGATTACCAATGGGTCCCCGTCCGCCGCAAACCGCGTGCCGATGGCTGGTCCGACGCCAGACAGCGCGACTTCATCGAGGCGCTCGCCGATGGCGGGTCGGTCGCCGAAGCGGCGCGGGCGGTCGGCATGTCGGCCAGCAGCGCCTATCGCCTGCGCCGCTCGCCCGGTGGAGAGGCTTTTGCGCGCGCATGGGATGCCGCCGTCGCGCAAGCCGTGGGGATGCTGGTCGATGTCGCCTTCGACCGGGCGATCAACGGCACCATCGAACCGGTGCTCGACGCCGAGGGACGCCGCATCGGGTCGCGCCATCGCCCCGGCGACCGGATGCTGATGTTCCTCCTCGCCGCCCATTATCCCGACCGCTACGGCAAACAGCAGCGCCGCCGCCGCCCGCGCCGGGGCGAGGCTCCCGCACCCAGCATGGCGGAGGCGCTCGACGCGCTTACCCCCGTGCCGCCGGTCGAGCCGGAAAAGCTGATGGCCCCCGCCGATCTCGACGTCGCGATCGAGGTCGCCGACCTGAACGACGGCCGCCTGCCTGGCTGGCTCGACCCCGATCGCCGCGCCGAACCCGCGCCCATGCCGAAGCGCGCCGAACCGCCGCTCCCCGAAGCGCTCGCCGCCGCGCTGGCCGCGCAGGAGGACGACATCTACCTCCCCGAACCCGGCCCGCTGGGCGCGGCGTTCGAGGTGGAGCTGGAACTGGCCAAGCGCGGCATCGTCGTGCCCCGCCCGAAACCCAATCGCCGCGCGCGACGCGCACAGCGGCGAGTGTGAACTTCGTGAACTTTCGGCGCGGGACGGGGGCCGGACCATGACCGGTGGCGACCGGTCGGAACATGATCCGAACCGGGCGTAACCGTCGCTGGCGACTTTCCGGAATCGGATACGATGGTAAAGTCCCCTGGACCGATCGCGGGGGCGATCCGGCAGAGGGGGCCATGATGAGACGTTCGATCCTGATCGCAGGAATGGCGGCAATGCTGCCTGGGCAGGTACTGGCGGAGGCGGCGCAGCTATCGCCGGCCGGGGCCGCCGAACCCGCGGACGATCCGAAAGAGATCGCGGAGGATGCCGCGCGCGACCTTACGCCGTCGCGCTTCTACAACCGCGTGGGCGCGACACGTGCCGACTATGACGCGGCATGGCAGCAATGCCGGCTGATCGCGCGCGGATCGCGCACGCCTTCGGGCACGATCCCGGTGGTATATAATCCGGCGGTGATCTCGCCGGTCGCGGCCGGGGCCGGGGGGCTGCTCGGCGGGCTGATCGCCGGGGCGATCGCCCAGGGCCAGCGGCGGCGGGCGAACCGGCAGAGCTGCCTGCTGATCGGCGGCTGGCGTCTGGTCGAACCGGATGCGGCGGCGGCGGCGCAGGTGCTGGCCATGCCGGAGGCCGAGCGGATCGCCTATCTCGATCGGCAGATCGGCGCGGCGGAGGTCGCGGGCAAGGTGACCGAGCGTACCGGCTTTACCAGGCCGGTCGATCCGTCGTGGCGGATCGATGCGCCGCTGACGCTGCCGGGGACGGTGTTCCTCGGCAAGAAGGTCGATGCCGCCGCGCCGTTCGTGCTGGCCCCCGGCGAAGCGGCGGTCGTCGTCGCCTTCCGCCGGCTGGATGCCGCCAGCGCGGGACGCTCGGCGCAGGCGCAGTTGCTGCGCTATGACGTGGAGAAGCGCGATGCCCTGTATCGGCCGCGCGACTGGAAGGCGAAGGGTGACAAGACCATCTACGACCTGACCATCAACAGCGGCGACAAGAAGTCGCCCTATGAGGTGCAGGTGCTGCGGGTCACGCCCGGCGATTATGTGCTGAACGCGACGTCGGTCGCAAACCTGCCGGTCACCAGCACCAATTGCTTCGGCGCACCGATGATCCATGTCGAACCGGGACAGATCGCCTATCTGGGCGATTTCGTGCCGTACATGAATGCGCGCCATGCCGATGGGAAGCGGTTCGACGGCCTGCTTTTTGCGGGGCAAGGCGGCGATGCCGCAAAGACGCTGGCATCACGGCAGCCGGCGCTCGCCGCCGCACTGACGCCCGCCAGGTGGCAGAACCGCGCGACCTATGGCTGCGCGGGCATGGACATGGACCGGTACGACCTGCCGGACATGCCCGATCTCCCGCCCGCCCCGCCCGCGCCGGACGCGCCGGTCACGGGCTGAACGCTGCTACGGCCTGGCGGGACAGGGTGGGCGTCCCGTCAGGCCGGCACGAAAAAGGGCGCCGCGTGGGTCTCACGCAGCGCCCCTTCGCGTCCGGTATGCCGCAGGGCGCGCCTTACAGCGCGTTCTTCACGGCCTGTTCGACCTGCGCATTGTCGTTGTCGTCGGCCTTGTCGGCAGCGTCCTCGCCCATGTCGCGGACGTTCTCGGCCTGTGCCTCGAGCGAATCCGACACCTGCTCGTTGCTGGTCAGGTCGGCCTGGTCTTCCAGCGCGTCCGCCTTGTTCTCGGTCATCGCCTCGATATTGTCGGCGGCCTTGTCGTCGGCATTGCCACCGCACGCGCCCAGCAGCATCAGCGCGGCCAGGCCGGTCGCCGTCATCATCGTCTTCATGGCAATTCCCTCTTTTATCCCGCCCTTGTGGCGGACAAGCGGGTTCAATCGATCGAAGGGGCGGATGGTTCCGTCTGCGTATCGAGCGGGGGGATCGCCCAGTCGATCGCGCCCCGGCCTTGGCGCTCGAGGAACGCGTTCGCCTGGCTGAACGGGCGGCTGCCGAACCACCCGCTATGCGCCGACAGGGGGGAGGGGTGGCGGGCCTTCAGCACCAGATGCCGGCCGCCGGCATGGACGTCGCGAACGAAGCCGGCCTTCTTCTGGGCATGGGTACCCCATAGCAGGAAGACGCTGGGCGGTCCCTGTTCGGCTACGGCATGGACGACCGCATCGGTCAGTGCTTCCCAGCCCTGGCCGGCATGGGCGGCGGCGCGGCCCTGCTCGACGGTCAGCACCGCGTTCAGCAGCAGCACCCCCTGCCGCGCCCAATGCTCCAGAAAGCCGTGGGCCGGCGGCACGATGCCCAGATCGTCGTGCAGCTCCTTGTAGATGTTGCGCAGCGACGGCGGCACGGCCACGCCCGGCCGGACGGAGAAGGACAGGCCATGCGCCTGTCCCGGGCCATGATAGGGGTCCTGCCCCAGGATCACGACCCGCACCTGGTCCAGCGGGGTCAGCTTGAGCGCGGTGAACCAGTCGGCGCTGTGCGGCAGGATGCGCTTGCCCGCCGCCTTCTCGGCCTTCAGATAGTCGCGCAGGCCGGCCATCACCGGTCCGTCGAATACGGGGCCGAGCGCCGGTGCCCAGCTCGGGTCGATCGCCGCGGGGATCATGTCCGCTTGCGCACGAACTCGGCGCGCAGGACCAGGCCCTTGATCCCGTCGAACTTGCAGTCGATCTCCTGGTCGTCGCCGGTCAGGCGGATCGACTTGATGAGCGTGCCGCGCTTCAGCGTCTGTCCCGCGCCCTTGACGGTCAGGTCCTTGATGAGCGTCACCTGATCGCCATCGGCCAGCACGTTGCCGACCGCATCGCGCACGACCACCGCGTCGTCCGCAGCCGGGCCGGCCGCGACCTGCGAGGCCGGCACCCACTCGCCGCTCGCCTCGTCATACACATAGTCGTCGTCGCTCATGGCCGGTCCGTTTCCCCGCTACGCTGTCCGGACGGCCTTAGGCGCTCCCGTTCGTCCTGAGTAGTCCTTGGTCAGAACAGCCCCGGCACCTCGCGCTGCGCGGTGTTCGGCCGGGCGGGCTGCAGCAGCGTGCGTTCGTCGAAACGGGCCGTCGCGTTCTGCGCGCTGCTGCCGGTCGAGGCGGAGATGCGGGTGCAGGTCCGCCCGGCCAGGAAGTCGAGCGCGCGGGCGACCGACTGTTCGCGATTGTCGCCCAGCGGATAGCTGATGTCGTCGCTCGCCTGGCACGTGTTGGGCACCGTCGCCGCCAGCCCGTCATAATAGGCCGCCGAGCGCGCCGAGTTCTGCACCGCCAGTGCCACCACGCGCAGCCGGTCGTCGCACTCCGGTTTGTCCAGCCCGACCTGCCCGACCGGCTTGCCATAGGTGTTGGTGCCGATCAGCGCCATGTTGTTGCCGAGATAGGGCACGAAGGCGTTGATGACCAGTTCGCTGGCCGATGCGGTCCGCCCGGTTCCGATGAAGGCGATCTTGGTCGGCGTCACCGACTGCGCGGTCGGGGCGAAATACTTGACCGTGTTCCTCGACGATTTTTCGGGGCGGAAGCTGGTGTAGCTGTACACTTGGCTGGTCGACTTGCCGCCGCCCAGCAGGTCGCCCATCAGGTCGGCGATATTGATGGCCCCGCCGCCATTGTAGCGGAAATCGATGATGAACTCGCTGATCCCCTGCGCCCGGAAACTGGCGAATGCCTCCTTGAGCGGCGTCTCGGCGGTGGAGATGAAGGTGCGCAGGTTGAGATAGCCGACCTTCTTCGCCCCGTCGGTCAGCACCTTGGCGCCATAGCGGGTGGAGACGGGCAGCAGCGAGAAGTCGGTCTTGGTCACCGTCGCGGTCCTGGTCGTGCCGTCGATCGTGCGGAACTGGAACGCCCGCGCCGTCCCCGGCGTGTCGGGGCCGAGCGCGACGTTCAGGCCGTTGGTCCCTTCGGCATCGATGATCGAGGAAACCGTGCGCAGGTTGCCGGTCGAGGTCCCGATCTGCAGGATTTCGGTCCCGCGATCGATCCCCGCCGCCAGCGCCGACGCCCCTTCGAACGATTCGATCACGAATAGCCGCCGCCCGGTCTGGTCCAGCGCGAAGCGGGTGCCGAAGCCAGCGGTCGCACCCGAGTCGTAATAGGCGTTCTCTTCCTTGATCGACGTCAGATAGGTGAAATACCGGTCCTTGCGCTGCGCCCGCGCGGTGGCGGTCAGCGAATCGATATAATCGTCGACGTTCGAAAACGCCGCCGGGTTGGGACTGCCCGGCAGCGTTTCGGGGAACAGATACCATTCGCGCAACTGTGCCAATGCCCAGTCCTGCCGCTCGCGCAGCGAACAGCCGGCGGTGGTGGTCGGGGTCGGGGTCGGCGTCGCGGTGGGCACCGGCGTCGGGGTCGGCGTGCCGCCGGTCACGCTGCCGCCACCACCGCCGCCGCAGGCGGATACCATCGCCAACACGCCCAACGCCGCCCCGATCCGTACCCGCATCACACCCACTCCATGAACTGATGCCAGCCTAGATGGCTGGATGGCGAAAGGAAGGGGGATTCTCGGCCCGCTCCGTTCGAACAGGGATAATGCTGCCGGCATCCTGATCGCCGGCTGAACAGGGACTGCGACCGGCGATGACTGTTGCGGTCCGACAACAATGCCGAACATCGTGAGCGGCGCGTTCAGTATTTCTTTGCGCTTTGGCGGCATAGGGGGTGGGTGTCGGATTGCCTTACACCTGTATCGGGATCGCCGCGATGATTCGGCTGTTCAAGCATTATATTCCTCACGCCGTGCTGCTGCTCGGCCTGCTCGACATCGGCGCGCTGCTGATCGCGGCCGAACTTGGCTGGATCACGCGGGCGATGCAGATCGGCATGGCGATCGAGCCGATCCATACCCGCATCCCGCAACTCTTCAGCTTCGCGCTGAGCCTGGAGGTCGCGATGGTCGCGGTCGGGGTGTACGGCACCGACGCGCTGCAATCGGTCCGCTTCGCCGCCGCGCGGCTGATCGTCGCCATTTCGCTCGGCGTCATCTTCCTCGCCGTCATCTTCTTCCTGACGCCGGCGATCACCTTCTGGCGGTCGAACCTACTCTACGCGATGGGCTTCGCAACCGTGCTGCTGCTGCTGCTGCGCATCGTCACCGGCACGCTGCTGGGCGGGCAGGCGTTCAAGCGGCGGGTGATCGTGCTGGGCGCCGGTCCCCGCGCGCAGCGGCTGAAGGAACTGGGCCAGCGGCCGGGCGCCGGCTTCGTCGTTGTCGGCTATATCGCGATGAGCGAGGCGAACCGGGTCATTCCCGAAGCGATCGCCCGCGACGCGATCTACAACCTTGCCGACCATGTCGTGCTGCTGGGCGCGTCCGAAGTGGTGCTGGCGCTGGAGGAGCGGCGCAACGCGCTGCCGCTGAAGGACCTGCTGCGCATCCGGACGACCGGCGTGCACGTCAACGAAATCTCGACCTTCCTCGAACGCGAGACGGGCCGCGTCGACCTCGACAGCGTCAATCCGTCGTGGCTGATCTTTTCCGACGGCTTTTCGTCGGGGCGGATGTTCTCCAGCATCTTCAAGCGGATGTTCGACATCACCGCCAGCCTGCTGCTGCTGCTGCTGACGCTGCCGGTGATCCTGCTCGCGGTGATCGCGGTGAAGCTCGACAGTCGCGGGCCGGCCTTCTACCGCCAGCGGCGCGTGGGGCTGTACAGCACCGGCTTCGACATCCCCAAGCTCCGCTCGATGCGCACCGATGCGGAGGCCGCCGGCTCGGCGATCTGGGCGGAGAAGAACGATCCGCGCATCACCCGCGTCGGCCGCGTGCTGCGCAAGACGCGGATCGACGAACTGCCGCAATGCTGGAGCGTGCTGATCGGCGAGATGAGCTTCGTCGGCCCGCGCCCCGAACGGCCCCAGTTCGTGGCGGAGCTGGAAGAGCAGCTGCCCTATTACGCCGAACGGCACATGGTGAAGCCGGGCATCACCGGCTGGGCGCAGATCAACTATCCCTATGGCGCGTCGATCGACGATGCGCGGCAAAAGCTCGAATACGACCTGTATTACGCCAAGAACTATTCGCCCTTCCTCGACCTGTTGATCCTGTTGCAGACGATCCGGGTCGTGATCTGGTCGGGCGGGGCGCGCTGATGCGATGCTGACCGGGGTCGTCGTCTGGGGTCATGCCATCGCCGCGCTGCTGTTCGGCGCGCTGGCGTTCTGGAGCGCGCGGCACGGTCCGGCCGATGGCGCGCTGCCGCGTCGCTGGCTGTCGGTCGCGCTGGCGCTGACCGCCTTGTGGGCGCTGGCGGTGGCGGGGGTCGCCAACGACCATCCGGCGACGCACCTGCTGGCGGGGCTGCGCACGCTCGGCTGGCTGGTGCTGCTGTTCGCGATCCAGCAGCGTACCGATCAGGCGGGACCGGAGGCGCTCGGCCGGACGATGGCGTACGGTGCGATCGCGGTGGTCGACGTGGCGCAGGTGCTGCTCGAATCGCTGGCCACCACCGCCGATAATCCCGCCGTCGCCGCCGTGATCGGCAATGTCGCGACGGTCCTCGGCATGTTGGCGGCGCTGGGCGCGCTGCTGCTGCTGCACGGCCTGTTCCGCGCCACCACCTCGGCCGCGACCCGGCTGGTGCTGGTGACGATGGGCGCGTTCTGGCTGATCGACGTCAACAGCGCCATCGCCAGCTATCTCTTCGGCGGCGCGCCCGAGGAACTGATCGCGGCGCGCGGCGCGGCGGTGGCGGGCATGGCGCTGCTCGTCGGCCTCGCGCTGTCGCGGCCGGGTGACGGCGGGGTGCAATTCTCGCGCACCGCCACCTTCCACACCCTGTCGCTGCTCGGCCTCGTCGTCTATTTCGCGATCACGATCATGGCGACCAGCCTGATCGAAGCGCTGGGCGGCGAACATGCCCGGGTCGCGCAGACGGCCTTCGTGTTCGGGTCGACCGTCGCGGTGCTGACCGCCGCCTCGTCCGGCTGGCTGCGGGCCTGGATCAAGGTGAAGCTGGTCAAGCACCTGTTCCAGCACCGCTACGACTATCGCGCCGAATGGACCCGCTTTACCGAGACGCTGGGCGAGCCGAAGGGCGGCGCGCCGCTCGACGAACGGCTGGTGAAGGCGGTCGGTGACCTGATCGACGCGCCCGCCGGGCTGTTGCTGGTCGCCGACGGCGACACGCTGGCGCTGCAGGCGTCGTGGTGCTGGGATGCGCA
Organism: Sphingomonas sp. Leaf32; assembly: GCF_001421765.1. Lineage (GTDB taxonomy): Bacteria > Pseudomonadota > Alphaproteobacteria > Sphingomonadales > Sphingomonadaceae > Sphingomonas. Next base: position 332,318 of record NZ_LMLA01000001.1, on the reverse strand, counting down.
GACGCTGCCCGACGACGACGGCGGCAGTGCGCGGCTGGCGTCTTACCTGCGGACGACCGGCCGGATTCTGGAACTCGATTCGATCCGCAGCAGCCCCGACGATCCCGACCGGGCGGCGGTGCCCGATGGCCTGCTCGCCCATCCCGAGGCGTGGGTGGTCGTGCCGCTGCCGCATCTCGGGCGGCTGACCGGCGCGATCCTGCTCGCCCGGCCGATCCTTGCCCGCTCGCTCGACTGGGAGGATTTCGACCTGCTGCGCATCGCCGGGCGACAGGTCGCGAGCTACCTGGCTGAGGAACGCGCCCAGTCCGCCCTGTCCGAAGCGCGCCGGTTCGAGGAGTTCAACCGCCGCTTCGCCTTCATCCTGCATGACGTGAAGAACATCGTGAGCCAGCTGAGCCTCGTCGCGCGCAACGCCCCGCGCCATGCCGACAATCCCGAATTCCGCGCCGACATGGTCGCGACGCTGAACGAATCCGCGACGCGGATGAACGACCTGCTCGCCCGCCTGTCGGAACGCGAGGTCCCCCGCATGGAGGCGCCGCGCGCCGTCGCGCTGGCGACGATCGCCGCCCAGTCGGCCGCCCGCTTCCGGGCGCGGGGCGCGGTGGTGGTGGAGGGAGCGCGCGACCTGCACGCCGCCGCCGATCCGGCGCGGTTGCAGCAGGTGCTCGACCATCTGGTCCTCAACGCGCTGGACGCCGGTGGCCACGATCCGGTGCGCGTGCTCCTGGGGCAGGCCGCCGACCGCGTGTGGCTCGACGTCATCGATACCGGGCAGGGCATGACCCAGCAATTCGTCCGCGACGACCTGTTCCGTGCCTTCGTGTCTTCGAAACCGACCGGCTTCGGCATCGGCGCGTTCGAGGCGCGACAACTGGCCCATGCGATGGGCGGAACGATCGAGGTGGAAAGCCATCCCGGGCGCGGCACGCGGTTCCGCGTCACGCTGGCGGCGGCGACCCCCACGCTGGAGCAGGCGGCATGACGACACGCAAATGCCTGTTGATCGTCGAGGACGATGCCGGACTGCAACGCCAGTTGCGCTGGGCCTATGAAGGCTATGACATCGTGGTCGCGGGCGACCGCGATGCGGCGATCGCCGCCGTCCGCGCGGAGGAGCCGCAGGTCGTCACCCTCGACCTCGGCCTGCCGCCCGATCCCGACGGGGTCAGCGAAGGCTTCGCGACGATGGAAGCGATCCTCGCGATGAAGCCCGATACCAAGGTGGTGGTGGCGAGCGGCCATGGCGACCGGTCGAGCGCGCTGCGTGCCATCGATCTGGGCGCCTGGGATTTCTATGCCAAGCCGATCGACATCGACGCGCTGGGCCTGATCGTCGCGCGCGCCTTCCACGTCCATGCGCTGGAGGCGGAGAACCGCCGGCTGGCGGAGCGGATCGAGGGGCAGGCGGTGCTGGGCGGCATGATTACCGCCGCGCCCGAAATGCTGAAGGTCACGCGGACGATCGAACGCGTCGCCCCCGCCGACGTGTCGGTGATGCTGCTCGGGGCCTCTGGCACCGGCAAGGAATTGCTGGCGCGCGCGGTCCATGACGCCTCGCGGCGCAAGCGCGGCAACTTCGTCGCGATCAACTGCGCCGCCATCCCCGAAACGCTGCTGGAAAGCGAGCTGTTCGGCCATGAGAAGGGCGCGTTCACCGGTGCGGTGAAGACGACCGAGGGCAAGATCGAACAGGCGGCGGGCGGCACGCTGTTCCTCGACGAGATCGGCGACGTACCCTTGCCGTTGCAGGTGAAGCTGCTGCGCTTCCTGCAGGAACGGGTGATCGAGCGCATCGGCGGGCGCAAGGCGATACCGGTCGACACGCGGATCGTCTGCGCGACGCATCAGGACATCGACAGTATGGTCGCCGAGGGCAGGTTCCGCGAGGACCTCTATTACCGCCTCGCCGAGATCGTCGTGCGCATCCCGTCGCTATCGCAGCGGCCGGGCGACCCCGCGCTGCTCGCCCGCCATTTCCTCGACCGCCACGCCGCGCAGATGGGACTGGGGCAAAAGCGCTTCGCCCCCGATGCGCTGGCCGCGATTGAGGCATGGGGCTGGCCCGGCAATGTCCGCGAGCTGGAAAACCGGGTGAAGCGCGCCGCGATCATGGCCGATGGCAAGGCGGTGACCGCCGCCGATCTCGACCTCGCCGGCCCCGACATGGCGCACGGGCCGATCAACCTGAAGGCGGTGCGCGAGGCGGCGGACCGCTCGGCGATCCGCTCGGCGCTGGCGCAGGCGCAGGGCAATATCTCGGGCACCGCGCGCCTGCTCGGCATCAGCCGCCCGACCCTCTACGACCTGATGAAGAGCTATGACCTGCAACCCTGATCGATCGATCCGCGCGCTGTTGGGCGCCGGCGGCCTTGCCGTCGTCGCCGTGGCGCTGGCCTCCCTGGGCGGGGTGTTGCCCGCGCGTGCCGATGGCGCCGCCGCCCGGACGAAGGTCGCGCAGGCGCTGGCGCAGTTCCAGGCCGGGCACTGGACGGTGGCGCGCGACCGTGCCCGTGCCGCGACGGCAGCCGATCCGGCCTCGGGCTTCGCGCTGGCGGTGCTGGCGCGCACCGAACTGGCGCTGGGCGATGGTGCCGCGGCGCAGGCCTCGCTCGATCGCGCGACCAAGGCGGGGTTCGATCCCGCCCGCGCGCACCAGCTTTATGCCCATGCCCGGCTGTTGCAGGGCGATCCGGCGGGTGCGGTGGCGGAGGCGAACCGGGCCGCGCCACGCTATCGCGGCTATGCCACGACCATCCGCGCGCAGGCGGTAGCGGCGGGCGGCGATGTCCGCGCCGCGCTGTCGACGCTGGAGGCACGGGTCGCGGCGGCACCGGGCGATGCGATGGCGTGGGTCGCGCTCGGCCGGCTGCGGCAGGATGCGGGCGACATGGTCGGCGCGATCAATGCTGGCGCGGCGGCGGTGCGGGCCGACCCGGCCTCGCCCGACGCGCTCCGGCTGCGTGCGCAGACGATGCGGACGCAATATGGCTTGGTCGCGGCGCTGCCGTGGTTCGAAGCGGCACTGGCGCGCGATCCTCAAGCCCATGACACGCTGATCGACTATGCCGCGACGCTGGGCGATGCCGGGCGCGCGCGCGACATGCTGGCGGCGGTGCGCCGGGCGATGGCGGTGCGGCCGGGCAGTCCGCAGGGGCTGTACCTGCAATCGGTGCTGGCGGCGCGGGCGGGCGATATGGCAACCGCGCGCAGCGTGCTGGACAAGGCGGGGCGGGGGCTGGCCGGGGTGCCGGGCGCCCTGCTGCTCAGCGGCTCGATCGGCCTTGCCGCCGGCGAAGCGGCGCAGGCGGCGATCCCCTTACGCGAACTGGTCGCGCGGCAACCGACCAACATCACCGCGCGCAAGCTGTTGGCGTTGGCGCTGCTGCAAAGCGATTCGGCGCGCGAGGCGTTCGACGCGATCCTGCCGGTCGCCTCGCGCGGCGATGCCGACAGCTATACGCTGCTGCTTGCCGGCCGCGCGCTGGAGCGGATCGGCGACCGCGCCAATGCCGCGCCGCTGTTCGACCGGGCGGCAGCTCTGACGCGCGGGCGATCGGGCGCGTTCGCGACCGGGGAGAATCTCGCGACGCTGGCGAACGAAGCGTCGGCGGCACCGGGCAATCCGGCCGCGGCGCTGCCCTATGTCCGCGCGCTGTCGGCCGGCGGCGATGCCGCGGCTGCGCTGGCGGCGGCGCAGGCGCTGGCCGATGCCAATCCGGGGTCGCCGGTGGCGCAACTGGTGCTGGGCGATGCGCTGGCGGGCGCAGGGCGGATGGGCGATGCCGCCACCGCCTATGGCCGCGCCGCAGCCACCCGCTTCGACGAAGCGACGATGCTGCGGCTGGTCGACGCCCGCGACCGCGCCGGGCAGCGCGATCAGGCGAGCGCCACCCTGTCGCTGTTCCTGACGCAGAACCCCGGCAACGTCGCCGCGCTGCGCCTGCTGGGCGCATGGCAGGTGGCGGCGGGCGAGCATGACGCGGCGATCGAGACGCTGGAGTCCCTGCGCGAGCGCGTCGGCGACCGCGATCCCGCCGTGCTGGCGTTGCTCGCCTTCGCCTATGCCGCCGTGGGCGAGCCGGAGGCGGCGCAGGGCTATGCCGGCGCTGCCTATGCCCTCGCGCCGTCCAACCCGATGACCGCCGATGCGCTTGGCTGGGCGCTCTACGCCGCCGACAATATCGGCGCGGCGGTGCCGCTGGCGGTGAAGGCGGTGCGGCTGGCGCCGGGCGACGCCACGATCCGCTGGCACATGGCGCAGATCGCCGATGCCGCCGGCAACCGCCCGGTTGCCATTGCCAATGCCCGGATGGCATTGGGCGATGCGGGCTTCGCCGACCGGGCGGCGGCGCAGGCGTTGATCGCGGGCGGCTGACCCGAGCCTCCAACCGACCGCCGGCAACAAACGTTACCCCAGCGCAGGCTGGGGTCTCCTGCGGCGGATGCGCCGCCTTTGCCACGGGGAGATTCCGGCCTGCGCGGGGATGACGTGCGTGGTGACGGGGTTTGCGCTAGGGGCGGGGGCATGACCGATCCGCTGATCCGCATCGCCGAGGCGCTCGAACGCCTGTCGCCGCCACCGCCACCCGCCGCCGATCCGCTGACCCATCCCGCCTATGGCTGGGACGGAACGGTGTTGCGCGCGGCGCGGGGGTTCCGGCCGCTGGCGCTCGACCGGCTGGTCGGGATCGATGCGCAAAAGGCGGCGCTGACCGACAATCTGGCGCGGCTGGCGGCGGGCGCGGCGGCGCATGACGTGCTGCTCTGGGGCGCGCGCGGCACCGGCAAGTCGGCGCTGGTCAAGGCGGCGGTCGGGCAGGTGCAGGCGGAGGGCGGCGCACTGGCGCTGGTCGAGGCAGCGGCCAATGCGCTGTCCGGGTTGCCGCGCCTGTTCGCGATGCTGTCCGACGTGCCGCGCGCGTTCGTGGTGTTCGTCGACGATCTGGGCTTCGACACCCCCGCCGACGGTCGCGCGCTACGCTCTTTGCTGGAGGGCGGGGCCGAGGGACGGCCGGGCAATGTCCGCCTGATCGTCACCGCCAACCGCCGCCATCTGGTCCCGCGCGACCTCAAGGAACAGGACAGCGCCATCAACCCGCGCGACGGCATCGACGACGCCTTGGCGCTGGCCGACCGGTTCGGCCTGTCGCTCGGCTTCCACGTCGTCGACCAGGATCACTATGTCGCGATCGTCGAGCGTTACTGTGCCGCCTACGACCTGCCGTTCGACGGGCAGGAAGCGATCAACTGGGCGACGAAGCGCGGCAGCCGCTCGGGCCGCGTGGCGTGGCAATATGTGACGGAGCTGGCCGGCCGGCACGGGAAAGCGGTGTAGGGTTCACGCGAAGGCGCGGAGACGCGAAGAGGACTTCAAGCGCGGCAGCGCCTTCACCTGACCCAAGGGCCGGGAAGGAAGGGCGGCAGACGCCGCCGGGCGCAACCCCCTCCGCGTCTCCGCGCCATCGCGTGAATCCATCTTCGCTGTCGGCGGGCGTCTCGATAGTGGAAGCGCCTCTCCCCGTGCCGGGGAGGATTACGCCTCGGCCATCTCCGCGAGCGCCAACCAGCGCTCCTCCGCCGCGTCCTTCTCGACCCGCGCCTTCTCGATTTGCGCGTTCAGCGCCGCGAACCGCTTCGGGTCCTTCGCATAGAGCGCCGGATCGGCAAGCAGCGCCTCGTCACGTGCGATCGCCGCTTCCAGTTCCTCGATCCGCTTTGGCAGGATGTCGAGGTCGCGCTGGTCCTTGTAGCTCATCTTGGTCGACTTGGGCTTGGGCGGCGCAGCCTCGACCGGCTTCGCCTTGGGCCTGGCCGCGCTGCGTTCGCGCCGCTTCGCCACCCAGTCGGCGTAGCCGCCCGGCACGACATCGACATCGCCGCTGCCGTCCATCCCAAGCGTCACCGTGACGGTACGGTCGAGAAAGTCGCGGTCGTGACTGACGATCAGTACCGTGCCGGCATAATCGCCGATCACCTCCTGCAACAGGTCGAGCGTTTCGAGGTCGAGGTCGTTGGTCGGTTCGTCCAGCACCAGCAGGTTCGACGGTCGGGCGAACTCGCGCGCCAGCAACAGCCGCGACCGCTCCCCGCCCGACAGCGTGCCGATCCGCGCCTCGGCGATCGACGGATCGAACAGGAATTCCTTCAGATAACCGTGAACGTGCTTCTTGGACCCGTTGACCTCGATCCAGTCGCCGCCATCGGCCAGCACGTCGCGCACCCGCTTTTCCGGGGCCATCAGCTTGCGCTGCTGGTCGATGACGATCCCGTCCAGCGTCTGCGCCCGCATGATCCTGCCCGAATCCGGCTCGAGATCGCCGGTCAGCAGCCGCAGCAGCGTCGTCTTGCCCGCGCCATTGCCGCCGACGATGCCGATCCGGTCGCCGCGCCGCACCCGCAGCGAGAAGTCCTTGAGCACGGTGCGGTCGCCGAACGCCTTGGTCACATGCTCGGCATCGATCACGACCTTGGTCTTGGTATCGTCCGCCTCCACCGCCAGCTTGGCGGTGCCCTGCGGCCCCTGCATCGACGCCCTGAGCGCGCGCAGTTCGTGCAGCTTTTCCAGCCGGCCCATGTTGCGCTTGCGCCGCGCGGTGACGCCGCGGTGGAGCCAATGCTCCTCGATCTTCAGCTTGGCGTCGAGCCGTTGCGCCGCGCGCTCTTCCTCGGCGGCGGCCTGTTCCATCCACGCCTCGAACCCGCCGAACCCGATTTCCGCCCGGCGGATACCGCCGCGATCCAGCCATAGCGTCGACTTGGTTAGCCGCGTCAGGAACGTACGGTCGTGGCTGATGACGATGAACGCGCCGTTGAAGCGGTTCAGCCATTCCTCCAGCCATTCGATCGCCGACAGGTCGAGATGGTTGGTCGGTTCGTCGAGCAGCAGCACGTCCGGATTCTCGGCCAGCGCGCGGGCGATCGCCGCCCGCCGCCGCTCGCCGCCGCTGGCGGTCGCCGCCTCCCGGTTCAGGTCGATGCCGAGCTGGTCGGCGATGGCGTCGACCTCATGCTCGGCCGGCGCGCGCGGCCCGCGCAGCGCGAAGTCGCGCAACGTCGCATAGCCATCGACCTGCGGGTCCTGTTCGAGCAGCACGACATGCGTGCCTGGCACGATCGTCCGCCGCCCTTCGTCGGCATCGATCGCGCCGGCGATCAGTTTCAGCAGCGTCGTCTTGCCCGCGCCGTTGCGTCCGATCAGCGCCAGCCGGTCCCGCTGCCCGACATGGATGTCGAGTCCGCGAAACAACCAGCCATTGCCCTGGATCAATCCAAGGCCCTCATAGGACAATATCGGTGCAGCCATGTGTGGCAGGTAAGCCGCAGTCGCGAACGAAGCAAGTTACGCCAGCCTGTCTGCCCTATTCACGGGCTGTTCAACGCTCCCCCCCTATGCCACGCCCTATGTCGATGATCGTTCGGTTCCTTGGTCTGGGATTGCTGGCGGTGTCGGGAAATGCGCAGGCATTGCCCGACCAGGTGCTGCGCGATCACCAGGCGGCGCGCGCCGCACGGGCCGAGGGCCGCATCCTGCCGATGCGCGAGATCGAACGCCGGGTCCTGCCACAGATGCGCGGTGCCCAGTATCTCGGCTTCGACTATGATCCCGACCGCGGGATTTACACGCTCAAGTTCCTGCGCGATGGGGCGGTGATCTGGGTCGATGTCGATGCGCGGACCGGGCAGGTCACCGGCCGCAGCCGTTAAACACATAGGGGAGAACAGTCGATGCGCGTCCTGATCGTCGAGGACGAACCCAATCTCGGCCGCCAGCTGCGCGCCACGCTGGAGGGCGCGGGCTATGCCGTCGACCTCGCCACCGATGGCGAGGAGGGGCATTTCCTGGGGTCCACCGAAACCTATGACGCGATCATCCTCGATCTCGGCCTGCCCGAGGTCGACGGGCTGACCGTGCTCGACCGCTGGCGCAAGGAGGGGCGCACCGCCCCGGTGCTGGTGCTGACCGCGCGCGACAGCTGGTCGGACAAGGTCGCCGGGCTGGATGCCGGCGCCGACGATTATGTCGCCAAGCCGTTCCAGACCGAGGAACTGATCGCCCGCCTCCGCGCGCTGATCCGTCGCGCCTCGGGCAATGCCTCGGCCGAACTGACCGCCGGCGACATCCGGCTCGACACCCGCTCGGGCAAGGTGACCAAGGCGGGCGAGCCGGTGAAGCTGACCGCGCAGGAATATAAGCTGCTCAGCTACCTGCTGCACCACAAGGGCAAGGTCGTCAGCCGCACCGAGCTGATCGAGCATATCTACGACCAGGATTTCGACCGTGATTCGAACACGATCGAAGTGTTCGTGACGCGCATCCGCAAGAAGCTGGGCGCCGACGTCATCACGACGATCCGGGGTCTCGGCTACAGTCTAGACGAACCGGGCGCGCCGAAGCCGGCGGGCGCGGAGGACTGATCGGCGCGCCATGGCGATCGGCACCGATCCTGCCCCGCGCACCTATGTCCGGGTGACGGGATCGCTGTCGCGGCGGATGATCGTCGTCGCGGCGCTGTGGATCATGCTGCTGCTCGCCGGCGGTGGCTTCGCGCTCGACCGGGTGCTGGTTTCGGCGGTCACGCGCAACACCGATGACGGCCTAGAATATCTCCTCAACTCGCTGATCGTGTCGGCGGAGATCGATTCGACCGGGGAGGTGACGTTCAACCGGCAACTGTCGGATCAGCGGTTCCTCGAACCCTATTCGGGTCTCTATTGGCAGGTGAGCGGGCCGGGGCACGAAACCTGGCCGTCGCGCTCGCTGTGGGACCGCAAGCTGCCGGTCGATCGCAGTCGCTATACCGACGTCCATATCTATGACGCGAAGCCCTTTCCCGACCAGAAGCTGCGCATCGTCGAACGCGACCTGACCCTGCCCGGATCGCCGACCGTGTGGCGGTTCCAGGTGGCCGAGTCGCGCGACGTGCTCGACGGGTTGATCGCCGCATTGCGCAAGACGCTAGTACGATCGTTCGCGCTGCTCGGGCTGGGGCTGATCGTCATGGCGACGCTGCAGACCTGGTACGGCCTGCTGCCGCTCCGCGCCGTCCGCGACGCGATCGCCCGGCTGCGTGCGGGGCAATCGGCGCGGGTCGAGGGATCGATGCCGGCCGAGGTCGCTCCGCTGGTCGAGGAACTGAACGCGCTGGTCGAACATAACGACAAGCAGGCGGAGGAAGCGCGGCGCCATGCCGGCAATCTCGCCCATGCGCTGAAGACCCCGCTGACCGTCATCATGAACGCGTCGGCTGCCGGGCAGGACGATCTCGCCGATACCGTCATTCGCGAAGCGCGGACGATGCGGCGGCAGGTCGACCACCACCTCGCCCGTGCCCGCGCGGTCGGACGACGCGGATCGGCGCACAGCCGGGCGGACGTCTGGGAATCGGTCGAGGCGGTCGAGCGCGCCGTCGCCCGGCTCTATCCCAATGTCCGCATCGACGTGGACGGCAAGAAGGACCTGATCGCCCGGATCGAGCGGCAGGACCTCGACGAAATCCTCGGCAATCTGGTCGAGAACGCTGCGAAATATGGCGGGGGCAGCGTGTTCGTGACCGTGCGCGCCGATGCCGGCTTCGTCGAACTGCTGGTCGAGGATGACGGGCGCGGCATTCCGGAGGCCGACCGGCTGCGCATCTTCGACCGCGGCGTGCGGCTGGATTCGGGGAAGCCTGGCACCGGCCTCGGCCTCGCGATCGTCCGTGACGTGGCGGAGATTTACGAGGGCACCGCTTCGCTGGAGGAGAGCGAGGATTTGGGTGGGCTGCTGGTGCGGCTGCGCCTGCCGGCTGCGTGACCTTCAAATCCCGTGTTCGATACGCCAGTTCCGCAAACCGTTCGTCCTGAGTAGCCATTGAGCTTGTCGAAATGGCGTATCGAAGGACTTGTGCCAGTGCTTCGATACGGGTCTTCGGCAAGCTCAGCCCCTACTCAGCACGAACGGGTCGTACTTTCGTAAAGCCCTACAACCCCCGCATCGCCGCCGCCGCGATCGACGCACTTCGCTTGCGCGCCGCCGGATCGAACATCGCGCCGGTGACGATCACCTCGTCGACCTGCGTCCGCTCGATAAACGTCGCCAGACCCGCCCGCACCGTCTCCGGCCCGCCGATCGCCGAACATTCCAGCACATGATCGAGGATCGCATTACCCTGAGTCCCGATCCGCTCGCGATACCCCGCGACCGGTGGCGGCAGCTCGATCGGCTGGCCGGTGCGGATCGCGACGAACATCTGTTCGGTCGAACTGGCGAGCAGCCGGGCTTCGTCGTCGGTATCGGCCGCCAGCACGTTGAACGCGGCGGCGGCGTACGGTTTGTCGAGCACGGCCGAGGGGGTAAAGTTGCGCCGATACACCTCCAGCGCCTGATCGAGTGCCGCCGGCGCGAAGTGCGAGGCGAACGCATAGGGCAGCCCCAGCATCGCCGCCAGCTGCGCGCCGAACAGCGACGATCCCAATATCCACAGATCAACCTTCGCCCCCGCGCCCGGCACCGCGCGGATGCCGGTGCGGCCGTCATCGGCGAAATAGCTTTGCAGCTCGACCACATCCTGCGGAAAGGCGTTGGGATCGCTGTCCAGCGTCCGGCGCATCGCGCGCGCCACGATCTGGTCCGATCCCGGCGCCCGGCCCAGCCCGAGATCGATCCGCCCCGGATGAAGCGCGTCGAGCGTGCCGAACTGTTCGGCGACGCTCAGCGGCGCATGGTTGGGCAACATGATGCCGCCCGCACCTATGCGCATCGTCTTGGTCGCGGCGGCGATGTGGCCGATCACGACGGCGGTCGCCGCGCTGGCGATGCCGGGCATCCCATGATGTTCGGCCACCCAGTAGCGGTGGAACCCTTCCGCCTCGGCATGGGCGGCAAGGTCGGCGGCGGCGGCCAGCGCCTCGGCCGGGGTGCCCCCCTGCCGGACGGGGACGAGATCGAGCATCGAATAGCGGGTCATGGCAGAGAGATGGGGTGTCGGTTGCGGAATGCTACCGAAGCGTTGCTTGGGGGTGGTGGGGAAGAAATTGGATCACGCGGAGGCGGGGAGGCGCGGAGAAGAAGATTGGTTTTCGCGCAGAGGCGCAGAGGACGCAAAGGGGGAACAGTGGTCGTTGCACCGTCTTCTGTGCAAGCGGCCGCTTAACGCGGTTCCAGCGAACGCAGCGTCTCCCGATCGCAAATGATCTCCAGAAGCGCGCCCTCTCTGCGGCCTCCGCGCCTCCGCGTGAACCAGCTTTGTCTGAAGACTCGATCGATCAAACCAGTATTTCGCCCCGCATCACCGTCACGCACTGCCCGCCCAGCACCGCGCGGTCGCCGTCCAGCGTGCAGGTCAGATGCCCACCCCGCGCGCTCGCCTGGAACGCGGTGAAGCTGTCGCGGCCAAGACGTTCGGCCCAGAACGGGGCGAGCGCGGCATGGGCCGATCCGGTCACCGGGTCCTCGTCCACGCCCCAGGCGGGTACGAATACGCGACTGACGACGTCCGCGACATCGCCCGGCGCGGTGACGATCGCCATGACGTGACAGGCCGACAGCGCCGCCATGTCCGGGGCACAGGCACGGACCGCCGCCGCGTCGGGCAACAGGATGATGCTGGTCTCCTGCGCACCCGCGATGCTGGCGAACACCTCACCCTCGCAGCCCAGCGCCGCCAGCAGCGCCGGATCGGGCGCCGCCGCCACCCGCGTCACCGGGAGGTCGAGCGTATAGCCATCGCCCGCGCGCCGCACGACCAGCACGCCCGCCTTGCGCGTGGCGAAGCGCACCACGTCGCTTGTCCCCATCAGCACATGGCCGCTCGCCAGCGTCGCATGGCCGCACATCGCGATCTCGACCGTCGGCGTGAACCAACGCAGTTCGTAGTCGGCCTCGCCATCGGTCATGGGAACCGCGAACGCCGTCTCCGACAGATTATGCTCCAGCGCGATCGACTGGAGCAGCGCATCGTCGGGCCATGCGTCGAGCAGCATCACCGCCGCCGGATTGCCCGCGAACGGCCGGTCGGCGAACGCATCGACCACGGTGAACGGCATCGCCATCACAGGCTCCCCACGCGCTTGCCGAACCAGTGCGGCGTCACGTCCGCCTCGACCAGCGGGTTGTCGGTGTCGACATGGCCTTCGGGATCGAGGTGGATCAGCACCTCGACCTTGGGGAACGCCTGTCGCAGCGCCCGCTCCACGCCCTCGACCACGTCATGCGCCTCGGCCACGGTCATGTCGCGCGCGACCTCCATGTGGAACTGCGCGAAGTCGTGGCTGCCCGACCGGCGGGTGCGAAAGTCATGGATGCCGCGCAGGCCGTCCTGTCGGGCGGCGACGTCGAGGAATGCCTGGCGCTCCTCTTCCGGCCATTCCTTGTCCATCAACTGGTCGATGGCCTGGCTCGACGCCTGGAACGCGCCCCAGCCCAGCCACAGCGCGATCAGGATGCCCATCACCGGATCGGCGCCGCGCAGCCCGAACATCTGGTCCAGCACCATCGCGACGATCACTGCCAGGTTGAGCAGCAGGTCGGACTGGTAATGAACATTGTCGGCGCGGATCGCGACCGATCCGGTGCGGTCGATGATCGATTTCTGGTACGCCAGCAGTGCGAAGGTCGCGAGGATCGCGATTACCGACACGCCGATGCCGAACTCGACATCCTGCGTCTCGCCCGGCGCGCCAAACGCGGCGATGGCGCGCCACCCGATCCCCGCCGCCGATGCGGTGATGAGCATGACCTGGAACAGCGCCGCCAGCGCCTCCGCCTTGCCATGGCCGAACCGGTGGTCGTGGTCGGCCGGCGTCGCGGCCAGGCGCACGCCATAGAGCGTCACCAGCGAGGCGAGCAGGTCGAGCGCGGTGTCGGCCAGACTGCCCAGCATCGCGACCGACCCGGTATGCCATGCGGCAAACCCCTTCAGCCCCAGCAGGAACAGGGCCATCGTCACCGACGCGATGGCGGCGCGGGTGGCGAGCGGGATCACCCGCCTGCGTTCGGTCTCGGTCACGGGAACAGCAATCCTTCGCTCCAGCCGCCCTCGGTGGCGGTAAAGACGCGGCGTTCGTGCAGCCGGTGCGCCCGGTCCTGCCAGAACTCGATGGTCCGGGGCGTCACCCGGTACCCGCCCCAGAAAGGCGGGCGCGGCACGTCCTGCCCCTCGAACCGCGCCTGCACCTCGGCGAAGCGCGCTTCGAAGGTTTCGCGGGTATCGAGCGGGCGCGATTGGTCCGATGCCCATGCCCCCAGCTGCGAATCACGCCCGCGCGACGCGAAATAGGCGTCGGATTCGGCGTCGAAGGCCAACGTCACCGGCCCCTCGATCCGGATCTGCCGGCGCAGCGATTTCCAGTGGAACAGCAGCGCGGCGTGCGGATTGGCCGCCAGATCGGCGGCCTTGCGCCCTTCGCGATTGGTGTAGAACACGAACCCGTCGCGGCCATGCCCCTTCAGCAACACCATCCGCACCGATGGCCGCCCGGCCGCATCGGCGGTGGCGAGCGCCATCGCATTGGGGTCGTTCGGTTCGCTCGTCTGCGCCTCGGCGAACCACTGGTCGAACAGGTCGAAGGGATCGGTCATGTGCCGCCCATACGCCCTTTCGCAGCCGATTTCACCCCGACCCGAAAGGCAGGAGTGGGAACGACTCTTTCCCCTGCGAATTGAATCGGTTGAGCAACGATTTCGGGGGCAGGCGGTATGGCGGCACGGGCAACTTGGCAGGGGCAGATTCGCCTCGCCCTCGTTTCGATCCCGGTTGAAATCTACAGCGCGACCAAATCGGGCGCCAGTGTCAGCTTTCGCCAGATCCACGAACCCAGCGGCAAGCCGATCCATTATGAGAAATCGGTGACCGGGATCGGTCCGGTCGATCCGGACGAGATCATGAAGGGCTACCAACTCGAAAAGGGCGAATATGTCCTGCTCGACCAGGACGAGATCGATGCCGTCAAGCTGGAGTCGAAAAAGACGTTGGAGCTGACCCAATTCGTCGATGCGCATGAGATCGACGTGATCTATTACGAAAAGCCCTATTTCGTGGTGCCCGCCGACGATCTGGCCGAGGAGGCGTTCGTCGTGCTGCGCGAGGCGTTGAAGCGGACGAAGAAGGTCGGCCTGGGGCAGCTTGCGCTGCGCGGCCGGGAAGTTGTCGTCAGCCTGAAACCCTGCGGACGCGGGCTGGTGCTCGAAACCTTGCGCTATGCTGATGAGGTCAACCGGGCGCAGGCCTATTTCCGCGATATTCCCGATACGAAGCCCGATGCCGATCTGCTCGACCTGGCCGAGACGCTGATCGCAAAGAAGACCGCGGCGTTCGACCCCAAGGAGTTTCACGACCGCTATGTCGATGCGCTGAAGGACCTGATCGAGCGCAAGGCCAAGGCGAAGGGACGCAAGATCGTCGATACCGCTGCCGACGACGAACGGCCGAGCGGCGGTAATGTCGTCGACCTGATGGCGGCGCTCAAGAAATCGCTGGAAAAGCCGGCGGCAAAGGCTGCGCCGAAGAAACCTGCCGCGAAGAAGCGCGCGCCGGCGAAGAAGACCCCGGCCGCCAAGCGCGCCTGACATGGCGCGCAAGTCCGACCGCCTCGCGACCTACAACGCCAAGCGCGACTTCGCGCGGACCGCCGAACCGGCGGGGACGCTGGCGAAGGGGCAGGGCAATCGCTTCGTGGTACAGAAGCATGACGCGACCCGCCTGCATTATGATTTCCGGCTGGAGGTAGACGGGGTGCTCAAAAGCTGGGCGGTAACGCGCGGTCCCAGCCTCGATCCCGATCAGAAGCGGCTGGCGGTGCGGACCGAGGATCACCCGCTCGACTATGCCGGGTTCGAGGGCGTGATCCCGGCGGGAGAATATGGCGGCGGCACGGTGATGCTGTGGGATGAGGGGACATGGTCGCCGGTCGCGGGAAAGTCGGCGAAGGATCTGGACAAGGGTCATCTCCATTTCGTGCTGGCGGGGCAGCGGATGCGTGGTGAATGGCTGCTGGTCCGGCTGAAACCTAGGGCCAGGGAGAAGCGCGAAAACTGGTTGTTGCGCAAGGTCGCCGACGCGCAAGCGGGCGGCACCGACACGCTGACCGCGACGATGCTGACCAGCGTGACGACGGGGCGGACGATGGAGGAGATCGCGGCGGGCAAGCGCCCCCGCCGCAAGCCCGTAACCAAGGCGAAGCGTCCCGCCTTCGTCGCACCGCAACTCGCGACGCTGGTCGATGCGGTGCCGACGGGCAGCGACTGGCTGCATGAGGTCAAATATGACGGCTATCGCATCCTGATCGCGACCGGCGGCGGCGGTCCCCGGCTCTATACCCGCACCGGGCTGGACTGGACCGGGAAGTTTCCGGGCATAGCCGAGGCCGCTCAGAACCTGCCGGGCGGCCTGCTGATCGATGGCGAGGTCGTGGCGCTGAAGAACGGCAAACCCGATTTCTCGACATTGCAGGCCGCGATCAAGGAGGGCGGCGAGATGCGCTGCTTCGCCTTCGACCTTCTCCACGACGCCGATGGCGACCGGCGTGAGGAACCGCTGGTGCGGCGCAAGGACCGGCTGCGCGCGGTTCTGGCCGATGCCGATCCGCGCATTGCCTATTCGGAGCATGTCACCGGATCGGGCGAGCGGCTGTTCGCGGCGATGTGTACGGAAGGGTATGAGGGGATCGTGTCGAAGCGCGCTGATGCGCCCTATCGCGGCACCCGTTCGCGCGGCTGGCTGAAGGTCAAATGTATCCATCGGCAGGAGTTCGTCATCCTCGGCTGGCTGCCGAGCGCGGCCAAGGGACGGCCGTTCAGGTCGCTGCTGCTGGGGGTGCAGGGCAAGGATGGCTTGCGTTATGTCGGGAAGGTCGGCACCGGCTTCGATGCGGCTGGGATGTCCGAAATAGAGGCGGCGCTGGCCCCGCTGGCGCGCAAGACGCCGCCGGTCGAGCTGCCCGCCGCGCTACGCCGGGGCGCGAAATGGGTAACGCCCAAGCTGGTGGCGGAGGTCGCCTTCGCCGAATTCACCGGCGACGGGATGGTGCGCCATGCGAGCTTTGTCGGCCTGCGCGGCGACAAGGCGGCGAGCGATGTCGTGCGCGAAATGCCGGTCGCGGCCGATGCGACGCCCGCGGTTCGCATCACCAGCGCCGATCGGGTGATCTTTCCCGGCGACCGGCTGACCAAGGGCGATCTTGCCGCCTATGTCGAACGCGTCGCATCCTTGTTGCTGCGCACCGCCGCCGACCGGCCGCTCAGCCTGGTGCGCTGTCCGCAGGGGCGGGGCAAGGCGTGTTTCTTCCAGAAACACGACGCTGGCAGCTTCGGCGACGCGGTCCATGCGATCGACATCGCCGCGAAGGACGGCAAGCGCGAACCCTATCTCTATGTCCGCGACGCCGCCGGGCTGCTGTCCTGTGTGCAGATGGGGACGATCGAGTTCCACGGCTGGGGATCGGGTATCGTCGATGTCGAGAAACCCGACCGGATGGTCTTCGACCTCGATCCCGACGAGGGGCTGGATTTCGCCGATGTGAAGCGCGCGGCGCATGACCTCAGCCGTCATCTGGCCGACCTTGGCCTTGCCAGCTTCGCGATGCTGTCGGGGGGCAAGGGAGTGCATGTCGTCGTACCGCTGACGCCCGATGCCGGCTGGCCGGTGGTCAAGGATTTCGCCGACCGCTTCGCCCGCGCGCTGGCCCAGGCGGAACCCGACCGGTTCACCGCGACGATGGCCAAGGCGAAGCGGAAGGGCCGCATCTTCATCGACTGGCTGCGCAACCAGCGCGGCAGCACCGCCGTCCTGCCCTATTCGGCGCGCGCCCGGCCCGGGGCGCCGGTGGCGGCCCCGGTCGCATGGCGCGAACTGGACGCGATCGACACCCCGGCACGCTGGACGATTCGCGATGCCGACGACCTGCTGGAACGCGCCGACAGCCGGCTGCTGGCCGGCTGGGGCATCGCCGATCAGGTCTTGCCGGACCGGTAGGGCCGTACCGTCAGCCCGCGCTGCGTTCGGCCAGCTTGCGCTCCCACCCCAGTGCGTCGCGCACGATCTTGTCGAGATCGGCATGTTGCGGCCGCCATGGCAGCGTGGCGAGGATGGTGCTGTTGTCGGCGACCAGCGCATCGGGATCGCCGGCGCGGCGTCCTTCCAGCTTGCGCTGGATGGTCTGGTTGGTCGCGCGATCGACTGCATCGAGCACCTCCAGCACCGAATAGCCGCGACCATAGCCGGCATTCATCGTGTGGCTCTTCGTCGGCTCCGCCATCAGCAGGTTCAGCGCATGGACATGCGCATCGGCCAGGTCGCTGACATGGATATAGTCGCGTACGCCGGTCCCGTCCGGCGTCGCGAAGTCGGTGCCATAGACGCCGACATGGGCGCGCTTGCCGGTCGCCGCCTCGACCGCGACCTTGATGAGATGGGTGGCGCCCGCCGTCGACTGGCCGGTGCGCCCCTGCGGATCGGCACCGGCGACGTTGAAATAGCGCAGCGCGGCATAGTTGATCGGATGCGCGGCGGCGACATCGGCCAGCATGATCTCGGTCATCAGCTTCGACATGCCGTAGGGATTGATCGGCTGTTTCGGGCTGTCCTCCCGCACCGGCACGACCTCGGGAATGCCATAGGTCGCGGCGGTCGAGGAAAAGATGAAGTGCTTCACCCCTTCGGCCACCGCGCTCTCGATCAGGCTGCGCGAGGCGGCGGTGTTGTTGCGGTAATATTTGAGCGGGTTCTCGACGGATTCGGGCACCACGACCGATCCGGCGAAGTGCAGGATCGCGTGCACGTCATGCTCGCGCATCGCCGCGCGCACCGCCACGTCGTCGCTGATGTCGGCCACGACCAGCGCCGCGCGGGGATCGACCGCCCAGTCGAACCCGGTGACCAGATTGTCGACCACCACCACGTCATGGCCCGCATCGAGCAGCGCCAGCACCGCATGGCTGCCGATATAGCCCGCGCCGCCCGTGACCAGAACCTTGCCCATTACCGTACCCCCGATTGCACCGTCGTCTTGCGCGCCTATCTCTTCGACCAGAGGAGATTGTGCAATGGCTACCGAACAGGCGACCTTCGCCGGCGGATGTTTCTGGTGCACCGAGGCGGTGTTTCGCGACGTGATCGGCGTCGAACAGGTCGAAAGTGGCTATATCGGCGGCACGGTCGAGCATCCGACCTACAAGCAGGTCTGCGGCGGCGATACCGGCCATGCCGAGGCGATCCGCGTCACCTACGACCCGGCCGTCATCGGCTATGACGAAATGCTCGACATCTTCTTCGCCACGCATGATCCGACGCAGCTGAACCGCCAGGGCAACGATGTCGGTACCCAGTATCGCTCGGCGATCTTCCCGCATTCGCCCGAACAGGAAGCGGCGGCCCGTGCGGGAATCGAACGTGCGGGCGAAGGGCGCGGCAAGATCGTCACGACCATCGAACCGCTGACCACTTGGTATCCGGCCGAAGACTATCACCAGGAATATTGGGACGGCGAAGGGCAGCGTAACCCCTATTGCATGGCGGTGATCCCGCCCAAGCTGCAAAAGCTGCGGAAGAGCTTCGCCGCGCGCAGCCGCGCTGCCGAATCCACCTGACGCGGTTGGCGGGATGAGTTTGCAAGGGCCATGCCAACACTGGCGCGGCCCTTGTGCCATGGACGGCGAATTGCTATCCGGATCATGGCCATAGGGGCAGGACGAACATGGGGGCGACGATCGATACGACCGGATCGAACCGGCGATTTGCCGCGATCCGCGACTATCGGCTGATCGAGGCGATCGGCGATGGCGCGCAGGAAGACCTTGCCCGACTGGCCGCCGAAATCTGCGAAGCGCCGGTGGCGTTGGTTACCCTGCTGGCGGCGGACCGGCAATGGTTCGTGGCGACGGTCGGTACCGATCTGTGCGGCACGTCGCTGGACGATGCGATCTGCACCCACGCGCTGGATGTCGACGACATCCTCGTCATCCCCGACCTTTCGGTTGATCCCCGTACCTGCAACAGCGGGATCGTGGTCGGCGATCCACAGATACGCTTCTACGCCGGCGTCCCGCTGCGTATCGCCGATGGCGTTCCGGTCGGCACCTTGTGCGTCATCGATGTCGTCGCGCGGCCCGACGGGTTGAGCGTGACGCAGCGCGACATGCTGCTGCGCCTCGCCCGACAGGCGGTGACCACGCTCGAATTGCGGCGGTTGCTGGCAGAGCGGGATGAAACGCTACATCGCATTGCTGCGACCGAAGCGGCGCTGACCGGCAACGAACTGCGCTGGCAGCGGCTGTTCGAGAATATCAACGACGGCTTTGCGCTGGGTGAAGCGATCCGCGATGCCGATGGACGGGTGGTCGACTGGCAGTTCGTCGACGCCAATCTGGCGTGGTTCGCGCTGTCCGGTGTCGATCGCGACCGGATGCTGGCGCTGACCGGGCGGCAACTCGATCCCGCGGCGCCCGGGCAGTGGGCGGCCGATCTGCACCGGATGCTGTCGGATGGAGCGCCGACCGGCTTCATCCACCATGTGCCGAATATCGGGCGCTGGTTTCGTGGGCATTGCTTCCGGATCGATGGTGATCGCTTCGGCGCTATCCTGCGCGACATCACGCTCGACCGTGCGGCGGAGAGCCGGCAGTCGGCGCTGATCCAGCTGGGCGATGCGCTGCGCGACTGCCACGACGTCGCCGATGTGGCGCGCGCCGCATCCGAACTGGTCGGACGGACGCTTGACGTATCCGGCGCGGGTTTTGGTCGGATCGACGCGGACGTCACCCAGATCGAGATCGGGTCCGACTGGACGGCCGCAGGGGGCGCTTCGCTGGCAGGGCGACAGCCGTTGGACGGGTTCGGCGATCTGACGGGCGACATCGCGAACGGCGACGCCGTCATGGTCGCCGATGTCCGTGGCGACGCACGTACCGCCGCCCGGGCCGATGCCCTGCTGGCCCGCGACATCGGTGCGTTCGTCATCGTGCCGGTGCGCCGCGACGGGCGGATCGTATCGGCGTTCATCGTCCACGCCGCCGGGCCGCGCCGCTGGAACAGCGAAGAGATCGTATTCCTGCGGAAAGTAGCCGACCGGGTCGAGGTCGGCATGGCGCAGGTC
Organism: Sphingomonas sp. Leaf32; assembly: GCF_001421765.1. Taxonomy (GTDB): domain Bacteria; phylum Pseudomonadota; class Alphaproteobacteria; order Sphingomonadales; family Sphingomonadaceae; genus Sphingomonas. Next base: position 312,245 of record NZ_LMLA01000001.1, on the reverse strand, counting down.
GAATCGGAAGCGCGCCAGAGCCTGCTGATCCAGGAACTGGCCCATCGGCTGAAGAATACGCTGTCGATGGTACAGGCGATCGCATCGCAGACGCTGCGCGGATCGGTCGACCGCGCACCGCTGGACGCGTTCGAACGCCGGTTGCAGGCGCTGGGCGTGGCGCATGACGTGCTGGTCGAGCGGAATTGGGTCGGGGCCGATATGCGCACCACCATAGGACAGGTGATGGCGGTGTTCGGCTGCAACGATCGCATCGCGCTGACCGGCCCCGATGTGGCGCTGGGCGCGCGCGCGGCGTTGGCGATGGCGCTGATCCTCCACGAACTGGGGACCAACGCGGTCAAATATGGCGCGCTGTCGACGGTGGAGGGCACTATCCTGCTCGACTGGGCGGTGGCCGATGGCCAGTTGGCGATGACGTGGCAGGAACGCGGCGGACCGGTCGTCTGCCAGCCGGCGCGGCGGGGATTCGGGTCCAAGCTGCTGCGGCTCGGGCTTGCGGGCACCGGCGACAGCGTGATCTGCTACGATCCGGCGGGCGTGCGGGTGTCGATGCGCGCCGCCTTGTCCGAACTGACCGGCGGCTGACCACAGCAAAACGGGCCGCCCCGGCAGGGGCGACCCGTATCGATCGTGTCGATCGCCGGTGCTTTTAGCGCACCGAACCGCGACGCACGAGGTTCACGATCGCGAGCAGGACAATCGCGCCCAGCAGCGAATACAGGAAGCTCATGACAGTGATGCCGTTATTGATGTTCGCGCCCGTCACGAAACCCGCGATGACCGCGCCGACGATGCCGACGACGACATTCAGGATGATGCCCTGCTGCGCATCGGTCCGCATGACAATGCTGGCCAACCAGCCAACCACACCACCAACGACCAGCCAGATGATGATACCCATGAGACGTCCCTCCATTGAAGTCTGCAACCCGGTGACCTTCGTACCGGGCGTACTGAGGGAAAGACTCTTTAAAGACTGGCTTGTTCCGCCTCCGTTTTAACTCCGCGTCTCAATATTTGCGCTGCTGGCGCTCGTAGAGGGATTTGTAATGCTGGATTCGCGTCACGCGCAGGCCCGGCATCCCCGATCGGTCGACCGCGCGCTGCCAGCTGGCGAATTCTTCCGCCGACAGATTGTACCGCTGACAGACGTCGTCGACGCTCAACAGGCCGCCATTGACCGCCGCGACCACTTCCGCCTTGCGGCGCACGACCCAGCGGGTCGTTTCGGGCGGCGGCAGCGAATCGATCGTCAGCGGCTCGCCGAGCGGACCGATCACTTTTGCCGGACGAATCTTGTGGTTCTCAATCATACTGGACCTCGAGCCGGGGAAGCTCCCCTGAAACCTTCTTGCGCGGTCATACGCGAACGCGGTTGAACATCGGCTAAAATGGCTAGGTAAACATCGTCTTCATCCGCTCGCATCGTGCCAATTCTTCGCGACAGGCCGGTATTCCGGCGCGACGCACCCCCGCAGCAAGGCGGCGGTCCATCCGTTGAACGCCCCGTCGACCGGATTGAGCAGGGACACCGGCGCGCGGTTCCATGCCAGTCGGGTCTGCAACCGCGCCGTCGGCGTTGCCGCCTGCCGCCCGGTCGCCGAAGCCAGCAATACAGCCAGCTCCGTCGGCAGGGTGGTGACCGTGGAACCACGGTCGAAACGTGCGAAGCTCAGATCCAAATTTTCTTCCAGCAACAGGACTTAGGAGACTGTGTTACGCCGACACTGTTGAAGGTACGGTAAATGGAGCCGCATTTTTGCAACCGGACGGCGAAGCGCCTATCTGGCGACCCATGGACCTTGGTGAATTTCAACTGGATGCCCCCCTTTCCGCGCGTCGCATCGTGGTGGCGATGTCGGGCGGGGTGGACAGTTCGGTGGTCGCGGCACTCGCCCATGCGACGGGTGCGGAGACGATCGGCGTCACGCTGCAACTCTACGATCACGGCGCGGCGGTGGGTCGCGCCGGATCGTGCTGCGCCGGACGCGACATTCGCGATGCACGGGCGGTGTGCGATCGGCTGGGCATCGCCCATTATGTCTTCGACCATGAAAGCAGCTTTCGCGAGACGGTGATCGACGATTTCGCCGATGCCTATCTGGCCGGGCGCACGCCGATTCCGTGCGTGAAGTGCAACATGGGGCCGAAATTCACCGACCTGTTCGCCCTTGCCCGCGATCTGGGCGCCGATGCCCTTGCGACCGGTCATTATATCCGGCGGGTGATAGGCTCGGCGGGTGCCGAGCTGCACCGCGCGATCGATCCGGCGCGCGACCAGAGCTATTTCCTGTTCGCCACGACGCAGCCGCAGCTCGACTTCCTCCGTTTTCCGCTGGGCGCGATGCCGAAGGCCCGCGTGCGCGAGATCGCCGCCGAACTGGGGCTGGGGGTCGCAGGGAAACCCGACAGCCAGGACATCTGCTTCGTCCCCGACGGCGACTATGCCGGACTGGTCCGCAAGCTGCGTCCGGAGGCGAGGGAAGGCGGTGAGATCGTCGATCTGGCGGGCCGGGTGCTGGGGCGGCATGGCGGGCTGGTCGGCTATACCGTCGGGCAGCGGCGCGGGCTGGAGATCGGCGGGCTGGCCGAGCCGCTCTATGTCGTCCGCCTCGAACCCGCGACCAAGCGTCTGGTCGTGGGACCACGCAGCGCGCTGGCGGTGGGCGCGGCGCGGCTGTCGGACATCAACTGGATCGGCGGCGACCATGTGGGACCACTGACCGCGAAGGTCCGTTCGATGGCGAAGCCGGTACCGGCACGGCTGGAGGGCGAACGATTGGTGTTCGACGCGCCCGAATATGGCGTGGCGCCGGGGCAGGCGGCGGTGCTCTATGCCGGCGACCGCGTGCTGGGCGGTGGCTGGATCGAAGGGACGGAGGCCATCTAAGTCCTCCCCGGCACGGGGAGGAGGACCAGCGCAGCTGGTGGACGGGGTGTCGGCGTCCACAACGGTCGCGTGGCGGCCAGCTTCCCTCCACCACCGCTGCGCAGCCGTGCCGGAGAGGAGCTTGCCCCCGTCCGACGCACCGCCTACAGCCCCGACCCGATGCTGCCTGCGCTATCCCATGTCCGCGACTGGATCTTCGATCTGGACAACACGCTATATCCGGCGTCGTCCAACCTGTTCGCCGAGGTCGAGGCGCGCATGGGGCAATATATCTGCACCCTGCTTGATTGTGATATCGACGAAGCGCACCGGGTGCAGAAGATGCATTTCCACAATCACGGCACCTCGCTGTCGGGGCTGATGGCCGAACAATCGGTCGACCCGTATCATTTCCTCGATTTCGTCCACGATATCGACCTGTCGCCGCTGGTGCCCGATCCCGACCTGCCGCGCCTGCTGGCTGCCTTGCCGGGGCGCAAGCTGGTCTTCACCAATGGCGACGCGCCCTATGCCACGCGCGTGCTGGAGCGGCTGGGCCTGTCCGACAGTTTCGCGGGTATCCACGACATCCACGCCACCGCGTATCGCCCCAAGCCGCATGTCAGCGCCTATGCCGGGCTATGCACGGCGTGGGAGATCGATCCGACGACCGCGTTGTTCGCCGAGGACATGGCGCGCAACCTCGTGCCCGCCAAGGAAGCGGGGATGACGACGGTCTGGGTCGACAACGGGTCCGAACAGGGGCCGGTCGTGGGACGCGACCATATTGATTACACCACGCACGACATCGTCGCGTGGCTACGCTTCGTGGAGGAATCATGACCGACCTTGCCGCCCAGATCGATGCCGCCTGGGAAAACCGTGCCGAGCTGACCGTCCATACCCGGGGCGAGGTGCGGGATGCCGTCGACGCCGCGCTGGCGCTGCTCGATTCGGGCGAGGCGCGGGTGGCCGAGCCGGTCGGCGATGGCTGGCAGGTCAACCAGTGGCTGAAAAAGGCGGTGCTGCTGTCGTTCCGCCTGAACGACAACGCCATCATGGACGGTCCCGGCGGCACCAACTGGTTCGACAAGGTGCCCAGCAAATTCACCGGCTGGGGCGAGCATCGTTTCCGCGAGGCCGGCTTCCGCGCGGTGCCGGGCAGCATCGTCCGGCGCGGCGCCTTTGTCGGCAAGGGCGCGATCCTGATGCCGAGCTTCGTCAACATCGGCGCATGGGTCGGTGAAGGCACGATGGTCGATACCTGGGCGACGGTCGGCAGCTGTGCGCAGATCGGCCGCAACGTCCATTTGTCGGGCGGGGCCGGCATCGGCGGCGTGCTGGAACCGTTGCAGGCCGATCCGGTCATCATCGGCGACGGCGCGTTCATCGGCGCGCGTGCCGAAGTGGCGGAGGGCGTCAGGGTCGGTGAGGGCGCAGTCCTGTCGATGGGCGTCTATCTCGGGGCATCGACCAAGATCATTGACCGCGCGACCGGCGAAGTCTTCCGCGGGGAAGTCCCACCCTATGCGGTGGTCGTGCCCGGATCAATCGGTGGCGGCGACGGCAAGCCCGCGCTCTATTGCGCGGTCATCGTCAAGCGGGTCGATGCCCAGACCCGCAGCAAGACTAGCATCAACGACCTGCTGCGCGACTGATCGCACCGCCATCGCGGGACGGCGCGTACCGTCCCGCGATTGGCGTATGGGCTTTCAGGGATAGGTGGCGTCGACCGGACGCTGCCCGGCCATCGACTTCGCCACCGCCTCAGCCTTTCCCAGCACGCGCAGCACGTTCCCCTGCGCCAGCGCCGCCAGATCGGCATCGCTCCAGCCGCGCCGCGCCAGTTCGGCGAACAGCAGCGGATAGCCGTCGACCCCGCCCATCCCCTCCGGCCCGGTGCCGGAGATGCCGTCATAATCGCCCCCGATGCCGACCGCCGCGCGCCCGGCAACCTTCGCGATATGCTCGACATGGTCGGCCATGGTCGCCGCCGTCACGCGCGGGGCGGGATTGGCCGCCTCCCACGCCTTGACCGCCGCCGGTGCCTGCGCACCATAGAGGTTGCCCGGCAGCCCCTGCGCCTTGGCAAAGGCACCGCGCCGGTTGTCCCATTCGTTCCACTGCGCCGACAGGAACGCCGGATAGGCGTTGACCATCACCAAGCCGCCCTTCGCCCCGATCTGCCGCAAGAGGTCGTCGGGAATGTTGCGCGGCCGGTCGGCCAAGGCGCGGGCGTTGGAGTGCGATGCGATCACCGGCGCCTTCGATTCGGCCAGCGCCGCCGCCATCGTCGCATCGGACACATGGGCGACGTCGATCAGCATCCCCAGCCGGTTCATCTCGCGCACCACCTGTCGTCCGAACGGGGTCAGGCCGTTCGCCTGCGGAGTGTCGGTCGACGCATCGGCCCAGCCGACGCTCTTGGTATGGGTCAGCGTCATGTAACGGACGCCAAGGTTGTAATATTGGCGCAGCACCGACAGCCGCCCGTCGATCTGGTGCCCGCCCTCTACGCCGATCAGCGAGGCGACGCGACCGCTCTTCGCGATCCGGGCCATGTCCGCCGCATCGCGCGCCAGCGCCATGCGAGTCGGGTTCGCGCCGATCATGCGCCGTACGATGTCGATCTGCTCGATCGTCGTCTCCACCGCCTGCGGACCGGTGGTCGTTGCCGGTATCCACACCGACCAGAATTGTCCGCCGACATGGCCGCGCTTCAGGCGGGCAAGGTCGGTCTGCAGCGGCGGATCGATCCGGCTGGTGTCTTTCGTCAGGTCGACTGCTTCGACCGCCGCATGGTGATGTTCGCGAATGCCCCAGGGCAGGTCGTTATGCCCGTCGATGATCGGCGCCCGTTCCAGCACGCGCTCGGCCCGCGCGCGGTCCTGTGCGGACGGGGCAGGGGCCTGGGCGGCGGCGAGCAGTAGGAGCGGCAGGATCATCGGCCCACGCTAATCCGTCGCCCGGGGCCGCGACAAGTGCTACGCATGGCATCGGCCATGCGCCGGGGATATGGGAGACGTGCCGATGTACGCCATGCTGTTGCTGCTGGGACAGGCCGCGACGCCCGCCGTTCCGCTGGCCGGCCCGCCTGAGCGCATCTCGATCCTGGTCGACCCCTGCGCATCCCGGCGGCGCAATTCGCAGGACGACGAAATCCTCGTCTGCGGCGAAGCGGCGCGCGATCCACGCCTGCCACTGCCGGCGGAGCGCACCCCGCCCGATCGGCCGTTGGCATCCAACCCTTATGCCGATGGGCGTGGCGCGGAACTGGCATCGATCGACCCTTGTGCCACCCGGTCGGAGGGCTGCACCACCGGTGTCGACATGATCGGCGGCGGCGTCTTTGCCATTCGCGCGATCGGCAAGCTGATCGATCCGGACAGCTGTTGCGAGGAACCGGGCGAATATAAGGACGTCGGCAAGCTGATTGGCGACATCGTGCGGGGTGTGAAAGGCGGCCCGTCGAAGAAGGAACGGGCGAAGCGCGTGGCGATCCCGCTCGATCCGGCGGTGCCGTTGCCGGTGGCGGCTAAGTAGGGAGCTGCGTCGCGAGGCCGGCGAAGGCTGGGGGCCAGTCGGGAGCGGTCGCGACTTAACGTCGCCCAGCGAAGGCTGGGGCCTCCAGCGACTTCTTCGCTACACTGTCAGCAGGAGATCTCAGCCTACGCTGGGATGACGTTCGAACCGGTCTGCTGCGTTGCCAACCTTCGCAACGGGGGCGAGGGTGCGCAGGCAATCATACAGCGGTTGTCACCGGGGCCGACGCGGGAGTGAATCCCGCGTCGTCGATCGTCGCTGTGGCGACGCCGGCCGGCCGTCGCTTTGTGCGCTTGGGGCTTCGTCCTCGCGCACCGGCTCGCAGCTTTCGCTGCCCGCCTCAAAGCTTGGCGGTCAACTCCGGCACCACCGTGAACAGATCGCCCACCAGCCCGACATCGGCGACCTGAAAGATCGGCGCGTCCTCGTCCTTGTTGATCGCGACGATGACCTTGCTGTCCTTCATCCCCGCCAGATGCTGGATCGCGCCGGAAATGCCGACCGCGATATACACTTCCGGGGCGACGATCTTGCCGGTCTGGCCGACCTGATAGTCGTTGGGAGCATAGCCCGCATCGACCGCCGCGCGCGATGCGCCGACGGCGGCGTTGAGCTTGTCGGCCAGCGGGTCGATCAGCGCGTGGAACTGCTCTTCCGACCCCAGCGCGCGCCCGCCCGAGACGATGATCTTGGCGCTGGTCAGCTCGGGACGTTCCGACGCCGCGATCTCGGCACCGACGAAGCTCGACACGCCCTTGTCGCCGGTCGACGCGACCGCTTCGACTGCCGCCGACCCACCGGTCGCGTCGGCCTTGTCGAACGCGGTGCCGCGCACCGTCAGCACCAGCTTGGGATCGCTGGTCTTGACCGTAGCGATGGCGTTGCCGGCATAGATCGGGCGGGTGAAGCTGTCCGGCCCTTCGACCGACAGGATCTCGCTGATCTGCATGACGTCGAGCAACGCGGCGACGCGCGGCGCGATGTTCTTGCCGGTCGTGGTGGCCGGCGCAAGGAACGCATCATGGCTGCCCATCAGCTCGACGACCAGCGGAGCAACATTCTCGGCAAGATTATGCGCGAAGGCGGCATCGTCGGCGACCAGCACCTTGCCAACCCCGGCGATCTGCGACGCGGCCTGCGCCACGCCATCGACGCCCTGCCCCGCCACCAGCAGCTCGACCTCGCCCAGCTTCGCGGCGGCGGTGACGGTGGCATAGGTCGCGTCCTTGACCGACTGCCCGTCATGTTCGACCCAAACCAGCGTCTTCATGCGACCACTCCCAGCGTCTTGAGCTTGCCGACCAGTTCGTCGACGTCGGCGACCTTCACGCCCGCCTGGCGCTTGGCCGGTTCCTCGACCTTCACGGTCGTCAGGCGCGGCGTCACGTCCACGCCGAAATCGGCGGCGGTCCTGGCGGCCAGCGGCTTCGACTTGGCCTTCATGATGTTCGGCAGCGATGCGTAGCGCGGTTCGTTCAGCCGCAGGTCGGTGGTGACGATCGTCGGCAGGGTGAGCGCGACCGTCTCCAGCCCGCCATCGACCTCACGCGTCACATTGACCTTGTCGCCCGCGACCTCGACCTTGCTGGCGAAGGTGCCCTGCGCATAGCCGGTCAGCGCAGCCAGCATCTGGCCGGTCTGGTTGTTGTCGTCGTCGATCGCCTGCTTGCCGAGGATGACGAGCTGCGGTGCTTCCTCGTCGATCACCGCCTTCAGCAGCTTGGCGACGCCCAGCGGCTCGACCTTGGTCTCGCTGGTGATGAGGATCGCGCGGTCGGCGCCCATGGCGAGCGCGGTGCGCAGCGTGTCCTGCGACTTCTGTTCGCCGATCGACACGACGACGATCTCGGTCGCCACGCCCTTTTCCTTCAGGCGGATCGCTTCCTCGACCGCGATCTCGTCGAACGGGTTTATGCTCATCTTGACGTTGGCCAGATCGACGCCCGACCCGTCCGCCTTCACGCGGGGCTTCACATTGTAATCAAGCACACGCTTGACCGGCACCAGCACCTTCATGGGCACTCCCTCTCAAAACGTTTTGCGCGGTGGCATCGCGGGTTTCTGTGGCGGTTCTGCGTGGGTTTCGCAAGTCCGGTATGGAAACGCCGGGACGCCGTAGCGGCAGGCGGCGACCCTAGCGCGAATCGCCTTGCCACCCCAACGAAAAAGGGTCCGGACGTTTCCGCCCGGACCCCCGTATTCGTCGCAGGCAAAGGGCGATCAGGCCGCCTTCTGCACTTCCGCGACGATCTTCTTGGCGGCATCGCCCAGGTCGTTGGCCGGAACGATCGCGAGGCCCGAATTGGCGAGGATGTCCTTGCCGGCCTGCACGTTGGTCCCTTCGAGGCGCACGACCAGCGGCACCGACAGGTTCACTTCCTTCGCGGCGGCGACAATGCCCTCCGCGATGATGTCGCACTTCATGATCCCGCCGAAGATGTTGACGAGGATGCCCTTCACCGCCGGATCGGCGAGAATGATCTTGAACGCCGCGGTCACCTTCTCCTTGTTGGCGCCGCCGCCGACGTCGAGGAAGTTGGCCGGGAACATGCCGTTCAGCTTGATGATGTCCATCGTCGCCATGGCGAGGCCGGCGCCGTTGACCATGCAGCCGATGTCGCCGTCGAGCTTGATGTAGGCCAGGTCGTACTTCGACGCCTCCAGCTCCATCGCGTCTTCTTCGGTCGTGTCGCGTAGTTCCATCAGGTCCTTGTGACGGAACATGGCGTTGCCGTCGAAGCCGACCTTGGCGTCGAGCACGACCAGCTTGCCATCGTCGGTGACGGCCAGCGGGTTGATTTCGATCTGCTCGGCATCGGTGCCGAGGAATGCGTCGTACAGCTTCGACGCGACGCTGGCGGCCTGCTTGGCGAGGTCGCCGCTCAGTTCAAGCGCGGCGGCGACGGCGCGGCCATGATGGCCCTGGAAGCCGGTGGCCGGATCGATGTCGATCGAGTGGATTTTCTCGGGCGTGTCATGCGCCACGGTTTCGATGTCCATGCCGCCTTCGGTCGAGGCGACCATCGACACGCGGCCGGTCGCGCGGTTGACGAGCAGCGCGAGGTAGAATTCCTTGGCGATGTCGACGCCGTCGGTCACATACAGGCGGTTGACCTGCTTGCCCGCGTCACCGGTCTGGATCGTGACAAGCGTGTTGCCGAGCATGTCGGTCGCCGCTGCGCGGACTTCGTCGGCGGTCTTGGCGAGGCGGACACCGCCCTTGGCATCGGGACCCAGTTCCTTGAACTTGCCCTTGCCACGCCCGCCGGCATGGATCTGCGCCTTCACGACGTAGAGCGGTCCGGGCAGCTTCGCCGATGCTTCGACCGCTTCGTCGACGGTCATGGCCGAGAAGCCGGCAGGAACGGGCACGCCGAACTTCGCGAGCAGTTCCTTGGCCTGATATTCGTGAATGTTCATGGATTCGCCTTCCGCCTCTCGGGTGGTTGTACGCAGGTTTGCGAAGTTGCCGCGCGTAAAGCACATGCGCGCAAGTGAATCCAGCCCGAAAGCGCATTAATGCAAATGCGTCGCAAATGCTTCAGCCGTGAAGGCCGCTGGCGCACAGTGCGGCGGAGCTGCTCGCAACGCCCAGTATTTCGGAATCGCCGAGCGCCCGGACGCGGTGGAGGAAGCCGCGAACATCGCCCGCATCGCCGGCGGCGGGCAGGTCGGAGAGGCGCAGCAGCTGCTTCAGGCTCAGCCGGTCGGCCATCCGTTTCGCCATGCAGGCCGATAGCGGCCGGGAAAGGCCCGCCCGCGACAGGCCGGTGCGCAACCGCGCCTCCGGCACCGCGCAACCGGTGATCGAGAGCGTACAGACAAGCAGGACAAGGCGTCGCAATATCATGGCCGAGCCGCTATAGCCCCGGAATGCACTGGGCAATCGGCATCCTGATCTTCCTCGCCACCGTGATCTTCATGGAGGGCTTTGCGTATGTCGCGCATCGCTGGCTGATGCATGGGCCGGGCTGGTTCCTGCACGCGAGCCACCATCGCCCGCGCCATGGCAATTGGGAATGGAACGACCTGTACGCCGCGATCTTTGCGGTGCCGTCGATCGTCCTGCTGCTGGGCGGGGTGCAATGGGGCTGGTGGCCGGGCACGATCTGGATCGGCGCGGGCATCGCTGCCTATGGCGCGATCTATTTCGGGTTTCACGACATCATCGTCCATCGCCGCCTGAACCACCGCTATCTGCCGCAATCGCGCTATATGAAGCGGATCATCTCGGCGCATCGGCTACACCATGCAGTCGAAAGCAAGCATGGCACGGTCAGCTTCGGGTTCCTGTGGGCACCCAGGCCCGAGGAACTGAAGGCCGAGTTGAAGCGGCGCGGCAATGCCGGGGTGCGGGCCGCCACTGCGAAGACCCGCGATCCCGTAGAGCATCCATGACCGCCGGCGGGTGGCAGGCACGGGCGCTGTCGTGGGTGCTGGCGATGGTTGGCGCGGTGGCGACCATGTCGACCAACGGCGGATCGTCGCCATCGGGCGCGAACACCGGCACCGACGCCACCGAACGGGTCGATCCGCGCACGGGACAGCCCCTGCTGCCGCCCGCGCCCTTCACCACCGGCGCACCGCGGATCGAGACGGCGGAGAGCATCGCGACCGCAAAGCAGGCCGCCGCCACGCGGAGCGTCGCCGACTGGCTGGCCGTGCTGACCTATGCCGTGCTGGCGCTGGTCGCGGTGCTGGCGGTGGGCGTGCTGGCGCTGTTCCGGATCGCGCAGGCCCTGGCCGAGCGGCGCGACTGACACGGTGATCGACGATCCTGTCTTCTATGCGCTGGCGATACCGGCGGTGGTGATGCTCGGGCTGGCCAAGGGCGGCTTTTCGGGGATGGGCGCGCTGTCGCTGCCGATGCTGGCATTGTCGGTCGATCCGGTGCGCGCGGCGGCGATCCTGCTGCCGATCCTGATCGTGCAGGACGTCGTGGGCGTCTGGGCGTTCCGACGGACCATCGATTGGCGGGTGATCGCATGGATGCTTCCCGGCGCGGGCCTGGGCATCCTGCTCGGCTATGGTTTTGCGCGCCATGTGCAGCCTTCGGCCGTCTTGGCGGCGGTCGGCGCGATCTCGATCGCGTTCGGGCTGTGGCGGTTGTGGACCGAGCGCCACGGGATGCCGGTCGCCAGCCGGTCGCCCGGCTGGGTCGGGACGATGTTCGGTGTCGCATCGGGCTTCACCAGCCAGATCGCCCATGCCGGGCAGCCGCCGTTTCAGCTCTGGGTGTTGCCGCGCCGGCTACCGCGCGACGTGCTGGTCGGCACGACCGCCCTGTTCTTCGCCGCGGTCAACTGGCTGAAGGTGCCTGCCTATCTGGCGCTGGGGCAGTTCACACCGGCGAACCTGACCACGTCGGCGGCGCTGCTGCCGGTGGCGATCACATCGACCGTGGCGGGGGTCTGGCTGGTGCGGCGGGTATCGGCCAGGCGGTTCTATACGCTGATCTATGTGCTGATGATCGCGGTGGGGATGAAGCTGGTGTGGGACGGGGTGGTATAGCGGAACCGAACAGGTTCGCTTCCGTTCTTGCGGGACCATGACCTCGCGCCCCCTCCGCGCCGACGAACGAGCCTTTGCTTACCAGGTCTTTGGTAACAGCGTCCGCTATAATTCGGTATCGATCAGCGACATCGCGATCGAGGGGCAAGTGATTACGACCCATTTCAACGGAAAGTTCACCATCCGCTGGCCCGAGGGATTTCACGACATCATGCGCAATCCCGGGCGCCGGGCAACGTTCATCCATGAGATGACGCACGTCTGGCAGGGGTGCAACAACGGCCGGTGGTCCGGCACATATCAGGCAAAATCGGTCGTCGCGCAGGTGACCGAGGGCGTACGCGACATCGTTCGTACCAAGGATTACGAAGACGGCATCAAGAACTGGGATCGGCATCGTAGCACCGCGTACCGCATCGATGCGCGCCGGTTCGGCCGACCATGGTCGAGCTTCAACGTCGAACAGCAGGCCACCATCGTCGAGACGTGGTTCATCGACGAGGCACTTCGCCGCAGTCGCGGTAGCGATGGTCCGGGCGTCTTCGGTGCGAGCATGTCGCCCTATGATTCCCGATTTCCCTATATCCGCGACGTGATCCGCAAGCGAAGCCCGACCGCCGCCTATACCTCCGTGCAGTTGCCGATCGGGGCCGATCCGGCGATCAAGGCATTGCAGGACGTTCTGGTCGCGCTCGGTTATCTCGAACCCAGATGTGCCGATGGACTGATCGGACGGACGAACAGCGCGACGCTGGACGCCGTGCGGGCGTTCCAGTCGCGTAATGGGTTGAAACCGGACCGGGTGCTGGGCGGTGCGAACAGCGAGACGCGCAAGGCGCTGGCCCGGCCGGTCGGACAGTTGCAAGGAGCGGGATGATGCGCTGGCCGGTTTCCGCGATGGCGCCATTGCTGGCCATCGCTTTCGTCGTGCCGGCCTGTTCGCAGGCAAGCCGGGGCAGCCTGTCGCCGATAGGAGGGCCGGGCGTCGCGCTGACATCGACCGAAGGCCTGCCGGGAGACACGGCGCGGCTTTCGGGCGGCGGGGTCACGGCGGATGTGACCGGGCGGTGGTCCGAGCAGAACGAAACGATCGAGATACGCTATCGCGCGGGGCCGGCGGTGGTGAAGGTCGCGATGCAACCGAATGCAGCGGGCGATGCGCGCGTTGCGACGTCGGCGTGGGACCGGACGAGGCCGTTCCCCGGCAACGCGATCGGCCGCCCATTGCTGCACGCGACGCCGCTGGCGATCGCGGCGGGTGGCGAGGCGCGGGTGCAGATCGAGTTCGCGCGGGGTGGCGATGCGCCGCTCACCATCGGCGACACCGTGACGCTGGCAGTGCCGATGCCGGACGGAGTGTATCCGGTACGTTTCCGCGCCGGCCGCGAATAGTGCGTTCGGCGTGGGGGCGTTCGCCCGCTGCCGAAACGGTGCTTCCGCTCAGTCGAACAGGCTCGACACCGATGCTTCCTCGGCGATGCGGCGGATCGCTTCGGCCAGCAGCGGGGCGATGGTCAGGTGACGGATCTTCGTGCCGCCGGCGATCACGTCGTGGTTGCCGATCGAATCGGTGATGACCAGTTCCTCCAGCGCCGACGCTTCGACCCGCGCCACCGCGCCGCCCGACAGGACGCCGTGGGTGCAATAGGCGACCACGCCGACCGCGCCGGCCTGTTTCAGCGCAGCGGCGGCGTTGCACAACGTGCCGGCCGAATCGACGATATCGTCGATCAGGACGCAGAAGCGGCCCTCGACATCGCCGATGATGTTCATCACTTCCGATTCGCCGGCGCGCTCACGCCGCTTGTCGACGATGGCGAGGGGGGCGTTGTGGAGCCGCTTGGCGAGGCTGCGCGCACGGACCACGCCGCCGACGTCCGGCGACACGACCATCAGGTTATGCTCGCCGAAACGGGTTTTGATGTCCTCGGACATCACCGGCGCGGCATAGAGATTGTCGGTCGGGATATCGAAGAAGCCCTGGATCTGCCCGGCGTGCAGGTCGACGCACAGCACGCGGTCGGCGCCGGCTTCGGTCACGATGTTGGCGACCAGCTTGGCCGAGATCGGCGTGCGGGGACCTGGCTTCCGGTCCTGCCGCGCATAGCCGAAATAGGGGATGACGGCGGTGATGCGCCGCGCCGACGCGCGCTTCAGCGCGTCGATCATGATGAGCATTTCCATCAGATTGTCGTTGACCGGATAGCTGGTCGACTGGACAACGAACACGTCCTCGCCGCGCACATTCTCCAGCACCTCGACGAAGATTTCCTCGTCGGCGAAGCGCCGCACGCTGGCCTTGGTCAGCGGGATTTCCAGATAGTCCGCGATCGCGGTCGACAGGGGAAGATTGGAATTGCCCGCCAGCAGCTTCATGGGTGCGCCCGTATCCATGATGGAAAAGAATGCGAGCGCCATAGAGCGCGCGGACGAATTGTGAAACCCATGTGACGCCCCCGTTTGCGCCGATGCGACAAATGGGCGAGAGGGCAGGGCCATGACCGTCACCCGTTTCGCTCCCAGCCCGACCGGCTTTCTCCACATCGGCAATCTGCGCACCGCGCTCCACAACTGGATGTTCGCGAAGAAGGCGGGCGGGCGGTTCCTGCTCAGGATCGACGATACGGACGCGCAGCGCAGCGAAGAGCGGTTTGTCGATGCGATCCGTGCCGACCTCGCCTGGCTGGGGCTGGCGCCCGATGGCGAGGAACTGCAGTCGGCGCGGTTCGGCCGCTATGAGGCGGTGTTCGCCGATATGGTCGCGAACGGGCGCATCTATCCGGCCTATGAGACGCCCGAGGAACTGGACCTGCGGCGCAAGATCCTCGCCGGGCGGGGCCTGCCGCCGGTCTATGATCGCGCGGCGTTGAAGCTGACCGACGACGATCGGGCGCGGCTTGAGGCAGAGGGGCGGCGGCCGCACTGGCGGTTCCGGCTGGAAGCGGAACCGATTGAATGGGACGATATGGTGCGGGGGCCGCAGCGGTTCGACGGCGCGCTGCTGTCCGATCCGGTGGTGCGGCGCGCCGACGGATCGTGGCTGTACCTGCTGCCTTCGGTGATCGACGATGCCGATATGGGCGTGACCCATGTCGTGCGCGGCGAGGATCATGTGTCGAACACCGCGACGCAGATGCAGATGTTCGCCGCGATGGGCGCGACGCCGCCGGCCTTTGCGCATGAGGCGCTGCTGGTCGGCAACGAGGGCAAGCTGTCGAAGCGGCTGGGGTCGCTGGGCATTGACCATTTTCGCGAGCAGGGGATCGAGCCGGAGGCGGTGGTCGCGCTGCTGGCGCGACTGGGGACCAGCGATCCGGTCGAGGCGGTGGTCGATGCGCAGCCCTTGGTCGACGCGTTCGATTTCGGCCGGTTCGGGCGGGCGCCCGCGCGCTTCGACGAGGGCGAACTGGCGCAGGTGAATGCGCGGATCGTCCACCAGTTGCCGTTCGAACGGGTCGCGGATGCGCTGCCCGAGGGGATGGACGCGGCGGCATGGGATGCGGTGCGCGGCAATCTGGAGCGGGTGAGCGACGCCGCCGACTGGTGGCGGGTGGTGACCGGGCCGGTCGAGCCGCTGCCGGTGGCGGAGGAGGACCGGGCGTTTCTCGTGCGGGCGGCGGAGGTCGCGGCGGACCTGCCATGGGTCGATCCGTGGAGCGAACTGACGTCGGCGCTGAAGGCGGAGACGGGGCGCAAGGGCAAGGCGCTGTTCCTGCCGCTGCGCCGGGCGCTGACGGGGATGGACCACGGGCCGGACATGGCCGCGCTGTTGCCGCTGATCGGGCGCGCCCGGGCGGTCGAACGGCTGGCAGGCTGACGCGCGCGTAAACTTTACACCGCGCTCGATAGGGTATCTCATCGCATACGCCGATTGGACGGCAGGAGATGTGAATCGAGAAGGACGGTGGCATGGCATATGAGGGACAACGTGGCCTGAACCCGGTGGGATTGGGCATTGCGATTGCGATCAACGGCGGCCTGTTGGCCGTGGCGATCCTGACGGCGACGACGGTGGTGACCCGTGTCGATCCGTGGAAGCCGATGGACGCGATCAATATCCCGATCGAACCGCCGCCCCCGCCCATCGATGTGCCCAAGCCGGTCGAGAAAGCGCTGCCCGATCCCGCGCCGATCGAGCCGATCTTCGCCCCGCCCGCGCCGATTCCAGCACCGGGACCGGTGATGACCACCACGACTGAGATGCCGACCGCCTTGCCGCCCACGGCTCCCGTGGCGACCGCGCCCGGCGGCACGGGCACCGGCAGCCCGGTAACGGTCGCCAGTCCGCTGCCGGTGCTGGTCAACGCCAGTATCGACCCGCGCTACCGCGCCGATTTCCAGCCCGATTATCCCGCGTTCGAACGCAATCAGGCGCGTGACGGCGTGGTCGTCGTCCGCGTGCTGGTCGGCGCCAATGGCCGGGTGAGCGCGGTCGAACCGGTCAGCGCGACCAGCGATGCGTTCTTCGATGCGACCAGGCGGCGCGCATTGTCGAAATGGCGTTTCCGTCCGGCGACCCGCGACGGGGTTGCGGTGGAGAGCTGGCGCGAAATGACGGTGCGGTTCAACATGGAGGATCGCTGAGGTGGCTGGCCCGGACCTCGGTCGGGTTCGGGCGTCAACGAAGAATGGGTTCACGCGAAGGCGCGGAGACGCGAAGGCGCGGAGACGCGAAGGGGGGTGCGTGCCCGCTGCATTCTTGTCCGCGACAGCGGCCTGGATACGCCTTGGCAACCGCCGAAATGGTCTCCCTTTCGCGAAAGGCTCGCCCGGAACGCGACCCCTTCGCGTCTCCGCGCCTTCGCGTGAACCAACCTTCTTCTGTATCTGCTCGGGGCTGGCGGAGTTCCGTCCCTGCGCCTATCTTGGACAGCGTGAAGCTCCGCCAACTTTTCTCGCCGATCCATGCCATTCGCGATTTCGCGACCTTCGCCCGCACGCGCGAGAAGCATGAATGGTGGTTCCTGCTCGCATCGATCTGCGTCGTTCTGGTGATCGGGTGGGGGTTCGTCCACGATTCGTATTTCGAACGGGCCTACAAACCGAACATCATCTATGTCGAAAGCTGGCCGGCGAACCGCACCGACGAAGAGATCATCGCCCAGCAGCAGATCGATCTCGCCAAGGAAAAGGCCGAAGCTGCGGCGTTCGAACGCGACCGTGCCAAGCGGCAGGCGGAATGGAAGAAGATCGACGACAAGCTGAAGAGCTGGGGCATCTGACCCGCTTGCACCCCGCGGGGACGCCTGAGGATGCGCGCTGGATGGGCGCGGCGCTGACGCTGGCCGAGCGGACGCGGGGGCGGACCGCGCCAAATCCCAATGTCGGCTGCGTCATCGTGGCAAACGGTCGCGTCGTCGGGCGCGGCTGGACCCAGGCCGGCGGGCGCCCCCATGCCGAGGCGGCGGCGCTGGCGCAGGCGGGGGATCGCGCGCGGGGCGCGACCGCCTATGTCACGCTGGAGCCGTGCGCGCATGTGTCGGCGCGGGGGCCGGCCTGTTCCGACCTGCTGGTGCAGGGCGGCGTGGCGCGGGTCGTCGTCGCCCTGACCGATCCCGATCCGCGTACCGATGGACAGGGGATGGCCCGGCTGCGGGCGGCGGGGGTCGCGGTGACCTGCGGCGTGCGGGCCGACGACGCGGCGCGCGGTATGGCCGGGTTCCTGACCCGGCGCGCGCTGGGACGGCCGTTCGTCACGCTCAAGCTGGCGCTGTCGCTCGACGGGGCGGTGTCGCGGGTCGACGGGCAGAGCCAGTGGATCACCGGGCCGCAGGCGCGGGCGCACGGCCATCTGGAGCGCAGCCGGCACGAATCGATCCTGGTCGGGCGCGGCACGGCGGAGATCGACCGCCCGACGCTGAACGTCCGGCTGCCGGGCCTGGGCGAGCACAGCCCGCAGCGGGTGGTGCTGTCGGCGGATTGCGCGGCGCTGCCCGGCTTTACGATGGTGCCGGGCGTCGAGGCATTGGCGGACCTGTCCGGCGATCATGTGCTGGTCGAGGGGGGCGCGGCGACGGCGGCGGCGTTCCTGCGTGCCGATGCGGTCGATCGGCTGCTGCTGTACCGCGCGCCGATCCTGATCGGCCATGGCCGCACGTTGCCCGATATCGGCCTGACCGATCTGGCGGCGGCGCATGGCCGCTGGCGCCTGCACGACGCCCGGATGCTTGGCAGCGACCGGCTGGAGGTCTACGAGCGCGCCAGATGAGGAGCTTGCCGTGTTCACCGGAATAGTCAGCGACGTAGGGCGCATCGAATCGATCGACGGGCCGGGCGACCTGCGCGTGCGGATCGGCTGCGCATATGACACCACGACCATCGACATGGGGGCATCGATCGCCTGTTCGGGCGTGTGCCTGACCGTGGTCGACAAATCCGCTCCCGGGGAACCGGGCTGGTTCGCGGTCGATGTATCGGGTGAGACGGTATCGCGTACCGCCGACCAGTGGGTCGCCGGCCGACAGCTCAACCTCGAACGCGCGCTGAAGCTGGGCGACGAGCTGGGCGGGCATATCGTCACCGGCCATGTCGATGGCGTGGGGCATGTGGTCGAACGGCACGCCGACAAGGATTCGACGCGCGTGACCTTTGCGATCCCGCGCACGCTCAGCGCGTTCGTCGCGCCCAAGGGATCGGTGACGATCGACGGCGTGTCGCTGACCGTCAACGACGTCGCCGATATGGCTGAGGGCACGCGCTTCACCGTCAACCTGATCCCCCATACCCAGGCGGTCACGACGCTTGGGCACCTTGCCGAGGGACAGTCGGTCAATATCGAGATCGACGTGCTCGCCCGGTATCTGATGCGAATGGAACAAGTCCGTGGCCAATCCTGAACTGGCGGGCCTCCGCCACGCCTTTCTGTCCAGCCCCGAAGAGATCATCGACGAAGCCCGCAACGGGCGGATGTTCATCCTGGTCGACGACGAGGATCGCGAGAACGAGGGCGATCTGGTCATCCCGGCGCAGATGGCGACGCCCGATGCGGTCAATTTCATGGCGCGGCACGGGCGCGGCCTGATCTGCCTCGCCATGACGAAGGGCCGGGTCGAGCAATTGGGCCTCGACCTGATGGCGCGCAACAACGGTACGCGGCACGAAACCGCCTTCACCGTCTCGATCGAGGCGCGCGACGGGGTGACGACCGGCATTTCCGCCGCCGATCGCGCGCGGACGATTGCCGTCGCGATCGATGCTTCGAAGGAAGCGTCGGAGATCGTGACGCCGGGCCATGTCTTCCCGCTGGTCGCGCGCGAGGGCGGGGTGCTGGTGCGTGCCGGCCATACCGAGGCGGCGGTCGACGTGTCGCGCCTTGCCGGCCTCAACCCCTCGGGCGTGATCTGCGAGATCATGAACGAGGACGGCACGATGGCGCGGATGGACGACCTGGTTGGCTTCGCGCAGCTGCACGGCCTGAAGATCGGCACGATCCGCGACCTTATCGCCTATCGCCGCCGCCACGACCATCTGGTCACCAAGCGCGCGGAAACGGTGTTCGACAGCGAATGGGGCGGCGAATGGCGCGCCATGACCTTCTGGAACAAGGCGACGGGCAGCGAACAGGTCGCGCTGGTCAAGGGGCTGATCGATCCGGGCAAGCCGACGCTGGTGCGGATGCACGCACTCTCGCCCTTCGCCGACCTGTTCGGTGAGGGGGGCGAGCGTGGCGGATTGCTGCGCAAGTCGATGCGGATCATTGCCGAGGAAGGGGCGGGCGTTGTCGTCGTCATCAACCGCCCACGTCCCGACGGCCTGACGCTCGCCATCCATGCGCGGACCGGTGCGCCGGTGCCCGACATGGAGGAACTGCGCGATTACGGCGTCGGCGCGATGATCCTGAACGAACTGGGCGTCGAGGACATGGTGTTGCTGACCAACACCCACCACACGCTGGTCGGCCTCGACGGATATGGACTGAAGATCGTCGGCGAACGGCCGATCGTGGAGAATTGATATGGCGAAGATACTGATCGTCGAGGCCCGGTTCTACGACCATCTGAACGACCTGCTGCTCGACGGTGCGCGTGCCGCGATCGAGGCGGCGGGGCACGAGCATGAAACAGTGACCGTGCCCGGCGCGCTGGAAGTGCCCGGCGCGATCGCGATCGCCGATGCGGCCGAGACCTATGACGCGTTCGTCGCGCTGGGCGTCATCATCCGCGGCGAGACCTATCATTTCGAGGTCGTGGCCAACGAAAGCGCGCGCGGGCTGATGAACCTGAGCCTCGAGGGCGTACCGGTCGGCAACGGCATCCTGACCGTCGAGGACGAGGCGCAGGCACTGACCCGCGCCAAACGCGACGAGAAGGACAAGGGCGGCGAGGCAGCGAAGGCCGCGCTGGCGATGCTGGAACTGCGCGAGCGTTTTTCGGTATGAGATAACTCTTCCCCGGCACGGGGAGGGGGACCGCCGCGAAGCGGTGGTGGAGGGGGCTTTCCACGAGCGTCCGTCTGCGGACGCCCCCCTCCACCAGCCTGCGGCTGGTCCCCCTCCCCGTGCCGGGGAGGATTTAGGCCGGGGCGACTTCCCCGACCGGCCCCACTTCCGCCGGCTCGCCGCGCGAATAGACGCCGGTGAGCAGCCCGGCGGCCAGCACTCGCCCGGCCATCGCCTCGACCACCGCGCCCCGCCCCGGGTTGGGGTCGAGATGCGGCGCGTCCTTCAATGCGAATAGCTGGAACGCGTAGCGATGCTCGCCGTGCCCGGTCGGCGGGTCGGGTGGCAGCCAGCCTTCGCGCAGATAGCTGTTGCGGCCGACATCGCCATGCACCGCGTCGCCGTCGCCATCGGGCCGGATCGCACCCTCGGCCAGTTGCCCGTCGGCGGCGGCGATGTCCCACAGGATCGCGTGGACCAAAGGTTGCGGCGAGGGGGCGTCGGCATCCTCGACGATCAGCGCCAGCGAGGTCGCGCCCGTCGGCACGCCGCGCCAGTGGAGCGGCGGTGACACACCCTCGCCATCGGCAGTGAAGCGCTCGGGCAGACGCTGGCCATCGGTAAAGGCGAGGCTGGCGAGGTCGAGGCTGTCGAAGCTGCCCAGCGCCGGATCGACGATGGTCAGCTTGGACGCGCCCGCGCGGACGCTACGCAGCAATCCGCCCAGCCACCCCGGAACATGTTCGAGCATGAGGGTCCTTTCGATACTTGTCACGGTGACAACCGGCGAGCGGCGGGGCGGGGTCCGTCGCCATGGCGAATTATTGAACGGGCATCGCTTGCTCGCAGGCCGGATACGAACCACGGTTGCTGCGTTGCAACATGACGCGCCCCCGATCGAAGGAACCGTCCATGTCCGCATCATCCGCAACGCCGCGTCTCGCCCTCGCGCTACAAGGGGGCGGTGCGCATGGTGCCTATGGCTGGGGCGTACTCGACCGGCTGCTGGAGGAGGATCTGCCGATCGTCGCGGTCAGCGGCGCGTCGGCGGGTGCGCTGAACGGTGCGGCGCTGGTCAGCGGGCTGGTGGCCGGCGGGCGGCAGGGGGCAAGGGACGCGCTGGAGCGGTTATGGGACACGGTGTCGCGCAATTCGCCGTTGCAGGCGTTCGATCTGGGCATGTGGACGCCGCCGCTGTTCGAACCCGCGCTGCGCCGCTCGCTGGAGGTCGGCAAGCTGCTGGGGCGCTATGTCGCGCCGCTGTCGCCGGGGTTGCGCGACATGCGCTCGCTCCGGCGGGTGGTGGAGTCGAGCATCGACCTGTCGCTGCTGACCGACCGCCAGGCCATCCCGCTGTCGATCGCCGCGACCCGGGTCGCGACCGGGGCGGCGCGGTTGTTCGACAATGACGCGATCACGCTGGATGCGCTGATGGCGTCGGCGTGCCTGCCCGACCTGTTCGGGCCGGTGACGATCGACGGCGAACCTTATTGGGATGGCGGTTTCTCGGCCAATCCCGCGCTCGAACCGCTGATCTTCGGCGGGCATGGGCAGAGCGACTTGCTGATCGTGCAGATCACGCCGTTCGCGGCGGAGGATACGCCCGGAACGCTGGTCGAGGTGATGGGGCGGATGAGCGATATCGGTTTCAACGCGTGCCTGCTGCGCGATCTGAAGGCGTTGACGCAGGTGCAGGCGATCGCCCGGCGCGCGCCGCCGATCGACGACAATTTCACCGCGCTGGCCAATACCAACCTGCACCTGATGGAAGCGCCGCACGCGCTGGCCGCGCGCGGCCCGACCGGCAAGATCGATACGCGCCGGTCGCAGCTGGATGCCCTGCGCGACCTCGGCCGGGCGACGGCGGATGCGTGGCTGCGCGACCATGGCGCGAAGCTCGGGCAGGGATCGACGCTGACCGCGCTGCCGGAGGCGGTCGCGGCCTAGCGTCGTTGAACCGGAAGGTCATCCCAGCGAAGGCTGGAATCTCCCCGTGATGGCGCGCAGCAGGAACCGCTTGATGCCCAGCCCTCGCCGGGGCGACGTTTCCAGCCAAAGGGATCAACCCTCAGGCGGTGACGATCGCCCCATCGACGACCGTGACCGGCCACGCCGTCAGCGACTGGCCGGGGCAGGGGCCGCCGAGGCACCGGCCATCAGCAATCGCGAACAGCGCCGCGTGCCAGCTGCACGTGATGGCGCTGCGATCGGGGGTCAGATAGGCGTCGAGCGTCTGGGCGAGCGGCAGCCCCATATGCGGGCAGCGGTCGGCATAGCCGAACACCGCGTCGCCCTGCCGCACGACGAAGCCGTGGAATCGCCCGGCGCGCAGTTGCAGGACGTAGTTGCGTGCGGTACCGTCGGGAATGTCGGTCAGCGGCCCGATCGTCACGCCCGCCGGCGTCGCGAAGACGCGATCTTCGGTCATCCGGGCAGCCGCGCCTTGGCGAAGCCGGTCCACACATCGTCGTAATCGAGCTGCATCGTCGGCGTGCCCATCGCCCACGGCGTCGGGCGGACGACGTGGCGGGTTTCGAACATGAACGCCATCGTGTCGGCGATGCGGTGCGGTTGCAGCTCGGCGGCGACGGCCTTCTCATAGCTTGCCTGATCGGGGCCGTGGCCGTTCATCTGGTTGTGGAGCGAGGCCCCGCCGGGGGCGAAGCCGCCTTCCTTCGCGTCATAGGCGCCGGTCACCAGCCCCATGAACTCGCTCATAACGTTGCGGTGGAACCACGGTGGGCGGAACGTGTCCTCCGCCACCATCCAGCGCGGCGGGAAGATCACGAAGTCGCAATTGGCGGTGCCCGGCGTCTCGCTGGGCGCGGTCAGCACGGTGAAGATCGACGGATCGGGATGGTCGAAGCTGACGGTGTTGATCGCGTTGAAGCGCGTCAGGTCGTAGCGGCACGGCGCGAGATTGCCATGCCATGCCACCACGTCGAACGGCGAATAATCGAGCGTGGTCGTCCATAACCCGCCCTGGAATTTCTGGACGACCTCGCAAGGCGTGTCGCGGTCCTCGAACCAGGCGGACGGCGTTTCGAAGTCGCGCGGGTTGGCGAGGCCGTTGGCCCCGATCGGTCCGAGGTCGGGAAGGCGGAACAGGCTACCGTAATTCTCGCAGACATAGCCGCGCGCCGTGCCGTCGGGCAGCTTCATGCGGAAGCGGACCCCGCGCGGGATTAGCGCGATCTGCAATGGGGCGATGTCGATCCGGCCGAGTTCGGTGTCGATCGCGAGCGAACCCTGCTGCGGCACGATCAGCAACTCGCCATCGGCCGAGAAGAAGGCACGCTCCATGTCCCGGTTCGCGGCATAGAGATGAATGCCGACCCCGCTCTGCGTCGCGACGTCGCCGGTCGCGCCATAGGTGACGAGGCCGTCGACCCAGTCGGTCGGTTCGGTCGGCATGGGCAGCGGGTCCCAGCGCATCCGGTTGGGGCTGGGCGGCGTGTCGACGGGCGCGGATTTGAGAAGATGGGCGCCGGTGTAGGGCACGAACGCGCCATGGTTGGCGGTCGGGCGCAGGCGATAGAGCCACGAGCGGCGGTTCTCGCTGCGCGGCGCGGTGAAGGCGGTGCCGGACAGCTGTTCGGCATAGAGACCGAAGGGGACATGCTGCGGGCTGTTGCGGCCGATCGGCAGCGCGCCGGGTACGGCTTCGGTGGCGATGTGGTTGGCGAAACCGGGGTGGTAGGTCATGGTCACCTCATCAATCCTCCCCGGAACGGGGGAGGGGGACCGTTCGCATCGCGAACGGTGGAGGGGGCTGGCCGCACATGGTCCGCTGGTGGATGCCCCCCTCCACCAGCTTCGCTGGTCCCCCCTCCCCGCGGGCGGGGAGGAGTGGTCGTTTCGCCCGACCGCCCGACCGCCGGGCCGTCAGTCGCGGCGAAGCCGCGCCTTGTGGCCCGGCTCCGCTCGCGCTGGCCGGTCGACGGCAGCGCCTGCGCGCTGCACCGCGACCGAAGCGCCGCTTCGGTCTTGGTCAGGCATCGACCGTGATGACGCCCCGCCGGATCTGATCCAGCTCGATGCTTTCGTACAACGCCTGGAAATTGCCGTTGCCGAAGCCTTCATTCCCCTTGCGCTGGATGATCTCGAAGAAGATCGGCCCGAACATCGGTTCGGTGAATATCTGCAACAGCAACCCTTCCTCGCCGACATTGCCGTCGATCAGGATGCGGTTGCGGCGCAGGCGTTCGAGGTCCTCGCCATGGCCAGGCACGCGCTTGTCGACCAGTTCGTAATAGGTCTCGATCGTGTCCTGCAGCTTGACGCCGCGCGCCCGCAGTTTTTCCACCGTCTCGAAGATATCGTCGGTGGTGAAGGCAAGGTGCTGGATGCCCTCGCCATTGTAGTCGCGGATGAATTCCTCGATCTGACTCTTGTCGTCCTGGCTTTCGTTCAGCGGGATGCGGATCGCCTTGTCCGGCGCGATCATCGCCTGGCTGAACAGGCCGGTCGCCTTGCCCTTGATGTCGAAATACTTCTGCTCTTCGAACCCGAAGATCTGGTTGTAGAAGGTCGACCAGGTGCGCATCTGCCCGCGCTTCACGTTATGGGTCAGGTGATCGAGCAGGTCGAGGCCGACATTGTTCGCGGCTTCCGCTTCCGCAGCGCCCGGCACCTGTTCCCAGTCATCGTACAGCGATCCGGCCGCACCGTGCCGGTCGACCAGATACAGCATCGACCCGCCGATCCCCTCCAGCGCATAGCCTTCGCCCAGCACCCCGCGCGAAGCGTCGGCAGGCTTTGCACCGCGCGCCACCGCTGCGTCGAACGCCGCCTTCGCATCCGCCACGCGGAACGCCATGCCCGAGGCGGAGGGACCGTGCTGCGCAGCAAAGTCCGCAGCATGAGTGTCGGGAATGCGGTTCAGGAGCAGGTTGATGCGGCCCTGCTTGTAGCGGACCACGTCGCGGGTGGGGTGCTTCGATGCGGCGACGAAGCCGAACTGTTCGAGCTGGGCGGCCATGCGGTCGAGGTCGGGGGCGGTGAATTCGCAGAATTCGAATCCGTCGAGGCCCATCGGGTTGACGTCCATGTGTTCCACGGCTGCATCCTATCCAGTTCGTATCAATTGATACCAGTCTGATCCGAAGCAGCAAGTGAGTCAAGCGTCTCCCAAGGCGGCGGCGACCATCGCGCGGCGAGGTGGTCGACGAAGGCGGTTACTGCCGGGCGCGGATCGGGCGCATGGATGGCGTGGATCGCCAGGTCGCGCGGTCCCTCCCATGCCGGCAGCACGCGGACCAGTCGCCCATCGGCCAGCGCGCGGCCGACATCCCAGAGCGAGCGCAGCGCGATACCCACACCGGCCAGTGCCAGTTCGCGGACGATCTCGCTGGAATTGGTGCGGACATGACTGCGACCGGTCACCTGCACCCGGCCGCCGGGGCGCAGCAGCGTCCATGGCAACTGTCCCTCGGCGGCCAGCAGCCGGTGGTCGCCCAATGCTTTTGGATGGGCCGGAACGCCATGGTCGGCGAGGTAGGCGGGACTGGCGCAGACGACGCGACGATTGTCCGCCAGCCGCCGCGCGATCATGCCGGCGGGTGGGTCGGCGGTGATGCGGATCGCGCAATCGATCCGCTCGGCCGCCAGATCGACATAGCCGTCGGCCAGCGACAGTTCGAGCTGCACCGCCGGATGGTCGCGCAGGAAGTCGCCCAGATGCGGCGCAATATGCAGCCGCGCGAACGAGGTCGGCGCGGCGATCCGCAGCGGACCGGCCGGCGCGGCGGCGGCGCCGGTCACCCGCGCTTCGGCGGCGGCCAGCGCCGACAGGATCGGGGTCAGATCGGCGTGGAGTTGTGCCCCGACCGGGGTCGGATGCAGCCGCCGCGTGGTCCGCTCGATCAGCCGCGTGCCCAGCCGCGCCTCGAACCGGGCGAGGCGTTTCGATACCATCGCCGGCGAGGTGTCGAGCACGCGCGCGGCGGCGGCGATGCTGCCGGTATCGAGGATCGCGGCGAACAGTTCGTGGTCAGGATCGAGCGGCATTCGTTCCTCATCGGCATGGCTGTACTGTGATTATGGATAGTTCCGCTAGGAAAGGCGAGCCGGTATGCTCCTCTCAAGAAGCGTCATTCCGGCGAAAGCCGGAATCCACGGATGCGGGACGTGGCGGATCGTTCGATGCGTTTCGCGACCATGGATCCCGGCCTGCGCCGGGATGACGCAAGGGAGAAGTCGTATGCCGGAAGTCTTTGTCGAGCGCGCCGGATTACAGGTCGCGGCCGAACTGGCCGATTTCCTCGAACGCGACGCGCTCCCCGGCACCGGCATTCCCGCCGACTCGTTCTGGGAAGGCACCGCCGCGATTCTCACCCGCTTCGCGCCTGACAATCGCGATCTGCTCAGGCACCGCGACCAGTTGCAGGCGCAGCTCGACGTATGGTTCGCCGAGCGCCAGGGGACGGCGATCGAACCGGCGGAACAGGCGGCGTTCCTGCGCGACATCGGCTATCTGGTCGATGAACCGGCGCCGTTCACGGTCGACCCGGCAGATGTCGATCCGGAGATCGCGACGTTGGCCGGGCCGCAACTGGTCGTGCCGATCCTCAACGCCCGCTTCCTGCTCAACGCCGCCAATGCGCGCTGGGGTAGCCTGTACGATGCGCTGTACGGCACCGATGCCATTCCCGGCACGCCCGCACCGGGCGGCTATGATGCCGAACGCGGACGACAGGTGATCGCTCGGGCGAAGGCGTTTCTCGACGACGCGGTGCCGTTGGCGCACGGCAGCTGGCGCGACTGGCGCGGCGGCACCCCCGACCTTGCCGACCGCACGCAGTTGGTCGGGCGGGCGGGCGACAATCTGCTGCTGCGCCATCACGGGCTGCATATCGAACTGGTGATCGACCGCGCGCACCCGGTCGGCGGCGGTGATCCGGCGGGCCTTGCCGACATCCTGCTGGAATCCGCGCTCACCACCATCTGCGACCTCGAGGATTCGGTCGCGGCGGTCGATGCCGCGGACAAGGTCGCCGCCTATGCCAATTGGCTGGGGCTGATGCAGGGAACCTTGACCGCCAGTTTTGCCAAGGGCGGGCGGAGCGTCACGCGGACGCTGGCCGACGACCGGCATTATGCGACGCCGGCGGGCGGGGAGCTGGTGCTGTCGGGGCGCTCGCTGTTGTTCGTGCGCAATGTCGGGCATCTGATGACGACGCCCGCCGTCCGCCTGCCCGATGGCACGCAAGCGCCGGAAGGCATTCTCGACGCGATCGTTACCAGCCTGATCGCGCTGCACGACCTGAACGGCGCGCGCGCCAACAGCCGCGCCGGATCGATCTACATCGTCAAGCCCAAGCAGCATGGGCCGGAGGAGGTCGCCTTCACCGACCGGCTGTTCGATGCGGTCGAGGACCTGCTGATCCTGCCGCGCCACACGATCAAGGTCGGGGTGATGGACGAAGAACGGCGGACCTCGGCCAACCTCGCCGCGTGCATCCATGCGGTGCGGCACCGGATCGTGTTCATCAATACCGGCTTTCTCGACCGCACCGGTGACGAACTGCACAGCGCGATGCACGCCGGGGCGATGATCCCGAAGGGCGAGATGAAGGGGGCCGACTGGATCGCGGCCTATGAGGATCGCAACGTGCAGATCGGCCTCGCCTGTGGCCTGGGCGGGCGGGCGCAGATCGGCAAGGGCATGTGGGCCGCGCCCGACCGGATGGGCGACATGCTGGTGCAGAAGGTGGCGCACCCGATGAGCGGGGCGAGCACCGCCTGGGTCCCATCACCCACCGCCGCCACGCTGCATGCGCTGCATTACCACGCGGTCGATGTTGCGCAGCGACAAACGGCGCGCGCGGCCGAACCGGTCGCGTCGCTCGACCGGCTGCTGACGCTGCCGATCGCGATCGGGCGCAACTGGGACGCGGCGGAGGTTGCGCGGGAACTGGACAACAACGTCCAGGGCATCCTGGGCTATGTGGTCCGCTGGATCGATCAGGGGATCGGCTGTTCGAAGGTGCCCGACATCCACGACATCGGGCTGATGGAGGACCGCGCGACGCTGCGCATTTCGTCGCAGCATGTCGCGAACTGGCTGCTGCACGGGGTCTGCACGCCGGCCGATGTCGATGCCGCGTTCGAACGGATGGCGGTGAAGGTCGATGCGCAGAATGCGGGCGACCCGGCGTACCGCCCGCTGGCCGGCGGCATCGCGCTACAGGCGGCGCGGGCGCTGGTATTCGAGGGGCTGGAACAGCCGAACGGCTATACCGAACCGTTGCTGCACGCATATCGCGCGGTCAAGAAGGCGGCGGGGTGAGGGGCATTCGATGTACGGTTCCCTAGATTGCTGGCTTCGCCATCCGACGGTATCCTTCAACGATGCGCGGACGCGGACCTGATCTCTACGACTACGGCTTCAGCCTGCTGGGCCTTGTTTTCACCTGTCTGTTTCTCGGGTTCGCAAAGCAGCGGGGCTGGTCTGCGTTGCAATCGGTTGGTCTGCTTGTTGCGGTTTCAATCCCGGTCGGATTGGCTTTGGCTTGGCTTAAATCGTGGCTGCAAGCGCGTATTCGGACGGTTCGGTAGACCCTTGATGGCATGAACCCTATCCGTTCGTGCTGAGTAGGGGCTGAGCTTGTCGAAGACCCGTATCGAAGCACCCTTGGCAGTCCTTCGATACGCCGCTTCGACAAGCTCAGCGGCTACTCAGGACGAACGGGGGGCATGTTATTCGGCTAGAGGTGTATCACCCGCCGCCGGCTCCAGCGCATTGATCGCCGCATGGACCCGCGCCTCGATCTCCTCGCGCGGCAACCCTGCCGGAATGGGGTCGAGGAAGCGGATGGTGATGACTCCCGGCCGGCTCGGCCCCTTGCGCGGCATACAGTGGCCGCTGTCGAGCGCCACCGGAACCACCGGCATGTTAAGCGCCTTGTACAGCCCGGCAAAGCCCGAGCGTAGCGGCGGGGCTGCGCCGACCGCGACCCGCGTACCTTCGGGGAAGATCAGCACCGAGCGGTTTTCGGCCCGCGCCACGGCGGCTTCCTTCAGCATCTGGCGCAGCGCCTTGGACGACGCATCGCGGTCGACGCCGATCGCGCCATACGCGCGGGCGGTACGGCCCCAGAAGGGCATGTCGATCAGCTCGCGCTTCATCACGATCAGCGGGCCGTCGATCCGCTGCGCCATTTCCAGCGTTTCGAACATCGCCTGATGCTTGACCGCGAACAGATAGGTGCCGGCCGGGCGCTTGCCCTCGATCCGCACCCGCACGCCGAGAATCCAGCGGGCGAGGAAGCGGTGGGTAGCGATCCACACATGGGCGTGGACATGCATCGCGCGCCGCCCGAACCGCGCCGACAGCGGCGCGCTGAGCACGATCGGCACGGATGCGCCATAGAACAGGATGCGAAAGATCACCGTGCGGACCCACGCGATCACAGGTCGATCCCCAGCCGCATCACCAATCCCCGCACCAGATATTTGTTATATTCGCCGAACAGCAGCGCGAAGCCGGGATTGGCGGTTACCGGATCGCGCACGACCTCCACCGAATTGCCCAGCGCGTGGCGCAACTCCATCGCCGCGCGGGCCATATGCCAGTTGGAGGTCACTAGCCGGACCGAGCGATAGCGGTTGCGCCGCACCCAGTCGGCGGTCTCGTCGGCGTTCGACCGGGTATCGACCGCCTCATGGCCCAGGTCGACGCAGCAGCGGAACAGCCGGCGCGGCGCGCCGTTCGCGGCGGCCAGCTCGGCCGGCCGGACATCGGGGTCGACCCCGGTGACCAGCATCCGCTTCGCCTCGCCGCGTTCGATCACGGCCAGGCCGCGCTCGATCCGGCCGGGGCCGCCGGTCGGCACCACCACGCCATCGGTGCGGCGCGGATCGGCGAGCGGCGTCGGCAACGTCACCGCAAATACCGCGAAGCCCAGCGCATAGAGCAGCAGCGCGACCGCGAGGACCCGCCCCATCACAGCACCCGCGCCAGTCGCCGCAGCACCGCGACGCGCGCTGCCAGCATGGCAAGGCCGGTAAAGGCGAAGGGCAGCGCCGCGACCACCGCCCAGTCGAGCGGCGCCAGCGTCACGCCGTCGACCAGCTGCGACTCCAGCCTCGCCATCCGCTCGCCCAGCGCCACGACTACCAGCCCGCCGGCCAGTCCGCCGATCAGCCCGCCGGTCAGCGTATCCTGCCCGATGCGGCGCTGGAACAGGCGCGCGATCTGAAGGTCGGTCGAACCCAGCATATGCAGGATGTCGATCGTACCGCGATGGGTATCAAGCCCCGCCCGTGCAACGAGCAGCACGACGGCGGCGGTGGCGCTGGCCATCACCAGCACCAGCGCGAAGGCGGTGAGGCCGATCGCCCCGACGAACGCGCGCACCGGGGCCAGCCAGGTCGCATGGCGATCGACCCGGATGCCCTCGCCGACGCTCTTCGCCAGCGCCTCCACCCGCGCGACCGCCGCGTCGTCGCCGCTCCGCAAGTCGACATCGATCATCGCCGGCATCGGCAGGTCGGCGTCCAGCCCCGCTTCCCCCAGCCACGGGCGCAGCAATTCGGCCAGCCGGGCGCGGTCGACCTCCGCCGCGCGGGTCACATCGGCCGATGCCTTTAGCCGGCCGAGCAGGCGGACGACCTCGGCATCGCGCGTCGCCGCGTCGCCCTCGATCACCTGCACCGTCAGCCGGGCGGCCAGTTGCCGGTCCAGCGCCCCGCCGGCGTTGCGCGTCGACAGGCCCAGCGCCGCGCTGAGCGTCGTCAGGAAGATCATGATCGCCATGATCCACACCATCGCCCGCCGACCCTGCCGGTCGTCGAGCAGCGGCTGTGCGCCCACCCGTGCCGTCATGGGACACGTACGCCCATGCCGTCGATCAGTCGCCCGCGATCGAGCTGCATCAGCCGCGCATCGGGTACCCGGTCGAGCAGGTGATGGTCGTGGGTCGCCATCACGACCGTCGTGCCCAGCCGGTTGAGCGAGGCGAACAGCTTCAGCAACCGTTCGGCCATGTCGGGATCGACGTTGCCGGTCGGTTCGTCGGCGACGAGGATTTCCGGGCGGTTGATGACCGCGCGGGCGATGGCGACGCGCTGCTGCTCCCCGCCCGACAAGGTCGGCGGGCGGGCGTCGGCGCGATCGGTAAGGCCGACCCAGGCCAGCATCTCGCCCACCGGCTCGGCAATATCCTCCTCCGGCATCCCCGCCACGCGCAGGGGCAGCGCGATATTGTCGCGCGCGGACAGATGCGGGACGAGGCGGAAGTCCTGGAACACCACGCCGATGCGACGGCGAAATCCCGGCAGGCGGCTGCGCGGGGAGGTCACCATATCTTCGCCGAACAGGCGGATCACGCCCCGGCTGGGCCGCTGCGACAGATAGAGCAGCCGCAGCAGCGACGTCTTGCCCGCGCCCGATGCACCGACCAGGAAATGGAAGGTCCCGGCGCTCAGCGAAAAGCTGACATCGCTCAGCGTTTCCGGCCCCTGGGCGTAGCGAAGACCGACATTTTCGAACTGAACGATGCTGGCCACGGGCGCCCTTGCTTCCACCGGTCCTCAGCCCATCGCACACGGGGGCGATTGTCTCAAGCGTCACGCAATCGCGCCTTGCCTTGGACCGGCAACCCGCCGTAGATTTAACCCTTGGATTTCAGTCGCGCCCCGTTGGCCCCGCATGTCGCGGCCCGGCGCGGCCCATGCAGGGGGCAGGGGACGCAATGATCCTCGAATGTACGCAATGCCATATGCGGTATCTGGTCGCCGACTCCGCGATCGGCCCGGCCGGGCGCACCGTGCGTTGCGCCGGATGCCGGCATAGCTGGTTCCAGCCGCCGGCGATGCTCGACCTCGGCACCACCGCCGCCGTCACGCCGCCCGGCGAACCGGCGCCGGCGCCCCAGCCGGCGATGGCGGATGCGGTCGCCGACGCGCCGCGCCCCCGCACGGTTGCCCACGCGCCGACGGCCGCCGCGCCCGAGCTTCCCTATGCCGATACGCCGCGTCCCGCGCCGCTGCGCGCGCGCAGCACCGAACCGCGGCGCTATGTCGATCCGGAGGCCGAGCGGGCCGAGCGGGGCGAGCCGATCAACGCTTTCGCGCACCAGGCGCCGTTCGTCCCGCGCCGGAACCCGGCGCGCCGCCGCACCGCGATGGCGGTCGCCGCCGGCGTGGCGATGCTCGCCGCCTGCGGGGGTATCCTCTATACCGGCACGCCGGGCATCGCCGAACAACTGGGCCTGCCGATCGCGTCCGGCGCCAGCGACGCGCTGAAATTCGCGATCAACACGCCCGAACGTCGGCTGTTGTCCAGCGGCAACGAACTGTTCGCCGTATCGGGGCGGATCATCAACGAAACCGGCAGCCGCCAGCGCATTCCCGACATCCGCGCGGTGCTGAAGGACAGCCAGAATCGCGACGTCTACAGCTGGACGATCAAGCCGCAGACGCGGGTCATCGGACCGAGCGGCAGCCTGACCTTCAACAGCGCAGCGCTGGACGTGCCGGCCAATGCCAAGGAACTCGAACTGAGTTTCGCTTCGGGGTTGTAGGACGCTCCGTCACGCCGCTTCGCGTATCCCGGCCTGCGCGGGGGCGCGGCGAATTTGCGGCTGAGCGAGCTATTTTCGCAGAGGTCTCGCCCGCGCAGCGATACGGTTCCACGCGATAGTGAACGCGCGAAACTCCTTTTGTACCCCGGCGAAGGCCGGGGTCCAGTTACGGTGCGATGTCGATGGTGCCGCTGACGTTGCCCAACTGGACCCCGGCCTTCGCCGGGGTACGTCGACGGATGGGACTTATCTACGCCGCGATCGGAAAGCGCAACAGCCGATCCTCCAGCGCGATCAGCGCTTCCGCGCCGCTGCCGACCGCCCGCACGATTTCCGGATGATGCGCATCCAGCCCGCCGGTCAGCGATCCGAAGGCCGGCAGGATCAGCTTGCGCGCCGTCGCGACGAAGCAGCGCCGCGAGACGCCGCGCCCGCGCAGCCTGACGCGCAGCTTGGGGTGGAAATGGCCCGACACTTCCGGCCGCGTCTCGACCGGATCGGCCTCGTGGCGCAGCACCACGCCATCGACCACCGCTTCATCGACCACTCGCCCGCCGCAATGATCGGCGACGATGCGGTCGTGATTGCCGGTGATCCACGTCCAGTCCGCCCCGCTGGTCAGCGCCCGCAGCCGCGTCTGCGCTTCCTCCGACAGCCGGTCGCACCCGCCGATATCGTGGAAACTGTCGCCCAGGCACCAGATTTCCGCCGGCCGCGTCCGCGCGACCACCGCCTCGATCCCCGCCAGCGTTTCCAACGTGTCATAGGGGGGCAGCATCTGCCCGAACTGGGCGAACCAGCTGGCCTTCTCGAAATGCAGGTCGGCGAGCAGCAGCGCACGCCGCGCCGGCCAGAACAGCGCACCGGCGGGCAGGGCATCAAAGGCGTGACCGGCGAACGAAAGGCGAACCATGGCGT
Organism: Sphingomonas sp. Leaf32; assembly: GCF_001421765.1. Classification (GTDB taxonomy): domain Bacteria; phylum Pseudomonadota; class Alphaproteobacteria; order Sphingomonadales; family Sphingomonadaceae; genus Sphingomonas. The sequence continues at coordinate 278,497 of NZ_LMLA01000001.1, read as the reverse complement.
GCGTATAGCGCCGCCGGTGCGATGCTCAAGCCGCAGGGGCGTAACGATTCGATCTCCCCCTATCGTCGCTCCGGCAGAAATCGGCTTCGGTCATGTAGCAGGAAGGACGATCTGATTCACGCGGAGGCGCGGAGAAGATTGTTTTCGCGCAGAGGCGCAGAGAGCGCAGAGGGGATATGCAAGCCGCGACTGCGGCTCTTCGCCTGAAAAGAAGAGGCTTCGCCAGACAGACCGCAATCGCCCGCTGCACCAACCCTCCGCGCTCTCTGCGCCTCTGCGCGAAAACATCCTTTCTTCTTTTCCCCGCCGCCGCGTGCACCAGATCACCGATGCCTCGGGGGCAATCGCAACCTACAACCACATATCGACCACGTGGATCGCCAGCCCGACCATCCCGCCGACCAGCGTGCCATTGATGCGGATATATTGCAGGTCGCGACCGACCGCATTCTCCAGCCGTCCGGTGATGGTCTGCGCATCCCAGCCGCGCACCGTGTCCGACACCAACCGGACGATGCCGTCGCCATAATCGGCGACCCCGCCGACGACCGCGCGGCGGACGAAGCGGTTGACCTTGGCCTTCAGCATCGCATCGGATTGCAGCGTCTGGCCGAGCTGGCGCATCGCCTCCCCGATCGGGCCGGCAAGCGCGCGGTCGGGATCGCGCGCGGCGCGCAGCAGTCCGCCGCGAATCTTTTCCCACACGCCCATCCACCAGCCGGCAAGCGCCGGATTGTCGATCAGGTCGTTCTTCAGCCGTTCGACCTTGGCCTGCACATCGGGGATATGCTGCAGGTCGTGGGCGAGCAGCGCCAGCCCCTCGTTCGCCTTGGCGCGCAAGGGGTGTTCGGGATCTTCGGCGACGTCGGCCAGCATCTTGTGCAGGCCCTTCACCACCGACGTCGCCAGCGTCTCGTCCAGCCCGGTCCAGCGCAGCACCGCGCCGGCACGCTTCTGGATCATCGCGCGGACCAGTTCTTCGTTGGCGTCGAGTGTCTTGGACGTCCAGCGGATGATCGCATCCACCAGCGGCAGATGCCGGTCATCGGCGATCGCGGCTTCCAGCGTACGCCCCAGCGCCGGCGAAACCTGCATCGCGCGCAGCCGGTTCGCGAGCGCGCCGCGCACCATTGTCCCGAACTGGTCGGGGTCGAGGCCCTCGAGGATGTTGGTCGCCAGCCGCGAGGCACCATGGCGCAGCCGGCCGCTGCGCGCCGCCGGATCGGCCAGCCACCTGCCCGCCACGCCCGCCGCATCGACGCGGTGCATCCGGCGCGCGACGACCCGCGCGGTCAGGAAATTGTCGCGCAGGAACGCGGCCAGCGTATTGCCGATCCGGTCCTTGTTGCGCGGAATGATCGCGGTGTGCGGGATGGGCAGCCCCAGCGGATGGCGGAACAGCGCGGTGACCGCGAACCAGTCGGCAAGGCCGCCGACCATCGCCGCCTCGGCAAAGGCCTGGACGAAGCCCCAGGCGGGATGCACGCCCTCCATCCGGCGCGACAGCAGGAACAGCGCCGCCATCGCCACCAGCATGAAGGTGGCGAGCCGTCGCATCCGGCGCAGCGGGGCAGGGACCGCGTCGCCGGCGCGGGCGATGCTTGGGGATGATGCCATTCCCGAAACAATCGCCGGGTGGCCGGAAAGTTCAATAGGGGTTGTCCGTCGTCCTGTCCGAAAACGTCACCCCAGTCTGCGCTGGGGTGACGCCTGCGAGCAGGGAGAGGGCAGATTCTACTCCGCCGCGGGCAGCGACTTCGGCCCCTCGCCCGGCGGCAGCGGCGCGCCGGGCTTGTGATCGATCGCTAAGCCGTCGGCATCGCCCGGACGATAGGTGAGCAGACGACGCGAGAGGCGTGGGCCGACCCAGCGTTCGAGGCCGACGGCAAGGCTGAACGCCCCCGGCACGATCAACAGCGTCAGCAGCGTCGACAGCGTCAGCCCGCCGATCACGGTGATCCCCATCGGTCCACGGGAGGACGCGTCCCCCGACAGCGCCAGCGCGGTCGGCACCATGCCCGCGACCATCGCGACCGTGGTCATCACGATCGGCTGGGCGCGCTTGTGCCCGGCGTCGAGGATCGCGACCTCCTTGTCGACGCCCTTCTCCATCTCCTCCAGCGAGAAATCGATCAGCAGGATCGAGTTCTTGGCGACGATGCCGAGCAGCATCAGCAGCCCGATATAGACCGGCATCGAGATCGGGTTGCCCGTCACCCACAGCGCCAGCAGCCCGCCCAGCGGTGCGAGGAACAGCGACCCCATGTTCACGAACGGCGGCATCACCCGCTTGTAGAGCAGCACCAGCACCGCGAAGACGAGGAAGATGCCGGAGATCACCGCGACGATGAAGTTCTGGATCATCTCGCTCTGCCACTTCGCCTGACCCACGGTCAGTTCGGTGACGCCGAGCGGCAGGTTCTGCATCGTCGGCAGGGCGTGGATCGCCTTTTGCGCGACCCCGGTCACCACGCCCGGCGCCAGATCGGCACCGACGACCAGGCGACGCTGCTGGTTGATGCGGTCGATCTTGGTCGGGCCGGCGCCGAAGCCGATGTCGGCGACGACCGACAGCGGCACCGATCCGCCATTGGCGGTCGGCACGGGCAGGTTCTGGATCGTCGACAGCCGCGAGCGGGCGTCGCGCGACAGGGCGACGCGGATCGGAATCTGCCGGTCGCTCAGCGAGAAGCGCGCGCTGTTCTGGTCGATGTCGCCCAGCGTCGCGATGCGGATCGCACCCGACAGCGCGGCGGTGGTTACCCCCAGGCTGGCGGCGAGGTCGCTGCGCGGACGGATGATGATCTCCGGCCGCTTCAGGTCGCCCGACACGCGCGGCGCGACGACCATCGGCAGCTTTTCCATCTCCTTGACCAGCTTGTTCGCGGTCTCGTTCAGCTTGACCGGATCGTCTCCGCCCAGCGTGATCGACAGGTCGCGGCTGGACCCGCCCCAGCCGAACTGCGACCGGAACGACACCCGCGCATCGGGGATCGCCGCCAGTTCGGGGGCGAGGCCGCGTTCGAACTCGGTGCTCTTGACCATCCGCATCGCGTCATAGGTCGCATCGTCCATCAGGCCGAGCGTATGGCGCACCCGCTCGCCGAAGCTCGGCTTGTCGATCAGTTCGGCGGTCACGCGACCATTGCCGGCATAGCTCGACGAATAGACGGACTTGACCAGCGGCTGGCCCTGCAACAGCTTTTCGACGCGCTTCACGACGGCGGCGGTCTGTTCCAGCGTGGTGCCGGGCACCATTTCGATGCTGGCGGTCACCCGGTCCCGGTCCTGCGGCGGCTGGAACGTCTGGGGCAGGACCATGAACATGACGACGGTCAGCGCCAGTGCGGCGATGCCGGCGACGATGGTCGACCAGCGATGGCGCAGCGTCCAGCGCAGTACGCTCATATACCGGTCCATCAGCCAGCCTTCGCCGTGGCTGGCCGACCCGTGCGCCTTGAGGAAATAGGCGGCGATCATCGGGGTGATGAGGCGCGCGACCGCAAGGCTCATCAGCACCGACGCGACGACGGTCAGGCCGAAATTCTTGAAGAACTGGCCCGAAATGCCCGGCATCAGCCCGACCGGCAGGAACACCGCGACGATCGCCATGGTGGTCGCCAGCACGGCGATGCCGATTTCGTCCGCCGCGTCGATCGATGCCTGATAGGCGGATTTGCCCATGCGCATGTGGCGGACGATATTCTCGATCTCCACGATCGCGTCGTCGACCAGCACGCCCGCGACCAGGCTGAGCGCGAGCAGCGTCATCTGGTTGAGCGTGAAGCCCAGCATGTCCATGAACCAGAAGGCGGGGATCGCCGACAGCGGGATGGCCAGCGCCGAGATGAAGGTCGCGCGCCAGTCGCGCAGGAAGATGAACACGACGATGATGGCGAGCAGCGCGCCTTCATACATCGCGGTCATCGCCGAATGATATTGAATCTCGGTGAACTTGACCGAATTGGACAGCAGCGCGAAGCGGACCTGCGGGTTGCGCTTCTGCAGGTCGGCGAGCTTCTGTTCCGCCTCGTGGAAGACGGTGACGTCCGAAGCGCCCTTCGCGCGCTTGATGTCGAACGCCAGCACCGGGCGGCCGTTATATTCGGCGCGGCTCTTGGGTTCGGCATAGGCGTCGCGGACCTCGGCGATGTCGGCCAAGCGGACCGAACGGCCACCGGCGACCGGCACCTGCGTCTGCGACAGGGCATAGGCGGTGGCGGCGTTGCCCAGCACGCGGACCGATTGCTGCGACCCGGCGATCTCCGCCTGTCCGCCCGCCGCGTTCAGATTGACCTGGCGCAGCGCCTGGTTGACCTGGCTCGCGGTCAGCCCCTGTGCCTGCAACCGCGCGGGGTCCAGCGTCACGCGGATTTCGCGGTCGACGCCGCCGACGCGCTCGACGGTCGCCATGCCCTCGATCGACAGCAATTCCTTGGCGACGGTATTGTCGACATACCAGCTGAGCTGTTCGGCGGTCATGTCGTCGGCGATCGCGGTCCACGACGCCAAGTCCTTGTCGGTCGTGTTGGCGCGGAACACCTGCGGTTCGAGGATGCCGTCGGGCAACTGGCTGCGGATCTGGTTCACGGCCTCGCGCACGTCGTTGACCGCGCGGTCGATCGGCGTGCCGATGTCGAGCTGGATGACGGTCTGCGACGACCCTTCGGTGACGGTCGATTCGATCTGGTCGATGCCTTGGAGCGCGCGCACCGCGGCCTCGACCCGCTGGGTGACCTGCGTTTCCAGTTCGGTGGGCGCCGCGCCCGGCTGGCTGATGACGACGATCGCGACCGGGAATTCGATGTCCGGGTCCTGGTTCACGTCCATCCGCATGAAGCTGACGATCCCGGCGATCGTCAGCGCGATGAACAGCACCAGCGGCGGTACCGGGTTCCGGATCGACCATGCCGATATGTTGCGAAAGCCCATGGCGCTATTCCTTGCGTGTCGGCGCGGCGGCGGCGCGGACCGGCACCACCTGCTGCCCCGGATTGAGGAACGCACCGGCGCTGGCCACCACGCGTTCGTCGCCCATCAGGCCCGAGGCGATCAGCGCCCCTTCGTCCGATACCTCGGCCACGCGGACGTCGCGGCGCACGGCCTTGTCCTGCGCGTCGAGGATATAGACATAGCTGCCCTTGTCGTCGCTCAACACCGCCGATTCCGGCAGCAGCGGCGCGGTCGACGCGCCCGCGCCGATGCGGGCGCTGGCAAAGCCACCAGGGCGCAGCGCAGGATCGTAGCGCAGCGCAATGCGGGCGATGCCCTGTCGTGTCTGCGGGTCGATCACCGGCGACACCTGCCACACCTCGCCCTTGAACACGCGGGTGTCGCCGACCGGCACCACCTCTGCCGGCACGCCCGCCCGGACCGATGCCAGATCGGCTTCCGAGAGCTGCGCGCGCATTTCCATCTGCCCGCCCATCGCGATGCGGAACAGCACGCCGCTGCCCCCGCCGATCACCTGTCCCGGTTCGACCGCGCGGGTCAGGACGAGTCCGGCGGCCGGCGCGCGGATGTCGAGCCGGCGGTTGCGCGCCTGCGTTTCGGCCAGCTGCGCCTGCGCCACGCCGACGCGGGCATTGGCGGCGTCGCGGGTCGCGGTCTTGCGGTCGATGTCGGCCTTCGAGACGAAACCGCGCTCGACCAGCTGCTTCGACCGGTCGAGTTCGGTCTGCGCGATCTGGGCATCGGCGCGCGCCACGCGGACCTGTGCCGCCAGCGACTCGGCGGTCTGCGCCTGGACCGAACGGTCGACGGTGGCGAGGACCTGTCCGGCACCCACCCAGCTACCCGGTTCGACGAGGACCCGGGTGACCAGGCCGCCTTCGCCGACGACGCCGACCGGCATTTCGCGCCGCGCGGCCAGCGATCCGGTACCGGTCACCGTGCGCGTCACCGTGTCGCGGCCCGGCGTGACCACCGTCACCTTGGGCAGCGCGCCGGCCGATGCGGCGGCGGGCGGTCCCTTTGCGGCCGGAGCGGTGCCGCTCTTGCGGCCAAATGCCCAGAAGGCGCCGACCACGACCAACAGGATGACGACGATCCCGATCACCACGGCGCGGCGGCGCGACCGCGGCTGGCCCTCCGGTCCGGTCAGCATCGGGCGGTCCCCCGCGATCGACGTCGATTCGTAATTCATCCACCCCATCCCATTGGAGGCCCCCAGCCCCGGCCGCGCTGTATTATCTCAATACAGCACCTTTCTCAAGCATACACATCGCGTTTTTCGATAAGAACGACAAGCCTTGCATCGTTTGCGTTCAGCCTGCGTTTTGACGCGGAGCCGTAACGACCACCCGGTCATTGCGACGTTGTTTCAAAAGGATGTGCCGATGCTCCGTTCCGCCCTGATCCTGGCCGCCGTTACCGGCGCGCTGCCTGCCGCCGCACAACAGGTCGCGCCCGTCACCGCGCCGATCCTGACCGATGCGACGCTGCTGGACGTCGTGGCCGAAGGCAAGGCGACGCGCGTGCCTGACATCGCGACGATTCGGGCAGGGGTCGTCAGCCAGTCGCCGACCGCCGCCGCCGCGCTGTCCGACAATGCGCAGCGAATGACCCGCGTCGTGGCGGCGCTGCGCAAGGCCGGTGTCGCCGACCGCGACCTTCAGACGGCTCAGATCCAGCTCCAGCCGCAATATCGCTATGCCGAGAATCAGCCGCCGGCGATCACCGGGTATCAGGCGAGCAACAGCGTGTCGGTCCGCTTCCGCGACGTGGCCAAGAGCGGGGCGATCCTCGACGCGCTGGTCGCGCAGGGCGCGAACCAGATCGACGGTCCCACCCTCTCGGTCGACGCCGCCGATGCCGCGCTGGACGAAGCGCGGACCGACGCGATCCGCCGGGCGCGGGCACGGGCCGAACTCTATGCCAAGGCCGCCGGGATGCGCGTCGACCGGATCGTGTCGATCGTCGAGAATGGCGGGGAGCAGCCGCCGATCGCGATGCCGATGATGGCGTCGTTGCGCACGGCAAAGATGGCGGATTCGACGCCGCTGGCGGCGGGCGAACAGGACCTGACCGCGACCGTGTCGGTGCGCTTCCTGCTGCGGTGATGTGAGGTGGCTCCTCACTTCCGGGGAGCCACCTTCGTCATTCCCGCGAAGGCGGGAATCCATATGCGCCGACGTTGATGAAAGGGTCGCGACGCCAGCGTGTATGGACCCCCGCCTGCGCGGGAGTGACGACGGTCAGCCCAGAAACCGCTCCGCAACGTCCGTCGGCACGCGGACCAACCGCCCGGTCTGCCGGTCGAGGACTGCCCAGGTCGTCCGGGCATCGACCTTCACCCGACCGTCCGCGCCGGTAAAGCGCATCAGCCGGTCGAACCGCGCGCCGCGCGGCGCTTCCCCGACCCAGGTTTCGGCGACGACCGTCTCCCCGGCGGCGACATTGCCGCGATAGTCGATCTCGTGGCGGGTGATGACCCAGACATAGGCTGCCTGCTGTTCGGGGGTCGCCACCGCGCTCCAATGCGCAACGGCGACTTCCTGTATCCAGCGGACCCAGACGGCGTTGTTCACATGGCCCAGTTCGTCGATGTCGTCGGTGCTGGCGGTGATCGACCGGGTGAAGCGGGGGGCGGTCATTGCGGGACGATCGGCTCCGATACCGGACGGGGCTTCAGGCCACTGTCCGAGATGCGCCACGCCCGCTGCTCGGCGGTCGCGCCATCGATATCGCCGGTGCGGTGCAGCGTGACCGGACCGGCCAGCGATACCGGCGTACCGTCGCGCAGCTTCCCCGTAACCCGTACGGGAATCTGGATATAACGCTGCCCCGCGCCGGCATCGATCCGCCCCGGTGCGCCGATGGCCGCGCGATAATCGGCATATTTGGCGAAGGACTGGGCGAAGGCCGCCTGCGTCATGCCCGACGCCTGCCCGCCGCCGCCCCAGAGACGCCACGCATCGCCGAACCGCCGGTCGCCGATCGCCGCGAAATAGTCGCGCAGCACCTGTGCCGCCGCCTCCGCACCCGGTTCGGCGGTCGCATCGCCGGGCGAGGGCGCGGGGGAGGGTGGCGGTGCGCTTACGCCGGGAATGCCCTCACCGGCGGGAATGGTGGTCGCGGGCGTCACCGGCGTCGGCGCTCCGGCGGCGGGAACTGGTTCGGCCGGGGCGGCGGCATTCGCTACCGCTTCATTTGCCCCCGGTTCGCTACCGCCGCATCCGGCCAGCAACAGCACCAGCGCGGCTCCGCCCGCGATCCTCACGGCTTGACCGCTTGTCCATCGGCATCGTTCAGGTCACCGTCCTCGGCGAGATTGTCCTCGTCGAAATCTTCCTGAAGCTCGTCCTCATCCTGGTCGCCCTGTCCGGTGACGGTCATGTCGTCATCCTCCTCGGCGAGTTCGTCGTCGACCATGTCGAGTTCGTCCTCATCCGCGTCATCGGACGCGCCGAGATCGGGTTCGAGGTCGGTCAGGATCGTGCCGTCGCTCGGTCCGTCGCGCGTCGCTTCCAGGATTTCAGCGCGTTGGCTTTCGTCATAGCCGTCCTCGTCATAGCCGTCGTCGCCGGTGCCTTGTCCGTTCACCTGATGCCCGCCCATCGCACGTCTCCTATCCAGTCAGGCAAGGGAAACCCGCGTGCGGTCGCGCGGGTTCCTATCCCCGACGGAACAGGCGGCCATGTTCAGTACGAAACACGACGAGCAGAGCGATCAGCCCGAGGCCGAGGAACCCGCCATACAGCGGCACCGTCGTCCCGTCGAACGACTGGCCGATGATCGCGCCCAGCACCGCGCCGCCCAGCATCGACACGAACCCCTGCAACGACGATGCGGTGCCGGCGATCGATCCCATATTCTCCATCGCCATCGCGGAGAAGTTGGAGGTGGCGAGGCCGAAACAGGCCATCATCAGCGCCTGCAGCACGATGAAGCTGGCCAGCGATTCGACGCCCGCCAGCGTGACGGTCAGATGGACGGCGGCGACCGCGACCAGCCCCAGCAGCGCGGCGTGGGAGATCAGCCGGGTGCCGAAGCGCATCACGATCCGCGAGTTGAAGAACGACCCCGCCGCCATCGTGCCCGCGACGCAGGCGAAGGCGACTGTCAGCAGCTTCGGGCGTTCGAACGTCACCTCCATGATCTGCTGGATCGATCCGACGAACCCGAACAGCCCGCCCGACAGCAACGCGGCGGCGATGGTGTAGCCGACCGCATAGCGATCGCGCAGCACCACCTTGTACCCGGCGAGGATGCGGCTGGGCTGCAGCGGCTGGCGCTCCGACACCGGCAGCGTCTCCGGCATCCGCAGCACGAACCAGGCGAGGATCAGCACGGTAACGATCGCGATCCCGCCGAAGATCCAGCGCCACGACGCGAACGCCAGCACCAGTTCGCCGAACGACGGGGCCAGCACCGGGGCGGCCATGAAGAAGATGAAGGCGAGGCTCATCACCCGTGCCATCGCCCGGCCCGAATAACAGTCGCGCACCAGCGCCACCGTCACCACCCGCGCCCCGGCCACCGCCGCGCCGGACGCCAGCCGGGCGATCAGCAGCAGCACGAAGCTGCCCGAAATGGCGGCGATCAGGTTGGTGATCGCGCTGGCGACCAGACCGAAGATCAGCACCGGCCGCCGGCCATACCGGTCGGCGAGCGGACCATAGGCCAGCTGCGCCACCGAAAAGCCGATCAGGAACGACGTGATGACGAACTGGCGCGTATTGGGTTCGGCGACATCCAGCGCGGCGCCGATCGCGGGAAGGGCGGGCAGCATCGAATCGATGCCCAGCGCGGTCAGCGCCATCAGCGCCGCGATCAGCGTGACGAATTCCCCGAACGGCAGCGGGGACCGGTCGGCCGACGGGGCGGACGTGGACGTTTCGGCGGCGGTTTCGATGGTCTGCGACATAACGGTGCCTCCATGGCCCATGTCGTCCGCCGGGTCACGCAAAGGATGGCCCTGTTCGTCCGCCCGGCGCATGTCTATCTTCATCGCTTGTACCCGTATCTTTCAGGATGTTGAGACTCATGGCCGACACGCCGCTTTCGCAGGTTCCGCTGATTTCGATGGCGCAGGCCGAGCAGGACCCCGACGGCTTCGCCCGTGACTTCGGCGGCTCGTTCCAACGCTTCGGCTTCGCGATGGTGTCCGACCACGGTGTCGACAGCCAGGTGATCGAGCGCGCCTGGGCGATGACCAAGGCGTTCTTCGACCTGCCGGAAGAGGAAAAGCGCCGCTATTTCGTCGAGGGCGGCGGTGGCGCGCGCGGCTATACCCCGTTCAAGACCGAGATCGCCAAGGGCGCGACCCATGTCGACCTGAAGGAATTCTGGCATGTCGGCCGCGAGCTTGCCGGCGGGCACCGCTATGGCGACGTCATGCCCGCCAATGTCTGGCCCGACCGGCCCGAGGGATTCCGGCAGGCGTTCCTCGACCTGTTCGCTGCGCTGGATGCGGCGGGCGACCGGTTGCTGTCGGCGATCGCGCGCTATCTGGGGCTGCAACCGAACTGGTTCGACCGCGCGGTAAAGGACGGCAATTCGGTCCTGCGCCTGCTCCATTATCCGCCGGTGCCGGCCGACGCCCCCGAAGTCCGCGCGGGCGCGCATGAGGACATCAACCTCATCACCTTGTTGCTGGGGGCGGAGGAAGCGGGTCTCGAACTGCTCGACCGCGACGGTCGCTGGCTGCCGGTCGCACCGCCGCCCGGGGCGATGGTCGTCAATGTCGGCGACATGCTGCAACGGCTGACCAACCACGTCCTGCCGTCGACCACCCACCGCGTCGTCAATCCGGCGCCCGAACGCCGCGGCCATTCGCGCTATTCGATGCCGTTCTTCCTGCATCCAGCACCCGATTTCCTGATCGAGACGCTGCCGGGTTGCGTGAGCGAGGAGCGGCCGAACCGCTACGAAACGCCGATCACCGCGCACGACTATCTGTATCAGCGGCTGGTCGAGATCGGCCTTATCAAAGCGTGATCGGGAAGGCCGTTCGTCCTGAGTGCGACTGAGCGAAGTCGAAGGCGCGTATCGAAGGACCGCCCGGCATGGTCCTTCGATACGCCGTTTCGACAGGCTCAACGGCTACTCAGGAGCCTTCCCCTCTCGCATCCTAACCATTAGAGACATGAAATCGGCCGGGGCACTGCCCCGGCCGCAATTTTGTTACGTGTGAAACCAGAGGAAGATATGACCGAACCGCTCCGCGTCGCCATTGCCGGCCTTGGAACCGTTGGCGCGGGGGTCATTCGGCTGATCGAAACCAATGGCGACCTGATCGCCAGGCGCGCGGGGCGCCCGATCGAGGTCGTGGCGGTATCGGCCCGTGACCGCACGCGCGACCGGGGCGTCGACCTGTCGCGCTACCCCTGGGTCGATGACACCGCCGCGCTGGTCCATGCCGGCGACGCCGATGTCGTGGTCGAGCTGATCGGCGGGTCGGACGGTCCGGCGCTGACGCTGGCGCGAGGGACGCTGGCGGCGGGCAAGAGCTTCGTCACCGCCAACAAGGCGATGATCGCGCACCACGGCCTCGAACTGGCCGAGGCCGCCGAGGGCAAGGGCGTGGCGCTGAAGTTCGAAGCGGCGGTGGCCGGCGGCGTGCCGGTCATCAAGGGCCTGCGCGAAGGGGCGGCCGCCAACGAAATCTCGCAGGTGTTCGGCATCCTCAACGGCACCTGCAACTTCATCCTGTCGAAGATGGAGGCCGAAGGCCGCGACTTCGCCGAGGTGCTGGCCGAGGCGCAGGCGCTGGGCTTTGCCGAAGCGGACCCGAGCTTCGACATCGATGGCGTCGATGCCGCGCACAAGCTGTCGATCCTCGCCAGCATCGCCTTCGGTACGAAGCCCGCGTTCGATGCGGTGGCGGTGACCGGCATCCGCCACGTGCTGGCCGCCGACATCGCCGAGGCGGCGGCGCTCGGCTATCGCATCCGGCTGGTCGGCGTGGGCGAGGCGGGGCCGCACGGGCTGTTCCAGCGGGTGCATCCGCATCTGGTGCCGCTCGACCATCCGCTGGCGCATGTCACCGGCTCACTGAACGCGGTGGTGGCCGAGGGCAATTTTGTCGGGCGGCTGTTCTTCCAGGGGCGTGGCGCGGGCGACGGTCCGACCGCCAGCGCGGTGGTCGCCGACCTGATCGACATCGCGCGCGGCGAATTCGGTCCGCCCTATGCGATGCCCGCCGCGCTGCTGACCGCCGCCACGCCGGAACGGGCAAGCGAGCGGCGCGGGCGCGCCTATGTCCGGTTGCAGGTGGCGGACAAGGTCGGCGTGCTGGCCGAAATCGCCGCCGCGATGCGCGATGCCGGCGTGTCGATCGAAAGCCTGATGCAGCGTGGCGCCAATCCCGACGGCAGCGTGCTGGTGGCGATCGTCACCCATGAAGGCCCGGAACGCTGCGTCGCGCAGGCGCTGGAGAAGCTGGAAAGCTCGGCCAGCGTGCTGGGCAAGCCGATGTGGATGCACGTACTGGGCGGGTAAGCTCGTGTTGCGGGCGGGGTGTCCAACGGCCCGTCACCAACCAACGCATCGCCGTACCTCCGCCGTGGAGGACGGCACGGCGTCAACGGATCATCGCTCTGGCGTCTCGGCCTCGTTACCGATCACGCCGAAACTGAAACCCTCACCCTTGGCGGTGACGTACATGACCGCCGACATCAGGCAGGACAATTTCGGGTCCGACCCTCCCTCCAGCAACGGGAGCGCCGGCTGCACGATCAATCCTCCCTGGCTGTTCGCAAAGAAGGCGCCAGGCCTCAGGCCGCAATGCCGCTCCAGCGCCTCGGCGAACAGCGCATCGGACGCGTAGGCCGATCGCTCGGGAAAGTTCTTCAGGGCGCCATGTTTTTCGAGTTCGGCTTTGGCATGGGCCAGCATCGCCGGCCGTGCTGCTTCGAACAGACGCTCCTCATATGCCTGCTCCAGCGCCGCGCTTTCGAACTCGACCATCGCCGGGCCGACCGCCGCACGGATGCAGTCGAGTCGGTCGGGCGTCGCGTCGAGCCGCTTGAACAGGATCGTGGCAGCCTGTCCCCGACCCTTGATCGTAAAGTCGCCTCTGCGGATGCCGCAGTCGAGCAACTGCTGCGTCACGACCTGCACATGGGCGGGCGGCGTCGGCGGCATGTCCATCCCGTAACCCCTTGCCGGGGGCGTCAGGGCAGCGGAACGCTCGATTCCGCTTGTTGCCGCGCCCGCCGTTCCGCCCGCGCCGCATTCGCGCGCTGGATGAAGCAGCCGGTCTGCCCGCCCACGCCGGCAGTCGAGCAGCTACCGGTCCCGCTGCCGCCGACATTCAGGTTGTCCTCGACCCGCGTCGCCCAGCTTTCGCCGTCGCGGGTCGGTTCGCCGTCGCGCAGTTCCTTGGGAATGCGGAAGCGTTCGCGTTCGCTGCGGCGGACGCAGACGACGATTTCCTCGCCGCTCGCATTGGTCGGGCATTTGTCGTTGCCGTAGATCACCAGCGTCCCATTCTGCACCTGCGCGGCGGCAGGGGCGACGGGCAGGGTGAAGGCGGCGAAAACGGCGGCACCGGCCAGAAGAAAGCGGGTCATCAGGTCCTCCTGCCGGGGTAACGCCCGGTCGGTCAAATACGTTTCGAAACTTCGATGGCGACGCGACATCCCGCGCGGATCGCCGCCGACAGCAACGGATAGGCGGGTGCCCGTTCGGCACCATGCGCCAACGCCGCTTCCTTATGCTCCAGTTCCTCGGCCTGGAACCTTGCGATCGCGTCGCTTAACGCTGGATGATCGTCGCCCAGCTCGGCGAGCTGATCTTCATAATGTTTGTCGATTTCGGTTTCGACCGCAGCGGTGCAGGCCATCGCCGCCTCCGGCCCGATCGCCGCCGTCACCGCGCCCAGCGCGAAGCCGGCCACGTCCCAGAACGGCTGGATCAGAGTCGGGCGCACGCCCCGTTCGGCGATCAGCGCGTCGAAATAGGCGCGGTGTTCCGCCTCCTGCAATGCCATGCCCTGGATCGCGGCCGACATCGGGCTGCGGTCGCCCATCACCGCCAGCTGCCCGGCATAGATGCGGGTCGCGCCATATTCGCCCGCCTGATCGACACGGATCATCGATTCCAGGCCGCCGGGCCGCCGATCGCCGGGTCGCCACTTGCTCATGTCCGCCTCCGTGTCGCCAGAACCAGTACCGCCAACGCGCCACCGATCGAAAGGATCGCATTGAACCCGGCCAACGAAATCCCGAGGAACGTCCATTGCGGCACGTCGCAGCGCACCACCGGCTGCGCCACGATCGCCGCCAGCAGGTCGCCGCCACTGGCATGGAGCGTGTTGGCGCAGGCGGTCACCCCCTGCCACCAATGATATTCGACCCCGGCATGGAACACGCCGATCAGCCCGCTGACGAGGATCGCGATCCCGGCCAGCACGATCAGCACCCGCTTGCCCGACGTACGCGGCACGACGAACGACAGCGCGGCCAGCGCAATGGCGGCATAATGCGGCCAGCGCTGCCAATGGCACATCTCGCACGGATACAGCCCGCCCAGATATTGCGACGCCAGCGCACCGCCGATCAGCGTCAGCGGCAGGAGCAGCGCGATCCAGCGCGCCAGCGGCAGGTCGTTGGCCCGCATGGCGTCAGCGCTTGGCCGGCTTGGCCACGGGGGCCGCCGCCATCCGCGTCGTCGGCCCGACCCGGCCCATCGTCTGCAACGCGTAATAGAGCTGGAAATCGTCGATCCCGCGCTTCTTGAGCGACTCGGCGCTTTCGGCGAAGCGCGGATCGTCCTTGGTATCCTCGGTCAGCGTCTTGTCGTCGACTCCGGCCTCGTTGACCAAGTGGCGGCGCAGATCGGCCTCGCGATAGACCGGGCGGCTCTTGTAATCGGGGTCGGAGATTTGCGGCACCTTCAAGTCGGGATCGATGCCCCCTTCCTGCACCGACCGGCCCGACGGCGTGTGGTAGCGCGCGGTGGTCAGGCGGACGGCGGTGTTCTTCGACAGGTCGAAGATCGACTGGACCGACCCCTTGCCGAAGCTGCGTTCGCCCATCACGATCGCGCGGTGATGGTCCTGCAGCGCGCCGGCGACGATTTCCGAGGCCGATGCCGTACCCGGATTGGTCAGCACGATGATTGGCAGGCCCTGCGCCAGGTCGCCCGGCACCATTTCCTCGGCGAAATAGCGTTCTGTATCGGCCTTGTCGCGCCCGCGCTGCGACACGATCTCGCCGCGTGCCAGGAAGGTGTCGGACACCTCGATCGCCTGGTTCAACAGGCCGCCGCCATTGTCGCGCAGGTCGATGATATAGCCCTTGGGCTTGTGGCCCAGCGCCTTGTCGATCCCGGCGATCGCGGCGCGGGTGTCGGCGCCGGTCGTCTCGCTGAAGGTGTTGATGTTGATGACGCCGATGCCGTCCTTCACTTCCCACTTCACCGGCTTCTGCACGATCGTGCTGCGCACCAGCGTCAGTTCGATCGGCTTGTCGCGGCCCGGACGCACGATGGTCAGCGACACCTTCGATCCCGTCGGCCCGCGCATCTGCGCGACCGCTTCGTCCAGCGTCCCGCCGACGATCAGCTTGCCGTCGACATGGGTGATATAGTCACCCGACTTGATGCCGGCGCGCGCGGCCGGCGTATCCTCGGTCGGGGTGATGACCTTGACCGCGCCGTCCTCCATCGTGACCGACAAGCCCAGGCCCGAATAATTGCCGGTCGTGGCGATGCGCAGGTTTTCGAAATCCTTGGCATCCAGATAGCTGGAATGCGGGTCGAGCGCGGCGAGCATCCCGCGCATCGCGCCTTCCATCAGCGTCTTGTCGTCGACCTTGTCGACGTAGCTCGCCTTCACCCGGTTATAGACGTCCATGAAATTGTCGAGTTCGCGGAAGCTGCCGGCATCGGCCTGCGCCATCGCGCCGGTGGCGACGGGAACCAGCGCCAGCGCGCCGACGATGGCGGTGGCTTGGAAGAACGAACGGGACCTACGCATAAACGCTTGGATGCTTTCGACTGCGGTACGTTTGTCACACTAGCGGTAAAACGTGCCGCGATCAAAGCGCTGTCTCACGCGACAGGACAGGCTTCCACCATCGGCTCGAAGCGGGACCCGGTTCAGCGGGCGATACGACCCCCGTCTCTGTCGGGGAGGGGCGCAATGGAAACGATCGCCCTCGGCTGCCCTCAAAAGGCCGACCAGTCGTCCTCGACCACGGCCAGCGCGGCGTTGCCGGCGGTGCGCGGGCGCATCGGGACGACGCTCGACGGCCTGCCCTGCGGAGCGCGGGACGGGGCGGGGCGCTGCGCGGTGTCGCCCAGGCGGAAGCTGGTAATCTGCCGGGTCATGCCGTCGGCGTCGGAAGCGAGGTTGCGCACCGCGGCGGTCGCTTCCTCGACCATCGCCGCATTCTGTTGCGTCATGCCGTCCATTTCCGACACGGCGGTATTGATCTGGTGCAGGCCGGTCGCCTGCCGTTCGGCGGAGGCCGCGATATGGGCAACCAGTTCGTCGATCTCGCCGATGCGGTGGATGATCCGGCCGAGCGCATCCCCGGTTTCCCCCACCAGTTGCACGCCGGTGCCGATCTGGGTCGAGGATGCGACGATGCGGGTCTTCACATCCTTCGCCGCCTCCGCCGATCGCTGGGCCAGCGCGCGCACCTCGCTGGCGACGACGGCGAAACCCTTGCCCGCATCGCCCGCGCGCGCGGCCTCCACGCCGGCATTCAGCGCCAGCAGGTTGGTCTGGAACGAGATACCGTCGATCACGCTGATGATGTCGCTGATCTCTGCCGAGGCATGTTCGATGCCGCGCATCGCCTCCACCGCGCGGCGGACGATGTCGCCCGACTGGTCGGCCTCGGCGCGGGCATCGCGGACGATGCGGTTGGCCTGTGCCGCGCCGGCGGCGGTTTCGCGAACGGTCGAAGTGATCTCATCCATCGCTGCCGCCGTCTCTTCCAGGCTGGCGGCCTGTTGTTCGGTGCGTTGCGACAGGTCGTCGGACGCTTGGCGGATGTCGTCGGCGCCGTTGTTGATGCTGCTCGCTGCCTCGGTCACGGTGGCCAGCGTCGCCTGCAACGCGGCAACGGCGGCGTTGAAGTCCGCCTTGATCCCCGCGAACGGCCCGGTCAGGTCGGCATCGACCCGCGACACCAGATCGCCCTCCGCCAGACGCGCCAGCGCCGTGCCGAAGCTGTCGACGATCAGCGTCGTCTGTTCGTCCTTGGCCCGCTCGGCCGTGACCAGCTGATCGCGCAGCGCCTCCGTCGCGCCGGCCAGTTGCCCCAGTTCGTCGCGACGTCCGGCGGCGGGGACGGTGACGGCCATGTCGCCCGACGTCATCCGCTTGAGCGTATCGACCAATGCCAGCAACGGCGCCACCACGACGCGGCGGGTGGCAAGGCCGATGGCGAGGATGACCGCAAAGGTCGCGAAGGTCGTCACGCCCAGCAGCAGGCTGGCGAGACTGGCGGTGGCCGACGCCTGTTCGCCGACATCGGTCAGATGCGCCTCGATCGTGTCGGACAGCGTGCTCATGCCGCCCTCCAGCGTCTCGAACGCCGTCAGGAAGCCGGGCAGCAGCGCGCTGGCGCGGGCCGGATCGGTGGCGGCGGCCTCGGCGATCCGCCCGGCGGTGCCGATATAGGCGTCGACCAGCGGCTGGATACGCAGGGCCTGTGCCGCGATCTCCGGCGCATCGGCATAGGCGGCATCGGCCAGCAGCGCCTTGCGCAACGCCGCCGAATCCTCCGTGAGCGCCTGACGGTTCGCGGCAAGGTCCAGGTCGCCGGTCGAGGCCGCCCGCAGCACTGACAGGACGTCGCCCCGGATCGCGTCATGCATCATGTCGGCGGTCATGTGGTTGCGCAGCAGCGCCGAGCCATGGGTGATGTTCGTGCGTGCCGTTGCCTGCTGCCCGTTGGACCACATGCTCGTACCGGCGGACACCAGCACCAGCAGCGCGATCGTGGCGATCGCCGCCAGCACCATCCGGTTGATCGAGTGCATGTTGCCGTCCTTCCGAATCCGTTGTTCGGTACGATATGGACCGCAAGCCGATAATATACGGTTACACGGCCGTTGACGGTAGCGCCCGGTCGAATGGCGCTGGTTCGGCGGCGTCCTGGGACCTGATCCACTTCGTTTGAAACAGGCGTCACCCCAGCGAAAGCTGGGATCTCCCGGTTGCAGCGGGCAGCAGGAGCCGCCCGAGGCCCCAGCCTTCGCTGGGGCGACGTTTCCAGGCAGATGGATCAGACTCTGGAGGCTGTTTCGAAACACGCGTCGGCGCGTTTTCAAACGGACTCTTACAGCATCGCCGCCAGGTCGACCGGTACGCCGCGCCGACGCAGTTCGATCGTGACCGGTGGCGCGTCCCCGCCCGGCGCGCGGCCAATCGGCGTGCCGGCGACGACCCGGCCGCCGACCGGGGCGACGCTGGCGGCAAGGCCGGTGATCGTCGTCGTCCAGCCATCGCCATGGTCGAGGATGACGATCCGGCGATAGCCGCGAAACCGCTTGCTGAACGCGATCCGCCCGGGTGCCGGGGCGACGACGGTCGCGCCCGGCGCGACGGTGAGCGTCAGGCCGCGCGCACGCACCCCGCTGTTGCTGATCTCACCGAACCCGGTCGCGACCGCGCCTTTGACCGGCAGGCGATAGGCGGGCGGGGGCAGGGCCGGCGTGGTCGCTTCGGGGCGGGGCAGCGGCCCGGGCAGCGCGGCCAGCGCGGCGCGGGTGTCGCGTGCCTCGCCCAGTTCCTCCAGCCGGTCGACGATGTCGCGCGCCTGTTCGCCCAGCGCGATCGCCCGGTCCGATTCGACCATCGCCCCGCGTGCCAGTTCGCGTGAGCGCAGCCGCTGCGCCGCCTCCGCCCGGGCCAGCGCCAGCCGTTCGCCCTCCAGCCGCGCGTTGCTGGCCGCCAGCACCGACAGCGCGACCCCGGCCTGCGATCGCAGCCGTGCGGCATCCGCAACCCCCGCGCGCACGGCCGCGGTGCGTTGCTGCATCACCGGCACCACCGTGCCCAGCACCGCGCGGACATGGACCAGATCGTCGGTCGATCCCGGCTGCGCCACCGCCAGCCATGCCGGCCGCGTGGCGAGCGACTGCAGCGCCCCGACCAGTCGCGCGACCGGTGCCTGCCGTGCCGCCAGATCGGCGCGGCGACGGTTCAGCAACTCCCCGACCAGCGCCACCCGTGCCTGCGCCGCCTGTCGATCCGCCTCGGCAGCGGCGATGCGTCCGGCCAGCGCCGCCTGCGCCGCCCGCGTCCGCTCGGCCCCCGCGCGTGCGGCTCGCGCCGCCTGTTCCAGCCGCCGGGATCGGACGGCGGCCTCGGTGGCGGCGCGCCGGGCGATCGACAGCCGTTCGCGCCCGGCGGCGACCGGATCGTCCCTGCCCCAGGCTGCGGCCCCCGCCAGTGCGGCCAGCGCGGCGGCCAGGGCGACGACGCGCCTCATCCTTCGCGGTGATAGGGGTGGCCGGCCAGGATGCTGGCCGCGCGCCACAATTGTTCGGCCAGCATCGCGCGCGCCATCAGATGCGGCCAGGTCGCCCGTCCGAAGGCCAGCAACAGGTCCGCCTGCGCCCGCTGCGCATCGTCGAAGCCATCGGCCGCGCCCAGCAGGAACCGCGTCTCGCGCACGCCGTCGTCGCGCCAGCGGCCCAGCTGCGTCGCGAACGCCATCGACGGCAGGTCGCGGCCCTTTTCGTCCAGCATCACGATCCGCGTGCCCGGCTCCACCGGCGGCACCTTGCCCCCGGTATCGGGCAGTTCGGTGATCTTCGTCGGCCAGCTGACCCGCTTGAGATAGCGGTCGATCAGCTCGCCTTCGGGACTGCGCCCGATCCGCCCGCGCGCGACGATATGCAGCAGCACGGGCGTGTCCGGTTCAGGCGTGCGCGGTCGGGTTCAGCGTGTCGCCGAACGCCCACATCCGCTCCAGATTGTAGAAGGTGCGAACCTCGGGGCGGAACAGGTGGACGATCACGTCGCCGGTGTCGATCAGCACCCAGTCGGCGGTCGGCAGTCCTTCGATGCGCGACGGGCGCCCGAACTCGGCCTTCACCCGCTCGGCCAGCTTCTGCGCCATCGATGCCACCTGCCGGCTCGACCGGCCGCTGGCGATCACCATGTAGTCAGCGATGCTCGATTTGCCGGCGAGCGGGATCGACACCGTCTCGACCGCCTGGTCGTCGTCGAGGCTGGCCAGCACCATGCGATGCAGCGCTTCGGTCTCGTTCATGGCATCGCTCTGGTCGGTAGGGGTCGGCAAGGTCATCAGCTTTCAGGGGCCTGTGCGCCGGACCGGTCGGACGGGATCATCCGGCGGTGCCAGGCGGGATCGGCGGCGCGGATTGCGGTCGCCGACGTCGGATCGGGACGGAAGCGCAAACGGACCAGTGCCGGCAAACTCCACATCGTCCATCGTTTCGCCTGGCCTGCGGGCCGCGCATGGCGCCGCAACCAACCCATCGCAGGACTAGCGAGGGCCTTACCCTCATAGCCCGGACGGGCGATCACCGCAATCGCCACCGTCCGCGCGATCCCGCGCCAGTTCCGCCAGCGGTGGAAGTCGGCCAGATTGTCCGCCCCCATCAGCCAGATGAAGCGATGTTGCGGGTACAGCCGCACCAGCTTGCGCAAGCTATCGACCGTATAGCGCGTGCCCAGCCGCCGCTCGATCGCGGTCGGACGGATCGGCGCATGACGCGCGACCCGCCGCGCCGAGGCCAGCCGCGCAGGCAACGGCGCCATGCCGGCGGCGGGTTTCAGCGGGTTGCCCGGCGACACCAGCCACCATACCTCGTCCAGCGCCAGCGCGCGCTTCGCCGCCAGCGACACGCGGCGATGCCCGCGATGGGCCGGGTTGAACGACCCGCCGAGCAGCCCGATGCGGCTCATGCCATCAAGGCCGGGTCTGTCCCGTGCCCCGCACGATCCACTTGTACGTCGTCAGCCCCTCCAGCGCGACCGGCCCGCGCGCGTGCAGCCGTCCGGTGGCGATGCCGATCTCCGCGCCCAACCCGAATTCGCCGCCATCGGCGAACTGGGTGGAGGCGTTCCACATCACGATCGCCGAATCGACCCGCGCCAGGAAATGCTCGGCGGTCGCGGCGTCTTCGGTAATGATCGCATCGGTATGGTGCGACCCGTGCGCCGCGATATGCGCGATCGCCGCGTCCACCCCGTCGACCAGCTTCACCGACAGGATCGCGTCGAGATATTCGGTGTCCCAGTCGTCGGCATTCGCTTCGAGAATGTCGGGATGCAGCGCCCGCACCTCGGCATCGCCGCGCAGTTCGCACCCGGCGGCGATCAGCCCCGACAGGATCGGCAGCGGATCGGCATAGGCGCGGTCGATCAGCAGCGTCTCGGTCGCGCCGCACACCCCCGTCCGGCGCAGCTTGGCGTTGACCACGATCGCCTGCGCCATCGCCGGGTCGGCGGCGCGGTCGACATAGCTGTGGTTGAGGCCGTCGAGATGCGCCAGCACCGGCACCCGCGCTTCCGCCTGCACGCGCGCGACCAGGCTCTTGCCCCCGCGCGGGACGATCAGGTCGATCATCCCCTCCGCCGTCAGCATCGCGCCGACCGCCGCGCGATCGGTCGTCTGGATCAGCTGCACCGCGCCGTCGGGCAGGCCGGCACTCGCCATCCCGCGCGCCATCGCGGCGTGGATCGCGCGGTTGCTGTGGATCGCCTCGCTCCCGCCGCGCAGGATCGCGGCATTGCCCGCCATCACCGCCAGCGCGCCGGCATCGGCGGTAACGTTGGGCCGGCTTTCATAGATGATGCCGATCACGCCGATCGGCACGCGCACGCGCGACAGGGTCAGGCCGTTCGGCCGTTCGCTGCGGTCGATCACGTCGCCGACCGGATCGGGCAGCGCGGCCACCGCCTCCACCCCCGCCGCCATCGCCTCCAGCCGGGCAGGATCGAGCCGCAGCCGGTCGAGCATCGCGCCCGAGAGGCCATTCGCTTCGGCCGAGGCGATGTCCCGCGCATTGGCGGCAAGGATCGCTTGCGCGTCATCCCGGATCGCGGCGGCGGCCGCGCGCAAAGCGTCGGCCTTGGCGGCGGTCGGCGTCGTCGCCAGCGCCTGTGCTGCGGTGCGGGCGGACTGGCCCAGCTCGGTGAGGAGCGGAATCGAAACGGGTTCGGCGGTCATGCGGACGTCTTCGCGCAAGCAGGCGATCAGGTCCAGCATTGTTCAATCGACAAAAAAAGGGGCGGCCCGGCTGGACCGCCCCCCAGGATCGTACCGGGCGAGCCCGATCAGAAGGTGACGCGCGCGCCTGCGTAGAACGAGCGGCCGTCGATCGAGTAGACCCCGCTGCCCGAACCCGTGCCGGTCAGGCCATAGGGCGGCAGCGTGTCGAGGATGTTGTCGATGCCCGCGAACAGGCGGAAGCGATCGTTCGCCCGGATGCCGAGCTGGATGTTGTGGTAGAAGGTGCTCGGATACCATTTGAACGGGAACGCGTCCGCATTGGTGGGCTGGCGGCCCTGCCACGCAAACTGGGTTTCCCACGCACCGACCGTCATCTTGTCGATGAAGCGGACGTCATAGCCGAAATCGAAGTTCCGATAGCGGACGTCGAAGCTGTAGTTCGCCTGCCATTCCGGATCGCCCAGCGTGCCGTGCAGACGGGTCGAGCGCGACGGTTCGTTGATGAACAGGTACGATTCACGCTTCTGCAGCCAGCTGAGCAACAGGCGGGTCGAGATGTTGAACTCGCCGATCTCGCGACGATAGCCGAGTTCGACGTCGATGCCCGACGTCTTGAGCATTGCATAGTTGAACGGCTGGTTCAGGAAGCCCGGACCGGTAACGGCAAGCTGCGAATTGGCCGCGGCTACGCCATCGAGGTTGCGACCATTCTGTCCGGCAAAGGTCTGGTCGCCGATCGTACCCGGCGCGCTGCGACGGAAGACCGCCGAGCAGAACGGGTTGTTGATGCCGACCGGATCGTCATAGCAGCGGTCGATGATGCCCTGACCCGACAGGCCCGAGATCACGTTTTCCACCTTGATGTTGTAGTAATCGACCGTGAGCGAGAAGCCGGGCAGGAAGCTCGGCTCGAACACGGCGCCCAGCGTCAGGCTCTTGCCGACTTCGGGCTGCAGGTTGAGATTGCCCTGGTTGAAGCCCGACAGGCCCGACGGCAGGGTGTTGACCCATGGGATCGTCCGGCTGACGCCGGCATCGTCGACATAGGTAAGCGTGGTGGGCACGCCCGCCGCGGCGCAGTTGCGGGCGCGGTTGGGGTTCGACGTGATCGGGCTGCCCTGGCTGCACGGATCGACGAAGCCGTTGGCGAAGGTCTGTGCCCGGGTCTGGTACAATTCGCCCAGATTTGCCTGACGGACCGACCGGGCATAGCTGGCGCGCAGGCGCAGCCCGCGGAACGGCGACCAGATGCCGCCATAGTTATAGGCCCAGACGCCCTTGTCCGCCGTGCTGTACTTCGAAAAACGGCCAGCGCCTTCCAGCGTCAGTTCGCGGATGAACGGCAGGTCGGCCAGCAGCGGAACGCGAACTTCGCCGAACCCTTCGTACAGCTCGACCGCCGGCGGATCGAAGGTCGCCGCGCTGTTCAGGAAGGTCTGGCCCGACTGGGTAACGGGGTCGAACGCCGAATAGGCGTCTTCGCGACGATATTCGGCACCGACCGATGCCGCGACCGCGCCGCCGGGCAGCTTGAAGAAGCCCGAGGTGTCGCCCGAAATGAAGCCGACCGCGTTGATCTGTTCGGCCCACTGTTTGCGCGACGACGTGAAGAGGACATAGTCCTTGCCCGCCTGCGAGATATTGCCTTCGCCGAACAGGTTGATCGGTACGCAGCCCGGCATGTCGTTGGCGGTGTTGGTGTCGGCGTTCACCCGGCAGACGATCTGGCCGGCCGCGTTGCGGACCGCGTCCTTCGCCGCATTGAAGCGCGAGATCAGCACGTTGCCGCCGGTCTCGTAATAGGTCGAGGTGCGGCCATAGTTCGCCGCGATTTCGTAGCGGACGTTGCCGGTCGACGACAGGTCGCCGCGGAACCCGCCGACGAAGCGGTAGGTTTCGCGCAGATGCTCTTCCGACCGCGTGCCGAGGTCGTTGTTGAACCGCTGCATGGTGAAGGCGGCGGTGGTCGACGTGGTGCCGAGGATCGTCTGCAGCGTCTGGCGGGCCTGGTTCGACAGGAACGCGTTGTCCAGCGTGAAGCTGGGCGACAGCGTGCCGGCGACGAAGGTCGGCTGGGTCGAGGTCTGGTTCGCAGTGATGCGAACATATTTGCCTTCGAAGAACGGCTCGAACGCCGACGACACCTGATAGTTCAGCAGCAGGTTCGCGGCATAGCGATCGAGACCCGGCAGCAGCATCGCGCCTTCCAGGCCGGTGGCGGTCAGGCCGCCGAAGCGACCGCCGCCGTTCGGGCGCAGGTCGGTCGTCGGACGATCGCGAACCAGCGTGCCGTCGGGCAGGAACACATAGTTGTCCGACAGTTCGACGCCGGAGGTCGGGCTGCGGCCACCGGTGCAGACCGCCGAACGGCGGTTGAGGACCAGCGGATTGGTCTGGTTCGCGTTGGTCAGCGCGATACAGCTGGTGGCGACGGTGCCGCCGAGCGAGATCGAACCGAACCGGCTGCCGCCGACGATCGTGCCGCCGGGGTAGGGGCCGCCGTTGACACCGATGAAGGTGGTGTCGGGAATGCCGTCACCCGCCGCCGGTTCGTTGACCAGCACGCCGTTGACCAGTCGGCTGGTCGCCTGCGTCGTGTAGAAGCCGGGCGCGCCGGTGAACGCGCCGGTCTGATCGTTGCGATCCGACATCAGGAGCGTTTCCTGATGCGCATATTCCAGCGCGACGGCGACGTTCAGGCGGTTGTCGAGGAAGTTCTTGCCGACGACCAGGTTGACCGTCTGCGACCCGCGATCGCCGCGATCGGTCACGCCGCCCTGCACGCGCAGGTCGACGCCTTCGAAATCACGCTTCAGGATGAAGTTCACGACGCCCGCGATCGCATCCGAGCCATAGACGGCCGACGAACCGCCGGTAACGACGTCGACCTTTTCCAGCAGCGCGTTCGGGATGGTGTTGGTGTCGACGGTATAGGCACCCGGCGACGAGGTGACGTGACGACGGCCGTTGACGACGACCAGCGTGCGCGCAGTGCCGAGGCCGCGCAGATCGAGCGAGTTGATGCCGGCGGTACCGATGAACTGCGTCGAGTTCGCCTGGGTCGTGGTCGACCGGAACTGCGGCAGGCGGCTGATTTCATCACCCAGCGACAGGTTGGCGGTGTCGAACAGCTCCTGTGCCGACACCGACGTCACCGGGACGGTCGTGTCGAGGTTCGGACGCGCGATACGCGATCCGGTGACCGTGATGACCTCGCCCTGTTCCCCGTCTGCGGCCGGCTTCGGGCAGGTGCCGTCGGCATTGCGCTCCTGCGTCGTGCAGTCCTGGGTATTGATTTCGGAGGGAAGCTCGCTCGACTGTGCGAAGGCGGCGTGCGGAAGCGATGCGGCGCTGACAAGCGCGGTCGCCGCCAGAAAGCGGTTGAATTTCATATTTTGCCCCGTTTTGCCCGGTACAAACGCACCGGATTAACGGCAGAAAATATCGGTCCGGGGCATGAGGCAAGGCACGTCAGCGCACCAATCATTTTTCGCAACATGAATGTGACATGAATGTCACATTATAGTAATGTCATGTTGGTGCGCTGACTGTCTGTGTAATTAATTAACCAGAAAATGACATTAAATTAGCGGGAAACATTCCGTTACAATCGCTTCAGCGCTCCAAGCACATCGCAATGCCCATGCCACCGCCGATGCACAGCGTCGCCAGGCCCTTTTTCGCGTCACGGCGCTTCATCTCGTAGAGCAGCGTGGTCAGCACGCGCGCGCCCGATGCGCCGATCGGGTGGCCGATCGCGATCGCGCCGCCGTTGACGTTCACCTTGTCGGCGGTCCAGCCCATGTCCTTGCCGACCGCCAGCGCCTGTGCGGCAAAGGCTTCGTTGGCTTCGACCAGATCGAGGTCGTCGACGCTCCAGCCCGCCTTTTCCAGTGCGCGGCGCGAGGCGGGAACGGGGCCGATACCCATGATCGACGGGTCGACGCCGGCGGTCGCCCAGCTCCTGATCGTCGCCAGCGGTTCCAGCCCGCGCTTCGCGGCTTCGTCGGCCGACATCACGACCAGCGCGGCGGCACCGTCGTTCAGGCCCGACGCGTTGGCGGCGGTCACCGTGCCGTCCTTCTTGAAGGCGGGACGCAGGCCAGACACGCCGTCGATGGTCGCGCCGGCGCGGATATATTCGTCCTGATCGACGACCGTATCGCCCTTGCGGCCCTTGATCGTCACGGGGGCGATTTCCTCGGCGAAGCGGCCTTCGCTACGGGCTGCCTCGGCGCGGTTCTGCGAACGGACGGCGAATTCGTCCTGCTCGCTGCGGGTCAGTTCATATTGCGCCGCCAGATTTTCGGCGGTGATGCCCATGTGATAGCCGTTGAAGACGTCGGTCAGGCCGTCTTTAATCATGGTGTCGACCATCGTGCCGTCGCCCATCTTCGTGCCCGAACGCAGTTGTACCGCGTGCGCGGCGAGTGACATGCTCTCCTGTCCGCCGGCCACCACGATCGTCGCGTCGCCGGTCTGGATCGCCTGCGCCGCGAGCGCCACGGCGCGCAGGCCCGATCCGCAGACCTGGTTGATGCCCCATGCCGGCACTTCCTTGGGAAGGCCCGCCGCCATCGACGCCTGGCGCGCCGGGTTCTGGCCATGGCCGGCGGTCAGCACCTGGCCCAGGATCACCTCCGACACGTCCTCCGGCGCGACACCGGCCTGGTCCAGCGCGGCGGCGATCGCCTGCCGGCCCAATTCATGCGCGGGCACGGCGGCAAAGGCACCCAGGAAACTACCAACAGGCGTACGCTTGGCGGCAACGATCACGACTTCGGACATGGGCAATCCTTCTCCTCAAGGGTTTGGGCGCTATCTAGTGCGGGGAACGTCGCTTAGCCAGCGTCCAAGCGGTTCCCACAGGACGCTACGGCCCCGCCGGCCGACGATCATCCCGACATGGCCGGCGGGCACGATCCGCTGGTCGGACAGGCCGATCGCGCTGGCCGCCGGCACGATGCGGTCGTTCTGTGCGACGAACTCGACCATCGGCACCGGCGGGCGAGGCGATACGACCTGGTCGCCAACGGTCCAGCGTTCGCGACCGGGCAGGTCGGCATCGAACAGGTCGTCGAACAATTCGCGGCCCGCAGCATAAGGGATCGGCGCGCCGCCATTGGCCCAATCCTCCAGCGCGATGAACGCCTGTGCCGCCGGGTCAGCAGGGTCGAGACCGGCGAACCGGACGAACTTGTCCACGGTGCGCGCGGGGTCGATCTGCCAGAACATCGACTGCAGCAATTCCATCGGCAGTACGCCCAGATGCTCGGCGGTAGGCTGTGCCGCGGTCCACACGTCGGCGATGGCGGCGCGCCCCGCATCTCCGAACCCGTCGAAGCGCCACGGCGTCGCGATCAGCGCAATTCCGGCGACAGGCGCGAACGCTGCGGTAGCGAGGGCGATGGTCCCGCCCAGGCAGTAGCCGACCAGCAACGGCGGTTCGTCGAGCGTAGCGCACAGCCGCGCCACCGCCCGTGCATGGTCGCCCAGGTCCATCGCCGAATCCTCGGGCGTCGGCGTGCCCCAGTCGACCAGCAGCACGCGCAACCCCTGCGCCGCCAGCCAGCGCAGCAGCGAATTGTCGGGCGCAAGGTCGAGGACGAAGGGCGGATTGATGAGCGACGGGATGACTACCACCGGCCGCCCGGTGCCACCATAATCGCGCAAGCCGATGCGCCCGTCGCGGGCGATCGCGTCCGGGGCAAGGGAGCGCGGCAGGCGCGAGGCATTCTGATAGGCCCGCAATCCGGCGAGCGCGCTGGCCCGCCGGTCGGGGTCGTTCAACGTTTCGCTGCGCAGCATCGAGAGAAAGAGCGGTAGCGGGCGCGGCCCGTGTTGCGGCGCGGTATCAAGCGGTGTACCCATCCTGTCATCTTTCGCGCAAAGGTTTTTCCCATGAAGAAGGCAGCGGCCGACGGCAGCCCCGTCATCATCAAGAAATACGCCAATCGCCGGCTCTATAACACCGAGACGTCATCCTACATCACGCTCGAACATCTGGCGGCGATGACGCGCGAGCATCGCGACTTCAAGGTGGTCGATGCGAAGACCGACGACGACATCACGCACAACGTGCTGACGCAGATCATCATGGAGGAGGAAAGCCGGGGGCAGACGCTGCTGCCGGTCAGCTTCCTGCGCCAGCTCATCACGCTGTACGGCGATTCGATGCAGGCGATGGTGCCGGGCTATTTGGAAGCGTCTATGGACAGTTTCCGCCGCAACCAGGAACAGTTCAAGACCGCGGTTGAGGGTGCGTTCGCTCATTCGCCCTTCGCCGAGATCGCCAAGCGCAACCTCGCGATGTTCGAAGCGGCGGCACATGCGTTCAAACCGGGCGCGGCCGGGGCACCGGGAACCACCGCAACGCCGGCATCCGCGACGACGGGCACGGCCGAGACGCCGGCCAAGACCGACGAAATGGCTGCGCTGCGTGCCGAACTCGCCCGGTTGCAGGACAAGGTCGACAAGCTGGGGTGAGGTGGGGGCGACCCCCGTCGCCTTCCGCCTCATACGCCACGTTTGGCTCAAAGCTGCTCGACCAAACGGGGTCGGTTGGGTGAGGGCGCTTCAGCCCCCTCCCCGAACCCTCACTTCGGCTTCACGAACCGCAGTGTCATCCGGTCGCTCTCGCCGATCGCGGCATATTTCGCGCGGTCGGTATCGCCCAGCCGATAGGTCGGCGGCAGCGTCCACACCCCTTGCGGCCAATCGGCGGTGTCCTTGGGATTGGCGTTCACGTTCGATCGTCCGGCCAGCTTGAACCCGGCCTTCGTCGCGAAGGCGATGACCGAGCTTTCCTTCATATAGCCCGATTTTTCCTCGGCGGCGGCATCGCGTCCCTCGGGCAGGCGGTGTTCGACGACGCCTAGCACGCCGCCTGACTTCAACATGCGGAACATCGCAGCGAACGCGGCCTGTGCCCGGTCCGCGCCGCCGAAGCGCCAGTTATGGACGTTGCGGAAGGTCAGCACCTTGTCCGCCACGCCGTCGGGCACGCCGGCCTGCCCGGCCTCGGTCGGGAAAGCGACCGCCTGTACCTTGCCGAACGCCGCCCCGTCGCGAGATTGCAGCTTCGTCAGCATCTCGGCGGTACGCGGCAGGGGGCCGGCGGCGATATAGCGACCCTTTTCGCGCAGCATCGGCGCGAGGATCTCGGTGTACCAGCCATTGCCCGGCCAGATCTCCACCACCGTGTCGGTCGGTTTGACGCCGAAGAACGCCAGCGTTTCGGCCGGGTTGCGATAGCGGTCACGCGCGACGTTGGCCGGGCTGCGCAGCGGCGACGCGATCGCGCCGGCCAGGGGGTCGCGCGGCGCCTGCGCCGGGGCGGGGGTGAGGGCCACCAGTGCGGCACTTAGCGCTGGCAGGAACAGGGCGGTTCGACGCATGGGAAAACTCCTGACGGGAGGAACGGGTGGACGACGCACACAGGCTGTTATGGACGATCGCGGGCGTGGCGGCGATGCTGTTTGCGGTGTCGGTACTGGCGGAACGCCGCCGTACGCTGCGCCGCAATCCCGACCGGGTTGGCTGGGTGCCGTGGACGCTGGTGCAGTTGATCGCGGTGCTGCTGGCGGTGTTCAGCGTGGCGATGGCGCTGAAATAGCGGAACGTCCTTGAGACTAACCACCAGCGTCATCTCAGCGAAGGCTGGGATCTCGTGGTAATGGGGCGGGACAGGAGTCGCTCGAGGCCCCAGCCTTCGCTGGGGCGACGGTTCGGGCCGAGGGGTGCCGTCAATAAAAACTTGCCAGCGTCAGCGACCGTTCCGTTCCGTCGCACAGCGCCAGCTTCACCACCCGGCCCGGCGCATCGGTGCCCCAGCGGACATCGACCCCACCATCGGGAGTCAGGGAGACCGGCTTGCCGTCAACGGTGCAGATCAGTTCGTCGGTCTTCCACCCGGCCCTGGCCGCCGGCCCGCCCGACATGACGTGTAGTACGCGTAGCCGGGCACGGTCATAGCCGAGCAACAGCCCGCTGGTGGATTTCAGCGGTGGCGGCGGGGCGGTGGGGTTGGGTGCCACCACCATCTGCCCGGCGGCAGGATCGAGCAGAACGCGGTAGCGCAGAAGCAGGCCGGTGCCGATCCGCCCGGCGACACGGACCTGCTTGGTGAAGCCGCCATCGCCTTCGATCCTGAGTTCGATCGGCCCGGTCGGTATGTCGCCCAACGTCACCTTGTTGGTCACGGTCAGTCCGGCATCGACGACCCCGCCCGCGCCGAAGGCGATGGTCGAGGTGACGCGTGCCCCCTTGATCCCGGCCGCGCGCCATTGGTTGCGAGCGATGCTGAGCGACCCGCCGTCGCCGGTGTCGACCAGCAGCGGGCGGACGCGGTGCTTCCCCAGCGTCGCTTCGGTCAGATACAGGCCGCTGCCGGCCTGCAACGTCATCGGTACGCGGGTGCCGGCAAACGGCATCCGCCCACTCGGCAACAGGCGAAAGCGGCGATTCGTGAAGTCGATGTCGATCGCGTTGGGCGCGATCAGGTCGGTGCCGACCAGGATTTCGGCATCGCCCGACGCGCTGGCGAGCAATTTGGGCAGGTCGATCACCGCGACGCGTCCGCCGCTGCGGCGGAGCGCCCCGAACGCGATCGTCTTCGTCGCTGCCCAGTCGACCCGGATCGCGCCGCCCAGCGCGACGCCCGAGGCGGCATCCTTCGTATCGATGGTCAGCTTCGCCCGCCGCGCGAACTCGCGGCTGACCGCGCTGTGGTTCAGGCCGGTGTCGAGCAACCCCTGTGCCTCCACCCCGTCGATGGTCATCGCGAAGCGCAGATGGTTGGCGGCGGTCAGCGT
Source organism: Sphingomonas sp. Leaf32 (assembly GCF_001421765.1). GTDB lineage: Bacteria > Pseudomonadota > Alphaproteobacteria > Sphingomonadales > Sphingomonadaceae > Sphingomonas. The sequence goes on along the minus strand of NZ_LMLA01000001.1, from coordinate 247,572 downwards.
GAAGGGGACCCAGCGCGCCTCCGCATCGGCGGCGAGCTGCCCCTGCGCATGGGCGGTGATGGGCGCGCACAGCAGCAGCGCAAGGAACAGGCGGACGGTCACCGCGCGACTGTAGGACGACCAAGTGCCTGATGCTACAGGCATGCCTCCAGCAACGCTTGGTCGAAGCCATATTGCTTGGCCTTGTCCAGCGTATAGGGTCGCATTCCCATCGAGCGGTATTCGCCGATAATCTTGCCGTCGGCGCTTTCGTCCAGATATTCGAACTTGAACAGTTCCTGGGTGACGATCACCGGCCCTTCCATCCCGATCACCTCGGTAATGTTGGTCACGCGACGCGACCCGTCGCGCAGGCGCTTCACCTGCACGATCAGGTCGACCGAATCGGCGATCTGGCGGCTGATCGCTTCCTTTGGCACCTTGATGTCCGACATCATCACCATGTTCTCCATACGCGCGAGGCATTCGCGCGGGGAGTTGGAGTGGAGCGTCGCCATCGATCCATCGTGGCCGGTGTTCATTGCCGCCAGCAGATCGAAACATTCGCTGCCGCGGATTTCGCCCAGGATGATCCGGTCCGGGCGCATACGCAGCGCGTTCTTCACCAGGTCGCGGATGGTGATCTCGCCTTGCCCCTCCAGGTTGGGCGGACGGGTTTCGAGCGGCAGCCAGTGCGGCTGTTGCAGGCGTAGTTCGGCGGCGTCCTCGATCGTCAGCACGCGCTCGCCCGGGTCGATCATCTTCGACAGGGCGTTGAGCATCGTCGTCTTGCCCGAACCGGTGCCGCCGGAAATCACGATGTTGAAGCGGCTGGCCCCGGCGACCTTCAGCGCGGTCGCCATCTTGGTGCTCATTGACCCGAAGCCCGCCATCATGTCGATGGTGATCGGCTTGGCCGAAAACTTACGGATCGAGATCGCGGTGCCCTTGAGGCTGAGTGGCGGCACGATCACGTTGACGCGGCTGCCGTCCTTCAACCGGGCGTCGGCCAGCGGCGTGGTCTGGTCGACGCGGCGGCCGACTGAGTTGCAGATGCGCTGCGCGATCTGGAACAGATGCTCCTCGTCGCGGAAATTGATGTTGGCGAGTTCCAGCTTGCCCTTGCGTTCGACGAAGGTCTGTTCGGGGCCGTTGACCATGATGTCGCTGATCGCCGGATCGGCCAGCAGTTCCTCGAGCGGCCCCAGGCCCAGCAATTCGTCGACCAGCACCTTTTCCAGCGCGAACTGTTCGCGCCGGTTGAGCGTCAGTTTCAGTTCGGCCAACACTTCCCCCACGATCGGGCGGAATTCCTCGGCCAGTTCGTCCTTGGTCAGCGTCGCGGCGGCTTCGGGGTCGACCCGTTCGAGCAGGCGGGGCAGCACCTGTTCCTTGATCCGGTGGATCGACGTTTCGAACCCCTCGACCCGGCTGTTGCCGGCTTCCCCCGACAGGGCCTGCCGTTCGGCGAGGCGCTGCATCGCGTCGCCCACCCCCTGCGGCATCGTGCTGGCCTGTTCGCCGGGCATCGGTTCGGATTCACCGCCGGGCAGCGGTATCTGGGCCAGCGGCGGGAATTGCGTCGCGCCGTCCAGATCGGATGGACGCGCCGGTCCCGATCCCTGCATCGGGCGGGCGACCCCGAAGGAGGGCCTGCCGCCCGATCCGCCCAATCCGCTGCGCCGTCCGAATGCGTTCACGCTTGCCACCCCATCGAATTCCTGGCGGTGAGCGTAGAGGACAAGATTTTACAACTTCCTAACCACATCGACCGGCACCGCCCGGACACGACAAGGGCGGAGCATGTCGCCATGCCCCGCCCCACGAATGTCGGTGAACGCCGTCCGATCAGATGTGGATCGGCTTGCCCTGCACCGCCATGGCGGCTTCCTTCAGCGCCTCGGCATGGGTCGGGTGCGCGTGGCAGGTATAGGCAATGTCCTCGCTGGTCGCGCCGAATTCCATCGCCTGCGCGGCCTGCGCGATCATCGTGCCGGCAAGGCTCGAGACGATCCATACGCCGACCACGCGGTCGGTCTTTGCGTCCGCGATGACCTTCACGAACCCGTCGGTGTCGCGGTTGGTCTTGGCGCGGCTGTTGGCGGCGAAGGGGAACTTGCCAACCTTGATCTCGCCCTTTTCCTTCGCGGCTTCCTCGGTCAGGCCGACGCCGGCAATTTCGGGCATGGTGTAGACGACCGACGGGATGACGTCGTGGTTCACGATGCCGGTCTGGCCGGCGATGAATTCGGCGACGGCAACGCCCTCGTCCTCGGCCTTGTGCGCCAGCATCGGTCCGTGAACCACGTCGCCGATCGCCCAGATGCCGTCGACCTTGGTGCGGAACTCGTCGTCGATATCGACCTGTCCGCGCTGGTTGACTGCCAAGCCTGCCTTGTCGAGCGCCAGCCCTTCGGTATTCGCGCGGCGGCCGATCGACACCAGCACCGCATCGGCGGTGATCGTGGTCGCTTCGCCACCCGCCGCCGGTTCGACGGTCAGCGTGGCGGTGCCGCCATCGACCGACGCGCCGGTGACCTTGGTCGAGGTCTTGAGGTCCATGCCCTGCTTCTTGAACAGCTTGGCCGATTCCTTGCGGACCTCGCCGTCGAAGCCGGGCAGAATCTGGTCGGCATATTCGACCACGGTGACCTTGGCGCCCAGGCGACGCCACACGCTGCCGAGTTCGAGGCCGATCACGCCGCCGCCGATCACCACCAGATGCTCAGGGACCTTGGGAAGCGCCAGCGCACCGGTCGAATCGACGATGACATGCGCGTCATTGTCGACCTGCACGCCCGGCAGCGGCATCACGCTGGACCCGGTCGCGATCACGATGTCGCGCGCGGTGACGGTGCGGTCGCCGACCTTGACCGTGTTGTCGTTCTCGAACGCGGCATAGCCCTTCAGCCATTCGACCTTGTTCTTCTTGAACAGATATTCGATCCCGCCGGTCAGCTCGCCGACCGCCTTGGCCTTTTCGGCATGCATCTGGTCGAGGTTGAGCGTCGCGCCCTGAATCTCGACGCCGAACTTGGCGAGGTGGCCGCCGGTCGCTTCCTCGTACAGCTCGGACGCGTGCAGCAGCGCCTTGGACGGGATGCACCCGACGTTCAGGCACGTGCCGCCCAGCGTCGCGCGACCCTCGGCGCACGCGGTCTTCAGCCCCAGCTGTGCCGCGCGGATCGCCGCGACATAGCCGCCGGGCCCGGCACCGATCACGAGGACGTCGAAGTCATAATCAGCCATTAGTCTCTATCCCGTCCTAGTCGTTGTGGGCGATCACGCGGATCGCGCCGTCGCCGGTACGGCGGCATTGTGCCGCAAACTGGCGCAGGGCGGGAATGCCCTGCATCACATAATCAAGTGCATCCGCGCTGCCGAAGGTATCGGCCAGATAGACATCGGCCTTCGCCATCGCCTTGGCATCGAAACGGCGGGCAAGGGTCGCGTCGTCCGTCCTGTCGAGCGCGTCGGCGAACGCTTGCATCAGCGGCGGCGCGATCAGGCCGATCCCGCCCTCGCCATTCTCGTCGGCACCCAGTTCAGGGAGCGCGGCGATGATGATCCCAAGCGTATGCCCGACGTCGTCGGCCGATCCGGTCAGCAGATAATGCAGCGCATGCCACGCTTCGCCAAGGTCGAGGAAGTCGAGATTCTCGACCCCTTCCTCGAACAGGAAATCCTCGAACACCGATGGGTCGGCGACCAGCCGGTCGATGTCGGCATCGCCGGCCCGACGCAGATAGATCACCATGCCCATCGGTGTTCGTCCGTCCCTTACAGGTCGATCAGCAGGCGCGTCGGGTCCTCGATCGCGTTCTTGAGCGCGACGAGGAAGGTCACCGCTTCGCGACCGTCGATCAGGCGATGGTCGTAGCTGAGTGCCAGGTACATCATCGGGCGTACCACGACCTGTCCATCGCGCACCACCGGGCGTTCCTCGATCCGGTGCAGGCCCAGCACCGCCGACTGCGGCGGGTTGATGATCGGGGTCGACATCAGCGACCCGAACACGCCACCGTTCGAGATGGTAAAGGTGCCGCCCTTCATCTCGTCCATCTTCAGCGTGCCGTCCTTGGCGCGCTTGCCGAAGTCGCCGATCGTCTTTTCGACGCCCGCGACCGACAGCTTGTCGGCGTCGCGGATGACGGGGACGACCAGGCCGCCCGGTGCCGACACGGCGACCGAGATGTCGGCATAGTCGCGATAGACGATCTCATCGCCCTCGATCGACGCGTTGACCGACGGGATGTCCTTCAGGGCCATCGTCGCGGCCTTCACGAAGAAGCCCATGAAACCCAGACGGACGCCGTGCTTCTTCTCGAACAGGTCCTTGTACTTGGCGCGCGCCTCGATCACCGCCGTCATGTCGACGTCGTTGAAGGTGGTGAGTAGCGCGGCGGTATCCTGCGCTTCCTTCAGGCGGCGGGCGATCGTCTGACGCAGGCGCGTCATCTTCACGCGCTCTTCGCCCCGCGTCGACGCAGTGGCAGCGGCCGGGGCGGCGGCGGGTGCGGCAGCGGCGGGCGCGGCGGCGGCCGACTTGTCACCTGCGGCGGCGACCACGTCTTCCTTGGTGATGCGGCCGTCGCGGCCGGTGCCCTTGACCTTCGCCGGGTCGACGCCGTGCTCGAGGATCGCGCGGCGCACCGACGGCGACAGCGCGGCGGCGTCGACATTGGCGTCGCCGGCCGGGGCCTGCTGCGCGGCGGCAGGGGCAGGGGCAGGGGCAGGGGCAGGGGCAGGGGCGGCGGCGGGCGCCGGTGCGGCGTCTGCCTTCGGCGCTTCCGCCTTCGGGGCGGCGGCGACACCATCGCCCGATTCGATCGTCGCGATCATCGCGCCGACCGACACGGTGTCGCCCGGCTGCACGGCGTGCGCGCCCATGACGCCCGCGACCGGCGACGGCACTTCGACCGACACCTTGTCGGTTTCGAGCGAAGCGATCGGTTCGTCGGCGGCGACCGCCTCACCGGGCTTCTTCAACCATTCGCCCAGCGTCGCTTCGGTGATCGATTCGCCCAGCGTGGGGACCAGAACTTCGGTTGCCATCGGATCTTCCTCATCTCCCCCGTGTCGGGGGTAATAACACGGTTAGGATGCGGCCTTGCCGGTGGCGCGTTCGCCCTCGGCCTGACGGGTGCGGCGGATTTCGTCGCGGACATTGTGGCCGAGCGCATCGGCGACCAGCGCGCCCTGTTCGGCCTGGTGGCGCTTCATCAGGCCGGTGGCGGGCGATGCCGCCGCCGCGCGACCGGCATAGCGGGCGCGCGGAACCTGCGAACCGGCCTCGGCCAGCGCCTCCTCGATCAGCGGTTCGACGAGGAACCACGAACCGTTGTTCTTCGGCTCCTCCTGCGCCCAGACCACATCGGTCAGGTTCGGCAGGTTGCGAAGCCGCGCGACCAGCGCGTCCGACGGGAACGGATAGATCTGTTCCACCCGGACGATCTGCGTCGACGTGTCGCCAGCGGCATCGCGCGCTTCGATCAGGTCGAACGCGACCTTGCCCGAACACAGCACCAGCCGCGTCGTGTTCGCATCCGCCGGGGCCGACGGATCGGACAGCAGCCGCTTGAAGTGCGTACCCGGCAGGAAGTCCTCGGTCTTCGACACCGCCATCTTGTGCCGCAGCAGCGACTTAGGCGTCATGATGACGAGGGGCTTGCGGAAGTTGCGATGCATCTGCCGGCGCAGCAGGTGGAACAGGTTGGCCGGCGAAGTGACGTTGGCGACCTGCATATTGTCGCCCGCGCACAGTTGCAGGAACCGCTCCAGACGCGCCGAGCTATGCTCGGGACCCTGGCCTTCATAGCCGTGCGGCAGCATCAGCACGAGGCCGTTGGCGCGCAGCCACTTGGCCTCGCCCGCGGCGATGAACTGGTCAATCATGATCTGCGCGCCGTTGGCGAAATCGCCGAACTGCGCTTCCCAGATGACCAGCGCCTTCGGATCGGCCAGCGCATAGCCGTACTCGAAGCCCAGCACGCCATATTCGGACAGCGGGCTGTCGAGCACCTCGAAGCTTCCATGCTCGATCGTCTGAAGCGGCACGAACTTGTGTTCGTCGCTCTGGTCGACCCACACCGCGTGGCGCTGCGAGAAGGTGCCGCGACCTGAATCCTGTCCCGACAGGCGCACGCCGAACCCTTCGGACAGCAACGAACCGAACGCCAGCGCCTCGGCCGTTGCCCAGTCGAAGCCTTCGCCGCCGGTGAACATGCCACGCTTGGCATCGAGCACACGGGTCAGCGTCTTGTGGACCTGCAGGTCGTTGGGAACGGTCGTCAGCGTGCGGCCGAGCGAATCGAACAGCTTCTGTTCGATGCCGGTGTCGACCGACCGGCGCGAGCCTTCCGGGTCCATCGGCGCGTGCAGGCCCGACCAGCGACCGGCGAACCAGTCGGCGCGGTTGGGCTTGTAGCTCTTGGCGTTCTCGAACTCGCCTTCCAGCAGCTGGGTGAACTCGGCGGTCTTGGCGGCGGCGAATTCGCCGTCGATCACGCCTTCTTCTGCCAACCGCTTGCCATAGATTTCGCTGACGCCGGGATGGCCCTTGATCTTGGCGTACATCAGCGGCTGGGTGAAGGACGGCTCGTCGCCTTCGTTATGGCCGAAGCGGCGATAGCACCACATGTCGATGACGATGTCGCGCTTGAACTGCTGGCGGAACTCGATCGCCATCTTGGTGGCGAAGGTCACCGCCTCGGGATCGTCGCCGTTGACGTGGAAGATCGGCGCCTGCACGCCCTTCGCCACGTCCGACGGATAGGGCGACGAGCGCGCGAACTGCGGGCTGGTGGTGAAGCCGACCTGGTTGTTGATGATGAAGTGGACGCAGCCGCCGGTATTGTAGCCACGGATGCCGGAGAAGCCGAGGCATTCCCACACGATCCCCTGGCCCGCGAATGCCGCGTCGCCATGGATCAGGACGGGCAGCACCTGCTCGTGCTTTTCCAGGTCGCCGCGGAAGGTCTGTTGCGCACGCACCTTGCCCAGCACGACCGGGTTGACCGCTTCGAGATGGCTGGGGTTCGCGACCAGCGACATATGCACCGACACGTCGTCGAAGCTGCGGTCGGTCGAGGTACCGAGGTGGTACTTCACGTCGCCCGACCCGCCGATATCGTCCGGATTGGCGCTGCCGCCGGCGAATTCGTGGAACAGCACGCGGAACGGTTTGGCCATCACGTTGGTCAGCACGTTCAGGCGGCCACGATGCGCCATGCCGTACACGATCTCGCGCACACCGAGCTGGCCGCCGTACTTGATGACAGCTTCGAGCGCGGGGATCATCGATTCACCGCCGTCGAGGCCAAAGCGCTTTGTGCCGACATATTTGCGGCCGAGGAACTTCTCCCACTGCTCCGCCTCGATGACCTTGGCGAGGATCGCCCGTTTGCCTTCGGGGCTGAACTGGATCGCCTTGTCGCGGCCTTCCATCCGGTCCTGCAGGAACTTGCGCTCCTCCACGTCCGCGATGTGCATATATTCGAGGCCGACATTGCCGCAGTAATTGGCACGCAGGATGTCGACGATCTCGCGCACGGTTGCCCATTCGAGGCCGAGCGTCCCGCCCAGATAGACCGGAGTGTCGATCTCCGCGTCGGAAAAGCCGTAATATTCGGTCTTCAGATCCTCGGGCATCTCGCGCTGAGCAAGGCCCAGCGGATCGAGATTGGCGGCAAGGTGTCCGCGCACGCGATAGGTGCGGATCAGCAGCTGGGCGCGGATCGCGTCACCAGCGGCCTTTGCCACGTCGACCTTGGGCGCGGGCGCAGCGGCGGTCGGGGCGGGCTTGCCGCCCTTGGCCGGCTTCGGCGCCGGCTCCATCTGCGTCGGATCGAGCGCGGCGGTCAGCGCGTCGGTTTCGGTCAGCGGCCAGCGCTTGCTCTGCCAGCTGGGATGCTGCGTCGCACCCTCCAGTCCGTCGAACCACTGACGCCAGCCGGCATCGACCGACGAGGGGTCCTCGCGGTAGCGACCATAGAGCGTTTCCACGAATGCCGGGCTGACGCCGGCGGCGATGTCGAAATCCTGGCCTTCGTAGCCCATGGTCGTTTCCTGTCCGCTTGTGCCCGGTCGAACCGGGCGATGCCCCGTGCGGTTCCGCGCACGGGGCAAGTCACCTTCAGCCGTTCAGCACTTCGAGCAGCGTCGAGCCGAGTTCGCTGGGCGAGGCCGCGACCTTGATGCCCGCTGCTTCCATCGCTGCGATTTTGCTTTCCGCGTCGCCCTTGCCGCCCGACACGATCGCGCCGGCGTGGCCCATGCGACGGCCCGGAGGGGCGGTGCGGCCCGCGATGAAGCCGGCCATCGGCTTGCTGCGGCCGCGCTTGGCTTCGTCGATCAGGAACTGCGCGGCCTGTTCTTCCGCATCGCCGCCGATCTCGCCGATCATGATGATCGACTGGGTGGCGTCGTCGGCGAGGAACAGTTCGAGCACGTCGATGAAGTTGGTGCCGTTGACCGGATCGCCACCGATGCCGACGGCGGTGGTTTGCCCCAGGCCCGCGTTTGAGGTCTGGAACACCGCCTCATAGGTCAGCGTGCCCGAGCGCGAGACGACGCCGACCGAACCCTGCTTGAAGATCGAACCCGGCATGATGCCGATCTTGCACTCGCCCGGCGTCAGCACACCGGGGCAGTTCGGGCCGATCAGCCGCGACTTCGAACCCGACAGTGCGCGCTTTACCTTGACCATGTCCAGCACCGGAATGCCTTCGGTGATCGCGACGATCAGCGGGATTTCGGCGTCGATCGCCTCGAGGATCGAATCGGCGGCGAAGGGCGGCGGAACGTAGATGACCGAGGCGTCGGCACCGGTCTTCGACTTGGCTTCGGCGACGGTGTTGTAGACCGGCAGGCCCAGATGCTCGGTCCCGCCCTTGCCCGGCGTCACGCCGCCGACCATCTGCGTGCCATACTCCAGCGCCGCCTTAGTATGGAAGCTGCCGGTTTCGCCGGTCATCCCCTGGGTGATGACCTTGGTGTTTTTGTTGACGAGGATGCTCATTGCGTTCTCCGAAATATATTAAGCCAGCTCGCCTTCGGCGTCGCGGGCGTATCCTCAAGCGATTTGAACTGATCGGCGATCTGACGCCACGCACCACCGGAGGGAGGGTTGGGTTCGTCGCCGGGGAAATAGATTTCTCCGTCCCCTTCGTCTCCGCTCACATCGTAGAAACCGACCCGATGCTCGATCGCTAGCCGACGAACCGTTTCATAGGCTTCGTTGGCAACGGACCAGCGGAAGTCGACGTAGATCACGTTGGCACCAAGGCTGTATCCGGTTACGTGCGGATCATCGATCCGATCATCCTCGACTTCCTGCATATCAGGCCATGCCGGAAGCATGGCCTGATGCCAGTGCCGCAAAGCCTCGGGCAGTGCTTCGACCGTTCCCTCGCCTTCGCTCCAATCCGTCTGCGCCTCAAACCACTGCATGAATGCAGCACGTTCCCTAGGAGCGACGCTGGGGTCAAATACGAGGAGGTCGTAGCTCACCAAGCTTACGCCAGGCTCTCGTCGATCCCCTTGCAGGCGACCAGCAGCTCCTTGACCGCATCGACCGACACGCCGAGGTTCGCCTTGGCTTCGTCGCCCAGCTTCACTTCGACGATCTTCTCGACGCCGCCGGTACCGATCACGACGGGCACGCCGACATACAGGTCGTCGATGCCATATTCACCCGACAGATAGGCGGCGCAGGGCAGGACGCGCTTCTGGTCGTACAGATAGGCTTCGGCCATCGCGATGCCGCTGGTCGCGGGCGCGTAGAAGGCCGAACCGGTCTTGAGCAGGCCGACGATCTCGCCGCCGCCGCCGCGGGTGCGCTTGACGATCGCGTCGACGCGCTCCTTGGTCGACATGCCCATCTCGATCAGGTCGGTGACCGGAATGCCGCTGACGGTCGAATATTCGAGGACCGGGACCATCGTGTCGCCATGCCCGCCCAGCACGAAGCTGTTGACGTCCTTCACCGACACCTTGAACTCGTCCGCCAGGAAATGGCTGAAGCGTGCGCTGTCGAGCACGCCGGCCATGCCGACGACCTTATTGTGGGGCAGGCCGCTGAATTCGCGCAGCGCCCACACCATCGCGTCGAGCGGGTTGGTGATGCAGATGACGAACGCGTCGGGGGCGTTGTTTTTGATGCCCTCGCCGACGGCCTTCATCACCTTCAGGTTGATGCCGAGCAGGTCGTCGCGGCTCATGCCCGGCTTGCGGGCGACTCCGGCGGTGACGATGATGACGTCCGCGCCCGCGATGTCGGCATAGTCGTTCGTGCCGGTGATCGTCGCGTCGAACCCTTCGACCGGTCCGCACTGCGACAGGTCGAGCGCCTTGCCCTGCGGCACGCCGTCGACGACGTCGAACAGAACGATGTCGCCCAGCCCCTTGAGGGCGGCGAGGTGGGCGAGGGTCCCGCCGATGTTACCAGCGCCGATCAGCGCGATCTTCTTGCGAGCCAAGACGTCTCTCTCCGTAGCAAGTCGGACGCGGTCCTGCCGCGACGCGCGGGGCTTTACGGCGTTTTGCTAGGAGAAACAACCCTAAAGCGCGCCTTAATGATAATAAATCGCAAATGCAATAATGGAGGATCGCGGCGGAAATGCTGGGATATGCGACGGCATTCGTGAAAAACTTGCCTACGCATCGGGCGACCGGTGCCGCAGAAGGTGATTCGCATGGGGCAGCAGTGCGACTCTGCTGGCAAGCCGCGCCGGCTTTGCTATGCAGGACGGGAACAAGCGATCGCTTACAAGGTTACCGCCATGCCCAACGCCCGTATCTATCAGATTCCCAAGAACGCGATGCAGTCGGGTCGCGCCAAGACGCATACCTGGATGCTGGAGTTCGAACCGGCCGAGCCAAAACAGGCCGACCCGCTGACCGGCTGGGCCGGGTCGGGCGACACGCGCGAGCAGGTGAAGCTGAAGTTTCCGTCGCTCGACGCCGCCACCGACTATGCGGCGCGTGAGGGGATCGCGTTCCATGTCGTGCCGGCGCCCGAGCGCACGCTGAAGCTGCAGGCCTATGCGGACAATTTCAAGTGATGCGGCACGCGCTGGCGATCGCGGCGGTAGCGGTCGCGTCACCGGCCATCGCCGCGACGCCGATCGCGGGTCGCTATCTGACCGAGGACGGGGCGGGCGTGATCGAGGTCGCGCGCTGCGGTGACAAGGTGTGCGGGCGGCTGGTCCGCATCATCAAGGCGGCACCCGGCGCACCGACGACCGACGTCAACAACAGCGATCCCGCGCTGCGGTCGCGACCGATCCTGGGAATGCCGATCCTCTCGGGCTTTGCCGATGTCGGCAGCGACTGGCGCGGGCGGATCTACGACCCGCGCAATGGCAAGAGCTACAAGTCGATCGTCTCGAAGAATGCCGACGGGTCGCTGAAGGTGCAGGGTTGCATCGCGTTCTTCTGCCAGACGCAGGTTTGGAAGCCGGCGAGGTAGTCGTGCCGACCGAGGTCCGGCTTCGCTTCGTCGCTGCCGACGATCTGCCGGTCTTCTACGCCCATCAAAGTGATCCGGTCGCTGCGGCGATGGCGGGGTTCGTGTCACGGTCGCGACCGGCGTTCGATGCGCACTGGCAGCGAATTCTTGCCCGGAGCGACTGCGCGGTCCGAACCGTCGAGGTCGACGGCGTCACGGCGGGCTATGTCTCCACCTTCGCCCGCGAAGGGCAGCGCGAGATCGCCTATTGGATCGGGCGCCCGCACTGGGGGCAGGGCGTTGCCAGCCGTGCCGTCGTGGCGTTCCTCGACATGGTCGGTAAGCGGCCGGTCTTTGCTTCGGTGATGGCAAGCAACCACCGCTCGATCGCGGTGCTGCGCCATGCCGGGTTCGCGTGGGTCGAAACGGTGGCCGGCGCGGATGGGGTCGCGGAGCAGGTGTTTCGGCTGGGCTAGGCGATGGTCGTTGAGCGCGAAAAAGGCCGGGAGGGGTGTTCCCTTCCGGCCTTTTCGTTTGTGCTTGAACCGGCGACGGCAAAGCCGCCGCCCGTCGGTCGCCCCGAAAGGGCGCCGGCCGTTCCGATTTTCTGTCCGGGGCAGGTTTCCCTGCCCCGGTCGAAAATCAGAAGTCCATGCCGCCCATGCCGCCCATGCCGCCGCCGGCCGGCATTGCCGGACCCTTGTCGTCGGGCAGTTCCGAAACGGTCGCTTCGGTGGTGATGAGCAGGCCGGCGACCGATGCCGCGTTCTGCAGCGCGGTGCGGACGACCTTGGTCGGGTCGATCACGCCGGCGGCGACGAGGTTCTCGTACACGTCGGTCGATGCGTTGAAGCCGAACGAGGTGTCGGTCTGGTCGAGCAGCTTGCCCGACACGACCGCGCCGTCATGGCCGGCATTCTGCGCGATCTGACGCACCAGCGAGGTCAGCGACTTGCGGACGATGTCGACGCCGCGCGTCTGGTCGTCGTTCACGCCGGTCACGCCTTCGAGCGCCTTGGTCGCGTACAGCAGCGCGGTGCCGCCGCCGGGGACGATGCCTTCTTCGACGGCTGCGCGGGTCGCGTGCAGGGCGTCGTCGACGCGGTCCTTGCGCTCCTTGACCTCGACCTCGGTCGCACCGCCGACCTTGATGACCGCGACGCCACCGGCGAGCTTCGCCAGACGCTCCTGCAGCTTTTCACGGTCATAGTCCGACGAGGTGACGTCGATCTGCTGACGGATTGCGTCGGTCCGGCCCTTGATCGCTTCGGCATCACCGGCGCCATCGACGATGGTGGTGTTGTCCTTGTCGATCGTCACGCGCTTGGCGGTGCCGAGCATCCCGAGGGTCACGGTCTCGAGCTTGATGCCGAGGTCTTCCGAGATTACTTCGCCCTTGGTCAGGATCGCGATGTCTTCCAGCATCGCCTTGCGACGATCGCCGAAGCCCGGTGCCTTGACCGCCGCGACCTTCAGGCCGCCGCGCAGCTTGTTGACGACGAGGGTCGCCAGCGCTTCGCCTTCGATGTCCTCGGCGATGATGAGTAGCGGACGGCCCGACTGCACTACCGCTTCGAGGATCGGCAGCATCGCCTGCAGCGACGACAGCTTCTTCTCGTGGATCAGGATGTACGGGTCGTTGAGTTCGACCTGCATCTTTTCCGGGTTGGTGATGAAATAGGGCGACAGGTAGCCGCGGTCGAACTGCATGCCTTCGACGACGTCCAGCTCGAATTCGAGGCCCTTGGCCTCCTCGACGGTGATGACGCCTTCCTTGCCGACCTTTTCCATGGCTTCGGCGATCTTCTCGCCGACTTCACGGTCACCATTGGCCGAGATGATGCCGACCTGGGCGATCTCGTTGGTGCCCGAAACGGGCTTCGAGCGCGCCTTGATGTCCTCGACCACCTTGGTCACGGCGATGTCGATGCCGCGCTTCAGGTCCATCGGGTTCATGCCGGCGGCGACCGACTTCATGCCTTCGCGGACGATCGCCTGCGCCAGCACGGTGGCGGTGGTGGTGCCGTCGCCCGCGATGTCGTTGGTCTTCGAGGCCACTTCGCGCACCATCTGCGCGCCCATGTTCTCGAACTTGTCCTTCAGTTCGATTTCCTTGGCGACCGACACACCGTCCTTGGTGATGCGGGGCGCGCCGAACGACTTGTCGATCACGACGTTGCGGCCCTTCGGCCCCAGCGTGACCTTCACCGCGTCGGCGAGGATGTCGACGCCGCGCAGGATGCGTTCGCGGGCGTCACGACCGAATTTTACGTCCTTGGCTGCCATGATGGCTACCCTTTCCAGATGTCAAAGTTCACAAAAGTCACACTCGCCACGCAAGTGCGACCGGATCAGAATCGGTCGCTCAGCCAACGATGCCGAGGATGTCCGATTCCTTCATGATGAGCAGGTCTTCGCCGTTCACCTTCACCTCGGTGCCCGACCATTTGCCGAACAGGATGCGGTCGCCGGCCTTGACGTCGAGCGGCGAAACTTCGCCCTTGTCGTTCTTGGCACCGGCGCCGGCGGCGACGACTTCGCCTTCCTGCGGCTTTTCCTTGGCGGTGTCGGGGATGATGATCCCGCCGAGCGTCTTCTCTTCGGCTTCGACGCGGCGGACGAGCACGCGGTCGTGCAGCGGACGGAAGTTCATGCGCGATTCCCTTTTTACGATAACGGAACATGTCTTGGCACTCACCCGGGGGGAGTGCCAGCGCCCGGGATATGTGGAGGCACCGCCCAAGCGTCAAGGCGTCGGGGAACAATTTTGATGTCGGAGCGTGGCCCGCGTCAGACGGGCCGAACCAGCCCCAGTTTCTCCCGCCGGCGCCAGCGATCGACCAGCAGCACCGCCACGACCAGCAACCCGAAGGCGAGACCGATCCATACCCCGACCCCGGCAAGCGGCGTCCAGAACCCCAGCGCGACCGACACGGTGAAGCCGACCGTCCAATAGCCGACCAGCGCGATGACCATCGGCACCCGCGTATCCTGCACGCCGCGCAATACGCCTGCCGCCACCGCCTGTGCGCCGTCGGCCAGCTGAAAGATGGCGGCGATTGCGAGATATTGCAGCGCCAGCGCGATCATCGCCGCATTGGCCGGTGCGTCGACATCGACATAGACCGACAGGAAAGCGCGCGGGAACAGCCACAAGGTCAGCGCGGTAACCCCCATGAAGCCGGTGCCGACCGCCAGCGCCGACCAGCCCGCCCGCGCGATCCAGAGGCGGTCGCGCGCGCCATAGGCCAGTCCGACTCGGATCGTCGCGGCCTGCGCGATGCCGAACGGCACTTGGAACAGGAAGGCGGCGATCTGCAGCGCGATGGCGTGCGCGGCGACTTGCGGGACGCCGATGCGCCCCATCAGGAAGCCTGCGGCGGAGAACAGCGCGCCTTCGAACGTCATCGTCGCGGCGATCGGCAGGCCCAGCACGAAAATTTGGCGCAGCCGGCTTCCTTCGCCGCGCCACCAGTTGCCGAACAGGCGGAACCGCCGCAGCCGGCGGTCGACGACCAGCACGGCGGCATAGGCGAGCATCATCGCTGTGGCGGTCGTGAGGCTGGCGATCGCCGACCCCTCCAGCCCCAGTGCCGGAAAGCCGAGATTGCCGAACACCAGTAGCCAGTTGACGAACACCGAGACGCCAAGGCCGAGCGCGGTGATCGCCATCGCCCAGCCGGGCCGGCCGAGCGCCGACGCGGTGATCCGCATGACGGTGCCGGTCAGCGCCGGGATCATCGCCCATAGCAGGATGTCGAGGAACGCATCGGCCCGCGCCGCGACCCGCGCATCCTGTCCGGCGAGCAGCAGCAGCGATTCGCCGTGCGCCATCAGCGCCATGAAGGGGATGCTGCCCAGCACCGCGATCCATGCGGCCGTGCGGAAGGACCGGCGGACCTCGCGCACGGCATGGCGGCGCTGGCCCAGTTCGGCGGCGATGATCGGCGCGGCGGCACCGACCAGCCCCGACAGCGCGAACAGGATGACGCTGTAGACATAGACGCCCAGGGTGGCGGCGGCGAGCTCGACCTCGCCCAGCCGCGCGACGAACACCACGTCGACGGCGTAGACCGCCATCTGCAACAGGTTCGCGCCGACCAGCGGTGCGGCGAGGCGCAGCGTCGCGGCCAGTTCGGCGCGGGCAGTCGCAGGCGCGGCGGGGGCGGCGGCGTTGGTCATGGGCAGGGCGTGTAGTCGGTTGGCGGTGGGGATGCCAGTTTGGGGGCAACCCGCTCGTCATTCCCGCGAAGGCGGGAATCCATACACGCTGACGTTTCGGCAGGATTCGTGCCGGCAGCGTCTATGGACTCCCGCCTTCGCGGGAGTGACGAAGAGGGGGCGGGGGAGGGACGAAGGCGCTTCCCGACCCCATGACGCCGTCCCCTTTTCCCGGTAGGGACGCGGCAATGACCGACGATGCCGATCCCCGGCCGACCCGCGCGCCGCGCCGCGATGCCGCCCGGCGGCGCGATGCGCTGATCGCTGCCGCCGCCGAATGCTTCACGACCCATGGCTATGGCGTGCCGCTGGAAACGATCGCCGCCGCCGCCGGGGTGGGGCGGGCGACGCTCTATCGCAATTTCCCCGACCGCGCCGCGCTGGCGCTGGCCATCTTCTCGAGCGGGGCCGACCGGTTCGAGGTGATGCTCGACCCCGACCTGCCGATCGGGCAGACCATCGACCTGCTGGTGCGCGCGGGTGCGGAGTCGCTGGCGCTGTTCGCGCGGATCGCCGCCGAACTGCATCTCGACCCGGCCAATATCGGCCGGTTTCAGGAACTGCGCGGGCGGATGGAGCGCATCCTCGCCCCCGCGCTGATCGCGGCGCAGGCGCGGGGCGAGGTCGCCGACGACATTTCGGCACGCGATCTGGTGCTGACGATCCGCATGGCCAGCAGCCTCGTCCAGCCCTTCATGACCGAGGCCGAGGTCAGCGCGCAGATGCAGGCGGCGTTGCGGCTGTTGCTGAACGGCCTGCGTCCGCGCTAACCGGATCGGTCCAGCCAAGGCCCAGCGCCTTGTTCACCGCGATATAATATTGGGTCAGCTGGGCGCGGGCCTGCGTCACAGCGCTGGTCGCCGACAGCTGTTGCCGTTCGACGTCGAGCTGATCGATCAGCGTCGTGGTGCCGGCGGTCACGCGCTGCCGGTTGAGGGCGGTGGCGCGCTTCGCGGTCGTCTCCGCCTGCACCAGTTGCCCCAGCTGCCTGCGGCTGTTGCCATAGCGCGACAGGGCCGTTTCCGCGTCCTGCAACGCCTCCAGCACGGTGCGGCGATAGGTCGCGTCGGCCTGATCGCGCTGCGCCTCGCTGACGCGGGTCGCGGCGCGGTTCTTGCCGAAATCGAGGAACGACCAGCTGAGCGACGGCGCGGCGATGGCGGCGATGTTGCTGAGGTCGAAGATGTCGCCGGGCGAGGTGCCGCCCAGGCCCAGCAGCCCGAGGAAGCGGATGCCGGGCAGTTCGCGCGCCTTGGCCACGCCGATCCCGGCCGTTCCGGCGGCGAGCTGGCGTTCGGCGGCGCGGACGTCGGGGCGGCGCGCGATCAGCGAAGCGGGGTCGCCGACCGCGACCTGTGCCGGGGGCAGCGGGACCGGTGCGACCGGCGCCAACGTCGCATCGAGCGCGCCGGGCGTGCGCCCGGTCAGCACCGCCAGCTGGTTCAGATATTCGTCACGCTGCGCCGCGAGCGGGATCGCCTGCGCCTGCGTATTTTCGAGCTGGGTCTGGAGGCGTTCGACGGAAAGCTGCGAGGCGGTGCCGGCGGCGAGGCGCTGGCGGGTGAGGGTCAGCTGCTGCCGTTGCAGGCGGGTGGTCGCGTCGCTTAAGGCGATGCGGGCCTGCACGTCGCGCAAGGCGACATAGGCCTGCGCGACGGCGGCCGACAGCGACACCTGTACGTCGGCGAGGTCGGCGATACGCGCGTCCTCGGTCGCGCGCGCCTGTTCGTTCCGGCGGCGTCCCCCGCCGAACAGGTCGAGTTCCCAGCTGGCATTGGCGCCGACATTGTAGAACTGGACGCTGGTGCCGCCGCTGCCCGGCTGGATCGGGGGCAGTTCGGCGCCGAGCACGGTGGCGTTGGCGCTGACGCTGGGCAATTGCGATGCGCGCTGCTGGGTCGACTGGGCCTGCGCCTCGCGCACGCGGGCGGTGGCGAGGTCGATGTTCGGGCTGTGCGCCAGCGCGTCGTCGACAAGGGCGGCGAGCAGCGGGTCGTTCAACCCTTCCCACCAGCGGGCGAGGCCCGGTGCGGGGGTGAAGGCGGAATCGGCCGCGCGGGCGAAGGTCCCGCGCTGTACCGCGTCCGACGCGGTGGCCGGCGGGCCGGCATAGTTCGGGCCGACAGTGCAGGCGCCGAGCAGCAGCAGGGCGGCAAGGGGAAGGATTCGCGTCGTCATCAATGCACCGTCGCCGGTTTGGCGCCCTTTGGCAGCGGGCGGAGGAACAGAACGAGGGGCAGGACGCAGAAGGTGCCCATCCCCATGATCCAGAAGATGTCGTTATAGGTCATGGTCAGCGCCTCGGCCGAAATCTGCTGCGACAGCAGACGCAGGCCCGCCGCCGGATCGCCGACCGCGCGGCCGAGCTGCGCGACATAGCTCTGCACGTCGGCGCCGTTGGCGTTCAGCGTTTCCTCCATCCGGCGCGAATGGAAGTACATCCGCTGATCCTGCAGGATCGAGATGCCGGCGAGCGAGAAACTGCCGCCCAAGTTGCGGAAGGCGTTGAACAGGCCCGACGCGTCGCCGGCATCCTCCGGCGGGACCGATCGGACGCACGCCTGGCTGAGGAACAACATGCACAGGATCTGGCCGACGCCGCGCAGCAGCTGCGACGCGGTGAAGTCGGGACCCGACGACTGCGCGGTCAGGCTGGCGTCGAGCAGCGCGGCGCTGCCCATGATAAGCAGCCCCATCGACACGGCGATGCGGATGTCGATCCGTTTCAGCAGGATCGGCACCATCGTCATCAGGATCAGGCTGGGGATGCCCGACAGCAGCACGACCTTGCCCGCCTGCAACGCGTTGTAATTGGCAAGTGCCGCCAGAAACTGCGGAATGGCATAGCTGGTGCCGTAGAGGACGACGCCCAGCACGACCCCCATCAGCGCGACCGCGCCGAATTGCCGGTCGAGCAGCAGCTTCAGCTTGATGATCGGGCGCTTTGCGGTCGCCTGTCCCCAGAACAGCAGCACGAAGCCGACCGCGCTGGTGAACGCCATCCAGCGGATGAGTTCGGAATCGAACCATTGTTCGCGCTGCCCGTCCTCGAGGAACACGGTGAGGCCGCCCAGCCCCAGCGCGAGGCCGGCGATGCCCAGCCAGTCGGCTTCGCGGAACAGGTGCAGCTTCGCCTTTTCATGCGGCAATCCGACCAGCAGCAGCGTGACGAGGATCGCGCAGATCGGCACGTTCAGGAAAAAGGCGTAATGCCAGCTGATATTCTCGGTCAGCCAGCCACCGACCAGCGGCCCCAGCACCGGCCCAAGGATCGCGGTCACGCCGAACACGGCGATGCCGACCGGCTGTTGGTGCGGGGGCAGGCGCTGGGCAATGATCGTCTGGGCGGTCGGGATCATCGCCCCGCCGGTGAATCCCTGTCCGACGCGCCCGATAATCATCATCGGCAGGGTGGTAGCGATGCCGCACACGACCGAGAAGACCGTGAACAGCCCGGCGGCGATCAGCAGGAAGGTCCGCATCCCCAGCATCCGCTGCAACCAGCCGGCCATGGGGATGATGACGATCTCGGCGACCAGATAGGCGGTGGCGATCCACGTCCCCTCGGTCCCGCTGGCGCCGATTTCGCCTTGGATGGTCGGCAGCGCGGAATTGACGATCGAGATGTCGAGCGTCGCCATCAGCGCGCCCAGATTGCCCGCGATCACCGCCAGCCATGCCGCAAGGTCGGCCCGCTGCGGCGGCGCGGCGGTGGTCACGCCCGCGCTGGCCCCCGCGCTCGCCATGTCAGCGCTCCGCCTGCTCGCGCAGCTGCTTCAATTCACCGCGTGCGCCGCGGGTGTCGACCGTCACCGATACGGAGAGGCCGGGCACCAGCAGGCGGCGGGCCTCCGGCGTCGCCTCGATCGAGATGCGCACCGGCACGCGCTGCGTGATCTTGGTGAAGTTGCCGGTCGCGTTCTGCGGCGGCAGCAGCGAGAATTGCGCGCCGGTGCCGGGCGCTAGGCTTTCGACCCGGCCGCGGACGGGCACGCCGTCCAGCGCGTCGACATCGATCTCGACCGGCTGGCCCGGGCGCATCAGCGCGAGCTGCGTTTCCTTGAAATTGGCGGTGATATAGAGCCGGTCGAGCGGCACGACCGACATCAGGCGGGTGCCGGCCTGCACATATTGGCCGATCGTCACCGTCTTGTCGCCGATACGGCCCTTGATGGGCGCGGTCAGTTGCGTCGCGCCGACATCGACGCTGGCGGCGGCGAGCTGGGCGCGGGCGGCCTGTCCCTGTGCGCGACCCTGCGCGACCTGGCTTTGGAGCGAGGCGACGCGGCGCTGCTGCGCGGTGACGGCGGCTTCGGCGGCGCGGACATTGTCGGCCGACTGGCGCGCGGTCACTTCCAGCTGGGCCAGCGTCTGGCGGGTTTCCGCGCCCGATGCGGCGAGCGGGCGATAGCGGGCGACTTCGCCGGCGTCATAGGCGGCCTTGCTGCGCGCGGCGGCAAGCTGGGCGCGGGCCTGATCGATCGCGGCATATTGTTCGGTGACCTGCGCGCGGGCGGTGTCGGCCTGCGCTCCGGCGACGGCGATCTGCGCCTCGGCCTGCGCCGCCTGCGCACGGGCATCGCGCGGGTCGATGCGGACCAGCGGCTGCCCCGCCGCCACGTCCTGATTTTCGCCGACCAGCACGTCGGCGACATAGCCCGATACCCTGGGAGCGATCGTCACCATGTCGGCCTGCACCGTCGCGTCGTCGGTTTCCTGCAGGAATTTTCCGTTGTTCTGATAGTCGACATACCACCAGCCGCCGACCACCGCCGCGACCAGCGCCAGCGCGATCACGATCCATCTGGCCCGGCCGTTTCCGCGCTTCGTGTCCGGCAGGTCGGATGCCGGCTGGTCGTCGTGCTGTTGCTCGCTCATCGGTCGCTGATCCGCAATCCCATGCCGCCCGTCGCGGCCGGTGACCTATTAAGTGGACGATTTGTCCGGATCAAGGCGACTTTAGGTGCGCTGCACAAATTTCATGTAAGAATGCTGTGATCGGCCATCCGCAGCGTGGCGAGGATGGTGGCGATTACCAGCTGGTCGTCATGGTGCAGGAAATGCCCGCCGGGCAGGCCGACGACCTGGGCATGGCCGCCGCGCAGCGTCGGGCACAGGCTTTCCTCTTCCTCGCGACCGTAGATGCAGATGACCGGTGCCCAGTCCAGCGCGCGCATCGTCGCACTCGGGCGGGCATCGGGAGTGCCGTGATAGAGGATGCCGGTCGGGTCGGAGCGGAAATAGACGGTCTGCGCCGGCACGACCACGCTGATCGCCGCGATGCGCGCGCGCAGGTCGGCGGGAAGGTCGGGCGCGGTGGCCGACACCATGTCGGCGCCGAACGACTGGCCCATCAGGATCACCTTCTCCGCGCCGGTCCGCGCCAGCGCGGTGCGGATCGCGCTGGTGACGATCGCGTCGACCTGTTCGCGGGTCTTGCGCGTGCCGAAATTGACCGGCGAGCTGACGCCGACGACCGGAATGCCGTGCTGCGCGAGAGCGGGCACGACGACGCTGCCCAAGCCGAAGCGCAACCCCATGTCGCCCGAGATGAAGACGGCGACGACCGACGGATGCTTCCTGCCCCCGTCGAACAGGCGCAGCGACTGGCTGTCGATCAGGCGCAGCGACGGGGCGGCGAGGCCGAGCAGGACCAGCAGTCCGGCGATCAGCGCGCCGATGCCGAACCGGCGGCGGAGGCGACCCGGGGATCTGGGACGGCGTTCGATACGGTTCATGGCTGGGGTACTTTCGGTTCGGTCGCGATCCGTTCGGCGGCGGGGGCCGGGGGCAGGTAGAGCGCGGGCTGGGGCCGGGCGATCAGGCGGGAAAGGTCGCGCAGGCCCTTGAGCAGGCCGATGCCGCCGGGACCGGCGATGTAGCGCGGCTCCCACCCCGGCGCGAACTTCTCCTTATAGGTGCGCAGGCCCCGGAAGCCGTAGAAGCGCTCGCCATGGCGGAAGATGAACGCCGCCGCCTTGGCCCAGGCGGGGGCGAGCCGGCGATCCTCGATCCCCGACAAGGGCGCCATGCCGAGCGAGAAGCGGGCATAGCCCTGTTGTTTGGC
Organism: Sphingomonas sp. Leaf32; assembly: GCF_001421765.1. Taxonomy (GTDB): domain Bacteria; phylum Pseudomonadota; class Alphaproteobacteria; order Sphingomonadales; family Sphingomonadaceae; genus Sphingomonas. Next base: position 225,856 of record NZ_LMLA01000001.1, on the reverse strand, counting down.
CCACAGCATCAGGTTGACCAGCAGATAGTCCATCGTGCCCGGCGGCGTGTCGGACCGGTGGCGCATCAGGTCGACCGAGGCTTCCTTGCGGTTCTCGGTCAGCCACAGGTTCGCGAAGGCGACGATGCGGTCGTCGATCGTCACCACCGCCATGTCGAAGAAGGACAGATACGCGCGGTCGAAATGGCCGAGGCTGAAGCCCTTCTCCCGCTGCGCCTTCGCCTGCAGCCATTCGTCGGAGACCGATTCCAGTTCGTCGAGGATCGCGCCGAGTTCGCTGGCGGCGATGATGTGCATCGTCGCGCCCTTGCGCGCGACCGCGCGTTCCGATTTGCGCAGCGCGCGCAGGCGGGGGGTGTCGAGGGTGAAGGTCGTCAGATCGACCACCGCGTCCTCGCCATATTTCACGATGCTCAGCCCCATGCCGATCGCGATGTCGAGCACGGGCGAGGAGACCTGATACAGCAGCAGCCGCCCCTGATCGCGGTCTGCGAGGTCGCGCAGGTTCCACAGCAGCTCGCCCCACGCCTCGCGCGGGCCGACCGGATCGCCCATCACGACCCAGCTGGCGCCATGGACCTGATACATGACGAAGGCGTCGCCGGCCTCCGACAGCAGAAAGCGTTTGTCGCCGGTCAGCGCCAGCATCGTGTCGGTGCGGTTCGCTTGCGCGAGGATGCGGCGCACCGTGGCCGAATCGACCGCCGACAGCGCGCTGCGCGCCGCCGTCGCGGTCGGCGACATCAGCCGCCACACGCACGCCCCCGCCAGCATGACGATGACGCCCAGCGTCGCGCGCAGGAAGCGCGGGGCATCGCTGTGCAGCGCGAATTTCCACCACAGATTTTCGGAATAATCGACATGGCGATAGGCGAAGAACCCCGCCCAGACGGTCAATGCGATGACGGCGGCGACCGACGCGACCCAGCCTGCGCCCACCGGCTGTCCGGTCAGCGCGGTGCGGCGGTAGAAGGCGCTGCGCGTCCATTGCAGCAGCGCGGCGACGCACAGGCAGGCGGTCGCCTCCTCATAATCCAGCCCCTTGCCGATCGAGAACAGCGCGGCGGCGATCAGCAGCATACGGGTGGCGAGGAACGCACCGTCGAGCCGGCGATAGAGCGCGGGGGCGAGCAGCAGCAGCGCGGTGCCGGTCAGGCTGGCCGCGATCGAACTGCCCTCGATCATCGGCAGCGGCAGGATGGCGGCAAGGTCGCCCATGCGGGCGCGGACCGAGGGGAGCGACCCTGACAGCAGCAGCATCGCGCCGGCCATGAAGGTCGCGGCGCTCAGCGCCAGCGGGGCGACGCCGGTCGCGACGGCGCGGACCCCCGACAGGAACCGGCTCGACCGCCGCCGCTGGCGCGCGCCTTCGTGCCAGGCGAGGACGAGGATGCCGCAGCCGAGCGGCAGGAGATAATAAAGCACGCGATACGCGATCAGCGCGGCGAACAGCGTCGCGCGATCGACCGGGACCACCGCCAGCACGACCGCTTCGAACACGCCGATGCCGCCGGGAACATGCGTCACCACCGCCGCGACGATGCCGAGCGTATAGGCGAGGATGAACGCGGGCAGCAGCGCGGGTGCCGCGCCGGGGATCAGCACGAACAGCGCGGCGCTGGCGCAGGCGATGTCGACCAGCGCGATGCCGATCTGGAGCAGGAGCAGGCCGGTGCTGGGCAAGGGCAGGGTGAAGCCGAACAGCCGGATCGGCGCGCGCACGATGGCACAGGCCCCCAGCAGCAGGACGGTCAGCGCGGCGATGCTCCAGCCGGCGGCCTGTACCTCGGTCGGCGACAGGCGCAGGCCGGCGAGGTCGAGCGCGCCGGGGTGCAGCAGCAGCGCGACGCCGGTGACGCTGACGACTCCGGCCCAGAAGGTACCGCTGGCGATCGCCACCACGCGGGCGACATCGGGACCGTCCAGCCCGGCGGCGCTATAGATACGATAGCGCGCGGACCCACCGGTCAGCAGGGCAAGGCCGAGATTGTGGCTGAGCGTATAGCTGGTGAACGACGCGAGCGCGGCGGTGCGCCACGGCAACGGGCGGCCGATGGTGTGGAGCGCCAGCAGGTCGTAGAAGGTCAGCGCCAGATAGCTGCCGGCGGTGGCCAGCAGGGCCAGCACGATCTTCGCCGCGGACAGGTCGTGCAGCGCGCTGCGGACATCGGCGAAGCGGATTTCCTGTGTCAGATGCTGGAGCGCGGCGAAGCCCAGCGCGATCAGGCCCAGCACCACCAGCACGCCGATCGGCGTGCGATAGCGATCGATCAGGCGGCGCAGGTCAGCCATGCGGCACCTGTTCGATCCGTGACCAGCTCTGGCTCCGGCAGATCACCCCGCCCCACAGGCAGCCGCGAATCCGCAGCGTGTCGGCGTTCGGCAGGTCGATTCGCGAGGCGAAGCGGCGGCCCATGTCGGGGACGAACACCGTGCCGGTCCATGCCCCGCGGCCATCGGCGGCGTAATCCTCCAGCAATTCGGTGCCGAGCAGGCGCTCGACGCCGCCATCCTTCGCATCCGCCCGGGCCGATGCGCTGGCCCACACGACCCAGCCGCACAGCCGCGCGCCGCACGGGGCGGTGCGCACCGCGACGTTGCTGTGCGGGTTGAGCCACAGCCCGGTGGGCGACGGCCCCGGCGCATTCGCGCCCGCCGGCAGCGCGATCGCCATGCCCAGCGCCGCCAGGATTCCGCTCCACACCCGCATCGTTCGATTCCCCTTCATGTCCCGGGGAATAGCGGCGTGCGAATTGCCGGCGGTTCAGCGCGCGCTGAACAATCGGTAATGTTGGGGTGGGCCTCGACCGTTGCTGCCAGCGCCGTCATTCCCGCGCAGGCGGGAATCCATAACCGCCAACGGTTCGGCAAGATGCGCCGACGTTAGCGCATATGGACTCCCGCCTGCGCGGGAGTGACGAGGAAGGCCGAGCATAGGTACGATCGGCGACAGAGACCCCTCTACCGGTTCAGCGCATAGGTGATGATGAAGCAGGCGGCGGTCAGCAGCAGCATGGCGACGATGAACGTCGCATCGGCGACCCGCTCCAGCCAGTGCAGTCGCGCCGTGCCCTGGACCCTGAGCGCGAAATAGGAACTGAGCGTCGCGATCAGGAACAGCAGCGCGTCGACCGACAGCAGGTCGTCGGCCACCGTCTGGCGCGCGCGCAGCGTGATGGTGACGTGCAACAGCCCGATACCGGTCAGGCAGACGCCGACCATCGCCGATGCGATCGGGCAGATCATCCGGCAGGTGCGTTCGTCGAGCGCGATCCGCGCCCGGTTCCGCGTGGGTGGCGGTGCGTTGGGATGATCCATGGCGACGACTCCTTTGCCGGGTCGCACAGCACCGCGCGATACCGCCACGTCAAGCACGAAGCGGCGGATGATCCGATGGTCGGATGTGGCGGCGGTGCAACGCCATCGGCGGAAAACGGGGATTTCGTGCATCATATCGCCAAAGCACGTTCGGTTCGCTATGGGCCGCTTCGCCCGACTGCGATGCCGACGCGGGGGCGTGCGATGGCGCGTACGAAGCTGTCACACTCCGTCGATAGGGCGGCATGTTCATTCGGCAGGGGAATTTCGATGACGAGCGCAGCGCTGGAGCGGGATGGACGCCCCGGCCCGAAACTGGACGACGGCTTCGGTCGTGCCGGTACGTTTGGATTCGCCACGGCGATCGTCGCGGCCCTGGGATATGTCGTCTACAACGTCTACCACGATGCGGCGGCGGCGAGCGTCGATCCGCTGACGCTGATGCCCTTCGCGTTGCTGATCCTCGCGCTCATCATCGCGCTGGGATTCGAATTCGTGAACGGGTTCCACGACACCGCCAATGCGGTCGCGACGGTCATCTACACCAATTCGATGCCGGCCCATGTCGCGGTGGTGTGGTCGGGTATCTTCAACTTCCTCGGCGTGCTGTTTTCGACCGGCGCGGTCGCGTTCGGCATCATCTCGCTGCTGCCGATCGAACTGATCCTGCAGGTCGGGTCGTCCTCCGGGTTCGCCATGGTCTTCGCGCTGCTGATCGCGGCGATCGTGTGGAACCTCGCCACCTGGGCGCTGGGGATTCCGTCGTCGTCCTCGCATACGCTGATCGGGTCGATCATCGGGGTCGGCGTGGCGAACGCGATCCTGCAGGGTCGCAACGGTTCGGCCGGCGTCGATTGGGACAAGGCGCTGGAGACTGGCAAGGCGCTGCTGATTTCGCCGATGATCGGGTTCGGCGTGGCGGCGTTGCTGTTCATCGCCATGAAGACCCTGATCCGCAACCGCACACTGTACGAGGCGCCGGTCGGCGATACGCCGCCGCCGCTGTGGATTCGCTGCCTGCTGATCTTTACCTGCACCGGCGTCAGCTTCGCGCACGGGTCGAACGACGGGCAGAAGGGCATGGGCCTCATCATGCTGATCCTGATCGGCACGGTCCCCACCGCCTATGCGCTCAACCGCGCGGTGCCGGCGCAATATGAGGCGCAGTTCGCGACCAACAGCGCCGCCGCCGTCCGGGTGCTGATGCCGCAGGGACAGGGCGCGGCCCCCGATGACGTGACGGCCCGCCGCCAGGCGGAACGGTACATCACCGAACGCAAGCTGACCCCGGAAACCGTGCCCGCCGTGACCATGATGGTCGGCGCGATCGAGCAGCAGGTTCGCGAATACGGCACGCTGGCCAAGGTGCCCGCCGCCGTCAGCGGCAATATGCGCAACGACATGTACCTGACGTCGGAAGCGGTGAAGCGGCTGGGCAAGGAGCCGACGCTGTCGCTGACCGAAGGCGACAAGAAGGTGCTGACCGAATATCGCGGGTCGCTGGACGCCGGAACGCGCTTCATCCCGCTGTGGGTCAAGATCGCGGTCGCGTTCGCGCTGGGGCTGGGCACGATGGTCGGGTGGAAGCGGATCGTCGTCACCGTCGGCGAAAAGATCGGCAAGACCCACCTGACCTATGCGCAGGGCGCGTCGGCGGAACTGGTGGCGATGGGCACGATCTTCGGCGCCGACAGCCTGGGCCTGCCGGTATCGACCACCCATGTCCTGTCGTCGGGTGTCGCCGGTACGATGGCGGCGAACCGGTCGGGCCTGCAGATGTCGACCGTCCGCAACCTGTTGATGGCATGGGTGCTGACGCTGCCGGTATCGGTGCTGCTGTCGGGGGCGCTGTACCTGCTGCTCAACCGGATCTTCTGACGGAAGGGGCGGGAAGCCAGCAATGTCGTCCTCCCCGCCGCTGCGCCGCGATCCCGTCGCGTGGGCGATCCTGATCCTCGTGTGGTTTTCGTGCGCGTGGTTCGGATCGTGGGAGTTCAATCCCAACAACGCCGTGCGGATGTTCGCCACGCTGTCGCTGGTCGAGGATGGTGACGCCACCATCGACGAATATGCCGCGCTGACGATCGACAAGGCGCATTTCGGCGACCATTATTATTCGGACAAAGCGCCGGGCATCACCGTGCTGGGCATCCCGGCCATCGCCCTAGCCGATGCGGTGTCGGGGCAGCACGCCCGCGATTTCGTGCCCGGGTTCGAGAACCGCGAGTTCAACCGCTTCCTGAAGATCCGCATCCGGCTGGTCGCGGTGACGGTTTGCGCCTTACTAAGCGCGCTGGCGGCGATGCTGCTCTACGATCTGGTGCGGGGTATCACCGGCGACGGGGAGGCGGGGGCGGTCGCCGCGCTGTCCTATGGCCTCGGCACGACGGTCTGGGGGTGGTCGACGACGATCTTCGGCCATGCGCCGGTCGCCGCCCTGCTGGTCATCGCGACCTGGGGCGTGTGGCGCGGGACCGGGCCGGGGCGGTCATGGGGCCATGCGGTCGTCGCCGGCCTCGCGCTCGGCTGGGCGGTGCTGATCGAGCATTCGGCGCTGATCGCCGGCTTGCCGGTCGCCGGATATGCGCTGTGGCGGTTGCGGGCGCTGCCGCGGGGCGAGGCGGTGCGGACGGTCGCCGTCGCGCTGGCGGTGGGGGCGAGCGCGCTGGTCGTACTGGTCGGGTACAATCTGATCGCGTTCGGCACGGTGTTTCGGCTCGGCTATTCGGGCGTCACCGACTTTGCGGGGATGCAGGAAGGGTTTTTCGGGCTGACCTATCCCAAGCCCTACGTCCTCTACGAGCTGACCTTCGGCGAGCGGCGGGGGATGTTGTGGGTCGCGCCGATCCTGATCGTAGCACCCTTCGGCATCGCGGTACTGCTGCGGAATCCGGCGACGCGGGCGGTGGGCTGGCTGGCGGTCGCGGGGGCTACGCTGCCGTTCCTCATCAACGCCAGCTATTATTACTGGGACGGCGGCAACGCGACCGGGCCGCGCCATGCGCTGCCGGCGGTCGGGTTCCTGTGCATCGGCATCGGCGCGTTCTGGGCACAGGCGACGCGCTGGTCGCGGCGGGCGGTGGCGGTGCTGCTGGCCGGGTCGGTCGTGCTCAACATGGCGATCGCCAGCGCCGAGATCACCGCACCGGGCGGCGAACCCCGCGCGCTGGCGGTGGCGGTGTTCCGCGAGCGGTTCGATCCGGGCTATCTGCGTACCGTGGCCGATGAATGGTTCGGCTACACGCCGTGGCAGGGGCTGGCGATCTGGGCTTTGGTCGCGGGGGTGTTGACGGCGGCGTTGGCGGTGCTGGTGCGGCGGGCGAAGGTAAGAAGTTAGGGGTTCGCGCGGAGGCGCGGAGACGCGGAGGGGTTGCGTTCCGGGCGGACCATGCCCGCGTCAGTGGCCTTTTCCCTGTTGCCTCCCGAGCAGGTGTCTTCCGACCGCGATGTCGGCGCCCGGAACGCAACTCCTCCGCGTCTCCGCGCCTCCGCGTGAACTTATTCCGCCGCTTCCGCCTGCTGCACCGGGACCGTAAACCCGAACCGCGCTTCGACCTTCGGATCGAGCCATGCATGGATATGCGCGCGGTCGGCGGCGGAGATGTCGGGATAGGCGGTGGGGGCGAAGGGGCGCTTGCCCTGCCCCTTGTAGCTGTCCTGCGCCACGAAGCGATCGGCCATGGGCAGCTGGCAAGCGGCGGACAGGTCGGCGATCACTCCGGCGGGGTCGGCGACGAACGCATCATGGGCGAGCAGCGCGACATGGTGCGCGCGGTCGTGCAGGCCGCTCCAGTGCCGCAGTTTCGCGGTACGCTTGGCCAGCGGATTGGTGAAGCGTTCGCCGGTATCGGGGCAGCGTTCGTGCAGCATTTCGCGCCCCAGCACCGGATGGTCGTCCTCGACACCCCAGAATTCGCCGTCCCAATAGCTGTGCCACGGCGCGCGGATGAAGTCGGAGAAGCCGAGCGCCTTCAACTCCGGATGCGCGTGCCATGGCTGGCGGTGCAGGCTGCGCACCCAGTCGACCGGATCACGCGCCACCGCCAGCACCATGACGTCGCGCGGGAACAGGACCTGTTCGGGCACGAACCAGTGCTTGAACCCAAAGCGTTCGGTAAAGGCGTCGCGGCCGAGATTGGCCTCGATCGAGCGGATCAGGACGTTGGTTCCCGAACAACGCTGGCCATAGACCTGGATACTGCGGATCGGCGCGTCCCCGCGTCGCAGGATGGAAAGGCCGGGGCGCGGGGTCGTCCAGGTCGACATGCGGTTCAAATTCCCATTCGAATCATCGGAAATCATTGTGATTCCGAAATAATTTCGCTTGTCGGGGCTACGCGGGGAGCCGGCAAGGGTTCCCCCGCGTTCGTGGGCCAAGACGGGTTTCTCCGGGGGACATATGACGACGCGACCGATCACCTTCTTCATCCATCATCAGGGTCGCGGCCATGCCAACCGGGCAATGGCGATCATCCGCGAACTGCCCGCCGACCGCCGCGTCACCATACTGTGCGCGCGCCCCGACCTGTTCGACGGGTTCGACCGGCCGATCGATCTGGTCCAGCTGCCCAACATGATCGGCGCACCGGTGCCGACCGCAGCGCTGTTCGACCAGCCGACGCCGGAGGTGCTGCACTGCGTACCGCTGGGCGTGGATGCCACGCGGCGGACGATGCGGACGATCCTCGACCATCTGGACGATGTTGCGCCGGCGCTGTTCGTGGTCGATGTCTCTGCGGAGATCGCGCTGATGGCGCGGATCGCCAGCGTGCCGGCGATCAAGATCCGGATGCATGGCGACCGCACCGATCCGGGGCATCTGGGCGCGTATCAGGCGTGCGTCGGGTTGCTGGCGCCATTCGACGAGGCCATCGAGCAGGACGATTTTCCGGCATGGGGCCGGGCCAAGACCTGCTACACCGGGGGCCTGTGCACCACGACCGATGCGGTGCCGACCAGGGCGGAGGCGCGCGCGAAGCTGGGTATCGATCCCGACCGCGAGGTCGTGCTGGTGCTGACCGGCGGCGGGGGGGCGGGGACGCCCTACGCCCCGCTGACCATGGCGGCAAGGGCGGTACCGGACGCGCTGTGGCTGGTCGTCGGGCCGGTCCACCGCGAGGGGCATGAGACCGACTTCGGCAATCTGGTCGAAAAGGGCTGGGTCGATGGCGTCACCGACCATATCGCCGCCGCCGACGTCGTGATCGCATCGGCAGGCGACAATACGGTGCACGAGATCGCGCGGGTCGGCCGCCCCTATATCTGCGCGCCGGAATGGCGGTATTTCGCCGAACAGACGCGCAAGGCGGACCGGCTGGCGGAGGTCGGCGCGGCGGTGGCGCTGCACCAGTGGCCGGGGTCGCTGGTCCCCTGGCGCGGGTTGCTGGATGCGGCCAGGGCGCTCGACCCGGCGGCGCTGGCCGCGCTGTACGATCCCGGCGCTGCGGCGCGGGCGGCGGACTATATCGAAGGGCTGGCGGTGCGGCTCTGGGCCGACTGACGCGCGGCGCCGGCGAACAGCGCGGCGCTGGTGAGCCAGAGGATGCAGAAGAAGGCGGTGCCGCCCAATGTCTGCCGCACGCCGAAGATGCCGGGGCCGGCCCAGCCGGCGGCGATGCCGGTTACCCCGATCGCCAGCTGTGTCGCGGCGGCGGCGGTCATGGCGCGCGCGACGCCGCCTGCACGCAGCCGGGCGAGCAGGGTGCCGCCGACCGCGACCAGCAGGACGAGGCCGAAGACCGCGTTGACGGCGTTATCCTCGCTGCCGAAAAATCCGACCGCCAGATTGATCCACACCAGCAGGAACGCGGCGGCGACCGCGATGACGGTACCCATGCGATAGGCGAGGCCGGTCGACGCGCGGTGCCCAAGCTCGATCGCGCCGCCCGCGATCCCCAGCATCACCGCGGCAAGGACATAATCGGCGGGCGACCATGGCGCGCCGGCGAGGAACGGCACGGCGAGCAGTGCGGCGGCGCCGGCCCAGCCGAGCCAATGCAGGTTGATCGAACGGGTCATGGCGGTCCTTTCGTAGGCTTGTCTGCCGGTGGGTATGGCAGGGCGATGTCGGCTGCGAAGGGAGGGGGTGTGCAGATTCGATGGAGATGCTCAGGCTTGTTCAGGCATGACCGTACCCCCGCCTGCGCGGGGGTACGGTGGATCAGGCCTTAGCTGAACAGCGCATCCTCGCGTCGGCTGGCGGCGATTTCGGCCGGGGTCGGCGCGCGCAGCCGTTCGATGGCGTCCGCATCGGCGTTCCAGCGGATCAGCCCGGCCGCGGCGAACTGGCCCAGCCAATAGTCCATGCACCATCGGCCCCAACGCGCGCGAAAGCGGGTGGCGTTGCGCAGGATCGCGTCGAACTGGTGCAGCGGCGGGATGTGGACGGCGTGATGCTGGTGATAGGCGACGGCCCCGCCGACCCACGCCATCGGTATCCCGGCGGCCGCCAATGCCCAGGCGAAGTCGGTTTCCTCCCCGCCATAGCCGACATAGCCGGTGTCCATGCCGCCCGCCGCGTCCCATGCCGACCGGGGCAGGGCGAAGGATAGGCCCCACAGCTCGCCATGGCTGGGCACGGGGCGGATTTCGTCGTCGGCCAGCGCCGGCCTGGCCGGGTGGCGGACACCCAGCGCCGGATCGAAGGCCCCACGCGGCAGGTAGCGGACTTCGCCCAGATAGATGGCGGGGGCCATATCCAGCGCCTGCGCATAGCGCTCGACCAGGGTTGGCGAGGGCACGCAGTCGACGTCGAGGAAGATCAGCCGGTCGCCCCGCGCCGTCCGCGCCGCCGCGTTGCGCGCCTCGGCCAGGGGCATCGGATCGCCGGGTACGAAGACATTGCGCACCGGAACGCCGGGGTCGGGCAGGCCGTCCGGCGCGTGCGGCTGCATGTAGGCGATGACCAGTTCGTCGGGCTTCAGCGTCTGTGCGGCGAGGCCCGACATCAGTTGCGCCAGTTGCGCGGTCCGCCCGCGCGCCAGCGTACAGACCGAGATCACGCCGACAGTCGCTGCGCCGGCTGCCCACGGAAATGGGCGACCCCTTCCATGATCCCGAACGCATAGCCGCGCCGGGCGACGTAGCTGTGGGCGAGGTCGGGATGCTGGGCGAGGCCGTCCGAATAATTGCCGACGATGATCGCGTGCGCGCAGGCGCGCAGCATTTCGACATCGTTGCCGCTGTCGCCCGCGACGATCACCTGATCGCGGCGCATCTGCGCGCGGCGGCGGACATAGTCGACTGCCGTCCCCTTGGATGCGGCGAGCGGCAATATGTCGAGATATCGGCCATGGCTGTGGATCACCGACGCGGTCAGGCCGGCATCGGCCAACCGGTCGCGGACCCGCTGGGCGATGTCCGCCTCGCCACCGGTGAAATAGCTGAGTTTATGGCTGCGTTGTTCGAGCGGGCTTTGCGGGCGCAGGTCGGACGCTGCGGCCAGCAACGCGGCGATGGCCGCCCGATCCCAGCCGGCATCGATGATCGCCGTCCACGCATCGTCGCGTTCATACACGCCGCCATGGACCCGATGGTAGATTTCCGACCCGACCGAGGTAATCATCACCGCCGGCGGCGCGACGTGGTTCTGCGCGAGGATCGCCAGCGCGCTGTGCAGGCTGCGCCCGGTGGCGATGCCGAACAGCATGTCGTGCTGGTCGCCATGCCACAGGTTGAACGCCTGCGCCGCTTCCGTCTCGCCCAGCAGCGTATTGTCGATGTCGGAGACGAGCAGCAGGCGCGGCGCCTCGATCGCAGGCGCTGGCGGTGCGATCACCGCCGCCGCCAGTTCGGCATAGCGGGCGACATGGCCGTCCCAGTCGTACAGCTCGGCGGCGGTCGCCCCGGCGTGCGAATAGGCATCCCAGAGGTCGTCGTCGGACAGAATCTTCAGCATCGCCTGCCCGATCGCCATCGGATCGCGCGGATCGACGAGGATGCCGTTGTTGCAGCCTTCGATGATGTCGTTCGGTCCGCCGCTGTCGGTCGCGACCAGCGGCAGGCCCGATGCCGCCGCCTCCAGCAACGTCAGGCCGAACGGTTCGTTGAGCGCCGGATTGACGAAGATGCCGCGCCTGGCACGGGCATGGGCATAGATGGCGGGGACTTCGTGCGGCGCGTGCGTCTTGGGAATCGCGACCGATCCGTAGAGGTCGTAGCGGTCGATCAGCGCGAACAGTTCGGCCATGTTGCCCGCCAGTTCGGGTTCGAGGCTGCGCGGATCGTCACGGGTGCCCGCCACGATGACGAGGTTCGCGGCGGTTTGCAGCGCCGGGCAGCGGCCATAGGCATGGACGAGCGCGGCGAGGTTCTTCTTGCTGACGGGCCGCGCCAGCGCGAGGATCACCGGCTTGGACGGGTCGGCCAGGAAGCGGTCGATCCGCGCATCGACCATTGCATCGGTGCAGGTGCCGGCGAACAGGCCCAGATCGCTGCCCGGCGGGATGATGCGGATGCGGCCGGGATCGTAGCTGGGATAGCCGGCATATTGCACCTCCGCCTCGTCCCGCGACGAGGCGATGATCGCGTCGGCATGGGCGATGGCATGGTCCTCGATCGCGATACGGCGCTCGAGGCCGACGGTTTCCGCACAATCGGTGCCGAACGCGACCTGCTTCACCTGCCCCAGTGAATGGGCGGTGAAGAGATAAGGGATGCCAAGGCGCGCCTTGACCGCCGCCGCCACCGCGCCGGCATCGGCATAATGGGCGTGGATCAGGTCGGGACGGCGGTCCAGCCCCTCGATATGGGCGACCAGCGCGTCGACGAAGCTGTCTGTTTCGCTCCACAGCGCTTCCTTCGCCAGATAGGCGTCGCTGGCCGAGCGCAGGCGGACGATCCGCGTGGTGTCGTCGATCGCCTCGACCGCGCGCCAATAGCGATCGCCCAACGGCTGCCCACGAAAGGCGCGGGTGACGATCTCGGTCCGCTCGATCGCCGGATGCCGCCCGGCGGCCGCCACCAGATCGAGCAGGTAGCGGATATGGCCGCCGGTATCCGCCGTTATCCCATATTCCACCTCCTGCGCGCGAAGACATCCTTGCAGAGCGAGGTGGAGGATGAACATTACGGAACTTTCCCGTTATAAAACGCGGACTTATTGCCGCCCTCACAGGAACCGTTGCGCCTGCCCTTTGTTCCGGTCGGCGATGGTATCCCCGCTTCGCATCGCGCAGGTCGCCCCGGTCATCTACCCCACGCCGCCGCGCGGCACGGGGGGAACCGAACGGGTCGTGTCCGACCTGACCGAAGCGTTGATGGCGATGGGCCATGACGTGACGCTGATCGCGCCGAGCGACAGCGTCACCACCGCGCGGCATTTGTCGGCGCATCCCAGCCTGTCGGCGCTGAAGGCGTATCACGGACCGGTCGCACCCGGCGTGCCCGCCGCGCTGGAGGCGGCGCAGCTGGGGTTGCTGGCGGCGCATCTTACGGACTTCGACATCGTGCATTGCCATGGCGAGTTTGCCCATGCCGCCGTGCTGGGCGACCGGATCGGGCGCAGCCTGACCACGGTCCACTGGCGGCTGGACGAGCTGGACCGGAAACTGTTCTTCCACAGCTTTCCCGAATTGCCGGTCGCCGCGATTTCGCAGGCGCAGGCGCGAGACCTGCCACGTGCGAACCGGGCGGGGGTGGTGCATCATGGTATTCCGGTCGACCGGTTCGTGGCGGGGCCGGGCGGCAAAGGCGTCGCGTTCATCGGGCGGATGACCGACCAGAAGCGGCCCGACGTGGCGATCCGCGTCGCGCGCGCCGCCGGGTGGCCGATCCGGCTGGCCGGCGGGGTCGATGTCGGCAACCCGCGTTATTTCGCGGAACAGGTCGCGCCGCTGCTGGGCGAGGATGCGGTGCATGTCGGCGAGGTCGACGACCGCGCGAAACAGACGCTGCTGGGCGAGGCCGCCGCGCTGCTGTTCCCGATCGACTGGCCCGAACCGTTCGGGCTGGTGATGATCGAGGCGATGGCGTGTGGAACGCCGGTCATCGCATGGGATCGCGGTAGCGTGCGCGAAGTCGTCGAGAACGGCGTCACCGGCTTCATCGTGAAGACCGAGGCGGAAGCGGCCGCGGCACTGGCCAGGATCGACACGATCAACCGGGCGGGCGTGCGGGCGCGGTTCGAGCAACGCTTCACGGCGACGCGCATGGCAGAGGACTATGTGGCGCTGTACCGGCAACGGATCGCGTTGGCGACGGGGGTCGGGGCATGAGGATCGGTTTGCTCAGCTGGGCCTATCCCCCTGAAAAGAGTGGCCTGTCGCGCGCGGCGAGCGAAATTGCGCAGGCGCTGGCCGAGGCGGGGCATGACGTGCGCGTCGTGACGATGGACCGGACCGGTCGCCACATGGACGGCGCGGTCGAGGTGATCGGCGCGGTGGAACAGGGCTGGCTGGCGCGCCTGCGTCGCTGGCCCGGCATCGGCCATCTGTGCGGCCCGGCGATGATCGCGCGGACGGTGCGACGGCTCCATGCCGAACGGCCGTTCGACGTGGTGGAGGCGACCAACTGGTATGCGCCGGGGCTGTGGGTCGCGCTGACCGGGCCGGCGCCGCTGGTGACGCGCAATTCGACGCCGGTCGCGACCAGTGCCGCCCGCCCGCGCTCCTTGCGCGACCGGATCGATCGCTGGTCGGCGATCACGCTGGAGGCGGTGTCCGCGCGCGCGTCGGCGAGGCTGATTTCGAATACCGAGGCGCATGGCGCGAAGATCGCCGCACTATACGGCACACTGCCGCCGGGGCCGGGCCATGCCGTGATCGGCCTCAGCCTGCCGCCGGCGATCGTTCAGGCGGGGCGGGCGGCTCCCTATCCGCCGGGCAACGCCGTGCTGCGGCTGCTGTTCGTCGGGCGCAACGAACCGCGCAAGGGAACCGACGCGCTGATCGGGACGCTGCCGGTGCTGGCGCGCGAAGCGGATGCGGGGACGCTGCCCGATTTCCGGCTGACGATGATCGGGCTGCGACGACAGGAACTGGACGCGCTGCCCCCGGCGGCGCGCAGGCGGATCGACAGCTATCACCGGGTCGAGGACGATGCGTTGCACGCCGCGCTCGCCGCCGCCGATATCGTCGTCGCCCCTTCGCGTTACGAGAGTTTCGGGCTGGTCTATCAGGAGGCGATGACCTTTGGCCGCCCGATCGCGGCGTGCGGCGAGGACCCGAGCGCGAGACTGTTCGTCGGAGGCAGCGGGGCAGGGCTGCTGGCGGAGGATTGCACGGCGGACGCACTGGGTGCGATCCTGCGGCGGATGCTGCGCGACGGCGACCTGCGGCGGGCGCTGTCGACGGCGGCGCGGGTCGCGGCGGGACGCTTCACCCGCGCCGGCCTCGCCGCCGAAACCGTTGCGGCTTACGGCGCGGCGATGAAGGGGCGGAGCAGGGCTGCTTCGTCGCCGGGACGGCCGGCGCCCGTCGACATGGCCTCGTAAACCCGCGAGCGTTCGATCACGCGGGCGCGGGCGAGGTGATGGTCGATCGCACCCGCCAGCGCCAAGGAGGTGCGGTCGAACGGCACCACCGGGCGTTCGTGCACCGTGCCGGCGAAGCGGATGTGCGCGCGGTTCAGGCGATACTGAATGTCGGGCCACAACGCGGCCTGCACCCCGTCGACCCAATTGCGGCGCGGCAGCCCCAGCGCCCATAGCCCGTCCCGATCCGCCGCCGCCGTCAGCCAGCCGAGCGCGCCCAGCAGCGCCGCATCGGGTGTCTCGTCGCTGTCGAGTTGCAGCACCCATCCGTCCGCCAGCGCCTGCACCCGGTTGCGTTGCGCGGCGAAGTCGCCGTTCAGCGGATGGGCGTGGACGCGTGCGCCGGGAACCGCCCGTGCCAGTGCCGCCGCATCGGCGTCGCTGCCGTCGAGCAGGACGATCCGATCCTCGAAATGCGGCGCGAGGTCGTGCAGCAGCCCGGCGATCCGCGCGCTTTCGCCGGCGCGGGCGATCATGCCGAGGGTGACGGCGTGCGGTTCGGCGGTTGCCGGGCGCCAGCGCTCGCCGTCCGCCACCAGGCCCAGCGCCCAGCCGGCATTGCGCCGGGCGTGCGGGGCGAGGGCGATCCCCGTGGCGGGCGTCCCCCCGGTCAGCAGCGCCCGGATCGCCGCGCGCACGGCCTCCGCCGGGAACCGCAGGTCGGTCAGCGCCAGCCCGCAATGGGTGCATTCGGGCAGCGCGCGGTCGTGCCAGCGATCATTGCCGCAGATCGGGCAGCACGGGGCCGCGATCGTTTCGTCCATTGGTGGCACCCCCTTGCGTTCCGTGTGGCGGGAACGCACGACGGGATCGGCAGTTCGCCGGGGAAGGCTACGGGGAACGAAGATGGACACGATCATCGTCGCAGGTGCGACGGGCGATTTGGGCGGGCGGATCGCGAAGGCGGCGGTGGCGCGCGGCGCGAAGGTGCGCGCGCTGGTCCGCGCCGGCACCGCGCCGGACCGGATCGCGACGCTGGCGGCGATCGGGGCCGATCCGTGGCCGGTCGACTTCGACGACGCGCAGGCGCTGGCCCATGCCTGTCGCGGGGTGGTGTGCGTCGTGTCGGCGCTCAATGGCCTTGGCGACACGATCCTCGATACCCAGACGAAGCTGCTCGACGCGGCGCTGGGCGGCGGGGCGGCGCGGTTCATTCCGTCGGACTTTTCGATCAACTATCGCGCGCTGCCGACCGGCACCAACCGCAATTTCGACCTGCGCCGCGCCTTCCGCACCCGGATCGACACCGCGCCGATCGTCGCGACCTCCATCTTCAACGGCGCGTTCGCCGATATGCTCGATGGGCAGATGCCGTTGATCCAGCGGCGGGTGCGGCGCGTGCTGTATTGGGGCGATGCCGACACGAAGTTCGCGCTGACGACCAAGGACGATGTGGCGGCCTATACCGCCGCCGCCGCGCTCGATCCCGCCGCGCCGCGCAACCTGCACATCGCCGGGGCACAGGTCAGCGCGCGCGATCTGGCGGCGTTGATGGGCGAGGTGACGGGCAAGCCTTATGGGCTGTTGCGCGCCGGGTCGCTGGCCACGTTGGCGCGGATGATCGGGGTGACCCGCCGGCTGTTTCCGGCGCGGGATCAGGTGTTTCCGGCGTGGCAGGGAATGCAGTATCTCCACAACATGTTCGACGGCCGCGCGCCGAGCGCGCCGGTGGATAATGGGCGCTATGACGTGGCGTGGACTCCGTTGCGGGAAGTCTTGAAAACCGCTTCGAGAAACGATGCCGTTCGTCCTGAGTAGCCATTGAGCGAAGTCGAAAGGGCGGATCGAAGGACCGCCACAGGTGCTTCGATACGAGCCTTCGACAAGCTCAGTCTCTACTCAGCACGAACGGTTGGGGGCAGGAGAAGGGGATCGAACCGCTGCAGCGGCAATACCATCCCCGCCACCACGAACCAGCACCGTCCAACCGCCGCCGCCACCGCCTGATTGAGCCGCCCCGCCGTATCGCGAAATTCGCGGCCCAGCAGGTGTTCGGGCACGATGCCGAGGCCGACTTCGTTGCTGACCAGCATCAGCGGATGTTGCGCAGCATGGATGGCGGCGATCAGGTCGGCGCTGTGTCGTTCGGCGTCGTGCCCGCCCAGCATCACGTTGGTCAGCCACAGCGTCAGGCAGTCGACCAGTACCGGTCCCTCCGCCACCCGGATCGCGGTCGCCAGGTCGACCGGACATTCGACCGTCCGCCAGCCGGGGCCGCGATCGGCGCGGTGGCGCGCGATGCGATCGGCCATCTCCGCGTCCCACGCCTGCGCCGTGGCGATATAGGTCCATGGCCCCGGCAGCGCTTCGCACGCCGCCTGCGCCAGCCGGCTCTTGCCCGATCGTGCGCCCCCCACGAACAGCGTCGTCGTCGCCATCTTGTCCTGTGCCCCGATGCGCTTTAAGGGCGCGGATGCGACAGGTTCCCAGAAATGGGATGAAAAGGGAACCCGGAAGCGCGTGGTCATCACGTGCCATCCGGGGCTGCCCCCGCAACTGTGACCGGCGAGCCTTGCTCCCCCGCGTGCCACTGGATGCAAATCCGGGAAGGCCGGGCAAGGCGATGACCCGCGAGCCAGGAGACCTGCCCGTCGCGGTTGTCCTTCGCGCGGACGGGGTGTGCCGGGCGATCGAGGGTTTCCTCGCGTGACGACGTCGTTTGGGGGTCGTACGCGCGGAGAACAGCCTGTTCCGGCGCCCGCGCCGCGCGTCCCCTTGTTTGATGCCAAGGGGGATTACCCGAATGAAGACCCGTTTCCTGTTGCTGCCGTGCCTGTTGGCGGCGACCCCGAGCTTTGCGCAGAGCGCGCAGTCGACCGCCGGCCTTGAGCGCGTGGCGGACGATGCCGACGACATCGTCGTGACCGCGAACCGTGAGGCGCGCCCGGTCGATACCGTCGGCCAGGCGGTGACCGTGCTCGACACCGCGACCATCGAAACCCGGCAGGCGGTGGTCGTGTCCGACCTGTTGCGCCAGACGCCCGGCGTCACCGTCAGCCGCAATGGCGGCATCGGCACGACCACCGGCGTCAACATTCGCGGCGGCGACAGCGACCAGACCGTGGCGCTCATCGACGGCGTGAAGCTCAACGATCCGTCGTCGCCCGGCGGCGGTTTCAATTTCGGCAACCTGCTGATCGGTAATATCGCCCGCATCGAAGTGCTGCGCGGCGCGCAGTCGGTGCTGTGGGGCAGCCAGGCGATCGGCGGCGTTGTCAACCTCATCACCCGCCAGCCGACCGAGGCGCTGGCGATCAACGCCCGTGCGGAAGGCGGATCGTTCGGCACCGGACAGGCATTCGCCAACGTGTCGGGCAAGGCGGGGCCGGTGTCCGCCAGCATCGGCGGCGGATATTTCACCACCGACGGCATCTCGGCCTATGCATCGGGTCGCGAGAAGGACGGATACCGCAACTATGGCGCGAACGGCAGCGTCGCGGTGGCGTTGGCCGACAATGTGTCGGTCGATGTGCGCGGCTTCTATTCGAACGGGCGGACCGGGATCGACGGCTTCCCCGCGCCGACGTTCAGCTTCGGTGACACGCGCGAAGTCGCCAATGCCGAACAGTGGACCGGCTATACCGGGCTGAACGCCGCGCTGTTCGACGGGCGGTTCCGCAACCGCGTCGGCTATGCCCATACCCAGAGCAACCGCACCAACGACGATCCCGACAGCGTGCCCACCGAAACCTTCCGGGGCAAGGGGCGCAACGACCGCATCGATTACCAGGGGTCGTTCGACGTTACCGATGCGGTCTTCGCGACCTTCGGCGTAGAACGTGAAGTGTCGCGCTTCACCACGTCCAGCTTTGGCGGGCCGGCGACGACCGGCCGGGCGCGGCTGCTGGGCGTCTATGGCCAGATCGCGGTGACGCCGATCGCACATCTGACGCTGACCGGCGGCGTGCGCCATGACGATCACAATGTGTTCGGCGGAGCAACGGTGTTTTCCGGCAGCGGGGTATGGTCGCCGAACGGTGGCAATACGCTGCTGCGCGCCAGCTATTCCGAAGGGTTCAAGGCCCCGACCCTGTATCAGTTGCAGAGCGAATATGGCAACGCGCTGCTCACTCCGGAACGTTCGCACGGCTGGGATGCCGGCATCACCCAGCGTGGGCTGGACGGCGCGGTGGAGGCGAGTGCGACGTGGTTCGACCGTACGTCCAAGGACCTGATCGCGTTCATCTCCTGCCCCGCCAACGGCACCGGCATCTGCGCCGGGCGGCCGTTCGGCACCTATGACAATATCCAGCGGGCAGAGGCCAAGGGGCTGGAGTTCGCGCTGAAGCTCAAGCCGGTCGAGGCATTCACCGTCGCGGCGGCCTATACGTATCTCGATGCACAGAACCGTTCGGCCGGCACCACCAATTTCGGGCGCAAGCTGCAACGGCGGCCGTCGGACAGCCTGACGGTCAACGCCGATTATCGCTGGGCATTCGGCCTGTCGACCGGAGCGACCGTCACGATGGTCGGCGACAGTTTCGACAATGCGTCGAACACCCGCCGGCTGGACGGCTATGTCCTGACCGACCTGCGCGCGGCGTTCCCGATCACGCAGCGGGTCGAGGTCTATGGCCGCGTCGAAAACCTGTTCGACGAACGCTACCAGACCATTTTCCAGTACGGCACGCCGGGCCGTGCCGCCTATGGCGGTGTCCGGGTTCGCTACTGATATGGTGGCATCCCTCGCCGAATTCTGCGCGCATGGCGGCCGGGTGGCTGCCGCCGCGCGTGCGTTCGGCGGGGGCGACTGGATCGACCTGTCGACGGGGATCGCGCCCTGGGCCTATCCCGTTGACGGGGTCGATCCGGGGGTGGCCCGGTTGCCCGAACCGGGCGAACTGGCCGCGCTGGAAGCGGCGGCGGCGCTGGCATTCGGTGTCGCCGATCCGGCGCAGGTGGTGGCGGTGCCCGGCACCGATCTCGCGCTGCGGCTGCTGGCGGTCGTGCTGGCGGCGGAGCGGCCGGCGGTGGTGCGGCCGGGCTATGCCGGGCATCACGCCGCCTGGGGCGAGGCGCGATGCGTCGCGGCGCTGGCCGATCCGGGCGATGCCGATCTGCTGGTGCTGGCCTCGCCGGCCAATCCCGATGGGCGGGTGACGCCGCCCGACATGCTGCGCGCATGGGCGCAGCGGATGACGGTGGTGGTCGACGAAGCCTATGCCGATCCCGCGCCCGGCCTGTGCGGCGAGGCATCGGACCGGCTGACCGTGCTGCGGTCGTTCGGCAAATTCTATGGCCTGCCGGGCCTTCGGCTGGGGTTCGTCATCGCCGGGCCGCGTATCGCCGGCGCGTTGCGCCATCTGCTGGGCGACTGGCCGGTATCGATGCCGGCGATCGTGATCGGCACCACCGCCTATCGCGATGCACGGTGGCGCGCGGAACAGTTCGAACGGATCGAGACGGTCGGCACCCTGCTCGACTTCGCGCTGTCGCCGCTGGAGCAAATCGGTGCAGCGCCGCTGTTCCGGCTGGTCCGGTGCGACGATGCCCACTGGTTGTTCCGTCATCTGTGCAACCATGCCATCCTGACCCGGCCGTTCGCCGACCGTCCCGACGCCCTGCGCATCGGCCTGCCGCGCGACGGCGCGGCGCTGGCCCGCCTGACCACCGCCCTTGCGGAGTATATCCCATGACCGAAACCCCTGACGATCATGCCCGCCACAATGCCCGGATGCAGCGCATGGCGGTCGCGCGCGAGAAGATGCAGGCGCGCCGCACGCTGGAGCGTGGGCTGCTGATCGTCCATACCGGCAACGGCAAGGGCAAGTCATCGAGCGCGTTCGGCATGGCGATCCGCAGCATCGGCTGGGGAATGCGCGTTGCGATCCTCCAGTACGTGAAGGGCAAGTGGGAGACGGGCGAGCGCAACTTCTTCGACGCGCATCCCGACCTTGCCAGCTTCGAGGTGATGGGCGAGGGCTTCACCTGGGAAACGCAGGATCGTGCGCAGGACATCGCCGCCGCCCGCGCCGCATGGGAACGCTCGAAGGAGATGATCCTCGACCCGGCCATCGATTTCGTGATTCTCGACGAACTCAACATCGTGCTGCGCGACGACACCCTCCCGATCGCCGAAATCGTGGCGTTCCTTAAAGGCAGGCCGCTGACCAAGCATATCTGCATCACCGGCCGTAACGCGAAGCCCGAACTGCTCGAACTGGCCGATCTGGTGACCGAGTTCGGCGAGGTGAAGCATCCCTATCATGCCGGGTTCAAAGCGCAGAAGGGCGTCGAATATTGATCCGTCCGCTCCTCTTGTTGCTGGCGGCGCCGTGGCTGGTGTCGGCCGCGCCGCGTGCGCCCCGGATCGTGTCGATCAATCCGTGCGTCGACGCGGTGCTGGCGCGCGTCGCCGATCCGGCGCAGATCGTCGGCATCAGCCATTATTCGCAGGATGCGCGCGCTACCTCGGTCCCGCTGGCGTGGTCGCGCCGGTTCAAGGCGACGTCGGGGACGGCCGAGGAAGTGGTCGCGCTGCGCCCCGACATCGTGCTCGCCGGCCCGCATGTCGAACCGGCGACCATCGCCGCCCTGAAGCGGCTGCGGATCCGGCTGGTGCAATATCCGGTGGCGGAATCGGTGCCCGACAGCATGGCGCAGGTGCGCGCAATCGCCGTCGCCATCGGCCATGCCGAGCGGGGCGATGCGCTGGCGGCGCGGATCGCGGCGGCGGCGGTGCCGGTGCGGGTCCGTCCGGTCGGGGCGCTGGTTTGGCAGGGTAACGGGCTGGTGCCGGGCAGCGGTACGCTGACCGACGACCTGCTCAAGCGTGCCGGATTCCGCAATATGAGCGCGGCCTATGGTCTCAAGCAATGGGACGTCCTCCCGCTCGAGTATCTGGTCGCCGCTCCGCCGCGCGTGCTGTTGTCGACTGCGCCGGAGGGGGTGCAGGACGACCGGATGACCGGGCATCCGGCGGTGCGGCGACTGGCGAAGCATATCATCGTCGCGCCCTATCCGACGCGGTTGATGAACTGCGGCGGGCCGACGATCATCGCGGCGATGGCGCGGTTGCGGCAGGTCCGCGCGAAGGTGGCGGCATGAAGCGGCTGACCCTCGGACTGATCGTCCTGCTGCTGATCGCCGCCTGTCTGTCGGTCGCGGCGGGGAAGGTGTGGGTGCCGTTCGACGCCTGGACCGCCGACGACCCGCGATCGATCATCATCGTCGAACTGCGCCTGCCGCGCACCGTGCTGGCGTTGCTGGTGGGCAGTGCGCTGGGGCTGTCGGGGGCGGTGATGCAGGGCTATCTGCGCAATCCGCTGGCCGACCCGGGGCTGTTCGGTGTGTCGTCGGGCGCGGCGTTCGGGGCGGTCGTCGCGCTGTATTTCGGCTATGCCGCGCAGATGTGGCTGTTGCCGGGATTCGCGCTGGCCGGGGCGGGCGTGACCATGTCGCTGCTGGCGCTGATTGCCGGGCGGTCGGGCAGCCTGATCCTGTTCACGCTGGGCGGCATGATCCTGACCAGCATCACCGGATCGCTGACCGCGCTCGCCATCAGCCTTGCGCCGACGCCGTTTGTATCGTCGCAGATCGTGACATGGCTGATGGGCGCGCTGACCGATCGCAGCTGGGACGACGTGCTGGTTGCGGCACCCCTCATTGCGCTCGGCATGGTGCTGCTGTCGCTGACCGCGCGGTCGCTCGACGCACTGACGCTGGGCGAGGCGGCGGCGCGCTCGATGGGGGTCGATCCGGGGCGGCTGCAACGGCTGGTGATCCTCGGAATCGCGCTGAGCGTCGGGGCGTCGGTCGCCTCGGCGGGGATCATCGGCTTTGTCGGGCTGATCGTACCGCATCTGGTGCGGCCGCTGGCGGGCAATCGTCCGTCGGCGATCCTGTTGCCCTCGGCGCTGGCGGGGGCGGTACTGCTGACCTTTGCCGACGCGCTGGTGCGCCTTGCCCCGAGCGTCAGCGAATTGCGGCTGGGCATCGCCATGTCGATGCTGGGCGGGCCGTTCTTCCTCTATCTGCTCATCGCGATGCGGCGGAGGCTGGCATGACCGATCTGATGGCCGATGCGATCAGCCTGACGCTGGGCGGCAAGCGCGTGCTCGACACGGTGTCGTTCGCGTTCGCCCGAGGGCGGGTGACGGCATTGCTGGGCGCGAACGGTGCCGGCAAGTCGAGCCTGCTTGCCTGTCTCGCGGGCCTGCGCCGCCCCGATCGCGGCGTGGCGCGGCTGGGCGGGGAGGATGTCTACACGCTCGACCGGCGGGTGCGGGCGCGGGCGATCGGGTTGCTGCCGCAATCCGCCGATGTGCATTGGGATGTCGATGTTCAAACGTTGGTCGGGCTGGGCCGGTTCGCGCATCGCGGGCGCTGGGGCGAGACGCAGGTCGACCGCGATGCGGTGGCGGCGGCGCTGGCGGCGACCGACATGACCGACCTTGCCGACCGGGGCGTCGAACGGCTGTCGGGCGGCGAGCGGGGTCGGGCGCTGCTGGCGCGGGTGCTGGCCGGAGAGCCGGACTGGCTGCTGGCCGACGAACCGCTCGCCAGCCTCGACCCCGCGCACCAGCTGGACGTGCTGGCGCGGTTGCGGGGTGTGGCGGTGGGCGGGCGGGGCGTGGTGCTGGTGCTGCACGACCTGCATCTGGCCGCACGGGTCGCCGATGATGCCGTGCTGCTGAAGGACGGGCGGGTCGTCGCAGCAGGGGCGGCGGACGATGTGCTGACCGCGCCGGCCATTGCGGAGGCCTATGGCATCGCTGTCGAGATCGGCCGCACGCCGCAGGGGCATCGCTACATCCTGCCGGTCGCACGGTGATCGCGCTGGCGGCGCTGATCGTCGAGGCGGGCGTCGGCTATCCGCGCCGTTGGTGGCATCCGGTGATGGGGGTCGGCGCGCTGATCGGCTGGTTCGAGGCGCGCTTGAACCGGCGGCGTCGGCTGGAGGGCGTGGCGCTGATGGTGGTGCTGGTCGCGCTGTCGGTCGTGCTGGGTCTGGCGATCGAGCGGTTGGGGACGGTCGTCACAGTGCTTGTCGCGACCACCGGCCTCGCCCAGCGCAGCCTGCACGATCATGTCGCGGCGGTGGCGCGCCCGCTGGCGGCGGGCGATCTGCCGGCGGCCCGGGCGGCGGTGGCGATGATCGTCGGGCGCGATACCGATATGTTGGATGAAGCGGGCGTGGCGACGGCGGCGATCGAGAGCCTGGCGGAGAGTTTCTGCGACGGGGTGGTCGCGCCCGCGATGGGCCTGTTGCTGTTCGGGCTGCCGGGGCTGTTTGCGGTGAAGGCGATCAACACCGCCGATTCGATGGTCGGGCATCGCACGCCTGCGCTGCGCGCGTTCGGTTGGGCGGCGGCGCGGGCAGATGATGTCGTCAATTTCATGCCGGCGCGCATCGCCGGGGCGTTGATCGCGCTGGCCGGCCGTGGCGGCTGGCGGGTGATGCGACGCGATGCGGCCGCCCATGCCTCGCCCAATGGCGGCTGGCCGGAGGCGGCGATGGCCGGGGCGCTGGGCCGCCGGCTGGGCGGGGCGGTGACCTATGACGGGGAGCCGGCGCACCGCGCGGTGCTGGGCGAGGGGCCGCGGCCCGATGCGCGCGATCTGGAGCGGGCGCTGACCCTCTATCGCACCGCCTGCCTTTTGCTGTGGATATCGGTCGGGATAGTCCCGTGGCTGCGGTGATGATCCAGGGGACGGGGTCGGACGTCGGCAAGTCGGTGCTGGTCGCCGGGCTGTGCCGCTTGCTGACCGATCGCGGCATGGCGGTCCGCCCGTTCAAGGCGCAGAACATGTCGAACAACGCTGCCGTCTGCGCAGGTGGCGGCGAGATCGGCCGGGCGCAGGCGTTGCAAGCGATGGCGTGCCGCGTGGGCGCGACGACCGACATGAACCCGGTGCTGCTCAAGCCGCAAAGCGACCGTACGTCGCAGCTGGTCGTCGACGGACGCGTGGCGGGGGTGATGCGCGCGGGCGATTATCGTGCGCGTCGGCCCGCGCTGCTGGATGCGGTGCTGGCCGCCTATCGCCGGCTATCGGCTGGTGCGGACATGGTGGTGGTCGAAGGCGCGGGGTCGCCGGCGGAGATCAACCTGCGCGCCGGCGACATCGCGAACATGGGCTTTGCGCGTGCTGCGGGGGTGCCGGTGGTGCTGGCGGGCGACATCGATCGCGGCGGGGTGATCGCGGCGCTGGTCGGTACGCAGGCGGTGATCGATCCGGCCGACGCGGCGATGATCCGGGGCTTTCTGGTCAACAAGTTTCGCGGCGATCACGCGCTGTTCGACGATGGCCGGGCGGAGATCGTCGCGCGGACCGGGTGGCGCGACATCGGGCTGGTGCCGTGGCTGGCCGACGCCGCGCGCCTGCCCGCCGAGGATGCGGTGGCGCTGGGGCGGGACGTCGCGGGGGGCGACGGGCCGCTGATCGTGGTGCCGATGTTGTCACGCATCGCCAATTTCGACGATTTCGACCCGCTCGCCCATGATCCGGCGGTCCGGCTGCGGATGATCCCGCCGGGCGAACCCTTGCCGGGCGATGCCGCGCTGGTGATTTTGCCCGGCACCAAGGCGACGATCGCCGACCTGGCGTTCCTACGGGAACAGGGGTGGGACATCGACCTTGCCGCGCATGTCCGGCGCGGCGGGCGGGTGCTGGGGATTTGCGGCGGCTATCAGATGCTGGGGCACCGCATCGCCGACCCGGACGGGATCGAGGGCGCGGCGGGAAGCGTCGCGGGACTTGGACTCTTGCCGATCGAGACGGTCATTGCCGCCACCAAGACCACCCGGTCGGTAACCGGCACGCTGGTCAGTGGCGGTGCGTTCGCCGGCTATGAGATCCACGCCGGGGTGACGCAAGTGGCCGCCGGCACGTCGCCGCTGCTGCGCTTCGACGACGGGACGCCGGACGGTGCGACCGCGTGCGACGGGCAGATCGCGGGATGCTATGTTCACGGCCTGTTCGACCGGGCGAGTGCGCGGGCGGCGCTGCTGGCGGGGATCGGGGCGCTGGCCGATCCGCTCGACCGGCACGAGGGCGTCGATGCCGCACTGGACGGGGTGGCGCGCGCGCTGGAAGCGGCGCTGGACATCGACGCATTGCTCAATATCGCCGGGGAAGCTGCATGATCGAGGATATTCGCGCGCATCTGGACGCGCTGGCCAAGCCGCGCGGGGCGATGGGGCGGCTGGAGACGCTGGCGACCGAGCTGGCGCTGACCCAGCGGCGGATCGATGCGCGGACGAAGCCGCGACAGGCGGTGTTGTTCGCCGCCGACCATGGCTGCGTCGCGGAAGGCGTGTCGTCGTGGCCGTCCGAGGTGACGCAGATGATGGTCGCGACGATCCTGAGCGGCCAGGCGACCAGCAGCGCGCTGGCCGCCGCCGCCGATTGTCCGTTGCGGCTGGTCGATGTCGGGATGGTCGGGCCACGGGTCGTGGGGCCGGCGTTCTTTCGCGATGCGCGGGTGGCGGACGGCAGCGCGCCGATCGGCAGCGGCCACGCGCTGACGCCCGCACAGTTCGATGCGGCCTGGGCGGTCGGCGCGGGCGAGGCGGAGGCGGCGATCGATGCGGGAGCGGTGCTGCTGATCGCGGGGGAGATGGGCATCGGCAACACGACGCCCGCCGCCTGCCTGACCGCGTTGCTGGCCGGCATAGATCCCGACGCCGCCGTCGGACGCGGCGCCGGTGCGGATGACGCGGTGCTGGCGACCAAGCGCCGCGTCGTCGCCGCTGCGGTGGCGCGGGCGGCGGCGATGCCCGATCCGCGCGCGGCGATCGCGTCGGTTGCGGGCCTGGAGATCGCGGCGATGGCCGGGTTCCACGCGACCGGGGCGGCGCGGGGGGCGACATTGCTGCTCGACGGCTATGTCGCGACCGCCGCCGCACTGATTGCCGAGCGGCTGGCCCCCGGCAGCGCGCGGGCAATGATCGCCGCGCACCGTTCGGCCGAACCGGGGCATGGCGCGGTGCTGGCGGCGCTGGGGCTGGTGCCGGTGCTGGATTGGGAGATGCGGCTGGGCGAGGGGAGCGGGGCGCTGGTCGCGCTGCCACTGCTCGATGCGGCGGCGGCGCTGCTCAACGATGTCGTCCGGCTCGACCAGATCGGGGCGGATCGTGCCGACTGAATGCCCGCGCTGGGCGCCGCCGCTGCTGGCGGTCCAGTTTCTGACGCGCGTGCCGGTGCCGTTGCTTCACCGACTGACGGCGGATCAGGCGGCGGTGGGGCTGGGTCGGGCGATGGCGTGGCTGCCGCCCGTCGGGTCGTTGATCGGGGTGGTGACGGGGGCGACGTTCCTGCTCGAGCAGCTTTGGTGGCCGCCGATGGTCGCCGCCGTGCTGGCGCTGATGGTCGAGGGGTTGCTGACCGGGGGATTCCACGAGGATGCCGTCGCCGATTTCTGCGATGCGTTCGGCGGCGTCGCGACGGGGGAACGCGCGCTTACGATCATGAAGGACAGTCGGATCGGCAGCTATGGTGCGCTGGGCCTCGGGCTGGTCGTGCTGCTGCGCTTTGCGGCGATGGTCGCCCTGCCGCCGGTACTGGCGATGGCGGCGATCGTCGGCGCGGCGACGGTCGGGCGGCTGTGCGCAGTGACGCTGGCGGCGATCCTTGCGCCGGTCGGGAGCGGGGCGGGGATGGCGGTGCGTGCCGGGCGGATGCCGGGTGGGCGGCTGGCGCTGGCGGTCCTGCTCGCGATTCCGGGGATCGTGCCGATCCTGTGGCTGCGTCCCGGTGCGGTTGCCGTCGCGCTGCTGGCGATGGCGGCGTTGCTGTGGTGGCTGGCGCGGTTCCTGCTGCGGCGGATCGGCGGGAGTACCGGCGATTGCCTGGGCTTCGCGGCGGCCATGGGACAACTCGCGCTGCTGCTGGCGGTCGCGGCGCGGTGACCGTCCTGCTGCTGCGCCATCCGCCGGTCGCGCTGGCGTGGAAGGGGCGCTGCTACGGCCGGT
Source organism: Sphingomonas sp. Leaf32 (assembly GCF_001421765.1). Classification (GTDB taxonomy): domain Bacteria; phylum Pseudomonadota; class Alphaproteobacteria; order Sphingomonadales; family Sphingomonadaceae; genus Sphingomonas. The sequence goes on along the minus strand of NZ_LMLA01000001.1, from coordinate 198,154 downwards.
CGGACATGGGGTGGAGCCGCGCGGGCCGGGCGATGGCCCGGCGGATCGTCGGCGAACTGCCGCCGGTCGATGCGATCGTGCATTCGGGCGCGCTGCGGACCAGCCGGCTGGCGGCGATGGTAGCGCAGGCGCAGGGCGTACCGGTCAGCGCTGACCCCCGCTGGCTGGAACGCGATTTCGGCGCCTGGGAAGGGCGCGGCTGGAACGCGATCTGGCGAGAGAGCGGTGCCGCGATGGACCGGATGATGACCGAGGCCGAAACCTATCGGCCCGGCGGCGGCGAGACCGGGCGCGACGTCGCCGACCGGGTACAGGCGGCGTGGGACGCGCTGCCATATGTCGCGACCGTGCTGGTCGTCGCGCATGGCGGGCCGATCGCGACCCTGCACACGCTACGCGCCGGCCAGCCGCTGGCGGGCGCGGTGGACTTCATCCCGGCCTGCGGCGAGGTCGTGACGCTTCAGCGATAGCGCCAGTAGCGGACATGATCGACCTGCATCGATTGGGGAAACCTGCTGTCGTCGATCCCCATCTTGCCGCCCCAGTCGCCGCCGACCGCGACGTTCAGGATCAGGTTGAACGGCCGGTCGAACGGCCACGCCGCCCGCCCGCCGGCCTGGTCGTTGGCGACGCGCATATAGCCGCGCCCGTCGACGCCGATCGTGATCGCATCGGGTTTCCAGTCGAGCTGATAGCTGTGCCATTCCCCGCAGGCGGTCGGCAGCTTCAGTGTACCGCCGCGCTGCGTGCCCTTCGCATGGTTGAACCTCGCCGTGTGCAGCGTCGCGTGGACCAGATCGGGTTCGTATCCGACCAGTTCGAGGATGTCGATTTCGCCTTCGTCGGGCCATTTGCCCTCGGGCGGCAGCATCCACAGCGCCGGCCAGATGCCGCGACCGCAGGGCAGTCTGGCGCGGATGTCGTAGAAGCCATAGCCCATGGCATTGGTCGAAACGATCCGGGCCGAGGTATAGGCCTGCCCACCCGAATCCGCGCCCTTGGGCGTTTCGCGGCGCGCCTCGATCACCAGCGCGCCCTGTTCCACGCGGGCATTGGTTGGCGTGTCGGCGGGCGCATAATATTGCCGCTCGTTATTGTACCAGCCTTCGCGGTTGCGGCTGGTGTCGAAGCGCCAGTTGGCCGGATCGATCCGTGTGCCCGAAAACTCGTCGGCAAAGGTCGGGGCAGTCGGCGGCGGGGCGATCGCGACATCGACCGCATGGTTCGACGCACCGAGCGCGGCGGGCTTCTCTTGCGCCGGTGCGGTCGCGGCCAGTCCCGCGGTCGCCAGCATCCATATTGTCCTGCGCATCGATCCTGCTCCCACGGTCGCGCTCATGCCGTCGCGATGGACGGGCATGGTACGGAGGGGGCGTGGGGTGGCGCAACCCCTGCCGGGCATCGGCCGTTCTGCGCGCAACCCTGACACGGAGCAAATGATGACGATCGAGCTTTTCGACTATCGCGACGCGGACACCCTGTTGCAGGCCGGTGTGGCCTTTCCGGAAGGCGAGGGACAGGCACCGGCGGTGCTGATCGTCCATCAATGGGCGGGTCGCGGCGAGGGCGAACATAAGACCGCCGAGCGGCTGGCGGAACTCGGCTTTGTCGGCATCGCGATGGACATGTTCGGCAAGGACGTGAAGGGCGATCCCTCGGGCGACAACAGCCATCTGATCGGCCCCTTCCTGTCCAACCGCGCGGCGCTGTTGCAACGGGTGCGGGCAGCGGTGGCCTTTGCCGCCCCGCTCGACCGGGTCGATGCGTCGCGGATCGCGGTGATCGGCTATTGCTTCGGCGGGCTGTGCGCCCTCGACCTGGCGCGCGGTGGCGCGGACGGCGTGTTGGGGGTGGTCAGCCTGCACGGGATGCTCGACGGCAACGATCTGGCACCGGACGGGCCGATCGCCGCCAAGGTACTGGTCGAACATGGCTGGCGCGATCCGCTGGCCGCGCCGGACAAGGTGCTGGCCTTTGCCGGGGAGATGGCCGCGCGCGATGCCGACTGGCAGCTGCACGCGCACGGCCGGGCGATGCACGCCTTCACCAACACGCACGCCGCCGCCCTGGACAAGGGCATGGCCTATGACGCCGATGCCGATCGCCGGTCGTGGGAATCGGTGACCGCGTTCCTGGCCGAGCTGTTCTGATCCGGTTGCGTGGGGCGGCGCCCGCCCCATCTAACCGGCAGCAAAGGAACGAACGATGACCGACTATCGCAAGACCGAAGAGGCGCTGGCCCGCCTCACGCCCGAACAATTCTATGTGACGCAGCAGAGCGGGACCGAACGGCCGGGCACCGGTGAATATCTGCACGAGAAGCGCGCCGGCATCTATGTCGACATCGTGTCGGGTGAACCGCTGTTCGCGTCGGCAGACAAGTTCGATTCGCATTGCGGCTGGCCGAGCTTCACCAAACCGATCGAGCCGGCCCATGTCGCCGAACTGCGCGACACGACGCACGGCATGCTCCGCACCGAAGTCCGCTCGGCCGGGGGCGACAGCCATCTGGGCCATGTTTTTCCGGACGGTCCGCGTGACCGCGGGGGTCTTCGCTACTGCATCAATTCGGCGGCGCTGCGCTTCGTCCCGCGCGAGGCGATGGAGGTGGAGGGCTATGGCGACTATCTCGATCAGGTCGAGGGATAAGGGTGTCGCCCCGCGTTTTGCAAAGCGTGGCGCCACCGCAGACCGCAACCGATCCCCCGCAGGGGTGGACTATTGTGCGGGATGACTTGAGAAAATGGTGCTGCCGGTGAGGATTGAACTCACGACCTCAGCCTTACCAAGGATGCGCTCTACCACTGAGCTACGGCAGCACTCCGAGCCGGGGGAAAACCCCTCGGCGGCGGGAGGGGCCTATGTGCAGGCATTGGGGGGGATGTCAAGCGACCGTTGCCATATTGGCAGTGAAATGCGTAGAAAGTCACGATGAGCGAAGCGGAACGCAAGGCACGGCTGGCACAGGCGCTGCGACAGAATCTGCGTCGGCGCAAGGATCAGGCGCGGGCCGAGGCTGCGATCGGCCGGCCGGCCGAACATGGGGCCGTCGAACCCGCCGGGGAGTGATCCTTCGCCCCGTTGTTGACAGCGTTGACGGCAACCGACACCCTTCCGCTAGAAAAAGATGGGAGAGGGTGGATGCGTCGCTGGTGGCTGTTGCTGGTCGCGTTGCTGTTGGGACCGGTGGCCTGGGCCGCGCCGGCGGCGCCCGCCGGATCGCCGGTGGCGGTGCATGGCCGGCTGGCGGTGAAGGGCAACCGGGTCGTCGATGCGCAGGGCCGGCCCTATGCCGTGCGCGGCATGTCGCTGTTCTGGAGCCAGTGGCAGCCGCGCTATTATGACCCGGCGACTGTCGCATGGCTGGTGCGCGACTGGCGGGTGACGGCGGTGCGCGCCGCGATCGGTGCGCAGTCCGGCGGCTATGATACGCAGCCCGCAGTGGAAACGAAGCGTGCCGAGACGGTGATCGACGCGGCGATCGCGCAGGGCATCTATGTCGTGGTCGACTGGCACGCGCACCAACCGCGCCCCGACGATGCGGTGCGCTTCTTCACCCACATCGCGACCAGATATCGCGGGGTGCCGAACCTGATCTACGAAACCTATAACGAACCGCTGCCCGAACATGGCTGGGCAACGGTGCTGAAGCCCTATCATATCCGGGTGATCGGTGCGATCCGGGCGATCGATCCGGACGCGTTCGTGGTCGCGGGCACGCGCAGCTGGTCGCAGGATGTCGACGAAGCGGCGGCCGATCCGCTGCCGTTCGCCAACGTCGCCTATACGCTGCATTTCTATGCCGCGACGCATAAGGCCGCTTTGCGCGCGAAGGCAGAGACAGCGATGCAGCGCGGGATCGCGCTGTTCGTCACCGAATATGGCACGACCGCCGCCAATGGCGACGCGCCGATCGACGCGGAAGAGACGCGGACCTGGTGGGACTGGTGCGCGAAGCACGGCATCAGCAATCTGAACTGGTCGGTCGCGAACAAGGACGAGGCATCGGCGATCCTGAAGCCCACGACGCAGGCCCTGTCGGGGTGGAATGAGGCGGACCTGACCGAATCGGGGAGGCTGGTACGGGCGCATACCCGGATGACGCGCTGACTCTATCGTTGCTCCCGGTCGCATGGCATGGATCAGGGCATGACCGATTCCCGCCCGCTCGCCTATCGCCACACCGCCGGCACCGGCCCGACGATCCTGTTCCTGCCGGGCTATGCGTCCGACATGAGCGGGACCAAGGCGCTGGCGATCGAGGCTTGGGCGCGCGAGCGGGGGCGGGCGTTCCTGCGGTTCGACTATGCCGGATGCGGCGAAAGCCCCGGTGTGTTTGAGGAACAGACGCTGGCCGGCTGGGTCGACGACGCGCTGGCGATGATCGACGACGCGATCGAGGGGCCGGTGGTGCCGGTCGGATCGTCGATGGGCGGGTGGATCGCGCTGCTGGCTGCGCGCGCCCGGCCCGATCGGATCGCCGGGCTGGTCGGCATCGCGCCGGCACCCGACTTCACCGACTGGGGGTTTTCGCAGGCCGAGAAGATGGCGCTGTTGACGCAAGGGAAGATCGAGCGGCCGTCGCCCTATGCCGATACGCCGACCGTGTTCACCCGTGCCTTCTGGTCGTCGGGGGAGGCGAACCGGGTGATGCACGCCGAACTGCCGATCGATGTACCCGTGCGGCTGGTGCAGGGACAGCGCGACGCCGATGTGCCGTGGGAGCGCACCGTCCACCTCGCCTCGCGTATCCGTTCAGCCGATGTGCAGACTTGGTTGGTCAAGGATGGCGACCATCGCCTGTCGCGGGACGGCGACATCGCGCTGATCCTGCGCGCTATCGAGGATGTTCTGGGTTGATGCTGTCTCCGCTGCTGTTCCTGGCACTGCAAGCCGCCGCCGGGCCGCAACTGCCCGCCGGGGCCACGCCCGAGGCGCGCTACGATGCCTGCGTCGATGCGGCGACGACCGCGCCCGAACAGGCCGAAAAGATCGCGGGGCAATGGCGGCTGGTCGGCGGCGGGTTCCTCGCGCGGCAATGCCTGGGGATGAGCTATGCCACGCGCCAGCGCTGGACCGCCGCGGCCGAGGCGTTCGAACAGGCCGCGCGCGAGGCGGAAGTGGCGAAGGACGCCCGCGCGGCGAATTACTGGGCGCAGGCGGGCAATGCCCGGCTGGCCGATGGCGATACGATCGCGGCGGGGACGGCGCTGGACGCGGCGCTGGCGAGCGGATCGCTGACCGGGCTGGCGCGGGGCGAGGCGCAGCTCGACCGGGCGCGGGTGCGGGTTGCCGGTGGCGACCTGCCCGGTGCGCGCGGCGATCTCGACCGTGCGGTGAAGGATGCGCCGGCCGATCCGCTGGTCTGGCTGTTGTCGGCGACGCTGGCGCGGCGGATGGGCGACCTGCCGCGTGCGAAGGCGGACATCGCCGAAGCGTTGCGCCGCTCGCCCGACGATGCGTCGGTGCAGATGGAGGCGGGCAATATCGCCGGCCTTTTGGGCGATACCAAGGGCGCTCGCGCCGCGTTCGAGGCGGTGCAGCGCCTGTCCCCCGACAGCGCGCAGGCCAAGGCGGCGGACGCGGCGCTCGATACGCTCCCGCCCGCCTGATGGCGGTTGCGGTGTCCCGATGCCGACCCGATATGCCGGGTCAACGCACTGGGAGCCGTCGATGACCCGCTATCTCCACACCATGATCCGGGTGACCGACCCGGACGCGACCATCGCCTTTTTCGACATGCTGGGCCTGAGCGAAGTCCGCCGCATGGAGAATGAGAAGGGTCGATTCACCCTGATCTTCCTCGCTGCGCCGGGGCAGGAGGGGGTGGCCGAGGTCGAGCTGACCCATAATTGGGACCCAGAACCCTATGCCGGCGGGCGCAATTTCGGCCATCTGGCGTTCCGGGTCGACGACATCTACGCCACCTGCCAGCGGTTGCTGGACGCGAGCGTCACGATCAACCGCCCGCCGCGCGACGGGCATATGGCGTTCGTGAAAACGCCGGACGGCATCTCGATCGAGCTGTTGCAGGACGGATCGCTGCCCCCCGCCGAACCGTGGGCATCGATGCCGAACACGGGGACGTGGTGATGGAGATCGTCCAGATTCCGGTCCTGTCCGACAACTATGCCTGGCTGCTGCATGACGACGCCAGCGGGGAGACGGTGGCGGTCGATCCGGGTGCCGCGCAGCCGGTGCTGGACGCCGCCGCGACACGCGGCTGGACGATCACCGCGATCTGGAACACCCACTGGCATCCCGACCATGTCGGCGGCAATGCGGCGATCAAGGCGGCCACCGGTGCCACGGTGACCGGGCCGGAGGCGGAGCGCGGCAAGATCGCCGATATGGACAATGGCGTGGGCGAGGGGGCGATGCTGTCGGTCGGCGACCATCAGGCCACCGTGTGGGCGGTGCCGGGCCACACCGCCGGCCATGTCGCGTTCCACTTTGCCGACGAAGCCGTGCTGTTCAGCGGCGACACGCTGTTCGCCATGGGCTGCGGCCGGCTGTTCGAAGGGACGGCGGCGGAGATGTACGGCAATATGCGGCGCTATGCCGAACTGCCGGCCGATACGCGGGTCTATTGCGGGCACGAATATACCCTGTCGAACGGCCGCTATGCGCTGGTCGCCGAGCCGGACAATGCGGCCATCGTCGAGCGGATGGCGGCAGTGGAGGCGTTGCGCGAGAAGGGCGAGCCGACCGTGCCGACGACGATCGGCGCGGAGCTGGCGACCAACCCGTTCCTGCGGGCGGGGTCGGCCGACGAACTGGCACGGCACCGCGCGGCCAAGGATGCGTTCTGATCGACAAGAGGAGAGGCGCGATGAAACGATGGGCTTGGACGGCGGCGCTGTTGCTGGGCGCCTGTGCGACCCCGCAGCAGGTGGCGGAAACGCAGGCGAAGGGCGACCGGGAGCTGGCGAAGATGCTGGAGGGGCGCGTTGCGGGCAAGCCCGACAACTGCATCCCGACCGGCTTCATCGACGGGCCGCAGGTGGTGGGCGATTCGCTGATCTATCGCCAGACCGGCAAGCGCCTGTGGCGGACCCAGGTGCGCGACCGCTGCCCGTTCCTGCGCGACGACCAGATCGTGGTGTCGATCCTGTACGGGGCGCAGGTGTGCCGCAACGACCGGTTCCGGCTGGTGGATCGCGGGTCGCAGATCCCGTCGGGCGACTGCACGTTCGGCGAGTTCGTGCCGTATGACAAGGTGGGGTGAGGGGCGGCCGTTGGTCGCCCCCAACCGTTCGTCCTGAGTAGCCGCTGAGCTTGTCGAAGTGGCGTATCGAAGGACCGTCGCGGGTGCTTCGATACGGGCCTTCGACAAGCTCAGTCCCTACTCAGCACGAACGGGATGGGTTTAGGGCGGTTACAGGACGTAGCGGCTCAAGTCCGTATTCCGCGCGATGCTGGCCAGTTGCTTGTCGACATAGGCGGCGTCGATCGTCACCGCGCTGCCCGCACGGTCCTCGGCATCGAAGCTGACTTCCTCCAGCAGCTTTTCCATCACCGTCTGCAACCGCCGCGCGCCGATATTCTCGACCTCCGCATTCACCTCCGCCGCGATGCGGGCGACGGCGGCGATGCCGTCGTCGGTGAAGGTCACGTCGACCGATTCGGTCGCCAGCAGCGCGCGATACTGGGCCGGCAGCGACGCCTTGGTATCCGACAGGATGGCGATAAAGTCGGCCTCGGTCAGCCCCTTCAGTTCGACCCGGATCGGCAGGCGGCCCTGTAGCTCGGGCAGCAGGTCGCTGGGCTTGGCCACATGGAACGCGCCCGATGCGATGAAGAGGACATGGTCGGTCTTCATCGGGCCGTATTTGGTGGCGACGGTCGTCCCCTCGATCAGCGGGAGCAGATCGCGCTGCACGCCTTCGCGGCTGACCGATCCGCCGCGCACGTCGCTGACCGCGATCTTGTCGATCTCGTCGAGGAAGACGATGCCGTTCGCCTCCGCATCGGCAAGGGCGGCGCGGCTGACCTCGTCCTGGTCGAGGCGCTTGTCGGCCTCTTCCTCGACCAGCTTGTCCCATGCGGCGCGGACGGTCAACTTGCGGCGCTTCTGCTGGCCTTGCCCAAACGCCTTGCCCATCATCGCCGACAGGTCGAGCATCTGCGGCTGGGCACCGGGGATTTCGAACGGCATCTGCGGGGCGGCATCGAGTTCGATCTCGATTTCCTTGTCGTCCATATGCCCGTCGCGGAAGCGCTGGCGGAATGCCTCGCGGGTCGCTTCGCTGGCGCCCTTGCCGGTCAGCGCGTCGAGCAGGCGGGCCATGGCGGCTTCCTCCGCCTTGTCCTTCACCGCCACGCGGCGACGTTCGCGCTCCAGCCGGATCGCTTCCTCGACCAGGTCGCGGGCGATCTGTTCGACGTCGCGGCCGACATAGCCGACCTCGGTGAACTTGGTCGCCTCGACCTTCACGAACGGCGCATCCGCCAGCTTGGCGAGACGACGGCTGATCTCGGTCTTGCCGCAGCCGGTGGGGCCGATCATCAGGATGTTCTTTGGGCTAACCTCGTCGCGCAGGTCGGGCGAGAGCTGCTGGCGACGCCAGCGGTTGCGCAAGGCGACCGCGACGGCGCGCTTGGCGTCCTGCTGGCCGATGATGTGCGCGTCCAATGCGGCGACGATCGCCTTGGGAGTCAGACTGTCTTGCATGGAATGTCCGTCAGTTCGCGCTGTCGAGCGCTTCGAGGGTGACGCGATCGTTGGTGTAGACGCAGAGTTCGGCGGCGATGGCCAAGGCCTTGCGCGCGACCTTTTCGGCGTCGCCTTCATAGTCGGACAGCGCGCGGGCGGCGGCGAGGGCGAAATTGCCGCCCGATCCGATCGCGGCGATGCCGCCTTCCGGCTCCAGCACGTCGCCATTGCCGGTGACGACCAGGGTCACGTCCTTGTCGGCGACGATCAGCATCGCTTCGAGGTTGCGCAGGAACTTGTCGGTGCGCCAGTCCTTGGCCAGTTCGACCGCGGCGCGCAGCAACTGGCCCTGATGGCGTTCCAGCTTCGCCTCCAGCCGTTCGAACAGGGTGAAGGCGTCGGCCGTGGCGCCGGCGAACCCGGCGATCACCTTGCCATCGCCCAGTGGGCGAACCTTGCGCGCATTGGGTTTCATGACCGTCTGTCCGGCCGAAACCTGCCCATCCCCCGCGATCACCACGCGACCGCCGCGACGCACGGATACAATCGTGGTGCCGTGCCACACCGTCTCTTTGCTCATGGGGCGCGATATGGGGAGAGGCGGGAAACGCGCAAGGTCCTCCCCGGCACGGGGAGGGGGACCGTCCGCAGGACGGTGGAGGGGGACCTCCGCATCCGGAACCGTTGCGTTGCGCGGACCGCCCCCTCCACCATGCTCCGCATGGTCCCCCTCCCCGTGCCGGGGAGGATCTTATTTCTCGACGCCCTTCGCTTTCCCCCAGGCCCTTGCCGCCGTGTAGCCGAGATAGCCGGTGCCGAAGAGCGCGTAGAGTTCCTCCGGAATGCCGCGCAGATAGGCGGTCATGCCGCGGGCGATGCCGGCGGCCATGTCGGGTTGCACCGCCGAGATCAGCCCCATCGGGATCGCCCACAGCAGCAGCGCATACATGACGTAGAGGAAGCCGGGCCGGGCGCGCGAGGTCCACGGGTCGGTCGACTGCGCCTCCGCGACGATCGCCGAGAGTTGCGCCTTTACCCTCTCCAGATCGGCACTCCCTTCGAGTTTCAGCAGTTCGAGCTTGGCCGCGTCGCGGGCCTTGGGATCGGGGATCAGCTTGTCGAGCAGCGCCGCGATCGGCGCGATCAGGGTGTTGAGCATGGGGCCTCCCAAAAGGTCAAAGTTCACAAAGTTCACACTCGCGGCGCATCGACGCGCGTGGCGAGCCAGCCGTAGAGAAAGGCTTCGTTGGCCGGGCGCGTCTCGGCGAGATGGAGATAGCGTTCGCCCTGCAAGGCGTTGATCGCCTTGACCAAAACTGCTTCGGCGGCGGTGCCGCGCGTGGCGAGCAGGGTGTCGAGCGCGCGCAGCGTCTGCGCACCGATGGCGCCGTCGACGGCCAGATCGCCCCAGTCGCGCTGCTGGCGGTTGAGCGCATTGAGCGCGCGTTGCAGAAAACCCGCCGCCACCGCCGGCCCCATGTTGACGCCGGTGTCGAACAGTTCGCCGGCGAGGCGTGGGGCGCGGCTAGCGATGCGGTCGAAGTTCGGCGCCTGCCAGTAGCGGCGGGAATAGATGCGCGCGGCGAGCTGACGCGGCAGGTCGCGCATGGGGCCGGCATAGCCCTCGGCACGGGCGATACTTTGCGTGATGCCGTAGCGGGTCGGCCCGCCACGGTCGGCCGGGTGGTCGACATAGCCGCCTTCGCGGTCGATGACGTCGTCGATCAGGGTGGTTGCGTCCATTTCTTCCTCCTGTTGGAGGTAGAAAGTAACCAGAACGGTTCTTTGTAGGAAAGCGGCTATGCCGGCGCAGAACGCCGGGTTGGCCACTCCCGCGCAGGTGGTGGCAGTTGGGTCACGGCAAACTCACCCGTTTGGTTCGAGCAGCTTCGAGCTTGTCGAGAAGCGTCCGTCGAGAATGCATCGTTTGGGGCAACCCCTTCTCGACTTCGGTTCTCGACAGGCTCGAACCTCTGCTCAAAGCAAACGGGGGTGGGGAAGGGGGGAGGGGGAAGCGTAGGGGGTTAGACCCTGATGACATGAAACCTGTCCGGTCGTGCTGAGTAGGGGCTGAGTCCTTCGACTGCCTGCCTGCGGCAGGCGCTCAGGACAGGCTTCGGTGCGCAGCACCGAAGTCGAAGACCCGTATCGAAGCACTTGGTAAGCGGTCCTTCGATACGCCCCTTCGACAAGCTCAGGGGCTACTCAGGACGAACGGGTAGGCTTGAAGTCATCATGCTCTAGGGGAAGGGGGGCGACCTCACGCCGCCCCCTGCAACCTCATTTGAGGTCGAGCATCACCACCGACTTGGCCGGCAACGTGACCGTCAGCGTGCCGTTCGCGACCTGCGCGCCGGTGAACGTCGCCGGCACGACGGCGTTCGGATTATCGAAGCTGTTGTGCGCGGTCATCGTCGGGGCTGTCAGGACGCGGCCGGTGACGGTCGCGCCGGCCACGCCGGTCAGCGCGACGCTGATCGGGGCGGGGCGGTTGGGATCGGCGTTCGACAGCGCGATATGGACCACGCCGTCCTTGCCCCTGACCGCCGAGGCCGACACCGCCGGAATCGCCCACTGATCGCGTGAGTAATAGGGGCTGGCGACTGTGATCGGCAGGACGGTGCCGTCCATATACGGCTTGTACATTTCGAACACGTGATAGGTCGGCGTCAGGACCATCTTCGGCCCGTCGGTCAGGATCATCGCCTGCAGCACGTTCACCATCTGGGCGATGGCGGTCATCTTTACCCGGTCGGCGTGCTTGGCGAAGATGTTCAGGTTGATCGCGGCGACCAGCGCGTCGCGCATCGTGTTCTGCTGCCGCAGGAAGCCCGGATGCGTGCCCGGGTCCTGCGCATACCAGGTGCCCCATTCGTCAACGGCCAGCCAGACGCGCTTCTGCGGGTCGTATTTGTCCATCATCGCCGAATGGCGGGTGATGAGTTCCTCCATCTTCCACGTCCGGCCGAGCGTTTCGGCCCAGGCGGATTCGTCGAAGTCGGTCGGCGATCCCCTGGGCGGCCAGGTGCCGCCGAGCACCGTGTAATAATGGAGCGAGACGGCATCGATCTGGCCGATCGCCTCGCGCATCATCACGTCGGTCCAGTTATAGTCTTCCGAATTGGCGCCCGACGCGATCTTCAGCACGCGGCTGCCCTCCGGCGACTTGATGAAGGTCGCGAAGCGCTTCGTTTCGTCCGCCGCATATTCGGGGCGCATGTTGCCGCCGCAGCCCCACAATTCGTTGCCGATGCCGAAATAGGGCACCTTCCACGGGGCCTTCCGCCCGTTCTTCGCGCGTTCGTCGGCCAGCGTGCCGGCCGCTTGCGTCATGTATTCGACCCACTCGGCCATTTCGCGGGGGGAACCGTTGCCGACATTGCCCGAGATATAGGCTTCCGCGCCGACCTGTTCGGTCAGGTCCATGAATTCGTGGGTGCCGACCGCGTTATCCTCGGTCACGCCGCCCCAATTGGTGTTGATCTTGACCGGCCGCTTTGCCTTCGGGCCAATTCCTTCGCGCCAGTGATATTCGTCGGCGAAGCAGCCGCCGGGCCAGCGGATGACCGGCACGCCCAGCCGCTTGAGTGCCGCCACCACGTCGTTGCGGAAGCCGCGCGTGTTGGGAATCCTGCGGTCGTTGCCGACCCAAAGTCCGCCATAGATGCCGTTGCCCAGATGCTCGGCGAACTGGGTGAAGATGCGCCGGTCATAGGTGGGACCAGCCTGGTCGCCGCGAATCGTGATCTTCGCCGGTTCGCCCGGTTGCGGCGTCGGTGCGCTCTGCGCGCTCGCGGTCGCCGCGATCAGCAGCGATGCGGTGCCGAGCACGAAAGCGCGGGCGCGGTGGCGCAGCGTATGGCGCATGGTCGTCTGGCCGGTCATGGGACAAGCTCCCCTCTGTCATTATTGTCGGACTAATGCGTAGCGATCCGATCGCCGGCGATCAAGCGCGGATCGGGACGCTTTGCAGCGGGCGGCAGGGCGGGTAAGAGGGCGGCATCGTCCCTTTTCATCGACAGGTCTGTATCTTTTGACGTCCTCCCCCCAGTCGTGCGGCCTTGTCGCGGTCCTTGGTGCTCCGAATGCGGGCAAGTCGACGCTGGTCAATGCGCTGGTCGGACAGAAGGTCGCGATCACCAGTCCCAAGGCGCAGACGACGCGCACCCGATTGATGGGCATCGCGATCGAGGGAACCACGCAGCTGCTGCTGGTCGATACGCCGGGTATCTTCGAGCCGAAGCGCCGGCTGGACCGGGCCATGGTGTCGGCGGCATGGGAAGGCACGGCGGGTGCGGATGCGGTCGCGGTGGTGGTCGACGGCAAGGGCGGCATCGGGCCGAAGGTCCGCGCGATCGTCGAGCCGCTTAGCCAGCGGAAAGAGCCGAAGCTGCTGATTCTCAATAAGGTCGACATCGCCGACAAGCCGCGCCTGCTGGACCATGCCGCGCGGCTGCACGAGATGGCGGCGTTCGAGGAGACGTTCTTCGTCAGCGCGACGACCGGCGACGGGCTGGCGGAGATGAAGGCGGCGCTGGCGAAGCGGATGCCCGAGGGGCCGTGGCATTTCCCCGAGGACCAGGTGAGCGACGCCACCGACCGGATGCTGGCGGCCGAGGTCACGCGCGAGCAGCTGTACCACCAGCTGCACGAGGAACTGCCCTATGCCAGCGCGGTCGACACCGAACGCTATCTGGAGCGCGAGGACGGATCGGTCGAGATCCATCAGCAGATCTATGTCGCGCGCGACACGCAGCGCGCGATCGTGCTGGGCAAGGGCGGACAGCGGATCAAGGAGATCGGCGCGACCGCGCGGCTGGAATTGCAGGAATTGCTGGGGGTGCGGGTGCACCTGTACCTGCACGTGAAGGTCAAGCCGAACTGGGAAGAGGACCGGATGCTGTACCGGGACATCGGGCTGGACTGGGTGGAGTAACGCCAGCCGCCACGTCCCCCGGACTTGATCCATCGCCACGGAACGTCGCCCCAGCGAAGGCTGGGGCCTCCAGCGGTTCCTGCCGACGCGCTACAACCGGGAGACCCCAGCCTTCGCTGGGGTGACGTCCAGTTCGATGGTGTGCGAACTCAAAACAATTTCCGCACCGACAGCCGCACGATCCGACCGTACGGATCGAGGAACGACGGCTGGAAGCGATAGGGCACCGCGCCGGTGCGGTCGCGGACGTCGATCCGGTCGTTCAGCAGGTTCTGGACGTCGAACTGGAACGTCATGCGCTTTGCCCATGGCGTCCGGGGCACCAGCTTCTCCGCCTCGATCTGTGCGTAGAGGCCGATGAAGGCCAGTCCGGAAAAGCGCAGGTCGGACGTCGGAAGGGAACTGCGGATGCGGGTCGCGGGACGCCAATTGGCATAGGTGCCCAGCCGATAGGCGCCGATCGACCCGCCGACATTGCCCATTAGCTCATAGCGGGGGCGACCGCCGGTCCCGTCGAGCGTCTCGCCATCGAGCAGGTCGAGTTCGTCCTGCCCCTGTCGCAGCGTCAACCGGTCGTCGAGTCGCGCGATCATGGTGACGAACGTCCAGATTTGCGGCCGGTCGGGTGGCGGGGGTGCGTCCTTGGCCGGCGGCGGCGGGGTCGGGCCGACCGGCGTGAACAGCGAGACTTCGGCCTTCAGCTTGCGTTCGACCTCGCGGAACAGGTTTACCGGGCGGATGTCGGCGCGCAGCAGGCGGCCGGCATCGTCGCGGAGGAAGCGTTCGGGAAAGGCGGCCTGCAACGCCGCCGTCGCGCTGCCGAGATTGGCGACCTGATCGGTGATGCGCGTGTCGACATAGCTGAGATTGAGGTTCAGCTGCTTGTCCTTGATCGGGTGCCAGCCGATGCCGAGGGTGCGGATCTGGCGTTCCTCGGGCCGCAGGTCGGTATTGCCGCCGCCGGTGACCGTGATCGGCGCGCTGGCCCCGGTCACGAAGTCGAAAAATGGCGAGTTGGGAACGGTGACGACCGGCGCGGTCAGCGTCGCGATGGCAGGCGGGGTGCGCGCTGTGTTGATCGACGCGGTGATCTGGACCGGCCGCCACGGCGTCCAGTTGAGCGCGACATTGCTGCTGGCGAGGGTGCCATAGTCCGACACGCCGGTCAGGCCGAGCATGACATTGGCCGACAGCGATCCGATCGCCGACAGCACCGCGCGATCGGCCGAGGCGATCGGCAGGTCGAGGCTGGCGCTGCCGCCCCGGACGGTTCGGGTCAGGTCACTGGCGGCACCTGCGTCGTCGGCCAGCCGCCCGCTGCTGTCCGACCGGGCATAGTCCGCATTCAGCGTCAGTTGCGCCGGGCCGGCGGGCAGTTGCAGGACCGGGCCGTTGGCGGTCGCCTTCGCGGTCAGCGTACCGGTGACGGTGCGGCTGCGCGTCACGATCATCGGCCGGGCGGCGATGGTGGGGGACAGGTCGAACGGATCGGCGCCGGCATCGACCGCCGCCTGCAACGCATCCGGCGCGACGCCGCGATCGACCGCGGCCCGTGCGCGTACCCGGTCGTATCCGCCGGTGACATTCCACAGCCACCGGCCGACGCCGCCCTGCACGGTCGTCGCGGCGTGCAGCGTCAGATTGTCGTTGCGCTGGGTCAGCACCGGCCCTTCGCCCAGATAGCGATCGAGCAGCACCGGACCGGCAAAGGGCAGGGCGGTGCCGGCGGGCAGCGTGAGCGTCGCCGCCTGCAACCCGGCGAGCGCGCTGCCGCGATCCGCCTCCATCGTCAGGTTGATCGAGGCGGTCATCGTCTTGCCGATCGGCATGGCATGGGTGCCATCGACCTTCAGCGCGTCGCGACTGCGCAGCGACAGGAACGGCGAGAGGTCGGTCGGGCGCGCTCCGGCGGTATAGTCGGCCAGCCCGCCGCGCCGGGCCGGATCGATCGGCACTGCGGCGGCCGGTACGGCACGGCCGGCCAGCGCATCCAGCGCGGGATCGATGCTGCCGCCGCCGATGGCGCGGACATTGCCGATCCGGTCGAACGGACTGTCGCTGTCGAGCAGATAGGGGCGCTCAGACGCGAGCAGCCGGTTCTGCCGGTCGTAATTGATCGTGAGCACGGTGCGCCGGTCGCCGGCGATGCGGGTCGACCCCAGTTCCAGTCGGGCGGTGCCGCCGCCGCCATCGGTGGTGGTGCCGGCTCCCTGATCGACCACGATCGCGCGGAAGCGCTGTTTAAGGACGAAATTGACGACGCGGACGGTGGGCGAAAAGCCGAAGCGGGCGGCATCCTGTTCCGACAGCACCTCGGTCCGCTCCAGTGCCTCGGGCGGAAGCGTCCAGATTTCGCGATAGCCGGAGATGCGGCGGCCGTTCAGCAGGAACACCGGATCGCCGCCGCTGGCCGAAGTGGTCAGCGGTTTGAGGAGATTGGCGAGCTGTTCCATGCTGGTCGCGCCCAGGGCGCGCAGCGCGGCGGCGTCGAGGACCGCGACCGGCGCGATGTCGCCGATGGCGGAGCCGGGCGGGCGCTTGCCGGTGACGATGATGTCGTCGCCGCGAGGTTCTGCATCGTCCTGCGCGGCGGCGGGCAGCGGCATCGCCACGACGGCGGCCCCGGCCAGTGTTCGCCCGACTGCCGTCCTCATCCGCCGCTCCACGATCGTTGCGACGGCAGGGCTAGGGTCGGTTTTCGACCGAAACGTGGCGAAACACGGCAACGGCGCGGCGGGCATGAAAAAGGGCCGGCCCTTCCCGTACAGGAAGGACCGACCCCATGTCCGGCACCCCGTTACGCCACCGGGGGCGCCGGAAACCGGTCAGCGGCGGCAGTAGCGCGGCGCGTCGGCCTTATCGATCGCCCGTCCGGCGACCGCACCGACGCCACCGCCCAGGATGGTGCCGAGCAGGCGATCGCCGCGACCGGCAACAGTGTTGCCGAGCAGGCCGCCGGCGATCGCACCGATCACGGTGCCGCCATCGCCATTCTCGCAGCGCTCGCCACGGGTGTTGGCATAGCGATCACGATAATAGCCGCGGTCGCCGCGATACGAACGATAGCCCCGGTCGTCGCGATAGCCGCGATCATAGCGGTCGCCGCGATATTCCCGCTCGTAGCGGTCGCCGCGCCAGCTCTGCGCCGAAGCGGCGGTGGGGGCGGCGGCGGTAGCGACCGTGGCAAGCGCGGCAGCGGCGAGCGTCAGCTTCTTGAACATGGGTCTTCTCCCTCAAAACTTTGCGGCAGAATGTCTGCCTGTGATTTGGGGTATGCACCGATTCGCTTGAGCGGATACTGAATGCGCCTGTTAGCTGCCGTTCATTATTCGGGCGGAACGGTTGGCGTTGCGTGGCGGCACGCCCGCTTATCCACGCCCGTCATCCCGGCGCAGGCCGGGATCCATTGTGTCGGGTGTTCGCGACCCTGTCGCTGCCGTCCCCCCATCCATGGATTCCGGCCTGCGCCGGAATGACGGGGAGCAAGGACTGCAACGCCACCGCAAAGCGCCCCGCGCCCAATGCGGGTTTTGCTTTAGTTCCTGCCCGCAAAACCCTATATACTCGCTATGGCAACGAACCCCAATCAGAACGACTACGGCGCAGATTCGATCAAGGTGCTCAAGGGACTGGATGCGGTCCGCAAGCGCCCCGGCATGTATATCGGCGATACCGACGATGGCTCCGGCCTGCACCACATGGTGTTCGAGGTGAGCGACAATGCGATCGACGAGGCGCTGGCGGGCCATTGTGACCGCATCCTCATCACGCTGAACGCCGATGGCTCCGTCTCGGTCGAGGACAATGGTCGCGGGATTCCGACCGGCATCCACAGCGAAGAGGGTGTGTCGGCGGCCGAGGTCATCATGACCCAGCTGCACGCGGGCGGGAAGTTCGAGAACACCAACGACGACAATGCCTATAAGGTATCGGGCGGCCTGCACGGCGTGGGCGTGTCGGTGGTGAACGCGCTGTCCGACTTCCTCGACCTGACCATCTGGCGCGACGGGCAGGAGCATTACATGCGCTTCCGTCGCGGCGATGCCGAAGCGCCGCTGAAGGTGGTGGGGCCATCGGACAAGCGCGGGACGCGGGTCACCTTCCTGCCGTCGCCCGACACGTTCAAGATCGTCGAGTTCGATTTCGACAAGCTGGAACACCGCTTCCGTGAACTGGCGTTCCTCAATTCGGGCGTGCGGCTGGTGCTGGTCGATGCCCGGCACGAGGAACCGCGCGAGGTCGAACTGTTCTACGAGGGCGGGATCGCCGCGTTCGTGAAATATCTCGACCGGACCAAGACGCCGCTGATGCCCGATCCGATCGCGATCCATGGCTTTCGCGACGATGTCGGCATTGACGTCGCGCTGGAATGGAACGACAGCTATTACGAGAACGTCCTCGCCTTCACCAACAACATCCCCCAGCGCGACGGCGGCACGCACATGGCGGCGTTCCGCGCCGCGCTGACGCGAACGCTCAACAACTATGCCGACAAGTCGGGCATGTTGAAGAAGGAGAAGGTGTCGCTGACGGGCGACGACATGCGCGAGGGGCTGACGGCGATCGTATCGGTCAAGCTGCCCGATCCGAAGTTCAGCAGCCAGACCAAGGACAAGCTCGTGTCGTCCGAAGTCCGCCAGCCGCTGGAAGCGCTGATGGCCGACAAGCTGGCCGAATATCTTCAGGAAAATCCGGCGAACGCGAAGTCGATCATCCAGAAGGTGATCGATGCGGCCGCCGCGCGCGAGGCGGCGAAGAAGGCGCGCGAGCTGACCCGGCGCAAGGGCGCGATGGACATCGCCAGCTTGCCCGGCAAGCTGGCCGATTGTCAGGAGCGCGATCCGGCCAAGTCCGAACTGTTCTTCGTCGAGGGTGACTCGGCTGGCGGATCGGCCAAGCAGGGCCGCGACCGCCATTTTCAGGCGATTCTGCCCCTGCGTGGCAAGATCCTGAACGTCGAGCGTGCGCGCTTCGACCGGATGCTCGCCAGCCGGGAGATCGGGACGATCATCACCGCGCTCGGCACCGGCATCCGCGACGATTTCAATCTCGCGAAGCTGCGCTACCACAAGATCGTCATCATGACCGACGCCGACGTCGACGGCGCGCATATCCGCACGCTGCTGCTGACGTTCTTCTATCGCCAGATGCCCGAGATCATCGAGGCGGGGCACCTCTATATCGCCCAGCCGCCGCTGTATAAGGCGACGAAGGGCCGGTCCGAGGTCTACCTCAAGGACGACAACGCGCTCGACGAATATCTGGTCGAGGCCGGCGTCAACGCGCATGTGCTGGAAAGCCCGGCGGGGGCGCGCAGCGGCGACGATCTTAAGGCGCTGCTTAGCCATGCGCGGCGGATGCGGACGCTGATGCGCTATGTCCCGCGCCGCTACGACATGGGCATCGTCGAGGTGCTGGCGCTGGCCGGGGTGCTCGACCCGCAGATCAACGATGCCGATCGCCAGACACGGCTG
The DNA here is from genome assembly GCF_001421765.1 of Sphingomonas sp. Leaf32. Taxonomy (GTDB): domain Bacteria; phylum Pseudomonadota; class Alphaproteobacteria; order Sphingomonadales; family Sphingomonadaceae; genus Sphingomonas. Next base: position 179,088 of record NZ_LMLA01000001.1, on the reverse strand, counting down.
GACGATGCGGTGTCGCGCATCGGGCGGACCGATGTCGAGGCGCAGTGGACCGCGCGGGTGACCGAGGATGGCGGCCTGCAGTTCCAGCGGCGCTGGCGCGGGGTGACCGACACGCACAATATCGAACCGGCGTTCCTGTTGTCGGCCGAGGGGCGCAAGCTCCACGGCCTCGCGGCGGAAGAGGCGGCAAGCTATGCCGGCGTGTCGAAGCTGGTCAGCGCGCGTAGTGTATCGGCCGATCCGATCGCTGAACCCGAGGTCGAGGAGGGCGAGATCCCCGCTATCGCCGCCAAGGGCGAGACGCTGGTCGCGCGGCCGAGCCAGTTGCTCGACGCGATCCTTGCCGCCGGGCGCAAGGGCCTCTCGATCCAGCGCTACAAGGGGCTGGGCGAGATGAATGCCGAACAGCTGTGGGAAACCACGCTTGACCCGTCGAACCGGTCGATGCTGCGCGTCGCCATCGAACAGGCGGACGTGGCGGACGAAATCTTCACGCGCCTGATGGGCGACGTCGTGGAGCCGCGCCGCGACTTCATTCAGGAAAACGCGCTGAACGTGGCGAATCTGGACGTTTGATGGTGATGGGGGTGAGCAGGTCGGCTAGCATCACGACCACCTGCTCACTCTCTTCCCGCAGGAGAACCGTCCTGCTTTTCCGAAAAGCTGTCGCGGGTAGATGGTTTTGAGAAAGCGCGTTCGGGGCGGAACGGCGAATGCTTCCCGCGTGCCCCCGGCGCTACTCAATGTCGCCCGGAACGGATCGATATTTACCGGCCTATCGTCACCCCGGACTTGTTCCGGGGGCCACGGTGCGGCGATCGGTGCAGCCAGCGCTTCCTGGGACAAGGTGAGCGGCGAAGTGGACCCCGGAACAAGTCCGGGGTGACGAAGAGGCTGGGGGCGTCGATCACGAACGACATCAGGCGTAGTTGAATGTCGATCGGCATCAGGGCGCGAAGAAAGCGGCCTTGCCCATCACCATCGAATCGTCACGCGCAAGGATATAAAGATATCCTTATATGTCGATTGACACACGCCGTGCGATGGTGTTGAACCAGCCTGTCGAGGTTCCCCATCCCAGGCATGGCGATGGGGCTAAGACGGGAAGCCGGTGGCGCCCTTCGGGGCGGAATCCGGCGCTGCCCCCGCAACTGTAAGCGGCGAGCGGCGGCTCCATTTCGTGTCACTGGGCTTTGCAACAAGCCCGGGAAGGCCGGAGCCACCGCGTTGACCCGTGAGCCAGGAGACCTGCCTTTCGACGCCATAACGTTCCTCGGACGGGGGTTCCTCCGGTGGATCGCGCTCGACGCGTGGGTCCTGTGGCGTGACGCCATCCCGGCCCGTCCGTGCCCTGCGCGCTCTCGCCTGACCTCTGCCCGCAAAGCCAGGTGAGTCATGACGAATAGCGGGTTCACGTTCACGCTCAGCAGCATTCCGTTCGACGAGGAATATCGTCCCGCCGACAACACGCGCATCACCACCAACTTCGCGAATCTTGCCCGCGGGGAAAGCCGCGAGGCGAATCTGCGCAACACACTGGTGATGATCGGGCATCGCTTCAATTCGCTGATGCATTGGGACAATCCCGCCGGCGATCGCTATGCAGTGGCGCTGAACATCGTCTCGGCCGGGTTGCGGATCGAGGGCGGCGCGCGCGACGAAGCGTTCCCGCTGATTGAAATCCTGCACACCATCGTCACCGACAAGGCCAGCGGTGAGCGTACCGACGGGATGGTCGGCAACAATTTCTCGTCCTACGTGCGCGATTACGATTTCAGCGTCGTCCTGCCCGACCATCTCAAGGCGGGGAGGGACGGGGCACCGGACGGGTTCGGCGACCTGCACGGCAATCTGTTCAAGCGGTTCCTCGACTCCGCCGCCTATCGCGACAACTTCCGCAAGGCACCGGTCATCTGCCTGAGCGTGTCGAGCCGGGAAGTCTATCACCGGACCGCGAACATGCACCCCATATTGGGGGTCGAGTATCGCAACGACCGATATTCCCCGACCGACCGGTATTTCGCGAAGATGGGGATGAAGGTGCGGTACTTCATGCCGCCGCACAGCGTCGCGCCGCTGGCCTTCTATCATATCGGCGATCTGGTCAGCGACTATACCAACCTCGAACTCGCCAGTACGATCAGCACGATGGAGACGTTCCAGAAGATCTACCGTCCCGAAATCTACAACGCCAATTCGGTGGCGGCGGAACAGTATCAGCCGAGCCTGACCTATCAGGACTATTCGCTGACCCGCATCGTCTATGATCGCGAGGAGCGCAGCCGGCTCGCCGCCCGGCAGGGCAAATTCGCCGAAGAGCATTTCATCAAGCCGCATGGCGCCGCGCTCGCGCGCTGGTGCGCGACCCACGGCCTTTGATCCTCCCCCAGAACGACAGGTATTCCAGCATGATATTGTTGCCGACGACGACTGCGGGCAGCCTGCCCAAGCCTGCTTGGCTCGCCCAGCCCGAAACCCTGTGGTCGCCATGGAAGCTGGAGGGCAAGGAACTGATCGCGGGCAAGCAGGACGCGCTTCGCCTGGCGGTCGACGACCAGCGGCAGGCCGGGATCGACATCCTCGGCGACGGCGAACAGACCCGCCAGCATTTCGTCACGACGTTCATCGAGCATCTGGACGGCGTCGATTTCGAGAAGCGGGAGACGGTGCGCATCCGCAACCGCTATGACGCCAGCGTGCCGACCGTCGTCGGGTCCGTTTCGCGGCCCCGGCCGGTCTTCGTCGACGATGCGCGGTTTCTCCGTTCGCAGACCGACCGGCCGATCAAGTGGACGCTGCCGGGACCGATGACGATGATCGATACCCTGTACGACGCGCATTACCGCAGCCGCGCGAAGCTGGCGTGGGAGTTCGCGTGCATCCTCAACGAAGAAGCCCGCGCGCTGGAAGCGGTCGGCGTCGACATCATCCAGTTTGACGAACCCGCGTTCAACGTATTCTTCGAGGAGGCCAACGACTGGGGCATCGCCACGCTGGAACGCGCGGCCGAAGGGCTGAAGGCCGAGACCGCCGTCCACATCTGCTACGGCTATGGCATCAAGGCCAATACCGACTGGAAGAAGACGCTGGGTTCCGAATGGCGCCAATATGAGCAAACCTTCCCCAACCTCCAGAAGTCGAAGATCGATATCATCTCGCTCGAATGCCAGAATTCGCGGGTGCCGATGGACCTGATCGAACTGATCCGGGGCAAGAAGGTGATGGTCGGCGCGATCGATGTCGCGACCGACACGATCGAGACGCCGGAACAGGTCGCCGACACGCTGCGCAACGCCCTCCGCTTCGTCGATGCGGACAAGCTCTACCCCGCCACCAACTGCGGCATGGCGCCGTTGGCGCGTGACGTCGCACGCGGCAAGCTGCAGGCGCTGGGTGCCGGGGCGGCGATCGTCCGCCGGGAGCTGACGGCCTGACCCATCCGCCGTGCGGCGTCTGATCGTCGTTCCCGTGCCGGTGGTCCCGCCCTCGACGAACGGGCGGGCGCGGCCTTGGAGGTGGCGGACGCACTGCGGGTCGGTCTAGGGCCGATCGGCATTCAGGATCGTTGAGCGGCGTACAATCCTTTCGTCACCCCGGAACAAGTCGAGGTGACGAAATAAAATGTGAATGTCGCTCGGTCCCAGCCTGCGAACCGCAAGATCAAGGTATCCACCATGAATGCCATCCTTCGTCGACTGCGCGTCGACAGCTACATCCTCGCGATCATGGGAATGGTGGCGATCGCCGCGATCCTTCCGGCGCGGGGCGCGGCCAAGGACGTGCTCGACATCGTGGTGCACGCCGCCATCGCGCTTCTCTTCTTTATCTACGGCGCGCGGATTTCCCGGCAGGCGATCTGGACGGGAATCCTGCACTGGCGGCTGCAATCGCTGGTGTTCGCCACGACGTTCGTCGTGTTTCCGCTGCTCGGGCTGGGAATGACGAAGCTGGTCGGAGGGCATCTGGACGGTGGCCTTGTCACCGGGCTGATGTTCGTTTCGCTGCTACCCTCGACGGTGCAGTCGTCGATCGCCTTCACCTCGATCGCGCGGGGCAATGTTCCCGCCGCGCTGTGCTGCGCGTCGCTGTCGAACCTGGCCGGCGTGGTCATCACGCCGCTGCTCGCGACGATGTTCCTGAGCGCGGGGACGGGCGGCATGTCCTTCGATTCGATCGGGGACATCGCGCTCCAGATCCTGTTGCCGTTCATCGTCGGGCAGGTCGCACGGCCGTATATCGGCGACTGGCTGAAGCGCCAGAAGACGCTGACGACGCTGGTCGACCGTGGGTCGATCCTGCTCGTCGTCTATTCGGCGTTCAGCGCGGGCGTCGTCTCCGGCATCTGGAGCAAGGTAACGCCGCAAAGCCTCGGGCTGGTCATCCTCCTCGATCTGGTGATGCTCGCGGTCGTGCTGATCGTCACCACGGCGGCAAGCCGGCTCCTGCGCTTTTCCACCGAGGACGAGATCGCCATCGTGTTCTGCGGGTCGAAGAAGAGCATGGCGAGTGGGTTGCCGATGGCCAACATCCTCTTTCCCGCGAGTGCGGTCGGCCTGATCGTCCTGCCGTTGATGCTGTTTCACCAGATGCAGTTGATGGTTTGCGCCGCGCTTGCCCGCCGGTACGGCCAGCGGGCAGAGGCGGTCGATCCCGTCGTCCCTCTTCAGAAATGACCGCCGTTGACTGCACCGCCTATGCCGCTTCGTCAGGGGGCCGAACCCGCAATGCGATGCCGCGTCGTTCGCGAAAGGCGCGCGGGCTCATACCGCTCAGGCGCGAGAAGAAGCGCGAGAAATAGGCCGGATCGGCAAAGCCCAGCGCATAGGCGATCTCGGCCACGCCCTGCGACGAATAGAGCAGCGCGCGCTTGGCCTCCAGCACGGTACGTTCGTCGAGCAGCGCCATCGGCGACCTGCCCGCCGCGCGCGCGGTGGCGCTGCGCAGCGAGGTCAGGCTGACGCCCAGCGCGGCGGCATAGTCGGCGGCGGATTCGCGCAGGCGAAAGCGCGTCTCGATCCGCTCGCGCAGCCGTGCCACCAGTCGGTCGGCGGCGGTGGGCGAGCCGGCGGCCTGGTCGCGTTGCTGCACCTGCCGCAGCGCGACGACGAGGATCGAGAGCAATTGCGCCTGGATCGCGGCGCGGTGTCCGGGCGCGGTCCACGACAATTCGCGCATCAGCGTTTCGGTCGCGCCCGTCACCAGCGCCATGTCCGCCGCCGTCAGGGCGACCGTGCAGGGTGCGCGGAATATCTGCTGCAATACGGGGTCGGCGCGGTACAGGTCGGCGAGGAAGTGGATCGAGAGGGTCAGGACCGATCCGGCGACGTCCGGATTCCACGCAAAGCCGTGCACGGCCGTGGCCGGGACCAGCACAAGCGACGGGGCCGCGCACGCAATGCTGCGATCCTCCGCCACCATCCGTCCGCCGCCCCGTTCGATCACGAAAATCTGCGACAGATCGGCATGGGCATGAGGATGGATCAGCCATGCGTTCGGGCGGTTGCGGTGATCGAGCGTCTCGGCATGGACGAAGCCGTGATCGACCGCGCGTCGCGGTTCGCCATAGAGATAGAAGGTCGGGATCGGGCCGTTCGCCATCGAACCCATCATGGCGACTGTCCGTTGGATAGTCCAAGTCTATCGTTGGATCGATCATGGCCGGCGCGCACCGGCCGTCGTTATCCTTCGTCTCGGAAATCCGGTTCGCGCGGGCCAGTGCCGAAAGCCGGACCTTGTGGAGAAGCGGATGCGCAGCAAGCTGTACGACACGCCGGCCGGGGCCCTTGACGGGCTGTTGTTCGACGGCATGACGATCATGTCGGGCGGGTTCGGCCTGTCGGGCAATCCCGAAAGCCTGATCCCCGAAATCCGCAGCAGCGGCGTCGGGCGACTGACGGTCATTTCGAACAATGCCGGGGCCGACGGCTTCGGCTTGTGGATGCTGCTGCAAAGCCGGCAGGTCGCCAAGATGATCTCCAGCTATGTCGGCGAGAACAAGCTGTTCGAGGAACAATATCTGTCCGGCGAACTCGAACTGGAGCTGAACCCGCAAGGGACGCTGGCCGAGCGTATCCGGGCGGGGGGAGCGGGCATCCCGGCATTCTATACCAGGACCGGCGTCGGCACGGTGGTGGCCAAAGGCAAGCCGGTCGAGACGTTCGAGGGCGAAGAGTATGTCCGCGAGACGTGGCTGCGCGCCGACCTGTCGATCGTGAAGGCGTGGAAGGCGGATCCGGCGGGCAATCTGATGTTCCGCAAGACCGCGCGCAACTTCAACCCGAACATGGCGACGGCGGGCAAGGTGACGGTGGCCGAGGTCGAGGAGATCGTGCCCGAAGGCAGCCTCGATCCCGACTGCATTCACACACCCGGCATCTATGTCGACCGCATCGTCAAAAGCACGATCAACGAAAAGCGGATCGAGAAACTGACGACCCGCGCACGGGAGCAGGTGGCATGAGCTGGACCCGCGACGACATGGCGGCGCGCGCGGCGCGCGAATTGCAGGACGGATTCTACGTCAATCTCGGCATCGGCATTCCGACACTGGTCGCCAACCATGTTCCCCCGGGCATCGAGGTGACGCTGCAGTCGGAGAACGGGATGCTGGGCATCGGCCCGTTTCCCTTTGACGGCGAGGCCGACCCAGACCTTATCAACGCGGGCAAGCAGACGATCACCGCGTTGCCGACCTCCAGCTTCTTTTCCAGCGCCGACAGCTTCGCGATGATCCGGGGCGGCCATATCGACATGGCTATCCTCGGGGCGATGGAGGTCGCGGCCAATGGCGACCTCGCCAACTGGACGATACCGGGCAAGATGGTGAAGGGCATGGGCGGGGCGATGGACCTGGTCGCGGGGGTGCGCCGTGTGGTCGTGGTGATGGATCATGTGTCGAAGCATGGCGACCCGAAGATCCTGCCCGACTGCGCCCTGCCGCTGACCGGCAAGGCGTGCGTCGACCTCATCATCACCGATCTGGCCGTCATCGCCTGCGACAAGCCGGGCCTGCGGCTGATCGAATGCGCCCCGGGCGTTTCGGTGGACGAGGTGGTGGCGAAGACCGGTGCGCCGCTGACCGTGGCGATCGCCGCATGACCGCGATCCGCCCGTTCGCGCGCGACGATGCCGGGCAGCCGCCGTCGCGCTTCGCCGACTATCGCTCGACGCTGGCGCGCAGCCCGTCGCAGCCGCCGGTCGCCATTCCGCCGATGGTGACCGAGACGACCGGTCCGGCGGGCTGCTGGGACCGGCTGATGGGGGCGGCGCTGGCCGACCTGACGGCGCAGCATGGCGGCGAACCGATCGGGCAGCGGATCATCGTGTCGGGCCGCGTCCTTGATGAACAGGGTCGTGCGGTGCCCGATACGGTGATGGAAATCTGGCAGGCCAATGCCGCCGGCCGCTACATCCATGGCAAGGACCAGTGGAACGCGCCGCACGATCCCAACTTCACCGGCGCGGGGCGCGTCGTGACCGACCGGCAGGGCCGCTATCGCTTCGTCACCATCCGGCCCGGCGCCTATCCGTGGGGCAACCACCATAATGCGTGGCGACCGGCGCATATCCATTTGTCGCTGCTCGGCCCAGCCTTTGCGACGCGGCTGGTGACGCAGCTCTATTTCCCCGACGATCCGCTGATCGAGATCGATCCGATCGCCAATGCGGTGCCGATGCCCTATCGTCAGCGGCTGGTCAGCCGGTTCGATCTGGCGACGACCGAACCTAACCACGCGCTCGGCTATCGCTTCGACGTGGTGCTGAAGGGGCGCGAGCAGACCCCGTTCGAGGAGGGCGATCATGACCATTGACGTGGCCGCACGCGAACCCGCCCCCCGGCAGGACAATCAGGACCCGGCGCTGTTCGGCCAGACGCCCAGCCAGACGGTCGGCCCCTTCTTTCATTACGGCCTGCCGTGGAAGGGCGGTGCGGACCTGGTCGGGCAGTCGGACATGGGCGCGCGCCCCGACCTGTTTCCGGCGGCGCATTATGTCCTGAACCTGCCCTCGCCGCGCGCCACGCCCGAGGGAGAGGCGATCCGGATCGCCGGACGCGTGCTGGATGCCGATGGCCAGCCGGTGGTCGATGCCATGGTCGAACTGTGGCAGGCCGATGCGCAGGGGCGCTATGGCACCGACCGCGATCCGGCGTTCGTCGGCTTCGGGCGGTCGTCGACCGACGAGGACGGGGTGTGGCGGTTCCGCACCGTGCGGCCGGGCCGGATCGACGCCGATCAGGCGCCGCATGTCGCGCTGGCGATCTTCGGGCGCGGGCTGTTGAAGCGACTGGCGACGCGGCTGTATTTCGCCGATGGTGCCGGCAATGATCGCGATCCGGTGCTGGCCGTGGTGCCGCCCGACCGTCGTGCAACGCTGATCGCGACGCGGCGGGGCGACGACTGGTGGCTCGACATCGTGCTCGGCGGTGCGGGCGAGACGGTGTTCTTCGACCTGTGAGCACCGCCCTGTTGCGCGACCGCCCCGCCGCCACGGCGGCGATGCTGGCGATATTCGACGACGCCGCGACGCTGCGTGCGGCGCTGGCGTTCGAGGCAGCGCTGGCGGAGAGCGAGGCGGCGTGCGGTCTGATCCCCGGCGATGTCGCCGCGCGGATCGCCGAAACCTGTCGCACCATCGCCATCCCGGTGGGCGAACTGGCGGAGGAAGCGGCGCTGGCCGGTACGCTCGCCATCCCGCTGGTTGCGCGGCTGCGCGCGGCGCTGGCGGGGATGCCGGACGCGGCGGCGGCGGTGCATCGCGGCGCGACCAGTCAGGATGTCGCCGACAGTGTGCTGGCGCAGCAGATGCGCGGCGGCACCGACCTGTTGCTGCCGGTGTTGCGCCGGACCGGGGACGCGCTGGCGGTGCTGGCCGCACGCCATGCCGATGTGGCGGCGGTCGGGCGGACGTTGTTGCAGGATGCGCTGCCGATCGGGTTCGGGCTGCGCGTGGCGCAGTGGATGGCGGGGATCGATGCCGCCACCGCCCGGCTGGCGCGCGAGGCGCAGGCGGCGTGCGTCGTGCAGTTCGGCGGTGCGGCGGGAACGCGCGCGGGACTGGACGGACAGGGCGCGGCCGTGGCCGCGCATCTCGCGGCCGCGCTGGGCCTCGGCACGACGGTCGCGCCATGGCACGCACGGCGAGAGGCGGTCGCCGGACTGGCCGCCGCGCTCGGCATCGTGATCGGCACGCTCGGCAAGATGGCGCGCGACGTGGCGCTGCTGGCGCAGGGCGGCGTGGGCGAGGCGCGAGAACCTGCCATCGCCGGGCGTGGCGGATCGTCGGCGATGGCGCACAAGCGCAACCCGACCGGGTGCCAGGTCGCACTGTCGGCGGCGATCCGTGCGCCGGGGCTGGTCGCGACGATCCTGTCGGCGCTGCCGCAGGAACTGGAACGCGGACTGGGCGGGTGGCAGGCGGAGGGGCCGGTGATGGCCGATCTGTTCGCACTCGCCGCCGGCGCGGCCGCCGCGATGGCGACCGTGGCGGAAGGACTAGAGGTCGATCGCGACCGGCTGGCGCACAATCTCGCCACACTGGGACGGGGTAACGACAGCGGAGAGAGCGCGGCGCTGGTCGCCGCACTGCTCGCCGCGCGACGGGAGACACGGTGATGCCCTTTGCGACGCGGGACGATGTCCGCATCTATTGGAAGCTGGAGGGGGCGGCGGAGCGTCCGGTGCTGGTGCTGCTGAACTCGATCGGCACCGACATGGCGCTGTGGGCAATGTGCCTGCCGCACCTGCTCCCCGCCTTCCGCGTGCTGCGCATCGATACGCGCGGGCATGGCGCGTCGGATGCGCCGGACGGCGACTATGGCATGGCGATGCTGGCCGCCGACGTGCTGGCGGCGATGGATGCGGCGGGGGTGGCGCTGGCCGCGGTCGCGGGCGTGTCGCTGGGCGGGATGATCGCGATGGAGCTGGCGCTGGCCGCGCCGGAGCGGGTCACGCACCTTATTCCCGTCTGCACGTCGGCGACGATGGACCCGGCGGCCTGGGCGCAGCGGGTGGAGACCGTGCGCAGCGACGGGATCGCCGCGATCGTCGACATGGCGATGGGGCGGTTCCTGTCGCCGCGCTTCGTCGCCGACCATCCCGAACAGGCCGATAGCGTGCGGACGGGGCTGCTGGCGATGGCGGCGCAGGGCTATGCCGGGGCGGGGACAGCGATCCGCGACATGGCGCTGATCGACCGGCTGCCGACGATCGCCGTGCCGACGCTGGTCGTGGTGGGGGATCGCGACGTCTCCACCCCCTTTGCCGGCCATGGCGATCGGATCGTAGACGCCATTCCCGGCGCACAGGTCGTCCATCTCGACGCCGCGCATCTGGCACCGCTGGAGGCGCCCGCACCGCTCGCCGCCGCGATCCGGCGGTTCGTGCAGGGCGATAGCGCGACCGAACAGGCGGCGGATGTCCTGTTCGAGGCGGGGCTGACCAACCGTCGCCGCGTGCTGGGCGATGCCTGGGTCGACCGCAGCCTTGCCAACGCCACGTCGTTCAACGCCGATTTCCAGGCGATGATTACCCGCATCGCCTGGGGTGAAATCTGGGGGCGACCGGGACTGGACGATCGCACCCGGCGGCTGATCGTGCTCGCCATCACCTGTGCGCTGGGACGCTGGGAGGAGTTCGCGCTCCATGTCCGTGCCGGGCTGTCGCAGGGCGGCTTTACCCGCGACGAGCTGAAGGAACTGCTGATGCAGACCGCGATCTACGCCGGCGTTCCCGCCGCCAATACCGGGTTTGCCGAAGCCGCGAAGATCATCGCCGAGATCGAGAAGGAAGCCTGATGCCCGACGCCTTCATCTGCGACGCCGTGCGCACGCCGATCGGCAAGCTGAACGGTGCGCTGTCGACGATCCGCGCCGACGACCTTGCCGCGTTGCCGATCCGGGCGCTGGCCGAACGCAATCCGCGCGTCGACTGGCTTCAGGTCGCCGATACGATCCTCGGCTGCGCCAATCAGGCGGGCGAGGACAATCGCAACGTCGCGCGCATGGCAGTGCTGCTGGCGGGCCTGCCCGAACAGGTGTCGGGATCGACGGTCAACCGGCTGTGCGGATCGGGGCTGGACGCCATCGGCACGGCGGCGCGTGCGATCCGCAGCGGTGATGCCGGGCTGATGATCGCCGGCGGCGTGGAGAGCATGACCCGCGCGCCCTATGTGCTGGGCAAGGCATCCGGACTGTTCGACCGCGCGCAGCAGATCGAGGACACGACGCTCGGCTGGCGCTTCGTCAACCCGGCGATGCGCGCCAGCTACGGCGTCGACACGATGCCGCAGACCGGTGAGAATGTCGCGCGGGAATGGGGCGTGACGCGCGAGGAGCAGGACCGTTTCGCGTTCGCCAGCCAGCAGAAGACCGCCGCGGCGCAGGCGAATGGCCGCCTGGCCGTCGAGATCGTGCCGGTGCACGTGGCGCAGCGGAAGGGCGATCCGGTCGTGTTCGACCGCGACGAACATCCGCGCGAAACCAGCATGGCGGCGCTGGCGAAGCTGAAGCCGGTGGTGCGTCCCGACGGGACGGTGACGGCGGGCAACGCATCCGGCCTGAACGACGGCGCGGCGGCGATGCTGATCGCCAGCGAAGCGGTCGCCGCCGCCAACGGCCTGACGCCGCGCGCGCGGGTGGTGGCGATGGCGGCGGCGGGCGTCGCCCCGCGCGTCATGGGCATCGGCCCGGTCGCCGCCGCCCGCCGCCTGCTGGACGTCGCCGGACTGACCATCGACCAGCTCGACGTCATCGAACTGAACGAGGCGTTCGCCAGCCAGGCGATCGCAACCTTGCGCGACCTCGACATCGATCCGTTCGACGACCCGCGCGTCAATCGTAACGGCGGGGCGATCGCGCTCGGCCATCCGCTGGGCATGTCGGGCGCGCGGATCACGATGAGCGCGGTGGAGGAACTGCATCGCACCGGCGGCCGCCATGCGATGGCGTTCATGTGCATCGGCGTGGGGCAGGGGATCGGCCTGCTGCTCGAACGGATGTGACCGGGCACCGGGCAGCGGCGCGCCACCCCCTCTATGGTCACTACCATCCCGATCGGTTAGGACGGTCGCGGCCCTGCATCATGGCCGGGCATCATGGAAATACAACGGTGTGCAGCACGCGATCCTGAACTACGCGGTGCTCGATACCGCACCGGAGAAATCGTTCGACGACGTCGTCGCGCTCGCCGGGATGCTGTGCGAGACGCCGACCGCGCTCGTGTCGCTGCTCGATAAGGATCGTCAGTGGTTCAAGGCGCGGACCGGCTTTCCCTGCGACCAGACCGACCTCGATCGGTCGGTCTGCCGGCATGTCGTGGCGCAGGCCGAAACCGTCGTGATCCCCGATCTGACGATTGATCCGCGCACATCGCACAATCCGTTGGTGACGGGCGACCCGCATATTCGTTTCTATGCCGGTGCGCCGCTGGCGACGCGCTTCGGCATCGTCGGCGCGCTGTGCGTCATCGACACGGCCCCCCGCCCGGAAGGGCTGACGCCCCGGCAGCAGGATGGCCTCGAACGGCTGGCGAGCCAGGTGGTCGAACTGCTCGAAGCCCGGCTGCACAACCAGGAACTGGAACGCGCGATCGAGGCGCGCGACCGGTCGGCCGTCGCCGAACGGCTGTCCGAGCGGCGCTGGCGCAACCTCTACCGCGACATGAAGCAGGGCTTCATCCTCGGGCAGGTGCTGCGCGACGATGCCGGCACGATCCACGACTGGCGGTACGAAGACGTGAATTCGGCATGGGGCGCGCTGACCGGGATCGATCCGGAGTTTGCGCGCGGGCGGACCATCCGCGAGATATTTCCCGGCATAGAGGAAGCGTGGGTAATGGAACTCGCCCGCGTGGTCGACACGCGCGAGACGGTGCGCTTCACCCGGCAGGTCGGCCTGCCGGATCGCTGGTACGACGGCACGGCGCAGTGGGTCGGCGATGACGACTTCACCGTCTTCTTCCACGAAGTGACCGACCGGATCGAAGGCGCCCGGCGGCGCGATGCGCTGCTGGCGCTGGGCGACATGCTGCGTGACGAAACCGACGTCGCCGCGATGACCGCCAGGGCGGCGGAAATCATCGGAACGACCCTGGGCGCGGACCGGGCGACCTATGGCGAGGTCGACGACACGATCGAAACGGTGACGATCGATGTCGGTTGGGCCGTACCCGGTTGCCGAAGCATCGCTGGCCGATACGCGTTCGCGGACTATGGTGCCTTCACCTGCGACCTGCTGAAGAATCGTCCGGTCATCATTCCGGATGTGGAAGCGGACCCCCGGACGATGGGGCAGCTTGAAAACTGGCGACCCATCGGCGCGCGCGGCGTGGTCAACATGCCTGTCGCGGAGCGGGGGCGTGTCGTCGCCCTGCTGATCGTCCATTACGCCGAACCGCATGACTGGACGACGGACGAGATCGCCTTTCTGCGCAACGCCGCCGATCGACTGGAAATCGCCATCGCGCGGCGTCGCGCCGAACTTCGGCAGGACGTGCTGAACGGAGAGATCGCCCACCGCCTGAAGAACACGCTGGCGATGGTGCAGGCGGTCGCATCGCAGACGCTGCGACGCGTCGGCGACGACGATGCAGTGGACGGTTTCATGAACCGCCTGCAGGCGCTGGGCACCGCGCACGACGCGCTGACCGCCGGGGACTGGCAGGCGACGACGCTGGAGCCGGTGGTGCGCGGCGTGCTCGACAATCTCGGCATTCTCGGGCGCTGCGCGATAGACGGTCCGGTGGTGAGGATGGGTGCCCGGGCCGCGCTGTCGACGTCGCTGCTGATCCATGAACTGGCGACGAACGCGGTCAAATATGGTGCGCTGTCCGAAACCACGGGCAAGGTGACGATCGCTTGGCGGATCACCGGTGACGACGATCGTCGCGTGATCCTCGACTGGTGCGAAAGCGATGGCCCCGACGTGACGGAGCCGAGCCGCAAGGGCTTCGGATCGAAGCTGATCCGGCTCGGTCTGGCCGGAACAGGCGGTGCCGTCGTTCGCTATGACAGATCAGGCTTCCACGGCTCGTTCGACGCGCGCCTGATCGAAGTCGAGCAGGCTTAGGAACGACAGTGACGGTTTCCACACCCAGCGCGGCGATCGTCCTCATCGTCGAGGACGAGCCGCTGCAACGGCTCGACATGATCGATCTTGCCAGAAGTGCCGGCTTCGACGTGGTGGAAGCGTATAACGCCGATGCTGCGATGGCGCTGCTGGAGCTGCGGCCGGATATCCGGGTGGTGCTGGCCGATATCGACATGCCCGGCACCATGGACGGCCTGAAGCTCGCCGCGGCGGTGCGGCGGCGCTGGCCCCCGGTCGAAATCATCCTGACGACCGCCGGCAAGGCGCCCTTGGAGTGCGACATGCCCGAACGTGCCGTGTTCCTGCCGAAGCCGCTCAACCATCGCAAGGTCGTGCGCGCGATCCAGCAGATGGCCGCCTGACGGCGAACGCAATCGGCCACGCGGCTGCCCTGTTTACGGCGCCGCTCAACCAAGGAGAAGACATATGCTGTTCCACACCATGATCGGGTCGAACGATATCGACCGGTCGAAACGCTTTTACGACACCGTCCTCGGCACGCTCGGGGTGGGCGAGGCAACGCGCAACGTGGCCGATAGCGGGCATACCCGCCTCATCTATCGCGGGCAGGACGGAACCGCCTTCATCGTCACCCAGCCGATCAACGACGAACCTGCGACCGTGGCGAACGGCGGCACCGTCGCGTTTCATTGCAACTCGCCCGAGCAGGTGAAGCAGTTCCATGACGTTGCCGTCGCCAGCGGCGGTACGTCGATCGAGGCGCCCCCAGGTCCTCGCGAAACGGCTTCGCTGGGCACGATCGAACTGGCTTATGTTCGCGATCCCGATGGCAACAAGCTGTGCGGCATCCATTTTCCGACGTGATCGGCGCTACGCCGAAATAAGGTCGATCAACATTAAACTACTACCCGTGTCTTTCCTGATCGACGCCTTCAGCCTCTCCGTCACCCCGGACTTGTTCCGGGGTCCACGGCGCGGCAATCGGTGCGGCGTGAGCCTCTATCGACCGCAATTGCGGCTCGGTGGACCCCGGAACAAGTCCGGGGTGACGATAAATCGGCGAATGTAGATCGGTCCTAGCGGCCGAAACGCTACGCGCTCAGTTGAGCGCGTAGCATTCCGATGTCGCGACGTTCTGATCGGTTGCGGGGTTGGTCCCTTGCAACAGGCAGATCATGAACGTCTTGCGCAGGCGCAGGGTCACGACCGGTCCGGTCGGCGCGACATAGGAACTGACGATCGTTCCGCCGGCATCGAGCAAGGCGGTCAGCGACTGCGCTACCGGCGCCAGCTTCGTCGGCACGGACAGCGCCTTGTCGGGCGACTTTACGCCCTCGCCGAGCGGCCAGCGCGGCTCCTGCGCGGGGAGCGATGCCGCCGACAGGCCGAGGATCAATGCAAAAGCGAGGGGAAACGGCTTCATGGACGGACTCCGTGGCGATTGTCGATGGCGCGGTCGTGGTTCGGGCCGGCATGGCCGTCCATCGTCAGGCCCTGCTGGCTCACAAGGGAAAGATCAACAGGGTGGACATCGCCGACGCACATAACCGTCCCTGCGCGTCGACCAGCCGCGCTTCGGAAAAGCCGACACGTCGGCCCAGCGAGACGATCTTACCCTCCGCCCGCACCGGTCCGCTCGTGTCGGTCAGCGCCCGGTGATACGATACCTTGAGTTCGAGCGTGGTGTAGCCCTGTCCCGCCGGCAGGCTCGAATGCACCGCGCAGCCACAGGCGCTGTCGAGCAGCGTCGCGGCATAGCCGCCATGGACCGATCCAATCGGGTTGAAGACCTTGCGCGAGGGCGAACCCTCGAACACCACGCGGCCGCGTTCCAGTTCGACCAGCGCGAATTCCAGTGTCTCGCCGATCGGGGGATGGCGATTGGCCGCCATCAGCGCCGCCAACTGGTCGTGCCCGTCCAGTCCGGCATGGTCGATCAGCACGTTCATGCGTTGGCCTCCTCATCCTGTCGAGTGCGCGCACGGGGCTGCGTCGCGGCGATCCACGCGCGGGTCTCGCGCAACAGTTCGTCAGACAGCGCGGCGTCATCGACCGCGCGCGACAGAACGACGGCACCGACCATCGCCGCCCACCGCCCGATCGCGGACCGGCGTCGTGCCGCGTCATCATCGCCGGGCAATGCCTGCGCGAAGCGAGAGAGATGCGCGTCCAGTCCGCGGGCCATGGCGGCCCGGGCGTCGGGCATCTGATGCCGCATCAATCCGGCGAGGCTGGCCATCGGGCACCCCTGATCCGGGTTCTCGCGATGGAGCGGCGACAGATAGGCGTCGGTCCATGCCTCGACATCGGTCATCGCCGATCCCTCACCCGCCAGCATGTCGGCGACGGTCGCGGCGATCAGATCGTCCTTGGAGGCGAAGTGGCCATAGAAGCCGCCATGCGTCTGCCCGGCGGCCTTCATCACATCGGCCACGGTCACGGCGGCAAAACCACGGTCGCGAAACAGCCGGCCGGCCTCCTGCAAAATGCGGCGACGGTTCTCCACCATCTGCTCGCGACTGACCTTCATCGAAATAATCTCCGTTCACCCGTTGACGTTTCATGATGGCTATCACATTTATCAATTCATGACGACTGTCATCAATATAGTGGCTCGATCCGAAAGGGCAATCCAATGACCAAGCCTGCCGTCCTCATCACCGGTGCTTCCTCCGGCATCGGCGCGACCTATGCCGATCGGTTCGCCCGTCGCGGGCACGATCTCGTCCTCGTCGCGCGCGATGCGGCCCGTCTCGATGCGCTGGCGTCGACGCTGACCGCTGAAACCGGCGTCGCCATCGACGTGCTGCCGGCCGACCTGACCGACCTCGATCAACTGGCGGCGGTTGAAGCGCGGCTGCGCGACGATGATCGCATCGGCATCCTCGTCAACAATGCCGGCGCCGCGCTGGGCGGCAGCTTCGTCGATCAGCCGACCGAGGCGGTCGATCGCCTGATCGCGCTCAACACCACCTCGGTCGCTCGCCTCGCCAGCGCGGTGGCGCCCCGGCTCGCGGCACGCGGCGAAGGCGCGATCATCAACATCGGTTCGGCCGTGGGGCTGGCGCCGGAATATGGCATGACCGTCTATGGCGCGACCAAGGCGTTCGTGCAGTTCCTGTCGCAGGGGCTGGCGATCGAGCTGGGACCGAAGGGCGTCTATGTCCAGGCCGTACTGCCTGCGGCGACCCGCACCGAGATTTGGGGCCGCGCCGGTGCCGACGAGGCATCGCTGGGGCCGATGATGGACGTGAATGCGCTGGTCGATGCCGCGCTGGTCGGCTTCGACGCGCGCGAAGACGTGACGATCCCCCCGCTGCACGACGGTGAGTTGTGGACCGCCTTCCAGACCGCGCGACAGGCGATGCTGCCGGGCTTCGGTGCGATCGACCCCGCGCCGCGCTACACCGCCTGATCCCGCGCCCCTTCCCCGAAAGACCCTAGTCATGTCCGATCCCGATCTCTTCTCGTCCTATACCCTCGGTGCCGTCACGCTGGCCAACCGGCTGGTAATGGCCCCGCTGACCCGCAACCGCGCCGGTCCTGACATGGTGCCGACCGACCTGATGGCGGAATATTACGGCCAGCGCGCGTCGGCGGGCCTCATCATCACCGAGGCTTCGCAGGTGTCGCGACAGGGCCAGGGCTATCAGGACACGCCCGGCATCTATTCCGACGCGCAGGTCGCGGGATGGCGCAAGGTGACCGATGCGGTCCATGCCAAAGGCGGCCATATCTTCCTCCAGCTATGGCATGTCGGCCGCGTCAGCCATGTCGACCTGCAGGAAGACGGCGCGGCGCCGGTCGCCCCTTCCGCGATCCGCGCCGAAACCAAGACGGTGGTGGGCGGCGGCTTCGTCGACGTCTCCGAACCGCGCGCGCTCGACCTCGACGAAATCCCCGGCATCGTCGGCGACTTTCGTCGCGCCGCCGCCAATGCGATCACGGCGGGCTTCGACGGAGTCGAAGTGCATGGTGCCAACGGCTATCTGCTCGACCAGTTTGCCAAGGACGGCGCGAACCACCGCACCGATGCCTATGGCGGCAGCATCGCCAACCGCGCCCGGCTGATGATCGAGGTGACGGCGGCGGTCGCCGCCGAGGTCGGCGCCGATCGCACCGGCATCCGCCTGTCGCCCGTGTCGCCCGCCAACGGCATCGACACCAGCGATCCGCAGCCACTGTTCGACCATATCGTCGAGCAGCTCGACGCACTCGGCATCGCCTATATCCATGTCGTCGAGGGCGCGACCGGCGGCCCGCGCGACGCGGCGCCGTTCGACTATGACGCGCTGCGCACCCGGTTCCGCGGCACCTACATCGCCAATAATGGCTTCGACCGGGCGCTGGCCGAGGCGCATCTGGCGGAGGGCAAGGCCGACCTGATCGCGTTCGGTCGCCCCTTCATCGCCAATCCCGATCTGGTCGAGCGGATGCAGGCCGGCGCGCCGCTGGCCCAGATCGATCCGCAGACGCTGTATGGCGGCGGCGCGAAGGGCTATACCGATTATCCGGCACTGACGGACGAACCGGAGCAGGTGGCATGAAAGCCTATCAGCTCGAACGGTACGGCAAGGGGCAGCGGCTGACGCTGGCCGACCTGCCCGATCCCGTACCGGCAGCGGGCGAGGTGCTGGTCGAGATCCACGCGACCGCGGTCAACCAGCTCGACGGCAAGATTCGCGACGGCGCGTTCAAGCCGATCCTGCCGTACAAGCCGCCGTTCATCCTCGGCCACGACCTTGCCGGCATCGTCGTCGCGACCGGACCGGGGGCGCACCGGTTCCAGGTCGGCGACGCGGTCTATGCCCGGCCGCGCGACGGCCATATCGGCACCTTTGCGGAAAAGATCGCGGTGGCAGAGGCGGACCTCGCCGCCAAGCCCGCCAGCCTGTCGATGGCGGAGGCGGCGTCGGTGCCGCTGGTCGGGCTGACCGCATGGCAGGTGCTGGTCGAAACCGCACGACTGAAGGCCGGCCAGAAGATACTGATTCACGCCGGCACGGGCGGGGTCGGCACGATCGCGATCCAACTCGCCAAGCATTTGGGCGCGACCGTCGCGACGACGGCCAGCGCCGCCAATGCCGACCTGGTCCGCAGCCTGGGCGCGGATGTCGTCATCGACTACCGGACGCAGGATTTTTCCGAACTGCTGTCGGGCTACGATGTCGTGCTCAACAGCCTCGATGCCAAGACGCTGGAAAAGTCGCTCAAGGTGTTGAAGCCCGGCGGCAAGCTGATCTCGATCTCTGGCCCGCCCGATCGCGCCTTCGCCAAGGCACAGGGCCTCAATCCGGTCCTGGGTTTCCTGTTCCGCCTGCTCAGCGCCGGCATCCGCCGCAAGGCCAGGCGAGTGGGCGTCGATTACTCCTTCCTGTTCATGCGCGCCGATGGCGACCAGTTGGCGCAGCTGGGCGCGCTGATCGATGCCGGCACGATCCGCCCGGTACTCGATCGCGGTTTCGCCTTCGATGCGCTGAACGACGCGGTCACCTATGTCGACAGCGGCCGCGCGAAGGGCAAGGTCGTCGTCACCGTCCGGCCCGACGCGGCATGACCGCGCCGGAGCGGTGGACGTCGGTCGTGACGCAATCGGTCACGATCGGCGACGTCTCGCTCGCCTATCGCCGGCTCGGCCCGACGGGCGGCGTGCCGGTCATGCTGCTCAACCACTGGGGCGCCAATCTCGACAATTTCGATCCGGCGATCGTCGAGGGGCTTGCAGCGGATCGTCCGGTCTATGCGCTCGACTATCGCGGCATCGGCGCATCGGGCGGCGCCGCGCCGCGCACGATCGCCGGCACCGCGACCGACATCATTGCCGCGATCCACGCGCTGGCGGCGGGACCGGTCGACGTGATCGGCTTCTCGTTCGGCGGCTTCGTCGCGCAGCAAATCCTGCTCGACGCGCCCGACCTCGTGCGTCGTGCCATCCTTGCGGGAACGGGGCCGGCCGGCGGCGCGGGCATCGCAAGGGTCGGTGCGGTATCGTGGCCGCTGATCCTCAAGGGGCTGATGACCTTCCGCGATCCCAAGACCTATCTGTTCTTCACCGGCAGCGCGAAAAGCAGGCGCGCGGCGGCAGACTTTCTCCGCCGCCTGAAGCTGCGCATCGCGCAGCGCGACAAGGCGGTCGGGATGCCCGCCTTCCTCGCCCAGTTGGCGGCGATCAAGGCGTGGGGACTGCAACCGGCACAGCCGCTGGATGGGGTCCGTACACCGGTACTGGTCGTGAACGGCGACCACGACATCATGGTGCCGAGCGAGAATTCGCGAGACCTGGCACGGCGCATCTCCGGCGCCGGATTAATCCTTTACCCGGATGCCGGACATGGTGGCATCTTTCAGTATCACGACCAGTTCCTGGCTACCGCGAAGGCGTTTCTCGTGGCGTGAGGCGACCATGCCTGCCCGCTACGCCGCCAGCGCTTCGTTTCCGGCAGGTCTGCCGATCGGACCATTCGCGCTTACGACCGATCGGCATTCAATCACACGCTGACCCGGACCTGTTCGGGGAGGCACCGTGTCGCGTAAGGTGTCGCCAGAGCGCCAAGCTATCCCGATGTGGACCCCGGAACAGGTTCGGGCTGACGACAGGGGCGGAGTGAAGCTCAATCGATCCTAGATTTTCCGACGCGCCATGCGTGCACCCCAAGCGTTTGCGTCGGGTGAAAGCCGAACGACCCAGTCGAGGATCGGGGCTTCTCCCCAACGCTCGCGCCGCGCTTCACCGATGCGCAGCCTTGCAGCGATCGAGTCCCATCGATTGGTTCGTGCCGCGATCAGCATCGCGACGGCAGGCGAAGGCTCCGACCCGCGTTCCAGTTGTCGCACTGCGCGATCGGTAACGATGCGACGAAGTGCCATCGGGTCAGCGGCATCGAGTTGCAGCGTCCGTCTGCCCCGCAACCGGGCCACGCGCGCGACATGGCGGGCATAGGCGGCGAAATCACTATCGACCAGTGCGATGATGGAGAGGGATTCGTGGGCGGTGGCGAAGTCGGGATGCGCATGTTCAACCCAGCGGAGGATGGCGCGGCCTTCGGATTCGCGGCCAGCGGCCCACAGCGC
Source organism: Sphingomonas sp. Leaf32 (assembly GCF_001421765.1). Lineage (GTDB taxonomy): Bacteria > Pseudomonadota > Alphaproteobacteria > Sphingomonadales > Sphingomonadaceae > Sphingomonas. The sequence goes on along the minus strand of NZ_LMLA01000001.1, from coordinate 157,970 downwards.
CCAGCCATAGTCGGTCATCAGGGCAACCGATCCGGGCATCCCCAGCCGGGCGCGGTCCAGTTCGCGCAGCGCCGCCGCGTGGTCGCCACGGTCGGACAGGATGTTGCCGTACCAGAAGCGGGTCAGTGCATCGTCGGGGTCGGCGGCCAGCGCCGCGCGAAAGTGCAGGTCGGATTCGGCCCGGTCATGATCGGCCCAATAGGCGATGAACCCCATCGCGCGCCGCGCCATCGGCAGATCGGGGGCAAGACGCAGCGAGCGCCGCGCGGCCACGCGGGCACGGTCGAACGCTTCGGCATCGTCCTGCTGCGCGAATTCGCGCGACAACAGCAAGGCTTCGGCAAGGGCGGCATGACCGGGGGCGAAATCGGGCGCGGCCGCCGTCACATCCTGCAACAGCGCGATGCCGCGGGTGAGCGAGGCGGCGGTACGCGCCGCGACCAGATCGCGCGCCATCAGGAAGCGCGACGCCACCGCCGCGTCGGCAGGCAGCACGATGGCGGAACTGACGGTCGCGGCAGGCCATAACGTCGCCAGCGGGACGGCGACGAGCGTGAGCATTGCGGCCAGGATCGCGGGCAGTCGGGGACGAAAGCGCGCGACCGGGAGCGCCGGACCTGCATCCGCGACGGTTGCGACGGTCGCGACGGTTTCGATCGCGTCGGTGCCGTCGGCGGGCAGTTTGGCCCAGCGATCCAGCTCGCCCCGCAGGGCATAGACGGTCCCCACCCGACCGCCGGGCAACCGGTGGACCGGCAGCGCCCGTTCGCGTGCCCAGCGGATGACGGTGGTCCGGTCGCGTCCGAAATAGGCGGCGATCGATTTCCAGCCGTCGATGCGGTCTTCGGCAAAGCGCGACGGTTCGGCCCGGTTCGACGGGACCGTCGCGCAATCCATGTCACATGCGATCTGCATCGTCCCACCCCCGCCGGTCTGCGCAGATGTTTACCCCCGCAGGCGGCACGGTGCGTCCATCATCTGTTTAGGTGCGGTCCGGACATGGTGACGAAACGATGCGCCAGCGCGATCAGCGCGGCCTGTCCGCCGGTCGCGGTCTTTTCGTAGATGCGGTGGAGATGGGTCCGTGCCGTCGCCCGCGCCATGCCGATGCGCGCGCCGATGCCGATCAGGTCGGCATGGGCGACCACATCGGCCAGCACCCGCGCCTCGGTGGGGGTCAGGCGGTAGAAGTCGGCCATCGCGTCGATCGCGACGGTCGCGGGACGGTCGAGCCGGGTGAGGTGGACGAGAAAGGCGATCGCACCGGTATCGCCCAGGTCGGCGAAACGATCGCGGCTGACCGGCAGCACGTCCACCAGCAGGGGCAGCGGGCCATCGGCGCCGTCCGCCAGTTCGATCGCGACGGGCCGTCCGTCCACCAGCGCGGCGTCGATCGCCTGGGCAAGCGCGGGCAGGCGCACCGGTTCGCCGTCCCGCAGGGCCAGCAGGTCGGCAAGCGCGGGATCGCGGTGGACCACGCGGCGCTGCGCATCGAGCATCAGTACGGCATTGCCGCGTGCCGCGACCAGCGCGCGCAGCGCCGCCATCTGGTCCAGCGCGCGCGACAGATGCGATCCGACATAGATCGCACGGCGCAGATGCGGGACCAGCGTTTGCATCCGGTCGCGATCGGCGTCGGCGAAGGGCGGGGCGGGTGCGCGCCGGATGAGCGCAAGGTGCGCGCTCAGCCCCGGCTGCTTGAACAGGTTGACCGCCAGATTGTCGACCACCCCCGTCGGCGCCAGATATTCGCGATAGAAGATGCTGGCCCGCACCGCCGGTTCGGCAAGCATGGCGTGCGCGGTGACGCACTGTCCCTCCGCCGCCTGCATCAGCCGGGGGAACAGGATGTCATGCTGCCGATAGCGGGTGGCATAGAGGTCGAGCCAGGCGGGGTCGTTGCCGAACTGCGCCTGGAACGCGGCGGCGCCCGGCACGGCGAAGGCGAGGAAACCCGACCGGGCGTCGAAGGATCGCACCAGTTGTTCGAGAAGGGTGGCGAGGTGTTCGCGCCCGAACGCCGCCGCGTAGATGTCCTCGATCCGCATTGGCCCCCCTATGTCCGTCGATGATAGCCGTACGTGTCATGTTGCGCCTAGAGCCTGACGAAATGAGGCGAACCCGTTCGTCCTGAGACGGATCGACCTTCACCGGCCTGTCGTCACCCCGGACTTCTTCCGGGGTCCACGGTGCGGCGATCGGCGCAGCCAGCGCTTCTTGGGACAGCGCGAGCGGTGAAGTGGACCCCGGAACAAGTCCGGGGTGACGAAGGGATCATATGTCGCTCGGCGATCACTCTCCGATTGCCTGCATTCGGCGACATCGTTTCACTGGCTGACCGGCAATCCTCAGCCAACGCCGCCCCGTCGTACCCCGGCCGAACCCCGCATGGCATGTCGATCCGCCCCGCTGTGTCGTTCGGCCGGAACCATGCCCCGGTCAGTTGACGATCAGCGGCGGGGTGAGCAGCACCGGTGACAGCGACCCGACCGTCACCGCCGCCAGCAGCGCGGCGGCCAGCGTCGGATGGTGGAAGCACACCTTGCCATCGGCGGCGACGTTGCTGAAGCGCAGCGCGAGCGTCAGTTGTGCCGAGATCACCACGGCGTGATAGATGGCCGCGATCAGCAGCGAGGCGATCGCCGCCCCCGCCGCGACCGCCATCGGCCCGAGGCCCGACACCGCCGTCGCCAGTTCGGCGATCGGCGCGATGTTGAGCGCGGTGGCGACGCCCGAATGGAAGGTCGCCAGAAGCGACAGCGCGGTGCCGAGCGCGTCGGCGGTGTTCGCCGCGACCCGGTCGAGCGTCAGCGACCGGGCGCAGGCGGCATCGATGCAGATGTTGACGCCGAACGGAATGCCGATGCCCGCAACCAGCGGCAGTGCGGCGATGGTCCATTCGCCTTCGATGAAGCAGCGGAACGGCCCCAGCCCCGACAGCAAATTGTCGAGGTGCCGCCGCAGCAACTGCACCGCGCGCAACACGTCCTGCGACTGCATGACGCCTTCGCGGATCTGGCGGATGAAATCCGGTTCCTTGATCTCCGGGATCGGCAGGGTCGGCAGGTCGAACCGGTTGGGCAGATAGCCGCGCAGCGGTGCCGCGCATTCGTTCACCTCGCGCGGTATGTCCTCGACGATCGTCACCCAGACCTCGATCGTCTTCACGACGATGTCGACGAAGCCCTTGCCCACGCAATAGGTCGCGGCACAGACGCGCGCGGGCTGGAACGCGGGATCGCCGGCGCCGAACCATCCACAGGCCCCGTCCTTGTCGCGGACCGTTTCGTCGAAACATTGCGCATAGCGTTCCTGCGCCGACATCCACACGTCGACCGTTTCGCGCACCCGGCGTTCGACCGATTCGGTGATCGTCGTGGTCGTGCAGTTGGCCGCGCTGCCCAGATCGTCCCAGACCTGTTCGAGCGTCGCCATCTGTTGTTTGCCGACCGGCTGCTTCTTCTGCGCGGCCAGTACCGGGAAGGCGGTGGCATAGGCCGAGCGGAGCTGCATCGCGCTGCGCGTCCAGCCCTTGTTCGCGCGGATCAGCTTTACCAGCGCGGCGACATTTCCTTTCAGCGGACGCGGCTTTTCCTTGCCGACGGCGAACCCTTCGGCGGTCAGCGTCAGGCCGGTGACTTCGTCGCCGAGCCGGATCGTGGCCATCCGCCCGCCGAAATCGAACACGCCGTTGCCATCGGCAGAGCGGATCAGGAACGGGCAGAGTTCGCCGTCGATCACCATGGCGCGCACCAGCCCCCAGGGGCCTTTGATCCCATCGGGGATGGCGGTGAACAGCGGGGGCAGCTTGGCCGGTGCCTTTGCGAAACGTGGCTGTGCGACGATCGGCGCGCCGATGCCGAACAGGCCGGTGACGGCGGTGGTGCCGGCCAGCAGGTGGCGGCGGGACAGGGCAGTGGTGGTCATCAGCGATACTCCGTGCGTGGGACAGGATGGGGGCGGATCAGTCGCGTTCGTCGGCGATGCGGTTGTCGGGGAGGGAGTCGCCCGGCACCGACTTGCCCGTCGCCTCGGCGCGGGCGCCGGCCAGCAGGTCGGCGACCGCCGCCCGGTCGCCGGCTGGCGGGATCAGCGGCGGACGGCCGACTAGCTCCGAGGGGACCGTCACGCGCAGCACGCCGCCCGCGGCACCGGGGCGGATCGCGGTGCGGGCCGCAATCGCGCGGGCCATGGCGGCGGCCTGCGCCTTTTCGGTCGCGCTGCGCCTGGCGGCGATCAGCGCCCATTTGCGGCGGATGTCGCGCACCGCGTCGCGCAGGGCGATTTCATAGGCCGGCTGATAGGTGTTCGCATGGCCGGTGCGGGTCGGGTGGACGATGCCAAAGGCGTCGCCCTGCATCAGGAAGGAGGCGGCCAGGTTGTTGTTGAAATAGGGTTGCCGCTCGTTACACAGCCCATGGCCGCGCGCGCGGCTGGCGGTCGCCACCACCGACCATTTTGCCCCGTCGCCGACCGCGCTGCGGATCGCGGCGTTGAGCGGTTGCAGGAACGCCGCGTCGAGCGCCGAAAACTCCGATCGCGGGCTGAAGGGGGGCAGGTCGCAATAGGCGCCGTCCGCCCCGCGCATCGGATCGGCATATTCGGACACCAGCACCCGGTCATAGGTGAAGTTCGCGTCGAACGCCTGGCGCAGGCTGGCATAAAGCTGCGGCACGTCCTGCGCGATGCGTTGGCGCAGATGGGTGCCGGCTTCGTCGCCGGGCCGCATGACGCCGGGCAGGACAAGGTAATTCTGGACGAAGCCGCCGAAATCGACATCGTTGCCGCCGCCCGACACCATGGCGATGTTCAGTTCGGCATAGCCGCGGTCGGCCAGCCAGTCGCGCACCGCCGCCAGTTGCGGCCGGACCGGCGTCTTCAGTTCGGGCTGCACCTCTTCCCAGATCCAGCTCGCCTTGGGTTGCGACAGCAGCAGCCCCTCGGCGACCTGCGCCCCCGAACAGGCGACGTTCTTGAACGCGATGGCGGTATCGGGGTTTTCGTCGATGATCGTGGCGACGGCGCGCGCCTGCCCCGAATTGTCGCTGCGGTGGCACAGGTCGTTGTCCCATTTCGCCCCGGTGCGGTACGGGGCGCCTTCGCCGCTGGCATAGGAATCGCCCAGATTGGCGATGGTGAGCGCGTCCGGCACGACGAAGGCGACGACCGGGGATTCGACGATGGCCGCCCCGCGCGCCTTCACCACCTTGTAGAAGACGCGGTTCCCCGACGCGATCTTGCGCGGGCGGACGTCCTGGGCATTGGGCGTCGGATGGACGGTGTGGGGAAAGACGAAGCGCGCCTTCGCCACGCCGTCCGCCGAGGTGGAGGCGATCGCGACCCGTCCGCGCGGTTGCTGACCGCTCAGCGTCGCAGCCCGCACTTCCGCCGCGTCGTCGCCATAGACGACCCAGATCGCGATATTGGCCGAGGTGTCGCCCGGATCGAGCTTGACTGCCAGCGGCAGCGCGCGGTCGCCGGGGCCGAAGGGCACGTCGTCATAGGCGATGAACTGCGGCGGCGCGTCCTGCGCCAGCGCGTAAGGGGCGAGCGGCAATGCGCTGGCGGCCAGGAGCAGCGCGAGCGCGCGGGACAGGGGCTTGGACATGGCGGAAATCCTTTCGGTTCAGCGATGGGAGGGGAGCAGGATGTCGTTCAGCATCTCGCCCGCCGCGTGCACCGCGTCGGGAAAGGGCATGGTCACGTCGCCGCGGGTCATGCGGGTGAAGAAGCGCGACCGTTCGAGCCGGGCGGTGGTGGCGGCGGCGTTGCTCGCCGGGTCGACCACTTGGCCCCACAGCCGCGTCAGCCGCGCGGCATGTTCGCCGCGCGCGAAGGGGCGGGCGGCGATGCCGGTCGCGCGGGCCGGCGTGACCAGCACGATCACCGCGTCGCGCCGCTGGGTCCGGGCGCGTTCGTGGAACAGGTTGCCGACCACCGGCAGGTCGCCGAGGATCGGGGTCTTGGAAAAGGTCGCGTCGTCGACGGTTTCGTTCAGCCCCGAGAGCAGCAGCGTCTCGCCAAAGCGGATCTCTGCGGTCGCCAGCACCTTTTGCCGGAAGGTGGTCAGCGCCTCGCTGAACGAACCTGCGGGATCGGAGGTGACGAAGCTGCGCTCGGCCTCCACCCGGACGCGGGTGCCGGTGGCGGTGATCTCGACCGGGGTCACCTTCAGCGCGACGCCGATGTCGATCTGTTCGAGCGATCCCGACTGGATGCCGTTCACCGCGACCTTCAGCGTGCGGCCGACGAAGAACTCGCTGGCCTCGCCGCGATAGGCGGTCAGCTGCGGGCGGGCGACGACCGAATAGAATTGCCCGCCCCGGCTGAACAGGTTCAGATTATAGTTGAGCTGCGGCACGCCGATCGCACTGGTCAGCACGCGCTGATATTCGTTCGTGCCCCCGCCCGCGCCATCGTCGCGGGTGGTGCGGGTGCCGGTGCGGGTCAGGCCATATTGCAGGCTCAACCCGTCGAGCAGGTTCATGCCGCTGCGTTCGCGCCGCGTGTTCTGCGACAGGATGATCGCGACATCGACCGACACCTGGCCGGGTACGCCGTCCTCGACGATCGGCACAGGGTCGGGCGCGGCGTCCAGCGCGGCGGTGCGTTCGATCTGTTCGACGCGCGTGCCGGTGGGGGCGGCAAGGTCGGGGGCGACGGCCTGCAACCGGGCGAGGCGGGCGCGGGCGGCGGCCGGATCGCCCGCCGCCGCCGCTGCCAGCGCCGCAAGGCGCAGCAGCGTGGGATCGCGCTCGCCATCGATCGTCGTCGCGCGGGTCGCGGCCAGCATCGCCAGCGCCGGATCGCCCGCCATATAGGCGGACGCCGCGAGCGCACCGAGCAGCCGGGCATCGCCGGGCCGGAGTGCCGCTGCGTACGCGAAATGCTCGGTCGCCTCGGCATAGCGGCTCTGGTCGAAGGTCGCCCTGCCGGCCAGCGCGGCGGGCCACATCTCGCCCGGATCGGCGCGGGTCGCGATCTCATAGCCGGCCAGCGCAAGGTCGGGCGCGTCGCCGCGGACCTGCGACGATTGATGATAGGCGAGCGCGAGCAACGTCTGCGCGGTCGCGTCGCGCGGCTGGCGCGAGGCCAGTTCCGACAGCAGCGCGATGGCCGCCACCGGATCGCCCGACCGAAGCGCCGCCACGCCATCGGTGCGCAGCACGGCGGGGGTAAGGGTCGCCGGATCGATCCGGGGCCTGGCCGAGAGCGGCGGGGCGAAACCCAGCAGCAGCGCGTTCGCCGCGATCGTCGCACGCCGCCATGGCGTGCCGCCAAATCCACCGCCCCGCTTGTCCATCGCCCCGTCCCCGATGCCGTTTCCCATGCGGCGACGGTTGCGGATCGGGCAGGCGGTGCGGAACCGGGCAAGGGGTGGCAATCAGTGGTAATCGGTCGAAGTCGCCGCCGGCCGCCGCATGATCCGCCGGATTCCGCATCGGACGACGGCCGCGACCCGGGGGGTGGGAGGCGATCGCTGACGATCAGGAGGATCGCGCCTCGACGAACCGGACGCCATGCTCAGGTGCCGGTCGACGGTATCGATGGGTAGATGCAGCCGGGACGGCCGGGCTTTCCCGTCAGGCTGGCGATATGGGACGGAAACTCCCGTTCCGGAACCCGTGACGGACCGACCCCGGAGAAGGTCAGTCGGGTCTGCGGATGATGGCCCGAACCACGCGTTCCGGTAGTTCGACGGGCAAATGATGGGCCGCACCTGCCGTGACGAAGTGCCTCCCGTCGACGACACCGCTGGCGATTTCCTCCCCCAATGCGGAGGGAGTGGCCTGGTCCAGCTCCCCGGATAGCACGTCGACCGGCACATCGATGCTGCCGAGCAGCCGGGTCATGTCAGGCCGATCGAGTACCGCCGCATCGACGGCCTGCACGAGAAGGGTCGGATCGTGGCGCATCATCGCCGCGTGTTCGGTCGCACCCTCGTCCGGATGGCTGTCGATCCAGTGTCTGGCGGTCGTCCGTTGCCGGATGCTGCTCATGACGGCAGCGCGCCCGGCATCCGATCCAAGCAACGCCGATCGACGTTGCCGCCAGCCATCGAGCCGATCGGGATACTCGGCGCGGGCAGAGGTGTTCACCAACACCAGGCGATCGACCAGCGATCGGTAACGTGCCGCTACCCGCATCGCGACCATGCCGCCCTGGCTGTGACCGACGATCGTCATCGGCCTGCGGCAATGCTCGCCGATCCACAGCGCAATATCCTCCGCGATGCCGTCGAGGTCGAGGCCGGGCCGCCAGCCGCTCGCGCCATGCCCCGGCATGTCGAACGCGATGCAGCGCCGCCGATCGGCAAGCGCGGCGACCTGACGCGACCAGAAATGCCGGTCGAGGAACAGGCCATGGAGGAACAGCACCGGCGCGCCCTGACCGGTATCGTCCCATCCATAGATCGTGCGGTTGATCGATGCGCTTCGTGCGGCACTGCCGCTCCCATGCGCGCGGGCGAGCAGCAGCGAGTCCTCGAAAATCCGGTAGCGTGCGATCAGGCCGTCGCGCATGGTGAACCGGATGGCATAGTCGCTGTCCACGATCGCGCCGGTCGATACGACCCGATGACGAAAATGGCCGAGCGCGATCACATCGTCTCCCTCCGCCATCAACCGATCGACGGAGAAGTCGATCGGGCGGAAGCTGGACGGGAACCGCGTCTGCCATGCGCGAACCGCATCGCGCCCACGGATGATCCCGACCGTTCCGACCATCGGATCGCCATCGACATGCCAGACCGCATCGGGGTGGACGCAGGCCAGCGCGGCTTCGGCGTCGCCCGCACCGAACGCCCGGAAATACCGCTCTACGATCGACCGCGCCTCAGCCATGGCGCGCCTCCAGCACCGTTCGGAGCGCCGCGATGGCGTTGAGCGCGGCGGGGAAGCCGGCGTAGAGAGACATCTGGATGATGACCTCGACGATTTCGGCCCTGGTCGCGCCGACATTGAGGGCCGCGGCCAGATGGACCTCCAGTTGCGGCCGGGCATTTCCCATCGCGGTCAGGGCGGCGACGGTCGCCAGCTCGCGTGTCCGCAAATCGAGTCCCGGCCGGCTGTAGACATCGCCAAACCCGAACTCGATGATGTAGCGTCCCAGGTCCGGAGCGAGGTCGGCCAGACCGGCGATCACCGCATCGCCGGCTGCCCCATCGATCTCCGCCAGTCGCGCGACACCGCGCGCATACCGATCATCCGTCATATCGTGTCTCCTCGATCCACAAGATGATGGAGAAGTCTGCCTTCAGGAATGGATGATTACGGAGACCGGTTTTCCAGTTATGGAAGACCATGGATTGGGACGACCTTCGCTGCTTCACTGCCGTTGCGCGCCGGGGCGGGCTTAGCGGCGCCGCGCGCGAACTGGGCATTAGCGCGCAGACCGCCGGTCGGCGCGTCGCGGCGCTGGAAGCGTCCCTGGGCGTTCCATTGTTCGTGCGTCATCCCAGCGGATACCGGTTGACCGATGACGGCCGCGCGATGCTCGGCGATGCCGAAAAGGTGGAAGAGACGATGCGCCGCCTTCGCGACAACGCGGTGGCGAGAGGCGGCGACGTGGCGGGGGTCGTGCGGCTTGCTGCGCCCGAGACGCTGGCGACGAACATCCTCCTGCCGGGGCTGCGCTACTTGCTGGATCGCTATCCGGCCCTGACGCTGGAAGTCGTGACCGGCATCGCCACGATCGGCATCGCGAGAGGGGAGGCCGATATCGCCCTTCGCCTCGTACGACCGGACAAGGGCGCTCTGACGATCCGGAACGTCGGCCGGATGGCCCATGCGCTCTATGCGGCGTCCCCGCATGTCGACGACCGCGACCATCCCCGATTGATCGGGTGGAGCAGCGCCTATGATCTGCCGGCGCGGCGCTGGCTTCGGCAGCATTTCGGTCGTGAACCCGACATCCTCGTCAACAGCCTTGCCGGGCAGCGCGCCGCCATTCAGGCCGGTATCGGGATCGGTATGCTGCCCTGTTTCCTGGGCGGGGACCTCGTGGCGCTCGACACGCCGATGCGTCCTGTCGAACCGCTATGGCTGATCGCCCATGCCACGGAGACGATCAGCGCCCGGACGCGGCTGGTCTATGACGAACTGGCCGGCATCCTTGCGGCGAACGCCGTCACCCTGGCCCCGGAACGATAGCGCGACGACATTCCGGTTGCTTGCGAAAGTAGCGCAAGTTGGCTGCCACCTGATCGCGATCGTCGCAGGGCGACGCCATCTCGTCAGGCGCCGAAAGGACGGTCGAACGGGCAGGCCGGATCGTCGACCTGCAACGGGCGCGACGGTAGCACGAGGATCGCGCCGCACAGCGACCGGACGCTCAGGATCGCCCATGCCAATGCACCGGGCAGGCCATGGGGTATTTCGACGGTACCGGTGCCGGCCACGCACGGCAGGCGGGCGCCGAGGAGGCGGATGACGGCCCGCTCGTCCGGGCTGTAGTCGCACGAACAGCAGCATTCGGTGGTGAGGCGTCGTCCCAGCAACGCCTCGGTAAGCTGGAAGACGCTTGCCAACGCCACGCTGCCGGCCGGGGGCAGGCGGAGGGTCTGGCCCAGCGCGACGAGGCTCGCCAGTGCGCCGCCGCCTCCATCGCGATCGTGAATGCCGCGATAATGTCGCAGCAAGCGGACGACGACCCGTTCGCCGTCGGTATCGGGACGCTCGATACGCTCCATGAAAGCCATGTCGGTTCCTTTCACCCCACTTCGAAGGCGAGCGTCGTCGTGAAGCTGGCATAGCCGCCCGCGACGTCCGGCGTGGCGGTTCGATAGCGCACGAGCATCAGGTATCGCCCGGGATCGGGCGCCGTCAGCACCACGACCCCGGCACCGTCGCTGGTCGCCGTGCCGACCTGCTTGCGGCCGTCGTAGAGACCTGCTTCGCGGAACAAGGTTACCGCCTGCCCCGGCAGCGGCTTCCCGTCGTACAGCACGGCGAACCGCGCGGCACTTCCCGGAGCCAGTATCGTAGGATCGCCGAGCGGCTGGATTTCCAACGCCGTGCCCCGCGGCGCCAGCGCGCCCGGCGCACCAGGTCGACCGCGCAGGACATAGGCGTCGGCGAGCGTCATGCTGCGCACATCGACCAGTTGGACGCCCTGCGGCGGCGCGGTGCCTTCGCCGACCATGATCCAGTCGCGATCCTTCCGGTACATCTTGCCCGCCCGTCCGCTGCGCTGCCTCGACGACAGTCGGTAGATGCCGTCGACGGGCAGCGCCGCTTCCGCGATCGTCCGGTCGCCCGCCAGGGTCGCCGGGGGCAGTCGCTCGGTTCGGCCGTCGGGACCGGTGATCTCGAACGGTGCATCGCGCATCGCGACTTCCGGTCGGAACGCATCCTCGGTGAAGGATGCTTCCAGCGTGATCTGCGTATGACTGCCGACGTCGAACCGGGCGGGCAGGACATAGGGCATATGCGCCAGCGCAGCGGTTGCCGTCGATGCGAGGGCCAGTGCCAGCGCTGCCGACCCCGCCCTGATGATCCCGATCGAATGCTGCATTCCGGTCCTCTCAATGAACGCTTGCTAACGCTAGTGACTCTCATTAACTGACTGGAGCGAGAAGGGGAAGCATTAATGACATCCGCATATCTGCTGCGCGGCGTTGCCGTCGCGGCCCTGAACCTCTGCGTCCTGCCGATGGTGGCTTCGGCACAGACCGTCGTCCAACCCGCCATGTCCGGCAGCGATGGCGAAAAGGGCGCGTCGGACGATGGCGAAATCACCGTGACCGCGACGCGCGGCGAGAAGCGGGTGGAGGACGTGCCGCAGACCGTTTCGGTGATCGACGCCGCGACGATCGACGACCGGCTGATCGCCGACATCAAGGACCTGGTGCGCTACGAACCCGGCGTCGCGGTACGCCGTGCGCCGGCCCGGTTCACTGCGGCGGGCGCCTCGACCGGTCGCGATCGCGACAGCGGTTTCAATATCCGCGGGCTGGAAGGGAACCGCGTCCTCATCACCGTCGATGGCGTGCGGGTGCCGGACGCTTTCAGCTTCGGTGCGCAATCGGTCGGTCGCGGCGATTATGTCGATCTCGACCTGCTGAAGTCGGTCGAAATCCTCCGCGGCCCGGCGTCGGCACTATACGGCAGCGACGGCGTGGCCGGTGCGGTCAGCTTCATCACCAAGGACCCGCAGGATTTTCTGCAGGGCGGTCGTCCGGTCGGCGGCGGCGCCCGGGTCGGTTATGATTCGTCGGACGACAGCTGGACCAAGGGCCTGGTCGTGGCCGGTCGGCAGGGCGATCTTCAGGCGATGCTCGCCTATACGCGGCGCGACGGCCACGAGTTGGATAACAAGGGCGGCAACGACAGCGCCAATACCGACCGCACCACGCCGAACCCGCAGGATATCGCCTCCAACGCGCTGCTTGGCCGCCTCGTGTGGAGTCCGAGCGATGCGAGCCGGATACGGCTGACCTATGAACGCTTCGACGCGGTGGTGGATACGAACGTGCTGAGCGCGATCACCAGGGTGACCGCCGTGTCGCCGTCGGCGACGGCGGTGCTGGGGCTGCAGGCGCGCGACACCACCGCGCGCAATCGCGGTACGATCGACTATCGCTATGCCGGCGATGGCTTGGTCAGCGGGGTGCGCGCCGCAGCCTATTACCAGAAGAGCGGTACCGTGCAGACCGGATGGGAGGACCGGGTCGGCACCGACCGCGTCCGCGTCAACCGTTTCGACAACGAGGTGTTCGGCGGCACGCTGCAACTCGAAAGCCGGGCGACGACCGGCCCGGCCACGCACCTGTTCGCCTATGGTGCCGACTATTCGAAGACGCGCCAGACCGGCGTGCGCGGCGGCACGGTGCCACCGGCCGGTGAAACCTATCCGACCCGTGCCTTTCCGACGACCGATTACGCATTGATCGGGGTGTTCGCGCAGGACGAGATCGCGATCGCCGACGGGTCGTTGACGCTGTTCCCGGCGATCCGGTTCGACCATTACCGGCTCGACCCGCAGAGCGACCCGTTGTTCACGACCTTCGTACCCCGTGGGCAGAGCGGATCGCGGGTTACGCCCCGTCTGGGCGCGGTGGCGCGGGTGACCGATGGCGTCCGGCTGTTCGCCAACTATGGCCAGGGCTTCAAACCGCCCGAGCCGAACCAGATCAACAACGGGTTCGCCAACATCGTCGCCAATTACCGTTCGATCCCGAACCCCGATCTGAAGCCCGAGACGAGCGAGAGCGTCGAGGGTGGTATCCGCCTGACCGGTGCGCGCTGGTCGCTCAGCGGAACAGCGTTCAGCAGCCGCTTCCGCAACTTCATCGATCAGGTGCAGGTGTCCGGCGCGTTCACCGCCGCCAATCCCGCCGTCTATCAGTTCGTCAATCGTGGCCGGGTGACGATCGAAGGGCTGGAGGCGCGGGGCGAGGCGCAATTGCCGGTCGGCGTGGGCGTACGGGCCGCCGCATCCTATGCCAGGGGCAGGATGCGCACCGATGGCGTCGCCGGCACCCTGCCGCTCGACAGCGTGGAGCCGGTGAAGGTCGTTGCCGGCCTGTTCTTCCAGCCCGACGACGGCCCGTTCCGTGCCGAGTTCGTCGCAACGCATTCGGCTGGCAAGGAACTGTCCGACACCAACAACAGCTGCAACGTCGCGGCGCAGCCGGCGGCGGGCACGCGGCCGGCGGTCCCCGGCACGTCCTGTTTCACGCCCGGTGGCTTCTGGGTGTTCGATGCCACCGCGTCGCTGCGCATCGGTGAAGCGGCGACGATCCGTGCCGGCGTCTTCAACATCACCGACAAACGCTATTTCTGGTGGAGCGACGTACGCGGGCTGACGTCGACCTCGCCCATCCGCGACGCCTTTTCGCAGCCGGGCCGCAATGCCGGCATCTCCCTGTCCCTCGTCCTGTGAGGTCCGATCCGATGAACCATCCGCTTTTCCTGTTGGCCGCCGCGGGCCTAACCACGCTGACGGTGTCGCCCGCGCTGGCGCAGGCCGCCGCCCCGGCGCCGATCAACGCCGCGCAATATGGCGATCAGGCGCGCGACCATGCCGCGATCCTGAAAATGGCTGGTACGTTCAAGGTGACGTTCGACATGCGCGAGACGACGCCGCTGGTCGCGGGCTATACCCCGTACCCGGCCAAGATCAGCGGCGGGCACGAAGTGGTACGCGCGATCGTCGACACGCCGGACCATGTCGTTCTCCAGCATCTCCTGGTGGTGAACGACGGCAATGGCAAGACGATGGTCATCAAGCACTGGCGCCAGGACTGGACGTGGCAGCCCGCGACCGTGCTGGTCTATGTCGGTCCGGGGCGCTGGACCCTGCGGCCGGTGCCGGAAGCGGAACGGCGTGGCGCGTGGTCGCAGACCGTGTGGCAGACCGACGATTCGCCGCGATACGGCGGGATCGGCCGCTGGCGGTACGATGACGGTGCGACCCGCTGGACCAGCGACGAAACCCGCCGGCCGCTCGCGCGGCGCGACGCCACGCGCAGTCCGCCCTACGACCATTATGTCGGCACCAACCGTCACGTCCTGACGCCCGCCGGCTGGGTGCATGAGCAGGACAATGCCAAGATCGGGACGAAGGACGGCAAGCCGGCAACGTTCGTCCACGAATATGTCGTCAACACCTATGTCCCCGCCACCGACTTCCCGATCGGGGTGGCCGACGACTATTGGAGCAAGACGAAGGAGTATTGGGCGTCGGTCCGGGCCAACTGGGATGCGGCGATCCGCCGCCGGTCGGGCCTTGCGCTCGCCGAGGTTGCGGATGTCGGTTCGTCGACAGCGCATGAATTGATGCTGCTGGCCGACGATATTGTATCCGGAGAGGCAACATCGGTTGGCGCCAGCGCCGAAGCGGCACGATTGATCGACAAGGAGTGAAGGTCGACTTCCCCGTTTGCCGACGCGGCAACGGTTAATTTCAGTGCCTCGACGCTGGCCGTTGCGGAGATTGCGTCGTCTTGACGGTCAGCGTCGATGGCTGCTGCAAAAACTAGGGCGGCTCGACCTTCACATTCTATTTCGTCACCCCGGACTTGTTCCGGGGTCCACGGCCCGGCAACCGGTGCGGTATGAGCCTCCATCGACCGCGATTGCGGCGAAGTGGACCCCGGAACAAGTCCGGGGTGACGGAAAGGCTGGAGGCCCAAATCAGGAACGACACCGGGAGTGGCCGAATGTCGATTAGCCCTACTACGCTCCCGGCGTCAGACGCCGGGTCTGGAGGAAGACAAGGCCGACCAGCATCCAGACGAGCAGCAGGACATAGGGCCGTCCGTCGGTCTCGATCCCGACGAAGATCAGGAGGAAGGCGCTGACCGCGCCACCATAGGCCGCGATCCGCATCCGGCGGCGGCCCGGTTTGAACGCGGCGGCGTCGTACAGTTCGGGATGGCGCTCCACGACCCGTGCCGCGGCGAAGCAGATGCTGCCGTATTTCAGCAGGTTGGGGATGTTCACCGCGAGGAACAGGAACGTCAGCTCCATCGGCAGCAGCAGCCCCGCGCAGCCGAGCAGGAACACCGCGAACAGCGCGACATGCGGCGTCTGCCAGCGCGGATGGACCCGCCCGAGCGCGGAGGGCAGCATCCCGGTGGTCCCCATCGCATACAGGCTGCGGCTGAACATCGCGAACAGCGCGTTGAGCGACTTGCCGATCGACAGGACCGCCGCCAGCACGACCAGCGGCGTGGCCCATGGCCCCATGAATCCCTTGGCCGCATCGAGGATCGGCGCGTCGCTTGCCCCCAGTGCATCGCCGCCGAGCACGCCCAGCGCGACGAAGCCGACCGCCAGGTACAGCAGCGTTGCCGACCCGATCGACAGCGCGATGCCCAGCGGAATGGTCCGGCGGCTGTCGGTGACTTCGGCACCGGCCTCGGTCGCCGCCTCGATCCCGAAGAACAGGCCCATCAGCAATGGCGTCGCCGCGACCATGCCGTGAAGCCCGTGCGGGAACAGCGGTTGCAGCCGCGCCGGATCGACCGCGCTGGCGCCGCCCCACAGGACGAACACCGCGAAGAGCAGCAGCATCCCGACCAGCAGGACCTTCTGCACCCGTGTCGCGATATGCACGCCGAACAGATTGGCGACCAGTGCCAGCGCGAGCACGCCGAGCATCGTCGGCTTCGTCGGCAACGGCACCAGCATCGACGCATAGCGCACGAGCACCAGCGCGAGCACTACGATCGCCCCGACATTGGCGACGATCCGCGCCCATCCGATGCAGAAGCCCCAGGTCGGATGCAGGAACCGTGCGGGCCAGACGAACGACGCGCCCGATGCCGGACAGGCCGATCCGAGGAACGCATAGCTGACCGCGATCAGATACATCGGCAGCGCGGCGAGCAGTGCCGAGAACAGCATCGCCGGCCCCGCGACCTTGGCGGCAGGGGCGATCGCTGAAAAGATCGACACGCCGACCGCGGTGCCGAGGCCGAGCGCCACCACGCCCCACAGGTCGATGCGCCTTGCGAGCGTCGCGTCGGTCAACGGCCGTCCCCCGCCAGAAGGAAGGCGCGCAGGTCGCGCATCAGCATCGCCCAGCTCGCATCGTCCGAATAGGCGACATGGCCCGCCGGATAGCGCCGGTTGCGATAGCGCGCGGCGGGCAGCGTGCTCTGCGCAAACAGATAGTCCGCCGCGCCGACCGTGGTCGTCAGGTCGTACAGCCCGGTGCCGACGAACAGCCGCAGTTCGGGCACCACCGCCATCGTCCGTTCGAGCCGCGCCATGAACGGCCAGTCATTGAACGGCGAATCGCCCGATCCATAGCGCCAGTCGTCGCCGCCGCGCGCGATGACGCGGTAGCCGGCGGCATCGGCCACGCCGATCCGCGCCAGCTGCGCGATCACCGCCGTTCCGTACAGGTCGGACACCGCCGAGAAGGCGTCGGGACCGACCGTCTCCCCGGCGTCGGGCGCGCGTGGCGCGGTATAGCGCGCATCGTAGCGGCCGAGCACCTTGCCTCGACCGCGCAGCAGTTCGACGCGGAACTGTTCCTTCGTGATGCGCAGGTCGTGGGCGAGATACCAGGCGCGCGGGATGCCGGTCAGCGCGGCGAGGCGCGTCGCCACCGCCGAACGCTCCGCGGCGTCGAGCGCGCGTCCGCGGAACAGCGCCGAGAGATAGGCACCCGCATAGGCCGACCCCGCACGCGCGCCGTCCTGCGGCGTGCAGGGAGCCGACGTGACCCGGTGGTAGCAGGCGAGCGCGGCCAGCGTCGGCAGCGCGACCGGATAGGTGACGACATTGTCGGGGCGCTGCGACGTTTCGATCATGTTGAGCGCCTGACCCAGCAGCATCACGCCGCGCAGCCGGAGCGTCGGGTCCTGTTCGCGCAGCGCGTCGACCATCGCCGCCGCGCGGATCGTCCCATAGCTTTCGCCGAGGATGTAGAGCGGTGCGGCGGTGCGGCCGTGCGCCGCCAGCCATGCGCGCGCCAGCTGTGCGACCGCATCGGCATCGCCGCGTACCGAGCGATAGAAGCCGGTGTCAGCATCGTCGCCGATGGCCGAAAAGCCCGTGCCCGGCGGATCGAGGAAGACGAGGTCGGCGATGTCGAGCAGCGTGTCGGGATTGTCGCCGAGCGCGGCGGCGGTGGGCAGCGGGGCGGCCGGGTCCTGCGGCATCCGCGCACGCAGGGGGCCGAGCGCGCCCATGTGGAGATAGGCCGATGCCGCGCCGGGACCGCCGTTGAACACGAACAGGACCGGTCGGTCGCGACCCGCATCCCGGCGATAGGATATGTAGCCCGCCGTCGCGTCGTGCCGGCCCGGCCGGCTGCCGACGGGGACCAGCCCTACCTCGGCCTCATAGGGGATGACGGTGCCCTGCCGCACGATCGTTGCGTGCGTGGTGGCCTTCACGACGGGTGGCGAGGGCGGCTCGGCGAAGGCCGCCGCCGCCGACACCATCCACGCCAGTGCGAATGCCACCCGGTGCATCATCCCCGTTCCTTCCTTGCGCCGCGCTGGTCGCGATAGCGGATCAGGCCATCGGTCAGCGCCTGCAACCCATAATCGACATCGGCGCTGGCGCGGGCGAAGCCGATGCGGACATGCCCCGCCCGGCCGAAATATTCGCCCGGCGCCACGATCACTCCGCAGCGATCGGCCAGCCATTCGGAAAATGCCACCGTATCGTCGATCCCGACGAGCCGGGGAAAGGCGATGCAGCCGAACGGCGGCAGCGTGCCCGTCACCAACCCCTGTTCGCGCCAGTGCGCGTGGTAGGATTCCATGATCGGCCGCGCCCGCCGCAGGATGTCGGTGCGATACGCCTCGAACCGCTCGGGCCGCTCCAGCACCAGCGCGGCGACCGCGTGCGACAGGGTGGACACGCCGAAGTCGATCTCGTCGGCCAGCGCGCGGATGCGATCGATCGTGTCGGGCGCGCCGACGATCCACCCGCAGCGCAGCGTGCTGAGCCCGTGCGACTTGGTCAGGCTGTTGATGCTGACGATCGCGTCCGACAGCCGCATCGCCGGCGGCGGGCGCAACGCCGGATCGACATAATCGGCATAGACTTCGTCGACGATCACCCGCGCGCCCCGCGCCTGCGCCAGCGCGCCGATGGCGGCGAGCGTGGCGGGGGGCACCGCCATGCCCGACGGATTGTGCAGGGTGGACAGCACGATCAGCCGGGTGCGCGGGGTCATCGCGGCGGCGATCGCGGCGGGATCGATCGCGAAATCGTCGCCGCGCCGCTCGAACCGGTCGACGCCATAGCCCTGGGTCTCGGCGATCTTGTGGAACAGGTCGAACCCCGGATTTTCGACCAGTATCCGGTCGCCGGGTTCGAGCAGCGCGCGGTAGATCAGCGACAACGCGCCGGTCGCGCCGGTCGTGCACAGGACCTGCCGGGCATCGACGCCATAGTGCCGGGCGAGCTGCGCCACGACATAGGGATTACCATTCGTGAACGCGCTGGTGTAGCGCGTGGTGATCGTCTCGCCGAAGCCGTCGGCGATGATGTCGCGCAGAGGGTTGACCGGTTCGGGCACCGAACTGTCGAACAGCCCGACCAGCAGGTTGCGTTCGGCGCGCACCGCGCGGATCACGCGGCGGACCCAGTGCGAATAGGATTCGGATACCCCCGCCACCGCGACCGGTCCGGTGGGCGGCGGCATCGCGGATACGGGATCGGTCGGGTCCGGCCGGGTCATCGTCAGGGTCTGCATCCGCTCGTCAGGGGGTTCGCCGGCGCGTCGCCCGGCCATGGCGGCCGGGCGGGCCGTCACTTCAGCTTGATCCGCGCGCCCGCGTAGAACCGGCGGCCGAGAATGTCGCCATAGGCGATCTGCGGATAGGACGGTTCGCGGTCGGTCAGATTGTCGATGCCGAAGCGCAGCGCGATCCGGCCCAGATCGACCTGCGCCGACACGTCGTGGACGATATTGCTGCGCAGCACCGGATTGGGCGTCGTTTCGATCGATACGTTCGGCCCCGCTGCCGTCCGGTCGAGATATTCGAGCTGATAGGTCAGGCGCAATGGCCCCTTGGCATAGGCGGCGTTGAACCGGCCTACCCAGCGCGGCGACAGATAGGTGCCGTCGGACCGGACGAAGGTGGTGCCGGTGACCGACGTGGTCAGCAGCGCGTTGCGCGTTGCCGCCGCGCCCAGTTGCAGCCGCCCGAGATCGCCACCCCCCAGCAGGTCGCCCAGCGCGAACTGATAGTCGACCAGATAGGTTTCGCCGCGATAGCGCACGACCCCGGCGTTGAAGGTGGTGGTGGTGCCGGTGGCGATGGTGCCGCCGGGGCTGACCCCGTCGCTGTTGGCAAGCCGGGTGAAGGCCCCGCACACCGCCGCCGACGGGTTGGGATCGTCATAGCAGGCGGCGGCGAAATCGGCGGTCATGAACGACGACAGCCCGTCGGTCAGGTCGATCTCGATCCGGTCGGCGCTGATCGTAAGGCCAGGGACGACCCGGGGCTGCAACAGGATGCCATAGGTCCAGGTGTTGGAGATTTCGTTGCGCAGCGCGGTGTTGCCGCCGGTGGTGACGATCGCGCGCTGGAAATTTTCCGACGGGTCCTGGAACCGGGCGAGCCGGGCGGCGGCACCCAGCCCCGCGCCGGTGCCGTCGGGATCGACACCATAGCCCGGATTGGCGGCGAACAGCGCAAGGCAGTTGGCACGGCGCACCGCCGGGTTGGGGCCGCTGGCGATCCGGTCGGCATCGCACGGGTCGAAACCGACGGAGTTCAGCCCGCTGACGGTCGGAGCCAGCAACTGGGTGAGCGTCGGCGCACGGAAATTGCGGCTGCGCGATCCGCGCAGCGTCACCCCTTCCGTCACTTCCCAGCGCAGCCCCAGATCCCAGACGTTCTGATGCCCGGCATAGCTGTTGTCGACGTAGCGGAACGCGCCCTTGGCCTCCAGCAGCCGGACCAGCGGTAACTGGAAATCCTTGCCGATCAGCGGGACGATGAGTTCGGCCGACAGTTCATCGGTATTATAGCCGCCCGACTGCGCCACCTCCCGCGTGCCGGTGCCGAAGCTGCCCGCGCGGTTTGCTGCCAGCGGATCGAAGGCGGCGCGTTCGTCGCGATGTTCATAGGCGACGCTGAAATCGGCATTGCCGGTCGGCAGTTTCGCCAGCGTGCCACCGAACGTGGCGAGCAGATCGACCTGTTCGTTGGTCCAGTCGATGCCGGCGCGGGTGCTGACATAGTCGCGCGCCGCCGCCGAGACATTGCCGTCGCCGAACGGGTTGATCGGCGCGCAGGCGGCATCGTCGTTGGTGGTGATCGCATCGGCGTTGATCGCGCAGACGATCCGCCCGCCGCTCAGCCCCGCGCCGATCGCGTTGCGGAACCGGCTGTTCACCACCTGCCAACTGCGCTGCGCCCCGTCGACCCGCGCATAGCTGCCGGCGAGCGACCAGTAGAAGGCGCGGTCGCCGACATCGAACCCGCCATCGAGCGCCAGCGCGGCGCGATAGGTTTCGGTGCGGGTCGTCTGGTCGTTGGCAGGGGTCAGATCATAGAAATATTTGGACAGGAACAGCGGCGCGCCCGCAGCGAAGCCGGCATTGGCCCCGGCCAGCAGCGTGCGTGCCTGCGTCGAGAGGAACGGGTTGGTGATCGTGAAGGGGATCGGGCCGGCGTAGTTGCCGGCGTTCAGCGTGGTATAGCTGTTGCCCTGCGGAATCTCGGTGCCGGTCGTGCGGGCATAGAGCAGTTCGGTCGACAGGGTGATGCGATCGGTCAGGTCGTAATGGCCGATCAGATTGGCGGTATAGCGCTCGACGCCGGTGCGTAAGCCCGCCAGCGCCTGATATTTGAAGCCGTCGCCGCCCGAGGCGAACGGAATCCCCTGGATCGCGCCGGTGTCGTAGCGCACGACGCTGCCGTCCGGGGCGAATTGCAGCGCGTTGCCGCTGCTGCGCGCGAGGAACGGGGGGACCGGGGCGGGGCGGGTGAAGATCACGCCATTGCGGTTGAACGGCCAGAAGGCGGCGTTGAAGATTTCCTTCACCGCCGGAATCCCGTCCGTCGGACCGGTGTCGGCGCTGTTGCCGACCGTCAGCCGTCCGCGATTGGACAGCGGGCGGGCATCGAACATCAGCGTCGGCGATTTCGAATAGCCCAGATCGATCGCGACATTGCCGCGTCCGCCGCCGAAGTTCATGCCCGCCGTCGCGCGCAGGCTGGGCGTCGCATAGTCGCCGCGTTCGGAAATACCGTTCTGCGCATCCAGCACGAGGCCGGAAAAATCCTTCTTCACGATATAGTTGACGACGCCGGCGATCGCATCCGATCCATAGACGGCAGCACCACCGCCCTGATAGACCTCGACCCGGTCGAGCAGGCCGAGCGGAATGATGTTCGCATCGACAAAGGCATCGCCCACCCCGTCGCCCGCGCCGATGCCCGATCCGGTCGTGACCATGCGCCGGCCGTTGAACAGCGTCAGCGTGCGGCCGGTGCCGAGGTTGAAGAGATTGGGTGCCTGAAACCCCGGCCCGCTGGTGTCGCCGCTGCCATCGGCCTGGTTCAGCACCGGCGCGTTCGACGGCAGGTTGTTAAGCGCGTCGGCGGCGGTGACGAAGCCGCGATCGGTGATCGCCTGCGCCGTGATTTCGGCGACCGGCGCGGCCTGGTCCAGCCCGGCGCGGCGGATGCGCGATCCGGTGATGACGATCATATCGTCGCTGGCGGGCGCGGCATCGGTGGCGATCGAGGCTTCGACCGGCTGCTGCGCCTGTGCCGGGATCGCGGCCAGCGCGGTCATGATCGCCGTCGATGCCATCAGGCTGCGGACCCGTCCGAACTGTACGTGCTGCATGAAGCCCCCTTTGTTTCGTCTGCCCCGGACCGCGTGGCTTTGATGCCGTCTGCGTTCCTTCCCTGACGTCCAGCATAGCGCGGGGGGCGGGGCATTTTTGGGCGTTACCGCGTGCTCCCACGCGCCGATCGGGTTCGAATTGATGCGATTATGCCGGTTCTGCGCAAAAATTATGCGTTCTTGCCGAGAAACGCCGCAAGCTCCTTGCCGAAACGCGCGGTTTCCTGGCGGTCTTCATACATCATGTGGCCGCCGGCATAGCAGCGCAGGGTGAAGCGACGCGAAAGATCGCCGGCCAGGCCCGCGACCGTAGCGGCGTTGCCCGCGCAACTGTTGAGCGAATCGTACAGGCCGGTGGCGACCCACACCCGCAGCCGGGGGGCCTTGGTCATCGCGCGCTGGATCCATGGTTGCGACGCGCTGGGTGGACCTTCGCCGGCCATCGCCCGCGCCAGCGATTCCGGCGTGATCGGCGACTGGTCATAGCGCCACTGACCGCCGACGGCATCGGCCGGGCCGTCGATCCCGGCATAGCGCCCGGTGGTATATCCCAACGCCTCGCGATAATAGGCGAGGACGACCGCATCGTCCTGCACGGGTTCGGGCCGCCCGGTCCGGCGCATGTCGAAGATGTCGAGCGTCTTGCCCTCGGCGGCGAGCAGCCGCGTGCGGAAGTCGCGCGGCGAAACCCATAGCGTCGCCGGGTCGATCGTGGCGGGATCTAGCCCCTGGTAGCGGGCGAGCGCGGCGACGATGGCGGCACGGCGCGGCGCATCCAGCGCGGCGGGGTCGGCCAGCGCCGGGGCATAGACGCCGTTCGCCCAGCGCTCCACCTCGGCCAGTGTCGCCGCGCGATCGCGTTGCAGCGCGGGTGCGAGCTTGCCGAGGGCGAAGGCGGTCGCCGCGCGATTGACCAGCGACAGCGCACGGCGGCGGTTGGCCTGCGGTTCCTCGCCAAGCGGAATGCCGCCGGAGATCAGCGCGACGCCAGCCACGGGTACACCCCGCTCGACCAGCGTTTCGGCGACGCCCGACGCGCGCCACGTGCCGAAGCTTTCGCCGACGAGGTTGATCGGGCTGGACGGGCGACGATAATGTCGGCGGAAGCTCTCGATGAAATCGGCGGTGACGGCGATATCGGCGACCGTGCCATAGAAGGTGGCGGCCTGTGCCGGGTCGACGGCATGGCTGAAGCCCGTCCCGACCGGATCGACGAAGACGAGGTCGGTCGCGGCGAGCGGACTGTCGGCATTGTCGACCAGCGCGCCGCCCCGCAGCACGCGTGGCCCGACCGCATGGAACTGGAGCGTGCGGGAATCCGCGCCGGGGCCGCCGTTCCACACGAAACTGATCGGGCGCCGGGCCGCGCCGGGGACAATGTAGGCGGTATAGACGATCCGGGCCTGTGCGGTGCCGCTACGAACCGGCAGCGCGCCGACACAGGCGACATAGGTGAGGGTGCGTCCCGCGATGCGCGCGCTGTGCCGCGTCTCGACCGCGTCGGGCGCGCAGGTCCGCGCGGCGGCGGGGACGGCGGTCGCTGCCAGAATCATGCCCGTCAAAGCCCATCGGATCATCACGACACTCCTTTTGCCTCGCCGGGGTAGCGGCAATCCGGCGGCATAATTATGCACAGATCCCGTGCGCCGATCGATCGGCGGCCGTCGTAGCGTGCCCCCCGGCACAGGACGCAAGATTTATGCGGCGCACCCGCGGTAGGCTGTGGCACGAATGGAGAGACAAGGGTGGCCGAAGGGGTGACGCGACGCGGAATGCTGGCGGGGGGGGCGATGCTGCCGCTGGCCACGCGTGCCATGGCCGCGCCTGCGCCGACCCTGCCCGACCGTGCGAGCTTCGCAGCCATGCCCGGCACCTATCTCGACAGCGGCACCATGCACCCGGTGCCGATCGGTGCGCGCGATGCGGCGCGGGCCTATCTCGACCAGCGGGCGACGATGGACGGCTATTTCCCGACCGATGCGGTCGAGGGGCGGGTAAAGGCGAATTTCGCGCGGCTCATCAATGCGACACCGGCCGAGATCGCCTTCGTCCAGAGCACCACGGCGGGTGAACAGGCGGTGATCGACGCGCTCGGCTTTCCGGGGGAAAAAGGGCGGATCGTCACCGATACGCTGCATTTCTTTGGGTCCTTTTATCTCTATCAGGAACTGGCGCGGCAGGGCGTGGACGTCGTGTGGCTGCGGCCCCGCGCCAATCGCATCGCGATCGACGACATCGAACGCGCGATCGTACCCGGCACGCGACTGGTCGCACTGTCGCTGGTATCGACCTATAACGGCTTCGAGCATGACCTGAAGCGGGTGTGCGAAATCGCCCATGCGAAGGGGGCGCTGGTCTATGCCGACATCATCCATGCCGCCGGCACGGTGCCGATCGACGTGCGCGCCAGCAACGTCGATTTCGCCGCCTGCGCCAGCTATAAATGGCTGATGGGCGATTTCGGGCTGGGCTTCCTCTATGTCCGCGCCGACCTGCACGACCGGCTGCGGCGGACGCGGTACGGCTATTACCAGCTCGACCGGTTCGACCCGCATGTCTATCCGTTCGATCCTCCCGCGACGAACGCCGAGTACCCGATCGCCGACGTGACGCCCCGGCGCGACATGGAGGGGCTGTTCGCCGGCGGCACCCACGCGCATGTCGTGCCGGCGATGCTCGACTGGTCGCTGGAGCATATCCTTGCCCTTGGCGTCGAGCGGATTGCGGCGTGGCGGCAGCCGCTGCTGCGACGGCTGCATACGGGGCTGGCCAGTCGCGGCTATACCCTCGTGACCCCGCCCGACAGCCGGACCCCCCTCGTCACCTGCGTGCTGGAGGGCGCGCGCGACCGCCTGTCCGCGCCTCTCAAGGCGGCGAAGGTGCAGATCACCCTGTCGCGCAACCGCTTCCGGGTCAGCCCGTCGGTGTTCAACACGCTCGATGATGTCGATCGGCTGCTCGCCGTGCTGCCGCGTGCCTGAATCTTCAACGAAAGAACCGATGCCGATGCGCCGTCTCGTGCCTCTCCTCGCGCTGTTGCTCACGCCCGCCGCGCTGCCCGCCCAGGACGAGGGGAGCGCGCCGATGTCGCCTGCCTTCCTGCGGGCGATGGAGCCGATGGTGCCGCGCGACGCGGCCAGCGCGCGGGTGGTGACGACGCAGCATCGCATAACGCTCAACGGTCGCCCCTTCGCGTATCGCGCGATCGTCACCGAACAGCCGATGCCTGGGGGAGACGGGACGCCGGTCGCCGTTGCCGTCAGCTATGCCTATGTCGCGGACCGCGTGGGCGATCCGGCGAAACGGCCGGTGCTGTTCCTGTTCAACGGCGGGCCGGGGGCGTCGTCCTCGCCGCTGCACATGCAGGCGTTCGGGCCGCGCCGGATGGTCGGCACCGGCGATGCCGCGCATCTGGAGGATAATCGCTTCACGCTGCTCGACATCGCCGATCTGGTGTTCATCGATCCGGTCGGCACCGGCGCGTCGATGCCGGTCGCGGGCAAGGACGCGTCGGGCTATTTCGGGGTCGGCGGCGATGCGCGCGGGGTCGCGTCGATGATCGAGCGGTGGCTGGCGGCGAACGGGCGGAGCGGGTCGCCGGTGCTGCTGGTCGGCGAAAGCTATGGCACCGCCCGCGCGCTGGCGATTTTGAACGAGACGATGGCCGCCAAGAAGCCGCTGCCCGACGGCGTCGTGCTGCTGTCGTCGGCGATCGGCGACAGCGACGGGCCGGTGGTGTCCGACGCGGTGCTGTTCCCGACGCTGGCGGCGGTCGCATGGTATCACGGCGCGGTCGATCGCGCGGGGCAAAGTGTCGCGGCGTGGTATGACGCGGCGCTGCATTTCGCGCAGACCGACTATGCCGCCGCGCTGATGCAGGGCGCGGCGCTGCCGGCGGCGGACAAGGCGCGGATCGCGACGCGGATGGCGGCGTTCACCGGCCTGCCCGCCGCGACGATCGCGGCCAAGAACCTGCGGATCGAACGGCGCGACTTCATGCTCGGGCTGCTGGCGGACAAGGGGCTGCGCACCGGGCAGCTCGACGGACGCGCGACCCGCGCCTTGGCCGACAGTCGGTTGCGCCCGCCGTTCGACGATCCGTCGATGTCGCTGGGGATGGGCACCGCCAGCCTGATCGAACGCTATCTGAAGGACGATCTCGGCTATGCGGTGCCCAGCGCCTATCGCAGCCTGAACCTCGGCATCAATTTCAAATGGAGCTGGGACAAGGACTATGGCGGCAGCTACCGCGCGGCGGCGTTCGCGCCCTATCTGACCGCCGCGATGGCGGTGAAGCCGACGCTGCGCCTGTTCGCTGCGGGCGGGTATTACGACATCACCACCCCGGTCTATGCCGGGCAGTTCGCGATCGAGCAGCAGGGCGTGCCCGCCGGTCGCGCGACGTTCCGCCGCTATGCTGCCGGCCATTCGGCGTTCGAGGATGTCGACGCGCTGGCTGCGCTGAGCGGCGACCTGCACCGCTTCGTACAGGAGGTCGTCGCGGCGCGGTGACGGCGGCGGCGCGGGCGAAGCGTTCGTGAACCGCGCCCGTTGTTCTCGGCGTCGTGATGGATCGCGACGCGATCACCTACCACCGCTCGTGCATCTGCGCGGCGCCGGCCGCCGCGCCATCATCGATCGCACGTCCGATACAGATGGGCGGCGGCGGCCAAATCCTGCACCGCATGGCCGAGCGACTTGTAGACGGTGATGTCGCCGGCGCTGGTGCGCCCCGGCTTGCGGCCCAGCAGCACCTCGCCGATCTCCGCGACGATATGGTCGTCGGTGACGAGGCCGGCGTCGCGCGCGACGAGGAACTCGGCGGCGGCATCGCGCGCCGACGCGATGCTGTCGGCGATATAGCGGCTTTTGACCACCAGCGCGCTGTCGACCTCGACCGGGCCGGGGCCGCTCGATCCGACGAGGTTCACATGGGTGCCGGGCCGGACCCATTCCCCCCGGACGACCGGCTCGGCGGCTGCGGTCAGCGTGCAGATCACGTCGGCCGCGCCGCATGCCGCCGCCAGATCGTCGGTGCGTTCGCACGGCAGGTCGGGGAAGGCAGCGACCACCGCGTCGGCGCGAGCAGGGTCGCGGCCCCAGACCAGCACCCGGTCGAACCGGCGGACCAGCGGCAGGGCGTGCAGATGGGTATGCGCCTGCCCACCGGTGCCGACGATCAGCAGCGTGGCGGCATCGGCGCGGGCCAGCGCGTCGGTCGCGATCGCGGTGGCGGCGGCGGTGCGGATATGGGTGATCTCCTCGGCATCGGCGACGGCGACCGGACGGCCCTCGACCGGTTCGAACAGCACGACGAGGCCACGGTGGCGGCGCTTGCCGGGTGCCTGGGGGTCGGCAAAGACGCTGATCGTCTTGGTGCCGAACATCTTGTCTTCGCCCAGCGCGCCGGGCATCTGCGCGAACGTTCGCCCCGGTCCCAGCGACAGCATCGTGCGCAGCAACTGGCGGGTGGTACCCGCCGACAGCGCCATCATCGCCGTCCGCACCACGTCGATACAGTCACCATAGCCAAGCCCGGCGCGCACCGCCGCGCTATCGAAGATCGCCAGTTCGTCGCGCGTCATCCCTGCTCCCCAACGGCCTGTCGGGCATCAGCCCAAGAGGCTGTTTGAAAACTCGCTGGAAAGCGAGTTTCAAGGCGGTGCCGGCCCGCTCCCCCTCCCGACCACCCACAGCGTATCCTGAATGGGTGGTCGGGAGGGGGAGCGGGCCGGCACCGCCAAACCAACTCTACCCCGGCGAACGGGCAAATGCTTGCCGATCGATCGCATCCATGGTCAAACGGCGGCCAGTTCAATTCGCCTTTTCCCGGAACTGTGCATAATCATGGCTGACGCCCTCGACCGCCTCGACCTCAAGATTCTCGACCGCTTGCAGATCGATGCGTCCGAATCGTCGAGCGAGATCGCCGACCGTGTCGGCCTGTCGCAATCGCCATGCTGGCGCCGTATCCAGCGGCTGAAGGACGAAGGCTATATCAAGGCGCAGGTCGCGGTGCTCGATCGCGAGAAGTTCGGCGAGAGCATGTATATCTTCGCCCAGCTCAAGATGGGGCGGCTGAGCGACGATGCACGCGACCGCTTCATGCGCGCAATCGAGGACATCCCCGAGATCACCGAAGCCTATACGCTGTTCGGCGAGATGGACGTGATGCTGAAGGTGCTGGCGCCCAGCATGGGCTGGTATCAGAATTTCACCTTCCGCACGCTGCTGCGGCTGCCCGGCGTCGAGGATATCCGCTCGATCGCCACCCTGTCCGAAGTGAAATGTACCCACCGGCTGCCACTGCCCGCCGCATGACATACGGCTGCCATGATGGTCGCCGCGAATAGGCTATGCACATCCCTACGCGAAACGCATCGCTTGCGACCGGATTTCGCGGGCGTCGCACGCTAGGCTGATCGCCGGAACGATGGAGGCGGCATGATGGCTCGAACGATGCGCAGGGTTATGGCACTGGGATCGGTGCTGCTGCTGACCGGCGCGACGGCCCCCGATGGCGGGGGCGAGCCGCGGCTCGTCGTCCTGCTCGCCCCCGGTGCGCCCGACGCGGCGCGGCACGTGCCGTTCGTCGACGTGACGCTGGAGGCGCAGGCGATGCACGCCGCGCCGGGCGACGTGCTGTTCGAACTGCCACTGGTGGCCAATACCGTCGTGACGAGCGGGCAGGACCTGCGCGCGCTGACGCTGGCCGACGCGCAGGGGCCGATCCCGGTGACGACGCAGGACGTAGCGCAGGACGGGTCGAACACCATTCGCCGCTGGCGTGCAGGCCGCGCGGTCGACGGGGTGGTGACCGCGCGCTACCGCGTGCCGATCGACGCGGCGGCACCGCAGCTTGCGCTGCCGCAATATGAGATGCGGACCGAGGGCGGCACCTTCTCGGCGGCGGGCAACGCCTTCCTGCTGCTGCCGACCGACGGCAAGCCGCGCCGGGCCGAGGTGCGGTGGGACTTCGCCGGCTATGGTGCGTCTGGCGTGGGGGCATCGAGCTTCGGCATGGGCCATGCCGTCACGGCCGCCGCGATCCCGGCAGAGCGAGTGGCATCGGCCTATTATATGGGCGGCCGCCCCGGCGTGACGGGGCCGGAGCGCGACGGCTTCTTCGCCGCGTGGCAGGGGAAGCCGCCGTTCGCCATGGCCCCGCTGATGGGCTGGGCCGCCGCGCTGCATCGCTATTACGGCACCTTCTTCGGCTATGCCCCGCCGCGGTTCGGGGTGTTCGGGCGGACCAACACGCGCAATCCGGGCAGCGGCATCGGGTTGACCGACAGCTTCGCCTATACGTTCAACGCCACCTCCAAACCCGAAGACCTGCGCACGCTGCTGGCACACGAGATGCTGCATAGCTGGGTCAATTCGCTCGACGGGTCGATGGACGCGGCGGACGGGCTGGACCGGTCATGGTTCGGCGAAGGGCTGGCGGTGCATTACCAGCGGGCGCTGCCGTACCGCGCGGGGATGATCTCGGCGGCGGATTTCCTGAAGGACCTCAACGAGACGGCGGCGCGCTATTATACCAACATCAAGATCGCGACGCCCAATGCCGCCATCCCGGATGGCTTCTGGCGCGATACGCGGGTGCGGGTGCTGCCCTATGATCGCGGGTCGCTGTATTTCGAAATGGTCGACGCGCAGATCCGGTCGAGATCGGCGGGGCGGCGCTCGCTCGACGACATCGTCCGGACGATGCTGCGCACGCGTCGGGATGGCGGCAAGATGGACGAGGCGCTGTACCGGTCGCTGCTGGCGAAGGAACTGGGGCCGGGCGGGATCGCCGATCTCGATGCGATGCTCGGCGGTGCCACGGTGCTGCCACCGTCCGATGCCTATGGTCCGCGCTTTCGCCGGGTGGTCCGGCGGTTGCAGCGTTACGACCTGGGGTTCGACATGGCCTCGCTCCAAACGAAGCCACGGATCGTGCGCGGGCTGAAGCCGGGATCGAACGCCGCCATTGCGGGCTTGCGCGACGGCGACGAGATCATGAACGGATTCCCGCAGGATGCGCTGCAAGGCGACCAGCAGGCGCTCGTGACGCTCGACATCCGGCGGGCGGGAAGGACCTTCGCGCTCCGCTACCGGCCGAGGGGGGAAACGGTCGATGCGTATCAATGGACGATGGCCGACCCGGTCTAGCCGAGACGGCCGGCGCTGTCGGTCCGATACGAACCGCTCTCTATACGATGCAGGCCGGCGTTTGCGGGCAGTGGGGTTGGCTGGCGATGACTTGCCACTCTGCCAGGGCGCCAGAACATCGGGATGCGGCATCGTCCTATCCGACGCCCGTGGTTTGCCTGCACAACAGAAGAAGCCGACATAGGTCGATCGCCTGAGCGAATGTCCGTCTTCAGGACGCGAAATGGACGCTGTGAGCGATCATTTATGGGTCAAGATTTGGAAACGGCGTCATAGAGCGTTCGGTATGCCTGAGCCTGAGCGCTCAAATGATATCCGCCAAGCCGCTTGCGAGCGGCATTGCCGAGCGTCCGTCGAAGATCAATCGAGTCCATTAACCGTTCGATCGCGTCGGCAAGCCGTACCGGGCTGCGGCGAGGAACCAATAGTCCAGCCTCGCCGACCAGTGCGGGTACACCACCGACGGCGGATGCGACGACCGGCAGCCCGCTGGCCATGGCCTCGATCAACGCGACCGGCGTGCCCTCATGGTCGGAGGGCAGTGCGAAGGCGTCCAGTTGGCGCAGATAGCCCGGAATGTCGGCGACGACACCGAGCATGACGACGTCGAGTCCCGCGCTACGCGCCCGAATCTCGGCATCGGCGGGACCCTCTCCGGCGATCAGCAACCGACAATGACGATTTCGTCGCTTCAGCAAATGCAAGGCGGCCAGCAGGTCGCAATGCCGTTTGACCGGATGAAGCCGGGCGGCGATCCCGAGCGTGAACGGCCGTGCCGTCGAGCGTTCCGTACAGGCGAAGCGATCGATATCGACCCCCGATGGAATCACGTCGATCGGTCGCCGGACCCAGCGGAAGCGACGGGCGAGGTCGTCCGAAACCGCCGTGATCGCGCAACTGCGACGAAGCCCCGACGCGATCGCCGGCAGCCAGCGCCAACCATTACCCAGCGCGACATGCAGCGTCGTCACCACCGGCACGTTCAGCCTGGGTAGCAGCGCGGCGGAGATGTGGCCTTGCGCATGTACCACATCGACCCGCTCTGCCGTGACGATCGCCTGTAGTCGCTCCGCGAAATCACGGTCCCGACGGTTCAGCGCGACGATCGGTGCGTGCGGATCGAGGGCGGCACCATCGGCAGGATCGAACGTGATGACGAGCGGCGCGATCCCGTATTGCGCCGAAGTGCGGCAAAGGTCGGCCACGATCCGCTCGCGCCCGCCCACTGCCATGTTCGGCAGCAGGTGCGCGACGCGGATCACGTCCCGGCGAGCCGATCGATGGCGTCGCGACGATATTTGCGGAAGGACGGCGCGTGCTTCTCGACGCGCGACCCCGCCTCGCAATGACAATTCGGGCAGTTGAGCTGAAACGCGTCGCGCGCCGCCTGATGATGTTCGGGCGTGTAGAGGATATCGGCCAGTCGCTGCTCATGCAGATTACCGAGCGGGAAGGTCACATAACACAACATGACCGACCCGTCGGCGCCGACCCACAGCAGCTTGCGCGCGTCGCAGGGAATGCGCATCCCCTGCTGCTCCATCGCCCAATCGGCGAAGGCGGCGAGCGCGGGGGCGGATTCGGTCAGCAGGGCAGGCTCGGCAGCCTTGAGCTTCAACAGATGGTTGATGACCCGGTCGATGGCGGGCTTGTCTTCCGGACGGAATTGCAGCTCGCGTTCGGGGCCTTCCTGAAAATAGGGCAGCGAATAATGGACGACGTCGACGTGGATCTTCGCGTCGAACCGGCGGGCGAACGCGACCATTTCGTCGACCGCCGCGATGTTCGCGGAACGCCGGCTAAGCAGGAAGTTGATCTGGATGTCGAGTTCGTCTGGCCCGAAGAGCGCGCGCGTATTCTCCAGGCTTTCGACCAGGCGCGCGTAGCGACCCGGGCGCTGGACATATTCGTCGAACGCCCCGTCCTGTCCATAATATCCGATCGTCACCTTGCGCAGGCCGGCCGCATGGAGCGCCGCGATCTTGCGATCGAGGATCAGCGCGTTGGTCGTCATGTAGCAGCCGACGCCGAGTCTGTTCGCGGTCTCGACCATTCGGACGACATCGGGATGCAGCAGAGGCTCACCGCCATAGAGGCGCACCGCCGGCACATTCGCCGCAGCCGCATCCTCGAGCAGCTTCTCCACGATCTCGAACGGCAGCTGCGCTCCGGGCATGAAGTCCCGCCCGTATTTGCATCCCTGACAGCGAAGATTGCAGTGGGCGGTGATCGCGATCGTGATCTTCTCGGTTCGAGCGCGGATCGTTTGCGGCCATCGCGCCGCGATCGTCGAACGCGTGCGCTCGGACACACGGTATCCCGCCTTCAATGTCGGCGCGATCGCCGGAACGGTCTTGGCCAGCGAACGGGCAAGCTTTTCGATCGGCATGGTCGGAGTCCCCTGTTCCGTCGGGCCGATTAGTGCGAAATCCGTAGGGGAAAGTCCATGACCGAAAGCAGCGTGTCGATCGGGCGCCGTTCCGTTTCAGGATTCGGTATCGAGACAGGCAATGGCAGCGGCTATCGTGTGAACGATATCCAGAGCAGACGGGTCGATCTAGGGCCGATCGACATCCATGTTCAGACAGGCTTGAGAACATCCATTTTCGTCACCCCGACCTGTTCCGGGGTCCACCGCGCGGCAATCGGTGCGTATAGAGGCTCCAACAACAGCTCCTGCGGCCTGGTGGACCCCGGAACAAGTCCGGGGTGACGATACAGATGGGAATGTCGATCGGTCCTAAGTCACTGGGACGAAAGCCAGATGCTGGAAGTCGTAGCTGAAGTCGGCGAGTGGCGAGAGCGCTTTCATCGTCACCCCCGTCACTTTGCCATCGCGAATCGCAAAGCTCACGATGGCGTCCTCGCCGGCACCTTTTGGAAAACGGGTGCGAAATGCATCCTGGCCCCAGACCTCCAGCTTGCTTTTGAAAACCGGTGTCGGCACGAAATCGATCGAAAGTGTGCCGCGTTTTTCCGTCACTACCACGTCTCCATACCACGGATCGCGGTAGCGCCCGACGTATCGGGCGATGGGCAGCGACGGGCCGCCAACGGGAGCACGCTCGATCCCGCCTGCGATACTGGCCAGCGCTTCGGCCTGCGTCGTCGCGAGGCGCGTGCCATAGGCGCCGACCCAGTCGAAAGGTGGGGCATCGATCAGGCGGTCGAGGATGGCGTTTCGAATAGAAGCCGCTACCCCTTCTTCGACGTTGCTGAGCACCGTAACGCCGATCCCTCGCGAGGGCAGCAGCCCGGTATAAGTGATCTGCCCCGACAGCGCGCCGCTATGCTGCACCATCTGCAACCCTCGATAGTCCTGGATGAACCAGCCCAGGGCATAGGTCTGCAGGATGGGACGCGCCGGATTGTCGGGCTTTGCGCCGGCGCTCGATGCGGTGATGGTGGCTGGTGTCCACATCTGCCTGGCCTGCTCGGCGGACCACAGCCGCTTGCCGTCGGGCAGCAATCCGCCGCTCAGAAGGACCTGTAGCCATTTCGCCATGTCGGAGACGCTGGCATTGATGCCCCCTGCCGCATCGACCATGGGGCCTTCGTCCGGCTGGACTGTCTCCAGCTTTCCCATTCCCCGAGCGGGCGGACCCAGCCGTGCGTGACGGCCCGCTACGTTGCTGTCGTTGTCGCGCCGCGAGGGTGCCGCATCGGCCATGGCCAGCGGCGCGAAAATGCGGGTGGCGATGAACCGGTCCCATGGCATACCCGAAACGCGTTCGATCACCAGGCCGGCAACCAGGTAGAGGATGTTGTCATAGTCATAGCCCTCGCGGAAACCGCGCGCTGGCTTCAGAAAGGGCAGCGCCTTCAACACGTCGGGCGCCACATGGCTGCTTTGCGGGAAGAACATCAGGTCGCCTGCCCCCAGCGGCAGGCCCGACCGATGCACCAGCAAGTCGCGGACCGTCATCATCGGAGTGACGGCAGCGTCGTACATGCGGAACTCGGGTAGATGGCGAACGACCGGATCCTCCCAGTCGAGCTTCTTCTCGTCCGCCAGCAATGCCAGCGCCGCAGCCGTGAACGCCTTGGTGTGCGACGCGATGGCAAAGCGCGTGTGGACGTCCACGGCACCAGGCCGGCCCAGCGTACGAATGCCATAGGCGCGAAGGAGAGGGGGCTGGCCGGTCCTCACGACGGCAACGGCGATGCCCGGCGTCTCATAGCGTCGCATGAAGGCAGCGACGATCGCATCGATATCGCCATCGACTGGCGTTGCAGCCCGCGCCCAGGTGGGGAGGGCCGCGGCAGTTGCGCTTGCCACCGCGTAGCCCAGAATCTGTCGCCTGGTCGTCAAGCCGCTCATTCCGTCCCCCGTGCGCAAAATAGATTTGGGAGGGTAGCCGCTGGGTTGTCCGCTGCCAACCGAACCTGTCGAGCCGTCGATGCACCTGAGGTTGTCCCGATCGGTCCTGGGCCAACTCCGGCGGACGATCCGGCGCACGGGCGCTGCCCACGCTATCCGCCGATCCTTTCGTCCAGCACTTCGATGCCTTTCATCAGCTGCGCATCGCCGCTTTCGCCAAGCGGGCGGGTGACGTCGACATCCACCGGACGCGGGTGCATTTCGAGGTCGTTGCCGGCGGTATCGCGGATGCGGGTGTGCGGCACCCGCATGATCGATCCGTCGAGCAGCGCCGTCGGGCTGGTATAGATGATCCAGCCCGCCGTGGGTTGGCCGACGACCTTGCCGAGCCCTAGCGTTCGATAGCCCTCGGTGAAATCCTCCGCGTCGGAGAGCGACGATTCGTCGGTCAGCAGCACCGTCGGCAGCCCCAGCGCGCGCTGGCCCAGCGCCTGGCGACTGGGGACCGGTGGCCGGTCGCGGGTCTGCATGGTCAGGAAGTTGCGCCGCGCGAACACGTCGAGCGCATAGCCGTTGACGAACCCGCCGTCATTGTGGCGCAGGTCGATCACCACCCCCCGCCGCGCCTGATTGGTGGCGTCGAGGTCGAGATAGAGCTGCGTCAAGGATTCCGCCGACATGTCGGGGATGTGGACATAGCCCAATCGCCCGGCCGACAGCCGTTCGGTCATCGCTCGCCGCTCCGCCACCCATGCCCGATAGCGCAGCCCGGCGGCGACGCTGGCAGAAACTGGGCGGACCACCGTCTGGCGGCGCGTGCCGCCGCGATCGATCGTCAGCGTCACCCGGTCGCCGACCCGGTGGTCGAGCAACGCATCGAGATTGTCATGCGGGCCGATAGCCACCCCGTCGATCGCGACGATCCGGTCGCCCGGCGCGATCGCGGCGCTGACCGCCGCCGGGCCGTTGGGCACCAGCGTCGCGACGATCAGCCCGCGTCCCGCCTCGGCGGCAGCGGTATCGAAGGTGACGCCGAGATTGCCGACCCGGTCGACCGGCAATGCGCCGTCGCCGCGCATCGGACGGTTGATGCCCATATGCGACGCATTCAGTTCGCCGAACATCAGGTTGATGACGCGGCGCAGTTCGTCGGGCGTCGCCGCCGCCAGCGCATAGGGACGGAAGCGCGCGCCGATCGCGCGCCAGTCGTGTCCGGTGAAGCCGGGATCGAAGAAGCCGCGATCGAGCGTGCCCCATGCCTGATCGAACACGATGCCGCGTTCGGCGGCGAAATCGACGTCCATTTCCGCGCCGATCTCGACCATCTGCGGCTTCGGTTCGGCGAGCGGCGTGGTCATCACCCGTCCGTCCTCCAGCCATGCCAGCAGCTTGCCGTCGCCCGACAGGTCGAAATCGCCCTTGGGCCGGTCGGTGGCGGTGATCTGTTGCGCCGACGGCGGCGTGGCGGCCTGTTCGTCGAGGCTGTAGCGATACAGGTTGTCGCGTTCGCGTTCCTGCGCGCGGAACACCAGCGTCTTGCCGTCGGCGGCGATCACCGGGGCCTCGGCGCTCATCCCCAACGGCAGCACGCTGGCCCGATCGCGCAGGCCGTCCCAAACGATCCGTACCGCCGGGCGGACCGGGGCGGCATCGGCGACGGGTTTCGGCGTGGCGGCCTTGGCGGCATCGGGCTTCGCGTCGGGGGTATCGTCGAACAGCCCGCGGAACAGATCCTCGCGATAGCGCGGCACGCGGGGGATCAGGTCGATGCGGACGATGCGCGACGGTTCGGTCCGCTGCGCGGTGTCGAACAGGATGTAGCTGCCGTCGGGCGACCATGCGATCTGTCCCAGCCAGCCATTGGCCAGGAACCCGACCTGCCGCGCCTCGCCGCCCGTCGCCGGCACTACATGGACGTTCACGAACGACCGCGCATCGCGCACCGGAAAGGCGATCCACGCGCCATCGGGCGACCATACCGGGCGCGGCCCGTCCTCCTCCACCGCTAGCGCGCCGGTGAACAGCAGCGTGTCGCTGGCCGCCACCTTGCCCTGTGCCGGGCGATAGACGCGCAATTCGCGGCGGTTGCGGACATAGGCGATGGCGCGGCCGTCGCCCGACCATGCCGGCGCGACGGCGACGCCGGCCCCGGTCAGCATGGTTTCGCGCCCGCCGGCGATGTCGCTGAGCGCAAGGCGGCGATCCTGCCCCGCTTCGGTGACGTAAAGCAGCCGGCGGGAATCGGGCGACCATGCGACTTCGCGCTCGGCGGCGAGGCTGGTGGTGATGCGCTGCGCCGGGCCGCCATCCTTGGCCGCGGCGGCGAACACCTCGCCATGCGCGATCAGGGCGACCTTGCGCCCGTCCGGCGACAGCGCCATGCGATCGAAGCGGGCGAAGCGTTGGTGGCCGCGCGGTTCGGCGGCAGGGGCACCGCGCAGGCGGATCGGCACCGGGGCCGCCGTGCCCGTCGCGGCATCGAACCGCCATACGCCCATGTCGCGTTCGAACACGATGTCGCCGCCCGCACGCGCGCCCGAGGGGAAGAGCAGCCGGCCGTCGGTGAAGCGGGTCAGTTGTTGCGGCACCGCGCCGGGCGTCAACGCGACCCGCCACAGATTCTCGGTGCCGTCGCGGTCGCTCATATAGGTGATCGCACCGCCATCGGCCGACCAGATCGGCCATGCGTGCTTGGCCCCGTCGCCCAGCAGCAGGCGATAGGCTCCGGTGCCGTCCGCCTGTTTCAGCCAGATTTCGTTCTCGTCGATATGGCTGTGGCCGTTGCGCCACCATTGCGCATTGGCGATGCCGCGCGCGACCAGCGCGATCCGGCCGCTATCGGGCGCGGGCGCCGCCTGAAACTCGGAGAGGTAGCGTTCGCCGCTGACCGGTTGCGGCGTGCCGCCCGCTACAGGCACCCGGAAAATGTCGCTCTGGCGCGCGACGTCGCCCGCGCTCGACGCGAAATAGAGCCATTGTCCGTCGCTCGACCAGCCGTCCAGTTCCTCGTTCGCCTCGGCATAGGTCAGCCGGGTGATCGTCCCGCTATCGAGGTTCAGGACGTGGATGTTGGTGCTGCCGCCCCGGTTGGAGGTGAAGGCGAGGCGGTGGCCGTCGGGCGAATAGCGTGGCCGCCCTTCGGTCGCCGGATCGGTCACGAGCAGGCGGGCGATCCCGCCGGTGGCGGGCACTTCCCAGATGTCACCGCCCGACACGAACGCGATCGTCGTTCCGTCGGGCGACAGCGCCGGTTCGGAAAGCATCGGTCGCGGTGCCGGGGCGGCGGGGTCCTGTGCGGCGAGCGGTACGGCGGCGGTGGCCAGCAACAGGGCGGCGAGGCGAGCGATCATGCGGGCAACATCCATGCGAAACGTGGTACTGGCAAGGGACCGGGCGCGTTGCCACGCCCGGTCCCCCGCGGATCAGAAGCCCTGCTTCAACCGGACGAAGAACGACCGGCCGGTCAGGTTGTACTGGTTCCCCGCGACCGATCCGATGCGATAGGTGAAGGCATCGGGACCGATCACCGCCGGCCGCCGGTCGAACAGGTTGGTCACGCCGATCTGCAGGTTGGTGCGTTCCAGCACCTGCGCGCGCAGCGAGGTGTAGGCGGTGACATAGGCCGGCACCGACAGCTTCTCGACCACTTCGGCGAAGTCGTTGGAATTGCCATAGACGTTGCGGCCCGAATAGGCGCCGTAGAAGCGGAAATGGTTGGTGCCGGGAACGAACGCTTCCTCGTCCGCCCAGTAGCGGGTGTCGTCGACCTTCCCGATATAGTTCGCGCCGACGAACCAGCTCAGCTTGCGCCAGCTCAGGTTCGCCTCCGCATAGCCGCTGAGTTCGGGGAAGCCCGACAGGCCGTTGCGCTCCAGTTTCGCGCTCAGCGCGTCGCGCGTGACCGAAGTTTCGAGCGCGCGGGTGCCGCGCAGTTCGAAGCCCAGCCGGACCTCGCCGGGCAGCGGCACCGCGAGTTGCAGCGCCACGTCGATACCGCGCGCGCGCTGTTCGGAAAGGTTCAGATAGCGGTTCGACACTTCGGTGATCGCGCGCGTCGTCGGGTCGCGGGTGATCTGCGAACAAAAGGTCTGCCGCTCGGGGCCGCTCAGCCGGTAACAGCTACTGATGATGTTCGACACGCCGAAGGTCGTCACCTGGTTGCGCACGCGGATGTCGTAATAATCGACCGCGAGCTGCAATCCGGCGAAACCGGGGCGCACCACCATGCCAATGTTGAGGCTGGTCGACGTCTCCGCCTTCAGATTGCCCGCGCCACCGCCGCTTACCCCGCGGATCGAGGTGATGTTGGCGGGGGTGAAGTCGGGGGCGAAGCCATCGGCGCGGCAATTGGCGGCGACGGTCGCGTTGGCCCCTTCGCCATAACGCTGGCACGGATCGGTATAGCCGAAGAACGACGTCTGGTCGGCAAGGTTGAGTTCGTAGATCGTCGGCGCGCGGAACGACGTGCCATAGGAGGCGCGCAGCGCGATCGGCTTCACCACCTCCCACGCGCCCGCCACCCGGTAGGTACCGTTCGATCCATAGGAGCTGTAATCGGTATAGCGGCCCGATGCGGTCACTTGCAGGCTGCGGATCAGTGGCAGACCGGCGAGCAGCGGCACGCCCAGTTCGCCATACACTTCGCGCACCGTGTCCGACCCCGCCGTGCGCCCGGCGGTGGAGAAGGCGAAGTAATTCTGGTTGCGCGCGTTGTAGCCCGGCGTGTCGTCGAGATCGTCGGTCCTGACCGTGCCGCCGACCGCGAGCGCAACGTTGCCGGCGGGCAGCGTGAACAGCGTACCCGACAGGCTCGCCTCCAGCGCGAACTGGTCGTAGCGGGTATGGCCTTCCTCATAGCCTTCGAGGAAGTTGCGTTCGGCATCGCTCCAGTTCTGGTCGACGAGGAACCGCTTGGTCAGCCACGGGATCGATACGCACGACGTCGGGCCGGAAATGGTGATCTGGCGCGCGTCGCACGCGGTGCCCGGTGCGGTCGCCGCGTTCAGCCGGTCCTGATAATAGAAGGTCTGGCCATAGGTGCCGCGCGACAGGCCGACCCGGGCATTGGCGTCGTAGCGCCAGCCTTTGAGCGCGCCGCCGGTAAAGGTACCGCGCAGGCCGAAGCTGGCCTGGGCGAAGTCGACACGCTGTTCGGCGCGGAACGGGCGCACGACCTGCGGCCCGACGACGCCGGGCGAATTGCCGCCGCTGGCGGCGAACAGCGCCGCTCCGACGCTGTTGTTGGGATTGGTCGCCGCCAGCAGCGGATAGAGGAAATACCAGCTGTTGGACGTCGATTCACGGTGCGAATAGAGGCCGGTCAGATAGAATTCGCTGTGCCCCGCAACGTCGAACCCGGCCGAGAAGAACGCGTTGAGCCGGCTGTACGGCGAGATCGAATCCGCTTCGTCATAGGCGCGGCTGGTGTTGGGTGAATAGGCGAAGGTGTCGGGGAAGCCGGCGCGGTTGGTGCGTACCCA
The DNA here is from genome assembly GCF_001421765.1 of Sphingomonas sp. Leaf32. GTDB lineage: Bacteria > Pseudomonadota > Alphaproteobacteria > Sphingomonadales > Sphingomonadaceae > Sphingomonas. The sequence continues at coordinate 117,732 of NZ_LMLA01000001.1, read as the reverse complement.
GTCGCGCAGCGGCGCGGTCGCGGGATTGGCGAGCGATTGCAGGTTCAGCGCGGCGGCGGGATAGGGGCCGTTCGCCCGGCCCGGATCGAGCGTGAAGCTGCCGCCATACCAATAGGGATCGAAGAAGATGCCGGTCGGATTGTGGTTGTAGCAGCGGAACTTGCCCGACCGGTCGCGGGCATCGACGCGCTCGCCGCTGGTCGGGGAATAGACGAATTCCTGCGCGCAGGCGGTTTCCGCCCGGTCCTTCAGGTTCAGTTCGTATTGCCGGTCATATTCGACCGCCAGCGACGCATAGAAATTTTCGTAGTTGCGGCCCCAATAGGCGTTGGCGTTCAGATACTCGCCGCCGCCCGCCTGCGACACGCGGCCGAAGCCGCCGATCTCCAGCCCGTTGCCGCCCTTGCGGGTGATCGCGTTGACGACGCCCGCGATCGCGTCCGATCCATAGACCGACGATGCGCCGGTGGTCAGCACCTCGACCCGGTCGAGCGCGATCGCCGGGATGACGTTGTAATCGACCGGCGCGACCTGGCTGCCGGTGCCCGACGGCGCGATGCGCTGTCCGTTCAGCAGGGTCAGGGTGCGGATCGCCGACAGGTTGCGCAGCGATATGGTGCTGACGTTCGCACCGCCGCTGACGACCATGCCGCCGGCCCCGGTCGCCGCCATCTGGTTGTTGACCTGTTGCGTGCCCAGCGCCGCCGTCGATCGCGCGACCATTTCCGCGGCGGTGGCCAGCCCGGCATTGGCCGCGCTGTCGGCGCGGATCACCTGCACCGGCGCGGTCAGCGAGAATTCGGACGGCAATCGCGATCCGGTGACGACGATGGCGTCGTCGTCGGTGCCCGGCGCGACCGGATCGGTCCCGGGCAGCGGTGCCGCGTCGGCCGATACGGGATCGGGCGCTGCGCTTTGCGCGCTGCGCTTCGGCGTGGTTTGCGCGGATGCGGCGGTGCCGTGGATCAGCGCGATGACAAGAACGAGCGACGATACTCCGGTATGATAGCGCATGATGTAGCCCCCAGCTTCATGACTGCTTTCACCCCTGCGTGATGCCGTTTTGGCGGTGCGGAATCTCTTTCGGATTCCGTTGTGCAATTGCTAACACCAAACATGCGGGGGTTCTCACCAATCTTTCCCCGAAAATGACCTATCGGCGCACGATATCGTAGCAAAAGGATGATCGGATGACGAAAACCGACGTAGCTGATCTCGATCGAATCGATTATCGCATCCTGCGTTTGCTTTCGTCGCAGGGGCGGTCGAGCGATGTCGCGATCGGCGAGGAAGCCGGGCTGTCGAGCAATGCCGTCGCGCGCCGCCGCCGGCAAATGGAGGAAAGCGGCGTGATCGCCGGCTATTCCGCCGACATCAACCTGCAACGTATCGGGTATGGATTGCTGATCCTCGTCCAGATCGAGCTATCCTCGCAATCCGACCGGGCGATCGGGGAGTTCGAGCAGGCGATCCAGCGCTGCGCCGCGGTTTCCAAATGCTGGTTCGTTTCGGGCGACGTCGATTTCCTGGCGCTGGTTCACGTCACCTCGTTGGAAGATTATGACGAAACCTATCGTCAGGAACTATCGATCCTGCCGAATGTCGCGAAGATACGCAGCTCGTTCGTCCTGCGGCGGGTGCTGGACCGGGCCACGCCACCGTCCGCGATCAAGTATTGAGAAGCTGTTTCACAACATTTGGGGGCACGAGCTCGCGGAAGGCGTCGACGGGTTACTGTCGTAGATCCTTGATACCCAGCTCGCGCCACATTTATGCGAAGCTGTAGGTTGCCGATCCTGTCTGATACTGACGTCTGCGTAGACGGCAACAACGCCGAGCGTCACATTCGTTTCGCGGCTACGCTACTCCGGCAGCGTTCGCTGCCGGGTTGGACCAGCAATGGGCGGGGTTGACCCCGCCCTTACTTCACCTGCCGACCATCACCAGAACGCCACTGCCGCGCAGCGGTTTCGTGCATTGGGTCCAACCAGCCACTCCTGCGGTCTGGTCGCACCGTTCTGCCAAAACAGAGCCTTCCACGCCGGCATGAGTAGCGCCAGCGGAGCAGTTTGCGCGTCTATAGACGCCTGCACTGGTCACAAAACATCGAGTCCGACGCGAACCGCTCTCTACACGATGCAGGCCGGTCTTCGAGTGCGGCGGCTTCAGATCGCGAGGACTTGCCACTCCGCTAACGCGGCGGAGCGTCGTGCCCGGCACGTCTGTCAATCATCGCAGCCAAGCCGAACGGGCGCGGGTGGTCGGTGGCATGGCCAAGCCAGACCCAAGTCATGATGTTGATCCAGCCACTGGCGAGCCCTAAGGCGAACAGTGTCACGGGTCCGGGCCGCGCCGGCAGCAATAGGATCGCCGCCAACAGGATCAGCGTCGAGCCGACGAGCTTGCGCCCTGCGTGCTGCTCGCGCCAGCGTGCCGGCATCGGGATCGAGGCGAGAATCCTTCCGGCAGACAGCGTAGCGAGCGCCGCGCCCGGCGCGATCAGCGCCAGCGAAACCTTGTTGGTAGTCGCAACCATCAGCGTCGCACAGAAATGCAACAGGAGCACGGCGAGCGCTCCATTCGTCGTTGCCGGCTCCAGCCACGGCGCAAGTCCCAGGCCGAGCAGGAGGGACACGATCTGTCCCCACAGATGCGGGTTCCGACGATGCGCACGGTTGGCCGTCCCAGCCGCCCCATGCGTCGGATCAGGGCCAGTCGAAAACAGCGCATAGGCGCTGCGACTGACCATCATCGCCGCCAGCGCTGTCCAGGGATGACCATCGGCTAGCAGCAGGGACGTCACGAAAGCAGCGCAGGCGATGGGCGCCGCCGCACCGGCAACGATGGCGATGCCATGTCCGTTACCGCCGCGACGCTCCAGCCATTGCCCGACCGCCAGGCCGCTGATCGCGTGCCAGGCAAGGCCGCCCATCAGCACCAGCACGATGTCCTGCGCCGGCAGATGCTTGATCGTCGCCAGCACATAGAAGGCGATCAGGTCCGCTGCGACCCACAGGATCGTCTTGCCGATCTGGACCGTATGATAGCAGGTCATCATGACCCGCAACGGGTTCGATGCGGCTCGAGCGGACACTTGTGATGACCTTTGGTCGATCAGCGACTTTGATAGGGGCCGAAGGTACGCAGGACCTGCGGCGTCCTGGAACGCGCGTCGAGCAGCATCACCCGGTAGCTGGCACCGCCCGGCGCGACACGGATCAGCACATGGCCGCCGCTTGCGGTTAGCGTTCGATCGAAGATCGGACCCAGCGCGGTGCGTGTCGCGTCGAAGGTCCAGGTCGCGAAAAGGTCGCGCTTGCCGGCGTAAATTGCCTGCGACGCGATGCGGTGGACGACCTCGCCGCCCGGCTGATCGGTGGTGTAGACCTGCTCGACCAGCACGCGCGGCTGCAGCGTCGCGAGAAACCCCGCGTTGGTGCTGTCACGATTGCCGTGATGGTCGAGCGCCATCGCATCGACCACGCCGACCTGCGGCGCGATCGCCGTTTCGCTGTCGATCGCGTCGGGGGCATAGGGTTCGTTCAAACCGGTATTGTCGCCGCCCACATAATAATCGAACCGTCCATAGGATAGCTTGAGCGCGATGCTGAGCGGGTTTTCCTGTGCGCTGCCATCTGCATTGCGCGCCCGGCCGGGCGCGAAGGCGGCGGTGGTCCCGCCATGTCCGTCCATGACGCGGGACCCGGCCTTGACCCCGAGGATCGCGAAGCCCGGATACGCCTGCGGTCGTGCAAGGGCGATCTGGTCGGTCCGGCCGATCGCCAACGGCGCAAGAAGCGTGCCGCGCCGATCCCGCAAATAGCGGGCGAAAGCCCGATAGTTGCGGATGCTCGCATCGTCCTGTGGCAACGGGTCGCCGGGCTGGATACGGTCGATGAGCGTACCGATCGGCAACACGTCGCCGACGTCGGTGATCCCCGTCAGTCGATAGGCGTGCGTCGCGGACCAGGGACTGTCCGGCACGATCGCGCCGAAATGGTCGGCGTGGAAATGCGTTATGATCGCATAGTCGATGCGCGGATGCCCGGCAGGGGCGGTCTGCCGGATATAGCGCGCGATCCATTGCCCGGGCCGCAGGCTGGCGTCGGGCATGGCCGGCGCAAGCGCAAGTGGCGCATTGGCGACCTCGATATCCGTCGGATCGAGGTCGCCGGCATCGATCAGGACCGTCGTGCCATCGGGCGCAACGATGAAGGTCGCATTGCCACGCCCGGTCTGGATGTGATGGATGTCGAGTGTTCCCGGCGTCCAGGGCGCCAGCAGGTGCGATGTCGCGGCGCCCGCCGGACCGGCGAAGGCCGATCCGACGAATGCCGCGACGAACAGATGGCGTGAAAGCGTCAGCACAGGATCAGAACCGGAACTGGGCACCGACCGTGTAGGACCGACCCGACTGGATCGCGGTCAGGAGCTGGTTGCGGTTCACACCCGTCACCTCACGCCACCAGCTGTTCGTCAGGTTGCGCGCGGCGACGAAGACCTCGATGCGCGTAACCGGGCGCACGGCGATGCGGGCGTCGAGGCTGTCATAGCCTTGGATATAGGTATCGCCGGCGGACGTGGCGCCGACACCGCCGTTGAACGCCTGGCCACGCCGGGCATAAGACAGCGAGCCGGTGAAGGGACCCTTGTCGTACACCGCCATCGCATTGGCGATATAGGTCGGCTGCTGGTTGAGCGCGCCGATCGTGCGACCCGTTCCATCCGCATTGAGCACGCCGAGCCTGCCCCACAGCCGGGTGTAGTTGGCACGGAGCGTGAAGCCGTCGAGCATCGGCGTCAGCGCGGTGAAATCGCGCCATTCCGCGTTTAGCTCGAGGCCAGTTACCTTCGAGTTGGCGGCATTGTACGGCGTCGACAGCTGCGACGCGACGCCCGTCGCCGGATCGTTGGTGGTCGTCGTCAGGAAATAGATTTCCCCGTCGATATTCTTGCGGAACAGGCCGGCCGAGAAGAAACCGTGCGACAGATAGGATTCGACCGCGATATCGTAGTTCTTCGAATGCCGCGCCTTCAGGTTCGGGTTGCTGCCACGGATCAGCACGTTGAGGCTGCTGAAATTGTTGATCGTCAGCCCCTGCGCGAAAGTCGTGAAGGTCGGCCGTGCGATCGTCTCGGTATAGGCCGCCTTCAGCCGCAGCACCGGCAGCACGTCGACCGACACCTGCGCGTTCGGCAGGAAATAGTCGTAGCTGCGGTGGAAGCTGACCGGCGTCGCAACGCCACCCCGCAGCGTGGCGGTCGTGTTGTCGAACGCGGTCTTTTCATAGCGGACGCCGGCGAGCGCGTGGACGACATCGCTGTTGTAATGCACCGCGCCATAGCCCGCGAACACGTCTTCGGTCAGGTCGAAACTGCCCGTGCGCGACGTCGTACGATTGTTGGTGCCGTTGGTCCGGACGAAGTTCCAATAGGCATCGTGGTCGACATAGACGATGCCCTGACCGTCGAAGACGGAGCCCTTGCCACCATCGACCAGCACCTTGTCTAGCGTGTAGGCGCTGCCGGTCGGAAGCGTGTAGTTATCGGCCGACTGGTTGAAGACGCGGTGCAGGCGACGCCAGTTGACCCCGGTCGACAGGCCCACCCCTTTACTGAACGGGAAGCTGTTGAAGTTATAGTCCGCCCGCGCGGTATAGACCTTGTCCGTCATCGGCAGATGGGTGACGACGGCGGCGGACGCCGGGTTGGCCGACCAGTTCGCCGGGTTCGACAGGCCGGTAGCGGGATTGAGCGCAAGATCGACCTGATCTTTGCCGATCGCATAGGTGCCGGCCAGACCCCCGAAGGTATAGATCGCACCGTTTTCCAGCGTCTCGTCATGGTTCGATTTCTCGATCGAGGCGACGGCCTTGAGCTTGGAGGTGTCGCCGACCTTGAACTCGCCGCCTGCGGTCGCGGTCATGAGTTCGCGCGAGATCGAATAGACCCGGCTATAGGCTTGCGCACTCGCGCCGGTGAAGCTGCCGCGTCCCTCTGCGGTGGTGGTCACATTGGCCGCGTTGACGGTGGTCCCGCCGCGATAATTGTTCTGAACGATGTCGCTGTTGAAATAGGTGCCTTCGACGAAGCCGTAGAAGCGATCGGCCGAACGCGCCTCCAGCTTGCCGAGCAGGCTGTAGCCCTTGTCGTGAATGTCGAAATCGCCGCGCTGGAGCGCGCTGGTCGGCACGTCGATGCCGTTCCGGACGACATAGGCGGACGTATTGTTGTAGGTCTGGCTGTAGCGATCGTCATGCCACGACGCCGCGCCGACGAAGCCGAAATCACCGTTCGCAAAGGTCCGCTTGACGACGATATTGCCGATCTTGCCCGGACCGTGGCCGTCGGGCGCGCCGCCCTTGTCGAACAGGTTGAGGCCGAAATCCCCCTTGGTCACGGCCGCGCCGCCCAGGTCGAAGGATCGCAGCGTATTGATCGAGACATGGCCGCCGATCGAGTTGGCGTCCATATCCGGCGTCACCGTCTTGGTGACGACCAGTTCGTTGATCGCCATCGCCGGCACCGTGTCGAGATAGACGGCGCGGTCGTTGCGCGTGGAATCGAAGAACATGCCGCCGTCGAGGTCGACGCTGTTGTAGTTGCCGTCGAGGCCGCGGATCGTCGCATACCAGCCCTTCTGGAACTGGAAGCCGCGCTGAAGCGACACGCCCGGCACGCGCGCCAGCGCATCGGCGACCGTCTGGTCGGGCAGCTTCTGAATTTCCAGCGCGCCGACGCTGTCGACCATCGCCAGGTTGGACCGCTTCGCGTCCTGCGGCGCGCGACTGAACCGACGCTGGCCGGAGACGATGATGTCGTTAGAAGGCTCGGCTGCCTCGGCCTGTTCGGCGGCCGGTGTCGGCGCAGGAGCCGTCTGCGCCGAGGCGGGCATGGCGGTCAGCACCGTGCCTGCGAGCAGGCCAATCCGCGTTGCAAGATTATTCATGACAGTCCCCTTCGATCGGTCCGACGCTCCCCTGCGTCGCTTCGGGGCGTGCACTACCCTCGCAGCATGAAATATTTAAGTCGACTAAACTTAATCATGTTTTGGAGTTGCGCGCGGGATCGTGGTAGCCACTCCGCATGTTGCAAACGGCCCGTTCACTTTGGTCCCTGTCTCCAGCCGACCGACGCGTGGTGGGCGTGATGCTGGACACCGGCCCCATATCCCGTACCGAACTGGCGGATCGGATCGGGGTGACGCGCTCGGCGATCACGCAAATGATGGCGAGCCTCGACCGCTTCGGCCTGGTGGAGGAGGGGCCGGCCCGCAAAGGTGGACGCGGTCAACCTGCCCGGCCGATCGCGGTGCGCGGCGCAGCGGGATACTCGGCCGGGATCAGCTTTTCGCACGGTTATCTCGATGCGGCGATCATCGACATCACCGGGACCGAACGCGCCTATCAGCGCCGTTTTCTGCAGGAACCGACCCCGGACGCCGTCGCGCAAGGTGCCGCCGATGCGATCGCCGCCGCCCGTGTGGAAGCCGGTATCGGCGATCAGGAATTGCTGGGAATCGGCTTTGCCCTTCCCGGCGACTTCCGGGTCGATATGCGGCTTTTCCAAGCCCATCGTTACTTCCCGGCGTTTGACGGGCTCGACGCCCGTGCCTGGTTCCAGAACCGCTTCCCGGAGCGGATATTCGTCGAGAACGACGGCCGGACCTGCGTGATGGGTGAGCGCCTGGCCGGATCCGGCAAAGGTTGTTCCGATTTCATGGCCGTCCATATCGGACATGGCGTCGGGGGCGGGCTTTTCCTGCACAACCGCCTGTATCGCGGTGCCCATTTCAACGCGGGGCCGCTCGGCACCTTTTTCCCGCTGGATCAGCCACGGCCTTCGGGACAGGATCTGCTGGAAACGCTCCGCGTCAGCGGCATCGATGCGACCGATTTCGATCGGCTCGAGCAAATCGCCGAGGAACACGGTGATGTTATCGGGCAGTGGTGCGATCGCGCCGGACGACAGCTCGCGCCCTATCTGCGTCATGTCGCCAATTTCATCGATCCGTCGTTCATCGTCGTCGGCGGGCGGCTTCCCGCCCCGCTCCTGCAACGCATCGTCACCGCGACCGGATTGCCTCAGCAGGAATCGCCACAGCGCTTTGCGGGACAATCGCCGGTCGTCATTCCGTCGAAGCTCGGTGCGCGGGCAGGCGCGATCGGTGCCGCTTCGGTTCCTATTCTCAGCCTGCTGCACCAGGAACCGGCATAGCCGTTAGAAAGCCGCCATCGCACCCCTGGACGTGAGTTCTTCGGCGATGATCTGCTGATGATCGACTATGCGGCGCGCCGTCTCACCTTCACCCGCGCCATCGCTCTGCCCGGCGAGGGTGAAAGCATCCTGCCTTACGAGCGTGCCTTTCGAGTGCCGGTGAGGATCGGCGACACATTGACGGAAGGCAGGCAGCCGTTCTCCAACGACGATACGTCTCGCCCTTGGGACGCCGGCGGTTCACGGCTCGAAACGGCAGATTGCACTCGAACGCCTGACCTGCTCGCCGCCTTCGGCCGCCACATCGACTGCACGTCACCCCATTGATCCGGTGGCGGGGCGGGTGCACACCGCGAGCCATACTCGTTTGATGGGACCTTCGATGCGTCATCTTGCCTCTGCTGCCATGCTACTGCTGATGTCGTCCACCGTGCTCGCGCAAGGGCCGCTGCCCGCAGCAACGACCGCAACGCCGCTGCCCGCTTCCAATCCGTTCGCGCAAGCCAGCACCTTGCCGTTCCAGGCCCCGCCGTTCGACCGGATCAAAAGCACCGATTACAAGCCCGCGCTGCTCGCCGGGATGGCGGCGCAACGGGCGGAGATCAGCGCCATCACGCGGGCGCGCAGTGCGCCGACCTTCGAGAACACGATCGCCGCGATGGAGCGGTCGGGGCGCTTGCTCGAACGGGCCAGCATGGCATTTTCTGGTGTGGTCGGGGCGAACACCGACGACACGCTGCAAAAGACGCAGGCCGATCTGGCGCCCGCGTTCGCAGCGCATCAGGATGCGATCAACCTCGACCCCGCGCTGTTTGCGCGCGTGAAGACGTTGTACGACCAGCGCCAGTCGCTGCGCCTCGACGCCGAACAATTGCAGGTGTTGACACTGACCTATCAGGGGATGGTGCGGGCCGGCGCGCAGTTGTCACCGGCCGACAAGGTGACGCTCAGCCGCTACAACAGCCAGCTGTCGACACTGGAAACCGCATTCCAGCAGAAGCTGCTTGCCGCCGCGAAGGCGGGTGCGCTGGTGGTCTACGACAAGGCGAAGCTCGCCGGGCTGTCGGAGGGCGAGATCGCCGCCGCCGCGGCCGCGGCCAAGGATCGTGGGCTGGCCGGCAAATATGTGCTGACGCTCCAGAACACGACGCAACAGCCCGAGCTGGCGACCCTGCAGGATCGGGCGACACGCGAAGCGCTGTTCAACGCGAGCTGGACGCGCGCGGCGAAGGGCGATGCCAACGACACACGTGCGACGATCGCCGACATCGCGCTGCTGCGCGCGCAGAAGGCGAAGTTGCTCGGCTTTGCGACCTGGGCCGATTATGTCTTGCAGGACCAGATGGCGAAGACGCCGAAGACTGCGCTGGGGTTCATGCAGCAGCTCGGCACCCCGGTTGCCGCCGAGCAGCGCCGCGAGGCCGCCGAACTTCAGGCACGGATCAAGGCCACGGGCGGGAATTTCCAGCTCAAGCCATGGGACTGGGATTTTTACTCCGAGCAGGTCCGCAAGGCGAAATACGACCTGAACCAGGACGAACTGAAACCGTATTTCGAAATCAACAAGGTCCTGACCGACGGCGTGTTCTACGCCGCCAACCAGCTATACGGCGTGACGTTCAAGCGCCGCACCGACATTCCGGTCTATCACCCCGACGTCATGGTCTATGAGGTCCGCGAGGCGGACGGCACGTCCATCGGCCTGATGTATTTCGATCTGTGGAAGCGCGACAACAAGAACGGTGGCGCGTGGATGTCGAACTTCGTCAACCAGTCGAAGCTGCTCGGCACCAAGCCGGTGATCTATAACGTCGCCAACTTCACCAAGCCGGCGGCCGGGCAGCCCGCGCTCATCAGCTTCGACGACGTCACGACGATGTTCCACGAATTCGGCCACGCGCTGCACGGCCTGTTCGCCAACCAGACCTATCCCAGCGTGTCGGGCACCAACGTCGCGCGCGACTTCGTCGAATTCCCGTCGCAGTTCAACGAACATTGGGCGCTCGATCCCAAGGTGCTGCCGCATTACGCGATCAACTATCGCACGGGCCAGGTGATTCCGCAGGCATTGGTCGACAAGATCAAGCGGGCCGGCACGTTCAATTCGGGCTATTCGTTCGGCGAGGCGCTGGCCGCGGCCGAGATGGACATGAGCTGGCATTCGCTGACCGCGGCGCAGGGCAAGCAGAACCCCGACGCGTTCGAAACGCAGGCGCTTGCCGCCACCGGCCTCGACGTCACCGACGTACCGCCGCGCTACCGCTCGGCCTATTTCCTTCACATCTGGGGCAACGGCTATTCGGCGGGCTATTACGCCTATAGCTGGACCAAGATGCTGAGCGCCAATGCGTTCGACTGGTTCGAACAGCATGGCGGGATGACGCGCGCCAACGGTCAACGCTTCCGCGACATGATATTGTCGAAGGGGCATACCGAGGATTACGCGCCGATGTTCCGTAATTTCAACGGCGCCGATCCGCAGGTGGCGCCGCTGCTGAAGGGCCTCGGCCTCAACGCCGATGGATCGCGGATCGAGGGCGACGGTGCGGCGCAGGTCAAGGCCGGCGGCTGATGGCACATGCCCGATCGTGAACGGCGCACGATCGGGCAGCGGCACGACCGGATTGCCGGGGTATGCCGGGACACCGCGTCGGCAATCATGCTTGCGACCGTTCCGTTCGGCAGCTCGAGTGAACGAGAATCCGCAGTTCGAATGCCCGTTCTCAACCACGAATGACCGCTAGGGGGTCATGTTGGCTGAAGGCAGGGCGCTGTGATTGGCGTCGTCAGAAGCACGAATTCAGCGGGGCGTGATCGATCCTTGGCAATACATGCCGGGCGAACAGGTCGGCCTCGGCCTGATGGGGATAGCCCGACAGGATGAATGCGTCGATGCCGAGGTCGCGGTACATGTGCAGCTTGGCGAGTATCTGATCGGGATCGCCGACGATCGCTGCGCCGCATCCCGATCGGGCACGACCGATCCCGGTCCACAGATTGTCCTCGGCATAGCCGTCCTGACCCGCGCTTTCCCGTAACGACGTCTGCGCGGCGACCCCGGCCGATCGCGCGTCGAGCGAGCGTGCCCGGATCGCCTCGCCCTGAGCGGCATCGAGCCGCGACAGCAGGCGATCCGCCGCTGTCCGGGCTGCCGCCTCGCTTTCGCGCACCACGACGTGGACGCGGTAGCCGAACCGCAGGGTACGACCATAGCTGGCGGCGCGGGCGGTCATGTCGGCGATGATCGCGGCGACATTATCGCGCGTGTCGGGCCACATCAGATAGACGTCGCACTCCCGCGCGGCGGCGTCGCGGGCGTCGGGGGAAAGTCCGCCGAAATACAGCAGCGGCGCACGGCCCGACACCGTCCTGAGGCGCGGGGGATCGAGTTTCAGCTTCCAGAACGTGCCATCGTGATCGAGCGACTCGCCGTTCAGCAGCGTGCGCAGGATGCGCATCGCCTCCACGGTACGGGCATAGCGCGGGCCGGATGCCAGCGTTTCGCCGGGGAGGTCGGAGGAAATGATGTTGATGTTCAACCGCCCGCCCAGCATCCGGTCGATCGTCGCGATCTGGCGGGCGAGTTGCGGCGGCCAGCTTTCGCCGATGCGGACCGCCGTCAGCAGCGCCAGTCGCCGCAGCATCGGCGCGATCGCGGCGGCGAAGGCGGTGGTATCGATGCCCAGCGCATAGCCCGAGGGCAGCAGGATGTTGTCGTAGCCGCCCGCTTCGGCCTGCAACACGATATCGCGGCAATGCTCCCAACTGGATCGCAAGCGGGGATCGTGCACGCCCAGAAACTCGTAATCGTCGTCGCACAGGGCGGAGAACCAGCTGATTTCGCAGGGATCGCTCACTTGCGGTGTTCCTTTGCCGTTAGGATATGGGAATTGCCGGTCGCCGCGAGCCGATCCATCGTCACGCGGTTCGGCCAGACGATGGCGCGACCTGTGTGGCGGGTAAGGGGTTCGTCCAGTCCCGTGCCGCGCACCCGATGCGTTTCACGGCAACGGCGCGTCGCGTGCCGCGACCAGCACCGCGTTTCACCGTGCACGCGTCCATGGGACACGGCAGGCATCGCCGAAGCCGCCATTGCCATCGAAACCATCGGCGGTGTCGAACAACGTGATTCCGGCATCGAGCGCGGTTTCCACCAATGCCTGTGCGTTGCGCGGCGTTGCACCGGCAAAACGCCACATGCCCCACGCGATGGCGGACACTAGAGCGGTTTCCGACCAGATTGAACCACCGTCATCGCCCTGCGGGCGACCGCTGACGCGACGGGCCGCTTTCGGCTCGGGGCAGCGTTGCTCGTCGGCCACGATGCAGTTGCATCGCGGCCTCCTCTCGCCTCGCCCCAAACCGAAATCGCCTCCGTGCCGGTGATCCAATCTGATCGGAAACCGCTCTAGGATACCGCCCTTGCCGAGCGGAACAGGTTCGGGTGTAACGATGAGCTGCGACATCGCTGTCATGAATAGGACCGGCCCACGCCATGAAGCAAGTACGTTACGGATTGATCGGCACCGGCATGATGGGGGTCGAGCATCTTCGAAACCTGGAGATTACTCCCGGCGCGGTGGTGACGGCGATCGCCGATCCGGTCGCGACATCGCTGGGATGGGCGCGGGAAGCGTTGGGGGAACGGGCCGCCGACGTCCGGGCATTTGCCGACGGAGCCGCCCTTGCGCGCAGTGGGCTGGTGGATGCGGTGATCGTCGCCAGTCCGAACCATACCCATCGTGCCGTGCTGGAGCCGCTGTTCGACGCGGACGTGGCGATCCTGTGCGAAAAGCCGCTGGCCACGACGATCGCGGATGCACGCTGGATCGTCGAGCGGGCGGCGCGATCGTCCCGCCCGTTCTGGACCGCGATGGAATATCGCTACATGCCGCCCGCCAGCGAACTCATCGCGCAGGTCCATGCCGGGCGCATCGGGCGGTTGCAGATGCTGTCCATCCGCGAACATCGCTTTCCCTTCCTCGACAAGGTCGGCGACTGGAACCGGTTCAGCCGCAACACCGGGGGCACGATGGTGGAAAAATGCTGCCATTTCTTCGATCTGATGCACCTGATCGTCGGGGCGGAAGCGGTGCGCGTCTATTGCTCCGGGGGCATGGACGTGAACCATCTGGACGAACGTTATGGCGGTGCGCGGCCCGATATCATCGACAACAGCTATACCATCGTCGATTTCGCGAACGGGGTGCGCGCGATGCTCGACCTGTCGATGTTCGCCGAGGGTGCGGCGAATCAGGAGGAAATCACCGCAGTCGGGGATGCCGCGCGGATCGACGTCACCATTCCCGACAGCGTGCTGACATTCAGCCCGCGCACCGGCTTTGGCGCCCCCAAGCGGATCGAGCGGCGGGTCGTGCCCGTCGATCCGGCCGCACTGGCGGCGGGCAGCCACCACGGGTCGACATTCTACCAGCATCAGAAATTCATTGCTGCGGTGCGCGGCGAGGGGCCGGTCGAAGTAACCGCGCACGACGGATTGATGGCGGTCGCGATCGGGACCGCGGCGGAGATCAGCGCGCGCGAGAAGCGGGTGGTGGAACTGGCGGAGCTGGGGTTCGAGTGAAGCGCAGCTTTGCCTGCCGAAAGACGATCTGCCGGGTGACAGCGCGAGACATAAGGATAACCTACCTATCAAGTGGGAGATAGGGAAGGGAATCGGGCATGACGGTACGACGGCTATTGCTGGGAACGGCGCTGGCGGTGCTTGCCACACCGGCCATGGCGCAGCAGGAGCAGCCATCGGCACGCGGGCCGGAAGCACCGGCCGGGGAAGCCGCGCCGGGCGATATCGTCGTGACCGCGCAGAAGCGCGAACAGCGGTTGCAGGACGTGCCGATCGCGGTGTCGGTGGTCAGCGGCGAAGTGCTGGCGGCGCAGGCCGGGGTCAATCTGGAGAATGCCCAGTATCTCGTGCCGGTGATGAACTTTCGTAAATCCGGCACCACGCTCAACCAGTCGCTGTTCCTCCGCGGGGTGGGCACGTCGACCTTTTCGATCGCGGGCGAGCCGTCGATTTCGACGGTGGTCGACGGCGTCGTCTACAGCCGGGCGGGCGAAGCGTTCAGCGACCTGATCGACATCGACCGGATCGAAGTGCTGCCCGGACCGCAAGGCACGCTGTTCGGCAAGAATGCGTCGGCGGGGGTCATCAACATCGTGACCCGCCGACCGGGCAAGACGCCGGGTGGCTTTGCCGAGGCCAGTTATTTCACCGGCGGCGACGAATGGCGCGCCCGCGCCGCGCTCGACCTGCCGATCGGTGAAGCGGTCCGCAGCCGGATCACGGGCTTCTATGGTAGCTGGGACGGCAATATTCGGAACCTCGCGCGCGGCGGCCGGCGGGTGAACGGATATGAGCATTGGGGCGTGCGCGGCATCGTTGTCGCCGATGTGACGCCGGACCTGACGCTGACCGCGATCGGTGATTATCGCCGCAGCGACGACGATTGCTGTGCGGAAGTGATCGGCACGCAGCCGACGTCGGGCCTGTCGGCGGCGCTGTTGCCCGACATTAACGGCAACCGTTCGCGCACGGTCAACCAGAACCTCGTCACCGCCACCAGCGAAGAAGGCTGGGGTCTCTCGTTACAGGCCGACTGGAGCATCGGGCGCCATGTGCTGACGGCGATCACCGCGTATCGGTCGTGGCGGAACGAGGAGGTCCGCGACGGCGACTGGCTGCCCGCCGCCTATGTCGGGCTGGGCCAGTTGCACGACGTCGGGCCGCAGACGGGCGATACCTTCAGCCAGGAGGTTCGCGTCGCGTCGCCGACCGGGGAGTTCCTCGAATATGTCGTCGGCGGCTTCTATTCGCGTGCCTATTCACACCGCATCTTCACCCGCAACGATATCGTCTGCACGGTGACGCCAGCCCCGGCCGCCGGCTTGCTGGTTCCCTGCACCACGCCCGGCGTGACCGTGACCACGCCCAGCGGCACCGCCGATTTTGGTTCGACCTTCGTCAATTATGCGGCGTTCGGCCAGGCGACGCTGAACTTCACGCTGCGGTTCCGGGCGATTGCCGGGCTGCGCTACACGGTCGACGAACTGGACGTGTTCCACCAGCGCGTGACCGTGCTGGCCGGTCCGGGGATCAACCCGAGCTTCGGTCCGTTCGCCGCCGATACGCGGGGCCGCAACCTGTCGGGCAGGGCCGGCCTGCAATACGACCTCTCGCGCAATTCGATGGTCTACGGCACCTATGCGCGCGGATATAAGGGGCCGGCGTACAACGTCTTCTTCAACCTGACCGCGCCTGCGACCAACGTCATCGAGCCGGAAACGGCGGACAGTTTCGAGGCGGGCCTGAAGAATACGCTGTTCGACGGCAAGCTCGTCCTGAACCTCGCCGCATGGTACGCCAAATATCGCAATTATCAGGCGAACAAGCCCGATCTGGTCGCCGGTGTGCTCGTCACCCGCTTCACCAACGCGGGCGAAGTGTCGACGAGGGGCGCGCAGCTCGATTTCGTGGCGCAGCCGGTACGCGACCTGTCGATCTCGGGCGGCGTCGCCTATACCGATGCCAAGGTCGATCAGTTCAAGCTGCCGACCAACGGGGTCGTCACCGGCGTCGTGCCCAACGGCACCCGGCTGGGCGCGGCGATTCCATGGAAGGGGTCGCTTGCGGCCGATTATCGCCTGCGGACCGGTGGCGTGCTCGATATCGGCTTCGGCACGCAGGTGTCGACCCAGTCGAAACAGGCCGGCCAGTTCGATGCCAATGCGACGATCCGGGCGCTGACCGAAATCCCGGCCTACACCCTCGTCAACCTGTCGGTCGCGATCATCGATCCCCGTGACCGGTTCCGTATCATCGCGATCGTCAAGAACCTGCTCGACACCAGCTTCCCCGCGTCGATCGTGAGCAGTGGTCCGGGCGGTGCCTATCGCTACATCATCCCGCGCGAGGCGGATCGTTATGCCGGCATCACGGCGCGGTTGAACTTTTGAACGGAGGCCGCCGCATGACCGCACCCGCCGGCAACCGACGCTGGGTCGTCGTCACCCTCGTATTCTGCGCGATCATGCTGAATTACGTCGACCGCCAGATTCTCGCGCTGCTGAAACCCACGCTGGAGGTCGAGTTCACTTGGTCGGACCAGGATTACGGGAACATGGTTTCCGCGTTCCAGTTCGCGGCGGCGATCGCGTTCCTAGGCACGGGCTGGTTCATCGACCGGGTCGGCTTGCGCATCGGCTTCGCGCTCGGGGTCGCGGTGTGGAGCGTGGCGGGGATGGCACATGCGTTCGCGACCACCGTGGCCGGGTTCGTCGGTGCGCGGGTCGTGCTGGGCGCGGCGGAATCGATCGGGACGCCGGGCGCGGTCAAATCGGCCGCGACCTATTTCAAGCAGAAGGACCGATCGATCGCGCTCGGCATCGGCAACACCGCGCCGAATATCGGCGCGATCCTGACCCCGCTGGCGATCCCTGCGCTTGCCGCCGCGTTCGGATGGCGGGCGGCGTTCCTCGTCGCCGGCGGGCTGGGGCTGGTCTGGGTCGTCGCGTGGTTCCGGGTGCGATTGCCGCCGCCGCTGCCGGATACGGAGGGTTCGGCACCGATCCGCTGGGGCGCGCTGTTCCGCGACCGGCGGACGCTGGCGATCGCCATCGCCAAGGTTCTGTCGGATCAGGTCTGGTTCTTCATGCTCTCATGGCTGCCCGACCTGTTCCATCGTCTGTTCGGGCTGGCGCAGGGGCAAGTGGGACTGCCGGTCGCCATCGTCTATGTCCTTGCCGCCTGTGGTGCGCTGAGCGGCGGATGGCTGCCGACGCGGTTGATCGCGCGCGGATGGAGCGTGGATCGGGCGCGCAAGTCGACGCTGCTGCTGTATGCGCTGCTGATCCTGCCGGTGCCGGTCGTGCTGTCGCTGCAAAGTCCGTGGACCGCGTCGCTGATTTTGGGATTGGGATTGTTCGCGCATCAGGGATTCTCGACCAACGTCTTCGCCCTGACCACCGATGTCATGCCGGCGCGTTCGGTCGGGTCGACGATCGGCATCGCTGCCTTTTGCGGCAACATGGGGTCGATCTTCATGATCCAGCTGTCGGCATGGTCGCTGGGGCATGGCTGGGGCTATACGCCGATGCTGCTGATCTGCGCGTTCAGCTATCTGGCGGCGCTGGGCGTCATCCAGCTGCTCATCCCCCGGATCGCGCCGGCCCGGTAGACTGGCGACGGATCAGTTCGAATGGAATCTCCCGGCGTTCCGCGCGAAAGTCAGGCGCGAGCAGCAGGTCGGCGGCTTCATAGCCCATCCGGCGGACCGGCTGCCGGATGGTGGTGAGCGGCGGCCAGACGAAGCGGGCGACCGCATCGTCGCCGAAGCCGGCGATCGAGAGGTCATTGGGTACCGACAGTCCCCGGTGATGGGCGACGCTCAGCATACCGGCGGCCATCTCGTCGTTCGCCGCGAAGATCGCGGTGGGCGGCGCCGCCAAGGCCAGCAGCGCCTCTCCCGCATCCACGCCGGCCGCGAAGTCGTAGTTGCCCGGCCGCACCAGCGCGGGATCGAATGCGATACCGGCATCGTCCAGCGCGCTGCGATAGCCGGCGAGGCGCTGGTCGCTCGTAGCATAGCTGCCATGGCCGCAGATGAAGCCGATCCGCCGATGTCCCAGCGCCAGCAGATGCCGCATCATCGCCGCCGCCGCGCCGGCATTGTCGATGAAGACCGATGCGGTCAGGTCCTGCGCGCTGCCCGGCGATACCAGCACGAAGCGGATGTCGTGGCGGGCGATCAGGTCCAGCACCTGTGCATAGTCGGTGGCGGGTGGCGTCAAGATCAGTCCGTCGACGCCCGACGTCGCAACCAGGCTCTCGATATCTTCGGCCAGCTGATCGGAATCATGGTCATAGGGCTGGGCGATCATGCGCACCCCCTCCGCCACGCAGCGGTCGCGCACGCCGGACTGCATCTCGTAGACATAATATGGGCTGGGGTTGTCGCAGGCGAGCGCGATCTGGAAACTGCGATGGCCGGCAAGCGAGCGTGCGGCGAAGCTGGGACGATAGTTCAGCGTTGCCACGGCGGCATGTACCCGTGCGCGAGTGTCCTCGGCCACCCGCAGTTCGTTGTTCAGAACGCGCGACACGGTCTTGATGGACACCTGCGCCAGTCGCGCGACGTCATCGATCTTTGGGCGCACCTGTTTTCCCTTCGACAGGCGGGAATGCCTACCGGCTCGGCCATCCGGGTCAAACGAAATACGTAGGCTATGCTGTTGCGGGCAACACTTACGTATCGGTCGAACGACTTGCGTGTGATCGAGCAATTCGGTGGATCATTTTGTGGACAGGGCGATGCACCTACCCAATCTTAAAGCAGGAGGAATTATATTGCGGATCATAGATCCCGAGAATAGCTAATGAGGGAGCGCAGATTTAGAAATATTGGCTCGCTATCGAGCGTCCGTAATCAGATGAAATGCACCTTCATTCGGCGGTTTTGCCGTCTATTCGCCACCTGTGCAGTAAAAATGCTGCGATGGTTATCAATATCAGGTCGATAATCCAGGCGATCGGATCAAGCGGCCGTGTCGCCATTATGTGAACCGACGCGACCAGAATGAAGAGCAGGATCGTAGCGGCGCGACCTGTCAAACGCACTGCGTCAGGCCGTCTGACAATCTGTGAGACCGCCAGCATGACGATCGTCGTACCCCAGAAAACGGGCATGGCGGCAATGCCGGCAAGGCTTGCCAGCGCCGCCATCAGGATCGCCATGGGTTGACCCCACAGGATGGCCGGCCATGCTCGCTCCAATCGTGTTGCCGGACGTCCCTGTTCCCGCCTGCGTGCCAGCCAGATCGTTCCGCCGGTCGCGACGATCAGCGTCAGCCCGGTTCCAAGCAGCACATAGATGAGCTTCAGGGTAAACCCGCCATAGGTGCCGTAGTGGAGCGGCGTTATCATCCCGTACACGCGCATCCCCAGCGAGCCGTCGGTGAACCCGGCTTTCGCAAGCAGCCGTCCGTCGCTGGCGAACGTAAACGTCTCGTTGCGGGCAAGGTGGCCGGGGGCCGCGACGGCGATCTGGGCGATCTGCCCTGCTTTTCCGGCTTCGTGGAAGAAGACCTGCGTCACGCTTGCACCGGGAAGGTCCTGCCGTACGCGTGCGATCATCGCCGCCACGTCGGGCAGGGGGGCCGGTCGCGCATCGGCCGTCGGTTGCGGCCCCAACAGCGACGCGATCGCCTTTTGCTGGTCCCCACGATAGGCGATCAACGCGACGATCATGATGATGAGGCCGGACAGGCCGAGCAGCGATCCGGTCAGCGATACGACGAGGTGGAAGGGTAGCGCCCATACGCCGATGCGGTTGTGCAGGTCGGCGTTGCTGCGCCTTTGCGAACCGCCCCATCGTAGACGAAAGGCATCCTTGAAGATGCGACGATGCGCCAGAATGCCGGTTCCCAGGCTTGCGAGCAGCAGCGTCCCGAAGATGCCGACCAGATAACGACCGATCGGCCCGGGCGCGGTCAGGTCGAAGTGGAGGCTCTGTACGAACTTCACGAACGGCAGATCGATGGGGTCGCCGACGCGCCCGGCAGCATCGACCGACCATTCCACGCTGCGACGATCGCCGATCGCGAAAATGCTCATGCGAGGATATTCGTCGCTCGGCATCCGGACGATCAGGTCATGATCGAGATCTTCGGTCCGTGCGCGAGCGAAGGCGCGGTCGATCGCGGTTGCCAATACGGGTATCGGCATTCCGTGGACGACCGGTGCATTCGGGCGTTCCCATCGCCCGACCTGGTCGACGAGCACGATCAGCGTTCCCGACAGGCATATGACGTACAGGACGGCGCCGAAGATCAGGCCGAGCCAGCCATGGCCGCTCAGCATCCGGCGGGTAAAATCGTTCGATGGTGCGCGCATCATCCTTATCCCTGGCCCAGCAAGGCAAGGCCGAAGCCGGCGCAGGCCAGCGACGCCATGCTTGCTGCCGGTACCAGCAGGCGCCGCGTCGCGAGCGTCCAGCCGACGAACATCGCCCACAGGCTCGGAACCAATAATCCGGCGCCGATCAGCCGGGTCTGTTCGGCCAACGGGGCACGGGTCGCTATCGCAGCGGCGACGCCGATCGCTGCGGCGAACCCGAGCGGTCCGGCGATGGCGACCTGCGCAACGCCGCGCGAGACATGGCGACGAACGGTACCGCCGACGAGTGCACGGTCGCGCCTCGGCCGGTCCGGCCTTCGCTCCAGTCGGGTTATGATGAACGCAAACCCGACCAGCGCCCATGTCTCGAGCAGGAGCGGGATACCGATCTCGGCACCGAAACCGGAGATCCAGCAGGACGCCGATAGGATGACGAGCAGCCCCGCCAGCAGGCGGACGGCGTCGCCACGCCGTGACATTGCCGACCCGCGCCATAGCGCCACGATGGCACCGATCGTCGATCCAACCCCGCCAACGGCAAGCATCATCTGCATTCGAGGACCCCATTTAATGCGATTGACTCGCATATGCATTGTTATTAGCTCGCTGCCGTAACGACTTTGGGGGGTCAAGATGTTTCTTGTTCGATCGGCAATTGCCGCAATGCTCTGCTCGTCCGCGATACCGGTATCGGCACAGGTCGCCGCTTCCGCACCGAAGGTGCAGGACGATACGAGCGGCGAGATCGTCGTCACGGGCGAGAAAGCCAATCGTTCGTTGCAGGAAACGCCGGCGAGCGTGTCGGTCGCTACGAACCAGATGATCGTCGAACAGAATCTGATCGACGTATATGACGTGCTGGAGCGGACGCCCAACGTCGCGATCGGCGCCAATCGCAACAGCTTCACGATCCGCGGGATCGATGCGTTCAACGTCTCGGGTGCGGGCGACGGGGCGCTTGCCAGCGTGTATGTCGATGGCGCGGTATTGCCGCGCGCTGCGCTGAACAACGGTCCGCTCGACCTGTACGACATCGCGCAGGTCGAAGTGTTTCGTGGACCGCAGTCGACGGTGCAGGGCCGCAATGCGCTTGCGGGTGCGGTCATCGTGCGAACGACGGATCCCGACTACGCCTGGAGCGGACGGGCGCGCCTGATGATGACCGACGCCGACGGGCAGCGTCGCGCCGCCGGGGCGATCGGTGGCCCGATCGTCGACGGACAGATCGCCTTCCGGTTGGCCGGGGAAATCGCGCGCGCCGATGGGTTGTTGTACAACACGACGCTGCATCAGGACGCCGATCCGCGTGCGTCGGAGACGGTCCGTGGCAAGCTGCTGTTCACCCCGGACGCACTGCCTCGGTTTCGTCTGGTGGCGACGTATCTGCACGATCGACATACCCGCGGCGCGTTCGCGAACGAATTCGACGCCCCCTATGATCGCGAAGACCGGATCGTCACCGAAGACTTCGCCTCCGCCACGCGGATCGTCAGCGACATCGGTACCGTGGAGGCGACCTATGACCTAGGCCGCGGTTTCGGGCTGACGTCGGTCACCAATTATTCGAACGTCGCCGCGAAGTACCGGGCCGATCCGGATCGGAATCCCATGCCCGGCCAGACGAGCCGGACGCGCGATCCGGCCAAAACCTTGCAACAGGAACTGCGGCTGACGCTCGATCTGGGCTGGGTTCAGGGTCTGGCTGGCGCATATTATCTGCGCGAGGACAACCGCGATTATTTCTTCGAAGCGACGCAGAACCTGAACCTGACCCGGCTTGGCGTCGATCGCCAGTTGGTGGCCCTGGGGTTGGCGCAGCCGACGGTGAATGCCGTGCTGGCGCTGTATGGCGGCGTCGTTCCCATCAGGAACAGCCTGTCCCAGCCGCGCCTGACACGCAATCTGGCCGGTTTTACCGATCTGACCTTTCCCATCACGGATCACCTGCGCCTGCGCGCCGGGCTGCGATATGACAACGAACGGCAGCAGCGTGGCGCGACGCAGACGGTCGTCATCAACGGCACGCTGCCCGATCCGACGAAGCTGCCGGTCGCGGCGCTGGCACCGATCGTCACCCGGCTCAACGCGCTGCTGATCGCGACGGCCGCCGGCGCCAACAGTGTCGAGCCGGTACGCGAAATCACCTATGACGCATGGCTGCCCAAGATCGGCGCGACGCTGGATCTGGCGCACGATGTGGCGATCAGCGCCACCGTACAGCGCGGGTACCGGGCGGGCGGCGCCGGCATCAACCAGCAGCGCGCGCAAGCATTCACCTACGATCCGGAATATACGTGGAACTACGAACTGGCGCTTCGGTCCGAATGGTTCGGTCGCAAGCTGACGTTCAATGCCAACGCCTATTATATCGACTGGCGCGATCAGCAGGTATCGGTCCAGTTGACGCCGGGTGCGGTGTTCGACACGCAGGTCGTGAACGCGGGCAAATCGCGATTATACGGTTTCGAGGTGGAGCTGCGGGGCAGGCCGGCGAGGACGCTGGACCTCTATGCCGGCCTTGGGCACAGCCGCTCCGAATTCCTCGATTTCACCGTCACGACCGGAACGGCATCGGGCGCGGCGAACGGCAATGACTTCGCCAACGCGCCCCGCTGGACGGCGTCGGCCGGGATGACGTGGCACCGGACCGATGGCCTGATCGCGAACGTGAACGCCAATTTCCGCAGCGCCCTGTTCCAGAATACCCTCGACCAGACGGTGCGGGACATCGAAGGGCTGACCCTGGTCAATGCGAAGATCGGTTGGCAAGGGCGCCGCTTCGGAGCGTTTCTGATCGCCAGCAACATCCTCGATACGCAGAAGCCGACCAGCTTCTATACCGACTTCGACGGGCGGCGCAGGGGGGTGTTGGCCGAACCCCGGATATTGGGCCTCAGTTTCGAGGGCCGCTTCTGACCCTCCGGCGTCGGCAGTACTCGTCCATGGGATCATGGGACGTTTCAAATTGCTATTGATAATCTGTAGCAACGATGTAGGAACCCCTTGAATCGAATGGTGCAAGAGGGGCACGGAATGGAAAAGTTGTTGGCAGCGGCAGGGGTTGTCGGCGTTTTGTTCGCCCATGCGGCATCCGCGCAGACGGCGTTGCCCCCCGCGCCGGAAGAGACTGCGGAAATCGTCGTGACCGGCACCAATGCCGGCACGAAGACGGAGACGCCGCTGATCGAACTGCCGCAGCCGCTGACGCTGATTTCCTCCGAGCAGTATCTGTCGCAGGGGGCGATCAACATCAGCGACACGGTGAAGTACGCGGCTGGCGTCCTCGCCAATCCTTACGGCCGAGACACGCGCGTCGACAGCTTCAACGTGCGCGGTATCCAGGCGCTGCAGTTCCGCGACGGGATGCGGGACATCTTCTCCTATTATGCCAGCATCACCTCCGACCCCTATAACTTCTCTCGGGTCGAGATCGTTCGCGGGCCGGCATCGGTGTTGTTCGGACAGGGATCGATCGGCGGTCTCGTCAATCTCGTATCGAAGGTGCCGGAGTTCAGGACGGGTGGGGAAGTCAACCTCGTCTATGGGAGTTTCGACCGCAAGGAAGCGCTGGGCGACATCAATGTCGCGCTGGGCGACCAGTTCGCCATCCGCGCGGTCGGGCGCGTCCGCGATGCCGACACCTATGTCGATCATGTGCCCGATGACCGCGTTATGTTCGCGCCGTCGATCCGGTGGCAGCCGACGACGCGCACCGACATCGTGCTGACCGGGCTCTACCAGCGGGACGACACCGGTTCGACATCGCAGTTCCTGCCGATCGTCGGCACCTTCCGCCCGAACCCCGGCAATCCGGGCGGACGGCTCGATCCCTATACCTTTGTCGGCAAGGCAGGGTGGGACCGCTATGCGGGCCGGTCGCTGCAGGGCGGCGGATCACTGATCCATCGCTTCTCCGACAATATCCGCGTCAGCCTGAAGGCGCGCTACATCGACAGCGACCTCGAATATTTCACGCACTATGCCGACAGCTACACCAATCCGACCAATCCGTTCGCGGTATATGGCACCGGCGGCCGCAGGATCGGACTGTACGCCGATGCCAGCGATGCGCGGATGAATGTCTTTTCGACCGACAACAACGTGCAGTTCAAGTTCGATACCGGCGCGAATATCGAACACACCTTGCTCGCCGGGATCGACTATAGCTGGAACAGGGTCGGCAAGCGCTATGCCACGACCGCGTTGGAGGTCGTCGACCTCTACGACATCGATTACGATGCGTTGCGCACGTACGATCCGACCGGCCCGTTCGCCAATGATTCCCAGAAGCAGCTTGGCGTCTACGTACAGGACCAGGTCCGCTTCTTCGACCGGGTATCCGTGATCGTCGGCGCACGGCGCGACCATGTCACCAACTCGGCGGGGCAGGAGGACAATGCCACGACCTTCCGCGCGGGCATTATCGGCGAGGTCGGGGCGGGCTTCTCCCCCTTCTTCAGCTATACCGAAAGCTTCCTGCCGATCGCCGGCCGGACGACCGGACCCGGTGGCGTTCCCGGCAATCCTTTCATCCCGCAGACCGGCACGCAATATGAGGCCGGCGTCAAATGGCAGCCGCTCCCGTCGACGCTGGTTACGGTCACCGGTTTCCATATCACGGAACGCAACCGCGTCCTCTATCTCGCCAACAACGTTACGACCCAATCGGGCGAGTTGACGACGAAGGGGATCGAGGTCGAGGCAAGCCATACGCTGCCCGGCAACTTCGAACTGCTGCTGAATTATGGCTATAACGAACTGAAGTCGGAGGTGAACACCAGCCTGGACTATATGCCGCGCCACACGGCGTCTGCATGGTCGACCAAGACCTTCGGCATACCGGGCGATGTGCGGCTGCGGCTCGGTGCCGGTGTGGTGTATAACGGCAACAGCCGCTCGACCGGGCCGCTTGATCCTTATGGCCTGAACGCTGCGATCGCGCTAGGAACGCTGTACACGCTCGTCACCCCGTCGCGGACGACGGTCGATGCGCTGGCCGAAATTACGTGGGATCAATGGCGCCTGGCCGTGAACGCAACCAACCTGCTGAACGAAAAGGCATTCGCGTCCTGTCTGGCGCGGGGCGACTGCTTCGTGGCGGCACCCCGCAACGTGATGGCGACGCTGGGCTTCCGCTTTTGACAAGGGAGGCTTTAGATACAGCAGCCGCCAGCGCTTTGCGCGGTGGTTGGTGACCTGTACCTCGGGAATCATGCTGTTGGTAATTTGGCTTGTCAGATCGAGACGAGCGATGTGGCGAGGCCGATTTACCGGGATCGGATCGTAGGCGTGCTGCGTGAGCATGAGGCTGGCGTGAAGACGGCCGAGCTATGCGGGAAGCACGGCATCAGCGATCCGACATTCCCCGCTTTAAATGGGCTGGTTCTCGGTAAAACGTAGAATCAGCAGTCTGGCTGGCGGAGCGGGAGGGATTCGAACCCTCGATACGGTTTTGCCGTATACTCACTTTCCAGGCGAGCGCCTTCGACCACTCGGCCACCGCTCCGCATTGCCGGAAGGTGGGTTCCCTAGGGCGCGACGGGATTTCGTGCAAGCGGCAGTTGCAGGATGCGCGCGATGCGTGTCACGATAGCCTATGACCTTCGTCTCGCTGATCGCCGCCCTGCTTCAATCCGCTACTCCTGCTGCGGCACCGCCGCCGCCGACCGCAGCCGATCCGGTCGAGGCGGACTGGCGGACCATTCCCGACGACGAACTGATGGTGATGACGCTGGCGGGGGACCGGCGGGTCGTGATCCGGTTGGCGCCGCGCTATGCGCCGGTGCATGTCGACAATCTGCGCAAGCTGGCGCGGGCGCACTGGTGGGACGGGACGTCGGTGTACCGCGTGCAGGACAATTATGTCGCGCAATGGGGTGACGTGACCGAGAAGAAGCCGCTGCCCGGGGGTGTCGTCGCCAATCCGTCCCCCGAATATGTCGGCGCGCGCTATGATGCGGTCACGCGGATGACGCGGGCCGATCCGTATGCGGCGAAGAGCGGGCACAGCGCCGATGGCTGGCCGGTGGCGAGCGACGGCAAGGGGGCATGGCTGACGCATTGCTATGCGATGGTCGGCGTCGGACGCGACATGGCACCCAGCACCGGTAGCGGGGCGGAACTCTATACGGTGATCGGCCATGCACCGCGCCATCTCGACCGTAATATCGCGCTGGTCGGGCGGGTGATCGAGGGGATGGAGTATCTCTCCTCCTTGCCGCGCGGGACCGGCAATATGGGGTTCTATGCGCCGGATCAGGCGCCGACGCCGATCCTGTCGGTGCGGTTGGCGAGCGATATGCCTGCCGCCGGGCGTCCCCACTACGAGTATCGTGCGGCCGATAATGTGCGGTTCGCGGCGTGGCTGCGCGGGCGGGAAAATCGCGAGCCGCCGTTCTTCACGGTGCCGGCGGGCGGGGCGGATGTGTGCAATGCGATGCCGCCGGTTCGGAAGGCACCGGTGGGGTAGGGCGGTTCGACGTTTGAGCGCAGGGTGAAGAAGAAGCGGGACCCCGGCGCAAGGCCGGGGTGACGATAGGTTTGGAGCAAGTCTTCGAGGTGGCGCAGCCGTCAGGCGCGCGAGGCGAGCAGGGCGGCGCTGAAGCCCAGGAAGATGCCGCCGGTCGCGCGGTCGAACCAGCGGCGGACGCGCGGGCGCGTCAGGTGGTGGGCGATCGAGCTGCCACCCAGCGCATAGGCGGCGTACCACAGGCATTCGACCAGCGCGAAGGTCGCGACGAGGATCGCGAACTGCGGCGCCTGCGCCCGGCTGGGGTCGACGAACTGGGGCAAGAAGGCGGTGGCGAACAGAAGCAGCTTGGGATTGCTGATCCCGACGAGGAAGCCGCCGCGAAACAGATGCGCGCGCGGCAGGTCCGTCGGCATCGCTGCGGCCGGGGTCGATCGCGCCGTCCATGCGCGGATGCCGAGCCACGCCAGATAGGCGGCCCCGATATAGCGGAGCACGTCGAACAGGCCCGGCACGGCGGTCAGCAGCGCGGTCAGCCCCGCAGCCGATGCCGCCAGCACCCCGATCAGCGCGGTGAGGCATCCGGCCATCGCCGGCAGGCTGCCGCGCCAGCCCAGCGCCACGCTGCGCGTCAGGACGTGGAGCATGTTCGGCCCCGGCGTGCCGCACAGCACGACCACCGCCGCCACGAACAACAGCCAGCTATGCACCGCCATCGCGTGGCTTAACCCCGGACCCAGTCGGCGACGGCGGTGGAGACGGTGTTCGCGGCCTGATTGATCGCCGGGCCGACGCTGTCGGCGTCGATCGTGGTGACCGGGACGCGCGCTTCGAAGCGGCGCTTTTCGAAGGTCGTTGCACCCTGCCGCTGGAGCGTCGCGTCATAGACCACGACCGCTTCGTTGCGGCTGGCATCGATGCCGAACTCCCGCAGCTCGCCCGACAACTGGGCACCCGGATCGGTGAAGCCCTGTCGCGAGCTCAGCACGACCATGTTCGCGCGCGCGGTCAGCGTGTCGGACAGCAGGCGGGCGAAGAGCCGCGCGGGCGGTTCGACCCATTGCGCTTCCTTCACATAGGCGATGGTCGTCGGGCTGGACTGTACCGGCACACGGGTGACGGCCAGCTCCTGCGGCACGACCGGCACCTGCACCGTGATCGAGCGCGCCGAGGCCGAGGTCTGCGTTTGCCCGGCGGCGATCGGCGCGGCGGGGGTCAGCGTCAGCAGCGCGGGGGGCGGCTCCGCACCGAAGCGGATACAGGCCGCCAGCGGCAGGAGCAGCAGAACCGACAGCTTCTTCATGGTGGCCCTCATTCTTTCCGCGTCACTTCTTGGGGTCATAGTCGGGCAGCTTCGAGCGACCGACCAGCGCGGTCGCGCCGCCCTGATCGACCTTTTCCGCGACCGAGGCGAGCGCACCGGTCATTGCGCGCAGATCGCCAACCAGCTGGTTCACCTGCGGGATCGTCTGCTTGCTGAACGCCTGCAGCCCGGGCTTCGCATCGCCGATCGCTTCGTTGAGCGTATCGGCGCTCTTCTGCGCGCTGGCGATGGTGCGGTTGAGCTGCTGGATCGTCGGCTGGATGTCGTTGGCCAGCACGCCGTTGGTAGTCGCCGCCAAGTCACCGATCTGCTGCGAGGCGACGCCCGCGCGCTGGATGGCGATGCGGGTTTCGGCCAGCGTCGCGGCGATTTCCGGCCCGCGATCGGCCAGCGCGTCGGTCAGCCGGTTGGTGCTGTCGAGGATCGCGGCGATCGAGTTCTGGTTGCGGTCCGACAGCACGTCCGCCAGCCGTTCGGTCAGCGTCGTGACCCGTTCGAGCAACTGCGGTGCCGAGCTGAGCAGTGCAGCGACGCCGCCGGCCTTGGGCGGGATCACCGGTACGCCCATCGGGCATACCTGTTCCGGGTTGGTTTCGGGGCAGGCGATCGGCGGCGCGCCCTTGACCGCGCCGTCGAGCGTGATCGTCGAGACGCCGGTGAAGCTGCCGACCATCGTCGCGGTCGTGCCGAGCAGCACGGGCGTTTCGTCCTTCACCTTCAGCCGGACGCGGACGAACTGCGGGTCCTTCGGCCAAAGGGCGATGTCTTCCACCTGACCCACGGGTACGCCGGAAAAGGACACCGGCGACCCCTTGGCCAGCCCGTCGACGCCCTGTTTGAAGAAGACGTCATATTCCTTTTCATGGCCGCCGCCGACGCGGGCGAGCCACACGGTGAACAGCGCCAGCATGGTCAGCAGGATCAGCACCACCGCGCCGACAAGGACATGGTTCGACCGGGTTTCCATCAGCGCCTCTGGGCTTGCGGCGACACCGGTTCGGGTCCGGTGTCGCGGGTGTGGTCACGCGCCTGGGCAATGCGATCCTGCGCATCGGTGGCGGCGCGGCCACGGGGTCCATTGAAATATTCCTGAATCCACGGGTGATCCAGCGCGAGCAGTTCGTCGATCGTGCCGACGGCGATGACCCGCTTGTCAGCCAGCACCGCCACCCGGTCACAGATGGCGTGCAGCGTGTCGAGGTCGTGGGTGATGAGGAAGACGGTCAGCCCCAGCGTCTTTTGCAGCGAGGCGGTAAGGTCGTCGAACGCCGCCGCGCCGATCGGGTCCAGGCCGGCGGTCGGTTCGTCGAGGAACAGCAATTGCGGGTCGAGCGCCAGCGCGCGGGCGAGGCCGGCGCGCTTCTTCATGCCGCCCGACAGCTCGGACGGGTATTTGGGACCGGCATTGGCTGGCAGGCCGGTCATCACGACCTTGTACCCGGCGATCTCGTCCAGCAGCGCGGGTTTGAGCTTCGGGTAGAATTCCTTCAGCGGCACCTGCACGTTTTCGGCTACGGTCAGCGTCGAGAACAGCGCCCCGCCCTGAAACAGCACGCCCCATTTCTTGCGGATCTCGGTCGCTTCGGTTTCCTCGCGACCGATCGTGGTTTCGCCGAACACCTCGATCGTGCCGGCGGCCGGGGTCTGCAACCCGATGATCGAGCGCATCAGCACCGACTTGCCGGTGCCCGACCCGCCGACCACGCCGAGGATTTCGCCGCGCCGCACGTCGAGGTCGAGATTTTCGTGGATGACCTGATCGCCGAACTGGTTCTTCAGGCCGCGCACGCGGATGATGGCGTCGCTATCGTCGCTCATATCCAGCCGATCCATGCAAAGAAGATGGCGAAGAACGCGTCGAGCACGATCACGAGGAAGATCGCCTGCACCACCGCCGCCGTCGTCCGGCTGCCGACCTGTTCGGCATCGCCCTCCACCTGCATCCCGTGGAAACAGCCCGAAATGCCGATGATCGCGCCGAATACCGGGGCCTTGATGAGACCGATATACAGGTCGGTGATCGGCACGACTTCGCGGATGCGGGTGACGAAGGTGATCGGCGGGATGCCGAGCTGCGCCCAGCTGAGCAGGCCGCCGCCGATGATCGCGATGATCGAGGCGTAGAAGCCGAGCAGCAGCATCATCACGATCGCGGCGATGACGCGTGGCAGTACCAAAGCCTCCATCGGCGACACGCCGATCGTGCGCATCGCGTCGATTTCCTCGGTCAGCTTCATCGTGCCGAGCTGCGCGGCGAAGGCCGATCCGGAGCGGCCCGCGACCATGATCGCGGTCATCAGCACGCCCAGTTCGCGAAAGGTCAGGCGGCCGATCAGGTTGATCGTGAACACCTCAGCGCCGAACTGCCGTAGCTGTACCGCGCCCTGCTGTGCGATGACCATGCCGATCAGGAAGCTCATCAGGCCGATGATGCCGAGCGCGGAGACGCCGACGACCTCGAACCGCTGCACCGTCGCGTTGAAGCGGAAGCGGCGCGGATGGCGCAGCACGTTGCCGAACGCGATGACGGTGGCGCCCATGAAGCCCAGCAGGCCGAGCAACTGTCGGGCGCTGCCCGACACCGCGTCGCCGATTTCCTCCAAGACGCGCAGCGGCGGGCTGAGTGCCTTGTCCTTGCGCACCACGGGGTCGTCGGCGGCGGCGACCTGATCGAACAGATGGCGGCTGTCGGTGTTCAGCCCGTCGATCGTCACGTCGCGGTCGCGGGCGAAGCGGTGGATCAGCCACGCGCCGACGGTATCGATGCGGTCGACCCCCGACAGGTCGATGCGGTCGACCGGTCCGTCGACGGCGTTCAGCCGTTCGGGCAGGTCACCGACAGAGCTAAGCGACAGGTCGCCGGTGAAGCGCAGCACGCCCCCGCCATCGGCCCGGTCGTGCGAAAAATCGGCGGAAGCGCTCATCACCGCCATCCATCGGCGATTTGCGGCGTCGCGGCAAGGTGGTACGCGCGCTTCCCATGCGCCACCGCGACCTCGCCATCTATGACATGGACAAGACCATTACCCGCGTCGCGACCTGGACGCCGTTCCTGCGCCACGCGCTGAAGGAACGGGGCCGGGGTGCGCTGTGGCTGTTGCCGGTCGCGGGCATCGCCGTCGCCGGCTATGCGTTGAAACTCTACGGTCGCGACCGGTTGAAGGAGATGACCCATCGCCTCGTCTTGGGGCGGGCGGTGCCCGATGCGCGGCTGATCGAAACGGCGCGTGCCTTTGCCCGCGCGACGGTCGCGACCGGTCTGCTCGACGGGGCGCGGGCGCGGATCGAGGCGGACCGGGCGGAGGGGCGGATGCTCGTCCTCGCCACCGCGTCCTACCGCTTCTATGCGCAGGAGATCGCGCAACTGCTCGGCTTCGACGCGGTAATCGCGACCGAGTCGGCGCGGGGGGATGCCGGCGACGTGCTGGCGCGGATCGATGGCGAGAATTGCTATGGCGCGGCCAAGCTGCGTGCGATCGAAGTCTGGGCCGCCGGCCAGGGTATCGCGCGTGGCGATGTGGCCGTGCGGTTCTACAGCGACCATGTGTCCGACGCGCCGGTGTTCGAATGGGCGGACGAGCCGTTTCCGGTCAACGCCCACGCCCCGCTCAAGGCGCTGGCGCGCAAGCGGGGTTGGCCGGTGCTCGACTGGCGCAGGTGATGCGGTGAGGTTGGGGGCAGGAATGGCGCGGCTCGTCCCGAACGAAGGTCTGACCGCATAAACGTTACGCGCGGCGAACGGTTCAACGATTGTGAACGTCCGCTCACTTTTTTTGCGGGCCGAGCCTTTTCGCGTTCGCCGTCGCCTTGGCATGGATCGGCGTCAGTGCCCGCCCGCCGGCACCGATCATCCCCGCCGCCAGCCGCATCGCGCGGTCGCTGCTCGCCGCGACCCGACCGGGTGAGGGCATCCGCCCGGCGGTGCCGAGCGACCAGGCGTCCTGCATCATCTGCATCCACAGCCCCTGCATCGCCGCCATGTCGGCGGCAAGCGAATCGCCGGCCTTGGCGAATGCCTGTGCCTTCTCCGTCACCATGCCGGTCAGTTCGACATGATCGGCGGTCCACGGATTACGCATTCCGGCATCGATCATCGGCATCCGCCGGTCGATCACCACGGCGGAGGCGGCCAGCGTTTCCCAGACTTGCAGGCCGCTGCGCGCGGCATCGGTCCAGATCTGCCACCAGGCAGTCATCGGCGTCGGCATCGGTCACATCCTTCGAACGGTCGGCCGCGATCGAATGCAGCGCAGCCACGTGTACGCGAAGGCAGTGGTTTAGGCCACCCGCGACATCGTGCCTTGACCGAAATCCTGCCGCATTGCAGCAAGTGTCCCCATGACGACTCTTCCCCCCATCACGAACAATCCCGACATCCGCTTCCTCGGCCGGCTGCTGGGCGATGTCATCCGTACCTATGGCGGGGAGGCGCTGTTCAAGCGGATCGAGCATATCCGATCCACGTCGGTCGACCGGCATCGCGGCGTGGCGGGGGCGGACGGGATCGACCTGGGGCTGGACAGCCTCAGCCTCGACGACACGATCGCGTTCGTGCGCGGGTTCATGCTGTTCTCGATGCTCGCGAACCTCGCCGAGGACCGGCAGGGCATCGCCGCCGAGCCGGGGGCGGACGTCGCCACCGCGATCGAGAAGCTGCAGGCCGAGGGGATCGGCGCGGATGCCGTGCGCGCCCTGCTCGACCACGCGCTCATCGCGCCGGTGCTGACCGCGCACCCGACCGAGGTTCGGCGCAAGTCGATGATCGACCACAAGAACCGCATCGCCGACCTGCTGGAACTGAAGGATCAGGGCCGCGATGAGACGGCCGAGGGCGACCGGGTGGACGAGGCGATCCTGCGTCAGATCGCGCTGTTGTGGCAGACCCGCGTGCTGCGACGCGAGCGGCTGTACGTCGCCGACGAGGTGGAGACGGCGCTCAGCTATCTGCGCGACATCTTCCTGCCGACGCTGCCCGCGCTCTATGCCCGGTGGGAACGGGTGCTGGGCGAGCGGCCGCCGTCGTTCCTGAAGCCCGGCAGCTGGATCGGCGGCGACCGCGACGGCAACCCGTTCGTCGATGCCGCCGCGATGCGCCTCGCGCTGGCCAAGGCGGCGGAGGCGGTGCTGGGCTATTATCTCGACCAGCTCCACAGCCTGGGTGCGGAACTGTCGATCTCGACCGAGCATGTCGCGGTGGACGCGGCGATCGCGGCGCTGGCCGACAAGAGCGGCGACAATGCCGCATCGCGTGCCGACGAACCGTTCCGCCGGGCGATCAGCGGTGTCTATGCCCGGCTGGCTGCGACGCACAGCAAGCTGACCGGCAAGGCGGCACCGCGTCCGGGCAACCTGACCGGCGAACCCTATGCCGATCCCGCTGCCTTCCGCGCCGACCTGGCGACGCTGGCGCGCGGGCTGGTGCAGGAGGGCAATGGCCCGCTGTCGACCGGCGGTGCGCTCGGCCGGTTGATCCGCGCGGTGGAGACGTTCGGCTTCCACCTCGCCACGCTCGACATGCGGCAGAACAGCGTGATCCATGAAAGCGTGGTCGCCGAACTGCTGAAGGTCGCGGGCGTCGAGGCGGACTATGTCGCGCTGGACGAAGAGGCGCGCGTCGCGTTGCTGCGGCGCGAGCTGGAAAGCCCGCGTCCCCTCGTCAGCCCCTATGCGGCGTATTCGGAGCAGACCGCGTCCGAACTGGCGATCCTGCGCGAGGCGGCGGCCGCCCATGCCCGCTACGGCCGCGAGTGCATCCGCCATTATATCGTGTCGATGGCGCAGTCGGTGTCGGACCTGCTGGAAGTCCATCTGCTGATGAAGGAATCGGGCCTGTACGTGCCGGGCGACGAGCCGCAGGCGCATATCATGGCGATCCCGCTGTTCGAGACGGTCGCCGATCTGGAGGCTGCGCCCGCGATCATGACCAGGTGGCTGGCCCTGCCCGAGGTCGCCGCGATCGCCCGCAAGCGTGGCCATCAGGAAGTGATGATCGGCTATTCCGACTCGAACAAGGACGGCGGCTATCTGACCTCCACCTGGCAGTTGTCCAAGGGATCGACCGCGCTGGCGCCGGTGTTCGAGGAGGCCGGCATCGGGATGCAGCTGTTCCACGGCCGCGGCGGGGCGGTGGGTCGTGGCGGCGGGTCGTCCTTCGCCGCGATCCGCGCGCAGCCGCACGACACGGTGCAGGGCCGCATCCGCATCACCGAACAGGGCGAGGTGATCGCGGCCAAATACGGCACGCGCGACAGCGCGGTGACGAACCTGGAGGCGATGACGTCGGCGACCCTGCTCGCCAGCCTCGAGCCGGAGCTGCTGTCACCGGCCGATGCGGCGCGCTTTGCCGCGGCGATGGACACGCTGTCGGAGACCGCGTTCAAGACCTATCGCGGTCTCGTCTATGGCACCGACGGCTTCACGACCTTCTTCCGCCAGGCGACGCCGATCGCCGAGATCGCCGGCCTGAAGATCGGGTCGCGCCCGGCGAGCCGGAAGAAGTCCGACGCGATCGAGGATCTGCGCGCGATCCCGTGGGTGTTCAGCTGGGCACAGGCGCGGATAATGCTGCCGGGCTGGTACGGGGTCGGCGCGGCGCTGACCGGGTTCGAGGACAAGGGGCTGCTGCGCGAAATGGCCAGCGCATGGCCGCTATTCGCTGCGACGCTGGCGAACATGGAGATGGTGCTGGCCAAGTCCGACATGGACGTGGCGGCGCGCTATGCGGGCCTTGTCGAGGACAAGGCGCTGTCGGAGGCGATCTTCGGGCGTATCCGGAGCGGCTGGCAGGCGACGCATGACGGGCTGCTGTCGGTGACGCGCCAGACGCGGCTGCTGGAGAAAAGCCCGGCGCTGGAAGCGTCGATCCGGCTGCGCACGCCGTATATCGAGCCGCTGAACCTGCTGCAGATCGAACTGCTTAAGCGCCACCGCGCGGGTGAGGCGGATGCGCGGATCGGCGAGGGCATCCTGCTGTCGATCAACGCCATCGCGACGGCGCTGCGCAACAGCGGGTAAGTGGCCAAAGTTCACGAAGTTCACACTCGCGGCGTTTTTTCGCACCTTCGCTGTTTCGTCACCCCGGACTTGATCCGGGGTCCCGCTTTCTTGCTGCCGGTGGAGAAGAAGCGGGACCCCGGGTCAAGCCCGGGGTGACGTTCGGGGTAGGCGCGGATTGCCAAAGTTGACGTCTGACGCCGGCGGTCGCCGGAATATGCGCCAAGGTTGCTGGTCGTTCGACGATGGCAAAGAACCGTTCGAGCCTGCCAGGGCATGGCGCTGTAGGAAAGCAGATTGCGGTTTGCGGCAGGTCGTCGCGGTCGGCCGCGACGACGCGAGGGTAGAAGAAGGTTTGTTCACGCGAAGGCGCGGAGACGCGGAGGGGTTGCGCTCTTGACGACCGTTTCGCGACCGGCAGACCATATCGCTCGTTGCAACCATGGATAGAGGCCGCTGGCGCGGGTGACGTTGCACAGGTCGCAACCCCTCCGCGTCTCCGCGCCTTCGCGTGAACAAACCTTCTTTTGGCAAGGGGGGGTGCTTCGTAACCGGTTGGCCTCAGCCCGCGCTGGGGTGACGTCAACGCAAGCTCTCTATTCGAACTCGACCGCGATGTTGTCGATCAGCCGCGTCGTGCCCAGACGGGCGGCGGCGAGGAGGCGGGCGGAGTGGCCGCGTACCGGGTCGCCGAGGGTGTCGGCGTCGACCAAGGTGACGTAATCGGGATCGAAGCCCGCACGGGTCAGCGTCGCGATGGCGGCGGACAGGGCGGTCGCCACATCGTCGCCGCGCTCGATCGCGCGTTTCGCCTCGCCCATGGCGCGGGGCAGGGTGATGGCGCGGGCGCGCTCGCCTTCGTCGAGATAGATGTTGCGCGAGGACAGGGCGAGGCCGTCATCCTCGCGCTGGGTCGGCACGCCGACGATCTCGACGCCGAGGTCGAGGTCGGCGGTCATCCGGCGGACGACGGCCAGTTGCTGGAAATCCTTTTCGCCGAACAGCGCGACGGTAGGGCGGACCTGCCCGAACAGCTTCGCGACCACCGTCGCCACCCCGTCAAAATGGCCGGGGCGGTGCGCGCCGTCCAGCACCTCGCTGACGCCGGTGACGCTGATGTTGGTCGCGAAGCCCGCCGGGTACATTTCCTCGACTTCCGGCGCCCACAGGATGTCGACGCCGGCTTCGGAGAGCATCTGCGCATCGGTCGCCTCCCGCCGGGGATAGCGGGCGAGGTCCTCGTCCGGGCCGAACTGCTTCGGGTTCACGAAGATCGAGACGACGACGCGGGGCGCCAGGCGGCGTGCGGCATCGACCAGCGCCATGTGCCCGGCGTGGAGCGCGCCCATGGTCGGAACCAGCGCGACCGCCTCGCCAGCCAGCGCATAGTGGCCAAGTGCTTCGCGAAGCGCTTCCAGTCGACGGATAATTTGCACGGCCGATGGCCCTTCGATATGGACGGGGGAGGCGGCTTCTATGGGGCAAGCCGCCGCGGATCAACAGACTTGGGTTAACGCGCTTTGGACGAAGCTTCGGATCGATTGCACGTCATCGTGTTCGCCAATGAAAAGGGCGGCACCGGCAAGTCGACGACGGCGGTTCACGTCGCCATCGCGCTGGCCGCCAAGGGCGCGCGTGTCGCCTGTTTCGACCTCGACCATCGCCAGCGCACGCTGGGGCGCTATCTCGACAATCGCGCGGAGACGATCAAGCGCACCGGCCGCAACCTGCCGATGCCGGTGTACGAGACGCATGACGGCGAGAGCATGGCGTGGTTCAACGACTGCCTCGGACGCCTCGGTGAGCAGGCCGAATATATGGTCATCGACACGCCGGGCCGCGACGACCGGTTCGCGCGGATCGCGGTGACGAACGCCGACACGCTGGTCACGCCGATGAACGACAGTTTCGTCGATTTCGACCTGATCGGGCAGGTCGATCCCGACACGTTCAAGGTGACACGGCCGAGTTTCTATTCCGAGCTGATCTGGGAAACGCGCAAGCACCGCGCCAAGATCGACGGCTCGACGATCGACTGGGTCGTGTTGCGCAACCGGTTGCAGCATATCGAGGCGCGCAACATGCGTCGCGTGTCGGAGGCGATCACGCAGTTATCGAAGCGCGTCGGTTTTCGCGTGACGTCGGGCCTGTCGGAACGCGTGATCTATCGCGAGCTGTTCCCGTCGGGGTTGACCATGCTCGACCGCAACGAGTTCGGCGAGATGGGGCTGGCGCATGTCGCCGCGCGGCAGGAGTTGCGCGAGATGATGGGCGGGCTGCAATTGCCCGAGCCGGCCGGTTCGCCGCTCGTCG
Organism: Sphingomonas sp. Leaf32; assembly: GCF_001421765.1. GTDB lineage: Bacteria > Pseudomonadota > Alphaproteobacteria > Sphingomonadales > Sphingomonadaceae > Sphingomonas. The sequence continues at coordinate 80,505 of NZ_LMLA01000001.1, read as the reverse complement.
CCTGACGCCGCATGGTGAAGCTGGTCCTGATCCTTGCGATCCTCGTCGCCTTCTGGCTGTGGCTGCGCGCCAAGCCCAAGAAGGTCGGCAGCGAGGCGGAGGCGCGGGCGATCCTGGGGGTCGGGAAGGATGCCAAGGTCGGTGAGATCCGCGCGGCGCACCGGCGGCTGATGCAGGCGGTGCATCCCGATCGCGGTGGGTCGGCGGATTTGGCCAGGCGGATCAATGCGGCGAGGGATGTGCTGTTGGGGCGGCTTCGGCATTAGTTTGTAGAAGAAGAGATTGGTTCGCGCGGAGGCGCGGAGACGCGGAGGGGTTGCGTCTGACGTGACGTCCCCCGCGCCAGCGGCCTCTATCCATGGTCGCAGCTAGAGATAGGGTCTTCCGATCGCGGAGGGCTTGCCCGGAGCGCAACCCCTCCGCGTCTCCGCGCCTCCACGCGAACCCCTAACTCCTTCCTCTACTCAGCCCGACCGCTTGCCCCTAAGGTAGCCAGCCTCAAACCCGGCAGGATTCCCCGCATGTCCCACGATTTCCACCTAAGTTCGCTGCGCGAGTATGACATTCGCGGCATCGTCGGGCGGACGCTGGGCGTCGACGATGCGCGGGCGATCGGGCGGTGTTTCGCCACGCTGCTGCGCCGCGCGGGCGGCACGCGGGTCGTCGTCAGCCGCGACGGGCGGCTGTCCTCGCCCGAGCTGGAAGCTGCACTGGTCGAGGGACTGACACGAAGCGGGGTCGATGTGGTGCGCATCGGCCTCGCCCCCACGCCGATGCTATATTATGCCGAGGCGGTGCTGGAGGTCGATGGCGGCATACAGATAACCGGCAGCCATAATCCCGCCGATTACAATGGCTTCAAGATGGTGATGCAGCGGCGTCCGTTCTTCGGTCCCGACATCCAGCGGATCGGGGCGATGGCGGCGGCGGGCGAATGGGACGACGGGCAAGGAACCGTTTCGGACCATGATTTCACCGACGCCTATGTCGGCCGGCTGATCGCGGGCTATGCCGGGGGCAGCTATCGCATCGGCTGGGATGCGGGGAACGGCGCCGCCGGGCCGGTGATCGAGCGGCTGGTCGCGCTGCTGCCGGGTGAGCATCATCTGCTGTTCACCGAAGTCGACGGACATTTTCCGAACCACCATCCCGATCCTACCGAAGTTAAAAATCTGGTCGATCTGCAACGACTTGTCGCCGAAAAGCAGCTCGATTTCGGACTGGCCTTCGACGGCGATGGCGACCGGATCGGCGCGGTCGACGGGCAGGGGCGGGTGCTGTGGGGCGATCAGCTGCTCGCGATCCTTGCCGAACCGGCGCTGAAGGAAACGCCCGGCGCGACGATCATCGCCGATGTGAAGGCCAGCCAGGCGCTGTTCGACCGCATCGCGGAACTCGGCGGCAAACCGCTCATGTGGAAGACCGGGCACAGCCCGATGAAGACCAAGATGCGCGAGACCGGCGCGCCGCTGGCGGCCGAAATGTCGGGGCATATCTTTTTCGGCGGTGAGGATTACGGGTTCGACGATGCGCCCTACGGGGCGGTGCGGCTGATCCGCGCGATCCATCTGAGCGGGCGGTCGCTCAGCGAATTGCGCGACGCGATGCCCGAGATGGTGAACACGCCGGAACTGCGGTTTCGGGTGAGCGAGGAGCGCAAGTTCGCGGTGGTCGACGAAGTGCTGGCGCGGTTGCAGGCGGCAGGTGCGGCGGTGAACACCACCGATGGTGCGCGGGTGACGACGGCGGATGGCTGGTGGCTGCTGCGCGCATCGAACACGCAGGACGTGCTGACCGCACGCGCCGAGGCGCGCGACGCAGCGGGGTTGCAGCGGTTGCTGGCGGAGGTCGATGCGCAACTCGCGGCGTCGGGGGTGACGCGGGGATAAGACAAATCCGTTTGTCCTGAGTAGCCGCTGAGCTTGTCGAAGCGGCGCATCGAAGGACGGAGGCAAGTGCTTCGATACGGGTCTTCGACAAGCTCAGCCCCTACTCAGCACGAACGGGTCTCTTCTGCGCCGGGGTGGCTTTTCCGGCCGCGACGCGCCATTTGAAGGGCATGGCCCAAGCGCAGATCATCCGTGTCGTCGACCTCGAAACCACGGGGCAGGCCCCGCCGGTGCATGGCGTGTGCGAGGTCGGCTGGCAGGATGTGGCGCTGGGCGAGGACGGCCGCTGGGAATTGTCGGGCGAGGGCGGGCAGCATTTCGTCAATCCCGGCCGGCCGATCCCGCCGGTGACGCAGGCGGTGCACCATATCCTCGACGAACAGGTGGCCGATGCGCCGTGGTGGCAGGACATTGCTCGCCGCGTGCTCGACCCCTATCCCCGGCGCATCGCGCTGGCGGCGCACCGGGCGGATTTCGAACAGAAATTCTGCACCGCGCAGCTGACGCACGGCGCCGACTGGATCTGCACGTGGAAATGCGCGCTGCGACTGTGGCCCGATAGCCCCGGCTTTTCGAACCAGATGCTGCGCTATTGGCGCAAGCCTGCGGGCATGGAGCATGAGCGCGGGCTGCCGGCGCACCGGGCGTTTCCCGATGCCTATGTGACCGCGTTCCACCTGCGCGACATGCTGAACGAGGCATCGATCGCGCAGTTGCTGGAATGGTCGCGCCAGCCCGGACTGCTGCCGCGCGTGCGCTACGGACCCGATCGCGGGCGGGCGTGGACCGAGATCGACGACGATTCGCTCGACGGGTTCCTGACCGACCGCGACGAAGATGTACGCTTCACCGCCGAGACCGAGCTGGCACGCCGGCAGGGCGGTGGCGAGGTGAAGCGCAGCCGCAACGACTGGCTGCTGCTGTGACACGGACGCCGATGCAGGTGGTGCGGGTGCATTGCCCGGTGTCGGCCAATGTGCTGGCACGGTTGCAGGCGGGCGAGGCGGCGGCGCTGGCCGACGATGCGCTGCTGAACGCGGTGGTCGAGGTGATCCGGGGCGGCGATGTGCTGGGCGCGATCGGGCCGTATCGCGGGGTGTTCGAACTGGGTTTCGGGCTGGAGAGCTTCGTGCCGCAGGCAGACGCGGCGCCGACGACCGGGCGCGCGGGTGAGGCGGCGGTGGTGCCGACCGTCGTCGTGAAGAGCTATGCCGCTGAGGGTGCGGACATCGCGGCGGAGCTGGCCGCTATCGTTGCGGCGCATCCGTGGGAAGTGCCGGTGATCGAGGTTGGGGTTGTGGGGTTGGTCACCGCTTGAACCACTCCTGTTCCCCGGCCCTTCCGTTCGGTTCGAGCAGCTTCGAGCCTGTCGAGAAGCGGTAGTCGAGAACGGCCCGTCTGGGGCGCCGCCTTCTCGACTTCGGTTCTCGACAGGCTCGAACCTGCGCTCGAAGCAAACGAGATGGGGGCCGGGGTGCCCCATGCGCGCCTGGTTCTCGACAGACGCTTCTCGACAGGCTCGAAGCTGCTCGAACTGAACGGATTTAGTGATGGCCAGGATATTGGTTTGATGCGCGATTGGCATGATCCGCTTGCCGTCGCAGGCGGGCGGTGCCAGCGTTCACGCTGAACATACCACCCAATCCGGTCCATCCTTCATGCCCAACGATCATAACGACGTCCATCGCCGCGAATTGCCGCCGCTGCCCGCGCTCGCCAGTTTCCTCGCGGCGGTCGAGACCAGCAGCTTTTCGCGCGCGGCCAAGCGTATGGCGTTGACGCAGAGCGCGATCAGCCGGCAGATCGCGTTGCTGGAGGACTGGCTGGGCGTGCCGCTGTTCGAACGGCGCGGGCGGCGGGTGACGCCGACGCCGGCGGCGCTGGCCTATGCCGAGGCGGTGGGACCGGCGGTCGAGCGGTTGCGCAGCGCCACGCGGCGGTTGCTGACCCCGGTCGCCGACCGCGCGCTGACCATCGCGACGCTGCCCAGTTTCGGGATGCGCTGGCTGGCACCGCGTCTGCCGGGGTTGACCGCGCGGTATCCCGAGCTGCTGGTGAACTTCGCCGCGCGGTCCCATCCGTTCGATTTCGCCGAGGAGCGGTTCGACGCGGCGATCCATTTCGGCCTGCCCGACTGGCCGGGCGCGGACCATGCGCTGCTGTTCCATGAGGATGTGGTGGCGGTGTGTTCGCCCGACTGGCTGGCGCGCAACCCGGTGGCGACGCCCGCCGACCTGTTGCCGCACGCGCTGTTGTCGCTGGAGGCGCGGCCCGATGCGTGGGGCCGCTGGTTCGCCGCTGCCGGCATGGCCGATGCGGCGATCGGCGAGGGGCCGGTGTACGAGCATTTCCTGATGCTGGCCCATGCCGCGGCGGCCGGGATGGGCATGGCGCTGATCCCGTCCTTCCTGATCCGGCCGGAGCTGGAATCGGGGGCGCTGGTGACGCCGGTTGACGTGACGCTGAGCGCGTCGGAGGCTTATTATCTGGTGTGGCCGCGCAGCAGCAGCCACAGTCCGTTGTTCGGTCGATTCCGGCAGTGGTTGCTGGAGGAGGCCGGGGCGGAGGCTTGAGGCGCTATCCGAACCACATAGCATCCGTTCGTCCTGAGTAGTCATTGAGCTTGTCGAAATGACGTATCGAAGGACCGCCAAGGGTGCTTCGATACGGGCCTTCGACTTCGCTCAGTCCCTACTCAGCACGAACGGAGTTGGGGGGGGCGTCCCCTTACAGCGGCCGGCCCCCCATCTTCCACGTCAGCTGCACCGCATAGCTGCGGCCGATGCCGTCGAACCACGAAATGTCGTAATAGGGATAGGACGCATAGGTCGGGTCGCGGACCGGGGCCTGGTCGAACAGGTTGGTCACCGTTCCGGTCAGGCGGAGCCGTTCGTTCAGATCGTAGCGTGCCGACAGGTTGAACAGGTAGCTGGCCCGGATGAAGGCGTCCTGATCGTAATTGGGCAGCTTGCCCAGCCGCAGGCCGGTGAGCGTGGTGGAGAAATCGCCGAGGCTCCACGTCAGGCTGGCGGTGCCCTTTTCGCGGGGGATGTCGAAATTGCTGTCGACCGCGAACTTGTTGATGATCGGATCGCCCGGATATTGGCGGACACTGTGGTTGAAGACATAGGTATAGCCGCCCGACAGGGTGAAGTCGCCGATCGCGGCGGTCGGCAGGCGGAGATTGGCGGCGATGTCGATGCCGTCGGTGGTTTCCTCCGCGACGTTGATCGGGTTGACCGCCACCGCCTGTAGCTGCCCGGCCAGCGCGCCGCTGGTATAGCGGATCACGCGGGCGATGGCGTCGCGGCAGGTCGGCGACGACGGATCGGCACCGCCGCCGGTGCGACAGCGCGATTCGTCGCGCAGCACCGAATCGATGCTGATGTCGCGCACCTGATCCTTCATCTTCACCCGGAAATAATCGACCGACAGGTCGATCCGGCTGGACGGTTGCCACACCACGCCGGCGTTGAGTGAGGTCGAGGTTTCGGGCTGCAACTGACGATTGCCGGTCTTGCGCGCGATGATCGTCTGGTCGGAATAGCTGCAATCGCCGATCGTCTCGCCCGGCTCCTCCGTGCGGCACAGATAATAGTCGGTGGCCGAGGGGTGGGTGTTGCCGGGGCCACGGAAGACGTAGTTGAGGTCGGGCGCGCGGAAGCCGGTGCCATAGGCGGCACGGAACAGCAGCCGCCGGGTCGGGCGCAGTTCGCTGCCGATATTATAGGTGAAGCGGCCGAAATTATTGCCGGCGATGTGGAAGGAATCGTAGCGGCCGGCGGTGCTCAGTTGCAGGAACGACAGCACCGGCACGCGGAATTCATAGCCGAGACCCCAGCGGCTGCGCGACCCGCTGCCATCCGAATCGACCAGCCCGACATAATAGTTGGTCAGCGTCAGCGGATCGGGATTCAGATCATAGCCCTGCTTGCCGGCCTCCGCGACAAGCGCGAAGCCGACCGGGCCGGCGGGCAGCCGGAACAGCTCGGTCGTGTTGAGCGATCCGGCCAGCGTTTCGGTCCACGACCGGGGCTTGTAGAGCGCATCGACCGCGATCGAGCGATATTCCTCCGGCGTCAGCGGCTTGTAGAGGCGGCGGACATCGGCGTTGAAGATCGCATAGCCGGTGGCCGGATCGACGCCCTGCTGCTGGCCCAGGAACAGCGCGTTCGATTTCGAGATGACGATTTCGGGGAAGGTGACGCGCGACGTATATTGCGCGTGGTTGAACGATACCTCGTACTTCCACTTGTCGTTCTGGCCGAACTGGCCACGAATGCCGGGCGTGATGTTGAAGGTGATCGACCGGTTGCGGGTCATGCCGTTGTCGAACCCGCCGATTTCCTCCGGCGTGAACTGGCGCGTCCAGTTGTCGAGCTGTAGCCCGCTGTCGGTGGCGTCGGGCGACAGATTGGGGTTGAAGAAGGTCCCTTCCTCATTGCCGTCGGGCGAGACGTAGTACCAGCTCTTCATCCGGCGGAAGAGCTTCAGCTTCGACACGCTGAATTGCAGGTCCGCGAAGAGTTCGGTGCCGCCGCCCAGATCGTAGCCCATCGAGCCGTAGGCGGTGACCGATTTACGCTCCGAGATCATCGTGCCGTACGCGACCGATTCGTTGCTGCCGCAGAACTGGCCGTACCGCCGCCGGTTGGCGTAGTAGATCGTACCCTGGTTCAGCGAGGACAGCGCGCTGCACGTCGCCTGGCCCGGATCGATATAGTTCGCATCCTCGTCGGAACGCAGGAAGGTGCGCTGCGCCAGCGGGGTGGCGGTGGTGGGGTTGTCGGCGGTCGAATCCTGCCGCTTGCGCTGATATTGCCATAGCGGGCGCTGGTTGAGGAATTCGATGCCGGCGACGCCGTGGAAAGCCCCGGTTTCCCAGCCGGTCGTCGCCATCAGCCGGTATGCTTCGCCGCCGCCATGTTCGGTATCGCTGTAGCGCAGGTCGATGCGGGTGCCGTCGGGCTTGGTCTTGAGCTGGAAATTGACGACGCCGGCGATCGCGTCGGAACCGTAGATCGCCGAGGCGCTGCCGCTCAGCACCTCGACGCGGTCGATCAGGCCGACGGGGATGTTGGAGATGTCGGTAAAGTTGCTGTTGCCCTGAAACGGCAGCGGGAAGTCGGCGATGCGACGACCGTTGACCAGCACCAGCGTGTGATTGGGGCCAAGTCCACGCAGGTCGACCTGCTGCGCGCCGGGGCTGAAGCTGGCGCCGGAGGCGCTCTGCTGGCCCTGCGTCTCACCGCCATTCTGGGTCAGGCTGCGCAGCACGTCGGGGACGCTCAGGAAACCGCCCTTCAGAATGTCCTCGGACGTGACGACGGTGACCGGTGCCGGGCCTTCCTTCTGCACGCGCGGGATGCGCGATCCCAGCACGACGATTTCGTCCGACGCATCCGCCGCCGGGGTGGTGGCCGGCAGGTCCTGCGCCATCGCGCTCCCCGCGATCGCCATCATCCCCGTACCCGCCAGCAAATGTGCGACCCAGTTCCCCCGCATTATAATACTCCCCGATCATGCCCCGATACGTAATCATAATGGCATGGACTTCTGACATATTGAAACATAAAAACGTCATGTTGAACTGGCGTAGCGGTAATTTGATGGGGAGTGTGGCCTTGCGACACTATGGATTGGGCATCGCGTTGATATGCGGGGGAATTGTATCGGCCGTTCCGATGGCCCGGGGGCAGCAGGCGGCGGAATCGGTCGCGGGTGCGCGCTTTTTCGTGACCGGCGATCCCTCCAAACCCCGCCGTGCCGTACCGTCGCAGGGGCTGATGCTGATGGGCGGCGGCGACTGGGACCAACAGGCGTTCCAGTGGTTCGCGAGGAAGGCCGGGTATGGCCACATCCTGATCCTGCGCGCGTCGGGCGATGGCGAGGGCGGGCGCGAGATGTTTGCCGAGATGGCGGGCGTCGCATCGGTATCGACCATCCTGTTCACCGACCGCGCCGCATCGACCGACCCGCGCGTGCTGGCGGCGATCGCCAGAGCCGACGGGATATTCCTGGCCGGGGGCGATCAGGCGAGATATGTCCGCTTCTGGCAAGGGACGCCGGTCGCCAAGGCACTCGATGCGCATGTCGCGGCGGGCAAGCCGATCGCGGGGACCAGTGCCGGTCTCGCCGTGCTGGGCGGCACCGCCTATGGCGCGATGGACGGGGGCAGCATCGATTCGTTCAAGGCGCTGTCCGACCCGATGGGCGATGCGGTGACGCTGGTCCGCGATTTCCTGCACATGCCGCGGCTCGCCCATATCGTCACCGACACCCATTTCAACCAGCGCGACCGGCTGGGCCGGCTGATCGCGTTCGTCGCCAAGGCGCGCGCGACCGGCGACCCGACCGCCATCGGGCTGGGCATCGATGAAAAGGGCGCGCTGTGCGTCGATGCCGATGGCCGGGCGACCTATCGCGGGCCGGCGAACACCCATGCGTGGCTGGTCCAGCCAAAGGGGGTGCCGGTACTGACCAAGGGCAAGCCGCTCGACTGGGCCAATATTCGCGTCACCGGCATCGCGCCGGGGGGCACGATCGACCTGAACCGGCTGACGGTGGCGAAACCGGCGTTTGCCGGGTCGGCCAAGGTGGTGGCGGGCAAGCTGATCGACGCGCCGCTGCCGCCCGGCGGCCATTGGTCGCTGGCGATCCATGGCGGGGCGGGGGTGATCCCCAGGGGTTCGCTGACCCCCGAGCAGGACCGAGCCTATCGCGCCGGGCTGAACGCCGCGCTGTCCGCCGGGTCGGCGGTGCTGGCGAAGGGCGGCAGCAGCCTTGATGCGGTGGAAGCGGCGGTGCGGGTGCTGGAGGACGATCCGAACTTCAATGCCGGGCGCGGCGCGGTGTTCGATGCGGAGGGGAAGAACCAGCTCGATGCCGCGATCATGGACGGGGCGACGCTGCGCGGCGGAGCGGTCGCCGGGGTGAGCGCGACGAAGAACCCGGTCGTGTTGGCGCGGGCGGTGATGGAGCATAGCCGCCACGTCCTGCTGACCGGTACGGGTGCCGACCAGTTCGCGCGCGAACAGGGGGTGGAGCAGGTCGATCCCGCTTATTTTCGCACCGACAAGCGCTGGCGCGAGTATCTGGAGTGGAAGCGCGATGAGACCCGAGCCGCGCTCGACCCGACCCATCGTTTCGGCACGGTCGGCGCGGTGGCGCGCGACCAGCGCGGGCATCTGGCCGCCGCGACCTCGACCGGGGGGCTGACCGGCAAGCGTTGGGGCCGGATCGGCGATTCACCCATCCTCGGGGCTGGCACCTATGCGATGGACAAGACCTGCGCGGTGTCGGCGACCGGCACCGGCGAATTCTTCATCCGGCAGGTCGCCGCGCGCCAGATCTGCGACCGGGTGCAATGGAAGGGGCAGGACATCGCCACGGCCGCCGACGACACGATCGGCGAGGTGGGCGAGATCGGCGGCGATGGCGGGTTGATCGCGATGGACGGTAGCGGACACATCGCGTTCGCGATGAACAGCGACGGGATGTATCGTGGTAGCATGGCGGATGACCAACCCCCACGTACCGCCATCTATGCGGGAGAACCGGATGTCGGCCGATAGTTCGAACCCGTCGAAGCGCGAACTGGACGCGCGATTGCTGGCGTTGTTGCGGCAGGATTCGCGCGTCGCGGTGTCGGAACTGGCGCATGTGCTCAACGTCTCGCGCGCGCATGTCTATGCCAGCATCGCGCGGATGGAGCAGGACGGGACGATCGACGGCTATACCGTGCGGCTGGGCGAGGCGCACGACCGCCGCATGGTGCGCGCGCATGTGATGATGACGACGTTGCCCAAATTGCTGACCGAGACGAACGAGGCGCTGGCGGCGATCCCCGAGCTGACCGGGTTGTACGCGATTGCCGGGGAATATGACCTGATCGCGATGGTCGAGGCTCCGAGCCTGGAGCGGCTGAACGACGTGATCGACGCGATCGGGCGGATGGAGGGGATCGGGCGGACGACCTCGGCAGTGGTGCTGGCGACGCGGTTGCGGCGGTAGAGGGAAAAGCCCGCCAGCCGTTCCGTTCGTGCTGAGTAGGGATTGAGCCTGTCGAAAGCCCGTATCGAAGTACCTTGGCCAGTCCTTCGATACGCCATTTCGACAGGCTCAATGGCTACTCAGGACGAACGGGGGTTTGGCGGCCTCTCCACCGTACCCCGCCAATACCCGGTCGATCAGCTCCACCGGATGCAACGGACGGCGGCCGGTCAGCCGCTTCGTCTGGCAGCGGCAGGAAAAGCCGGTGGCGAGCATCGCGTCGTCCCGCGTCACATCTGCCCAGCTCAGGGCGAAGATGTCGCGCGACAGTTTCTGGTTCTGCGCCTCATGCCCGAACAGCCCGGCCATGCCGCAGCAGCCGGTCTTCGTCGGCACGGCGGTGATGCCGAAGCCCGCCAGTGCCTCCGCCCACAACGCCAGCGCCTGCGGCCGGAGCGCCTGTTCGGTGCAATGACCGAGCAGGCGTTGCGGGGGGAGGGTCGCCGTGGTCACCGGCATCCGCCCGTCCCGAACCGCATCGGCCAGCACCGTCTCCAGCCCGGCGACATCGACGCTGTCGCCGGTCATCTCGGCAAATTCCTGGGTGAACATCAGCGCGGTGGCGGCATCCAGCCCGACCAGCCGCACGCCGAGATCGGCAAGCGTGCGCACCTCCGCCATCCGCTTGCGCGCGATCCGGGCGAAGCGGTCGCGCATCCCCAGCAGATGGAGGACCTTGCCGTTGCTGCGCGGGGGCAGGCGCAGCACGGTATGGCCGCACGCCGCCAGCACCCGACCGGCGGCGGCGACCAGCGGGCCGTCGAAGCTGGCGGTGAAGCTGTCCTCGACCAGCACGACGATGTTCGCCCGCGCCCCGGCGGGCAGCGCCGCGACCTTCGCTCGTGAGGCGAGCGGGGGCAGCGTGCGCGGATCGGCGACGGCGAAGTCGGGCAGGTCGACATAGCCGAGCCGGTGTTCCAGCGCGGCGCGCGCCCGGTCGCTCCCGGCGATGCGATGGGCGATCCCCGGCATCGTGCGCGCGGCGGCCAGCATCGATTCCATCCGGGCGACGACGCGGTGGCGGATCGGGCGGGTGCGTCTGCCCCAATAGCGTTCGGCGAAGCGCGACTTCATGGTCGGCACGTCGACCTTGACCGGGCACAGGGTCGTGCACGCCTTGCACGACAGGCAGGTGGCGAGCGAGGCATGGGTGTCGGCGGCCATCGCGTTGCGTTCGGCGGCCTCGGCGGGAGTCGGGTCGGCGATCGAATCGAGCCGCGCCCATGCGCGCAGCAGCGAGGCGCGGCCCTTGGGCGATTGCGCGCGGTCGCGCGTCGCCTTGTAGGACGGACACATCACGTCGAGCGCATCCCACGCGAAGCACGCACCGTTGCCGTTGCACGCGACCGCGCGGTCGAACTCCGTGGAGCGTGCCGCGTCGATCTTTCGGTCGGATTCTCCCCGCAACGGTACGCCGTCGATCCGGTCGATCGGTTGGCCGGCTGGCGCGGCGAGCTTGCCGGGGTTGAGGCGGTTGTGCGGGTCGAACGCCGCCTTCAGCGCCTGTAGTTCAGGGTAGAGGCTGCCGAAGAACAAAGGCGAGAACTCGCCGCGATAGCCGCGACCATGTTCGCCCCACAGCAGGCCGCCATAGGATTTGGTCAGGCGTGCGACCGCGTCGGAGATCGGGCGGATCAGCGCGGCCTGTTCGGGATCGCGCAGGTCGAGGAACGGGCGGACATGCAGGCAACCGACATCGGCATGGCCGAACATGCCGTAGTTCAGGCCATGGCCGTCGAGCAATGCGCGGAACTCGGCGACGAAATCGGCGAGCTTTTCCGGCGGGACGGCGGTGTCCTCGACAAAGGGGATGCCCTGTCGCGCGCCGCCCAGCCGGGCGAGCAGCCCGACCGATTTTTCGCGCAGGGACCAGAGCTGGCCGATGGCGGCGTCGTCGCGGACGATCCGCATGTCGCCCTGCGGATCGATCGCGGCGAGCGCGGCGAGGCCGGCGTCGATGGTCGCATCGTCGTCGGCGGTGAATTCGACGAAGTTCATCGCGGCGACGGGGGCATCGCTCGCGCCGCCGAGCAGCCCTTCGACGCTCGTCCAGATGATGTCGCTGCGCGCGACGCCCAGCACCTTGTCGTCGAGGATCTCGATCGCGACCGGATCGGCGGCGATCAGGCGCTGCACGTCGCGCATCGCGGTGTCGAATGCGGCATAGCGGATGACCGCCAGCGCGCGCTTCTTCGGCTTGTGCGCGACGCGGAGGGTGATCGAGCGGGTGATCGCCAGCGTGCCCTCCGACCCGGCGAGCAGGTAGCCCAAAAAGAAGCGGTCGGCGGCGGCGTCCCACGTCTTCTGCAGATTATAGCCGGTGAGGCCCCGGTTCATTGCCGGGAAGATCGCGGCGATGTCGTCGGCGCGGTCCGTCACGATGCGCAGCGCTTCGCGGTGGATGTCGGCGACGATGCCGCTGCCCGCCGCGATGGCCTCCGCCTGTGCCCGCGTCATCGGCTCGGCGCGCCACGGGGTGCCGTCGGACAGGGTCACGTCGAGCGCGACGATATAGTCCGATGTCTTGCCCCAGCGGCGCGATCCCTTGCCCGACGCATCGGTCGCGACCATGCCGCCGATCGTCGCGCGGCTGGCGGTCGACACCATCGGCGGAAAGAAGCGGTCGTGGGGTTGGAGGAAGGCGTTGAGCTGGTCCAGCACGACGCCCGGTTCGACCGTGACGGTGTTCGTATCCGGATCGAACGCGCCTAGCCCACGCATATGGCGAGCGAAATCGACGATGATGCCGTCGTTCAGCGACTGGCCGTTGGTGCCGGTATTGCCGCCCCGCGCGGTCAGCGACAGGCCGGTGTCGCGCAGTTCGCGCACCAGCAGCGTCACGTCGTCGCCGGTGCGCGGATAGACGATCGCGGTCGGGCGCACTTGATAGATCGAATTGTCGGTCGATGCGACCTGCCGCGCACCGATGCCGTCCTCGGCATCGCCGGCGAACCCCGCCTGGTCCAGACGGCGCAGCAGGTTCGCGACCGTCGCCATCAGGCCACCGCCACCCCGCGCAATACTTCGCCGACTTCGATCAGCGACCGCGCCTCCGTTTCGGCATAGAGCGCCAGTTCGTCCTGCACCGCGTCGCCCATCGCGGCCTCGAACGCGGCCTGCGCCGCCGATGCGGCATAGCTGCGTTGTTCGGTGCCACCCAGATTCGACTGGAAGATACCCGCCGCGCTGACCGGCAGGAAATCCTCGTACACGATCGGCAGCGCGCGGACATAGCCCGCCGCCAGCCAGCCGTCGATGTCGCCCGCCGGACGCACCCCGCCGGCGACCAGCCGCCGCCCGGCGTCGGTCAGGTCGTAGCGGAAATAGGCCAGCCCCTGCTCGCGCAACCCGTCGACCGTGTCGGGGAAGGCGGCGAAGACGGTGGCCAGCCGGTCGGCATAGCTCGCCCCCTGCGACCCCTGTTCGCCGCGCGCTGTCGCGAGCAGCCGGTCGTACAGCGCGCGCCCCTTGGGCGTCAGCGCGGCGCCACGCTGCTCGATCTCACCGAAGCGGGCGGTGTGCTGGCCGGGCTGGTCGCCGGGGAACGTCACGTCCTCCTCGATCGCCTTGAAACTGGTCTGGCGCAGCAGGATGGGCACGGCACGGGGCGGCGGTCCTTCGATCACCGCCTTCGCATCGATGCCGCGTGCCTGCATCGCGGCCTGCGCGGCATCGATGTCGAGCGTGCGCGGGGTCAGATGATTGATGTGCGGCCCGCGGAACGACACGACGTCGGCGATCAGCCGGTGGGCATCGTGCAGCCGGTCATAGGTCGCGGCGTCGACCCGCGCATCGCCGTGCCAGCGAAAGGTTTCGAGCAGCGCCATGACGAAGCGCTCGGCATCGCCGCGGTCCAGCCCGCCCTGCGCCTCGTCCCGCTCGATCAGGCGGATCGCTTCGTCGGTGAAGATGCGGCGTGTCGACAAAATCGCTTCCGCCTCGGCACGCAACCCTTCGTCCTCGATCAGGTCGAGCCGCAGCAGCGAAGTGAAGACGCGGAACGGGTTGGCGGCCAGCGCCGCGTCGTCGACGGGGCGGAACGCGGTCGAATGCACCGGCACGCCCGCCACCGACAGGTCGTAATAGCCGACCGGGTACATCCCCATCACCGCAAAGGCGCGGCGCATCATGTTGAGTTCCACCGCCGTGCCCAGCCGGATCGCGCCATGCCGTTCGACGTCGAGCCGGTCGAGTTCGTCCGCCGACGCCATTTCCGCCGCCAGATCGGGGCGGTCAGCAAGCACCTGCGCATTCACGTCGGCGACGATCGACAGCAAGTCGCCATAGAGCGGCACTTCGGCGCGGTACATCGCCGACATCGCTTCGGAAAAGCGGGTGCGGATGGCGTTCGGGGGGGTGAAACGATGGGTCATGGCTACCTCGGACAGATAGGGTCAGCGCGGGGCAAAGATAATGGGGTCGCCGATCGCGACGCCCAGCGCCCGTGCGGCGACGGGATCGATAACGGCGCCATCGTCCTCTACGACCAGCGCCGCGAAACAGGCGCGAAACGCAGCCAGCCGGCCTGCGGCGGCGATGCAGGGTGTGGAGTCGTCGCACTCGGCCACCTCCCGCACGATCGCGGTGCGGGCGTCGCGCACGGTGGCGATGTCGTCGGTCGCGGCGGTCACGGTCGGCCCGCCGTCGAACAGGTCGACATAGCGGTCGTAGCGAAACCCTTCCTTCTCCAGCAGCCTGAGCGCGGGGCGGCCGGATGGATGCGGTATGCCCAGCACGGCACGCGCCGGTTCGGGCAGCATCGCCAGCAGGACCGGCGTGGTCGGCAGCAGCCCGGCAAGGACATGGGTGCCATGGTCCGCGTTGAACGCATCGGCTGCCGCAAAGCTCATTCCGAAGAAGCGCGCGGCGATCCCGTCCCAGAAGGGGGCGTCGCCCGCATCGTCCACCACGCCGCGCAGTTCGGCGATGGTCCGGTCGGCGAAGCGCGCGCGGTGCATCGCGATGAACAGATAGCGGCTGCGCGCGAGCAGCGTGCCGGCTCCCCCCGAGCGGGCATCGGCGCGCAGGAACAGCCCGCCGACCTCGCTACACCCGGCATGGTCGGTGCAGATGGTCAGTATGGTGTGATCGACCGAGCGGCCCAGCACCGCATGGTCGGCGCCATGCCGGTCGATGCGATAGCTGTAGAAGGGCGTATCGGTGCCGATATGCGAGAAGATCTGGCAGGTGCCGTGGATCGCACCGGTCGCATCGTCCTCCAGCACGAACAGGAAGCGGTCCACGCCGAAGCTGTCGGTATCGCGCGCGAAGGCGGCATCGGCGGTGGCCAGCCGTTCGCCAAGCTTCGCCTCGTCCGGCGGCAGGTTCACGAACCCGCCGCCGGTGGTCCGCGCCATGGCATAGAGCGCCGGCAGGTCGTGCCCGCCGGCGGCCCGCAACAGGATCGTCACGCCGGCCTGGCTCCCAATGCCGGCTTCAGCGCGTCCCAGTTGCCCGCTGCGCTGCCCGCTTCGAAACTGGCCATCGGATAGGCGCAATAGTCGGCGGCGTAATAGGCGCTGGGGCGGTGGTTGCCCGAATCGCCGACACCGCCGAAGGGCTGCGCGCCCGCCGCACCGGTCGTCGGGCGGTTGCGGTTGACCACGCCGGCACGCGCATCGAGCACGAACCGCTCCCACAGCGCGTCGTCGCCGGTCAGCAGCCCGGCGGACAGGCCGAAGCGCGTGTCGTTGGCCGCCATGATCGCGGCGTCGAAATCGCCGACGCGCAGGACCTGCAAGACGGGCGCGAAAATCTCCTCATCGGGTACTGCCGCGCCGGTCACGTCGAGCAGCGCGGGAGTGACGAACCCGGCGCTCCGCCCCGCGATCCCGCCGAAGGGCACGATGGCGCGCGCACCGGCGGCCTCCAGCGCGTCAACCTGCGCACGGGCGGTCGCGGCGGCGGCGTCGGAAATGAGGGGGCCGATATAGGGGTTTTCGTCCCAGCGGCCGATCGGCAGGCGCGGGATCAGCGCGGCCACGGCATCGATCACCGCATCGCCGAATGCGCCGTCCGGCAGGATTAGGCGGCGGGCGCAGGAGCAACGCTGCCCGGTGGTGATATAGGCCGACTGGACGATCAGCGCCGCGACCTCGGCCACGTCGCCGTCCCAGGCGATCAGCGGGTTGTTGCCGCCCAGCTCCAGCGCGAGGATGACGTCCGGACGATCGGCAAAGGCGCGGCGTAAATGCGCGCCGGTCGTGGCGGACCCGGTGAACAGCAGCCCGTCGATGTCGGCGGCGACCAGTGCCGCGCCGGTTTCACGCGCGCCCTGCACCACTTGCAGCACGCCGTCGGGCAGGCCGGCTTCACCCCAGGCCGCCGCCATCGCCGCGCCGACCGCCGGGGTCAGTTCGGACGGTTTGAACACCACCGTATTACCGGCGAGCAGCGCGGGGACGATATGGCCGTTGGGCAAATGGCCGGGGAAATTATACGGCCCCAGCACCGCCATCACCCCGTGCGGGCGGTGGCGCAGTACCGATTCCCCGAACGGCATCGCGCTGCGCTTTTCGCCGGCGCGCTCGGCCTGCGCGGCGATCGACAGTTCGACCTTGCCGACCATCGTGCCGACTTCCTGCGTGGTTTCCCACAGCGGCTTGCCGGTTTCACGGGCGATCAGTTCGGCAAGCTGGGCGGTGCGCGCCTGCAACACGGTTGCATAGGTGCGGGCGATGGCCACGCGGTCCGCGACCGGGGTACGCCGCCAGTCGCGAAACGCGGCGCGCGCGCGGGATACCGCCGCATCGACATCGGCCTGCGTGGCGGCGGGGCCGGACCAGATCGTGTCGCCGGTGGCCGGGCAGAGGGAGGTCAACATGCTCACGCCGCCTGCGCCATGATCCCGCGCGCCGCGCCGCACGCCGCCTCCAGCCGCGTGACCGCCTCGGCGATCTCCTCTGCCGAGATCAGCAGCGAGGGGAGCAGGCGCACGCAATTCTCGCCACCGCCGGCGACCAGAATGCCGTGGTCGCGCGCAATCCCCATGAATTCGCGGTTGTTGGGGATCAGCTTGAGGCCGATCAGCAGCCCCTTGCCGCGCACTTCGGCGATCACGTCGGGGAAGCGGCTGCGCAGCGCCTCCAGCCGTTCGAAGAAATCGGCGCTGGCGGTGCGGGCGTTGGCCAGCGTCCCCTCGTTCGCGATGGTGTCGAACGCCGCCATGCCGACCGCCATCGCCAGCGGGTTGCCGCCAAAGGTCGTGCCGTGCACGCCCGGCGTCATGCCCTTGGCCGCCTCGGTGGTGGCAAGGCAGGCACCGATCGGGAAGCCCGATCCCAGCGCCTTGGCCAGCGCCATGATGTCGGGTGCCGCGCCGTCGAACCACTGGTGCGCGAACAGCTTGCCTGTCCGGCCCATGCCGCTCTGCACCTCGTCATGGATCAGCAGCACGCCACGCCGCCGCGTCAGTTCGCGCAGCCGCAGCAGCCATTCGCCCGACAGGGCACGCGCGCCGCCTTCGCCTTGCACCGGCTCGACGATCACCGCTGCCGTGGTCGGGCGGGCGATCGCTGCCTCGATCGCGGCGTGATCGTCGAGCGACAACTGGACGAAGCCCGGCAGACGCGGGCCGCAGCCCTCCATATAGCCGGCATTGCCCGATGCGTTGATCGCGGCATAGGTGCGGCCATGGAACGAGCCGGCAAAGCCGATGACGTCGATCCGCTCTGGCTGGCCGTTCACATGATGATAGCGGCGCGCGGTCTTGATCGCGCATTCGACCGCTTCGGTGCCGGTGTTGGCGAAGAACACGCAATCGGCGAACGATGCGTCGACCAGCCGCTGCGCCAGCGCCTCCTGCCCCGGAATGCGAAAGATGTTGGAGACGTGCCACAGCTTGCTGGCCTGCTGCGTGAGGGCTGCGACCAGTGCGGGATGGGCATGGCCCAGCGCGTCGGTGGCGATGCCTGCCACGCAATCGATATAGCGCCGCCCCTCGGTATCGATCAGCCAGACGCCCTCGCCACGCTCCACCGCGATCGGCGCGCGATTGTACAGGTTCATCAGGGGATCGGTCATGGCGGCTCCTTCGGGTCGATTCGGGAATGCACCGGCGGGCGGGCGACGGATCGCTCGCCGCGTGCGAGGCGGTTCACGCGGTCGCCTTATTGGACCGGCCGGGTGGTGCGGACAAACGCAATGGCGTCATCTGTTGATGATGGTTGGGAATGAAGGATGGTGTTTGCTTCGTGCCGTACCCCCGCGCAGGCGGGGGTCCCGGGCAACAGCAGGATGGCGCTTGTGGCTCTGGACCCCCGCCTGCGCGGGGGTACGGTCTGACTGTTGGCCCTACCGCGCCTTGACCGGTGTGACGGTGGGCGGGCAGCCGTCGCGCTTGCACGGCAGGCGGTCGTCCCACGACAGCAGGCGGACGACCATGTCGCCCGGCTGGGTCCGCGGATCGGTGCCCATGCCTGCCACCCGTCCGTCGAGCGGGGCGGTCAGCGTCGCCACGGTCCGCCCGAACGGATCGGTGACGATCGCCAGCACGTCGCCCTTCTTCACCATCTGGTTCAGCATCACGCGCACCTGTGCCCATCCACCGCGCGGGCTGTCGACATTGGTGACGACATTGCCGAGGAACGGCTCGGGATCGCTCAAGCTCGGCTTGCCCGGCAGCATCCCCCGGTCGATCATCACGTTGCGCACGCCGCGCAGGCCTCGCGCGATCATCGCCCGGTCGAAGACCTCCGCCCCGCCCAGTTCGTAGGTGACGGCCGGGATGGCGTTGGCGTTCAGCATATCCTCGACCGCGCCGTCGATGCCCGCATTCACATAGATGCTGTCGGGGCGCAGCATCATCGCGATCCGCTTGGCGGCGGGCGTCGCGACGAAGACATAGGCGGGATAGGTGCCGCCGCGCGACTGGGTATGCAGGTCGATTGCGAAGTCGGTGTTGCCGATGAAGATGCACGACCATAGCCGTCCGGCATAACGCTGCGCCGCATTCCCCTCCGCACCATGTTCGTGCGGATCGCGCGGGATCAGCCGGTTGAGATTGTCGCCCGCGCCGTTGTGGCCGCCGGTAAAGGCGCGCGTCGAATTTCGCAGGCCCGGCGCGTTGAGGCCGGGTACGGCGATCAGCGTGCCCTTCAGCATCGCCGGGTCCAGCCCTTCGACCAACTGGTGGATGACGCCGATGCCGTTCAGTTCGTCGCCATGGATGCCGGCGGTCAGCAGGAAGCGGGGGCCGGGCTGTGCGCCCTTCACCACGACGATCGGCACGTAATAGCCCTGTCCGACGTCATTGTCGTCGACCCGCAGCCACAGCCGCGTCTTGCCGGCGGGCAGGGTGGACAGGTCCAGCGTCTCGATCACCGCCGATCCGTCGATCCGGTCGCCCGGCTCAGCCGGCAGCGCGAGTGCCGGCAGCGCGGCGAATAGCGTGGCGGCCAGCGCGAACGAGCGAAATGAGCGGGACATGGCGGTTCTCCGGAACGACAGGAAACGGGCGTCGCACATCGTTACGGCCCCGGCCAAGCGACAATTGGTCATGTCCTGATGCGTCCTGCTCATCATCGACGGTCGGCGCCATCGTGCGGACGGAATGGCATTGGTGGTTTTCCGCATTGCCGCCAACGCCCTGACGCCTACACACGGCCTCATGCTGACCATCGATCCCACGCCCCGCCCGCTCGGCAAGAGCGATATTCTCGTTTCCCCTATCGCCTGGGGCATGTGGCGCTTTACCGGGGAGGTCGCTCCGGCGCGAACGCTGGTCGAGGCGGCGCTGGAGGCGGGGATCACCCTGTTCGACACCGCCGACATCTATGGCGCGGACACCCCCGCCGGGTTCGGATCGGCGGAAAGCCTGTTCGGGCAGGTGCTGGCCGAGGCGCCTTCGCTGCGCGACCGCATGGTCATCGCGACCAAGGGCGGCATCCGGCCCGGCAATCCCTATCGGTCGGACCGGGCGTATCTGGCGCAGGCGGTCGACGCCTCGCTGGCGCGGATGGGGATCGACCGGATCGACCTGTACCAGATTCATCGCCGTGATTTCCTGACCCACCCGCAGGAGGTCGCCGCCAGCCTGACCGCGATGGTCGAGCAGGGCAAGGTGCGCGGGATCGGCGTGTCGAACCACAGCCCGGCAGAGGTCGATGCGTTGCAGGCGTTCCTGGGGCTGCCGATCCTGAGCACCCAGCCCGAATTTTCGCCGCTCCACGTCGAGGCGCTGTTCGACGGGGTGCTGGATCAGGCGATGGCGCGCGGCATGGCGGTGCTGGCGTGGTCACCGCTGGGGGGCGGGCGGCTGAGCGGGGGCGATCATCCCGCCGCGCTCCTGCTGCGCGACCATGGGCAACGCTTCGACGTCGATGCCGCGACCGCCGCGCTATCGTGGAGCATGGTCCATCCGGCGGGCATCATCCCGATCGTCGGATCGCAGAATGCGGATCGCATCCGCGCCGCCGCCGGGGCTTGCCGCGTCACCTGGACCCCGGCCGAATGGTATGCGGTGCTGCAGGCGGGAATGGGGACGACGCTCCCCTGACATGCGTCGACGGCCGCACCCCTTGCAGGATGCGGCCGTCGCGGCGGTGCGATCAGGCGATCAGCGGCCGGCGAGGGCGCGGTCCAGATCGACGCCGCGTGCTTCCCATTCACCGCGGGTCTTGCACAGCTTGGTCAGGATGCGGCTGCCGGTGGTTTCGGTGCGGAAGCAATAGCGGGCGTTGGGCGACGCCTTGTAGCTCGCAGCGGCCGGGCCGGCGGCCAGGGTGACCGTGGTCGCCAGCGCGCTCGAACCGGCGACGCTGGTCGCGACGGGGGTCGGGGCGGCACTAGGTTCGGCGGCGAAAGCCGAGGTGGTGGCGACGAAACCGAGGACGATCGAAGCGGCGAAACGGATGGCGGTCATGGTAGAGGCTCCCTGAATTCCGGTTGGTTTCCGGTGATGCCGACTACTTTGCATCCCCTGTGCCAGTTTTTCAGATCGAGTAATATCAAAGGCTTAGTTGATGACTACAAACGTAGCTGTGGTATGCGCCGCCATTAGGTCGTAAAATTCGCTAGATATTCGGGAAGTGGTTTGCGGGTGTGAGGGGCCTGACCTCTGCCCCGGGAGATTCGTCACCCCGGACCTGACCCGGAGTCCCGCTTCTACCGCCCGGTCAGAAAAGAAGCGGGACCCCGGATCAAGTCCGGGGTGACGCTAAGGGTAGCGCTGGTCTCGCAACCGCCTAGCGCCGCCGATCCGCGCATGTCAGGATGTTCGCAAACGACCATAAGGGGTTACGAATGCGCGCTGGTGCCTGTCTGATCGCTCTGCTGCTTGCCACGACCGCCCACGCGCAGGAGCCGGCCACCGGCTATCACCGCGCGCCCGACGCCATCGCGAAGATATTGGAAACGCCACCGACGCCGGGCGTCGCGGTCAGCCCCGATCATCGCACGCTTGCCATTCTGGGCCGTGAGAACCTGCCGAGTATCGCCAACCTGTCGAAGCCGATCCTGCGCCTTGGCGGCTATCGCATCGATCCGGCGACCAATGGACAGGCGGAAATGCGGGTTCAGTGGCTGAACGCGCTGAGCTTCAAGGACATCGCGACCGGGCGCACCGTCGCGGTGAAACTGCCCGCCGGCACCCGCTTCGCCGCGCCCGACTGGTCGCCCGATGGGTCGCGGCTGGCATTTTACGTGCAGGAGGCGAATGGGCTGTCGCTGTGGATCGCGGACCGGGACGGGTCGGCCCGCGCGATCGCCAAGGGGCTGAATGGCACCTTCGGGACACCCTTCAGCTGGATGCCGGACAGTCGATCGCTGATGGTCCGACTGGTGCCCGTCAACCGTGGCACGCCCCCTGCCGAGCCTTCGACGCCAAGTGGCCCGATCGTGCAGGAAAGCAGTGGCCGTACCTCCGCCGCGCGCACTTATGAGGATCTGCTCGGCGACAAACATGACGAAGCGTTGTTCGACTATTATTTTACCAGTGTCCTGGCGCGGATCGATGTGGCGGATGGCACCCTTCATCCGGTCGAGGGGCCAGCGATCTGGAGCGACGTCAGCGTCTCGCCTGATGGCCACTATCTGCTGACCGAGCGCCTCAAGCGTCCCTACAGCTACCTGCTGCCCGCGGGCTTCTTCCCTACAGAGATCGCCGTCTCACCGATCGTCAATCCCGGTATGCACAACGGGTTCGTTTTGGTCGACCGCCCGCTGGCCGACGACCTGCCGGTCGATTTCGACGCGACGGTCAAAGGGCCGCGTGAGGCGGTGTGGCGGTCGGATGCGCCCGCGACGCTGGTGTGGGCGGAGGCGCTGGACGGCGGCGATCCCAAGGCGAAGGTCGCGTTCCACGACCGGGTCATGATGCAGCCGGCGCCGTTCACCGCCGCGCCGGTCGAGCTGGCCCAGACGCCGGCGCGCTTCGGGGCGGTGTTCTGGGGCAATGACGATTTCGCGATGGTGATCGACCGCGAATGGCGCACGCGGACCGAACACCGCCATGCCGTCGCGCCGGGGCGTCCGGGGCAGGCGCGGACGCTGCTGACGCGCAATTATCAGGATCAATATGGCGATCCCGGTTTCCCAATGACGGAGGAGAATGCGGCGGGCAAGCCGGTGATGCAGTTCACCCCGGCGCGCGACGCGGTCTATGTCACCGGCGACGGCGCGACGAAGGCGGGGGCGTTCCCCTTCCTTGGCCTGATGCCGGTCGCGGGCGGCGAACAGAAGCGGCTATGGACCGCGAAGGCACCCTATTACGAAACCGTCGTCGCGCTGCTGGACGACAAGGGGCAGCGGATGCTGACCCGCCGCGAAAGTGCGAAGCTCGCGCCCAATTACATGCTGCGATCGGTGAAGGGTGGCAGCGCGAAGCCGGTGACCGACTTCGCCGATCCCGCGCCCGTGCTGGCCGGCGTGACCCAGCGCACGATCACCTATAACCGCGCCGACGGCCTGCCGCTGTCGGGATCGCTTTATTTGCCCGCCGGCTATGACGCGAAGCGCGACGGGCCGCTGCCGACGCTGCTCTGGGCCTATCCCGCCGAATATACCGATGCGAAGGTCGCCGGGCAGACGGTGGACCAGGGCAATCGTTTCGTCCGGCCGCGCGGGATCAGCCACCTGTTCCTGCTGACGCAGGGCTATGCGATCCTCGACAATCCGGCGATGCCGATCATCGGCGAAAACGGCGCGGAGGCCAACGACACCTATGTCCAGCAGCTGCGCGACGATGCGCAGGCGGCGGTCGATGCGGTGGTGAAGCTGGGCGTGGCGGACCGCGGCCGGATGGCGGTCGGCGGGCACAGCTATGGCGCGTTCATGACCGCCAACCTGCTGGCGCATACCGACCTGTTCCGCGCCGGCATCGCGCGGTCGGGCGCGTATAACCGCACGCTCACCCCGTTCGGGTTCCAGGCGGAACAGCGCACCTATTGGCAGGCGACGTCGACCTATACCGACATGAGCCCGTTCACCTATGCCAACAAAATCAAGGAGCCGATCCTGCTGATCCACGGCGCCGCCGACGACAATAGCGGCACTTTCCCGATCCAGTCGGAGCGGATGTACGCCGCGCTGAAGGGCAATGGCGCGACGGTCCGCTATGTCGTGCTGCCGAACGAGGCGCATGGCTATCGCGCGCTGGAATCGACCGAAGAGACGTTGTGGCAGATGACCGACTGGCTCGACCGGTATGTGAAGCCGAAGGTCGCGGCGCCTGCGGCGGCGCAATAACGTCCGATCATTGGCGGGGGCAGGAGCCGGTCGAGGCCCCAGCCTTCGCTGGGGCGACGTTTTCGGGCGGAACAGTCGATAGCGGCGAGATTGCCGTCGCTATCGACCAGGACGGATCGACGTCCATCGGCCTATCGTCACCCCGGAACAAGTCCGGGGTCCACGGTGCGGCGATCGGTGCGGCCGGCGCTTCCTGGGACAAGGTAAGCGGCGAAGTGAACCCCGGAACACATCCGGGGTGACGAAGGGATTGCAGGTTACCCGGCGATCGCCCTCGAATTGCCTGAATGATGATCGGCCCTGACATTGGTCGCATAAAGAATACGTATTTCGGATACTGCAAACCCCGACAGGCAGCGTCTTGGAAGTTGCGTAAATTCCGCAACGAGGCATGGCCAATCGCCATAAAAATCCGGATTATTCCGGTATTTGGCATGTTTTACGGTGCACCGATATTTAATCGGCCCCTTCCATTCTGTGGCGTGAACGTAGCGCCGGAGGGGGGTTCTGGCTGAATGTCGTATCTGTTTGAAACCGTCGTCGCGCGCCATGACCTGCCGGTGGTCCTGCTGGCGCTGTCGCTGTGTATCGTCAGCGCGTTGTCGACCTTTGCGCAGTTGCAGCGGTCGTTCGAATGCGTGGTCGAACGGCGGCGGCTGTGGCTCGGCTCGGCGGCGGTCACCGCCGGGGGCGGGGTGTGGTCGACGCACTTCATTTCGATGATCGCCTATCGCAGCCCGGTCGCGTTGCAGTTCGATCAGTTGCTGACGGGATTTTCGGCGACGATCGCGGTCGCAGCGTTCGGTATCGCCTTCCTGTTGCTGCGGCGCGCCCGGGGCATGGTGCAGGTGCTGCTGTGCGGCGGCATCGCGACGCTGGGCATCGTCGGGATGCACTTCACGGGCATGGCCGCGATCGCCAATTCGATGGCCCACCGCGTCGATCGCGCGCCGATCGTGGTGGCGGTGCTGGTCGGCTGGCTGCTCCTGTCGGGCGCATTCGCCGTGTTCCTGCGGGCGGACGGGCGGCAGCGCATGGTGCTGCCGGCGATGGGCATGGTGCTGGCGACGGTCCTGATCCACTTCGTCGCGATGGCATCGGCGATGGCCGACCATGGCGGGACGATCGTCGCCGGTGCAGGCGCGCGATCGCAGTGGCTGCTGTTGTGGATCGTCGGGGCGGCCCTGCTGCTGATCGCCCTGACGGCGGCGGCATCGGTGGTCGACCGGTTCCTGACCGACCTGCGGGGCCTGGCCGATGCGACGTCCGAAGGGCTGTTGATTACCAGCGACGACCGCATCCTCGACGCCAATGAACAGGCGTGCGCGCTGCTGGGGGTCGATCGCGCCGCGCTGGTCGGTACGGCGACCGCCGCATGGTTCGAAACGGCGGCGCGTGACCATCTGCGCCCCCATCGCGGCAGCGCCACCCGCGCCCGCATCCGCGACAGCGTGGTCGAGGACCAGCTGGTCGAACTGACCGCGCGCGCGATCGAATATCGCGGCCGCGACGCGACCGTCATTGCACTCCGCGACCTGACCGAAACCGCCCGTGCCCAGCGCGCGATCGAACATCTGGCGTCGCACGATCCGCTGACCGCCTTGGTCAATCGCGCCGCGTTCGACATCGCGCTCAACGAAGCGGTGCGCTCCGCCGCGCCCTTTGCACTGATCGCGGTCGATCTCGACCGGTTCAAGGCGGTCAACGACCTGTTCGGCCATGGCGCCGGCGATGCGATCCTGATCCGGGTCGCGCGCATCCTCGACGATTGCGTCCGCGCGCAGGATCTGGTCGCGCGGGTCGGCGGCGACGAATTCGTGGTTCTGCAACGCGACATCGCATCGTCCGACGACGCCCGTCGCCTGGCGGCGCATATCCTGACGCGCTTCGCCGAGGAGATGGACTCCGCGCGCGATCCCATGGCGGTCGGGTGCAGCCTGGGCGTCGTCACCTACCCCCGCGACGGGTGCGATCCCGAAACGCTGCGCCACAATGCCGATGTCGCGCTGTACCGTGCCAAGCAGGACGGACGCGGCACCGCGTCGTTCTTCGACGAGACGATGGACCGGCAGGCGCGCGACCGCCGCAGCCTCGAACATGATCTGCGTCACGCGGTCTGTCGGGGCGAACTGCAACTGGTCTATCAGCCGCTGGTGTCGACCGACGACGATCATGTCGTCGGCTACGAGGCGCTGTTGCGCTGGGACCATCCCGAACGCGGACAGGTGTCGCCGACGCTCTTCATCCCGGTCGCCGAAGAGGCGGGGACGATCATGGCGATCGGCGAATGGGTCCTGCGCCAGGCGTGCCGCGACGCCAGCAACTGGCCCGAACCGCTGACGCTGGCGGTGAACGTATCCCCGGTGCAGTTGCGCGTGGCGACGCTGCCGATGCTGGTGCGCGACGCGTTGGCGGACAGCGGGCTGGCGCCCGAGCGGCTGGAGCTGGAGATTACCGAAACCGCCTTGTTGCGCGACCGCGAGGTGTCGCTGGCGATCCTGCGCGAGATCCGGACGCTGGGCGTGCGCATCGCGATGGACGATTTCGGCACCGGCTATTCGTCGCTCAGCAACCTGCGCCATTTTCCGTTCGACAAGATCAAGATCGACAAGAGCTTCGTATCGGCGATGCACGAGGACGAGGCGGCGCGATCGATCGTCCGTGCCATTGCCGGCTTGGGCAAGGGATTGAACCTGCCCGTCGTCGCCGAAGGGGTCGAGAACGAGGTGCAGCGGGCGATGGTGCAGGCCGAGGGCTGCGCGCTGGCGCAAGGCTATCTGTTCGGGCGCCCGGCCGCCGGGCCGGCGCACTGCGTGACCGCGCCGGTGCAGGCACTTCGGGCATGATGCGGCAGAGGTTCGAGGGGGGAAGGGTTCAGATGATCGCATGGTTTTCGCGCAACGCGCCGATCCGGGTCAAATTCCGGGTGCTGGCGCTGGTCTATCTGCTGCTGTCCGGGGGGATGGCGGCACTGGCGACGGTCGCGGCGCTGGGTGCGCCGGTCGGGCCGGGCATCGTCGTCGGCGGCGCGCTGGCGGGAGTGGCGGCGATCGTCGCCGTCACGCTGAGCGCGTCGCGGCTGATCTGCACGCCCTATGTCACGACGGTCGTGCGGATGGAGGCGCTGGCGGCGGGCGATCTCGAAAGTCCGGTCGCCTATACCGGCAACCGCGACTGCGTCGGCCGCATCACCAAGGCGATGGCGACGTTCCGCGAAAGCGCGCTGGCGGCGCTGGAACGCGATACCCAGCGGCAGATGGTGGCGATCATGGGCGAGGGGCTGGGCAAGCTCGCCGCCGGCGACCTGACCGCGCGGATCGATGTCGAGTTGCAGGCGCCGTTCCTGTCGCTGCGCGACGATTTCAACGCCGCCGTCGCATCGCTGCGCGCGACGATGCTGTCGGTGTCGACCGTCGCCGGTGGCATCCACAAGGGCGCGGGCGAGATCAGCACGGCGTCCGACGACCTGTCGCAGCGGACCGAGCAGCAGGCCGCCAGCCTCGAACAGACCGCCGCCGCGATGGAGCAGATCACCGCGTCGATGCGCGAAACCGCCGACAGCGCGTCGCGCGCCGACCAGATTGTCGGCACGGCGCGGGGCGAGGCGATCGAATCGGGCGACGTCGTCCGCCGCGCGGTCGACGCGATGGCGCGGATCGAGCGCACCTCCGCCGAAATCTCCGACATCATCGCGGTGATCGACGGCATCGCGTTCCAGACCAACCTCCTCGCCCTCAATGCCGGCGTCGAGGCGGCACGCGCGGGCGATGCGGGCAAGGGCTTTGCCGTGGTCGCTTCCGAAGTCCGCGCGCTCGCGCAACGCTCGGCCGAGGCGGCCAAGGACGTGAAGCAGCGCATCACCGCCTCCGTCGAGACGGTCGATACCGGCGTTGCCCTGGTCAGCGAAACCGGGCGGTCGCTCGAACGGATCATCGGCCGTTTCGGAGAGATCAGCGCGCTGGTCGCCGATATCTCGGGATCGGCGGATCAGCAGTCGCAGGGGCTGTCGCAGGTCAACACCGCCATCGGCGAGATGGACGGGGTGACCCAACGCAACGCGGCGATGGTCGAGGAAAGCAGCGCCGCCGCCCGCAGCCTGGCGTCTGAAGCCGATGCGCTGTCGGGCGAGATCGCCCGTTTCCGTCTGGGCGGAATCGCGGTCCGCGACCAGCGCGACACGGTCCGGCGCCTGCCGGTACGCCCGGCACCCCGCGCCCTCCCGCAGCGCCTGTCGCACGGCAATGCCGCGCTGGCGATCGGCGAGGACGACTGGTCGGAATTCTGATCCGTGTCGACCGGGACGCGCGACTCCGAGTTGGCGCGTCCTTTTTTCGGGTGACGCACGCGGTCATCGGCGCAGCGCCGATGCTGTTCGTTTCGTGTATCTTAGGACCGATCGACATTCAGCTACTTCTGGTGTCGTTCCTGATCGCTGCCTCCAGCCTCTCCGTCACCCCGGACTTGTTCCGGGGTCCACCGAGCCGCTATCGTGGTCGATAGAGGCTCACGCCGCACCGATTGCCGCGCCGTAGACCCCGGAACAGGTCCGGGGTGACGATAGACCGGTGAATGTCGATCGGTCCTAGGAGTTTGCCCCACCCTGTTTGAACCGAACGTCATCCCAGCGAAGGCTGGGATTTCCTTATCGTAGCGCGGGGCAGGAGCCGGTCGAGGCCCCAGCCTGCGCTGGCGCGACGTTTTCAGAAAGATGGAGCAGACTCTGATCGGGCCATTGCATCGATGGCTGGCATATCTTGCGAACGGGAAAGATCGGATCGCGCAGAAAGATTCGACCCATCTGCGTCGTTCGGCAGGGCGGAGCAGGAAGCACCGTCGAAGGGAGGTCGCGGCATGGCAAAGACATGCCGTCGGTCGCCGCAAGCGGCGCCGGCCAAAGTCGCTGACTATATCGCTGATTAGCGGCCGCTAATCAGCGGCAGCGACTGGAGCGGGCGAAGGGATTCGAACCCTCGACCCCAACCTTGGCAAGGTTGTGCTCTACCCCTGAGCTACGCCCGCTCTGGCGTTCCGAACCGGCGAGCCGGCTGGGGTGAGGCGGGCTATTAGCCGGGGGTTTTGGGGTGCGCAACCCCTAAATGAACTCTTTTCTGTTTTGCTTGGGATGCCCACATAGGGGCGGCTGTCACAGGATAAGGAATCGACGCTTGGCCACGCTAGGACTGACCGCCCCGGAAAAGGACGCCGTGGAGGCGTTCCGCCGCGACGTCGTCGAACCGTCGATGACGCAACTGGTCATCATCGATTTCTGGGCGGAATGGTGCGGGCCGTGCAAGGCGCTGACCCCGATCCTCGAAAAGGTCGCGGAGGCCTATGCCGACAAGGGTGTGGTGCTGGCTAAGATCGACACCGACAAGAACCAGTTCATCGCCTCGCAATTCCAGATCCGGTCGATCCCGACCGTCTATGCGATGTTCCAGGGGCAATTGGTCGCCGACCTGACCAGCGCGCGCACCGAAAGCCAACTGAAGCAGATGCTCGACCAGCTGCTGCGCCAGTTGCCGGTGCAGCCGGGCGAGGCGGCGGGGCCGGACATCGAACCGCTGGTCGCGATGGGCGAGGAGGCGCTGGCCGAGGGCGATGCCGCGCGTGCGCTGTCGATCTTCGACCAGATCGCCGAGATGGTGCCGGACGACGCGACGGTCGCTGCGGGGCGCGTCCGCGCGCTGATGGCGCTGGGCGACCATGACGCGACGCAGGCCGCGCTCGATGCGCTGTCCGAGGATGCGGCGAAACAGCCCGGCATCGAACAGGTCCGCGCCGCCCTTGCGCTGGCCCGCGATGCGCAGCCGGTGGACGACCTTGCCGGCCTGAAGGCCGAGGTGGAGGCCAATCCGGACGACCACGACGCGCGCTTCCGCCTTGCCGGGGGGCAGATGGCGGCGGGCGACCGCGACGGTGCCGCCGAATCGCTGCTGAAGATCGTCGCGGCCGACCGGACGTGGAACGACGATGCCGCGCGCCAGCAACTGTTGAAGGTCTTCGAGGCGGTGGGCCTCGAAGACCCGTGGGTGTCGCAGCAGCGGCGCAAGCTGTCCGCGATCCTGTTCGGATGAGCGGGCGCGTCTCCGTCTTCCCGCTGGCGGGGGCGCTGCTGTTTCCGAACATGCATCTGCCGCTGCACATCTTCGAGCCGCGCTATCGGGCGATGGTGTCCGACGCGCTGGCGCGGGATCGGCGCATCGGCATGATCCAGCCGCGCCCGGCGGGCGACGAGAGCGACCGGCCGCCGCTGTTCGATGTCGGCTGTATCGGGCAGATCGTCGATGTCGAGGCCCATGCCGATGGCCGCTACGACATCGTGCTGCGGGGGCTGCATCGGTTCCGCGTGGTGCGCGAACTCGATGTGACCACCGCGTTCCGGCAGGTCGAGGCGGAGACGCTGCCGATGATCGGCGATACGACGCTGGCGCTCGCCGAGCGGGCGTCGCTGGAACTCGAATCGCGCCGCTTCGCCGACCGGCTCGGCTATGCCGTCGACTGGGAATCGGTCGGGCGGCTGGACGACGAAAGCCTGGTCAACGGCATCGCGCAGATCGCGCCGTTCGACGTGGCGGCGAAACAGGCGCTGCTGGAAGTCGACGCCCTGTCCGCCCGCGCGGAACTGATCGTGCAGCTCATGCAATTCTTCGGCAGGCATGGCGATGACGAAGAGGCGACGCTGCAATGACGCTGGAACAGGGGAAGACCGGGGGCCACGCGATCGATCCGTGGCTGTTGTCGATCCTGGTCTGCCCGGTGACGCGTACCCCGCTGACGCATGATGCGGCGGCGGATGAATTGATCTCCGACGCCGCCGGTCTCGCCTTTCCGATCCGCGATGGCGTGCCGGTGCTGCTGATCGAAGCGGCGCGGCCGTTGTGAGCCGCGACCTGAGCGGCAAGTGGAGTGGGATCTTCAACTATCCGCACACCAACCCGCCGACCGCGTTCGAGGCGGACATCGCCGATCTGGGCGGGTCGCTGGTGGGGACGATCCACGAACCGGACCTGTATTCGGTCCCGCCCGGCGCGCTGATCGCCGCCGCGATCGACGGGCATCGCGACGGCGCCAAGGTGCGCTTCAGCAAATTCTACGACGATAGCGGCAGCGAGGGCTATGGCGACATGGTCGTCTATGCCGGCGTGCTGAGCGACGACGGTTGCGAGATCAGCGGGCGGTGGGACATTCCGGGCGTCTGGTCGGGCAGCTTCCTGATGATCCGCCCGGCGGCCGAACCGGTTGCGGCGGAGGAAGCGGCCGAGGCCACGCGCGACGGACGGGCATAGGCCGTGGCGCTGCTGCACCGGCTGCTGGGCAAGGCGGCGCGGTTGGTATGGCGCGTCACCCGCCCGCGCACGATCGGCGTACGCGCGCTGCTGCTCGACCCCGATGGCCGCGTCGCGCTGGTGCGGCACACCTATCTCGACGGCTGGTACCTGCCCGGCGGCGGGGTGAAGAAGGGCGAAGCCATCGCCGATGCGCTCCACCGCGAGCTGGCGGAGGAGGTGGCGGTCACCGGTGCCACGGTCGAGCGGATACTGGGCGTCTATCACAACCGGCGCGAGAGCAAGGACGACCATGTAGTCGTCTATGTCGCGCGGGCGGCCGGCGACACGCTGCGCGGTGCGGACCGGCTGGAGGTGGCCGAAGTCGGCTGGTTCGCGGCCGATGCGCTGCCGGCCGGCACGACGCCGGCGACGCGGCGGCGGATCGCGGAATGGCGACAGGGTGAGACGGGCGGCGGAACGTGGTGACGGCCGGCCGTTACAGCAGATAGACGATGACGTAGCGGCCGACGAGCGCCAGCATGACCAGCCGGCACCACCGTTCCCCCCGAACCGTCATGGCCGCGATCATCAGCGCCATCAGGATCGCGGTCAGCGCCAGTGGCAGCGGCCGGGCAAGATGTACTGCCATGCGCGGCACGCTGGCATACCAGCCCAGCTGGCACAGCAGCAGGACGAACATGATGCCGATGACGACCCGTCGGACCCGTAGGAAATGCGCGTCGAGCCCCGTCGACATATCGCGGGGAAACACCAGGCGCGCCGCCAGATAATAGGCGCTGGCAAAACCGGTGATCGCCATCAGCGACTTGCCCGATACGGCGACGATATCGCGTCCGGTCCACGCCGCCTGCCAGAACGACAGCAGGTCGAGCATCACGAACGCGCCCAACAACGGCGTCAGCCACCCGATGCGCACCATCGAACCGGGTTGCAGCCGCGTTTCGATCGCACGCGCCACCCCGCCCAGCACTTCGGCGATCGAAAGGCCCAGCAACAGGCCGAACAACGCGAAGATGAACTCGAACTCGGACATCGCCATTTCCCCCCGCAGGGGTCTTTAGAGCGGTTTCCGACCAAGTTGAACCATCGTCATCGCCGTGGCGGGCGACCGCTGGCGCGGCAAGGATGGCGGCGTTGCTCGTCGGCTACGATGCCTTGGCATCGCACCCTCCTCGCGCCTTGCCATGAACCGAAATCGACTCCGTGCCGATGATCCAACCCGATCGGAAAACGCTCTGGCGGCGTACCGCGAACCGCGAAACCGGCGTTATGCCGTAACCCCCTGCAACAGTTTCGGCAGCTTGCCCGTCTCACCGCGCGCTTCGGCCATGAACGCGGCTTTGAGCGGCGGGATCGAGTTGACCGCCGACAAGCCGAAGCGCCGCACCGCGCTGGCCGTCTTGCCCGGAATGCCGAACAGGCGGGTCAGCCCGTCGGTCGCCAGCGCCACCGCGAAGGTGTCCAGCCCCCGCCACCGCTGATAGCGTTCCAGCAGATAAGGATCGCCCAGGTCCAGCCCGGTACGCTTGCCCTCGACCAGCACTTCGGTCAGCGCCGCGACGTCGCGCAGGCCCAGGTTCAGCCCCTG
This sequence comes from Sphingomonas sp. Leaf32, assembly GCF_001421765.1. Classification (GTDB taxonomy): domain Bacteria; phylum Pseudomonadota; class Alphaproteobacteria; order Sphingomonadales; family Sphingomonadaceae; genus Sphingomonas. The sequence continues at coordinate 48,004 of NZ_LMLA01000001.1, read as the reverse complement.
CCCGGCGATCGGGTGGATGCCGTGGGCGGCATCGCCCACCAGCACCAGCCGGTCGGCGGTAATCCGCGCCGCATGGTGGAAGCCCAGCGGATAGCTCGACCGCGCCGACAGGTTGGACAGCTCGCCCAGGAAACCGCCCATCTTTTTCGACGCTTCGGCCAGGAACGCACGCTCGGACAGTTTCAGGAAACCGCCGCGATCCTTCGTATCCACGGTCCACACGATCGCCGAGCGGTGGCCGTTGGCATCGTCATTCAGCGGCAGGATCGCGAACGGGCCGGCGGGGTAGAAGATTTCATAGGCGATGTTGTCGTGCGGTTCGGCATGGTTCAGCGTCGTGATGATCGCGGCATGGTCATAGCTCCAGCGCGCGACGCGGATGCCCGCCGCCTCGCGCGTCGGCGAATTGCGCCCCTCGGCGGCGATCAGCAGCGGCGCGGTGAGCGTGTCGCCGCCCGCCGTCGTGACGGTCACGCCATGCCCCTCGCGCCGCACGTCGATCGCGCGGTCCTTGTAGCGCAGGTCGACATGGGGCGAGGCGATGGCGGCGTCGTAGATCGCCTGCCGCAGCCGCTTGTTCTCATACATCACGCCGACCGGATCGTCGGCGGCGTCGGGGACGAAGTCGAGCTTGCCCGGTTCCAGCCCGTCGGTCGCGCGGATCGCGGCGATCGGGCAGCCTTCCCGCCCAAGGCCCGGCGCGATGCCGATCGCCTCGAACATGCGGTGCGTCGCGCTGGCGATCGCCGAGGCACGACCGTCGAATCCGGGCGCCAGCGTCACCGCCGGATCGGCGGGATCAAGGATGATCGAGCTGAGGCCGTGCACGCCCAGCGACACGCCCAGCGTGCTGCCGACCAGCCCGCCGCCCAGGATGATGACGTCCGCCTGTGCCATGAAACCCGTCCCATCCTATCAACCGGCCCCGTTGGTTCGGGGCAAAAACAATGTCCCCACGTCCGTTCGTGCTGAGTAGGGGCTGAGCGAAGTCGAAGACCCGTATCGAAGCACCGCACGTCACGGGTCCTTCGATACGCCATTTCGACAAGCTCAATGGCTACTCAGGACGAACGGACCGTCCGGATGCCCTTCCGATCTAGGCTCTCACGCATCCCGCCGCAACGCCGCCTTGACGACGGAGCCGGGTGCAGCGCAAATCAAGATATTCTTGAATATAAGGTAAAACGAATGGCGACCAACGCGCAGCCGATGTTGTGGCGCGACGCGATGAAGGCGGGTGCGAAGCGCAGCGGCGCGATGATCGGTGCGACGATCCTGTTCGTCGCCATGATCGTGATCGCCATCGCCCTAGTCAGCTATTCGCCCGCCGACCCGTCGTTCAGCACGGCGGCGGGCGGCCCGGTCGCGAACCGGCTGGGGGCGGGCGGGGCGATGCTCGCCGACCTGCTGCTCACCATCTTCGGCGTGCCCGTCGCCATGTTGTTGCCGCTCGGGCTGATCGTCAGCGTCCGGTTGTGGCGCGACGTGCCCGTGGGACCGTGGCCACGCATGGTCCGCGACTGCGGGGTCGGCGTGCTGGCGATGGGCACCACGCTGGCGTTCGTGTCGGGAGAGGCGATCCTGTCGCTGCCCGCCGGCTATGGCGGGGTGATCGGCTGGAGCATCGCGCAAGCCGTGCAGGGGCTGATCCACCTGATCGGCGTATCCGTCGCCGAGCTGTGGACGATCCGCATCGTCGCGCTCGCCACCGGACTGTTCGGCGTATGGCGCTGGGCCAAGGGACTGACGATCGAGATTCCCGATGGCACGTTCCGGCTGCCGAAGTTCGAACGCCGGGCGCGCGTGGGCGCGGACGAGGGCGATGTGCTGGTCGAGGACGACGATCTGCCGTTCGACCCCGCCCCCCGTGCGGCACCGCTCGCCGAGGACGAGGAGGACGACGCGTCCGCCCGGCCGCAGCCGCGCCGCGTCGCCCAGCCCGACGATCGCGCCCCCCCGGTCATCGCCGACCGCGCCGCATCGCCCGCGCTCGCCAGCGCGCCCCGGCCCGCCAGCAGCGAAGGTCGCGACAATTTCGCGCTGCCGTCGATCGACCTGCTCAGCCCCCCGCCCGAATCGACCGGGCCGACGGTCGACAAGGCGGCGCTGGAGCGCAATTCGCGCCTGCTCGAAAGCGTGCTCGACGATTTCAACGTGAAGGGGCAGGTGGTGAAGGTCGCCCCCGGCCCGGTCGTCACCATGTACGAACTGGAACCCGAACCCGGCATCCGCGCCAGCCGCGTGATCCAGCTCGCCGACGACATCGCCCGCAACATGTCGGCGATCTCCGCCCGCGTCGCGACGATTCCGGGTCGCACCGTCATCGGCATCGAACTGCCCAACCAGCGGCGCGAGATGGTGTCCCTGCGCGAACTGATCGCCAGCCAGGCGTTCGCCGACCAGAATGCGCAGCTGCCCATCGTGCTGGGCAAGAATATCGCCGGCGATCCGGTCGTCGCCGACCTTGCCCCCATGCCCCACCTGCTGGTCGCCGGCACCACCGGTTCGGGCAAGTCGGTGGGGCTGAACTGCATGATCCTGTCGCTGCTCTACCGGCTGACCCCGGACCAGTGCCGCATGATTATGATCGACCCGAAGATGCTGGAACTCAGCATGTATCGCGGCATCCCGCACCTCCTGGCCGATGTTGTCACCGACCCGCCCAAGGCGGTGCGCGCGCTGAAATGGGCGGTCGAGCAGATGGAGGACCGCTATCGCATGATGGCGTCGATCAACGTCCGCTCCCTCGCCAGCTTCAACGACAAGGTGCGCGCGGCATCGGCCAAGGGGCAGAAGCTCGGCCGCAAGGTGCAGACCGGCTACGACGCCGACAACGGCACGCCGATCTACGAGGAGGAGACGCTCGACCTGTCGCCGTTGCCGCAGATCGTGGTGATCGTCGACGAACTTGCCGACCTGATGATGACGGCGGGCAAGGAAGTCGAATTCCTGATCCAGCGTCTGGCGCAAAAAGCGCGCGCGGCGGGCATCCACCTCATCATGGCGACGCAGCGCCCCTCGGTCGACGTCATCACCGGCGTCATCAAGGCTAATCTGCCGACGCGCATCAGCTTCCATGTCACGTCCAAGATCGATTCGCGCACCATCCTCGGCGAACAGGGCGCCGAGCAGCTGCTGGGGCGCGGCGACATGCTCTACATGCCCGGCGGCAAGGCGCTCGCCCGCGTCCACGGCCCGTTCGTCAGCGACGACGAGGTGCAGGCGGTGTCCGATTTCTGGCGTAGCCAAGGCGCACCCGACTATATCGACGCGGTGGTCAACGAGCCGGAGGGCGATGCCGGCTTCAGCCTCGACGGCGCGCCGACCGGCGACGATTCGCCGGAGGAACAGACCTTTCGTCAGGCGTGCCAGCTGGTGGCCGAAAGCCAGAAGGCGTCGACCAGCTGGCTCCAGCGCCAGTTGCGTGTCGGCTATAACTCGGCGGCGCGGCTGATCGAGCGGATGGAAAAGGAAGGGCTGGTATCGCGACCGGACCATGTCGGCCGGCGCGAAGTGCTGATGGACGCGGACGGGCGGCCGACGGGGTAAGGGGGCCTCTCCAACGCCTACCCGTTTGCTTCGAGCGCAGGTTCGAGCCTATCGAGAACCGAAGTCGAGAAGGGGTTGCCCCACGCGGAGGGTTCTCGACGAGGGTCGGGTCGGATTGTCCCCCGGACAATCCTGATACCCAAGCGGGGCATGGTTCAACCGATCCCCTTCTCGACAAGCTCGAAGCTGCTCGAACCGAACGGGTTGGGGGCGTTGGCCCAAAACTCCTCCGTTCGTCCTGAGTAGCCATTGAGCCTGTCGAAATGGCGTATCGAAGGACCGTTTGGGGCAGATGCTTCGATACGGGCTTTCGACTTCGCTCGGTCCCTACTCAGCACGAACGGAGCGGGGCAGGGACGCGAGGGAACGGATCACCCCGCCATTCTTTGGAAACCCGACCCCCAACCACACGGACTCCCCCATGACCGACTTGACCCTCAACGACGGCCGCACCATCCCCGCGATCGGCTTCGGCACCTACAAGGTCCCGGCCGACGACTCCGCCCGCCTGTCGCGCGACGCGATCGACGCCGGCTATCGCCTGATCGACACCGCCGCCTTCTACGGCAACGAAGCGGGCGTCGGCGAGGCGACCGGCGGCATCGACGTCTTCGTCACCACCAAATTATGGCGCGACGCCATGGGCTATGACGGTGCGCTCAAGGCGTTCGATGCCAGTGCCGCGAAGCTGCCGCGCATCGACCTGTTCCTGATCCACTGGCCGATGCCGTCCGAAAACCGCTATGTCGATACGTGGAAGGCGCTGGTACGGCTGTGCGAGGAGGGGCGGGTCGGGTCGATCGGCGTTTCGAACTTCTCGCCCGACCATCTCGACCGGATCGTCGATGCGACCGGCGTGGCGCCCGCGCTCAACCAGATCGAGCTGCATCCGACCTTCCAGCAGCAGGCGGCGCGCGCCGCGCATGAACGGCTGGGCATCGTTACGCAAAGCTGGTCGCCGCTGGGGCAGGGCACGCTGCTGACCGACCCGACCATCGCCGCCATCGCGCAGGACGCGGGCGCGACCCCGGCGCAGGTGATCCTCGCCTGGCACCTTCAGGCCGGGCTGGGCGTGATCCCGAAAGCGTCGTCGCGGGCGCGGATCGAGGAGAATCTGGCGGCGCGGTCGGTGATGCTGACGACGGACCAGATCGCGAAGCTCGACGCGATGGATCGCGAAGACGGGCGATTGGGGCCAAACCCCGACACCCTCTAAATCCTCCCCGGCACGGGGAGGGGGACCATCCGCAGGATGGTGGAGGGGGGTGTCCGCATACGGAACGGCAGCGTTCGCGGTGAACCCCTTTCACCAGCTTCGCCCGCGGCTTGCTTGCGCAAGCCGACTTCGCGGCTGCGACCTGCCCCCGGCAGGTCGCCGGTCGCCGCTACGTCCCCCTCCCCGTGCCGGGGAGGATTTGGTAGGCACCCCCATGCTTCCCATCCACGCGGCCCTGCCCCACCTCCTCCAGACGCTGCGCGACCGCACCTCCGCCGTCCTCGTCGCGCCGCCGGGTGCGGGCAAGACCACCGCCGTCGCCCCGGCGCTGCTCGGCGAAGCGTGGGTCAGCGGCGAAATCCTGCTGCTCTCCCCCCGCCGTATCGCCGCCCGCGCCGCTGCCGAACGCATGGCCGCGACGGCAAACGAACCGGTCGGCCAGACCTTCGGCTACGCCACCCGCATGGACAGCAAGCGGTCGGCGACGACCCGCGTGACGGTAATGACCGAGGGCATCTTCGTCGCCCGCATCCAGGCCGATCCCGAACTGGCCGGCGTGTCGGCGGTGCTGTTCGACGAAGTGCACGAACGCAGCCTCGACAGCGATTTCGGCCTCGCTCTCGCGCTCGACGCACAGGCGGCGCTCAGGCCCGACCTGCGCATCCTCGCCATGTCGGCAACACTCGATGGCGAGCGCTTCGCCGCGCTGATGGACGATGCTCCGGTACTCGAAAGCGAAGGGCGCTCCTGGCCGCTCGACCTGCGCCATATCGGCCGCAACGCGGAGGCCCGGATCGAGGATTCGGTCGCCGCCGCGATCCGCCGTGCACTGGGGGAGGCGGAGGGCGGCATCCTCGCCTTCCTGCCCGGCGTGGCGGAGATCGAACGCACCGCCGAACGCATCGCCGTGCCCGACGGCGCGGTGCTGCACCGGCTGCACGGAACGCTGTTGCCGGCCGAACAGCGCGCCGCCATCGCGCCCGATCCGGAGGGACGGCGCAAGATCGTACTGGCGACCAGCATCGCCGAAACCTCGCTGACGCTCGACGGCATCCGCATCGTCGTCGATTCCGGCCTTGCCCGCCGCCCGCGCTACGATCGCGCGGCAGGAATGACGCGCCTCACCACCGAACGCGCCAGCCAGGCCGCCGTCACCCAGCGCGCCGGCCGCGCCGCGCGGCAGGGGCCGGGCGTCGCCTATCGGCTGTGGGAGGCCGCCGCGACCGCCGGACTGCCGCGGTTCGACCCGGCGGAGATATTGGAGGCGGACCTGTCGGCGCTGGTGCTCGAATGCGGCAAATGGGGCGTCACCGATCCGACGACGCTGCGCTGGCTCGACCCGCCGCCCGCCGCCGCCGTCGACGAAGCGCGCGCGCGCCTTGCCACGCTCGACGCGATTGATGCCGATGGCCGGCCGACGCCGCATGGCCTCGCCATCGCCGCGCTGCCGCTCAGCCCACGCCTCGCCCATATGCTGATCCGTGCCGGGGAGGGCGGCTTTGCCGGCGCGGCGGCGGAGGTTGCGGTGCTGCTCGGCGAACGGGGCCTTGGCGGCAACGACACCGATCTCGACCAGCGCCGCCGCCGCTGGCGGACCGAGCGCGGCCAGCGGGCGGAGGCCTCGCGCCGCCTCGCCGATCGCTGGCGCAAATTGGTGAAGGGCCGCGACGATCCGCCCGCCTATGCGCTGGCGCGCAGCGTCGCGCTGGCCTTTCCCGATCGCATCGCCCGGCGGCGCGACGCCGGTGGCGAACGCTGGGCCTCGGTCGGCGGGCGCGGCTTCACGCTGGATGCCGCCGCGCTCGGATCGGCCGAATGGCTGGCGGTTGCCGAGACGCAGGGGCAGGCGGCGGGCGCGCGCATCCTGTCCGCCGTCGCGATCGATCCGGCGACGGTCGAGCAGCTGTTCGGCGACCGGATCGAGACGCGGCGCAGCGTCCGCTTCGATCCCGCCACGCGCGGCATCGTCGCGTTGCGCGAACGCCGGCTGGGCGCGATCCGGCTGTCGTCCGGTCCCGATGCGGCGGCATCGGCGCAAGAGATCGTCGCGGCGCTGGTCGAAGCGGTCCGTGGCGACCTGTCGCTGTTACCATGGGACGGGGCGGAGACGCTCCGCCGGCGCTCTGCCTATGTCGCGGCGATGCTGGGGAAGGATGATCCGCTGGGCGATGCGGCGCTGACTGCGGCGATCGACGACTGGCTGCCGCCGCTGCTCACCGGCAAACGACGGCTCGACGCGGTGACCGGGCTGCACGATGCGCTGGAGCAGCAGGCGGGATGGGACTGGATGCAGCAGCTCCGCCGCCTCGCCCCCGCGCGCTTCGAAAGTCCCGCCGGGTCGAGCCACGCGATCGATTACGCGGCGGAGGGCGGCCCGCGCGTCGAGTTGCGGGTACAGGCGCTGTTCGGCCTCGCCACTCATCCGATGGTCGCCGGGCAACCGCTGACGCTCAGCCTGACCTCGCCCGCCGGTCGCCCGATCCAGACGACGCGCGACCTGCCCGGCTTCTGGGCGGGATCATGGCGCGACGTGTCGAAGGAAATGCGCGGCCGATATCCGCGCCATCCATGGCCGGACGATCCGACGGCGGCGTCGGCGACGCTGCGGACCAAGAAGGCGGATGCGCGGCGGAGTTGAGTGGATGCGAACCGTTCGTCCTGAGTAGCTGCTGAGCTTGTCGAAGCAGCGTATCGAAGGACAGGGGGCAGGTGCTTCGATACGGGCCTTCGACTTCGCTCAGTCCCTACTCAGCACGAACGAATCGGGCTTGCTCACCCCTCGCCATGCCCCTTCGCCAGATAATCCTCCGACCGCATTTCCTCCAGCCGGCTGATCGTCCGGTCGAATTCGAACCGCCCGTCACCGGTCGGATACAGCGCGCCCGGCTGCGCATCCGCCGCCGCCAGCAGCTTCACCCGATATTCGTACAGCGCGTCGATCAGCGTCACGAACCGCGCGGCCTCGTTGCGGTTTTCCGGCCCCAGGATCGGAATCCCGACCAGGATCACGGTGTGGAACGCCCGCGCGATGGCGAGATAGTCGGGCGCCCCGCGCGCCTCGCCGCACAGCCGCTTGAAGCTGAATACGCCGACGCCCTTCAGCGCCTTGGGCACGTGCAGCGTCCGGCCCCCGCCGACATCAAGGTCGCACGACGGCACATGGTCGCGATCCTCGACCGGATAATCGGTGAGGCGGAAGAACGCCGCCGATAAAGCCTCGATCGCCGCCGCGCCGTTCGGCACCAGCCACGTATCGACCGCGCCCAGCCGGTCGCGGCGGTAATCGGTCGGCCCGTTCAGTGGCAGCACGTCGAGACTGGATTCGAGCAGCGCGATGAACGGCAGGAAGCTGTCGCGCTGCAACCCGTCCTTGTACAGGTCGACCGGCGGCCGGTTCGACGTCGCGACCATGGTGACACCGTGCGTCATCATCTCGGTGAACAGCCGGGACAGCACCATCGCATCGGCGGTGTTGTTGATGACCATCTCGTCGAACGCGAGCAGTTTCAGGTCCTTGGCCAGCGCCTCGGCCACCGGCGGCACGGGGTTGCCGACCTCCTTGGCGCGTTCGGTTGCGAGGCGGGCATGGACCTCGATCATGAAGGCGTGGAAATGGACGCGGCGCTTGGCCGGTTCGGCGACACAGTCGTAGAACAGGTCCATCAACATCGACTTGCCCCGCCCGACGCCGCCCCACAGGTACACGCCGCGTGGGGGCACGGCGTCGCCGCCGGTCAGGCGCGCGAACAGCCCGCGCTTGGGGGGATGGTCGATGGCGTCGGCGAGGCGCGACAGCCGCTCGGCGGCGGCGCGCTGTTCGGGGTCCGGGCGCAACTCGCCGGCGGTGACGAGGCGGTCGTAGCGGGCGAGGACGGTCATGGCAGGATTACTCCCCCTGAATGACCCCTCCGTTCGTCCTGAGTAGCCATTGAGCTTGTCGAAATGGCGTATCGAAGGATCGTCGCCGCATAAACCGTCCTTCGATATGCGCCTTCGACAAGCTCAGCCGCTACTCAGGACGAACGGGTGGTGTGTGCAACACCACGCGAGACGGATCAGATGATCCGCTCGACTTCCATCTTCTTGATCTCGGCGATCGCCTTGGCGGGGTTCAGTCCCTTGGGGCAGACATTCGCGCAGTTCATGATCGTGTGGCACCGATACAGGCGGAACGGATCTTCCAGCTCGTCCAGACGCTCGCCGGTCATCTCGTCACGGCTGTCGGCCAGCCAGCGATACGCCTGGAGCAGGATCGCCGGGCCGAGGAACTTGTCGCTGTTCCACCAATAGCTCGGGCACGAGGTCGAGCAGCAGGCGCACAGGATGCATTCGTACAGCCCGTCGAGCTTGCTGCGATCCTCCGGCGACTGGAGCCGCTCCTTGCCCGCAGGCTCGGGCGTCACCGTCTGCAGCCACGGCTTGATCGACGCGTACTGCGCATAGAAATGGGTGAAGTCCGGCACCAGGTCCTTGATGACGTCCATGTGCGGCAGCGGCGTGATGCGGATATCGCCCTTGATATCCTCGATCGCGGTGGTGCAGGCGAGGCCGTTGCGGCCGTCGATGTTCATCGAACACGACCCGCAAATCCCTTCGCGGCACGACCGGCGGAAGGTGAGCGAGGGGTCCTGCTCCGACTTCATCTTGATGAGCGCGTCGAGGACCATCGGACCGCATTCGTCCAGATCGATCTCGAAATCGTCGTAGCGCGGATTCTGGCCCGAATCGGGATCGTAGCGATAGACCTTGAATTTCTTGATCCGGCCCGACGTCGGCGACTTGTGGGTCGTACCCTTTTTGACGACGCTGTTCTTGGGCAAACGGAATTCGGCCATGATACTCGCTCGGTTCGGCTAGTGGGTGGCAATTCCACCCGGTCTGCGGGTCAGATACATGACAGCTAGGGTTGCCGCAAACGCGAACAAGGGAAAATTGCCCATAGGGGAAGGGGAGCATCCGCTCTCCTTCCCCCAGGCAACGCTCCTCAGACCGCCGGCAATCCCTCCAGCAGCTTGTCGAGGGTCGCGGGATAGTCGCGGACCCGGACCCCGGTGGCGTTGTAGATCGCATTGACCACCGCCGCGCCCGCGCCACCGATGCCCAGTTCGCCAATCCCCTTGGCATGGAGCGGATTGGCATGGGGGTCCCGTTCGTCGAGGAACGCGATGTCGATCGGCGGAATATCGGCGTGCGCGGGCACGTGATATTCGGCCAGGTCGTGGTTAACGATCCGCCCGTCGCGGTCGTCATGGACCAGTTCCTCGGTCAGCGCGGCGCCGATGCCGAACACGATCCCGCCGATGCACTGCGACCGCGCGGTCTGTCGGTTCAGGATGCGCCCCGCCTCGAACGTCGCGTGCCAGCGGGTGACGCGGACTTCGCCGGTGACGGCATGGACCTTCACTTCGCAAAAATGCGCGCCATAGCCGGCCTGCGTCGTTTCCTTCTCCTGTTTGCCCGGCTCGATCGATCCGGTGGCGGTGATGCCGTCGCCGACCAGCTCGGCGATCGGCACCCGGCGATTGCCGGCGATCGCATGGCCGTCCTTCAGCGTCAGTTCGTCCGCCGACACGTCCATCGCCTTCGCCAGCTTGTCCCGCAGCGCCTGTGCCGCCAGATAGACCGACGACCCGCTGCTGCCGGCACCCCAGGACCCGCCCGACCCCGCACCCGGCGGCGACTTCGTATCGCCCAGATGCACGTCGATCCGCTCGATCGGCAGGCCCAGTAGCTCGCCCGCGATCTGCGCCAGGATGGTATAGGTGCCGGTGCCGATGTCGGTCATGTCGGTTTCGATCAGCGCCCGGCCGTCGGGACCGATCGACACCGCCGCTTCGCTGGGTTGCAGCATGTTGGTGCGCGTGGTCGCCGCCATGCCCTGTCCGATCAGCCAGTCGCCTTCGCGCCGGCTGCCCGGCGTCTGGTTGCGCTGGTCCCAGCCGAACGCCTTCGCCCCGGCGTCGAGGCAGCGGGTCAGCGAGCGGGTCGAAAACGGCACGTCCTTTTGCGGATCGCGTGACGGATCGTTGCGGCGGCGCAGCTCGACCGGATCGATCCCGATCTTTTCCGCCAGCTCGTCCATCGCATTCTCGTGCGCCAGCAGCCCGACCGCCTCGCCCGGCGCGCGCATCGACCCCGACAGCATCCGGTTCAGCTCCACCACGTCATGGGTGATGACGCGGTTCTCGCCGGCATAAAGGAACTGGGTCGCGATACCCGCCGGTTCGAAATAGCCCTCGCCCGGCAGGTTGCTGGTGATCGTCTCATGCCCGATCCCGGTCAGCCGGCCATCGGCATCGGCGGCCAGCCGCATCCGCTGATGCGTGTTCGACCGGCGCACCGTGGTGTCGAACACCTGCTGACGGGTCATCACCGTCTTTACCGGCCGCCCGACCGCCTTGGCCGCCAGCGCGGTCGCAACCGATTCCGGGGCGATGCCCAGCTTCGACCCGAACCCGCCGCCGACATAGCGCGCGACGATCCGCACCCGCGACGCCCGCTCGCCCAGCGCCTTGGCCAGTTGCAGCTTGTCCGACGACGGCATCTGATACGCGCCGTACAGCGTCAGCCCGTCATCGTCCCACACCGCGGTCGATGCGTGCGGCTCCATCGCCGCCGAATTCTGCGACGGGGTGGTCCATATATCATCGATGGTGAACGCCGCCTCGGCCATCGCCGCGTCGAGGTCACCCTGCTTGTGATAGGGCGGCATCGTGCCAGCCGGCGGCTTCTTCGCGCTGTCCAGCCGGTCGTCGAAGGTGAAGACGCCGGGTGCCGGATCGAACCGGATCGACACCAGCTGCGCCGCGTCGCGCGCGATCTCGAAGCTCTCGGCAACGACGATCGCCACCGGCTCACCGAAATAGGCGACGTCCTTCACCCCCTGCGTCGGGGCGCCGGTCTCGCCGCCCTGCTGCGCGTTGCGGATGAAGGTCTTGAGGTCGACCACCACGTCCAGCACGCCCGGCAGCGCCTTCGCCCCTTCGGCATCGATCGCGGTGATCTTCCCTGCCGCAAACGGCGCACGGACGAGGAAACCATAGGCGAGATCATCGGGCGCATATTCGGCGGCATAGGTCGCCTGTCCGGCGACCTTCAGCGGACCATCGATCCGTTCGATCCCCTTGCCGATGATCCCCTGGACGCCGGTGTCGAGCAGACTGTGTTCGACGGGCTTGTCCATGCGCAGTGCGTTGGTGGTCATGCCGTCAGCTCCCGGAGCGTCGCGATCAGCGTGCGGCGCGTGAGTGGAATCTTGAAATCGTTGCTGCCGAAGCCTTTGGCGTCGCGCAGCAGCAGGTCGGCGGCTTGCGCGAACAGCGCGTCGGACGGGGCCTGCCCGACGAGCAGGCGCTCGACGCCTTCGTCGCGCCACGGCATCGGACCGAGGCCGCCGAACGCCAGCCGCGCCGAACTTATCTTGCCGTCCTCGACCGCGACGATTCCCGCGACCGACACCAGCGCAAAGGCGTAGGACGCACGGTCGCGCACCTTGCGATAGGTCTGGCGACCCTCGGGTGCGGCCGGCAGTTCGACATGGGTGATGAGTTCGCCGGGGCGCAGCACATGCTCGACCTCCGGCGTATCGCCCGGCAGGCGATAGAAGTCGCCGATCGCGATCCGCCGTTTTTCCCCGTCGCTGCCCAGCGTCACGATCGTCGCGTCGAGTGCGCGCATCGCCACCGCCATGTCGCTCGGATGCGTCGCGATGCACGCCTCGCTGGTGCCCAACACGGCGAGGATGCGGTTGAACCCTTCCTTCGCGTCGCAGCCCGATCCCGGCACGCGCTTGTTGCAACGCGCCGCCGTCTCGTAGAAATAATAGCAGCGGGTACGTTGCAGCAGGTTGCCCCCGGTCGACGCCTTGTTGCGCAACTGCCCCGACGCGCCGGCCAGCAGCGCGCGGCTGAGCACTTCGTAGCGTTCGCGGATGATCGGGTTCGCCGCCAGGTCCGAATTGGGCACCAGCGCTCCGATCCGCACCCCGCCGCCGTCGATCTCCTCAATGTCGGTCAGCGGCAGGCGGCTGATATCGACCAGTCGCGCGGGCGTCTCGATCTGCAATTTCATCAGGTCGAGCAGGTTGGTCCCGCCCGCGATGAACTTCGTGTCGCGCGCCGCGCCTTCGCGGACGGCTGCGTCGGCGCTGTCGGCCTTCGCGTAATCGAACAGCTTCATGCCACCGTCTCCGCCTTTGCATCGGCGACTTCGCGGATCGCGTCGACAATGTTGGGATAGGCCGAGCAACGACAGATATTGCCGCTCATCCGCTCGCGGATTTCGTCGTCGGTGAAGTCGGCGTCGTTCAGGTCGGCGCTGACATGACTCGGCCAGCCCTTCCTGACCTCATCGAGCATCCCGACCGCCGAACAGATCTGTCCCGGCGTGCAATAGCCGCACTGGAACCCGTCATGCTTGACGAACGCGGCCTGGAGCGGATGCAGGTCCCCGGGCGTGCCCAGTCCCTCGATCGTCACGATCTCGTCATCCTGATGCATCACGGCAAGCGTGAGGCAGGCATTGATGCGGCGGCCGTTCACCAGCACGGTGCACGCGCCGCATTGGCCATGATCGCAGCCCTTCTTGCTGCCGGTGAGCGAGAGATGTTCGCGCAGCAGGTCGAGCAGCGAGGTACGGATGTCGACCTCCGCCTGATACGGCTGTCCGTTGATGGTGAATTGCATGGGGGGGGCGCTCCGTTGGTCGTCAAGGCTAACGATCGCCAACCAAAGGGTTTCCTGTTGCGAGAGGGTCGCAGATGTTGGGGATGATAGTGGCGGCGATGATGGGAAGCGCACCGATGGCTGAGGAACGTCCGCTGACCAGCCCGCCGATCGTGATCGCGCATCGCGGGGCCAGTGGATCGCGCCCCGAACACACGCTCGCCGCGTACGAACTCGCGATCGAACAGGGGGCGGATTTCATCGAACCCGATCTGGTGCTGACCAAGGACAATGTGTTCGTCGCCCGGCACGAGAACGAGATTTCGGGCACGACCGATATCGCCGACCACCCCGAATTCGCCACCCGTCGCACGACGAAGAGGATCGACGGGGCCGCGATCACCGGCTGGTTTACCGAGGACTTCACCCTCGCCGAACTGCGTACGCTGCGCGCGAAGGAACGCCTGCCGCAATATCGCCCCGGCAACACCGCCTTTGACGGCCAGCAGCCCGTGCCCACGCTGGCCGAGGTGATCGCGCTGGCCAAGCGCACTACCGCCGAGACGGGGCGCACGATCGGCATCTATCCTGAAACCAAGCATCCGAGCTATTTCGCGTCGATCGGCCAGCGCATGGAGGCGCGGCTGGTGGCTGAGCTGCGCGCTGCCGGCTGGGACCGCGCCGACGCTCCGGTCTTCATCCAGTCGTTCGAGGTGAACAACCTCAAGGCACTGAAGAAGCTGACCCGCATCCGCCTGATCCAGTTGATGAACGACACCGACGGCCCGGCCGACCACGCGGTCGACAGCTATGCGACGATGGCGACCCCGGCGGGGCTGAAGGCGGTCGCGGCCTATGCATGGGGCATCGGTCCGAACAAGGTGCTGGTGGGCAAGGACAAGCCGTTGGTGCGCGACGCCCATGCCGCCGGTCTGCGCGTCCATCCGTGGACCTATCGCGCCGAGAACATCTTTCTTCCCGAAGCGTACCGCGTGCCGGGCGATCCGGCGACGCACGGCCGGATCGGACAGGAGATCGCCGACGCGGTCGACGCTGGCGTCGATGGTTTCTTCACCGATTTCCCGCTAATCGGGGCACAGATACGCGACAAACCTTATTGAGGACAATGTGATGCGACGGGCGTGGATGGTGCTGGCGGTGACGCCGCTGACCGGTGGGTGCGTCAGCACGGTATGGAACGTGGCGACCGCCCCGGTCCGCGCCGGGGCGCAGGTGGTAGACTGGACCACCACCAGCCAGTCGGAGGCCGACCGCAACTACGGCCGGAAAATGCGCAAGAAGGAAGCGCGCGAAGGCCGCGAACTGCGCAAGGAAGAGGCGCGACGACGGCGGGAACGGCGCGACGACGATTGATAGAATCTTGGAACGCAAATCCGTTCGTGCTGAGTAGGGGCTGAGCTTGTCGAAGACCCGTATCAAAGCACTGGCCCCGAACGGTCCTTCGATACGCCCCTTCGACAAGCTCAGTGGCTACTCAGGACGAACGGAGACGGTGCTTCGATTCCCCGCCAGCGCCTGCGCCACCGCGCGCAGGACGATCAGCCGGGTCTGCACGCCATAATGGCTGCTCACCACCTCGACCGCGCGGCAACCCGGTTCGCCCGGCACATGGCAGCCCATCCCGTTGACCAGCCCGTCACTGGCGCTCCAGATCGCGGTGGCGGGGACGGGCAGGGGGCGGCGCACCTCCTCGGCCAGCGCCAGTACCGCCGGATCGTCGACCGATTCACCGCTGATCCATTCGTACAGCCGCCACACCCGGGTCGACCGCGCCGGCCCGGCATAGGGGCTGGCGACCGTCACCACCTGTTCGATCAGGTCGGGGCGGCGATGTGCCACGAAGCGTGCCATGATCCCGCCCATGCTGACCCCGACCAGCGCCACCGCCCGTCCGCTGCCCTGCGCGACCGCATCGATCCGCTCGATCAGCCTGGCCCCGTCCACGCCGATGCTGCGCTGGCCGAAATTGCGGCCCAGCCCCCAGCCATGGGTGCCATGGCCCAGGTCGCGCAGATAGCGCGCCATGATCGTCATCGACCGGTCGCTGTTGAACAGGCCCGGCAACAGCATCACCGGCTCCCCATCGCCGCGCCGCACCCCGGCCAGCGCTTGTCGCCAGCCGAACGGCACGCCCGCCAGCGCCAGCGCGGCGCGCGGCGTCTCGATCAGGAACTGGCCGAGCGGCGGGGGCGGCAGGGTTTCTACAGCCACGACGTCACCGTGATCGGAAACGGCGTCCACCGCCCCATCGGCACGCCCGCCGCGCGCAGCATCCGTCCGGTCCATGCGTTGCAGGTCACCACCGCGCTGTACCGCCCGCGCGCGACGTAAAAGGCATCGGACGGGCCATAGCCGTGCACCGGATCGGTCCGCGCGGCGAAGCTCGCCCGGATCGCGCTCACCAGTCGGCGATATTGGTCGGGGGTCAGCATCACCGGGTAAACGCCGCGTTCGCCCACCGGCTCCGGCAGGTGCCCGACATGCAGCACGGTCGCATCGCTGCCGATCGCGGCGGCGGCGATCGTCGCGGGCTTCACATCGCCCCAGGTCGGCGTGCCGAGATAGAAGGCGCGGTCGCCCCAGCCGATCGACAGCCAGCCATGGCTGGCATAGCGCGGATCGGCCAGATCGTCGGCACGTACCAGATCGTCGAACGACATGCCCGCCGCGTGCTTGGGCAGGACGATGCCGGTATGGATGCCGTTATCCTCGACATAGATGCGGATGCCATCGGTCGGCGCCGCCTGTCCACCCGCCGGGATCGCCCCGCCGACCAGCCCGGCAAACAGGTACGACAGCGCGATCAGCGCGATCGCCCCCACCGTACCAGCCATTCGGCGCAGCCATTTCCGTCGCATCGTTTCCCATGCTACTATTTACCCATGGCAAGCGAAACCCATGTGCTCGACCGGCCGCCCGCAGGCGCCAATGCCGACTGGACCATCCCGCAGGGGTGGGACGCCTATAGCGCGCAGGACCATGCGACCTGGGACACGCTGTACGCGCGGCAGATGAAATTGCTGCCCGGCCGCGCGTCCGACGCGTTCCTGCGCGGGCTGGACGCGCTCAGGCTGTCCGAATCGGGCATCCCCGATTTCGAGGAACTGTCCGACCGGCTGGAGGCGCTGACCGGCTGGCGCGTGGTCGCGGTGCCGGGGCTGGTGCCCGACGATGTGTTCTTTACCCATATGGCCAATCGCCGCTTCGTCGCGGGCAATTTCATCCGTCGTCCCGATCAGCTCGACTATCTGCAGGAGCCCGACGTCTTCCACGACGTGTTCGGCCATGTGCCGATGCTCGCCGATCCGGTCTTCGCCGATTATCTGGCGGCCTATGGTCGCGGCGGCCTGCGCGCGCTCGAACTGGGATCGCTCAAGCAACTGGCGCGGCTCTACTGGTACACGGTCGAATTCGGACTGGTGCAGGAGAACGGGGCCTTACGCATCTATGGTGCCGGCATCGTGTCGAGCGCCTCGGAAACCCGCTTCTCGCTCGACGATCCCAGCCCCAACCGGATCATGCTCGACCTCGCCCGCGTGATGCGCACCGATTACCGCATCGACGATTTCCAGCAGACCTATTTCGTCATCCCCGGCTTCGACGAGCTGCTGCGCCTGACCGTCGAGACCGACTTCGCGCCGGTATACGACGCGATCCGTGACCAGCGCGAGATCGCGGTCGACGCAGTGCTGCCCGAGGATGTGGTAGTGACCGAAGGCACGCAGGACTATGCGCGGTCAAAGGCGTAAAAATCCTCCCCGGCACAGGGAATGTCGGGGGCGATAAGGACATAAGACCAGTCGTTTGTCCTGAGTAGGGGCTGAGCTTGTCGAAGCGACGTATCGAAGGACCGTCAGCGGTGCTTCGATACGGGTCTTCGACAAGCTCAGCCCCTACTCAGCACGAACGGGCTTTGTTGCATTTCATTCCGTTGCCTATCAAAGGTCCAGCGCCCAGCCGTCGCGCCCCTTGGGATCGATCGGCGCGGTCGGCACGAACCGCTCGGCCCCCGCAGTCAGCCGCAGCACGCTCCAGTCGCCCCGCCGATCGACGTCCTCCAGCGTGCAGCCGCACGCCGCATAGGCCGCGGCCACGTCCGCCCGCTGCGTTTCCAGCAACCCGGCCAGCACGATCGTCGCACGGGGGCCGGCGATCGCCGCCACTTCGGGCGCCATCGACATCAGCGGCCCGGCCAGAATGTTGGCGATGAGCAGGTCATAGGGCGCGGCGGCGGTGATCGCGTCGGACAATGCGCCATCGGCGACCACCAGATCGACCCGATCGACCGCGTTCAGCGTCGCATTGTCGGCGGTCACGTCGATCGCCACCGGATCGATATCGGTCGCGATCACCCGCGCCGATGGCCATAATTCGCGCGCGGCGAAGGCGAGCAGGCCGGTCCCGGTGCCCAGGTCGATGACGTTCGCGAAATCCTCGCTACCCATGCGGTCGAGCATGGCGAGGCACCCGCTGGTCGTCTCATGATGCCCCGTCCCGAACGCCCGACCCGCATCGATCAGGAACGCGCGCGCGCCGGCCGGGACCGCATCGGCATGGGTGGCGGTATGGACGAAGAACCGCCCGACATGCAGCGGCTCCAGCCCCGCCTGGCTCATCGTCACCCAATCCTCGTCGCCCAGCGCCTCGATCTCGGGCACCGTGCCGGCGGCGCTCGGTACCAGTCCGGCGATGGCGGCGATGGCGGCTTCGTCGGGTTCCTGCTCGAAATAGGCGTCCAGCCGCCACGTCTCGGTATCGTCCTCGACCGTCTCGGTGGTCATCAGCACGGGGGCGGGATCGATGCCGAAATCCTCGGCGGCGTCGATCGCCTCGGCCTCCGCGCGGGTGCAGGGGAGGGTGAGTTTCCAGCTCATCGCGCGGGGCCGGTCGGGGTCGGAAATGCCATGGCCGCGCGGTGTAGGCGCGGGCGCGGGCACATTCAATCCGCGCGGGGTGCGGGCGAAGGTCCGATCGGCCTCCCCACCCGCTTCATCACCCCGGACTTGTTCCGGGGTCCACCTCGCGGCGGCCGGTGCGGATCGAGGCTCGATCGGCGGCATTTGCGGCCCAGTGGACCCCGGAACAAGTCCGGGGTGACGAAATGGACGTTCGGAGGATACGGCCGCGGCCCCCGCCAAACGGGCAGTCGGGTGGAGCGAACCCCTACGCCGCGACCTTGCTGATGAACTCGACGGTGCTGGCCTTCAACGACCCCAGTTCGCCGTCGAGCGAGGAGAAGCCTTCGCCCACCCGGTCGATTTCCGATGCCACCGTTTCGGTATCCTCGCGGATCGCGGCGATGGTCGACGACATCGAATCGGCCGCCAGTGCGGTTTCGTCGACGGCGGCGGTGATCGCGGTCACGGTCTGCGCCTGCACCTCCATCGCGCTGCGGATGCGGTTGGCGCTTTCCTGCACCTCGGTCACCGTCGCGCGGATCGATGCGTTGGTTTCGACCGTCGAGCGCGTCGCGGCCTGGATCGCGGCGATCTTGGCGGCGATGTCGTCGGTCGCGCGCGCGGTCTGGCTGGCGAGGCTCTTCACTTCCTGCGCGACCACCGCGAAGCCGCGTCCGGCATCGCCCGCGCGTGCGGCCTCGATCGTGGCGTTGAGCGCGAGCAGGTTGGTCTGCCCGGCAATGTCGCGGATCAGGCCCAGGATCGATTCGATCGACTTGGCATGGTCCGACAGCGCCTCGGACATGCCGACGGCGGTGCCGGCCTGTTCCGACGCGCGGGTCGCGATCTCGGCGGCGGCCTCGACCTCCATGCGCGCATCCTCGATCGCACGGATCAGCCCGGCGGAGGTGGCGGCGGCTTCGCGCATCGCGACTGCCGATTGTTCGGCGGCGGCGGCGACTTCGGATGCCTTGCCCAACATACCGCGGACATTGGCCGAGCTGCGATTGGCATGGACGCGCAACGTGTCGCTCTCGCGGCTCGCGCGTTCGACGGTCGCGCCGATATTGTCGCGAAACTCATGCGCCAGCCGTTCGCGCGATTCCTGCAGGTCGTACTGGAAATAGGCATTGTACAGCGACACGAACACTTCGCATTCCAGCGAGCGCAGCCTGAACAGCAGTTCGGCGGCATAGCGGAACGCGGCCTCGTCGCTGATCCCCCGGCGCAGCACGTCCAGCAACGCCCGTGCGCCGGCATCGCCCATCGACAGGATGGCGGTCAGCGCGACCTCCGCCCCGAAGGCGGTAGCGACGGTGCGCTCGCACGATTCGACCCAGGCCAGCCCGGTCAGGTTGGTGAAGCGGTTGCGGAGGTACGCGACGCCCAGTTCGATCATCCGGTCGTAATTGCGGTGCATACTGTTCGCCCCGCCGACCTTCTGCGACTGGGTGAAGTGCGCGGCGGCGACGTCGCGCGCATGGGGTTCGATCACCGTCCACAATTCCCGGGCGGCGGCGACGTCGTCGGTGGAAATGTTGAACAGGCGCAGTCGTTCTTGCAGATCGATCGTCCGGCTCACGCTTTCCGGTGCCGGCAGCTTCCTGGTCCCCACGATTCGCTTCCCCTGTTCGTCGGCATCCGCAACTGGCACGGCGGACCCCTATGCCGTCCGGGGTAACGTGCAGGCGTTAACAGTCGGTTGACCACGGATCGACAGTGGCCGTCGCGCGGTTGCACACCGGCCCTTTCGTGCAAGCGGACTTGCATCGGCGGGACGGGCGCGTAGATAGGCCACGATCGCTGGAAATCCGCATCCGCCCGACGTGGCTGCGCGCGCTGCTTGAGGAACGTCCGACTTGGCCATGGTCCGCCCCAAATCCCGCCCCGTATCGCCCCACCTCCAGGTCTGGCGCTGGGGGCCGAACATGCTGGTGTCGATCCTGCACCGTGCGACCGGCGTTGCCATGGGCACTGTCGGCCTCGCACTGTTCGTGTGGTGGCTGGCCGCGCTGTCGGGTGGCGAGGAAAGCTATGCCCGCTTCCTGTCGTGGTTCACCGGGCCGTTCGCGCCGTTGGGCTATCTGGTCGGCATCGGGCTGAGCTTCGCGCTGTTCCAGCATATCGGCAACGGCATCCGCCATTTCTTCATGGATATCGGCGCCAATTTCGAACTGAAGGGCAACCGGCAGAGCGCGATCGCGACGATCGTGTTCGCCGCCTGCGCGACTGCCGCGCTGTGGGCCTGGCTGCTGGTGGGGAAGCACTGATGGGTAACGGAACCAGCATCGGCCGCGTGCGCGGCCTGGGGTCGGCCAAGGCCGGCGCGCATCATTTCTGGCATCAGCGGCTGACGGCGGTATCGAACCTCGTCCTCATGCTGTGGTTCGTGCTGTCGCTCGCGCTGCTGCCGTCCTATGATTACGACACGGTCCATGCCTGGGTATCGTCGGCCTGGGGCGCGGTGCCGCTGATCCTGCTCGCCACCTCGGTCTTCTACCATGCCAAGATGGGGTTGCAGACCGTGATCGAGGATTACCAGCATGACGAGACGCGCGTCGTCGCGCTGATCGCGCTGAACCTCGTCTACGGCGCGGGCTGGCTGCTCGCCGCCTTCTCGATCCTTCGCATCGCTTTCACCGGGACGCCCGCATAATGGCCACCGACGCCTACAAGATCATCGACCACACCTATGACGTCGTCGTCATCGGCGCGGGCGGCTCCGGCCTGCGCGCGACGATGGGCAGCGCCGAGGCGGGTCTGAAGACCGCCTGCATCACCAAGGTGTTCCCGACCCGGTCGCACACCGTCGCGGCACAGGGCGGCATCGCCGCCTCGCTCGGCAACAATTCGCCCGACCATTGGTCGTGGCACATGTACGACACCGTCAAGGGTTCCGACTGGCTCGGCGACCAGGACGCGATCGAGTATATGGTGCGCGAGGCCCCAGCCGCAGTCATCGAGCTGGAACATGCCGGCGTGCCGTTCAGCCGGAACGAGGACGGTACGATCTACCAGCGGCCGTTCGGTGGCCATATGCAGAATATGGGCGAAGGCCCTCCGGTGCAGCGCACCTGCGCCGCCGCCGACCGTACCGGCCACGCCATGCTCCATGCGCTGTACCAGCAGTCGCTGAAGTATGACGCTGACTTCTTCATCGAATATTTCGCGCTCGACCTCATCATGGAGGACGGGGAAAACGGCGAGAAGGTCTGCCGCGGCGTCATCGCGCTGTGCATGGACGACGGGTCGATCCACCGCTTCCGCGCCCATTCGGTGGTGCTGGCGACCGGCGGATACGGCCGCTGCTATTTCTCCGCCACCTCTGCGCATAGCTGCACCGGCGACGGCGGCGGCATGGTGCTGCGCGCCGGCCTGCCGTTGCAGGACATGGAGTTCGTGCAGTTCCACCCGACCGGCATCTACGGCGCGGGCGTGCTGATTACCGAGGGCGCGCGGGGTGAGGGCGGGTACCTGACCAACAAGGACGGCGAGCGGTTCATGGAACGCTACGCCCCCTCGGCCAAGGACCTTGCCTCGCGCGACGTCGTGTCGCGTTCGATGGCGATGGAGATGCGCGAAGGGCGCGGCGTCGGCAAGGACGGCGACCACATCTTCCTGCACCTCGACCATATCGATCCCAAGGTGCTGGCCGAACGCCTGCCGGGCATCACCGAAACCGGCAAGATCTTCGCCGGCGTCGACCTGACGCGCCAGCCGCTGCCGGTGACTCCGACCGTCCATTACAATATGGGCGGCATTCCCTGTAACTATCACGGCGAGGTCGTCACCAACCGCGACGGCAACCCCGATGCGGTCGTGCCCGGCCTGTTCGCGGTCGGCGAAGCGGCGTGCGTGTCGGTACACGGCGCCAACCGCCTCGGCTCCAACTCGCTGATCGATCTGGTCGTGTTCGGCCGCGCGACGGGCCTGCGCCTCAAGGAGACGCTGAAGCCCAATACCCCGCACAAGCCGCTGCCGGAAGGGTCGGCCGACCTCGCGCTTGCCCGCCTCGACAAGTTCCGCAACGCGAGCGGCACCACGCCGACGGCGAAGATCCGCCTCGCCATGCAGAAGACGATGCAGAAGCATTGCGCCGTGTTCCGCGACGACGCGCTGCTGAACGAAGGCGTGACGATGATGGACGACATCTATCGTTCGTTCGCCGACGTGAACGTCACCGACCGTTCGCTGGTGTGGAACACCGATCTGGTCGAGACGCTCGAACTCGACAACCTGCTGGCGCAGGCGATGGTCACCATCCGCTCGGCGCAGAACCGCAAGGAAAGCCGTGGCGCGCATGTGAACGAGGATTTCCCCGATCGCGACGACGCCAACTGGATGAAGCACACCATCGCGACCTTCGACGGCTGGGGCGGCAATGGCGGCCTGACCGCGATCGATTATCGCCCGGTGCACGACTATACGCTTACCGACGAGATCGAGTATATCAAGCCGAAGAAGCGGGTGTACTGAGGTCGCTATCTCTGGTTCGGAAAGGGCGATCGGCTTCGTAGGCCGGTCGCCCTTTTTGTTTTCACGCTAAGGCAAGAAGGCACGAAGAAGAGTGGTTCGCGCAGAGGCGCAGAGGCGCGGAGGGGGTGCGCCAGTGGCACCGTTCCGCCTCAAGCCATCCGCCCAAATCGTCACCCTAGCGAAGGCTGGGGTCTCTCGCGGCTCCTGCCCCGCCAGATCGACAAAGACCCCAGCCTGCGCTGGGGTGACGAATGCGACCGGAAGACCCTCAAACATTTCCAACCCGGACACGCAGGCGATCGGCCGCACCCTCCCGCCAAGGTGCAACCCCTCCGCGTCTCCGCGCGAACCCCTGAACTTCCCTTCTTCGCGGCTTCCGCGCCTTCGCGTGAATCAATTCCCGAAAAACCCGGAACCGAACCTATCCGCCCCCGGTTACCGCCGCCGACCACGCCAGAGGGAACACCCGCCATGCCCGATACCAACGTCAACGACTATCCGCTGCTTGCCCGCCCGCACGTCCATCTTGCCGGTCCGGTCGACCATGCGATGTACGAAAGCTTCCGCAACCAGGTCATCAATGCCCCCGCCGACGGCCCGCTGGTCGTGTCGATCTCGACGCTGGGCGGCGATCCGGAAGTCGCCCGCGCGATGGGCGACGACATCCGCCTGCTGCGTGACTACACCGGCCGCGAGGCGCTGTTCCTCGGCAAGGTCGCGGTCTATTCGGCCGGCTCGACGTTCATGTCCGCCTTCCCGGTCGACAAGCGTTTCCTGACCAAGGGTACGCGGCTGATGCTGCACGAGCGGCAGATGACCAGCACCGTCGAACTGTCGGGTCCGCTCAAGATGCTGGTCGCCACGCTGAAGGCCAAGCTGCACGAGATCGAAACCTCGGTCGAGATCGAGGAAGAGGGTTTCCGCGCGATCGTCGCCGGATCGCAGGTCCCGTTCGAGGAACTGGTCGAGAAAGCCCCGGCGAACTGGTATATCGGCGCCGAGGAAGCCAAGGCGCGCGGGCTGGTGCTGGACGTCATCTGAACCCCTGCCAGCCATCCCCCGTGTCACCCCGGGCTTGACCCGGGGTCCCGCTTCTTCTTCTCGAAGCGTCGTAAAGAAGCGGGACCCCGGATCAAGTCCGGGGTGACGGAGTTTCTGGCGACCCACACTGGCACCAGCCGACAAAGATCCCCATCATCGGAGCATCATGGCCGATAACGACACCATCCTGACAGCCGCCCGCGACTGGGCCGGCGCGCCGCTTGCGATTGCCACCGTGACCTCGACCTGGGGCTCCGCGCCCCGCCCGCGCGGCAGCCACATGCTGGTGCACGGCGACGGCCGGTTCGAAGGATCGGTATCGGGCGGCTGCGTCGAAAGTGACATCCTCGCCACCGCGGCCGAGGTCATTGCCGGCGCGCCGTTCGTCATCAAGCGCTACGGCGTGGCGGACGCCGCCGCGTGGGAAGTCGGCCTGCCCTGCGGCGGGGAGATCGAGGTGATGGTCCAGCGCGTCGACGCCGACGGCTTCGACCCCGCGCTGTTCGACGCGATCGATGCGGCGGGGGCGGAGGGCCGGGCGATCACCCTGTCCACCGACCGCACCATCGGGCGCACCAGCATCGGCGAGGTCGAGGGCGCCTTCGCCAATCGCTACGACCCGCCGCGTCGGCTGCTGATCGTCGGCGCGGTGCAGATCGCGCAGGGTCTGGCCGCCATGGCGCGCGAACTGGGCATCGCCACCACCGTCATCGACCCGCGCGCACGCTTCCTGACCGAGGAACGCTTCCCCGGCGTTGCGCTCGACGATCGCTGGCCCGACGAAGCCTTGCAGGCGCTGAAGCCCGACGCCGCCACCGCCGTCGTGACGCTCAGCCATGACATCAAGATCGACGACCCCGCACTGATCGAAGCGCTCAAATCCCCCGCCGCCTACATCGGCGCGCTGGGGTCGCGGCGCAGCCACGCCGCGCGGCTCGAACGCCTCACCGCCGCCGGGGCACAGGGGCTGGAGCGGATCGATGGTCCGGTCGGGCTGGACATCGGGGCGATCGGCCCGTCGGAAATCGCGCTGTCGATCGCGGCGGCGATGGTGAGGAGCTTCCATGCGCGCTGAAGATGCCGTCCTGATCCTGCTGGCCGCCGGCCGATCGCAACGCTTCGGCGACGCCGACAAGCTGGCGCAACCGTTCCTGCACAAGCCGGTCGCCTATCACGTCGTGACCGCGCTGGAGGCGATCCCCTTCCTGCGCCGGATCGCGGTGATCGACGGGACGAAGCTCGACTTTGCGTCGCGTGGGTTCGATGTGATCGTCAACGAGGCCCCGGCGGAGGGCATGTCGCGCTCGGTGCAGCTGGGCCTACGCGCGGCACGGGCGGCGGGGGCGAAGGGCGTGGTGATCGCGCTGGCCGACATGCCGCGCATCACCGCCGCCCATGTCTATCGCCTGCTCGACACCGCCCGCGACGACGCGGATGCGGTGGTCGCGTCGAGCGACGGGACCAAACCCTGCCCGCCCGCCGTGTTCGGCGCGGGTCGCTTCGACTTCCTCGAATCGCTGGAGGGCGATGCCGGTGCCCGCGATCTGGTGCGTGCCGGTCGTCATGTCGTGACCGCGCCGGCCGAATTGATCGACATCGACACCCCCGAAGACCTCGACCGCCTGCGCGCGATCGCCGAGGCCCCGGAACAGCATGACGCGATCACCCTACCGCGCCCCGAACCGTGGTGGCATCCTCCGCAGGAATGATTTTCCTACAGGGGCGGGGCGGGTTAACTTCGTGGGATTGGTTCACGCGGAGGCGCGAAGGCGCGGAGAAGAAGGAAGGATGTGATCGCGCAGAGGCGCAGAGGGCGCAGAGATGTCTCGCCCGCCGCGACAGCGGCTCTCTTTCTCAAAGGCCGAAAAAAGGAAAGCGGCTTCGCCAGACAGGCCGTGATCGCCCGGTCCACGACCTCTCAGCGTCCTCTGCACCTCTGCGCGAAAATAATCTTCTTCTCCGCGCCTCCGCGCCTTCGCGTGAAAACGATCTTTCTACTGTCCGGCCCCAAACGTCGCCCCAGCGAAGGCTGGGGCCTCCAGCGGCTCCTGCCCCGCGCCATAACGGGGGGATGCCAGCCTCCGCTGGCATCACGTCCGGTTCGAAAAGTGAGGAGAATTACCGCCACAAAAACGTGGCAAGTGTGAACTTTGTGAACTTTGGCCTCACACCATCGCTGCGTGCGCGCCCTGCAGATCCTCGACGAACCGCGTAAATTCTTCTTCCGCCTGCATTTTATCGGGCAGCCGCAGCAGATAGCTCGGATGGACCGTGATCCACGCCGCCCCGCCATCGGCCAGCGTCAGCACCCGCCCGCGCTCGCGCGAAATGGTCACCGTCTTGCCGGTCAGCGACCGCGCCGCCGTCGCGCCCAGCGCCACCGTCATGCGCGGGCGCAGGATGCCGCGTTCCTGTTCGATCCACCATCGGCAGGCGTCGATCTCGCCCACGCCGGGCTTGGCATGGATGCGCCGCTTGCCGCGTGGCTCGAACTTGAAATGCTTGACCGCGTTGGTGACGTAGACCCGCGACCGGTCGATCCCGGCCTCGGCCATCGCCCGGTCGAACACCTGCCCCGCCGGCCCCACGAACGGCCGCCCGGCCAGATCCTCCTGATTGCCCGGCTGTTCGCCGACCACCATCATCGCCGCATCGACCGGCCCTTCGCCGAACACGGTCTGCGTCGCCGGCTGCCATAGCGCGCAACGCCGGCACCCCATCGCCTCCTCGCGCAGCGCCGCCCACGCTCCCTCGCTATTGCCGCCGGGGGCCGCCCGTGCCGTCTCGATCATCGCCGCCTCGCGTGCCTGTGCCCCCGCAATCAGCGCCGGGACCAGCGCGGTTTCGGGCATGTTCTTCCAATATTTGCGCGGCATTTCCTTCAACATCGCGCCCTTCTTCAGCCGGGCGGGATTGAAGATCGATGCGTAATAGGTCTTCCATACCTCCTCGACCGGGTCGCCATCGGGCGCATCGGCCTTGGTCGCGCCCGGCCCTTCGCTGAGCGTTTCGCCGTCCCAGTGGAGCGAAACCTCGGGCGTCAGGATCGACCAGCGCATCGCCGCGAACCGGTCGACGAAGAATCGGCCATTGTGCCGGACGATGTGATGTTCCGGCTCGAACCACGCGACGAACCGCGTGGCCTCGTCCTCCTCGACCTCGCGAAAGCGCAGGAAGGCGCGCATCTTGTGGATGTCGCGCCGTACTGCCTTCGCCATTTCCTCCAGCCGCCGCATCGCCGGATCGGCCTTGTCGTCGATCAGGCGCGGCTGCTCGATCAGGCGGACAAGCATCGTGTAGAGCAGCGCGAACCGTTCCGGATCGCCGTGCATGGCCACGGTGCGCGCCAAGTCGATGAACGCGCGCGGCACACGGGGGGCGGGGGCGTCGCTGGCGACGATCGCCTCGTCGCCGAACAGGTCGGTGGGCAGGTCGCCGACCTGCCACACCACCTCGGCCGGGGGCACGCGTTGCGCGGCGAGCGACCGGGCGGCATCGCGCCACCCGTCGAAATCATCCGCCGCCGCCAGTGCCGCGACCCGCATCAGTCGCGGTCGTCGCCCGCTTCGGACGACTCGGCGATCTCCAGTTCCTTGGGCTTGCGATCCTCGAACACCTTGGCGATCCGCGCTTCCTCGGCATCGCTCAGTTCCTCGGCGGCGGCGGGAAACATCTCTTCCTCCTCCTCGTCGATATGATGTTCGTAGCGGTGGCGCATCTCGGCGAAGCGCTCGTTCCACGCGTCGCTGCCGGCGTCCAGCTTGGCGATCTCGCCCAGATAGTCGTTGATCTCCTTATGCTCGGACACCGAATGCCGCGCCTCGTCGCGCAGGTCGGGATTGGCGAGCATCGTGGCGTAGAGCGCCTCTTCCTCGGCGGCGGCATGGGCGGACACTTCGACGCGGAACGTCTCGAACAGCTCGGCGCGCTCGTCGCCCTTGGCGGTGTCGATCCGCTTCAGCAGGTCGCGGTGCCGGTCGTGATCGGCCTTCAGGTCGGCATAGATGCGGGCGTCGGCCATGGGGAATTCCTTTGCTGGTTCGGCCGGACCAACGGTGGGGGTGAGGGGAGGTTTCTCTTGCGAGGAATTTTCAAAGTGCCCCGTCATTCCGGAGCAGGCCGGAATCCATGGACACGACCGGTATCGATAGAATCGCGAAGTCCCGCATCCGTGGATCCCGGCCTGCGCCGGGATGACGGGGACTCAGCCGAACAGCTCCATCTGATCCGCCTTCTTCGGCGCCACCACCGGGCGCAACTCGGCGCGATCCGCCAGCACCACCGGCCGCCAGTCATCGGCGATCAGGAACGGCCGCAGCTTGGCGATCGACACCGTCAGCCGCGCGACATCGGCCAGCGCCAGCCGCCGCCAGCGCCGCGCGGTCAGGATCGCATTCACCGCCTTCACCCCCAGCCCGGGCACGCGCAGCAGCATCTCACGGGGCGCGCGATTGACGTCGACCGGGAAGCGATCGCGAAACTTCAGCGCCCAGGCGAGCTTGGGATCGATGTCGAGCGGCAACATCCCCGTCGCGTCGTCGGCCGCCGCCCGCACCTCGTCGGCGCGATAGTCGTAGAAGCGCATCAGCCAGTCGGACTGGTACAACCGGTGCTCGCGCATCAGCGGCGGGCGTTGCAGCGGCAGGACTGCCGATGCTTCGGGGATCGGGCTGAACGCCGAATAATAGACGCGGCGCAGGCCATAGCGATCATACAGCGTCGACGCCTTGCCGACGATATCGCGGTCGGTCGCCGAATCGGCGCCGACGATCATCTGCGTCGACTGGCCCGCCGGCGCGAACTTCGGGGCGGACTTGTACCGTTTGCGCGCGTCGCGACCGTCCGCGATGTCGTTGGCGACGTTGCCCATCGCCCCCTCGATCTGCGTCGCCGATTTTTCGGGGGCCAGCCGCTTCAGGCCTCCGGTCGTCGGCAGCTCGACATTGATCGACACGCGGTCGGCATGGACGCCGGCGAGATGGACCAGTGCGGGATCGGCGTCGGGAATGGTCTTGAGGTGGATATAGCCGCGAAAGTCGTGATCCTCGCGTAAGGACCGCGCCACCTCGACGATCTGCTCCATCGTGTAGTTGGACGACCCGATGATCCCCGACGACAGGAACAGCCCCTCGATGTAATTGCGCCGATAGAAGCTGAGCGTCAGCGCCACGACCTCCTGCGCGGTGAAGCGCGCGCGGCGGACGTTCGACGACTTGCGGTTGATGCAATAATGGCAGTCGAAGATGCAGCTGTTGGTCAGCAGGATCTTCAGCAGCGAGATACACCGACCATCGGGGGCATAGGCGTGGCAGATGCCCATTCCCTCGGTAGATCCGATCCCCTTGCCATCGCGCGAATTGCGCTTGGCGGTGCCCGAAGACGCGCAGGACGCATCATATTTCGCGGCATCGGCCAGGATCGCCAGTTTCTGCCGGGTGTCGAGCTGCGCCATACGTTCGATATATGTTCTAATAGCCTGTCCGCCAAGGAGTTTCAGTCGAGCGCTTCGGCCAATGCACGACGCAGCGCGGTAACCTCCGCATTCAGCGCGATCAGCCGGTCGGGCGTCATACCGCTGCGGGCGACGACCGTCGGGGCGAGGCAACCGGTTTCCGCCCAGCGCGCGCGGCCCGCGTCGGTCAACCGGACGCGCACCTGGCGTTCGTCCTCGGGATTGCGCACCCGTGTTACCAGCCCGGCCGCCTCCATCCGCTTGGCCAGCGGCGTGATCGTGCTCGGCTCCAGCGCCAGTCGTTCGGCGATCGCACCGATCGTCAGCCCTTCCGTCGATTCGTTCAGGGTCAGCAGGACCAGAAACTGCGGATAGGTGATCCCCATACGGTCGAGCATCGGCTTGTACGTCCGGTTGATCGCGATGGTCGCGGCGTAAAGCGAAAAGCAGAGCTGTTCGTCGAGGGGCAGGGGGGTGTCCATGCACTGCCCATAGCATGAATGATTGTCGCGATAAATAATTCTGGACAAGCGGCGTGTGTCATCCTAGATATTTATCGCGATAAATAAATGGAGCATCCGCCATGTCGGTCGACGTCAAATACAGCACCACCGCTACCGCCACCGGGGGTCGCGAAGGCCATGCGCGCAGCGAGGACGGCCGGTTCGACGTGAAGCTGTCGACCCCGCGTGAACTGGGCGGTGCCGGCGGCGACGGCAGCAACCCCGAACAGTTGTTCGCGGCGGGCTATGCCGCCTGCTTCATCGGCGCGATGAAGGTCGCCGGGCAGCAACTGGGCATCAAGGTGCCGAACGACGCCGCCGTGACTGCGACCGTCGGCATCGGTCCGCGCGCGCTGGGCGGGTTCGGCATCACCGCTGACCTGCAGGTATCGGTGCCCGGCGTCGATCCGCAGCAGGCGCAGGCGCTGGTCGATACCGCGCACGGCATCTGCCCCTATTCGAATGCGACGCGCGGCAATGTCGATGTCGGCCTGACGCTCGCCTGACCGTTCGACATCGGCGGCCGGCATCGCCTATGCCTTGCACGAAGCGAGGAAGGAGAAGCCGGTTGCTGATGACACAGACGATGCGGTGGTTCGGTCCGTCCGATCCCGTATCCCTGACCGCCATTCGACAGGCGGGGGCGACCGAGGTGGTCACCGCCCTGCACGACATTCCCAATGGTGCGGTCTGGACGCGTGCGGCGATCGCGGACCGAAAGGCCGTGATAGCCGCGGCGGGGCTTGGCTGGCAGGTGGTCGAAAGCCTGCCGGTCCATGATGACATCAAACGCGGCGCGCCTACCCGTGACGCCCTGTTCGAAACCTATCGGCAAAGCCTGACGAACCTTGCGGCCGAGGGTATCCGGGTCGTCACCTATAATTTCATGCCGCTGCTCGACTGGACACGGACCGACCTCGCCTATCCGATGCCCGACGGCGCGCTGGCGCTGCGGTTCGAATGGGAAGCGGTCGCTGCCTATGACATCCATGTGCTGCAACGGCCCGGCGCGGAGGGCGACTATGCGCCGAGCGTCGTGGAGGGTGCGGCCCGCCGGTTCGCGGCGATGGACGCGGCGGCGCGACGCGCGCTGGAAGCAACGATCCTCGCGGGACTGCCGGGTGCGGAAGCGGGGTTTACGTCCGCAGCGTTCCGCGCGGCGATCGACAGCTATGCCGTGATCGATGCCACGGTCCTGCGCGCCAATCTGGTCGCATTCCTGGCGGCGGTCTGCCCCCATGCCGATGCGCTGGGTATCCGTCTGGTGGTGCATCCCGACGACCCGCCCTTTCCGATCTTCGGTCTGCCGCGTGTCGTCAGCACCGAGGAAGACGTCGCCGCGCTGTTCGACGCGGTGTCGCACCCGTCGAACGGGCTATGCTTCTGTACCGGATCGTTCGGCGCCCGCGCCGACAACGACCTGCCGGCGATGGTGCGCCGGTTCGGCAGCCGGATCGGCTTCGTCCATCTCCGCTCGGTCGACCGGGAGGGCGGGACGGCGGCGTTCCACGAAGCCCCCCATCTGGCGGGAGATGCCGACATGCCGGCGGTGGTCGCGGCACTCCACGCCGTTTCGCGGGGCGAGGGGCGCAGCATCCCGATGCGGCCCGACCATGGGCATCAGATGCTCGACGACCTCACCCGGCGAACCAATCCGGGCTATTCGCTGCTCGGGCGGATGCGCGGACTGGCCGAATTGCGCGGGCTGGAACAGGGCATCGCCTTTGCCGCGCAGGGGGGTGCTTGACGACCATCGCCGATGTCGCGGCGCGGGCGGGAGTGTCGATCCGCACCGTGTCGCGCGTCCTCAACCGGTCGCCGCTGGTCAACGCCGCGACCCGGGAACAGGTGGAGACGGTGGTCGCCGCGCTGCAATTCCGCCCCAGCGCGCGGGCGCGGGGACTGGCGACCGGGCGGTCGTTCCTGCTGGGGCTGGTGCATAACGACCGCAACGCGCTGGTGCTCGACCCCCTGCAGCGCGGCATCGTCGGCGCGGCGGCGGCGCGCGGCTATGAACTGGTGGTGCATCCGGTCGCGCCGGGGAGCGGCGACCCAGTGGCCGACGTGCTCGATTTCGCCAGCCGCTCGCGGGTCGACGGCGTGGTCGTCGTGCCCCCGGTATCGGGCATCGCGGGCGTGTCGGAGGCGTTGGCGCGCGTGGACGTGCCGGCGGTCGCGCTCTCCTCGGTCGCGTTGTCCGGCTATGGCGCGGTGCTGGTGTCGGACGAGCGCGGGGCGGCCCGGTCGGTTGCCGACCATCTGGTCGCGCTCGGCCATCGGCGCATCGCCTTGCTGTCCGGCCCGGTCGATGCCCCTTCCGCGCGTGAACGACGCGCCGGGTTCGTCGCCGCGCTCGCCGGGCATGACCTGACCCTGACGCACGAGGCGGAGGGCGACTATGGCTTCGACAGCGGCGTGGCGGCGGCGATCCGGCTGTTGCGGGTCGAAAACCGCCCGACCGCGATCTTCGCAGCCAACGACGTGATGGCGGCGGCGGTGCTGAAGGTCGCGGCGTCGCTGTCGATCGACGTACCGGGCGCGCTGTCGGTCGTCGGGTTCGACGGCAGCATCCTTGCGCGGATGCTGACGCCTGCGCTGACCACGGTGCATCGTCCGATCGCGGCGATGGCGGGCGCGATCGCGACGCGACTGATCGACCGGATCGAAGGGGTAGCCGACGACACGCCCCTGTCCGCCACCCTGTCGCTGTCGATCGGTGGATCGTGCGGGCCGGTCAGGCGCGGATGAGGTCGAGGAAGCGGACGGCAGCGCGATAGTCCGCTGCATGGGCGGCGCGCGTTTCGGCCGCCAGGGAATCTTCGCCCCATTGCTCGGCCTGCCAGTCCTCGTCGACATGCGCCGCCGCCCATGCGCTGTCCGCGTCGATCGCCCGCTCGACGATCGCCAGCCCCAGCAGCAGCGATCCGGTCAGCGAGACGATCGGCGACAGTGGTGCCAGTTCCCATGGCGACAGCGCGACCACCGCCTCGCGCAGCCGGGCCAAGGTCCGCGGCGGCTGTTCGACCGGCATCACCCCGCCGGTGACCACGAAGTCGACGCCATGGCGATCGCGCGCCCATTCCAGCACCGGGTCCCACGCCGCCGCCTGCCGCTCCGCCAGCGGTCCCGGTTCGGCGCGGTAGCATAGCAGGTCGCTGCCGCCATAGACGGCGATGCCGCCGGCAAAGGTGGGGGCGTCGGGCGCGATCCGTTCGATCGCGGCATTGGCGAGGCCGGTCAGCGGCATCGCGCGCGGATCGACATCCTCGCCGACCGCGCGCCATTCGGCGGCGATCCCCTCGGCCAGCGCGGGGAAGGGCGCCACCAGCGCCAGCCGCCCCGGCGTGCGCACCGGTCGCCCGTCCAGCGCGATGCCGCCTTCGGCCGTGACCGCGACGTCCTGCCAGAAACGCTTCACTTGCTGCGCCACTTCGCGGTCAGCCCATGCGGCACGACGGCCATCGCATAGAGGGCCGACAGCACGATCGCCGCGCCCAGCACCCGCATCGCGGTATCGGGCGCGCGGGCCAGCACGATCAGGCCGAACACCGCGCCCATCGCGGTTACGATGCGGATCGCGACCAGCGCGAGCCAGCGGTTGCGGGCAATGGGGTCAGGGGTCATGGCATGTCCAGCAAGGCGGGAAGCGTGGCGGCATCGTCGCACATCCGATGCGCACCGGCGACGATCAGTGTGTCGCGGTCGTGATAGCCCCAGCTGACGCCGACCGCCTGCGTGCCCGCCGCCACCGCCATCGCCATGTCGAACCCGGTATCGCCGATCATCACCGTCCGGTCGGGCAGCGCGCCGGCC
The DNA here is from genome assembly GCF_001421765.1 of Sphingomonas sp. Leaf32. Lineage (GTDB taxonomy): Bacteria > Pseudomonadota > Alphaproteobacteria > Sphingomonadales > Sphingomonadaceae > Sphingomonas. Next base: position 14,372 of record NZ_LMLA01000001.1, on the reverse strand, counting down.
TGCGCCATCGCGGCATAAAGCATGGCCGGATGCGGCTTGGACGGGTGGCGGTCGGCGGTCTGTAGCGTCGTAAAATGTCGCGTCAGGCCATGATGGTCGAGCAGCAGCGCCAGCCCCCGGTCCGATTTGCCGGTCGCCACGCCCAGCGTCCACCCATCGTCGAGCAGCGCGGCCAGCGCGTCGGCAATGCCGGGGAACAACGGTTCTTCGGCCAGTCGCCCATCGGTCCGCATCGCGCGGAAATGGCGCTTATACCCCTCTGCCACCGCGTCGTGCAGCGCGGCGTCGCTGTCCGGTACCAGCATCGCGACCGCCTGCGGCAGGCTCAACCCGACGATCCGCCGCACATCGCGCGGATCGGGTTCGGCGAGGCCGGCATCGCCAAAGGCCAGCGCCATGGCGAGACAGATATTCGCCTGCCCATCGGCCAGCGTCCCGTCGCAATCGAAAACGGCGAGCCGGGTCATGCCGGCGCCTTGCAATCGGTCACGCGCAGCCGGATCGCGATTCCGCCCGTCACCGCGGTCCGCGCGGCGGGGCAGGCGGCGGTGACGGTGAGTTCGTCGGGGCCGGTCCATCGCGCCGCTACCGGTGCGCCTTCGCTACCGCCGGCATCGAACCGCAGGGCGACATCTTCTTCGGGCAGGTCGCCCTGCGGCGGAAATCCGTTGGTGCCGCGCTCAAGCGCGATGGCGCGGGTGACGGGCGACAGCGTGATCGCGATGCTGCCCGGCACGTCACACAGATCGGGGCACCATAGCCGCGCGATCCGCGTCCCGTCGGGCGAGCGCGCTGCCCCCAGCAGCCAGTCTGTATCGTCCGGCGACCCGCACGCCCGCAGGAACAGCGCCCCGCCAAGTGCAGCCGCCCGCATCCACGCCCCGAGCGGATGATCGCGGAGCCGTTCCGCCACGCGCGCGCGCACCTCGGCGGGCTTGTTCTGGCTGAGCTTGGCGGTGCCGCGCCACGCGGTCGGGACCAGTTCGAATGCGACGATGGCGTGCATCATCGCTTCCGCCTTGCGGGGGGCCATCCGCTCCACCGACCATCGCGGCTCCGGCTCGAACGTCGCGGTCAGCGTATCGATCTGGTCGCGAAGCCCCGCGCGGTCCAGCGCGCGGACCGTCCCCTCGACCTCGACCGCGACATAGTTCCAGGTCGGCACCTCGTCCGGTCCCGCCACATACCAGCCGGGCGCGATATAGGCGTGCGGCCCCTGCACCACGAACAGCGCGGTCGCCCCGTCCAGATGCGGCGTGACCCGGTTGCCGCGCGCGACATGGAAGCGCAGCGTGCCCCCGGCGGTCAGCACCACCGGCACCTGCGCCACGGCCGGGCCGGTCGGCGTAGACACGAACACCATGCCGAACCCTTCGTCGGCGACGAACGCCCGCGCGGCATCCTCGTCCATGCGAAAGGCGGCATTGGGATGCATCAGTCGCGGCTGCCCCGCGAGCGCCGTTCGCCGCGGCGCTCCTTGCGGTAATTCTTGGCATGGGCCTTGGCCTTGGCCTTCAGGTCCGCCCTGGTCACCGGCGGCGGAGCATCGTCGATCATCGCATTGCCCAGCGTCAGGTCGAATCCCAGTAGGTCGATGCTCTCGGCGAAATGCGGCGGCAGCTCGGCGGTCACGTCGACCTGCCCGCCATCGGGGTGGTCGATGCGGATGCGGCGGGCGTGCAGGTGCATCTTGCGACTGACCCCGCCGGTCAGGAACGCCGCCTGCCCGCCATATTTGCCGTCGCCGACGATCGGGTGGCCGATCGCCGACATGTGCACGCGCAGCTGGTGGGTGCGCCCCGTAAAGGGCTGCAATTCGACCCACGCCGCGCGGTTGCCGACGCGTTCGATCACGCGGTAGCGCGAGCGGGCGGGCTGTCCCTCCGCTTCGTCGACATGCATCTTCTCGCCACCGGTGCCCGGCTGCTTGGCGATGGGCAGGTCGACGATGCCGTCGGAAATGTCGGGAATGCCGACGACCAGTGCCCAATAGACCTTCTTCGCGGTCCGTCCCGAAAACGACTTGGCGAAGAACGCCGCCGCCCGCGCGGTGCGCGCGATCAGCAGCGCGCCCGACGTGTCCTTGTCCAGCCGGTGGACCAGCTTCGGTCGGCTCTCGCCATCGAACTGCAACGCGTCGAGCAGCCCGTCGACATGGTCGTGAGTCTTGGTCCCACCCTGCGTCGCCAGGCCCGGCGGCTTGTTCAGGACGATCGCCTGCCTGTCACGGTGGATGACCAGGCTCTGCGCGAACTCGGTCTGCTCGGCCGACAGCGGCGGCCGCTCGGCCTTGGGCTTGGGTTGCGCCACGATCGCCGATTCGGGCGGCGGTACGCGCAGCACCTGGCCCGCCGACAGGCGCGCGCCGGGCTGGGCACGCCCGCCATCGATCCGCAACTGTCCGGTCCGCGCCCAGCGCGAGACGATGTTGAAGCTGGTGTCGGGCAAATGCCGCTTGAACCAGCGGTCGAGCCGGATGCCGTCATCGTCGGCCCCGACCGTGAACTGCTGGACGTCGTTGTCGCTCATGCCGCTGCCCCCCGCGTCAGTTGCAGCCCGGCGAACAGCGCCACGCCTGCGCCGATGACCGAGATCAGCGCATAGCCGATCGCCCCGGCCGCTTCACCCCGTTCGATCATGGTCATCATGTCGAGCGAAAAGGCCGAAAAGGTCGTGAACCCGCCCAGTACGCCGACGCCCAGCGCCAGCCGCACTTGTTCGTTGCCGCCGCTGCGCGCGAGCAGCCCGACCAGCAGCCCCATCGCCAGCCCGCCGATCAGGTTGACGCCCAGCGTCCCCCACGGATAGCCCGGGCCGAAGGTCGTGAGCGTCCAGCGCCCGAAGAGATGTCGCAAGCCGGCGCCGATCGCGCCGCCGGCCATGACGATAAAGAGATTTCCCATGATCGGCTGTCGCCTAGCCGATTGCGACGCGCGATGAAACCGTCGTGCTGCGTCCCAGCCAGCCGGCCGCCTGCAACGCCTCCGTCTGTCCCCGCGCGACCGGCGCCTCGATCCCGCCCGTCAGCCGTAGGCGGACGTTGCGCCCGTCGCGCGCCGTGCCCGCGACATGGTCGCGCGCGACCCACCAGCTGCGATGGACCTGCACGCCTTCGATCCCGGTGAGTTCGGCGACCGCGTCGCGCATCCGCATCAGGATCAGCGTCGATCCGGCGGGCGTGTGCGCCCGGACATAATGATCCTCCATCTCCAGCGCGATCAGGTCGCGGCCCAGATGCGGCGGCAGCCGGTCGAGGAACGGCGCGGGGGGCGTGGAAACGACCGGCGCCGGGGCGACCGGATCGGCCGGTACCTCCGGCACGGCCGCCCGCTGTCGGCGCGCGCACCCGAACCAGAAGAGCGACGTGATCGCCGACCCCAGGACAAGGACATGGGCATAGCGGCTCAGCCATCCTTGCGCGGAGGGCAGGCGCAGCGGATGCCACAATCCGTCGACCGCCCATACAAGGACCGTCATCGGGACCGTGGCGACGATGCACGCCGCGACCCACATCCCCGCCTTCGGCAAGGCCAGCCGCCCCGCCAGCCGTGTCGCGACCACGGCGGCGGGCAGGTAGCAGGCATAGCCCGCCAGCGCGATGCCCAGCCAATAGCCGAGGCGCAGCGCGAACGGCATGGCGAAGCTGCCGAACGGTCCCAGCACCGCCAGCAGCACGCCGACGATCGTCATGATCGTGAGGTCGATCAGCAATTGGCGGGCATCGGGCATGGTCGGCTCGGGCTGAAGGGTGTCGCACCGCGATAGCGCGGTCGTCCGCGATTGGCACCCTTGGTTTGTCGAGCCCCGCCATTTCACGCATCGCGAACGGGCAGGGCGGACGATCCGCGACGGGGGCGGTCGTTTTACGCAGATCGCCTTGCCCGCCAACGGCGCGGCGGCACAGCCGGACGTACACCGATCACAGGAACCGTCATCATGTCCGCTACCGCCTCGACCGCCACCCGCCCGACCGACGTCTCGCCCCTGCTGCGCGGCGCGATGGTGATGAGCGGCGGCCTGCTCGGCCTGCTGAGCGTATTCGCGCTGGTTCGTGCGGCGACCGGCATGGCGCCGGTCGCGCCGGCGGCGCATGAGGTGGCGGTCGCCGTCCATCTGATGAGCGTCCTACCCGCCGTCCCGCTCGGCCTCTACATCCTCCTGACCCGCAAGGGCGGGGCGCGGCATCGATTGCTCGGACGAATCTGGATGGCGCTGATGGCGTCGACCGCGATCAGTGCTTTGTTCATCCGCCAGCTCAATCACGGCGGCTTCTCATGGATTCACATCTTCGTGCCGGTGACGCTGCTGTCCGCATGGGCCGCCATCGCCGCCGCTCGCTCCGGCGACATTCCCCGCCATCGCCGCCGGCTGGTCGCCATGTTCCTCGGCGCGATGGTGATCCCCGGCCTGTTCGCCTTCGCACCGGGGCGGGTCATGGCGATTTGGGCTTTTGGATGATTCCGTCCCCCTTGCTGACGGCGGTCGCAATCGTTACTTAATGCTGCGATGCACAACGACGCCGTACCCGAGTCCGCGACCGATACCGCAACGGAAGAGCTGCGCGCCTCGCTCAGCGACATCATCCGTTTCGCACTGATGCAGCGGATCTGCCTGTCGGTGCGCTACAACAACATGGACATGATCCTTGCGCCGCATATGCTGTGGACGAAGCATGGCGATCTGCATGTCGATGCGGTGACCGTCGAACGCGCGGGCAGCCCGCCGAAGATCTTCAAGGTCGGCACCTTCAAGCTGCTCGGCCTCGGCAATGTCGCGCTGACCTCGCGTACCTTCGATCCGCAGCCGGAGTTCGATCCGAACGATCCCAAATATGCCGAGGCACCGGTCGCGTCGGTCCAGCGCTGACGCTTCGCCCTGAAACTCGCGCTTCTGCGAGTTTCGGCAGACGACCCGACCGCTCCACAATCGCTTGCACATCCCCGCCGCCGGGGCCATGGACCGCGCGAGCCGGGGTCGCGTCGGGCGGCCGTGCGCAGCAGGCGGACGTAAAACCAGTGACCAGCATCGGTATCTTCGGATGGCAGGGCCGGATGGGACGCGCGATCGGGCAGGAGATCGAACGCGTCGGCGAAACGCTGGCCGGGGGTGTCGATCAGGGCGGTGATCCGGTCGATCTCGCGGCGCGTGCCGATGTCCTGGTCGATTTCTCGTCGCCCAACGCGCTTGCCGCCAACCTTGCCGCCGCACGCGGGGCGGGCACGCCGATCGTCATCGGCACCACCGGCCTGAACGATCGCCATCACGCGATGATCGACGAAGCCGCCGCCGAGGTCGCCGTGCTCCAGACCGGCAACACCTCGCTCGGCATCGCGCTCCTGTCGCGGCTGGTGCGCGACGCGGCGCGGCGGCTGGGTCCCGACTGGGACATCGAAATCGTCGAGAGCCATCACCGGCTGAAGGTCGACGCGCCGTCGGGCACCGCCCTCATGCTGGGCGATGCGGCGGCGGAGGGGATGGGCACGACGCTTGCCGACAGCGGCGTGATCGGTCGCGCCGGGCTGGTCGGCGCACGCGCCGGCGGCACCATAGGCTTCGCCTCGCTGCGCGGCGGCACCATCGTCGGCGATCACCAGGTCGTGTTCGCGGGCGAGGGCGAGCGGATCGAACTGGGCCACCGCGCCGACGACCGCGCGCTGTTCGCGCGCGGTGCGGTGCGGGCCGCGCTGTGGCTGGCAAGCGCACCGGCCGGGCGCTACACGATGGATGCGGTGCTCGGCGTTTGAAGAAGGCGGACGTCTTCGAATTTTTCCGGCGGCTGGCGGAGGATAATCCGCACCCGGAAACCGAACTCGAATCGGTCAACGACTATACGTTGCTCGTTGCGGTCGTGCTGTCGGCACAGGCGACCGATGTCGGCGTGAACAAGGCGACCCGCGCGCTGTTCGCCACCGTCGATACGCCCGAAAAGATGGTGGCGCTCGGCCTCGACGGTCTGAAGCAGCATATCCGCACCATCGGCCTGTTCAATACCAAGGCGAAGAACGTCATCGCCCTGTCCGAAGCACTGATCGCCGACCATGGCGGGCAGGTGCCGAACGACCGCGCCGCGCTGGAAAAACTGCCGGGCGTCGGGCGCAAGACCGCGAACGTGGTGATGAACGTCGCGTTCGGCGCGGAAACCTTCGCGGTCGACACCCATATCTTTCGCGTCGGCAACCGCACCGGCCTGGCGCGCGGCAAGACGCCGAACGCGGTCGAATCGGTGCTGGAACGCGTCGTGCCTCAGCCGTTCCGCCTGCACGCGCACCACTGGCTGATCCTCCACGGCCGCTACATCTGCAAGGCGCGCCGCCCCGAATGCTGGCGCTGTCCGGTCACCGACCTCTGCGCCTTTCGCCCCAAAACACCAGTGCCCAAGCAAAAGGCGGTCGCGACCGACTGAAACGGCTGGCAATGCCGCACGACCTTTGCTAGGCGCGTGCCTCCACGGCCAAGCACCCGTAGCTCAGCTGGATAGAGCGCTGCCCTCCGAAGGCAGAGGCCGCCCGTTCGAATCGGGCCGGGTGCACCACTTTTCAATGACTTAGCGGGCATGTGAGCCTCCAAAATCATTGACTGTCCGGGTTATGTCCGAGCAACGCATCAAACGGCTCGTTTCGTTCGGTTTGCGTTCCTGTTCCGATCCAGCGCATCCCGAGCGTCTTCCTGATAGTCCGGATGGTGGTGCGCATAGAGGGCTGTCGTGCGCGAATCGCTATGGCCGAGCCAACCGCCGATCTTGTGCAGGTCGACCCCCGCCTGTGCCAGCCACGTCCCGCAGGTATGGCGCAGCGTGTGCGGCGTCACGTCCGACAGCCCCGCACGCTTGCACGCAGACCCGAAGCTACCATTGGTCGCGTCGCCAATGTCCTTGATGCGTTGGCCCTTGTCGTGGATCACCCACCCGTCCTTACACTCTCGGCGCTTAGCCATTAGCAGGAACGTCCGCAGCCGGCGCGGGATCGGGATATGCGCGCGCAGCTTGTTCGTCTGGGTCTTGTCGCTCGGGCGGAAGTTGATGCGACCGCGGTCAAGGTCGACCTGATCCCATTTCAGCGACAGCACTGCATCCTTCCGGCCACCTGTATAGAGCGCGATGACGAGGAAGATCGGCAGGTACAGGCGCACGTCGCCGCGGGCAGTACGTGCCGCCTCTAAAAGCGCCGCCGCCTCCTGCCGGGTCAGCCACCGGTCCTTGCCTTCTGGCCGATCGGGCAGTTCGACATACGGGGCGCTCTCAAGCCGCTTCTCACCGACCATGAAATTGAGAGCCGCCCGCAGCGTGGTCAGCTCGCGCCGGATCGTAGCTGGTGCCTTGCCGCGCGCTTTGGCATATTCTCGACACGCCTTCTTCGTGACTTCGCTGACCTTCTTATCGCCCCAGAAGGTTAAGAGCGCGCTGATCGCATAGCCAATGCGGGCCGGGTCAGCGACGTGAGGTGCGTGTTCCTCGCCATAAAAGTCGAGCACGTCCGCGACCATAACCGCATCTTGTTCTAACGGTCGGTTCGGCCGCTCTGCCCGCCGCCGCTCGCGGAGGAAGTCTTCGAGAGCGCTTTGAGCTTGTCGGCCGTCTGTCGTGCCAGTCGACTTGCTATATTCGCGTCCGCCTTCGTACCAGACGATGTAGAACGCCTTGCGCTTGTCGAGCCACTTGATGCGCGGTCCGGTGTTTCGACGGGGCACGTTTGGACCTTTGCATCTTCGATATGACGCTCCAGATCGGCGGCGTCGAATAGGTAGGCTTTACCCAAGCGGATCGCGGGCAAGCCGCGCTGTCGCATGGTTCGGAGGGTGCGGGTCGACGGCAGCCCGAAGGTCACCACCGCCTCTTGCGCGGTCATCAGTCGCATCACCCCACCTCCCGCTGCACGATAGGCGCGTAGTCCCGGCGGGCGTAGAGGCGCGCCAGTTGGTAATCGTCCATAGTCTGTCCCGGATCGACCTCGTGCCGCCACGCATCAAATGCCGCACGCACAGGATCGTCGCCGCCGACAGCCTCAAGTCGGACGGCCAAGTCGCCTAGTAGCGCCTTCATCTGCCCGAATGGCGCCCGCTTGGCAGCGAGATAGCCCGCGCATAGTCGGGTAGGCTGACCTTCCTGCATACCGTGGTGGCAACCGAATGGGGCCGGATCGCCACCGATAGAACAGTTCAGCGCCTCAATACCGGTCGCGGCCTGCTGGTTGCTCATGCCGGGGCGGAAGGCGCACGTCAGGCAGGGATCGGGCAGGGGTTCGCCAGCATTCCGGCCGGCCTGTTCCAGCGCGATCAGCGTCTCGCCAAGAATAGCCCCGTGCTGCGACGGGCGTTCCCTCTCCCGCGCCTCCATCACATTCGCCGCCGCTTGGCCTTGCATGTCGGTGGTGGTGGTCATGCGTTGCTCGCTAGCTTAGCGTGGACAAGATCGATTTCGGCGTCGGTTTCGACTTGAAGGTCGCTATCGAACTGGTTGACCGCCATCTCTTCGGCCTCCTCTTCCGATAGAGCCTCGACCGTGTAGGAGCGCTGACCCTGCGTCGTGAACGAGTAGTCGATCCGGACCTTGAACAGACGCGGCTCGTCGTACTTTTCATCTGGCAGCGGCAGGCCCCATGCGGCATTGTAATGCTCCCGCATCGCCATCACCGAAGCCGGGTAGGGCATGGCGGCGATCTCGTGCAGTGACGGTTTACCCACGCCCCACCTCCCCCGTCGCCGGCAAGGCGCGGACAAAGGCGCTGAACCGACGCATGGTGCTAGCCGAACAGGCGTGAAGCGATGACATGACGGGATCGGTCTCTTTGCCTGCCTCTGCCTCCATCCCGGCGGCGAGAATGTCCGCCTCCTTCTCGACCCGCTCGCGCATGGCTGCGGCTTCTGCGTCGGCGATCGTGGCGATAGCCGGCGCAACATGACGCCGAAAAAGCTCCGCGATCTCTTGCCAGTCCGTGCCGTCAGCAAACGGTGCGACAATGCGCTGGCGATCAGGACCATGGAACACAAAGCCCATGTTCGCACCGTCAGCAGTCAGCAGTTCGCCAATCCACAACGCCTTGCCATCGCCGAGGCCAATGCTGGTCCCGACATCGCAGCCGCTGTCCTCGTCGCTGCCGAAGCATAGCACCTGTCCCGGTGCGGTTTCCTCCCGCGTCACGACAGCGCCTCCGCTTGGGCGCGAAGATCGATCGCAGCCTGACCACGCATACCGGTCCACTCGGGTGCCCAGCATGTCGTGTCGCGACCATCGAAATCGGTGTAGATGACCTTGGTCCCGGCATCATTGGCGCGAATCGATGCCCACGAAGGGGTAGGATTGAACAGGGCGACTTCGACCCGAACGTCAAGCCCATTGTCCAATCCTTCGCCGTTGGCCACCTCGCCAGCCAGCGCCAGCAGCTTGCTCCGATCGGTCATGCCGTCGTCTCCGGGGGTGTGGGGAGCCAGCGCACGTCATTGACGGCAGAGTGCTTGGCATCGCGCTGGATCAGGCCGACCTTCTCAAGCCGGTACAGAGCACGACGGGTCATTGGCGTATCCCAGCTCATGCGTGCGGCAATCTGAAACGTGCGCGCACCTTCGCCGATCGCTTCGATCAGCTTCCGGTCGCGCAGGCACAGCTGTTCATCACCCTGACCCCGCGCAGGGGTGAGGGCATCGAGACGGGCTTGGAGGGCATTCCGCTCCCGGAGCATTTCATGCAGCGCGGCCCCGATCGTCCGCTTGTCGGTGTTCGCCTGGTCGCGCTCGGCCCGGACCTTCGCCATCTCCGCATCATGGGTGCGGACCCGCATGAGGCCGAACATCATGCCGACACCTGGGCGAGCTTGTGATCGAGGGCCTTGAACGCCCAAGCGCGGGCTGCGCTCTCACGCCGCTTCATCTCGCCGCGAATACCGTCGACGGTCTGCACGAATTGCCGTGCTTCCTGTTCGTCGGCGAAAGTCGCCATTACGTCGAGCTTCTGCTTGGTCTCGTTGCGGCTGCTGCGAAGTTGCCGGATCGTCTTGGGCGTTTCGCTGTCGATGCGGAACACGGCAGGGCGTAAGCGGGCGTCGCTGAAAAGGCCGCTATACCCCTGCACGATAGCAAAGCGCCCCGGCGTGAAGTCCATTTCCTTCGTCATCATCTTCTCCGTATCTTGCGGGGGTTAGGCGGGGAGGTGGGACCACTCGGTCGGGCCATCCTCGCCCTCTTTCCATGTCATTGAGCGATCAGGTGCTTCCCACATTCCGGTCTGCCCGGGCGCGAACAGGTGATTGGTCGCAGTCGGGTTCCAGCACATGACGAAGGCGCCGACGTCGGGGTGCGACACGATGATCGCCAGACCATCCTTGGGCGCCGTGGCGATGGGGTAGCGATCCATCACTCGCCACCCCGCGTATCTTCGCCCATGTCGTCTTCCGAGCGGCCTTCGGTGGCGGCAGAGTTGTCGGGGGCGAGGGTGCCGTCGTTGGGGGTCAACGCGGCCTTGCGGGCGTCCAGTTCGGGTTGCAACGCGGTCCGGAAAGGCGCCATTGCCTTGCTGCTCCAGACGGCTTTGAGCGTGTCCAGATCGGGTGCGCTGGCAATGGCGTTGCGAGCGGCGTCGATACCGTCGTCCTGTCGCGCAACATCAAGCCGCAGCGGTTCGATCACATATGGCTTGCGCTGCCCCTTGGTCGCGGTGAGGGCGAGGACCAGTTTCTCCGGGATATGCGTCATGTGGCTGATGCGAATGCCGCCGACAGCCATGCCGCCCCACTTGACCGATGCATCGCGGTATAGGGTCAGCGAGCGGCCCACATAGACCTTGGCATCGGCACCCCAAGCCGCAACCAGCACGCGGCTCATCGACTTGCACGGACGGAACGCCTTGTCGCTGCCTTCGAAGCCGATCGATACCGGCTGCTCCTGCCCGCCGCGGATTTGCACGTCGGTAATGGTGATGGTCATCGGGCCAGCGATCAGATCGTCTGCGTTGATCTGGTCGGACTTCGGGGCGATGACGAAGCTCATGTCATTCATACGAACATCTCCTGTTCGATCACGCGCTCGGTCGGGACCAGGCGGGCGTCGGAATTGATTACGTCGAGGTATTGGGCGAGGCGGGCGGCGAGCCGTTCTTCGAAAGCGCCGGACGCTTCGACGATCGCGTTCTGCACGACCGGATCGGGGTGGACCGTGATCGCCGGCATGTGATAGCCACCGGCATATGAGAGGAAGTCGAGCCACGGCCGCTTCGACACCAGCAATCCAGTCTGGCACTGGGCGAGATATTCAGCCGGTATGCTGCCGCTCGGCACGCATTCGACCAGCGTCTGCACCTGATACTTCTGCCGGCGGGACTTGGCTTCGATCAGCCCGTCATCCCCCACCACGCCATCGGGACTATAGGCGAGGGTGAAGCCCCACTCATCATTCGTGATGAGGCCGACCTCCCGCACCGTGCGGCCGGTCATCTTCTCATAAGCAATGCGAGCGCGAATTTCGTCCTCGTGCCCGCGCAACATGTCATCGCCGATGTAATGCGGCTCGACATACCTGCTAATCCGCTGCGCCAGCAGTTCGTAGAGGTGCGCGACGGCGCGGTCATCATTCGGCGTTGAGAAGCGCATCGGCTGCTCGACCAGATACTTCTCAATTGCGCCGTCTTTGATGAGGCCGCGAATGACGCCATCGCTCACGTCGGCCAGAAAGCACAGCTCGGCTACTGACCCGCAGCGATTGCCGATTGCGTCCAGCGCCTGAGACTTCTTGGCCGTCAGCTTTTCGGGAACGGCCCCGGTCGCGCGGTACATGGCGACTGATCCACCGCCTTGCACCGACAGCACATGCTTCATTTCCGAAGCAGAAAGCAGCCCGCAGCGAGCATTCAGCCACTCGATACTGCCCTGCTCGAAAGCGTCGTGGTAGCGGATCACAGCGCACCTCCCTTCGAAAGCGGCGGCAAGATCCAAGCCTTCGGATAGACCGTGGCGACGACCCCGCCGCGCAGGATCAGCCGGGCTTGCGACGTGCGGACACAGGGCGCACCGAATGCCAGCGCGCGGGCGATGGCCTTGTCGTGCGCGTGGATTGCGGCAATGGCCTGAGCGATCGTAGCGCGAGGCTGGATGCGCTCCTGCCAACGAGCGATGGCGTGGGCGGTGATGACGGCGGTCATGCCATCACCATCACGGCGAAGAACGCCACGACGATCATCCCGCTAATCCAGTCGCCCAGATTGGCGCCGGCGATCTTCTCAATGACCAGCGGCATGGACTGATGGCGGCGCTCTGCCTGACGACGCAGGACAGCCGGCTCCACCGTCAGGCGGCGATGCTGGTCGGCGGTGTAGGATATCGGCTGCCACCTCACTTCCCCTGCTCCTTGGCGAGAGCGGCGAGCGGATCGACGGGGAACGTATTGTCAGCGATTGACTGTTGTAGTCCGGCGGCATGCGACACAGGATCGTGCGGCCATTCCGCGACAACCCACGACAGAACGGGGTCGAGTGGGCGGGGCTGCTGGCGTTGGAAGTGCCAGAACACCGTGTGTTGCGTCGCCCATAGCTGGGCGGTGGCGCGATCCGGTGCCGGATACACATCGTCCATGCCCAGCACATGCAGACACCACAGCGTGCTATCAGCCGCCTCGCTTAGCACCTGCGGTACGGGCGCGGTCATGCGGGCAACTCGTCATAGGTCGCAGCGAAGATGTCCGGCTTGCAGGGGTAGAACTCGCCCGCCACGCCCTTGATGATCCAGTCACCGGGCTGAGCCAGCATCACACCTTCCAGCGTGGTAATGCGAACACCGTCGTTGGACGCCTCCCACTCGGAGCCAGCCATGAAGTCGAACAGCGCACCGATCGTTGCACCGTAACCATCCGGCGAACTTGCGGGCGGAAGCTGAATTGCGTCGATAACGACCGGCTTTTTACGGAACTTACCCATGCCCATTCTCCCGTTCGATCATCGCCCAGATGCGCTCGCGGCAATGCGCGTCACGCTGGGCCAGGCGGTCGTTCATTTCGGCTTGGCGGACGGCGCGTTCGGCTTGGAACGGGCGCGGATCCTGCCAGTAGCGGCGCAGGGTCGGGATCATCAGCGGCGCGCCGTCGATGAACGTCATCCCCGCCCGGTTCGTGCTTTCGGATATCATGCTGCGGCTCCGGTCGCTTTGGCGATGGCGGCGTCTTCCTGCTCGTCCATGGCAATGCGAAATTCGGCGTACAGTTGCGCGTCGCCTTTGCCGTATTCGTACAGGGGATGCGCAGTCATATCGTAATGGAACAAGTGCTGCATCAAATGTGCGGCGGCTTCGTTTGCGACCTTGTGCTGCATGGCATCAGTCATCCAACCCATGACCGATGCCGCACCAAAAGCAGGTGCGTAGGAGTCCTTAATCGGCATCGCGATGTTGCAGAACACCGCCCATGCGTAATCTTCGTCAGCCTTGACGGCATCGGAAAGCAGAACGATCGGGTGCTTAGCGGACATATCTCATTCCTCCGTCGTGCGGTCGGTGAGGGGGCGGGCAAGGACGGCTGTGACAGCGCGGTCCCATTCCTCGCGGGCGGTGATGCCGTCGAACATGCGGGTCGCTTCCAAATAGCGCGCCTCGTTCGACAGGCCGCTGTAGCTATGGCTGACCGGCACCCGGACGATCGGACGCGGGCCACGCTCGGCTGCGACGATCAGTGCGGCAGCCTCGTAGGTCAGCCGGTCGTTGGCGGCTTTGATGCGGATGTGGATGCTCATGGCTGGACCCGATCCAGCAGGTAGCATCCGGGCATTGAACGCATCGCACTTGCGCTGTTGCGCGGCTGTCGTGCGCCCGTTCACTTCGCGCGCTCCCGCAGCATGGCGTCGGCTAATGCGTAAGCCAGTTCCGGGATGAACCGCGCATTGGTCTCCGTTGCAATCTTGGGGTCGCAAACGATCCCAGTCAGCGCCTGCCCCGCGAACCAGTCCCTCAGCGACATGCCGGGCATACTGGCTGGGTGGCCGGGATCATCAAGGCACACGCTCGGAAACGCCGCCCCGCCATCCGCCGGGGTCATGCGACGGCTCCCGAGCGAGCGGCTTCGGCATCAGCGGCGGCGCGCATATCTTCCAGCGCTGCATCATTACCGCAGTAGAAGTCGGGAAAGCGGCCGATCTGTGGGTCGCTGGCAAGGTAGATCAGCGATGCTGCGGCGGGCGTGCCGATGCGATCTTCCAGCGCCTTGCCTTCTTCGCCAGCCAGCGCGACGACCCAGCCAGCACGGCAGTGCGTCGTGTCGCACGTATGCCAGTCCGACATGTCCAGCGTGACGTGACCCCCGTTTTTTCCTCCAGTTGGAGCTAGAGTCCGACCCCGGAAAGGGACGGACAGATGAAGCGGAAGCAGTTTTCGGAAGAGCAGATCATCGGCATCCTGAAGGAGGCC